>NZ_LMRO01000001.1:0-1117500 GCF_001426165.1 Rhodococcus sp. Leaf233
GACCGCATCGACGATCGGACCGGCCGTATGCGCAGCATCGACGATCACCACCTCGTCGTCGTCACCGACCAACCAGATGTTGTTGTCGACCTCCCACTGGCCACCATCGAGCGCGAACGTCCCCGACGTGACCACCTTCTCGACCCGGAACTGCCCGCTCACAGGACCACCACCGAACGCAGCACCGTGCCCTGATGCATCTTCTCGAACGCCGCCTCGATATCACCGAGACCGATCCGTTCGGTCACGAACTTCTCGAGCGGCAACCGRCCCTGCTCGTACAGATCGACCAACATCGGAAAATCCCGCTCGGGCAGGCAATCGCCGTACCACGACGACTTCAACGACCCACCCCGGGAAAAGAAATCGATCAACGGCATCTCCAATGTCATCTCTGGGGTCGGCACCCCGACGAGGACGACGGTCCCGGCGAGATCGCGGGCGTAGAACGCCTGCTTCCAGGTTTCCGGGCGGCCGACGGCATCGATGACCACATCCGCCCCGAACCCACCGGTGAGCTCCTGGATGGCCTCGACGGCATCGACCTGCGAGGCATCGACGGTGTGCGTGGCCCCGAGATCGAGAGCCCAGTCGAGTTTTTTCTTGTCGCGGTCGACGGCGATGATCGTCGATGCCCCCGCCAGGCGGGCTCCGGCGATCGCAGCATCACCGACACCGCCGCACCCGATCACGGCCACCGAATCCCCGCGCGAGACGTGGCCGGTGTTCATCGCCGCACCGAGCCCGGCCATCACCCCGCACCCGAGCAACCCGACCACCGCCGGATCGGAGTCCGGGTCGACCTTGGTGCATTGTCCTTCGTGGACGAGGGTCTTGTCGGCGAACGCCCCGATCCCCAACGCCGGGGAGAGTTCGGTGCCGTCGGCGAGGGTCATCTTCTGCGATGCATTGTGGGTGTCGAAGCAGTACCAGGGGGTGCCTTTCTTGCAGGCTCGGCATTCCCCGCACACCGCCCGCCAGTTCAACACCACGAAATCTCCGACCTCGACATGAGTGACCGCGTCGCCGATGGTTTCGACGGTGCCTGCGGCTTCGTGGCCGAGCAGGAACGGGAACTCGTCGTTGATACCGCCCTCGCGGTAATGCAGATCGGTATGACACACCCCGCACGCGGCGATGGTGACCACGACATCGTTCGGGCCGGGATCGGGAACCGCCCTCGCGGTAATGCAGATCGGTATGACACACCCCGCACGCGGCGATGGTGACCACGACATCGTTCGGGCCGGGATCGGGAATGGTGATCGTCTCGATCGAGACGGGCTCGCCTTTGCTCTTGGCGACGACGGCGCGGACCTGCTGCGGCATGACTGGTACTCCTGGGTGAGGTGAAGGAGCGGCGTTTGAGGCCGCGCCGGTGGTGGAATCGGCTTAATATATCAGTTACCGGGCAGTATCGAATGTTAAAAGCGAGTATCGAATTCGGACAACTTTTGGCATTTACACATGCATAGATGCTGTTCAGGGGCGTTGTCCGTTTCGAAAAACCGTGATGAACGCGTCTAAATGACCAGCCCATCTATTGACATAGCCCCTGGGTCGGCTCAGTCTTGTCCGAGTCCAAACAAATCGTAGTTGCGCAGAGAGCAACGAGTCGCGCACCTATCCGACCACCCACGCTGCGTGCACGGGCGACACACCTATTCGGCGAGAGCCGGAGGGAGAACGATGTGACAACGAACAGCAAACCCCGGGGCGACAAAACTCGCGTCGATGCACCCGAGAAACATGCCCCTCATCATTACGGCCCCCTCGAGGTCTACCACCACGGAGAGGAGGGCAAGCCGCGCACCGACAAGGTGGTGTTCGGTATCACCGCCGCCATCGTGATCGCGATTCTGGCATGGGGCATCCTCGGCACCGAGAACATGAAGTCCGTCAACGCGTCGGTACTCGACTGGGTCGTGACCAACGTCGGCTGGCTGTTCATCTTCTCGGCCACCGGGTTCGTGATCTTCGCGCTGTGGCTCGCGCTCAGTCGCTACGGAAAGATTCCGCTCGGCAAAGACGGTGAGAAGCCCGAATTCAACACCGTCAGCTGGATCGCAATGATGTTCAGCGCCGGCATGGGAATCGGATTGATCTTCTGGGGAGTGGCCGAGCCCCTCACTCATTTCGTCACCCCGCCGCCCGGAATCACCGATTCCACTGTGGGAACGGCACTTTCGACAGCCATCTTCCACTGGGGACTGCATCCCTGGTCGATGTACGCGGTGGTCGGATTGTCCATCGCCTACGGCACCTACCGGATGGGCCGCAAGCAGCTCATCAGCTCCTCGTTCATTCCGTTGATCGGTCGCCGCGCCGAAGGCCCCATCGGCAAGGTCATCGACATTCTGGCGATCTTCGCCACGATGTTCGGCACCGCGGCATCCCTCGGCCTCGGCGCACTCCAGATCGGTTCCGGTATCGAGGTTCTCGGCTGGGTCAACCAAGCGGGGACGCTTCTGCTCGTGGCTGTCGTCGCCATCCTGACACTTGCGTTCGTGGCCTCGGCAGTGTCCGGGGTTTCCAAGGGAATTCAGTGGCTGTCGAACATCAACATGGTGCTGGCTCTCGTGCTTGCGATCTTCGTGTTCGTCGCGGGCCCCACGGTCCTGATCCTGAATCTGCTGCCCACCACTCTCGGCGACTACGCCGCGCACATCGCCGGCATGTCGGCGCGCTCGGCGGCATCCGGTGGCCCCGAGACCGAGTCCTGGCTTTCGTCCTGGACGATCTTCTACTGGGCCTGGTGGATCTCGTGGACCCCCTTCGTCGGTATGTTCCTCGCTCGCATCAGTCGCGGCCGCACCATCCGCCAGTTCGTCATCGGCGTCATTCTCATCCCTACGTCGGTGAGCTTGGTCTGGTTCTCGATCTTCGGTGGAGCGGCAATCGGCGAGCAGCAGAAGGGAACAGAGGATCTGGTGGCCCTGGGCAAGCCGGAGTCGCAGCTGTTCGCGGTTCTCGACCACTTCCCGTTGGCCGGCATCTCGTCGGTGTTGGTGATGGTCTTGGTGGGCATCTTCTTCGTCAGTGGTGCCGACGCTGCCTCGATCGTGATGGGCACGCTGTCGCAACGGGGCACCCTGGATCCGTCCCGTGGGGTCGTCGCCTTCTGGGGTGTCGTCACCGGCGGCATCGCGATCCTGATGCTGTGGACGGGAGGTTCGGACGCCCTCAACGGGTTGCAGACGATGACCATCATCGTGGCGGCACCGTTCGTGCTGGTGATGATCGGTACGTGTGTCTCGCTGTACAAGGACGTCACGAACGATCCGTTCATCGTCAAGAACCCCAAGGCCCCGCCGAAAGTCAAGGCCGGCAAGTGAAGTGAGCGATGGTGCGGGACGTGAAACTATGCGTCCCGCACCATCGGTATTTCGGGGGTTGACCACATCCATCCCTGCCCATACTCTTGATATATCAATCTCTGGTTAGTTGTCGTGCAGGCCGTGGACCGCTTCGGCCGAGCTCCATCTCTCCACCCCGATACGGAAGGACCACCATGGGTTCACCGAGAGTTGTCATCATCGGCGCCGGCATAGTCGGTACCAACGTGGCCGACGAGCTCACCGCACGCGGTTGGGATCGCATCACCGTGCTGGATCAGGGGCCGCTCCCTCTCACGGGTGGATCCACCTCGCACGCACCGGGTCTGGTGTTCCAGACCAATGCATCCAAGACCATGACCGAACTCGCCCGATACACGGTCGAGAAGTTCATGGGCCTCGAGGTGGACGGGCAGTGGTGCTTCAATCAGCTCGGCGGCCTCGAAGTGGCCACCACCGAGGAGCGACTGGCCGACCTGCATCGCAAGCAGGGCTGGGCCACGTCCTGGGGCATCGAAGGATCGGTCATCGACCCGTCCGAATGCGCCAAACTGCATCCGCTGATCGACCGTTCGCGAGTTCTCGGCGGTCTGTACGTCGAGACCGACGGTCTTGCCAAAGCGTCCCGTGCCGTCGTGGCACTCACCCGTCGCGCAGAATCGCGCGGAGCGGTGTTCCGTGGTTCCACCAAGGTCATCGGAATCGAACAGACGGGTGGCCGCGTCACAGGTGTGGCAACCGACAACGGCGTCATCGAGGCCGACATCGTGGTGTCCTGCGCCGGCTTCTGGGGCCCCGATGTGGGCGAACTGGTCGGCATGAAGGTGCCGCTGCTGCCCTTGGCGCACCAGTACGCCAAGACCGATCAGATCCCGGAACTGGTGGGACGCAACACCGAAGCGGCCGAGGCCGGCATGCCCATTCTTCGTCATCAGGATCAGGACCTGTACTTCCGCGAGCACGTCGACCGTCTCGGCATCGGAACCTACGCGCACCGCCCGATGCCAGTCGACACCAAGACCCTGCCCGGCGGGGACGGTGTGTCCGACGAGGCGATGCCGTCCATGCTCGACTTCACGCAGGAGGATTTCGCGCCGTCGTGGGAGCAGTCCAAGCTGCTGTTGCCCTGCCTGGAGACCGCCAAGATCGACCACGGCTTCAACGGAGTCTTCTCGTTCACCCCCGACGGCGGACCGCTGCTCGGTGAATCCCCGGATGTCAAGGGCTTCTGGATCGCCGAGGCCGTGTGGGTGACGCACTCGGCCGGAGTCGGCCGGGCCATCGCACAGTTGCTGGTCGACGGACGCTCCGAGGTGGAGCTCCACGGATGCGACGTCAACCGCTTCGAGGATTTCCAGCTCGATCCCTCGTACGTCAGCGAAACCTCGCAGCAGAACTTCGTCGAGATTTACGACGTGCTGCATCCCTCGCAGCCGCGGTTGTCCCCGCGTGACGTTCGGGTCAGTCCCTTCAACGCGCGGCAGCATCAGCTCGGTGCCGTGTTCCTCGAAGGCGGCGGGTGGGAACGCCCGCACTGGTACGAGGCCAATGCCGATCTGGTGCACCAGCTTCCCGCCGAGTGGCAGCCGCCCGAGCGCGACGAGTGGGCGTCGATGTTCCATTCGCCCATTGCCGCGGCCGAGGCGTGGAAGACCCGTACGTCCGTCGCCATGTACGACATGACCCCGCTCAAGCGGCTACGCGTACGCGGACCCGGTGCGCTGGCACTGTTGGAGGGATTGACGTCCGGCAAGATGGACAAGTCCGTCGGGGCCGTCACGTACACGCTGGCTCTCGACGAGAAGGGCGGCGTCCGAAGCGATCTCACCGTGGCGCGGTTGTCTGCCGACGAGTTCCAGGTCGGAGCCAACGGCAACCTCGACTTCGATTACCTCCGCCGTGAAGCACCGAGTGACGGCAGCGTCACCGTCGACGACATCACCGGATCCACGTGCTGCATCGGCCTGTGGGGTCCGCATGCCCGCGAGGTCGTCGAGAAGCTCACCCAGGACGACTTCTCGAACGAGAACTTCAAGTACTTCCGCTGCAAGCAGGTTCGTATCGGGGGAGTGCCCGTCACGGCGATGCGATTGTCGTACGTGGGCGAGCTCGGGTGGGAGCTGTACACCACCGCCGATTACGGCCAGCGACTGTGGGACATGTTGTGGCAGGCCGGTTCCGAGTTCGGGATCATCGCCGGCGGGCGCGCTGCATTCAACAGCCTGCGCATGGAGAAGGGCTACCGGTCGTGGGGTTCGGACATGACCACCGAGCACAATCCCTACGAGGCAGGTCTCGGCTTCGCAGTGCGCCCCCAGAAGGGCGAATTCCGCGGCCGCGACGCCGTACTCGAGATGTCCGACGACACCGTCTCCAAGAAGTTGGTCTGCCTGAAGATCGACGACGGCACGTCGGTGGTACTCGGCCACGAGCCGGTCCTGGTGGACGGCGAACCCGCCGGCTACGTCACCAGCGCCTCGTTCGGGCACACCGTCGGTGCGCCGATCGCCTACGCCTGGGTTCCTACCGGTAGCGCAGAACCCGGTGCAGCAGTACAGATTCGATACTTCGATCGGCTCGTGTCCGCCACCGTCGTGGCCGAGCCTCTCGTCGACCCCGAGATGGCCAAGATCCGCAGCTGACGACCCACCAGTACCAGGAGATTCGATGACCGAGAACTTCACCCTCACGCTCAGCTGCGGCCAGCGGCCGGGCATCGTCCGGGCCGTCAGTGCGTTCCTCTTCGACAACGACTGCGACATCGCCGAACACCAACAGTTCGACGACTCCACGGACGGCTCGTTCTTCCTTCGCACCTCGTTCGTGGCCAGCGGTGCCACCGACATCGAGAAGCTGACGGACAGCTTCCGCGAGGTGGCCGACCGATTCGCGATGACGTACACCTTCAACGGCTGCAGCCAGCCGCGCGTGCTCGTCATGGTGTCCAAGATGGGGCACTGCCTCAACGACCTCATCTTCCGTTGGCGCTCAAAGAATCTCGGCGGCGAACTGGTGGCCGTGGTGAGCAATCACGAGGTGCTGCGGCCGATGGCCGAGGCCGCCGGGCTGCCGTTCGTCCACGTTCCCGTCACCCCGGGTACCAAGGCCGAGGCCGAGCAACGCCTGCTCGACCTCGTCGCCGAGTACGAGGTCGACCTGGTGGTACTGGCCCGCTACATGCAGGTGCTTTCCGACGAGACGTGTCGAGCGCTGCACGGCAAGGCGATCAACATCCATCACTCGTTCCTGCCCGGCTTCAAGGGCGCGAAGCCCTACCACCAGGCCTTCGACCGGGGCGTCAAGCAGGTCGGAGCGACAGCGCATTACGTCACCCCCGACCTGGACGAGGGCCCGATCATCGAGCAGCAGGTCATTCGTATCGACCACACTCACGACCCGTCTCGTCTGGCCACCGTCGGACAGGACGCAGAGGCACTCGCACTCTCGCGAGCGGTCCGCTGGCACTGCGAGAATCGCGTCCTGCTGCACGGACACCGGACGGTCATCTTCAGCTGAGCCGACACGCACGACGGGCCCGTACCGAATCGGTACGGGCCCCTCGTCGTTGTGTGGCGGTGGAGAAAAGTTCTCGGCCTCTAGCACTCCACGCTCTAACACTCCACGAAATTGACCGGCACGTTGATCGCGAGGCCGCCGCTGGAGGTCTCCTTGTACTTCGAGTGCATGTCGGCCCCGGTGGACCGCATCGTCTCGATCACCTGGTCCAGGCTGACGCGGTGGGTACCGTTGCCGCGCAATGCCATTCGTGCGGCATTGATGGCCTTACCCGCCGAGATCGCGTTGCGTTCGATGCACGGAATCTGCACCAGCCCGCCGATGGGGTCGCACGTGAGACCGAGGCTGTGTTCCATCGCGATCTCGGCGGCGTTCTCCACCTGTTCGGGTGTGCCGCCCAGTACCTCGGCCAGACCGGCTGCGGCCATCGACGCCGCCGAACCCACCTCGCCCTGGCAGCCCACTTCGGCACCGGAGATCGACGCCATCTCCTTGTAGAGCGATCCGATCGCGCCGGCGGTGAGCAGAAAGCGCACCGTGCTGCCGTCGGGATCTGCGATCCCAGCGGCGGTGTAGCGAGTGGCGTAGTGCAGCACGGCCGGGATGATGCCGGCCGCGCCGTTGGTGGGTGCTGTGACGATTCGTCCGCCGGAGGCGTTCTCCTCGTTGACGGCGAGGGCGACGAGATTGACCCAGTCCTCGGCGAATTCGCTCGAACGGTTCGGATCCTCGGCATCGAGCCGCAGGAACCAGTCCCGTGCTCGACGCCGCACTCCCAGCGCGCCGGGAAGGTAGCCGTCGCGGGAGATGCCGCGAACCTCGCACTCGACCATGACGTCACGGATGTGCAGCAGCGCGTCCCGAATCTCCTCGTGCGTGCGGCGTTCGAGTTCGACTTCGGTCATGACGTCACTGATGCTGCAGCGCCGACGTTCACAGAGCTGAAGTAGTTCCTTGGCCGACGCGAATCCGTTCGCGGAGGCGAGGGGTGCGACGGCCTCGACGCTTTCGGCCTCGGTCACCACGAAGCCGCCACCGACGGAGAAGTACATCTCGCTGTGCAGTTCGGTCGAATCCGCTGCGCGGGCAGTCAGTTTCATCCCGTTCGGGTGGAACGGCAATACCGTCAACGGACGCAGCACGATGTCGTCGACCGTCAGGTCGATCTCGCGGTGACCACCGAAGACGATGCGGCCGGTGGCCGCCATCGATGCCTGCCGTTCTTCCATGACCTCGGTCGTGATGGTCTCGGGCGCATGGCCTTCCAGCCCCAGCAGTACGGCGGTCATGGTGCCGTGGCCGGCTCCGGTCGCGGCCAGCGAGCCGTACAGATCGACCGCCAGCTCTCGAACGTCGTCGAACGCAGACATCGTCCGCAGGTCGTCGACGAATCGAGCGGCCGCGCGCATCGGTCCGACGGTGTGCGAACTCGAGGGGCCGACTCCGACGGAGAAGAGGTCGAAAACACTGATGGTCATGAGGTCGTCCGAACTGCGCCGGTCGGCTCGCGCATGGTCAGGTCGTCGAACGACGAGGCCGCAGGAGTCAGGACCGCGAACAGCCAGCCGGTATCGAGTGGATCGGCAGCGACGAGCGACGGGTCCTCGCGCACAGCGGGGTTGACGATCGTGACCATGCCGCTCGCCGGGGCGTACACCGTGACCGAGCCGGCGGAGGTGTGGATGGTGCCGCACGCATCACCGGCGGTGAGCACGGTACGTACCGACGGAAGATCGACGCCGACGATGTCGGCGGCGTCGGCCAACGCTGCCGGCGTCACCCCCACACGGCTCGGAGTCTGGGCGGGTGAGCCGAACGGGTCGACGGCCATCCAACCGTGCTCGGCGCTGAAGAGCCGACGGGCGGAGGAGAGGGATGCGGTCATGAGGTGGCCTCGGCATTCGTCGTGGATTGACCTGGGTGTGAGGGCAGTACGTCGAGCGACCGCACTGCCCGCATCACGGCCAGTGCGTCGATGGTGGCGGCGACGTCGTGAACCCGCAGGAGTGACGCCCCGTTCTGGGCCGCGATAATCGCGGCGGCGAGTGATCCGGCGAGTCGGCCGTCGACCTCTCGGCCGGTGATGGCACCGATCATTCCCTTCCGCGACAGACCCGCCATGATCGGTCGCCCGGCCGCGGTGAGCGCCCGAAGGCCCTGCAGCAGTTGCAGATTGTGTTCGAGAGTTTTCCCGAACCCGAATCCGGGATCGACCAGGATGCGGTACGCCGGGATTCCGGCCCGGATGCATTCGGCGGCCCGGTCGTCGAGGAACTGGCGGACCTCTGCCGTGACATCGCCGTACCGAGGGGAATGCTGCATCGTCGCCGGCTCGCCCTGCATGTGCGTCAGGCATACGGCAACGTCCAGTTCGGCAGCTGCGGCGAGTGCGCCCGGAAGACGAAGAGCACGAACGTCATTGATGACACTCGCCCGGGCGAGTACCGCCTCTCGCATCACCTCGGGCCGTGAGGTGTCGACCGACAGCGGTGTCGAGGTAAGCCTGGACAGGGCGTCGATCACCGGTACGACTCGTTCGATCTCCTCGTCGACGGTGGGTGGGGTTGCCCCCGGCCTGGTCGACTCACCGCCGATGTCGAGCAGTTCGGCACCCTCGTCGACCATCGACAGAGCATGCGCCACAGCACGATCCGAGTCCAGGAAGTGGCCGCCATCGGAGAACGAATCCGGGGTGACGTTGACGATCCCGCAGACGACCGGATGCGAGGTCGTCAGCCGGGTCAGCAGCCGGTCGCGGGCATCGGCTGCCCGGGTTGCCGTGGAGACGGTCGTGAGCACTGCGGTCACCTTTTCTCTCGCGTCGGGTTCGGTGGTCCGACTCAGCCGGCGTCGGTGTATTCCTCGGCCGCGTCGGTCAGCCAGGCTGCGAGATAGCGTGCGAACGACGAGCGCACCAGGATGCGATAGTCCGTTCCGGTGTCGTCACAGGCAATGAGAATCATGCCTGCCATCGCCAGCATCGTCTGTACCGTCGACCCGGCCGGGAAGACGCGGGGGTGCAGATCGATCGAGCACCCTTTCGCCAGCACGTCGCGGGCCCGGGAACCGCTCAGGCGCAGACTGGTTCGCTGTGCGGACACATCGGTTGCCGCACCGCGATGCTCACGAACGGCCGAGCCGAGACGGTGTTCGAGTTCGACCGGATCGAGGCCCGCCCCGATCACCAGCCACTCCTCCGGGCCGAGCCAGATCGCGGTGGTGTTCGTGCCCTCGGCAACGCGTCCGGGGCCGGGCAGCTCGGTGCCGAGCTCGGCCGAGGCAGCGGCACCGCCCGGCCCGCTCGGGTCGACCCACAGGTCGATCCCGGCCAGGAACGGCTCCTCCACGATGCGGACAGCAGACGAGTCCGGCAGAACTGCTTCTGCGAGTGGGCTTCTGGCGGCGAGTCGGTCAGCCATCACGGCGGTTACCTTCCGGGTCGACGAGTACGGAGCCGGTGACTTCCACGGCGACGAGGGTGTCGCCCACCGGGACGTGCAGGATGTCGCCGAGTCGGTCACGCCCGGCCTCGAGCAGGGCCAGCCCGAACGGCCTGCCCAATTCTGCGCTGGCGTAACTCGACGTGACGTGGCCGAGCATCGGAACCGGAAGCTCGGGGAGGACGCCGCTCTCGGAGTGCTCGATGATCTGCGAGCCCTCGGGGAGGACGGTCTCCCGATCGACGGGCAGGAGCCCGACGAACTGCTTGCGCAACGGGTTCCGGTTCTCGGCACGGTCGAACGAGCGCTTTCCGATGAAGTCGAGCTTCTTCTTCGATACCGCCCAGCTCATACCGAGGTCCTGTGGGGTGACGGTCCCGTCGGTGTCCTGGCCGACGATGGGGTAGCCCTTCTCGGCCCGCAGCACGTGCATGGTCTCGGTGCCGTACGGGGTGATGCCGTACTTCTCGCCCGCATGGATCAGCCGCGACCACAGTGCGTGGGCGTGCCAAGAATCGATGTTCACCTCGAAGGCCAGTTCACCGGAGAAGCTGATGCGCGCCACGCGTACCGGCACACCGTCGACCGAGGCGTCACGCCAGGCCATGAACGGGAACGCCTCGTTGGAGACGTCGAGCTCGGGGAAGATCTCGCCGACGAGGTCGCGGGAGCGCGGTCCGACGACGGGGAACGTGGCCCACTGCTCGGTCACCGACGTCAGCCGAACCGCCAGGTGCGGCCATTCGGTCTGCAGCCACTCCTCCATCCAGTCGAGCATTCCTGCTGCGCCGCCCGTGGTGGTGAATACCTGGAATCGGTCGTCCGCCAACCGCATCACGGTGCCGTCGTCGATCACCATGCCGTCGGCACCGCACATCACGCCGTAGCGAACCATGCCGACCTTCAAGTTGCTCATCATGTTCGTGTAGAACATGTCCAGCACCACACCGGCATCGGGGCCCTGTACGTCGATCTTGCCCAGTGTCGAACCGTCGAGCATGCCGACGCTCGCACGCACGGCCGCGCACTCGCGGAGCACGGCGTCGTGCATCTCCTCGCCGGGCAGTGGATAGTAGCGGGGCCGCTTCCACTGTCCGACGTCCTCGAAGACCGCGCCGCGGGCGACGTGCCAATCATGCACTGCAGTAACCCGTTCCGGGTCGAAAGCCATGCCGCGGTTGCGGCCGGCCAACGCCGCGAACGCCACCGGGGTGTACGGCGGTCGGAAGGTGGTGGTGCCCAGGTTCTCCACCGGCTTGTCGAGCAGTTCCGCCACGATGCCCGAGGACACCACACCGGAGGTCTTGCCCTGATCGTGCGCGGTGCCGATCGTGGTGAAGCGCTTGATGTGCTCCATCGACGACATGCCTGCACCGACGGCGCGGACCAGATCGGCCACCGTCGCGTCACGCTGCACGTCGACGAACTGGCTGTCGGCTCCGAAGTCGTCGCGCACCCGCCACAGCACCAGCGACTCGCTGCTGGGCACGGATTCGACTGCTGGTGGCGACGTTTCGGTGACGTCGAAGCCGAGACGGGTCAGCACACCTGCCGCGGCCGAGTTGCCGTCGCGGAGGCATCCTGCCAGATCGAACACTCCCGAGGCCGATCCGGCTACGCTGATGCCCTCGACGTCGTCCGCCGGGACGAACGCACCGAGTTCGCCGTCGTAGCGCAGCTTTCCGCGGGCCTGGCTGAACAGGTGGACGGCGGGGTTCCAACCGCCGCTGACGAGCAGTACGTCGCACGCCACGGTGTCGGTGGCACCGTCGGCACCGGTGACCAATGCATGAGTGACGCGGGTGTCGCCGCGTGTGCCGGATACGACGCTGCCGGTGCGCACCTCGATACCGCGCTCGCGGCACAGGCCGAGCCAGTGTTCCGGTGCCTCGGAGCGGGCATCGACGATGCGCGCGATGCGGACCCCGGCGTCGTGCAGATCGACGGCTGCCTTGTACGCGCTGTCGTTGGTGGTGAACACCACGGCCTCGGTTCCTACCGTCACGCCGTAGCGATGCAGGAACGTACGTGCACTGTGCGCCAACATGATTCCGGGTCGGTCGTTGTCGGTGAAGACGACGGGCCGCTCGTGGGCACCGGTGGCCACCAGGATGTGACGCGAGCGAATACGCCAGACTCGCTGACGGCTCAGCGCTGCAGGAGCTTCCAAGCCCAGGTGATCGGTGCGGCGCTCGAGGGCGAGCACGAAGCCGTCGTCGTAGGAACCGAACGCGGTGGTGCGGCGCAGCAAGGTCACGTCGGGGAAGGTCGACAACTCGGCCACCGCGTCGGCAACCCAGTCCAGGGCCGGCCGTCCGTCGATGACATCGTCGGAGCCGAGCAGGTACCCGCCGAACTCGCTCTGATCGTCGACGACGACCACGCGAGCGCCACTGCGGGCGGCGACCAGAGCGGTCGTCAGACCGGCCGGGCCGGCACCGACGACCAACAGGTCGGCGTGGGCGTGCATGGCGTCGTACTTGGCGGAGTCGGAGATCTCGGCGAGTCGGCCTTGCCCGGGGATGCCGCGAGCGACCAGGCCGTCGTACAGCTCGATCGTCGTGGCGAGCAGCATCGGCTCGGGGAACGGCTCCTCGATCTGTACGAGCCCGCCGGTGTCCTCGGCCCATGCAGCGGTGAATCCACGGGGCCTGCCGAGCTTGATGCTGGTGGTGACCTGATGAATGCCGTTGGCGAGCAACGCAGATGCCAGCGTGTCGCCCGGGTGGCCCTGCAGGGCCGAGCCGCCGAACGTGAAGTCGAAGGTGCTCGTGCGGTCGATGCGGCCGCCGGATGCGGTGCGGAATGCGGTCATGGGTTCACCGGCTTCGGGTCGTCGAGGCGATAGACACTGTGGATTCGATAGGTGGCGGTGTCCCGCACGGCGTTGAACCAACGCCGGCAGCCCGCGCTGTGGCTCCACCGTTCCGCGAAGAGCCCCTTGGGGTTGTCGCGGAAGAACACGAAGTGCGCCCACTGTTCGTCGGTCAGAGCCGAGGGATCCTCGGGGTAGGCGATGTGCGCCTGGCCGCCGTAGTGGAACTCGGTCTCTTCTCGACTCCCGCACCACGGGCATTCGATCAATTGCATTGCCACTCCAAGATTTCTCGTTCGGGTGCTGCGTGTGTCGGGGCGGAGAAACTAGTGCGCCACGCCTGCGGCACCGTGCTCGTCCACCAGCGCGCCGGTGACGAATCGGTCCAGACTGAACGGTGCGATGTACTCGTGCACCTCGTCGTTGGCGATGGTGTCGGCCAGGCACCAACCGGCACCGGGGGTGGCCTTGAATCCGCCTGTACCCCAACCGCAATTGAGGAACACGTTGTCGAACGGCGTGCGTCCGACGATGGGGGAGGCATCGGGGCAGACGTCCACGATGCCGGCCCAGGTGCGCAGCAGGTGCGCGCGAGCGAAGACGGGGAACAACTCCACCGCAGCCGCCATCTGCCGTTCGATGATGTGGAACGCACCGCGCTGGCCGTAGCCGTTGTAGGAGTCGACGCCTGCACCCATCACCAGTTCGCCCTTGTGGGCCTGAGAGACGTACACGTGCACGGCATTCGACATGACGACCGTGGGATGCACGGGCTCGAGCAACTCCGAGACGAGGGCCTGCAGCGGATGGCTCTGCAGCGGAGTCTTGATGCCGAGCATGTCCGTCAGCGTCGAGGTGTGCCCGGCTGCACAGAGCGCGACCTGGCCGGTGGCGATGTCGCCACGCGTGGTCTTCACCCCGGTGACGCGGTTGCCGTCGGTGGTGAAGCCGGTGACCTCACAGTTCTGGATGATGTCGATACCGGCCGCGTCGGCGCGTCGGGCAAATCCCCAGGCGACGTAGTCGTGCTTGGCGATGCCGGCGCGTGGCTGGTACGTCGCACCGAGCACCGGGTAGCGAATGTCGCTGGAGATGTTGACGATCGGGCACAGCTTCTTGACCTCGTCGGGGTTGACCCACTGAGCGTCGATGCCGTTGAGTCGGTTGGCCTCGACGCGTCGCACGCTGTCGCGCACGTCCTGCAGGCTGTGCGCGAGGTTGAGGACGCCGCGCTGGCTGAACAGGATGGGGTAGTCGAGGTCGTCGGCGAGCCCTTCCCACAGTTTCAGCGAGTGCTCGTAGATGCGCGCGCTCTCGTCCCACAGGTAGTTGGACCGGATGAGGGTGGTGTTGCGCGCCATGTTTCCGCCGGCGAGCCACCCCTTCTCCAGCACAGCCACATTGGTGATGCCGTGGTTCTTGGCGAGGTAGTGCGCGGTGGCCAGGCCGTGTCCGCCGCCGCCGATGATCACGACGTCGTACGACTTCTTCGGCTCGGGGTTGCGCCACAGGAAGTCCGGGTGGTCGGGCAGATGTGCGCCCGGAGGGGTTGCGGGGGCGGTCATCGGTAGCCTTCCGTCAGGTCGGAGTAGAGGGGGAACTGCGCGGCGACGGCTTCGACCCGGATTCGCAGTGCATCGAGTCCGCGGTCGTCGGTGTCGGGACGCAACGCGTGGGCGATGACGTCGGAGACCTCGGCGAAGGCCGTGGCGTCCAGGCCGCGGGTCGCGAGGGCCGGGGTGCCGATGCGGACTCCGGAGCTCACCATGGGTGGCCGTGGATCGAACGGAACTGCGTTGCGGTTCACGGTGATTCCGACGTGATGGAGTCTGTCCTCGGCCTGCTTGCCGTCCAGTTCGGACTTGCGCAGGTCCACGAGAACGAGGTGGACGTCGGTGCCGCCCGAGACCACGTCGATGCCTGCGGCTGCTGCGTCGTCGGTCAACAGTCGATCGGCCAAGATCTTCGCGCCTTCGAGGGTGCGCTGCTGCCGTTCCCGAAAGTCCTCTTCGGCAGCGAGTTTGAAGGCGACGGCCTTGCCGGCGATGACGTGTTCGAGGGGCCCGCCCTGCTGACCGGGAAAGACCGAGGAGTTGAACTTCTTCGCCAGCGCGGCGTCGTTGGTGATGATGACGCCGCCGCGCGGTCCGCCGAGCGTCTTGTGCGTCGTCGAGGTGACCACGTGTGCGTGCGGTACCGGTGACGGGTGCAGTCCGGCGGCGACCAGGCCGGCGAAGTGCGCCATGTCCACCATCAGGTAGGCACCGACTTCGTCTGCGATGCGGCGGAATTCGGCGAAGTCGAGGTGGCGCGGGTAGGCGGACCAACCGGCCATGATCAGCTTGGGACGGTGCTCGTGGGCGAGGCGCTCCACCTCTGCCATGTCGACGAGATGGTCGTCTTCGCGGACGTGGTAGGCCGAGACGTCGTACAGCTTGCCGGAGAAGTTCAGCTTCATGCCGTGCGTGAGGTGTCCGCCGTGGGCGAGTGCGAGACCAAGAATCGAATCGCCCGGCTGTAGCAGTGCCGCCATGGCAGCGGCATTGGCCTGCGCACCGGAGTGCGGCTGCACGTTGGCGAACGACGATCCGAACAAGGCGTTGAGCCGGTCGATCGCGAGTTGCTCGATGACGTCGACGTTCTCGCATCCGCCGTAGTAGCGCCGGCCGGGGTAGCCCTCGGCGTACTTGTTCGTCAGTACCGAACCCTGCGCTTGCATGACGGCCAATGGTGCGAAGTTCTCACTCGCGATCATTTCCAAGGTGTTCTGCTGGCGGCCGAGCTCGGCACTGATCGCGCGGTGCACCTCGGGGTCGAGATCGGCGAGTACTCGGTTCGTCACGCCTCTCGGGTGCGGTGCCGTCGCCGTCGGTGCGAAGTCCTGCGTCAAGATGGCCGCCCTTCTGGAAGATCAATGATCTGGAACTGATATATCAAGATGCCAATAGAGTAAGATCACAAAGCAGAGCCGTCAAGGGCGGGGCGTCGACCGGGAGTGAGCAGACAAGATGACGATCGAAATTCAGCCGGTGATGGATGCAACGCAGTTTGTCGGAACCAATGCCGATCGAGCCTACGAAATAGTGCGTGAGCAGCTGATCATGCTGGAAATTCGTCCCGGTGAACCGATCAACGACGACCGCCTGGCCGAGCAATTGGGGCTGGGGCGCACACCGATTCGTGAGGGTCTCAAACGACTCGAACGTGAGCGTCTCGTCGTCGCGTATCCCCGACGCGGAACCTTCGCGACCGCCGTCGACATGACCGACCTGGCCAACATCTCGGAGATCCGCAAGCAGCTCGAGCCGGCGGCCTCGGCTCGTGCGGCGCGGACGGCGACACGGGCGGCCCGAGACCGGCTGGCCGAGCTCGCGGCCTCCATTGCGAGCATCGACGACACCGACGATTCACGCGAGGTGCTGCGCAAAGATGTTGCGGTGCATCGAGAGATCTATCGGGCGTCGGGCAATCCCCACCTCGAAGACATTCTGGTCAGCCTCGACGCGCACGCCACGCGCATCTGGTGCCTGTTTCTCGACCGACTCCCGAACGTGGCCGGCCATGTCCGTGAGCACGTCGTGTTGCTTCAGGCGATCATCGACGGCGACGCCGATACCGCTGCCGAACTGACCCTCGAACACGTCACCGGCTTCGAGAACGCGATCAGGGAACTGTTGTAGTCGCAGCCGCGATGCGCTCGGCGGCACCGCGCAGCGCGGTCGAGATGGCATACATCGCCGGGGTGTATTGACGCCTGGCGAGTGACGCGATGTAGATGACGCGCGTCGGCACCCGATCCGTGTCCGGGAAGTCGATGGTGGTGACGTCGGGTCGATGGTGAATCACCGACAACCCGGGCACCATGGCGATGCCGACACCGGCAGCCACCATGGCCTCGATCTCCTGATAATCGTGTGCCTCGTAGACGACGTCGGGCTCGAAGCCTGCTACGCGACAACTGCGATAGAGAACTTCGGCAGCCGGGTGGTCGTTGCTGCGGATGATCCATCGCGCGTCACTAAGGTCGTGCAGCGACACGTCGTGCTGGACCCGATCGTCGTCGATCGGCAGCAGCAGCACGGTCGGGTCTTCCATCAGCGGCTCGAGTGACAGTGATCGTTCTGCCTCCTCCGTCCAGGCGTAGCTCCACAGCAGCGCCAGGTCGATTTCGCTCGAATGCAGCATGTCGAGCAACTGCGGGCGTACCGCCGATCGCACGCGGACGTCGACGCCGGGCCACCGCGAGTGGTAGTCCTTCAGTGCGTCGGAGAGCAGCGACGCGCTGACCGTGGGAAACGAGCCGAGGCGAACCGAACCGCGTTCGAGCCCTCGGATCGCTTCGAGGTCGCCGCTCGCGGCGCGCATCTCCCGTCGAAACAAGCGGGCGCGGCTGGTAAGGATTTCGCCGGCTTCGGTGAGTTGTACGCCGCGTGGCAGGCGGGTCAACACCGGTTGTTTGATGCCGTGTTCGAGTTTGCTGATGCGTTGGGACGCCGCGGAGGGGGTCATGTTCGCCCGCTCGGCACCGGCCGTCAGCGATCCGGCCTCGGCGATGTCGAGAAGAAGAAACAACGTCACGACGTCGAACGTGTGGTTCATACGGATATCTTTCAGCTCAGCTAAACGACCAGGTAGCAAAACGATATTGTCCTAAAAGGCCGGCGTCAATAATGTGACAGGGACAACGTTCGAGTGCGGATGTAACCGAGCACTTACCAGCCACCTGAAAGACGCCCATGACCTCCATCGAGATCCTCCCGCTCATCGCATTGGTTGCGATGTTCGTGATCGCAACCTTCTTTCCGATCAACATCGGCATCCTCGGCTTCATCGGTGCCTTCGTGGTCGGGTACTTCGCACTGGGATTCGACGACAAGGAAATCCTGAACGAGTTCCCCAGCTCGATCGTGTTGACCATCGTCGGCGTCACCTACTTCTTCGGTATGGCCAAACGCAACGGCACCATCGATCTGTTGGTCAACAGCTGCATCAGAGCGGTGCACGGCCGGGTGACGGTGGTTCCGTGGGTGTTCTTCTTCGTCGCCTCGGTCCTGACTGCACTCGGTACCTTCAGCCCCGCCGCGGTCGCGCTTATCGTGCCTGCAGCCATGGCATTCGCAGCTCGAACCGGCATGAGCCCGCTGGTCATGGGCATCATGGTCATCAACGGTGCCCATGCAGGCGCGTTCTCCCCGATCTCCGTTTCCGGTGTCCTGGTTCGCGACATCGTCGAGAACAACGGCCTCGCCCTGAACCCGTGGACGCTGTTCTTCGCCAGCTACGGCATTAACCTGCTGCTCTCGGTGCTGACGGTTGTCGGCTACGCGGCCCTGGCCCGCATGAAGGGCTTCGAGTACACCGCAACGGGGTCCACCGACCCCGCTCCCGGCAGTGGCCCCGTCGGCGGAACGCCGGTCAAGACGTCCGTCCCCACCGGCGGCGGTACCGGCGGCGGCAGCTCGGCAGGCGGCAGCACCCAGGTGCTCACTCGTCCGACCACTACCACCCTGGTCGACGCCCCGGCCCCGGTCACGTTCGTCCAGAAGCTCACGCTCTTCCTCATCGGCGCACTCCTGATACTCGTTCTCGTACTGCACCTGCCAATCAGCTTCATCGCCATCGGAGCCGGAGCGGTCCTGGCGTTCACGGATCTGAAGAAGCAGAACGAGGCCATCGCAGACATCAGTTGGTCGACGGTTCTGCTGGTCGCCGGCATGGTCACCTACATCTCGATCCTGCAAGAAGTGGGCACCATCGATCACCTGGCCGAAATGGCGATCACCATCGGCGCTCCGATCATCGTGGCCATCGTGCTCTGCTACGTCATCGGCATCACCTCGGCGTTCGCGTCCTCCACCGCCCTTCTGGCCGCCGTCATTCCGCTGGCCATGCCGCTGCTGGGAACCGGTGCACTGCCGGTCGTCGGAGTCGTCGCTGCTCTGGCTATCTCGGCGACCGTCGTCGACGTTTCGCCCTTCTCCACCAACGGTGCGCTCGTGCTGGCCAACGCTCAGAACATCGAGCGCCCGCGCTTCTACCGTCAGCTGCTGCTCAATGCAGGAATCGTCGTCGCCATCGCGCCGGCCCTGTGCTGGTTGATCCTGGTGGTCGTGCCCGAGCTGTTCTGACCGGGACGCGCGCGTTAAGCGCTCCTGCACGGCCTGAACATATTTCGTAATTGTGCTTGACCATCCTCTGTCGCAGGGTGGAAGCATCGGATCCTGATCGGAAGGCACACCAGATGTTCACTCTTCGTGGAACGTGGATGCGTGGAGGCACCAGCAAGTGCTGGCTGTTCAACGCGGTCGACATCGACCCGTACATCGCCGACGCCGGCGGTCTCGACAACATCCTGACCGCGGCCTTCGGATCGGGTGACCCGCGTCAGCTCGACGGGGTCGGGGGCGGCAGCTCCACCACCTCCAAGGCCGCCATCGTTCGACGCTCCAGCGCACCCGGTATCGATGTCGACTACCTGTTCGCTCAGGTCGCCATCGAGAACCGCACCGTGGAGTGGGGTAGCAACTGCGGAAACTGTGCGACGGCAATCGGCCTCTACGCCGTGCAGACCGGTCTCGTCGCCGTGGACGACCACGTCACCGTGGTCCGGATGCGCAACGAGAACACCGGCGCAATTCTGGCGGCGGAGATCGCGACCCCCGGCGGACGCATTCCTGCCGAGGGCGACGCGTCCGTCCCCGGCACCACGGCTCTCGGCGTCCCGGTGGGGTTGACCTTCACCGATCCGGCGTCGGATCGAGTGACGATGCTTCCCACCGGTGCCGAGGTCGATCGAGTCGCATTCGGCGGCAACGAGTTCCGCGGAACGTTCGTTCGAGCGGGTGCGCCCGCCGCATTGTTCGACGCCGCCGATTTCGGATTGACCGGGTCGGAGCCCAACGATGTCGTCGCCGCTCACGTCCCCACTCTGATCGCGCTACGCCGACAGGCCGCTCTGCGGATGGGGCTGAGCAAGCCCGAAGAACCTGTCTCGCATGCCATTCCGAAGGTCGGGATCGTCGGCCCGCCGCGGGAGTACGTGACGACGACGGGTGAGCACGTTGCCTCCGCCGACTACGACATCTCGGTACGCATGCTCTCGATGATGGCCCCGCACCCGGCGATCGGACTGACCTCCGCGGTGGCTGTGGCCGCAGCGGCAACGGTCATCGGTGGGGTCGTCACTGCCAACGCAGGGTCCGGCCGTCCGGGAACCATCCGAATCGGTACCGCCGCGGGAGTGCTCGAGGTCGACTACACGGTGGACGGCAACGGGTTACTTCAATCGGTCACCCTGCACCGCGCAGTGCGACGCATCGCCACCGCAGACCTCTTCGTGGTGCCGATGCCGGCTCTGGTCGGTGCCGTCTCCGCCTGAGGTCGCGGCTTTCAGAACCGGGCGGCGACGTCCTGAAAGATTCTCAGCAGTACGGTGGCGCTCGGCGACAGCTTCTGCTCCGCCAAGTGCGCCAACAGGATTCGACGTGACGGCGCGCCCGTCAACGGGACCAATCGCACATCGTCACGGATGTTGGACAGCGCCATGCGCGGTGCGAACGAGACGCCCAGATCCACTGCCACCATTGCCTGCGCCTCCTGGTAGTCGTTCGCGGCGAACGAGACGGTGGGGGAGAAGCCCGCAGCGTGACATGCGCGCTCGAGCGCTGCACCGACCGGATGAGTGTCTTCCCGGGTGATCCACTGCTCGTGTTCCAGCTCGGTCATGTCCACCGAATCGCGTTCGGCCAGATGGTGATTGACTGCGATGACCAACATCGGTGGGTCGACGATGAGCTGGTGCACCGTCAGATCCGAGTCGGTGATTCTGGCCCACTCGTAATCCCAGAGCAGAGACAGCTCCACCTCGCGGGTGTCGAGCATTCCCCGCAGTCCTGCGAACCGCGAGCTGCGCACGGTCAATGCGACGGCTGGATACCGCGACTTGAACAGCTTCACCACCGGAGGTAGCAAGCTGGCACCGGCCGTCGGGAAAGTGCCGATTCTCAAGGTCCCGGCGCGTAGACCGGACAGATCTTCGAGTTCGTTACGCGCAGCGAGCAATTGAGTCTCGATCCGTTCGGCGTGCCGCACCAGCACTTCGCCGGCCTCGGTCAGGCGCACCCCGCGAGCGTGTCGTTCGAGCAGGGGTTGACCGGCTTCGAGTTCGAGCTTGCTCAGTTGCTGCGATACAGCAGATGTGGTGAAGCTCAATCGAGTTGCGGCCGCAGTGATGGACCCGGTGCGCACCACCTCTACCAAGAGCAGTAGGCGTCGGGTGTCGAACACGATCGAACCACCTTTAAGTGAAAGTTAAGGGATCTCGACTTTTTCGTAATTGTACTCGACGGCTGTGTGATGCAGGCTATGTACAGCAACCGCACGAGAGCTGCGTCACACGACCGCACCGCTCCCTCGAATGTTCAACTCCAAGAACCTTTTCGAGAGTAACGATCGGAAGGTATCCGAAAATGTATTCACTGCGTGGCACGTGGATGAGGGGCGGGACCAGCAAATGCTGGCTCTTCAGCTCCGTCGATGTCGAGCCACTGATCGAACAGGCAGGATCTCTGGACGAGATTCTGGTCTCCGCCTTCGGATCCGGCGACCCCCGCCAGCTCGACGGCGTCGGTGGCGGCAGCTCGACCACCTCGAAGGCGGCCATCGTCAGCAGGTCCTCCGAGGACGGAATCGACGTGGACTACCTCTTCGCGCAGGTCGCCATCGATGACCGAAAGGTGGAGTGGGGCAGCAACTGTGGCAACTGCGCCACCGCGATCGGCCTGTACGCGCTTCAGCAGGGACTGGTGGCGGTCGATCCGGTCACCACCGTCGTGCGGCTGCGTAACTGCAACACCGGTGCCGTGCTGCTCACCGAGATCGATACACCGGGCGGCGTCGTTCCGTCCGAGGGATCCGCCCAGGTTGCCGGAACGTCGGCCCTCGGTGTTCCTGTCGGACTGACGTTCGTCGACCTCGGTGCCGATCGCACTCGGTTGCTCCCCACCGGATCGGTGCAGGACACCGTGGAGCTTTACGGATCGCACTACCGCGGCACCATGGTGGTCGCCGGCGCTCCCGCTGCGCTGTTCGATGCGGCCGACGTGGGCATGACCGGAGCGGAGTCGAATGCCGAACTGATGGAACGTGTTCCGTTGCTGGTCGAACTGCGGCGCGCATCGGCTCTGCTCATGGGCCTGTCGCGCCCGGAGGACCCCATCACTCATGCAGTGCCGAAGGTCGGCATCATCGCTCCGCCGGTGGATTACCACCTCGAAGACGGAACGCTCGTCTCGGCCGGTGAGTACGACGTCTGCGTGCGGATGCTCTCGATGATGGCACCGCACCCGTCCATCGGCCTGACGTCGGCAGTGGCGGTGGCCGCAGCCGCGACCGTGCGCGGCGGGGTGGTCGATCGAGTCGTCGACGGCACCGCTACCTCGACCCTACGGCTGGGGACACCGGCAGGTGTGTTGGCCGTCGACGTCGACATCGCTGCGGACGGCAACCTCACCAGCGTGACCCTGCACCGCGCTGCCCGACGGATCGCGACGGCAGAATTGTTCGTTTCCGCTGCGGCGAGGGCACTTTCGATCGGATAGCTCGACCAGTGAACACGGCTTCGACGACTGAAGAAAAGGAAGATCATGAAGGTGAGCATCGAGAATCTGAGCCTCGCATACTCGGGAAACACTGTGGTCCGAGACCTGGACCTGGAGATCGCCGACGGAGAATCCCTGGTGTTACTGGGCCAGTCGGGTTGCGGTAAGACGAGCACGATGCGCTGTGTCGCAGGGCTGGAGACCCCCAGCGCGGGGCGTATCACCATCGGTGATCGCGTCGTCCACGACTCGCATAAGAACAAGACGATCCCACCGCACAAGCGCAACGTGGGCATGGTCTTCCAGTCCTACGCGGTCTGGCCGCACCGGACTGTCTTCGACAACGTGTCGTTCTCGTTGAAGATGCAGAAGGTGAACAAGACCGAGATGAACCAGCGCGTCCTCGAAGCCCTCGACCTCGTCGGGTTGGGCGAAATGGCCCACCGCGGAGCAAGCTTGCTCAGCGGCGGTCAGATGCAGCGGGTGGCGCTGGCTCGGTCGTTGGTGATGCGCCCCAGCGTGCTCCTCCTCGACGAGCCGCTGTCGAACCTCGATGCCCGACTGCGCGAACGACTTCGGATGGAATTGCGAGAGCTTCAGCTCCGACTCGGACTGACTACCGTCTACGTCACGCACGATCAGGTCGAGGCATTCGCCCTTGCGGACCGAATCGCGTTGATGCAGAACGGCCGAATCGTCCAGATCGGTACCCCCGAGGACATCTACACCTCGCCGATGTCCGCCTCGGTGGCCGAGTTCCTCGGTGTCGGCAACATTTTCCGCGCCACGGCTGCGTCGGGACCGCGCTCGACGATGGAGCTGACGGACTTCGGACAGATTGCAGTGTCGGTCGACGCAGCGTCGGCCGCCGACGGGCCCGTCGTGGTGTGCTTGCGGCCCGAGGATCTGTTGGTCACCCCGTTGGATGATGTCGAGCCCGAGGGCCAGTCCTGGATGGGCACAGTCGATGTCGCCAGCTACCAGGGGGCGTCCATTCGGTACCGCGTCACACTGGACCACGGCCCCGAGATCGAAGCCGTCGCCACCGGACACGCCAGCCGAATCCTGGGAATGGGAGAACGCGCACGGGTCACAGCAGTAGCCGGCGGAGCTCAGGTTCTCGTCGACGATCGCGTCGCCTCCGAGGCGGTGCCGGTATGAGCGCTCCCACCGACAATCGGCCCGTCACCACGACGACGCCGCCGGTCGACACTCCCGCACCCCAACGCAGGCCCGGTCTGAAGAAGTGGATTCCGACGCTTCTGCAGTTGGCTCTGCTCACCGTGATCGTGCTGTTCCCGATGTTCTTCATCGTGATGGGCGCATTCACCGACAACGCCGAGCGCACCTCGCTGTTCGACTTCGGCAACTTCACCCTCGACAACTTCTCGCTGCTCGGATACTCGACCGCGCAGAGTGCCCTGTGGAATTCGGCATTGGTGGGGATCGGGTCCTCGATCGTCGCCCTGGCGATCGGGTGCACGCTGGCTTTCCTGGCCGCCCGCACCAACGTGCCGGGGCGAAAGATGATCTACGGCATCGGTATCGCCCCGCTCTTTCTCCCGGCACTCGTCGGCGCACTGGCGTGGGCATTGCTGGCCGGACCGGCCACCGGCTACATCAACCTGGTGCTGACAGCGATCGGCCTGCCCGGGTTCATCGACATCTACAGCTTCGGCGGCATGATCTTCATCCTCGGCATCTACTACGCGCCGTACCCGTTCCTGATGGTCCACTCCGCACTGTCGTTGATGAACCCCGACCTAGAGGACGCCGCCAGCCTGCACGGTGCCAAGCTGACGAAGATGCTCAGCAAGATCACCTTCCCGCTCGTCATGCCTGCCGTGATCGGTTCGGGAATCCTGGTTTTCGCACTCACCGTGGAGAACTTCCCGGTCGCACAGGTGATCGGTGTTCCCGGTGGAGTCGACACTCTGCCGACTCTGATCTACCGGCTGATGAACGCGTCGCCGGCCCGCGGTAACGATGCCGCTGCTGTCGCCGTCGTACTGACCGTCCTGCTGGTTGCCGTCGTCGCATTCCAGCAGCGCGCGATGAGCAGCAAGGAATACACCACCGTCAGCGGCAAAGGTGTTCGGGCGCGCCAGGTTCCGCTGCGCGCATGGCGTATCCCGGCTGCAGTGTTCGCGTGGGTGTATTTCGCCCTCGCCGTTCTCCTGCCGCTCATCGCCCTGGTGTTGGCTGCGCTGCAGACGAGCCCGTACGTCGCGAACATCGGTCAGCTCTTCGACTCGGGGGCCCTGTCGTTCTGGGGACTGGGAGAAACGTTGCGCAGTGCCGACTTCCACAGTGTGATGACAAACAGTGTCATCGTCGGTGTCGCCACCGCCGCTATCGGTACCGCGTTCTGCTTCGCTTTGGCGTACACGAGGTATCGCACGAACGCTCCGGGCCGAAAGCTGTTGGAGTACCTGGCGATGCTGCCGCTGGCCGTTCCTGCCATCGTGCTCGGGCTGGGTCTGCTGTGGACGTGGCTGGCGCTCCCGCTTCCGATCTACGGAACACTGGCGGTGCTGGTGATCGCGTTTGTCGCTGTCACAATTCCCCAGGGCTATCGCGGTGTATCGGCGTCGATCATCCAGTTGGACAAGGACTTGGAAGACAGCGCCGTCATGTTGGGTGCACGACGGCATCGGGCGATCTCGTTCGTCACCGCGCCGCTGCTCAAGGTCGGACTGTCCTCGACGTTCCTGTTGCTGTTGATGCTGTCCATGCGTGAGCTCACCGCCGCGCTGTTCCTGTTCACCTCCGACACCCGGTTGCTGTCGATCGCGATCTTCGACGCCTACGACAACGGCTCGTTCCAGTCGGCGGCCGAGTTGAGTCTGCTGTACTGCGTCGTGATCGGTGTGCTCGCAATCCTCTCGCGTCGCTTCGGATCCAAGGAAACTGTCTGATGAGAAAATTGGTCACAGCAATCGCGCTGGGTGTCGCAGTGGCAACGGCCACGGCTTGCTCGCCGCCACCCGAACGGCCCGCTCTGGCTCGGGCGGCGGAGGAGATCATCACCGACAACGGTCTCGTCATCGACGGCGAACAGATCGCCGATCCGGATCTGTGGACGCGGGCCCAGGCCGAGGGTGGCATCACCCTGTACAGCGGCTACACCGCGGTCACCGAGGCGACGGTGCTGAAGAACTTCGAGAAGGACACCGGACTCGACGTCAAGCTCGTGCGACTCACCCCGAACCGGCTGTACGAGCGACTGGTGGCCGAGTACGGTGCCGGCCGTCTCGACGCGGACGTCGTGCGCATCTCCGATGCCGGCTTCGTCAGCGGACTGAGCGAACGTGGTGTGTTCCAGCCCTATACGCCGCCGACAGCTACCGAGCTGCAGGACGACGTGGTGTTCGACGGTGGGAACTACTACCGGACGTTCGACCCGATCTACACGATGGGCTACAACAGCGCGCTGATCGAGGGCGACGACAGGCCGACCTCGTGGGCGAATCTTCTCGACGATCGGTGGAAGGGCAATCTCGGTATCGCTCAGGCCGGCGCCGGCGGTAGCGCACTGGCACTGACTCGGTTCCAGCGCGAGGTCCTCGGTGACGACTACCTCCGTGAGTACTCGTCGGAAGCAAGGGTGTTCGACTCGATCGGAGCTCAGCTCGATGCGCTGGCTCGAGGCGAGATCGAAGCAGGGACCGTGGTGGTGAGCAGTGTCAATATCGCCAACAACGAGAATGCGCCGGTCAACTTCGTGGTACCGGAGGAGGGGCTCACCGCCTACGACTACTACACCGGTGTCGCGTCCACTGCGAAAAACATTGCGGCCGCGCAGGTATTCATGAACTGGAACCTCTCCAAGAGGGGACAACAGGTGTTCAGCGATCTCGGTGAGTACTCGGTGCGCAACGACATCGACCCGCCGGTGATCCGCGGAATCGAGCTGCCGAAGTTCACCGACCCCAAGGTCAACCGGATCACGCAGTCGGAGTCGATCGAGAATTCGGCCGACGACCAAGAGGCCTGGAACGCGATCTTCGGTTACAACGAGTAATCCCTCGTGCGCGTTTTGCGTACCTGGAGGGGCGCAAAACGCGCACGACCGGAGCTACACACCACCGAGCACAGCATCGACCAGATTCTCGGCGTAGATGCGGTCGGTCCCGCCTCGATCGGCATCGGTGTGATGCGAGAAGATGACATGGCTGAGAACCGCTCCTGTCACGAGTTCGAGAATCCTGGTGGTATCGGCCGACTCGGGTAATTCGCCCCGTTTCTGGGCTCGGTGCACGATCAGCCGGGCCGCAACCAGTCGGCTTCGGTTGAGTGTGTCGATCATGTGCCCGAGTAGATCGGGGTGCACCCGCGCATCGAGGGCGACGCGCAGGCTGACGAGACCGGCCGTTCCTCGGTAGCCCTGCAAAAGCTGCACCGCCAATTCGACGAGATCCGCCCGCAGGTTGCCGAGGTCGATCGGTGTCGCGAGCGGACTTCGAGCTTCCAGCGCATCGACGACCAAGGCCCCCTTCGATTCCCAGCGTCGGTAGAGCGCCGCCCTGCCGACGGACGCGCGGCGAGCAACGGCGTCGAGCGTGAAACCCGACCAGCCTTTCTCCCAGTAGACCTCGAGCACTGCGTCGTAGACGCGGTCCTCCAGATCGGGATCACGCGGCCTGCCCCGTCGGCTCGTGGTTTTGTCGGTCACCCAGGGATTGTGGCACCTACCCGGCATTGCGGACAATCTGTGTCTGTAATAGGTTCCCGGTCATGAGTTCTGTACGCCACGAGGCGTCGACGGTGGATCCGAGACGTGTTCCGGTGATCGTGGCTATCGGTGAGACAAGCGGCCGCGGCGAACCCATGGGCGTCGAACCCATGGAACTGATCACGCGCGCTGCCACCGAGGCACTTCAGGATTCGCCGACGTCGGAGCCGTGGATTTGCAGAGCGGACAGCATCACGTTCTGCCACATCGCCAGCTGGGCTTACGCCAGTCCCGCCGCTGCGCTGGCCCGTAGATTCGGTGCCACCCCCACAGATGTGTTCGACGCGCCGATCGGTGGCCAGTGGCCCGCGCGCCTTCTCGATCGCGCAGCCTCGCGCATTGCGTCCGGGGAGTCGACGGTAGCGGTGATCGCGGGCGGTGAAGCGCAGGCCTCGATGGGCGCCTTGGTCAAGGCCGGGCGAGAGCCCGTGCGGGATGGGGGATGGAGCGCGGACCCGGGAGGTCCGCCCACCTTCGACCTCGATCAACTCGGAAGTGCCGCAATGCAAGAGGCCGGCCTCATCACTCCGGTTCGGATCTATCCGTTGTTCGAGAGCCGCTTCAGATTCGAGGCCGGACTGGATCCGGAGTCTCGACTGGTCGAGTGCAGCGACCTTTATGCGGAGTTTTCCGTTGTCGCCCAGAAGAACCCGTACTCGTGGAACGGGCGAGTGCGGACGGCTGCCGACATCGGCACGCCGTCGCCGAAGAACCGCATCGTGTGCGAGCCGTATCCGTTGTCGATGAACGCCATGCCCTTCGTCGACCAGGCGGCGTGCATCGTGGTGACCAGCTTGGCCGAAGCCCGAGAACGCGGTGTCCCCGAGGGCGACCTCGTGTTCGTCTGGGGCGGTGCGGGTGCCGAGGATTCGGTCGACATTCTCGACCGCAGCGATTTCGGCCGGTCTCCAGCGATGGAGGATGCGATGGACCGAGCCTTGCGCGCCGCAGAGATCGGAGTCGAACAACTCGACGCGGTCGATGTGTACAGCTGCTTCCCGATCGTGCCGACCCTCGCCACCCGACACCTCGGAACGCCGAAATCATTGGTACCCAGTGTGACCGGTGGTCATTCGTCCTTCGGTGGTCCCCTCAGTAGTCATTCGCTGCATTCGATCACCGCATCCGTCCGCGAGATTCGCGGCGGCAAGAACTGCGCACTGGTGCACGCGAACGGTGGCTATATGACGTATCACCACTCGGTGCTGCTCGGTGGCGACCAGCACCCACAGGGCTACGTAGGAAATCCCGAACCCGCAGTGCTGACGCCGGATTCACCGCCTCGTGCACCTGTACAGGACGGGACTCTCGTGGTGGAGACAGTGTCCGTCGAGCATTCTCGGCAGCAGGAACCGAACCAGGCGTTCCTCGTCGCGAGAGACGAACGCGGACGACGCGTCGCCGCACAGACGGCACCC
Organism: Rhodococcus sp. Leaf233; assembly: GCF_001426165.1. NCBI lineage: Bacteria > Bacillati > Actinomycetota > Actinomycetes > Mycobacteriales > Nocardiaceae > Rhodococcus > Rhodococcus sp. Leaf233. Next base: position 28,859 of record NZ_LMRO01000001.1, read on the forward strand.
GGGGACACGGCCAGCGCCCGTGCGCTGTCCCTGTATCGAACCGACCCGGCACGCGAAATCATCGGGATAACAGTCACTGTCGACACCATCGAGGGGAACATCCGTGTCCGAAGCAGCTAGCACCGAACCTGTCGTACTGACCAGGCGGGAAGGTCACGTACTCGTCGTCACCATCAACCGACCGCGAGCTGCCAACAGCATCGACGCCCGCGTGCACACGTTGCTCGGGGAGGCGTGGGAGTCCGCCGAGGCAGATCGAGACATCCGAGCCATCGTCCTGACCGGCGCGGGATCGGCGACTTTCTGTGGCGGTGCCGATCTGAAGGCCCTCGGCACCGGAGGACCCGGCGCGGTGACCCCGCCCGAGACCGAGCACTGGGGGTTCGCCGGCATTGTGCAACACCCGATCTCGGTCCCGGTCATCGCGGCCGTGAACGGGTCGGCGATGGGAGGAGGAACCGAGATCGCGCTGGTCTCGGACATGGTCGTCGCGTCGGACACGGCAGTGTTCGGCCTGCCCGAGATCCGGCGTGGTCTCATCGCTGGTGCAGGTGGCGCTTTTCGGCTGATGTCCGCGGTGCCGGAACACATTGCCCTGGAGATGATCTTGACCGGACAGCCGATCTCCGCGCAGGAAGCCGCACGGTGGGGATTGGTCAACAGAGTTGTGGCCCCGACCGAGGTCCTCGACACCGCCCTCGAACTCGCTCGGCTCTGTGCTGAAGGCGCTCCGCTGGCGGTGCGCGCATCCAAGCGTCTGGCCCGACGTATCACCGACGGTGCCATCGCGCACGAGAAAGATTCGTGGGCACAGAACCGTCAGGAATTGGATCGACTCACCACAACGCAGGACGTCGTCGAAGGAATCACCGCATTCCTACAGAAACGCGATCCGACATGGACCGCGCAGTGAACGCACGGCCGTGAGCGTGGGAAATCCAAGCTTTACTCAGGCGGTTGCAGTGCGGGAGGCACCGTCGAAAGCCGAGTGATCCTCCCGCAGTGTTCCTCTATCGGGCAGTGACCTGGTCGTGCTCGTCGCTTGTGGGATTCTCGGTCCAGGGATTGGCTTCCCAGGCGAAATTCAGTCCGAAGACGACGCCCGCACCGACCAGAACCATCGATGCGGCTCGCCAGAGCGGGATGTCCCCGCCGACGCCCCAGAGAATTGCCAGCGCGACGATGGCACCCACGACCGGGCTCAATATCGCGTGTGTGGTGGCGTTCATGAAGTGCCTCCTGATTGTTGTCGTCCGGGCGGCTCGTTCGAGGTCGATTGTGCTCTCCGTTACGTACCAGAAGTAACGATAATGGAGCCGAAGGTTCCACGCACCCGCGTGGTCGGCTTTCGCAACCAGGCGCTCGAGCCCGCGAACAGCTGCTGGGCCGAAAGCGGAATGGAAGGCCGAGGGGCCAGTAGCTACGTACCCAGGTTCTGTGATCGCATGACCCCATGCGTACCTCGACATCCACCCGACTGATCACCGTGATCGCGGCAGCAACGTTGACGGCAGGCGTCGCGTGCTCCTCGACGGCCACTACCGAACCACCGCAATCCGCAGCGAGTACATCTCGGACCACGACTGATCAGGCGATGGCCGAACAGCCATATTCTCAGCTCGAGGCGAGGGACAGCGCTCGGCTCGGCGTCAGCGCACTCGATCTCACGTCCGGATCCATCCAGAGTTATCGCGGTGACGAACGTTTCGCGTTCTGCTCGACGTTCAAGGTGTATGCCGTCGGTGCCGTACTCGCCGCCGTCGACGCAGGCAGGCTGCGGCTGACCGACACCAGAACAATCGCCGCAGAGGACAAGGTGCCCGAGTCGGCCGTCGATTGGGCACCCGGCTCGGTCGTCACCATCGCAGATCTCGCCTCCGCAGCGTTGACGAAGAGCGACAACACATCCGGCAATCTGCTGATACGTGAAGCAGGTGGCACAGCGGCGCTCACCGACTTCGCGCGATCGCTCGGCGACACCGAATTTCGGCTTGATCGCACCGAGCCGGAGTTGAACACGGCCATCCCGGACGACCCTCGGGACACCACAACTCCGAACTCGATGGCCGCCGGCTACCGGACCCTGCTCGACGGCGACGCACTGACGCAGGCATCACGACAGCAGTTGCTGGACTGGATGGCGGGCAACCAAACCTCCACGGCCCGCTTCCGCGCGGGCATTCCCCCGCAGTGGACGTCGGCCGACAAGACCGGAACCGGTAGCTACGGTGTCTCCAACGACGCGGGTCTGGTGCTCGGACCCGAAGGTCAGAAGATTCTGCTCGTCGTCCTCAGTGCTACGACGTCGGGTGCGGAGGACTCACCGGCCATGAACGCCCTTGTCGCCGATACGACTCGGACGGTCGTCGAACAGCTGGATTGACGTCAGTTCTCGGATCGGCGGACGGCGTCTACGAGGGGTACGAGGTCCGGTTCACGTGCTGCTTCGTCGAGGGCCTCACGCAGGGCCGCGTCGTTGGTCGGCCGCGCTGCCTCGAGCAGAGCCAGGCCTTCGTCACTGACGTCGGTGTAGATGCCGCGGCGGTCGGTGGGGCAGAGGTACCGGGTGAGCAGCCCGCGGTCCTCGAGGCGGGTGACCAGACGGGTCGTTGCACTATGGCTCAGGACGACGGCGTCGGCCACCTGCTTCATCTGCAGGTGTCCGCCCACCCCGTCGTGCTGACGTGCCAGGACGTCGAGCAGCCAATACTCGCGAGCGCTGAGGTTGTGGCCGGCCTGCAGAGCCTTCTCGATGCGGCTCTCGATGCGACCGTGCAGGACCGACAACGCCAGCCAGTTCTGGGCCAGCGCCGTCAGGGCGGGGTCCTTCGCCGTCATTGCTGCGCCTTCCGTGCCGATGTTCGTACAGCCACCGTACAGCGCCTGCCGTTAATCGGCGTCTGCAACTACATCGGTCGGCGGGCGACGATGCGTCGAGCATGGGCCAGCACCGGTGCGTCCACCATCTGACCTCGGAAGGCGAACACCCCGCGATTGTGCTCGACGGCGTCGAGTACGGCTGTGGCCCAGTCCATTTCCTCGACCGTGGGCGCATAGGCCTCGCGAATGACGGGGATGTGGCTGGGGTGGATGGCCACTTTGCCGTCGAAGCCCACGGCTACAGCGTCGTCGGCCTCGGCGCGCACCCCGTCGAGATCGGGGATGTCGAGGTAGACCGAATCGAGCGCGAACAGTCCCCGCGCCTTGGCGGCCAGCAATGTCTGCGACCGAACATGCTGTGCGACATCGCGGTAGCGGCCGTCGCCCAGTCGACTCGAATTCCCGCCCATCGCAGCGACCAGATCCTCGGCACCCCACATGGCACCGATGGCATTGTCGGCTGCGAGTGCGTCGAACACCGTCATCGCCCCGAGGGGGGATTCGATCAGTGCGACGACATTCAGTGGGGCCAGAGCTGTTATCTGACCGGCAGATTCACACTTGGGCAACATGACGGTCGTGTACTCGGTGCGCTGCAACGCGTCGAGGTCGGCAGCCTGATCCTCGGTGCCGTGTGCATTGACTCGAACGATGGTGCGCGACGGGTCCAGCGGTGTCGACACCACGGACTCGCGAGCGCCGGCTTTGTCCGCGGCACCGACAGCGTCCTCGAGATCCAGAATGACGACATCGGCTCGGGCCGCTGCCTTCTCGTATCGCTCGGGTCGATCAGCGGGACAGAACAGCCACGCCGGGCCAGGGGGAATCCAGGTCACGACGCGTCGTCCTCGGGCCGCATCCGGACGAGAGTCTTGCGGACGGCAATCGCGACGACGTCACCGTGCTGATTTCGACCGGTGTGGGTGAACGTCACGATTCCCTCGCCGGGGCGGGACTTGGATTCGCGCTTGTCCGAGATCACCGTCTCCGCGTAGAGGGTGTCGCCGTGAAACAGCGGCTTCGGGAAGGAGACCTCGGAGAAGCCGAGGTTGGCGACAATCGTGCCCTGGGTCAGCTGCGTCACCGACAATCCGACGAGGGTGGACACGGTGAACATCGAATTCACCAGCCGTTGACCGAAAGATGTTGTCTCACTGTAGGCGGCATCGAGATGCAGGGCCTGGGTGTTCATCGTCTGTGTGGTGAACGATGTGTTGTCGGCCTCGGTGATGGTGCGGCCGGGGCGATGTTCGTAGACGGTACCGAGCTCCATCTCCTCGAACCACAGGCCGCGTTGCCGAATGCGCTTGTCGCTCATAGCCCCAAGCTCCGGGCGATGAGCATCAGCTGAACCTCGGTGGTGCCTTCACCGATTTCGAGGATCTTGCTGTCGCGGTAGTGACGGGCGACGACGTACTCGTTCATGAATCCGTAGCCGCCGTGAATCTGCGTCGCGTCGCGGGCGTTGTCCATCGCAGCCTCGGAGGCCACGAGCTTGGCGATGGACGCGGCCTTCTTGAACGGCTTGCCCGCCAACATCAGTGCCGCCGCGTCGTAATACGCCGTCCGTGCGGTGTGTGCGCGTGCCTCCATGCGGGCGATCTTGAACGAGATCGCCTGATTGCGGGCAATCGGAGCGCCGAATGCCTCGCGCTCCTTGGCGTACTTGACGCTCTCGTCGACGCAACCCTGAGCCGCACCGACCGATACGGCAGCGATCGCGATCCGGCCCTCGTCGAGGATGTGCAGGAAGTTCGCGTACCCGCGGCCTTCCTGGCCGAGCAGGTTCTCCTGCGGGACTCGTACATCGGTAAAGCTGAGCGGGTGTGTGTCCGAGGCATTCCAGCCGACCTTGTTGTACGCCGCTTCGGCCACGAACCCGGGAGTGTCGGTGGGCACGAGGATCGACGAAATCTGCTTGCGTCCTGTTGTCTCGTCGACGCCGGTCACAGCGGTGACGGTCACCAGTTCGGTGATGTCGGTTCCGGAGTTGGTGATGAACTGCTTGCTGCCGTTGATGATCCAGTCACCGCCGTCGCGCTTGGCGGTGGTCTTGGTGCCGCCCGCGTCGCTACCGGCACCCGGCTCGGTCAACCCGAAGGCCGCGAGAGCTTTGCCCGCGGTGAGCTTGGGTAGCCACTGCTGCTTCTGCTCGTCGTTGCCGAAACGGTAGACGGGCATGGCACCGAGCGAGACGCCTGCCTCGAGCGTCATCGCGACGCTCTGGTCGACCTTGCCGAGCTCTTCGAGTGCCAGGCACAGGGCGAAGTAGTCGCCGCCCATGCCGCCGTACTCCTCGGGGAAGGGCAGACCGAAAAGGCCCATCTCGGCCATCCCTGCGACCACCTCGTACGGAAAGGAGTGCTCGGCATCGTGTTTCGCCGAGACCGGCGCGACGACGGTGCGGGTGAAGTCCGCCACGGATTTGACCAGTTGCTGGTATTCGTCGGGCAGATTGGACGACGACAGATGTTCGGTCATGACTTGTCCTCTTCGGTGTCGGTGGGAACGATGCGGGCGAGGACCTGGTCGACGCGGACCTGATCTCCTACTGCGACTGTGAGTTCGACGGTGCCGTCGATGGGCGTGGTCAAAGTGTGTTCCATCTTCATCGCCTCGACGACGACGATGGCAGTGCCTGCGGTGACGGCGCTGCCGGAGGTCGTTCCGATCGCGATGATCGAACCCGGCATCGGCGAGAGGATCTCTGCGTCGCCGGACTGCGTGTCGTCTTCGCGCACATTGGGTTCGGCGATTCGATCGATTCTCCAGGTGCCGCGTGAGCTGGATACCCAGGTGGACGATTCGTTTCGGGCTACGGTCATCGACTCGCGTCGATCGTCGAGTACGAGGTCGATGGAATCCTCGGTAGCGGAGGCCCGCAGTCGGCGCGGTTCGTCGTCGTCGACGACGACCGTCGCCGCATCGAGGGTCCCGGTGATGGACACGTGCGCGGTCCGAGTGCCGGATGTCAGCCGGAGCTGGAACGGTGCGTGCGCTCCCACCCGCCAGCCCGACGGCGTTGCCCAGATATCCTGGCCCGCCTCCTGCCACGTGGCGAGCCAGGCGACGGTGGCTGCGGCGATCATCGCCTCGTCGGGGGAGTCGGCGGCAACGAAATCCTCGACGCGGCGGTCCAGTAGGCCGGTGTCGAGATTGCCGGCACGGACCTCGTTGTCGGCGAGCAGGAATCGAGCGAATTCGATGTTGGTGACGACGCCGAGTACCGAGGTATCGGCCAGCGCGCGATCCAGGCTGCGCAGCGCTGTAGTGCGATCGGGGCCGTGTGCGATGACTTTCGAGAGCATGGGGTCGTAGTTGCTGCCCACCTCGGTGCCGATGGCGAGACCGGAGTCGACGCGGATGCCCGTGCCGGTGGGCTCGCGCAACCCGACGACGGTGCCGCCGGTCGGGAGGAACTCGCGGCCGGGATCCTCGGCGTAGACGCGCGCCTCGATGGCGTGTCCGGTCAGTCGAATATCGTTCTGACTCAGCGTCAGTGACTCGCCGGCGGCGATCCTGACCTGCCACTCCACGAGGTCGATGCCCGTGACCATCTCGGTCACCGGGTGTTCCACCTGTAGTCGAGTGTTCATCTCCATGAAGAAGAAGTCATCGGGGTGGTCGGCGGAGACGATGAACTCCACGGTGCCGGCACCGGAGTAGTCGACGCTGCGAGCGGTGTTGCAGGCAGCCTCGCCGATACGCGCTCGGGTCTGCGCGTCGAGCAGTGGGGACGGCGCTTCTTCGATGACCTTCTGATGGCGTCGCTGCAGGCTGCATTCGCGCTCACCGAGGTGGATGACGTTGCCGTGACCGTCGGCGAGGATCTGCACCTCGATGTGCCGGGGCCGCAACACGAATCGCTCGAGGAACAGCGTGCCGTCGCCGAACGAGGAGGCCGCCTCGCGGCGGGCACTGGCCAGCGCGGCAGGCAGATCCTCGGCGCGCTCGACCAGACGCATGCCCTTGCCGCCGCCACCCGCGGACGGTTTGACCAGGACCGGGAATCCGACGTCGGGTGCACCGGCGATCAGGTCGTCGTCGGACAGTCCCGGTCGCGAGATGCCGGGTACAACCGGGACACCGAAGGCGCTGACCGCGGCCTTGGCGGCGATCTTGTCGCCCATCACCTCGATGGCCTTCTCCGGCGGCCCGAGGAAGGCGATTCCGGCTTCGACGCAGGCCGCAGCAAAGTGGGAGTTCTCCGAGAGGAAGCCGTAGCCGGGGTGAATTCCCTGTGCGCCGGTGGCTTTCGCGGCGGCGATCACCTTGTCGATGTCGAGGTAGCTCTCGCGTGCGCTGGCAGGGCCGAGTCGTACCGCGGTATCGGCTTCGCGGACGTGCCGGGCGTCGGCGTCCGGATCGCTGTAGACGGCGACGGTCCGAATGCCCATGCGGCGCAACGTTCGAGCGACGCGTACCGCGATCTCACCGCGGTTGGCGATCAGAATGGTGTCCAACATCGTGGTCATCTCTCTCACATCCGGAAAACGCCGTAGGAGACCGGCTCGAGCGGCGCATTGGCGCATGCCGAGAGTGCCAGTCCGAGAACAGTTCTGGTGTCGGCGGGGTCGATGATGCCGTCATCCCACAGCCGGGCCGTCGAATAGTAGGGGTTGCCCTGACTTTCGTACTGGTCACGAATCGGAGCTTTGAAGGCCTCCTGGTCTTGCTCCGACCACGGATTGCCCGACGCATCCAGTTGGTCACCTCGGACGGTGGCAAGGACGGACGCCGCCTGTTCACCGCCCATCACCGAGATCCGCGCGTTCGGCCACATGAACAGGAAACGCGGGGAATACGCTCTGCCGCACATGGAGTAGTTGCCTGCACCGTAGGAGCCGCCGATGACGACGGTGATCTTCGGAACGCGGGCGCAGGCCACTGCGGTGACCATCTTCGCGCCGTGTTTGGCGATGCCGCCGGCTTCGTAGTCTCGGCCGACCATGAAGCCGGTGATGTTCTGCAAGAACACCAGTGGGATGCTGCGCTTGTCGCAGAGTTCGATGAAATGTGCGCCCTTCATCGCAGATTCGGCGAACAGCACACCGTTGTTGGCGATGATTCCGACGGGATGGCCGTGGAGGTGGGCGAATCCGGTGACGAGTGTCTTGCCGTATTCGGCTTTGAACTCGTCGAATTCGCCTGCGTCGACCACCCGGGTGATCACCTCTCGCACGTCGTACGGGGTGCGTGGGTCGATGGGGACGACGTCGTAGATCTCGCTCTGGTCGACGATCGGGTCGCGGGTGGGAACGACATCCCATGGCCGCGGCGTGCGGGGCCCGAGGGTGGAGACGATCTTCCGGACGCGGCGCAATGCGTCGCGGTCGTCGTCTGCCAGATGGTCGGTGACTCCGGAGACCTTGGAGTGCAGATCTCCGCCACCGAGTTCTTCGGCGGTGACGACCTCGCCGGTCGCGGCTTTCACCAGGGGCGGGCCGCCGAGGAAGATGGTTCCCTGATTCTTGACGATGATGGCCTCGTCGCTCATCGCAGGCACGTATGCCCCGCCCGCGGTGCAGGAGCCCATCACGGCGGCGATCTGCGCAATTCCCTTGGCGCTCATGGTCGCCTGGTTGAAGAAGATGCGTCCGAAGTGGTCGCGGTCAGGAAATACCTCGTCCTGACGCGGGAGGAATGCGCCACCGGAGTCGACGAGGTAGATGCACGGCAGAGTGTTCTGCAGGGCGATCTCCTGCGCGCGCAGGTGCTTCTTCACCGTCATCGGGTAGTAGGTGCCGCCTTTGACGGTGGCGTCGTTGGCAATGATGATGCACTCTCGACCGGCCACGCGACCGATGCCTGCGATCACGCCTGCCCCGGGGCACTCGTCGTCGTACAGGCCGTTGGCAGCCAGCGGTGCGATCTCGAGGAACGGGCTACCCGGATCCAACAGCTCGTCGACCCGGTCGCGGGGGAGCAGCTTGCCGCGGGCGATGTGCCGTTCCCGGGACTTCTCGCTACCGCCGAGTGCTGCCACGGCGAGCTTCTGGGAGAGCTGCTGCGTGAGTAGCTGATGATCTGCGCGGTTGGCAGCGGTATCGATCGCCATGAGATGCACGCCTTCAGGGGTTGGACGTCGGTGTCACACAGGGTTCAGTTAATGGTTGATAACTGACATGATAGTAAACTACGATTAACCGAGAGTCCAGGTTCGAGGGGGTGGCAGTGCAGGAGATCGAGGTCAAGCCGGCCACTGTGCGTGAGCAACGCAAAGCCGAACGTCGGCAGCAACTGCTCGATGCCGCGGCATCGCTGTTCGCCGAACGCGGGTTCGCGTCGGTGCGGCTCGAGGATCTGGGTGCAGCCGTCGGCATCAGTGGACCGGCCGTCTATCGCCACTTCCCGAACAAGGAGGCGGTGCTCGTCGAACTGATGGTCGGAATCTCGGAGTATCTGCTCGACGGCGGTCGCGAGGTGGTCGGCTCGCGGAAGGTCGATGAAGAGACGGTGTCGGCTCTGGTCGATTTCCACCTCGACTTCGCCTTCGAGACACCGGCTTTCATTCGGATTCAGGATCGCGACCTGCAGAGCCTCCCTGATGGGGCGCGACGCAAGGTGCGCCGCATGCAGCGCGAATACGTGGAGCTGTGGGTGTCGACCCTGTGTGCCGTCGACCCGGAACTGAACGAATCCGATGCCCGAACTACCGCGCACGCGGTATTCGGACTCATCAACTCCACGCCCTACAGCGCGGGCCGCACTCCGTCGCGCAATGCTCGGCCGGTGTTGCGAGCAATGGCATTGGCGGCATTGGGGGTATTGCACTGACCTCAGCGCCCACAATTCGACTACGTAAGCGGGATTCCGCCTGCAGATACGAATAGTGGGCGCTGAGGTCACCTCTGCGCCGCGCACAGGAAGAGCAAATCGTCGTTATCGGAGACAATGATCGACATGACGACCCAACTTTCGCCCGTCGAGATCGGCCGACGGCAGAGTCGATTCACTCGTGACGAGGTGCCACGACTGCTGGCGATGGCCGGCTTCATCGCCGCTCTGCATGTGATCGGTTGGGGCCTGTTCACCCACTACGACTCGATTCCGAGCATTCACGGCCTCACCGGAGCCGACGGCACTCTCGTCTACGCCGGAGCCGGTGTACTGGCGTACACCCTCGGGCTCAGGCATGCGTTCGACGCCGATCACATCGCCGCCATCGACGACACCACCCGCTTTCTGCTGCAGAAGGGCAAGCGGCCGTTGGCCGTCGGGCTGTTCTTCTCGCTCGGGCATTCGACCGTCGTGTTCGTCTTCGTCGCCGCGATTGCCTTCGTCGCGTCGCAGGCGACGGCGTTTCAGGACGCGTTCGCCGGGGTCGGCGGCATCATCGGCACGTTGGTGTCCGGAACCTTCCTGTACCTTATCGCCGCGCTGAACATCGCGGTCCTCGCCGGCATCGTCGGAGTCTGGCGGCGCGCAAAACGAGGTGACGTCACCGAGGCCGGGCTCGACGAGCTGTTGGCCAAGCGTGGCTTGATGAATCGACTGTTCCGGGGCCGCTACGACAAGATGATCAACCACTCGTGGCAGATGTACCCGCTCGGCTTACTGTTCGGACTCGGTTTCGACACCGCGACTCAGGTCGGTCTACTCGCGATCGCCGGCACCACCGCTATCGCCGGCGGACTCCCACCGATGGCGATCATCGCGCTTCCGGTCCTGTTCGCCGCGGGCATGACCACGATGGACACGATCGACGGCATCTTCATGTCCAAGGCGTACGGCTGGGCGTTCGTCACTCCGGTCCGCAAGATCTACTACAACATGACGATGACGGGCCTGTCGGTCTTCGTTGCGTTGGTGATCGGGACGGTCCAGCTGCTGACGCTGCTTGCCGAGCAGTTCGAGCTGACCGGTGGCCTGTGGGACGCACTGGCCGTCATCGACCTCAACCTCGCGGGCCAACTCGTCGTCGGCACGTTTTTCGTTGTCTGGATCGGCGCGGTCGTGTATTACAAGGTGGCGCGCATCGACGAACGCGGTGGCGCACACTCGAACGCAACGGAGACCCAGTGATCGCTCGTCGTCGGATCGGTGCCCTTGCAGTAGTTACGGCGCTGGCGTCGAGCATGGCTTCTGGCCTGCTGACCGCCCCAGCCTCGGCTGCGCCGACGATCACTCAGAACATCGGCGACGTCGTCTCCAGTCGCGCTCTACAGCGGGAATTCTGGATCCCCGGTTCGTCCTCGGCCGAGGTGCTCACCTACGTCACCACCGATACGTTCGGCGAGAAGGCGCTCAGCACCGGCACCGTCTTCCTCCCGCAGGGCACTGCGCCCGAGGGCGGTTGGCCGGTGATCTCGTGGGCCCACGGCACCTCCGGGCTCGGTGACTCGTGTGCGCCCTCGGTTGCGGGACCGGCGCTGGCCGAACGAGATCTGCCGTACCTCGGCAACTGGCTCGCGCAGGGCTACGCCGTTGTGGCCAGTGACTATGCCGGCCTCGGCACCGAAGGATTGCAGGCATATCTGGACGGGCGGACCACGGCGCACAACGTGGTCGACATGGTGAAAGCAGGCCGCAACTACAGCGATCAACTCTCGCGCAAGTGGGTGACGGTCGGACAATCTCAGGGCGGCGGCGCGGCGATCTACACCGCGCGCTACGCAACCGAATTCGGTGGACCGGATCTGGACTATCGCGGCGCAGTGGGCACCGGAACTCCCGCGTACATCGAGAAGCTCGTCTCGATCGGCGGACCGGGGATGCCGCCGGTGGCGCTCCCGGCCGGTCTGACCGCGTACGTCGCGTACATCGCTGCGGCTCTACGCTATTCGCACCCCGAGCTGGGCCTGGACGACATCCTCACTCCCGTAGGTAAGAAGTACGTGGATCTGGCCGAGACGGCCTGTGTCGCGGACCTCGAGGAGCAGCTCGAGGGTGTCAAGGTCGGTGATTTCTTCACTGCGCCGTTGACCAGCCTGCCGAATTTCACCGCAGTACTCGACGACTACATGGCCATGCCCGAGGCCGGCTTCGACAAGCCGTTCTTCATGGGCCACGGGCTGCGGGACACCGATGTCCCGTTCCCGACGACCGCCGCGTACGTCGCCAGGCTCACCGCCAACGGTCAGCCGGTGACGTTCCGGCCCTACTATGCCGATCACAGCGGAGCGCTCGTGCAATCACAGGCCGACACGATTCCGTTCGTCGCAGGGCTGTTCCGTTAGGTCACCGGTCGCTTGCTGGGCAGTCCGTATGCCCGGGCGGTGAACTTCTCGAGCACGGTGCGCGGCAGCAGTCGCTGCGCCATGAACACTGCGGGAGCATTGCTGCCGACGGCGTAGAGGGGCCGAGTCTTCTTGTCCTCGACGGCTTTCAGGACCGTCTCGGCCACGGTGTCCGCGGAGATACCCTGTGCCTCTTTGGCGTCGAGGTGCGAGATCACTGTCGTGAAATCGCGCAGATACGGCGAATGCGGTCCGCAGTACTTGGTGCGGCGGGCGGAGAGTCCGGTGGCGATGGAGCCGGGCTCGACGGTGGTGATGTCCACCCCGTAGGGCGCGAGCTCGAAGCGGGCCGCCGTCGAGAAGCCCTTGATCGCTGCCTTGGTCGCGGCGTACGACGAGCGATAGGCCAACGGGAAGCTGGCCAGCATCGAGCCGATGTTGACGACCTTGCCCCGACGGCGTTCGCGCATCCCCGGCAGCACGGCTTGCATGAGCTCGACGGCACCGAACACGTTGAGCTGGAACAGCCGGGTGACCGCCTCGATCGGGAGTTCCTCGACGGGGCCGCACTGGCTTTCGCCCGCATTGTTGATCAGAACATCGATCTCCACGTCGGCAAGACCGTCGACGAACGTCCGGATGGAGGCCGGGTCGGTCAGATCGAGATCTCGGTACTCGACGCCGGGGATGGGGTCGACCACGGTGGAACAACTGCGGCTCGTGCCGATGACGCTGTAGCCGCGAGCGAGCAGTAGTTCGGCGACAGCTTGGCCGATACCGGACGTGGCTCCGGTGACAAGTGCGGTGTTCATCTACGCCTCTTCGTTGCGGTGTTTCTGGTTCTCGGGGTGGCGACTGCCGCCGTGGGAGTGGTTCGATCGATTCGTCGCAACCTGGTGCTCGGAACTCGGGTGTGCAAGGCCGGCACCGACTTACCCGCCGCCATGACGGTTCGGTCCGGTCGTACGACAGCCGCTACCGCGTGACCGCGCCGCAACCACAATCCGAGCTCGGAGGAGGCCGCGACCTCGACGACGACAGCCCCACGACGATCGACCTCGCGTCGCTGTTCGACGGTCAACGGGGTGGTCGAGACGAACAGGAATTGTCCCGGTGCGACGTTGTCCAGTCGGGCGCCGTTGTCCAGGGAGCTGTTGGGGCACAGCGCGCCTACCACCGAACGGATCTGCGCTGCCGGACGCTGGACGAAATCGGAACGGGTGAGCGGAGGAGTGGCGCTGTCGGACACCTTCGCTCCGATGAGGGGCAGGTGGCCGAGAGCCGGTGCGAGCGTGGTGCGCAGAATTCCGGTCAGCTGACTGCCGCCGGTCATCGCCCAGCCCATGGCGACGGCCATCCGAATCATGGCTGTGGCATGGGCCTTTCGCTCGATTTCGTAACTGTCGAGTGCCGAATCGGAGACGTGCCCATCCAGGGCCCCGACGATCTTCCAGACGAGGTTGCGCGCATCGCGCAGACCCGCGCCCATTCCCTGTCCGATGAACGGTGGAGTCAAGTGCGCCGCGTCGCCGAGGACGAACACGCGTCGATCCCGCCAGCTATCGGCGACCTGCGCCCGAAATGTGTACTCGGCGCTCCGAATCAGCTCCATCGAGGGGTCGTCGACGTGCCGCAGCCACGGCGCTATGAGCGGCCGGACGGCGGCGAGATCCTCGAACTCGTCGAGGGTTTCGCCGTCGAGCATCCGAAATTCCCAGCGGTAGCGGGTGGAACCGATTCGCATGTACGTGGCGGATCGTTCGGAGTCGCACACCTGGTGAACGCCGTCCCACTGATCGAGTTCGGCATCGGTGGCGATATCGATCACCAACCACCGTTGCGCGAACCCGAGGTCCTCCATCTTCGACCCGATGGACCGGCGCACGATGCTGTTGGCACCGTCGCACCCCAGCGCGTAGTCCGCGGTCACCCAGTGTGGGGTGTCGTCCTCGGTGGATGTGTACGACACTCGGACCGTATCTTTCAGGTTCTGCACGTCGGTGATCTCGCACCCGCCGCGCATCTCGATCGTGTCGTATCGGGCGACGTGCGTGCGCATGAGGCGCTCGAGGTCCGGTTGATCGAACATGTTCGCCTGGGGATAGCCGTGCGGTCTGTCGTCGGGATCGCGCTCGAACTCGGCCAGGGTGCGCAGATCCTTGGTGCACAGTCGCAGCCCACGCCCGGGACGTGAGATGCCGGCGAAATCCTCTGCGACACCGATGTCGTGCAGAATTCGGTACACCTCGTCGTCGAGATGTACTGCGCGCGGCTGCGGATAGACGTCGGCCCAGCGATCGAGCACCAGGCAGGGGATGCCGTACTGCGCCAACAGCAGAGCGGCCGTCATGCCCGTCGGGCCGGATCCGACGATGACCACCGGGTGGTGGGTGCCGTCGGATCCGCGTTCGGTCATCGGTACGAGACCCGGGTGCGCTGCACTCCCAGGTCGAGGGATCCGTCGGGGGTGGAGCACGTCAGTTCGAGAACGTCGCCGTCCTGCAGGAAGTCGGGATTCTTGGCCTGCTTCTTGAAGAACACCTTCCACTTGAGCGCCGGCGGGATCAGGGATCCGATCATCTCGATCGGCTTGGCCGGAGCCTTCAGCGCAGTACCACCGGGAGTGCCGGTGAGCAGCAGATCGCCCGCGTCGAGCCGCTGGAAATTGCTCAGCGCCTTCAGCGATTCGACCGGCCGGTAAATCATGTCGGCCACGGTACTGTCCTGTCGCACAGTCCCGTTGACGCGCAGTGTCAGAGTCAGCTCGCCGAACCGGTCGAATTCTCCGGCCTCGAGAAGGAGCAGTCGTGGGCCGACCGGCGTGAACGTGGGGTACGACTTGCCCTCGTAGAACTGGGTTTTCGGTAGTTGGACGTCTCGCGCAGACACGTCGTTGGTGATGACGAGTCCGGCGACGTACTCGGCCACGTTGCTGGCATCGATCTTGGTGCCGACGGTCAGCGTCTTGCCGAATACCAGGCCGATCTCGATTTCGTAGTCGAGGAGTTTCACGTGCGTCGGCTTGACGATGTCGTCGGTGGGGCCGCTGATCGAACCGGACGTCTTCCGAAAGAACGTCAGTGGCACCGTGTCGGGGTTCATTCCCGAGTCCTTGACGTGCGAGACGAAATTGGTCATGTTCGCCACTACCCGGCACGGTGCGGTGACCGGGGAGAGGAGCGAAAGCGTCTCCACTGCAAGCACATCGGTGCCGGTACGCGCTGCGTCCACAGCGGCGCGATCGGCGAGAAGCTCGGCGGTCGTGGTTGCCGACGTGTCGATGCGCGACGCCCCGGCCGGGGTCTCGACCCACCAGGCGTCGGCGGTGCGTAGTACAGCGATGCTCATGAGGAAGCCACTTTCATCAGGCCGCGAAGGCGTTCGGTGTCGAACTCGTTGTCGGTGCGTAGGGAGGACAGGATCGATTTGAGCTCGTGCAGAGAGGCTTTGCTCGGGGCGATACCGAGAAAGTCCTTCGATGCCGGTGGGCCCCACTGGGCGAGGCCGGATGCCGTCATCGGTGCCCAGCCGGGTTCGAGCGAGCTGTCGAACATGTCGCCGTCGCTGAAATGCTCCACCAGGAAACCGTCGGGATCGCGCCAGTAGTCGAAGATCTGACTGCCCTGGATGTGTCTGCCGATGCCCCAGGAGTGCTTGTACCCACGCTCGGTGAGGAATTCGCCACCGGCGGCGATGGCGTCGATGTCGGTCACCTGGTACGCCGAGTGCACGTAGCGATTCGACGGGCCGAGAGTCATCGCGAGCGTGTGGTGATCGGACGGGATGCTGCCCCGATCGCAGCGGATGAAGCTCATCACCGGTCCACGGTCGCGTTGGCCGTCGTAGTAGAGGAAATCGCTGACGATCAGACCCAGGTGGTGTAGGTACCAGTTCAGATTCTCCAGGTAGTCCACTCGCTGCAGCACCACGTGCCCGAGCCGTTGGACGCGCGCCGGCTGACGCGGGGGCCTCTGGGTGGCGTTGATCCGGTTGCGTGGATCGCCGAAGTTGTAGGTGTGCGCGTCCTGGCCCGGGAGTTCGGGATGTTCGGTGTAGCCCGACACGATCTGCACAGGCTGTCCGCCTGGATCGGTCAGAGTGACGGCGATGCCGCCGAGTGTGTCGGGTAGCCGGTGCACCTGCTGCCCGGTGGCATCGGCGAGGCGGACGACGTCGGCGTCCTCGGCGGCAGCGAACGCCGCGCCGACGAACCGCGTTCGTTTGCCGCGTCGGATGATCACGCACGGCGACCCGACGTGCGTGCCGCGTAGGTGAATCTCCTCGGACGTGCGCAGTGAGACGGTGAAACCGAACGCCACCGCGAATGCCTCGGCCTTGGCCAGGTCGGGTTTGCGGAACTCGAGCCACGCGATGTCGCGCACCTTGATGATCGGGTCGGCGGCTTTTCCCGGGTGTTCGCCTGGAAGCGCGCCCTGATCCACATGCATGTTCTTGTGGCCGTCGACGTCGTGTCCCATCAGCCCTCCCTCGTTGGTGACACTATCGTCACCTATGACTAATCGGTCAGTCAAGAGTGTTGACAAATTCGTCAGCGGTGAGGAAGGGTCAAGGCGGCGACAAATGCACTCAGGAGTAGGGACCATGACCGAAACCCCGAATCGCCTCGAGCGACGCAAAGCGCGCACGCGCGGTGCCCTGATCTCTGCCGCGCAGAGCTTCATCGCCCGCGGCGAATTGCACGTGCCGATTGCCGAGATCACTCAGGCCGCAGACGTCGGCATGGGGTCGTTCTACAACCATTTCGAGAGCCGAGAGCAGCTGTTCCAGGCTGCGGTCGACGGTGCCCTCGAGCTGTTGGGCATCTACCTGGACTCGTTGAGCGACGACGAGGACGATCCCGCAGAAGCGTTCACCCGGTCGTTCCGCATCGCAGGCCGGCTGTTCCGGCAACAACCGGATCTGAGCCGAGTGCTCATCCACTCCGGGCCCGAGTTGATCACCTCGAAGCACGGTCTCGGTCCGCGGGCCTCGCGCGACATCGAAGCCGGAGTACTGAGCGGGCACTTCCGCGTGCAGGACACCCAGCTGGCTCTGGCCCTGGCAGCGGGGGCGTTACTGGGCATGGGGCAACTACTGCTCGAACAGCCGGAACGAAGCGACGTCGATGCCGTCGACAACATGGCGCACAGCGTGCTGCTCGCCCTCGGGATGTCCGACGCGGATGCGCGCCAGCTGTGTTCGCGAACCCTGCCTCCGTTGGACGCGGTTCCGAGCGTCGACGCGTAACGGGCCCGTGCGGGTGTCAGCGCGCCCGGCTGTGTTCGAGGTCGCGGATGATATCGCCGACTGCGTTGTCACGCAGTAGCTTCCACTCCAGGATCGGGTTGAGGATCCCGCGGAACCAGAAGTACGGTGCCCACACTGCGGGGGCGATCAGCCGTGCTCGACGCGTACGGACCGCGTCGACCAGGAGGTCCGCCGCCCGTGGGGACGGGAGTCGACGGCTCAACGGCCACGGGAGAAATGCACCGATCCGCTGCCCCATCGGGTCGTTGTCGAGGGTGTGGCGCGCCAGATCGGTGTCGACCACCCCGAAGTACGCCAGACCGGCCGATGCACCGACTGCTGCGAGTTCGATGCGTAGCGCGCGGCCCAGTTGTTCCACGGCTGCCTTGCTGACCATGTAGGCAGACCCGCCCATGCCGGGAGTGAATGCAGCACAGGACGATACGAGCAGAATGTGCCCACCACTGGTCACGATCTCGTCCGCCGCGGCGCGGACGATGGTGAGCACACCGCCGAAGTTGACCGCCATGACGGAGTCGAATACCGCGCGGTCGACGGTCCTGATGGTGGCAGGCGGCGGTGTGATGCCGGCGTTGGCGATCACGATGTCGATCCCGCCGAAGGCGCGCACCGTCGCCTGCACGCACTCCGTCATCGCCTCCGGATCCGTGACGTCCCCGGTCAACAGCAACACCCGTGCAGCGCCAGCCGCGTCGGTCGGGAAGTGAAGATCCACCACTGCCACGGATGCACCGGCGGCCACCAGTTTTGCTACGGTCGCGGCACCGATGCCGCGTGCACCGCCGGTCACCAGTGCGACCTTGCCGGTGAGGTCCATGTGGTTCTTCATGCGGACTCCTTGGTGACGGCGAGTGTGCCCGGCACATCGACAGTGGCACTGCGGCAGGAATAGTGGTCGAGTTCGATGGCCGACATACGACGGGTGAAGTTGCGTACCGAACCCGGCCAGTAGGTGACGTTGCGGCCAGATGGGCTCAGGTAGTAGCTGCTGCACCCACCCGAGTTCCACACCGAACCGGCCAACCGTTCGTCCGTGTAGTCCGCGAATTCCGTTTGTGCAGTGCGGGTGACGTCGATTGCGGCCAAGCACTTGTCGTCCATCGCCCGCAGTGCTGCAAGAACGTAGTTCACCTGTGCTTCGATGGTGACGACCTGCGAGGTGTACACCACCGAATTGGGGCCGAGCACCATGAAGAAGTTCGGAAAGCCGTGCACCGTCGTCCCTCGATACGACGACATCTCTCCGTCGGGCCAGGTCTGCGCCAACGACCGACCGCCACGACCGACGATGCGCCGAAAGCCTGAATGCCCGGCGACGGTGAAACCTGTTCCGAGAACGATGGTGTCGACCTCGTGGACCGTTCCGTCGGTCGTGACGACGCCCTCGGGCACGACGCGGGAGATGGCGGTGGTCTCGACGGTGACGTTGTCGCGGCACAGGGCGGGGTAGAACTTGTTCGAGAACGTCGGCCGCTTGCAGCCGAATGTGTATGTGGGAGTGAGCTTCTCGCGAAGTACGGGATCCTTCACCTGTCTGCGTAGGTGAGCCCGGCCCAGTGCGGTCAACGGCGTCAGCAGGGCGCGGTGCCGAATCAGGCCGGGCACCAGAGCTTCCTGGAACAGATCGAACGTACGACGCATGGCGCGCTGAGCCGCCGGAAACTTCCTGAGCACGGACCTGCCGGACTCGGAGATGGGACGGTCCGGGTGGGGAAGGATCCACGTGGGCGTGCGTTGAAAAAGCGTCAGATGTGCGGCCGACGGAGCGAGTCGGGGTACGAACTGCACCGCCGATGCGCCGGTGCCGATGACGGCAAGACGCCTACCCTCGACCGAATGCTCGTGGTTCCACCGAGCCGAGTGAAAGACGCTGCCCGAGAACGAGTCCAGACCGTCGATACTCGGAGTGGCTGGTTCACTGAACGGGCCGAGGGCTCCGATCAGAATCCGAGAAGTCCATGTTCCGCCGCTCGTTCGCACGATCCAACGCGCCCGGTCGTCGTCCCACGTCGCGTCGAGCACCTCGTGTCCGAATCGGATTCGATCCCGGATACCGAACCGGTCGGTGCAGTCGTTGAGGTACTGCTCGATCTCGGGCTGCAGCGGATACAGGCGGGTCCAGTCCGGGTTGGGTGCGAACGAGAACGAATACAGCGCCGAGGGAATGTCGCACTGGGCGCCGGGATAGGTGTTCACGTGCCACGTCCCGCCGACCGCGCTGTCACGCTCGAAGATCAAGAAGTCGCCGCGGCCTTCCTGTTCGAGCCTGATTCCAGCTCCGAGCCCGCCGAAGCCGGCACCGATGATGGCGACGTCGATGTGCGACGCGGCAGAGTCGTTGTCGGTCATGATGTGTGGCTCCTTCTACAGATCGAGAACGACGACGTCGCCGTCGACCGCGGCGCGTGACACGCACAGGGTGAGTGAGTTCTCGCGTTCGGTGCGGCTCAGCACGCGATCGCGATGGTCGACGCGTCCGCCGGTGAGGCCGACGACGCAGGCACCGCAGAAACCTTGGCGGCACGAGAACGGCTGATCGGGACGGACTCGTCGGAGGGCGTCGAGGGCGGTCTCCTGTGCGCCGACTTCGACGGTGTCGCCGGACCGTGCGAGCTTCAGCACGAACGGACGGCCGTCGACCACGGGGGCGGGCGCGAACAGCTCGGTGTGGAACTCCCGAACCGTGGTACTTCGGGTGGCCTCCTCGCGCAGCCGGCGCGAGAGTGCCGCGGGGCCGCAGACGTACAGGGCCGAGGATCCCGTCCCGAGATCGACGATGTCCGAGGGACGCGGAAGTCCCTCCACGTCATCGGTTTTGATGATCACGTGACCGCGGGAGGTGAGCGCGGACTGCTGCAGTTCGGCGACGAACGGCAGGCTCGCACGAGATCTTCCGTGGTAGTAGAGGGTCCACCGTGTGCCGTCGGCGACGGCGCGCTCGATCATGGACCGGATGGGAGTGATGCCGATGCCGGCCGCGACGAACAAGTAGTGCTCGGCGGCGGCCATGGGAAATGCGTTGCGGGGTCCACGGACTCGGAGGGTGTCTCCTGGAACGAGACCGTGTATCTCGGTGGAGGCCGCGCCGCCGGGGATCCTACGGACACCGATGCGATACCGATCTCCTCCTGCCGGCCGACCTGCGAGCGAGTACTGCCGAACCGAGCCTGCCGGTGTGGTCACGTCGATGTGTGCACCGGGCAACCAGGTCGGCAATGCGCTTCCGTCGCTGCGACGCAGTAGAAGTGAGCGCACGTCCTCGGCCTCGTCGACGATCTCGTCGATGGTGGTCTCGAATTCGTAGCCGACGCATCGGCGCGGTCGCGCCGGGGAGAGGGCGGTGACGACGGACGAGTCGGTGACCAGTCTTGCGTACACCCGAGACGCCGCAGCGATGGCTCGGAGACCACGGCCGGGGTCGGTCACCGTGATCTCACCCAGATGGCTGTGTCTCGAGGCTGTTTCGGTGGTCACTGCTGTGCCGCCAGTGCCGCGGGTGACGTCGCCAGGTATCGCACTGCCTTGTCGATGTCGCCCATCTTCGATGGGTGAAAACCCGGTCGGATGTACAGGGCGAGTTGTACGAACAGAAACGACAGGCCCGGTATCAGTTGCTTGCGGGATGCTCGTGCGAAGGCGAGAGGCCAGGGGGTGCGAAGTCGGCGCTTCCCGGTGCGCGGGGTGGCCACCGAGTTCTTGTACAGGTACGCGGCGGTGCTGAACCAGAGCACGGCCAACCCCGCGCTGGCTATCACCGCGGTGCGGGCGCGGCGAAACGCACCCCCGTCGACGTACTGGAATGCGTCGAAGGCAACGTTGCGGTGTTCGAGTTCCTCGGCTCCGTGCCAGCGAAGCAGGTCCAGCATCGTCGGATCGACACCGAGGCGATCGAATTCGGTGTTGTCCAACAGCCATTCGCCCACTACTGCGGTGAAATGTTCGGCTGCGGCGTAGATCCCGAGGCGCTCGTTCAGCCACGCTTTGCCCGCGCGGCCGGTGAGGCCGTGATCGCCGAACACCACGCCCACCGCGAATCGAATGCGCTGCAGGATCGGCTCGATGTCGACTCCATGCGCGACGAGGTACGTACGAAAGCTCTCGTGCGAGGACGCGTGGGTTGCTTCTTGTCCGACGAATCCGACGACTTCCTCGTGCAGTCTGCGGTCGTCGATGTACGGAAGCGCGAGGGCGAACACGTCGGCCATCGCCCGTTCGCCCTCGGGCAGCACCAGGTGCATCACGTTCCAGAAGTGCGTGGCGTACCACTCGTGCGGAATGTACTGCAGCGGAACGCCGGTCCAGTCGAACGTCACCGCGCGGGCCACGATCGCGTAGGACTCGTCCAGGTGGCGCGCGTTCGGGTCGATCGCTCGGTCACGAGACATTCGAGCTCCATTCGTCGAAATGCTGATGAGGTGATGCTACATAGCAACAGATAGTGTTGCAATGTTGCATTGCATCATCGAGGGTGCCGTTAGGATCGGACGATGCATCCAGACGGTGACGACGGGCCGATCCTCGATGCCGCGTTGGAGTTGTTCGGTGAGGTCGGCATCCCCAGAACGACCATCGGGGACGTGGCCAAGCGCGCCAAGATCAACCGGGTGACGGTCTATCGCCGCATCGGATCCAAGGACGAGCTGGTGCGCGCGGTCATGGCACGTGAGTCGACGAGACTGTTCGTCGCGGTGGCGGCAGCGGCCGCCGAACAATCGTCTCGGGCGGATCGTGCCGCGCACGGATTCGCGACGACGATCGAGTCGGTGCGAACCAATCCCGTCCTGCTCAAGATGTTCGACTCCGAGAGTGCGTTGGTACTCGAACAGTTGACGACAAATGCGTCGACCCTGCTCGCGTCTGCAATAGACGCTGCCGCCCAGATCGCCCGGGGAGGGCTGGACTCGGACAGTTTCGCAGTACCCGACGCCCCGGAAATCGTGGTCCGCGTCGTGCATTCGATTCTGCTGACTCCGGCAGCCGGCGCTGCACTCGAGACGTACGACGATCTGCTGGCCTTCGCGCACCGGAGCATCGTGCCGTTGCTTGTCGGCGGTGACCACCGCGGCTAGAATTTAGGCTAGGCTGCCCAGTCATGCCTCGATTCTTCGTGTTCCACGGCCGTGCAACCGGCCGGATGAGACGTTCCGCCTCTGCCGGGCTGTACACGCTCGTCGGCGCACTCTCTCTGGCTCTGGTCGGATGCTCGAGCGCCACGTCGGAACCGTCCGGTCCAGCCGAGGCCGCCGGCACCAGGACGGTGCAGGACTACTTCGGCCCGGTCGAGGTTCCCGAGCGACCCGCCCGGGTCGTCGCCGCCGACCCCATCTCACTGGCCCTGATGCTGTCGCTCGAGGTGAATCCCGTGGCCGCGTCCTTCAACCCGCTGGCGCTACCCGCGCACGTCGACGAGCGCATCGGCGACATCGCAAACATAGCGGGTGAGGGTGGCGGCTTCGATCCCAACGTCGAGGGAATCCTGGCTCAGGACCCCGACCTGATCGTGGTGGTCGCCGGGTACGACGGCGAAGGCGAGAAGGCGTGGAACAAGGAGATCTACGACAAGCTCGCCGCCAGCGGAGTGCCGACCTACGGCTTCGCCTACAACGACGGGGTGTCGCTCGAGGACGTCTCGCACGGAGTCGCGGCCATAGGGGATGTGCTCGGAAAGCAGAGCGAGGCAACGGACCTCATGCAGAATCTGATGGACCGGATGGCCGCGCTGAAGCAGCGAGTTGCCGACGCGGACCTGGCCGACAAGCCGGTCTCCGCTGTTCGATTGAGCGAGCGCGGGGAGTACTCGATTCGCGTCGGAACGGGTGAGAGCATCGCCTTCCGTGGTCTGGGCATGGCGCAGCCGGAGGGCCAGCAGGATCCGAGCCTGTTTCGTATCGACATCACCGACGAGACGCTGAACACGCTGAACTCCGCCGACACCCTGTTCGTGTACACCGACCAGGGTGCCGACAGCGAACGGGACGCGATCAGTGCTGCACCGTTGTGGTCCACACTGCCTGCCGTGCAGCAGAATCGGGTGCACTGGGTCTCGGCGAGCGTGTGGAATTCATCGGACCCGATCGGCCTGGGCAAAATCATGGACGACATCGAAAAGGTGTTCATCGAGCCGGCAGAGCAGAGCTGAAGGCCTCGTCATGGCCGGCCGACGTGACGAGGGCGGTTACCTCACAGCGCGAGTAATCGAAGCGAACCGCTTGTCGCCGTCGCTGATTCGAGTCGTGTTCGATGCTTCCGATGCGCGCGGGTTCGAGTCGAGTGGAGTGCCCGACGAAATCGTGCACCTGTACTTTCCGGCCGACGGAGAGGA
Organism: Rhodococcus sp. Leaf233; assembly: GCF_001426165.1. Taxonomy (NCBI): domain Bacteria; kingdom Bacillati; phylum Actinomycetota; class Actinomycetes; order Mycobacteriales; family Nocardiaceae; genus Rhodococcus; species Rhodococcus sp. Leaf233. Next base: position 52,508 of record NZ_LMRO01000001.1, read on the forward strand.
CGTACCGCCCGAGATGATCCGACGCGACGGCGTTCTCGCGCATCACGACGACGTGGTTCGTGAATGCCGCAATTACACCGTCCGGCGCTGGGACGGCGACCGGATCACGATCGACTTCGTGGACCACCTCGGCGGGGTGGCTGCGGCCTGGGCCCGCTCGGCCGAGCCGGGTACGGCGCTGGGGATGTGGGGAACTCGGTCGTGGTACGAGCCGCCCGCCGACACGGAGTGGATGTTGTTGATCGCCGATCTACCGGGGCTACCCGCGCTGTGCCGTGCCCTCGAACAACTGCCCGCGGGCCTGCACGCGCATGCGATCGTCGAGGTGGCGCACGACGACGATGTACTGGAGGTTCGATCGGCTGCCTCGGTCACCATCGACTGGCGGGTGGCCGGAAATGGGCGCGCACCATCGCAACTCGTCGATGCTGTGCGCACGCTTCGAGTTCCGACCGGAAACGGGTACGTCTGGTTCGGTGGGGAGGCGTCGGCGGGTCGAGGCGTACGTAAGTACTTCCGCAGTGAGATCGCATTCCCTGCCCGCCGCATGGCCGTCGTCGGATACTGGCGAGACGACAAGGAAGCATGGATCGAACGCTATGAGCGGGTCGCCGGTTCACTGATCGACGACTACGAGCGCATCGCGTCCGCTGGCATGGGTGAGGCCGAGGCCGAGATCCACTGGGACGAGATTCTCGAGCGCGCCGGACTGTGACTCAGGGACTCGTCGGACAGCATTCACCGTCGCGTGATCACAGAACTGCGTCGGCCGCTTCCTTGGCGACGTAGGCGTCACGCAAGTCGCGCTTGAGGATCTTGCCTGCTCCGCTCATGGGTAGCGCCGTCACGAACTCGATGGTGCGGGGAGTCTTGTACCCGGCAACGTAGGTGCGAGTGTGCTCGCGTAACTCGGCTGTCGTGGGTGAGAGTCCCTCGGCCAGAACGACACACGCATGAACTCGTTCACCCCACTCCTCGTCCGGAACTCCGATCACGGCGCAGGCCAGAACGGCGGGATGACGACTGAGCGCACTCTCCACCTCGGCGCTGTAGACGTTCTCGCCGCCGGTGATGATCATGTCCTTCAAGCGGTCGACGACGAACAGGAATCCGTCGGAGTCGAGGTAACCCACGTCGCCGGTGTGCATCCAGCCGTCTCTAACGGCGGCCGCGGTCTCCTCCGGCTTGTTCCAGTACCCCAGCATCACATGACCGCCGCGGACGCAGATTTCGCCGACGTCACCGGTGGCGAGCTGCTCGTCGTCCGGGCCGAGGATACAGATCTCCGAGTGAGGGGCTGCGCGTCCCGCCGAGCCGGTACGTTGTCCAACATGATGTTCCGGCCACAGCAGAGATGCGACCGGCGCGAGTTCTGTCATGCCGTAGGCCTGCGTGAGGCGGGCCTGCGGAAGCCTGGCGAGGGTCCGCTCGAGGACACCGGCGGAGATGGGGGATCCTCCGTAGAGCACACGGCTCAGTGACGAGGTGTCGAACTGGCTCAACGTGGGGTCGTCGACGAGCAGCTGAATCATGGTGGGAACCAGCAACACATCGGTGACGGAGTGCTGTGCGATCGCGCTCAGTACCGCTGTCGGTTCGAAGAACGGAACCATGACATGGGTGCCACCGAGCATGACCTGCCCTACCCATGCAGCCAGATCGGCGAGGTGGAACATCGGTGCGGCGTGGAGCAATACCGACGCGTCGTCGAGCAGCTGTCCGGTGGCCACCGTCCCCAGGCCGGAGGTCACCAGATTCGCGTGGGAGAGCATGACGCCCTTGGGGAATCCGGTGGTGCCGCCGGTGTAGAAGAGGCCGGCCAGGGCGTCGCCGCTGCGTCGTACATCGGGGACGGGATCGTGGGATGCCACCAGGTCCTCGTACGAGACCATGCCGTCGGGGGTGGAACCGTCCCCGCAGTAGACGACGGTCGCCAAGTCGGGACACGACGCGCGTAGAGCCGGAACCATTGCGCCGAAGGTGTCGTCGACGATGAGTACCTTGGTGGCGGAGTCGTTGAGTGCATACGCAACTTCGACGGGTGACCACCGAATGTTGACGGGATTGAGCACGGCATCGGCCCACGGGACCGCAAGCAGGTACTCGGAGTAGCGATCACTGTTGAACGCCAGCATTGCCACTCGATCGCCGCTCTCGACTCCGACGGAATGCAGACCGGCCGCCAACCTCGCCACACGATCGATCTGTTCCGAGAAGGTGCGCACGCGATCGCCGAACACCGTTGCTGCGCGATCGGGTGTGGTGACTGCGGAGCGATGGAGGCCTTGAGTGAGATACATGGCGAGGTCCCTTGTGCGAGAGGGGCGCGGTACGCCCGAGTGAATACGGTCACAGTTCCACCTTGTTGGCGTGGTGTCAATAGCAAAGACGGGGGTGATCGACGGGATGTGAACCGTGAAAGGGATTGCCCAGCTACCGTTCTGGGGCGTCGTCGAGAGAGCGTGCGGTGGAGAGAACGGTGACGAGCACGTCTGTCAGAAGTGTTTCCACCTGGTCCCGGGTCAGCGTGCCGCGCACCAGCCACTCGCGACCTGCCGCCTTCACCATGCCGCCGAACGCCCGCACTGCCGACGTTGCGATGCGTCTGTCGCCGCGGTGTGTCTCGAAAGCCGTTGCGTCCAAGACGCGCTCGGCGGCAAGGTCGTCCGCCTCGTCCAGAATCTGCGCCACCTGCTGGTCCACGCCCGAGCCGCTCGCCACCGACACCCACGCCGTTCCGTGTGCCTCGATGACGCCGACCAGCCAGTGCACACTCCCGCGAGCCCTCTCCTCGACCGAGCCCGTGGGCAAGTGCACGTCCTCGATCGGCGGCACGGTGACCAGGAAACGAACACACTCGAGGTACAGATCGCGTTTGCTGCCGATGTAGTGATGAATGAGCCCGCGTGCAACACCCGCAGCCGCAGCCACGTCGGCCATGGAGACCTCGGCGTACGGCTTGTCGCCGAACAAGCGAACGGCGGCGGCCAAGATCTGGGTCCGTCGCTCGTCCGGTTCCAGTCGGTTCCACTTGGGTGTGCTTGCAGCCGGCATGGTTGTCATGATCGCACCGAACCGAGCGAGCGCGATCTCAGAGGTACCGCTCGGTGCGCGCTCGCAGCGACGCGGGTACGACGAACCTGTCGCCGTATCGCGCCCGCAACTCGTCGGCTCGGTGCACGAATCCCGGGAGACCGCCGTCGAACTGATTGACGAACTGCAGCACACCGCCGGTCCAGGCAGGGAAGCCGATACCCAGAATGGAACCGATATTGGCGTCGGCGACGGTTCGGAGAACGCCCTCGTCGAGGCACGCGACCGAATCAAGCGATTGGGCGACGAGCATGCGATCCATCATGTCCTCGAACGGAATTCCGTGTTCGGGGTCGTGGTAGTGCTCCACAAGGCCCGGCCAGAGCCGGACCTTGCTGCCGTCCTCGGCGTACTCGTAGAACCCGCGCCCCGCCTTGCGGCCCGGACGGTCGAACTCGTCGACGAGGCGATCGACCAGGGCGTACGAATTCGAGACGATCCAGGGGCGACCGTCCGCTCGAGCGGCCTCGGCCATGCCCTCGCGGATGTGCCGCGACAGGGTCAACGAAATCTCGTCCATCAGAGCCAGTGCGCCGGACGGGTAGCCGGCCTGGAGTGCGGCCTGCTCGACGGTGGCCGGATGCACGCCCTCCGCGACCAGCGAGATCGCCTCGTCCATGAATCGGCCGATGACGCGGGTGGTGAAGAAGCCGTGACTGTCGCCGACGACGATGGGTGTCTTGCCGATCAGGCGGACGAAGTCGAATGCGCGGGCAAGAGTGGAGTCGCTGGTGTGTTCTCCCACCACTATCTCCACCAACGGCATCTTGTCGACTGGGGAGAAGAAGTGCGTCCCGATGAAGTCGCCGGTTCGCGAAACAGAGTGCGAGAGTGCGGTGATGGGGAGGGTGGAGGTATTCGAGCACAGCAGCGCGTCGGCAGTCAAGTACTTGTCGACGTCCTCGAAGGCACCCTGCTTGACGGCGGGATCCTCGAACACTGCCTCGACGACCAAGTCGCAACCCTCGGCGTCCGCCGCGTCGGAGCTGGGGGTGATGAGCGCGAGCACCGCATCGGCATCGGCCTGGCTTGCGCGGCCTTTCGCGACAGCTCTACCGAGAACCGAACGTGCATAACTCTTCCCGCGCTCGGCGGATTCGATCGAGACATCACGGAGGATCACCGGAACCCCGGCCGAGGCGACGACGTAGGCAATGGCGGCACCCATCATTCCGGCCCCGATCACCAGCACTTTCTCGGGAACTCGATGTGGTTCGGCCGGAGGGCGGGAAGCGCCTTTGGTGATGGAGCCGAGATCGAAGAACATCGACTGGATCAAATTGCCCGAGATCGGCCCGCAGGCGAGCGACGTGCAGTAGCGGGTTTCGACGAGCGAGGCGGCCTCGAAGTCGAGTACCGATCCTTCCACTGCCGCGGCAACGACTGCGATGGGGGCAGGCATCGGTGCGCCCTTGACCTGTTCACGCACTGTTGCCGTGAGTGCCGGCAGCTGCGCGGCCACAGCCGGTGCTGCCGCCGTACCGCCGGGGATCGTGAATCCCGCTCTGTCCCAGGGCTGGAGGGCCCCGGGATTGGCACTGATCCAGGAACGTGCCTGCGCCATCATGTGCTCGTGGGTGTCGACGACCTCGTCGATGAGTCCGAGCTCGAGGGCCTGCGCCGGCCGATATCGCTGGCCCTGGCCCACCACCTGTGTCAGAGCCTTGACGATGCCGAACATGCGGACCGTCCGGGTGACGCCACCGGCCCCGGGGAGAAGCCCGAGGGTCACCTCGGGCAGCCCGAATCGAGCCTTGCTGTTGTTCAGGGCAATTCGATGATGGCAGGCCAGGGCGATCTCGAAGCCGCCGCCGAGTGCGGTGCCGCCCAGTGCGGCCACGACCGGCTTGCCGAGCGTCTCGAGCCGCCGAAACTTGTCCTTCGTGAAATCGAGCGCATCTGCGATGGTTGCATGGTCGGACGGACCGGCGTCGCGCAGCAATTCGAGGTCGCCACCGGAGAAGAAAGAATCCTTGCCCGACGTGACGATGATGCCGTCGTACGCATCGAGTTCGGTCTCGAGCCAGTCGACGGTCTGCTCGAGCGATTCACCGAATGCCGCGTTCATGGTGTTCGTGGAATGCGCAGGATCGTCGATCGTCAGAACGACGATACGGTCGGTACCGATCTCGCCGGTGATGGTGGAAGTGTGCAGTGCGGCTGGGCTGTTCATCGGATCCTCGGGTCGGTGCGGGTTCTACAGAGAGCGAGAGATGAGGTCTTTCATGACTTCGTTGGCACCGGCATAGATACGGGCGATGCGACCGTCTACGAACATGCGGGCGATGGGGTATTCCTCCATGTAGCCGTAGCCGCCGAAGAGTTGCAGGCAGCGGTCGACCACCTCGAATTGTCGATCGGTGGTCCAGTACTTGACCATCGCGGCCGTCGTCACGTCCAGTGACCCCGAAATATGTTGGGCCACTGCGTCGTCGACGAAGGTGCGGACGACGCGTCCGATGGTGGCGCATTCGGCGAGCTCGAACTTGGTGTTCTGCAGGTCGAACAGTGTCTTGCCGAACGCGCTTCGTGTCTTGGTGTAGTCGACGGTCTGCTGCACGGCGGCCTCGATCATCGCAGCGGCGGCAATACCGCAGATCAGCCGTTCCTGAGGAAGCTGCTGCATCAACTGCGCGAAGCCGCGACCTTCTTCACCCAGGAGGTTGGCAGCCGGAACACGTAGACCGTCGAAGCTGAGTTCTGCTGTGTCCTGGCCTTTCTGGCCGATCTTGTGCAGTACCCGGCCGCGGTGGAAGCCTTCGGTGTCGTCGGAGACCTCGGCCACGAGCAGCGATAGCCCGCGGGCTCCGGCGGTTGGATCTGTCTTGGCGGCAATGATGATCAGATCACAGTGAGCTCCGTTGGAAATGAACGTCTTTCCGCCCGTGACCACGTAGTCGTCGCCGTCGCGCACCGCGCGGGTGGTGATGCCCTGGAGGTCCGAGCCGGTTCCCGGTTCGGTCATCGCGATCGCGCCGATCCACTCGCCGGAGCACAGCTTCGGAAGCCAGCGCTGCTTCTTATCCTCGGTTGCGTACGCAAGGATGTAATGCGGAACGATGCCGCTGTGCACACCCAACTGCATGGCCGAGTCGCCTGCGCGGACCTGCTCCTCGAACAGCACCGCCTCGTGGCGGAAGTCGCCGCCGCCTCCGCCGTACTGCTGGGGTATCGACATTCCCAGGAGTCCATGGTTGCCCGCACTCCGGTAGACCTCGCGGCTGGGGCGTCCGGCCGCCGCGAATTCCTCGCGGTGCGGCGCGACCTCCTTCTCGAAGAAGCTGCGGGCGAGCTGTCGGACGTCGGCGAGCTCGGTGGTGACGTCGTCGGTGCGGTCTGCGAGTGCAGTCATGGAGGGTCCTCGGGTCGGAGCGTACGACGCGTTGTTGGCGCTGTGCCAATAACGATGCACCGACGTGGCCACGGATGTCAACCATGTTCTGCGGCGGGTGAGTTCTCTAGCTGTCCGTGGAGCGGAGCAGTGCAACGTCCGAGACGAGGCGGATGTGCTCGGCCATCGCGCGTCCGGCCTCGGCCGAATTCTGTTGCCGCACAGCGTCGGCGATGCGGCGGTGGTGTTCCAACGAAGTCTGCGGACGGTTCGACTGCGACAATGATTCGATTCGAGTTTCGCGAATCAGGCCGGCGATTTCGCCCATCAGTCGGGCGAGTAGCGGCGAGTGCGCGGCCTCGGTGATGGCGTGATGGAACAGCTCGTCGCCGGAGTCGCCGCGATTTCCGTCGGTGATTTCCGAGGCCATGACCGACAGGGCGTGGTCGATCGCCGCCATTTCGGCGTCGCTGCGGCGGGTTGCGGCGAGCTCGGCGAGCTTGACCTCGAGTGCCTCGCGGGCTTCGATCACCTCGGGCAGGCGATCGGCGTGCTCGCGCAGGGCGCGAATGGCCATGTCTCCCACGGGCCGTCGCACGAGTACCGCTCCGTCGCCGTGGCGGACGGCCAGTATGCCCTGTACTTCGAGTGCAACGAGGGCCTGGCTCAGTGAGGCTCTACTGACGCCGAGGTGACCCGCCAGTTCACGCTCGGGCGGGAGTCGATCGCCGGGCTTCATGTCGCGATCGGCGATGTGTTTGCACAGCTGCTCCACGATGACCTCGTACAGCCGTGGTCGGGTCACCGGGCGAATTTGCTCAGCCACTGTGTCACTCGCTCTCTGCTCCTCTGGACCCCCACCTTAACCCTCGGGTGGGCAGTGGCCCGGGTCATAGCAACTGTTGACAAGTGATCCACTTCACTGGTTCAGTCTGTAAAGACTCAGTGGCTAGTCCAATTGGCCACGGAACCCGAGCGCCCGCTCGGGGGACAACCTCAGACGAACCGGAGACCTTCGATGTCGACCGAGTTGATACCCATCATTGCGCTCGTCGTCATGTTCCTCGCTGCGACCGTGTTCCCGGTGAACATGGGCGCGCTGGGGTTCGTGGCGGCGTTCTTCGTCGGAACCATTGCCGTGGGCATGGGCACCGACGACATCATCGCCGGCTTCCCGAGCAGCTTGTTCCTGACGCTCGTCGGTATCACCTACCTCTTCGCGATCGCCCAGAACAACGGCACGGTCGACCTCCTGGTCCGCGGTGCGGTGCGGCTGGTCGGTGGCCGGGTCGCCCTGATTCCGTGGGTCATGTTCGGTATCACCGGCGTGCTGACCTCAATCGGAGCGCTGGGACCGGCAGCCGTGGCGATCGTCGCACCGATCGCACTCGGCTTCGCGGCGCGGTACAAGATCAATGCCCTGCTCATGGGCATGATGGTCATTCACGGCGCACAGGCGGGCGGGTTCTCGCCGATCAGCATCTACGGCGTCACGGTCAACAACATCGCTCAGAAGGCGGGTCTGGTCAACAGCCCACTCACCTTGTTCCTGGGCAGCATGCTGTTCAACGCGGCAATCGGTGCGTTGCTGTTCATGTTCCTGGGCGGACGTGCACTTCTCGGACGTAGCGTGCACGACGAGGACGGCACCCGCCCCGAGGGAGATTCGGGCGGAGTAGGCGGGGGCGGCTCGAGAACTGTCATGCGCGGATTCGGATCGTCGACGCCCAAGCCGTCCGGTCAGACGGTCACGGTCGAGAACGCGCCACCCCTGGCCACCGCCGTCAAGGCCATCACGTTCGATCAGATCCTCACGCTCGTCGGGCTGGCCTCGCTGGCGTTGTTCTCACTCGTCCTCGATCTCGATGTCGGCTTCGTGTCGATGACGGTCGCCGTGGTCCTCGCCCTGGCGTCGCCCAAGGCTCAGAAGGGTGCGATCAACCAGATCAGCTGGTCGACGGTACTGCTCATCGGTGGCGTGCTGACGTTCGTCGGCGTGCTGCAGGAAGCCGGCACGGTCGAGTACGTCGGTGATGCGGTTGCCGGCATCGGTATTCCGCTGCTCGTGGCGCTGTTGCTGTGCTACATCGGTGCCATCGTGTCGGCGTTCGCGTCGTCGACGGCCATCCTCGGTGTCACCATCCCACTGGCCGTTCCGTTCCTGCTCGCCGGCGAGGTCGGTGCCATCGGTGTCATCGTGGCCCTGTCCATCGCCTCGACGATCGTCGATGTCAGTCCCTTCTCCACCAACGGCGCTCTGGTGCTGGCCAACGCCCAGGACATCGATCGGGACGTCTTCTACAAGCAGATCCTGAAATACAGCGCGTTGGTCGTCGTCGTCGGCCCGTTGATCGCCTGGGCGGTACTGGTCGTGCCCGGCTGGCTCTAGCTCTGGAGCTGCGCGGACGTCCGAGAACTCGATCTTGACTTCCCCGCGGATCGCTGGTCCAATGAAATTGGCTAGGCCACTGAGTCAATATGCCAATTGCAACCCCTCATCGCTTTCGACGTAAGGATCAATTCGATGCCCCTCAACACGACAGGCAGAACCGGACCGCTCGACGGCACCGTGGTGGTGGATCTGACGCGCGCCCTGGCCGGCCCGCACGCGGCGATGATGCTCGGAGATCTCGGCGCGGACATCATCAAGGTCGAGACCCCCAAGGGCGGCGACGACACCCGGGTGTGGGGCCCGCCTTTCGTCACCCCGCGTGACGCGGAGCGCGAATCGACGTACTTCCTTTCGGCCAACCGCAACAAGCGGTCGATCGCGCTCGACCTCAAAACCGACGATGGCCGAGAAGCGTTAGAGCGCATGATCGAACGCGCGGATGTTCTGCTCGAGAACTTCCGCACGGGAGTGCTCGATCGGCTCGGCTTCTCGCCCGAGCGCATCGCTGAGATCAACCCGCGCACGGTCGTGCTGTCGATCAGTGGATTCGGACACGACGGCCCCGAGGGTGGCCGATCCGGCTACGACCAGATCGCTCAGGGCGAGGCCGGGTTGATGTCGTTCACCGGCTCCGGTCCCGACGATGTTCAGCGCGCGGGGGTTCCGATCGCGGACCTGCTGGCCGGAATGTACGGAGCGTTCGGCGTTCTCGCTGCGCTGCGCGAGCGCGACCGCACCGGCCGCGGCAAGGTGGTTCGAACGTCGTTGCTGGCCAGCGTCGTCGGGGTGCATGCATTCCAAGGCACCAAGTGGACCGTGGCAGGCGAGATCGGTGAGGCGCAGGGCAACCACCACCCGTCGATCTGCCCGTACGGCCTGTTTCCCACTTCCGATGGAGCCGTGCAGATCTCGGTGGGCAGCGAGGGACTGTGGCATCGCTTCTGTGAGGGCTTCGGTATCGATCCCGACCTCGAGGGCATGGCGACCAACCCGCAACGCGTCGACAGTCGCGACGACGTCGTCGAACTCGTGTCCAAGATCTTCCGTACCTACGAGACCGAGCCGTTGTTGGCGCTTCTCGACCAAATCGGTGTCCCCGCAGGCAAAGTACGCAACGTGCAGCAAGTGTACGAGTGGGAGCAGACCAAGTCTCAGGGCCTGCTCATCGACGTCGAGCACGAGACGCTGGGCACGGTGACCCTGCCCGGGCCGCCGCTGCGATTCTTCGAGTCCGACGGCACGGAGGTCACCGAGAACCGGCATCTGGCACCGCCGGTTCTCGGAGCCGACGACGAACTCGTCCGCGACTGGTTGAAAGAAGCGATCCGATGACGAGGATGACCGCGCTCGAACTTCTCGATCTGGTGATCGATCCCGGGAGTTTCGAGTCGTGGGACAGCCCGGCTGCCGACTACGTCATCGACGACGAGTACGCGAACGAACTGGCTGCGGCGCGTGAGAAGACCGGACTCGACGAATCCGTTCTCACCGGATCCGCGACCGTGCGCGGACGTAAGGTGGCAATCCTGTTGGGCGAGTTCGCCTTTCTGGCCGGATCCATCGGGGTGGCCGCCGGTGAACGTTTGGTCAGCGCGGTGCACCGATCCACCGCCGAGCGGCTTCCACTGCTCGCGTTGCCGACCTCGGGTGGAACGCGCATGCAGGAGGGCACTGTCGCGTTTCTGCAGATGGTCAAGATCACCGCGGCGATCACCGCACACAAGGCGGCGAACCTGCCGTACATCGTCTATCTGCGGCACCCGACCACCGGCGGCGTCTTCGCATCCTGGGGATCGCTCGGTCACGTCACCGTTGCCGAGCCCGGTGCGCTCGTCGGATTTCTCGGCCCCCGTGTCTACGAGGCGTTGTACGACGCGAAATTCCCCGCCGGCGTGCAGACCTCGGAGAACCTGCAGGCGCACGGACTCATCGACGCCATCCGTCCGCCCGAGCAACTCGGTGAGATCGTCGACCGTGCACTACGCATCATGACCGACGTGCCGTCGTGTCGCGTCCGGCATTCCGATGCTCTCGAGTGGGAGATCGAGGACGTGCCGGCATGGACCTCGATTCTGGCCTCACGCAGGAGCGATCGGCCGGGGGTGCGCGAATTGCTGTTCAACACAGCGGCAGACGTGTTACCGCTCAACGGAACCGGTCAGGGCGAGTCCGATCCGGGCCTCATTCTGGCGCTCGTCCGGTTCGGCGACATGCCGTGCGTTCTGCTCGGCCAGGACCGGAGGAGCCAGACGACGAAGACGCCACTCGGCCCCGCGGCTCTGCGTGAGGCCCGACGCGGCATGCGGCTGGCGCAGGATTTGAAGCTTCCCCTCGTCACCGTCATCGATACTGCCGGCGCAGCGCTGTCCAAAGAGGCGGAGGAAGGCGGCCTGGCCGGCGAGATAGCGCGGTGCATCGCAGACATGGTCGACCTCGAAACCCCCACGCTCTCCTTGCTGTTGGGGCAGGGAACCGGCGGTGGTGCCCTTGCGCTGGTGCCCGCGGATCGAGTTCTCGCTGCTCAGCACGCCTGGCTCTCGCCGTTGCCGCCCGAGGGTGCCTCGGCCATCGTGCATCGCGACACCACCCACGCCGCCGAGATGGCGACCAAGCAGGGAGTGCGCTCGCTCGATCTCTTCCGGGCCGGTGTCGTCGACATCATCGTTCCCGAGTTGCCCGACGCCGCAGACGAATCACAGCAGTTCTGCGATCGAGTGGGCGCGGTACTGCACCGAGAACTTGCCGAGCTGATCGCTCAGGACCCTTCGATGCGGATGATCGCGCGCGAAAAGCGTTTCAATCGAATCGGTTTTGCCGCTGCCGCTGTGTGATATCCGCCGAGCTCGAAGTTATGGACGGATTTCAGGCCGAATGTGTCCATAACTTCGAGTTCGGCGAGAATCAGGACTCGAGCCAGGCGGCGAAAGTAGTAGTGGACAGTTCGGCCCCATCGCCTGGAACCAGTTCACGGCCGTGCAACAGTGCGCCGAAGTACGGAGCCTGGTCGTCGGCGACGACGGTTCTGCTGTCGCCGCGTGCCTTCAGACCTCTTTCAACGAACTCGTTGAGCCCGAACGCTTCCGGGCCTCCGATCTCGATCGTCTCGTTACGCGGTGCCTCGAGAGCGACACGAGCGACAACGGTCGAAACGTCGTGTGCCGCGATCGGCTGGACGAGACCCGAGCTCAACCGGACTTCGTCGCCCGTCGTCGCGCCCTGTGCGATGGCGGAGAAGAACTCGAAGAACTGCGTTGCGCGCACGAGGGTGTACGGAATCGACGATGCGCGAATCAGTTTCTCTTGAGCCACCTTTGCGCGCAAGTAGCCGCTGGCGGGCAGTCGGTCGTTGCCGACCACGGACAGTGCAACGTGGTGCTGCACGCCCGCACTCGCTTCGGCTGCGAGGATGTTGGTCGTCGCGCGTGTGAAGAAGTCCAACACGGCCGCGTCCTCGAACGACGGTGAATTCGAGACGTCGACAACGATATTCGCACTGACGAGAGCATCGGCCAGGCCCTCGCCGGTCAGAGTATTCACACCGGACTTGGGCGACGCCGCTATCGCATCGTGACCGTGCTCGGTCAACATGCTCACAACTGCAGAACCTATGAGGCCGGTTCCGCCGATGACAACGATCTTCATGAGAATCCTCTCTTCGCCGCAGGAGGGGTGCCTGCGAGACGAGCCGGTCAACTCTTGTCTGCTGCCGGTCGCAGTGTTGACAGGGCAGCGCTCCGATCTGTGACACCTAGCGCGGCAGCGCGTGCAGCTTGTCCGGATTCATCACCCACAGGACGGTCCCGATCCCGTCCTCGGTGGCATCGATCGTCAGCAGCGTGGTCACCGTCGACTCACGAACGATCAGTACGGCAGCCCTTCCGTTGACCTGGATGAACGACGTCGTGGTTCCTATCCAGAAATGCGAGGAGAACGCCGCAACGAATGCGGCGACTCGGCTGCGTCCGACAATGGGTATTCGGGCTGCAGCCTTCACCTTGCCGCCGCCGTCGGACAGGCTCACTACGTCCTGCGCAAGAATCTTTTCCAGAGCGGCCAGATCGCCCCCCTTGGCTGCGGCGAGAAAGGCGTCGAGCAGTCGATGATGGCGGTCGGAATCGACAGGGGTCGGACGAGCGTCGGCCACATGTCTGCGGGCGCGCGTCACCAGTTGACGCGCGTTGGCTTCGGTTGTCTCCACTATGTCGGCGATCCGGCCGTACGGATAGTCGAATGCTTCCCGGAGAACGTACGCGGCTCGCTCACGAGCCGGAAGTCGTTCCAGCACAACAAGAACGGCAAGCTCGACCGTGGCGTCGTTGTCTGCCACCGTCGCCGGATCGGCTCGGGTGTCGATCGGTTCGGGCAGCCACGGGCCGACGTACGACTCCCGCCGCACCCGCGCCGACTGCGTGACGTTGATGGCCAGGCGTGTCGTGACGGTGGTGAGGAAGGCGAGTGAATTACGGACGGTGGTGCGGTCGGTGGCGTGCCACTTCAGCCAGACATCCTGCACCACATCTTCGGCCTCGGCGGCGCTGCCCAGCATGCGATAGGCAATCCCGAACAATCGCGGGCGTGCCAGCTCGAATGCGGCGGTGCCGTCGTCGGTCATCGGCGTGGTCTCACTCTCTGTCTCGTGGGGACACTATCGTCCATGTCATGGCTGGCAATGCTCGAGACCCCGGAGTCTCGGTGGCCGCGCGGCTGCTGGCCTTGCTCGGGGTGTTCGACGAGAAGGCTCCGTCGCTGACCTTGACCGACCTGGCCGCCGGTGCCGACCTACCCATCGCCACTGCGCATCGACTGGTGCGAGAACTGGTGGAGTGGGGTGCGTTGGTCCGGGGCGACGACGGGCGCTACGTCGTCGGTAGGCGGTTGTGGAAACTGGGCTTGCTCGCACCCGATCAGTCCGATCTTCGCGACATCGCATCACCGTTTCTGCACGACATCTACGGAGCGACCCTTGCGACGGTGCACCTGGCCATCCGCGACGGGTGCGAAGTGCTCTATCTCGACAGGTTGGCCGGCCACGCATCGGTTCCCGCGGTCAGTCGCGTCGGCGCTCGGCTGCCGCTGCACGCCACCGGCGTCGGCAAGGTGCTGCTGGCGTACGCGCCGCGGGAGGTGCAGGAGCAGGTGATGCGCTCCCTGGATCGCCTCACCCCGTACACGGTGACGCATCCTGGCCAGCTGGAGAGCGAGTTGCGTCGAGTGCGTCGCGAGGGCTTCGCGCAGACGGTCGAAGAGATGACACTCGGTGCGTGTTCGGTGGCTGTGCCGGTCCATGCCGGCGACAGTGTGGTCGCCGCATTGGGAATCGTGGTTCCCAAGCTGGGCCGCGATCGAGTGAGACTGGTTGCCGCACTTCAGGTTGCGGCCCAGGGGATCGGACGAAGTCTCGGCGGGTAGTCGGCCGTTTTCACTCAGTGGAAGTGCGGTCTTGTTCGGCTCGAAATCCCGGGGTCTACTGCTTGCATGCGTACACAGGTTGCCATCATCGGTGCAGGGCCCGCGGGTCTGCTGCTGTCCCACCTGCTCGACGAGCAGGGGATCGACTCCATTCTGATCGAGTCACGTACTCAGGAATACGTGCTCTCCCGAATCCGGGCCGGAGTCCTCGAACACTCGACGGTCCAGTTGCTCGACGAACACGGACTCGGTGAGCGTCTGCACCGCGAGGGCGACGAGCATCGAGGCATCTACCTGCAGTGGCCGGAAGAGCGGCACCACATCGACTTTCGTGATCTCGTCGACCGGAGTGTCTGGGTGTACGGGCAAACGGAGGTCACCAAGGACCTCGTCGTGGCACGCGAGAAGGCCGGCCAACAGATCTACTACGACGTCTCGGATACGGCGTTGCACGACGTCGAATCCGACGCCCCCTACGTCACGTTCACCGACGCGTCGGGCAACGCGGTGCGAATCGACGCGACAGTCGTTGCGGGATGCGACGGTTCCTTCGGACCGAGCCGGGCGGCCATGCCCGATTCGGTGCGCAACACCTGGGAAAGGGTCTATCCCTACTCCTGGCTCGGGGTGCTCGCCGATGTCGCCCCCTCGACGGACGAACTGATCTATGCCTGGCACCAGGACGGCTTCGCCATGCACTCGATGCGCTCGTCGACGGTCAGCCGGCTGTATCTGCAGGTGCCGAACGGAACCGATATCGACACGTGGTCCGACGACCGCATCTGGGATGCGTTGGCGTTAAGGCTCGGTCACGGTCAGGACGGGTGGACTCTGAACCCCGGCCCCATCACCGAGAAGAGCGTGTTGCCGATGCGCAGCTACGTGCAGACACCGATGAGACACGGCAACCTGTACCTGGCCGGCGACGCCGCGCACATCGTGCCGCCCACCGGAGCGAAGGGCCTCAACCTCGCGGTAGCCGACGTGGCTCTGCTCGCGCCTGCCCTGGCGCAGAAGCTGAAGGGGAACGATTCGCGGGCCGCAGACAGCTACAGCGACGACGCACTTCGGCGCGTCTGGCGCTGCACCCACTTTTCGTGGTGGATGACCACGATGCTGCATACCGGCGACGACCCCTTCGACGCGCAACTGCAACTCTCGCAACTGAAATGGGTGGCGTCCAGCGAGGCGGGTGCCATGGGACTGGCGGAGAACTACGCCGGATTGCCGATCGGATTCTGATCGGCGGGCGGCGTGTGCACCGCGAGGAATTGATCGCTCCGACTTATCAATGAGCTGCAAATAGGTCTTTGTCATCAATGGATTGCGGGCTTACTGTGGGCAGGGTCACGCCTGAGCGTGATACGAACCGACAGGAGGCAATCGATGGAACTGAGGCATCTTCATCAGTTCGTCGCCGTGGCCGAGACCTGTCACTTCGGTCAGGCAGCCAAACGCCTGCATCTGGCGCAGCCGGCATTGTCTCAGTCGGTCCGACAGCTCGAGGCCGAACTGGGCGTCACCCTGCTCACCCGAACCACGCGTCAAGTGAGCCTGACTCCGGCGGGGGAGTTCTTCTACCGCGAGACCGTCCGCAACCTCGACAATCTCGAACGCAGCAACCGCGGTGTCCGACGCATCGCCGATGGCCGGTACGGGTTGGTACGTATCGGCTTCACCGGCACGGCGGCATTCGATCAGTTGCCGCCGATCGCCCGTGCGATCAAGCAGCGCCTTCCCGGGATCGCGCTCGAAATTCACGGGGATCTGTTGACCCCCGCTCAGGTGGAGGGATTGCGGTCGGAGCAGCTCGACGTCGCGGTTCTGCGGCCACCCGTGGCAGGTGACGACCTCGTCGTACGCACCATCACCACCGAGTCGCTGCTGCTTGCGGTGCCCGTAGATCACCGGTACGCCGCCGAGGCAGCGCTCGGCATGGCCGACCTCATGTACGAGGACTTCGTGATGTATGCGGACACGCACTCGGTGATGAACGACGCCGTGGTGCGTAGTTGTCGCGCAGCGGGTTTCAGTCCTCGTCGTGAACACGAAGCCCCGGACACCTCGGTTCTGCTGGCCCTCGTCGCGGCCGGGTTGGGTGTGGCATTGGTTCCCGAATCCGTCCGCGCTCTGCAGTTGAACGGCGTCGTGTTCCGCGACATCGCCGGAGCGAGCACGATCGACCTGGCATTGGCGTGGCACCGCGACCGACCGTCGGCACTCGTCGATGCGCTGGTCGCAGCGTTGGAGGACGCGGGAGTGCTCCCTCCGCTCGAACTATCCGTACCGCCTGCTCAGTCGAAGGACGCGTTGTGAAAATCGTTGCTGTGGAGGCTATCCCGTACTCGATTCCGTATCGAAAGCCGCTGAAGTTCGCCAGCGGCGAGGTCGATGCCGCCGACCACGTTCTCGTACGCGTTCATACCGACGACGGTGTCGTCGGAGTCGCCGACGCTCCGCCTCGGCCGTTCACGTACGGCGAGACCCAGCGCGGGGTGGTGGCGGTAATCGAGACCCTGTTCGCGCCGGCCGTCGTGGGACTGCCGCTCACCTCGAGGGAGGTGGTCAATGCCAAACTTGCTCGTACAGTGGGTAATCCGGTTGCCAAATCTGCCGTGGACATGGCCATCTGGGATGCGCTCGGGCAGACACTCGACCTACCCGTCACCGAACTCCTCGGCGGCTACACCGACCGTATGCGGGTGAGCCACATGCTCGGATTCGACACGCCTGCAGCGATGGTCGACGAGGCGAGTCGGATGCGAGAGACATACGGCATCGGAGTCTTCAAGGTCAAAGTCGGGCGAAGGCCCGTAGAGCTCGACACCGCCGTGGTCCGCGCACTGCGAGAGGGGCTCGGTGAGACGGTCGAACTGTACGTCGACGGCAATCGCGGATGGACCGCTGCCGAATCTGCGCGTGCCATGAAAGAGATGTCGGATCTGGGGCTCACTCTTGCCGAGGAACTGTGCCCGGCAGACGACGTCCTCGGGCGTCGTTGGCTGGTACAGCAACTCGATGTTCCGTTCGTTGCCGACGAATCGGCGACGACCCCGGCGGAGGTCACTCGCGAGATCCTCGGTGGGTCCGCAACCGCCGTCAGTATCAAGACCGCTCGCACCGGATTCACCCGCTCGCTCCGCACTCATCACCTGTGCGAAGGGCTCGGTGTCGACGTGGTGATGGGAAACCAGATCGACGGCCAGCTCGGCACAGCCTGCACCGTCGCCTTCGGCGCGGCCTTCGACCTCACCTCACGCCGAGCAGGCGAGCTGTCGAACTTCCTCGACATGAGCGACGACCTGCTGACCGAAAGCCTCGTCATCCGCGACGGCGAACTGCACGTACTGCCGGGCTCGGGCCTCGGCGTGCGTATCGACCCCGACAAGCTCGCGAAATACCGCACCGACCACTGATCTTCAGCCCCGAAGAACGCAACTGTGAGCCAAGGAGTTCTCCATGAGCATCGACCACGCACCCTCGACGGAATCCGCTACCGAGGTGGCCACCGCAGCCGCGTCGGGGGCGAACGCCACCGAGCGTTTCACCTCCGACAAGCAGGCAGCCGCCGACACCCCGCCGGAGCGAGTCAGTCTGCTTGCTCGACAGGTCATTTCGGCAGTCCATGACACGATTCGCGAACACAAGGTCACTTACGACGAGTACAACGCACTCAAGGCCTGGCTGATCAACGTCGGTCAGACCGGTGAGTGGCCGCTGTTTCTCGACGTCTGGGTAGAGCACGTCGTCGAAGAAGTTGCCGGCGAAACCCGTGAAGGCAGCAAGGGCACCATCGAAGGTCCGTACTACGTTCCGAATGCCCCTGAGCTCGGGTCGGCCGCGATCCTGCCCACTCGCGACGGCGAACAGGGCACACCGCTGCTGTTCCAAGGTCAGGTCACGAGCGTCGACGGTAGCCCACTCCCGCATGCGGTCATCGAGATCTGGCACGCCGATTCCGACGGCTTCTACTCGCAGTTCGCGCCCGGAATCCCGGAGTGGAATCTGCGCGGCACGGTCACGGCAGACGATCAGGGCAACTTCTGGATCCACACGATGAAGCCCGCCCCGTACCAGATCCCGACCGACGGGGCCTGCGGCAAGCTGATCTCCGCGGCCGGCTGGCACCCGTGGCGTCCTGCACACCTGCACCTCAAAGTTGCGGCTGCCGGGCATCAGCAGATCACCACCCAGCTCTATTTCCCGGGCGACGCACACAACGACGACGACGTCGCCAACGCCGTCAAGCCCGAACTGATCCTCGATCCTCGGGAAGTCGACGGCGGCCAAGAAGTGACGTACGACTTCGTACTCGACAAGGGCTGAGCCACATGATTTTTGCCGTGAAGATGCACGTCGCATTGCCGCAGGACCTCGATGCGGACGTACGAGCGGACACCCTCTCCAGGGAGAAGGCGTACTCGCAGCAACTGCAGCGGGACGGGGAGTGGGTGAGCATCTGGCGCATCGTCGGCCAGTACTCCAACCTCAGCATCTTCGATGTCCGGGACAACGAGCGGCTACACGAAATCCTGTGGAATCTCCCACTGTTCCCGTACATGACGATCGAGGTGTCCCCGCTCGCGCAACACCCGTCGGACATTTCCGCGGGGTGATCGACCCCGCCGAACTCGAAGTTGGGGACGGAATATCCGCGGAATCCGTCCCTAACTTCGAGTTCGCGGGAAGATTCGGTCGACGACGCGGTGGGCGATCAGCTCATGCGTCGACTGGTCGGGGTGCAGCCTATCCGGCAACGGGTGGTCCTCGACATCGTTGTCTCCGTAAAGTTCTCGGCCGTCCAGGTAATGAAGGTGGGGGTCCGCGGTGGCGCGCTCGGACACGATGCGGGCGAGTTCCTCGCGGATCACGGTCAGAGTCAGCTTTCCGGCACGCACCTCGGCGGGATCACCCGTCGCCGCGAATTTCACCGTGCCCGACGCCAATGCCGCCGGATCGAATGCACCTGGGCCGGGGGTGTTCTCGTGGATGGGGCACAGGAGCGCGGAGATCACGAACAGTGGGGTGTGGGGGTGACCGTCGCGGATGGTGTCGAGAAATCCGTGCACCGTGGAGGTGAATGCGCGTAGCCGCATCACGTCGGAGTTGACGAGGTTGATTCCGATCTCGAGGCTGATGAGGTCGGCGGGCGCGTCCCGAATGGCCGTCGCTACGAAGTGATCGAGCAGTGCGCTTCCGCCGAAACCCAGATTGCGAAGTTGCACACCGGCTGTCGCGGCGGCGAGGGCCGTCCAGGTGGTGCTGGGTCCTGTGGCGTTGGATCCCTGACTGATGGAGCTGCCGTAGTCGATCCAGATCGGTCGGGTGTCGACGACGGGTGAGACAGCGGCGTCGGTACGCAGCGCGACCAGTTCGATGATTTCGTTGTGCGGCAACCAGATTTCGACGTGTTTGTCGGTTGCGGACAGCCCGGAGAACCGCGCGACACCGGTCGGCTCGACCTGATCGGTGACCGACCCCGTCGCCATGTCGATGGTCGTGGTGATGCCACCCGTCGTCGGAACGCGCTCGATGAGGACGCCGTCGATTCGCAGGTCGAACAGTCCGGCCGGCCGCGGAGGCAGGCCCAGGAATGCGCGACGGGTCGCCACTGCCTCGATCTCGATGATGGTGGCGGTCGTGGTGAAGATCAACCGAACTCCGGACGGCTGAGATTCCGCCATCGTGAGCTGGGGGTCGGTGAAGCGCTGACGAGCTGCGCGTGGCAGGCGATGAGGAAGCACGCCGTTGTCGGTTCGTTCCAGCTCGGCCGCGCCGTGCAGAAGTGTGTCGGAGATGTCGGTAGTGATCATGGTGGTCTCGATCTCTCGTGTCGGGCTGAGGTAAAGGCAGCTGGCGCACCTGCTTTCCTATACGAACCGTATATTTGCCTAATGCATTTAGGCAAACCGTTTCGCACACGGATGGGCCGCACGTAATTAAGGTGGCCACATGCGCATCGACGAGTATCGGACGTACGACGGCCTCGGGCTGGCCGAGTTGGTCTCCACAGGCGATGTCACCCCGCGTGAACTTCTCGATTGCGCACTGGAGCAGGCGAAGTCGGTGAACCCGGGTCTCAACGCGATCGTGCGCCCGATGCGCGAGGAGGCCGAGCAGCGGCTGGCCGGAACGCTGGAAGGCCCGTTCGCCGGGGTGCCGTTTCTGATCAAGGACCTGTCGCAGGATTACGCGGGGCTGCCCACGTCCAGTGGTTCGCGCGCACTCACCGAGCTGCCGATGCCCGAACACGCGACGGTGGTGCAGCGCTGGCTCGAGGCAGGCCTGGTCATCTTCGGTAAGACGAACACCCCGGAGTTCGGTGCCAAGGGAATCACCGAGCCGGCAGTGTTCGGCCCGGCTCGAAACCCGTGGGACCGCAGCAGAACTCCCGGTGGTTCGTCGGGTGGCTCCGCCGCGGCGGTCGCGGCCGGGATCGCGCCGGTGGCGGGAGCGAACGACGGCGGCGGCTCGATCCGCATTCCGGCGGCCTGCTGTGGACTCGTCGGGCTCAAGCCCGGCCGCGGGCTGGTGCCGTCGGGACCGACGTTCGGCGAGCCGATGCACGGGGCCGCAGTACAGGGCGTGGTGTCGAGATCGGTCCGCGACACCGCCGCGATGCTCGATGTACTCGCCGGTGGTGAGCCGACGTCGGGATACTCGTCGACGCCGCCGCCCGACGGGTTCCTGTCTCGGATGGACACCGACCCGCGGCCGTTACGGATCGGCATGTACGCCGCGACCTCGGTGAATCCGTCTCCGGCCCCGGAGGCGATCGCTGCGATGGAATCGGCGGCAACGACGCTCGGCGAACTGGGCCATACCGTCGAACTCCTCGAGGCCCCGCCGTTCGACGACGCGGCGCTCAACCGCGAATTCCTGCTCGCCTGGTTCACGTACCTGGCGTGGGAAATGGAAGAGGTCAAGCGCAGAACCGGGTGCGGTGACGACGCATTCGAGCGGGACACCCGAATCATGGCCGCGCTCGGCCGATCCGCGAGCGGAGTCGACTACCTCGATGCGGTGGAGGGACGACACGTGCACGTGCGGGCCCTGGCCACCTACTTCGAGACGTACGACCTGCTGCTGACCCCGACTCTGGCCGAGCTGCCCCCGAAGATCGGGGCGTTCGAGCTCGCGAAGCCGCTGCAGTTGGCATCGGACTTGCTGTTGCGCAGCCGAACTGCGGGAATGCTCAAGTACACCGGCATCGTGGATCAGATGATCGACGAGAACATCTCGTGGATTCCGTACACCCAGACCGCCAACGTCACCGGGCGTCCCGCCCTGTCCGTTCCCCTGCACTGGACGAGCGCAGGTCTGCCCATGGGCGCACACTTTCTCGCCCCGCTGGGCGGGGAGGGGCTGCTCGTCCAACTCGCAGCGCAGTTGGAACGAGCAGTGCCCTGGGCTCATCGCTACAGCGACATCAGCTGACAGACAGCGACACCGGCTAGCGGGTCGCTCCGAGCTGGACCTTGCCTGCGATGCCGGACGGACGCTGTCGCACGGTGCCGTCGACGATGTCGACGACTCCGCCTGCCCAGTCGGGATCGGTGTCGGCTGCGGCCTGAGGATCGGCGTGTGCGTCCGTACCTTCCTCGGCTGCCACCGTGATGGAGCGTTCCAAGGCCTCCCGCACACTGAGCAACGTCGTATCCGGTTCTGCGAACACGTCCGTCGCGGCATTACCGCGTCGCACGACCATGTCGTGGGTCAGGCTCTCCACCAAAGAGATCACGGTGCCGGGCGGCATCGCGGTGATGACTGCGACCGCGCGGCCGACCAGCCCCGTCGGCAGCAGTGGCACCGGAATCTGTGCTCGGCGCAGACCGGCGACGCTGCCGTACGCCTGCAGGAGTTCCGGGTAGCTCATCGTCTCGGTGCCGCCGATGTCGAACGATCCGGGACGGGCTGTATCGCCGAGGGCGCGGGCGATGATGGCGACGACGTCCACGACGGCGATCGGCTGCACCTGCCTCCGCATCCACGTCGGAATCGGCGTCACCGGCAGTCGCTCGGTCATGCGTCGCACCAACTCGAACGACGTCGATCCGGAACCGAGGATGATGGCGGCCCGGAGGACGGTGGCATCGACGGAACTGTCGAGGAACGCCTCCTCGACCTGCAGCCGTGAGCGCAGGTGATCCGACAGTGGAGTGCCGTCGTCGGGAATCAGACCGGACAGGTAGACGATTCGTTGGAGCCCGTTGCGTTCCGCGGCAGCGGCCATCGACTGCGCGGCGTGGCGATCCTTCTCGACGAAATCGCCCTCGTCCATCGAGTGGACCAGGTAGACCACCGCGTCGACATTCTCGGTAGCGGAGTCGAAGCTGTCGTGGTCGTCGAGGTCGAAGTGCACAGCCATCACGTGCGCACCCCAGGCGAAGCGCGACTTCTTCTTGGGGTCACGCATCGCGGCGTGTACCTCGTGGCCCTGTTCGAGAAGCACGGGGATCAGCCGAGATCCGATGTATCCGGTTGCGCCGGTGACCAGCACTCGCATGAGATTCTCGTTTCTGTAGACAGGGGTCATACCCTGTCCGGGCAGTCTCACTCCCCGCTTCCGGTGCCGGATGACACACTGTGCAGGTGAGTGCGCGTATCAGGAACAACGTGAAAGTCGTCGGAGCTGCCGACGGCCCGGTCGTGATGCTGGCGCACGGCTTCGGCTGCGACCAGACGTTGTGGCGAGGCGTCACCGAGATCCTGGCTTCGCGATTCCGGATCGTCCTGTTCGACCACGTGGGGGCCGGGGCAGCGGACCCGGCGGCCTGGGACGCCGAGAGATACGCCCACATGAGCACGTACGCCGCCGACATCGTGGAGATAGCGCAGGAACTGGACCTGACCGACGTCACGTTGGTCGGTCACTCGGTGGCGTCGATGATGGGGGTGCTGGCCGCCACCGCTGCGCCCGATCGATTCACCAAGCTGATTCTGCTGACTCCGTCCCCCCGGTACATCGACGACGGCGACTACCGCGGCGGCTTCAGTGCAGAGGACATCGACGAACTGCTCGAATCGCTGGACAGCAACTATCTCGGTTGGTCCGCATCGATGGCATCGGTGGTCGTGAACGCACCCGATCGACCGGAACTCGAGAACATGTGGACCGCGAGCGTGTGCCGAACCGATCCGGCGTGCGCACGGGTGTTCGCCCGCACCACCTTTCTGTCCGACAACCGGGCGGATCTGCCTGCAGTACCGGTGCCGACGTTGATCATCGACAGTGCGCGCGACTCGCTCGCACCGCCTCAGGTCGGCCGGTTCGTGCACGAACAGATCCCGGGGAGCGTCCGCATCACGCTCGACGTCAGTGGCCATTGCCCGCAGATCACCGCACCCGAACTGACGGCCGAGACCATCGCGGACTTCGTGAGACCGTCGTGATCGATGACCTCGATGTCGAGGACCTGTACGAGAATGCGCCATGCGGGTACCTGTCCGTACGCCCCGACATGCGGATCGCGCGACTGAACTCGACGCTGGCAACCTGGCTGGGCTTCGAGGTCGACGCGCTGGTCGGTACCGATTTCGGGGAGCTGCTCACCGTCGGTGGACGCATTCACTACGAGACCCACTTCGGGCCGATGCTGTTGATGAACGGCAAGCTCGACGGCATTGCACTGGACCTGGTGACGGCGGATCGTCGACGGCTGCCGGTGTTCATCACGGCGAACGTCAAGATCGACGCAGAGGGCCGGCCGGTACTGATCCGCATCACGGCGCTCGACGCTCGCGATCGCCGTACCTACGAGCGCGAATTGCTGCAATCACGCACGCGTGCAGAACTGTTGGCCAAGACGCTGCAGCGGTCGCTGTTGCCGCCCGCACTGCTACCGCCGTCGGGGATGACCGCCGCGGCGCACTACCGGGCAGCGTCCCGCGACGAGGTGGGTGGCGACTTCTACGACCTGTTTCCGTTGTCCGACGACTGCTGGGGCTTCTTTCTCGGCGACGTCTGTGGCAAAGGTGCATCGGCGGCCGCTGTGACGTCGCTGACGCGGTACACGTTGCGCGCGGCAGCGGTGTACGACGAGAACCCCGTCGCGGTGCTGCAGAATCTGGATTCTGTTCTGCGGCAAGAGTTTCGGGACGCCAATGCGCAGTTCTGCACCGCAGTCTTCGGCATTCTGAGCCGAACGGACACCGGATTCGAGGTATCGATGGCCAGTGGCGGGCACCCCCCACCGCTGGTCCTTCGTGCCGACGGAACCGCCCACTACGTGCCCATGACGGGCGGCCAGCTGATCGGAATACTTCGGCACGCTCGCTTCGTTCCGGCGACCGTCACGCTCGAAGCAGGGGACACCCTGATGCTCTACAGCGACGGTCTCACCGAAGCGCGAGTCGGCCGGGGCCGATACGACGACGACGGTGCTCTCCTGGAATTCGCGACGGCACACGCTCCGGCGACTCCGGCAGCCATCGTCGACGATCTGCGGTTGCTGCTGCGCAGTTTCGGCGACGGTCTGGCCGACGACGCCGCCGTCATGGCACTGGGCGTATCCCCGGCCCCCGACTCAGTCGAGGGCAGCGAGGGCTGACGGCAGGTCGGCGTGCAGGGTGAATTCCTGATCCAAGCCCATCAGTTTGATCGGCCGGCTGGTGGTCGGTCCGTCGGCGACGACCGAGAACGACAGGGAGTCTCCGTGATCCTGTTGCGCCGTCGCGAGAACGGTCATGGCCGCCGAGGCCAGAAACGACACTCCGCTCAGGTCGACGATCAGTGCAGCCGGGCCGGTCGCGGTCTGTGCGGTGATGGCCTCGGACAGTGCCGGAGCGGTGGTGACATCGAGCTCGCCCGCTACCGAGATGACGGCCGCGCGCCCGTCGTTGGAGGACTGGATCGAGAATCCTGCGGCGTTCGTGTCGACTGGCATCTGTACTCCTGAATCGTTACCCGCCGCGCTCGTCGACGGGGGATGCGGACCATTCAATCAGGCGGTGTCAGCGGAGCGTGACCTGAGTTCCTCGAAGCGCAGGCGCGCCCACCGTCGTGGTCCAGGAGGGGACGGCCTCCGGTGCGATTCCGGTGGCACCGCCGTAGATGACGGCCAGGGTCTGCTGCTCGGTGACCGAGCCCGCATACGAGGCGGGTACGGGGGAGAGCTGTGGAGCCGAGAGCACCGGGATGTTCTGCTCGCCCGGGTTTCTGGTTGGCACCTGGTACGAGCCGTCGTTGGGTGACCCACCCGGGTACTGCGGGAAGTATTCGCCCGCATTGCGGTCGAGCGGGGTGTAGCAGCTCGGTCCGCGGGTCTGCTCGAACAGCCGTGGCTCGTCCTGGTTCGGCAGGTATCGACCCTTCGGATTGACGAACGGCATCGAGACGTTGATGCCGGGATACTCGTCGCCGACGCCGGTGACGATCCTGCCGCGTCGGGCCCCTTCGGCGAACTGCGCGACCGTGCAACCCAGGGCGGGGGAGAACTCGGCCAGCACTTCGAGTGCCTCGCGCGAATTCGCGGCGAGACCGATCAGCTGCGTCGAGTTCGCCTCGAGAAAGCCCGCCGTCGTGTTCGAGGCGGATGACACCGACGTGTACAGCGTCGCGAGCGCGGATTGCTTCTCGACGACGGTGTTGCCGGTGGTCCGCAGATTGTCGAGAGCGCTGACCAACTCGGGAGCTGCATCGGCGTAGGTCTGGGAGAAGTCCGCCAATCCGCGTAGGTCCTGCTGGATGGCGGGGAGTTCGGTGTTCAGTCCGG
This sequence comes from Rhodococcus sp. Leaf233, assembly GCF_001426165.1. Lineage (NCBI taxonomy): Bacteria > Bacillati > Actinomycetota > Actinomycetes > Mycobacteriales > Nocardiaceae > Rhodococcus > Rhodococcus sp. Leaf233. Next base: position 78,447 of record NZ_LMRO01000001.1, read on the forward strand.
AGAAGATGTTCTCCAGCCGATCGATCGTCAGGCCCAGCTGTTCTCCGCGGCCGCTGAGCCCCTGTGCCAGTGCGCCGAGGGTGTTCGAGAGATCCTGTGGCGGCACGGCTTGGAGCAACGGCAGCAGGCCGTCGAGCAATTGCCCCACCTCGATGGCATTTCCGCTGCGATCCTGCTTCAGCACGGTGCCCTCGGTGATGGGCGAACCGGGCTTGCCGTCCGGCGGAATCAACGCGACGTACCGCTCACCGAAGAGAGTCTTGGGCAGCAGGCGAGCCGTGACGTTCGAGGGGATCATCGGCGCTTTGTCCGGCTCGATCGCCAGTTCCGAGGTGACGACGCCGTCGGTGGTCGTAGCCGATCGGACCTCGCCGACGATCATGCCGCGCACCTTGACGTCGGCATTGCGGGGCAGCGCGTTGCCGACGCTGTCGGTCTCGAGGGAGACGGTCACGACGTCGACGAAGGTCTTGTTGTACGAGGTGACACTCCACCCGACGAACACCACGATGAGCACGACCAGTCCGATTCCGAGGAGACGGTTCTGCGCCGGCGAAGGGGCGCCGGTCATGCGACGGTCTGTGCGACAACAGCAGTCATGACGCGAACCTTAGTGCTACATAGAGTCACACTTACTGCTCCGACGCCCCTTCTGAGATGCACCTATCAGTGCCCGGGTGATGCGATACAGATCACACTCGGCCGGTGTGTCAGTCCGCGATCAGTTGCGTCGACGAGAACCAGCCGTCTCCGCCGCGTTCGCGCTGACGCCCGATGACGTATCGGCCGGGTGCAATTCCGGTGGCTCCGTGTTCGGGGTGAATGAGGTAGGCGGTCTCCGAATTGCTCAGGATGCCCAGAGCAAGGCGTCGAACGTCGTGCACCGGACTCGACCACGTGCACCCGCGGCCGTCGGCGACGAGGCTGTGCGGATTGCCGCCCGCCGCACTGCGGAGCAGTTCGATGCCGGACAACGGCACGGTCTCGTGTCGTGTCCGTTCGGTGGTGACGACGATGCCGTCGAGTACGGCGAGCGGGACGACGATCAGATCTCCCTGGGCCTGCGACCCGTTGACGACGGGCACCGATATCTCCTTGTCGAGGTAGTCGAAGACATCCAGACCGGTGCGGTCGGTGAGAGTGGACAGCGTGATGTTCGAGTTCATGGGGTCACCTGTGGTTGGTCGTTGGGGTGGGTAGTTGTGGTGTGGGTATCGATGGAGTTCGTGCGGAGTCACGTACGGCGGAGGAGCCGGGCATAGTCGGCTCCGGCCAGACCGTAGGTCCAGCCTGCCGCGTCGATGGCGGAGGTGAAGGCGGCGGGGACCCGCAGGCCGTAGCGGCGACGCCGGCCATCGCGTTCACGGGAACCGTTGACGGCGAGCAGAATTCGTCCCCCGTCCTGCCAGCCCTCCGGTGCTGCGTACAGCTCCAGGGTGCAGCCCGGGTTCCCCGGATCCTGGCCGGTGTCGACAAGACGTAGGCCTGCCTGCTCCAGATAGGTGTCCCAGCCGATTCGTTCGATGGCGCTTCGTCGCACTTCGACATTGCGTTCGACGGTGATGCGGTCGACCGTGGGATTGTCGATCACCCAGCTCGAAACGACGGTGCCGCTCAGTACGTGGACTGCGCTGCCGTCGGCGAACTCCACGGCCGGGCCCTCCGAATTGTGCAGCCGCACTTCACCGTGCGGTGAATCGGGTAGCGGTTCGACGTATACGGAGGTGGGCCGTTCTGCCATCACTGCGATGTTCTCGAACGCCCACCACCAGCCCGTCGACTCGATGAGGGCGGTTTGGACGTCGAGTAGTTCGACGTCTTCGAAGGAGAACCGGGCGAGGCCGTGGCGACGGAAAGCGTCGTAGTAGGCGACGCGATGGGCTTCCTGTTGGCCGTACCAGGTGATGGAGCCGAACGGGCGGGGAGTGGTCGTGCGGATGGAAGTGGCAATTCCGTCGAACAGGCTGGTGTGCAACGACGTACGGACGGTCCGGTCGATGATGGGATCCGGGCTGATACCGGCGAGGGCCGCCTCGATCGGGGTACCGCGGGCGACAATGCCGCGGGCTCGAAAGTCGTTGCTGCCGTTGACCGCCGACCACCGATTTTCCCGCGGCCATTCGATGTGGCGGCGCTCGATGATGCGGTCCATACGGTGCCGGGAGTCGGACAACATGGTCGCGATCGCGGCGTCCACCTCGGTGCCGGCGGTGGATATCGACGGTGTTCTCGCCAAGTGTCTGCCGGCGATGAAGGTCGCTGCAGCCCGAGGCGACGGCACCCAATGGAACTCGGGCTCGTCGAACCCGGCAGATCGATACAGTTGTGCCACAGCATGTTCCGCGACAGATCTGTCGGCTGGGCCGGCTTTCAGTCCGTAATCGAGCCACCGGTCGCGTTGCGCACAGACCGCGCGGATGTCTTCGGCGTAGGAATCGGGATCTTCGGAGAATGTGCCTCGACGGGGGAATGTCGACGGCATCGGCACGGCGCTCACTTCGGTGAGGCGGTGTCCGCCTTTCCTGTTGTCATGAACCAAGAGTGACACGAGATTCGGCCGAGCGCAAGGGTTGCCCACGTGCGCGGAAGTTCGTAGCAGGAGTCGAGTTTCCACTCACATGGGTCAGCGCGAGCGCAACACCAATTTCGCGGCGCTGATGTCGTCGATCACCAGATCGGTGATCAGGCCACCGCGCAGTGCGGCGGTGAGGGCGTCGAGTTTGGACTCTCCCGCCACGATGGCGACTCTGCGCGGGACGGCCTTGAGCCGATCGAGACTCGGCCCACTCGATCTGTCGTTCAACGCAATTCGGTTGTAGCTGCCGTCGGATCGGAGGAACACCGTGGCGATGTCGCCGACGACGCCGTCACGTTGCAGCTCGGCTCTGTCCTCGCGTTCGAGATAGCCGGCGCTGTAGACGTGACTCGGAACGGCTCCACTCATGACGCCGATGCTGAAGACGGCGAGGTTCATGCGATCCTGAAGTTCGAGCACGCGCCTGATGCTGCGCTCGCGCCACAGGTGCTGTCTCGTTTCCGGATAGTCGAAGAATGCGGGGACCGGAAATCCCTGTGCCGCAGCCCCGTACGCGTCGGCGAACGTCCGGATGATGTCGGTGGCATACGAGACCCCCGTGGTGCGCATGTTGGCTGCCCCGTTCAGTTGCACCACGCTCGAGTTGTGGGTCCGTTTGGGGGCGAGCTTGCGGCTGACGGCGCTGACGGTGGTTCCCCAGGCGACGCCCATCACCATGTCCGACTCGAAGAACGACGTCAGCAGTCGGCCGGCGAAGGTCGCGACCCGATCGAGACGCTGCAGTTCGTCGACCGTCTCCGCGACCGGCACCACGTGTGCACGAATGTCGTACAGATCGGCGAATGCACGCTCGATCCGCGGTGCCTGACCGAGTGGGGTGGAGATCTTGATTTCCACCAGTCCCGACGCCCGCGCGAACGTGATGAGTCGTGAGACTGTCGAACGAGATACGCCCAGCTCACGGCCGATGGCCGCCATCGTCATGTCCTGGAAGTAGTACAGCCGCGCCGCCTGGGTGGCATGGCCGGTCCGCAGGTCGGATTCGGGAGTGATGCCGGTGTCCGTCACCGGCACCAGTGTACGACCGAATTGCACATATGTGCATCAGCTGTGAAACGCAGTGCAGGCCGTCTACCGTGGCAAATGGCACGCAATGTGGCGTGTATCACTGACTGTGTGGAGGCTGGAAGATGGCACGTAAGGAACCGGAATGGGGGCTACCGGCGCACATGGCCGCGGAGTTCGCCGGAACCATGATTCTCATTCTGTTCGGTGTCGGCGTCGTCGCTCAGGTGGTCTCGGGTGGTGAGTCCGGCAGCCTCGGCGGTCACGACTCGATCGCCTGGGCGTGGGGGCTGGGCGTGATGTTCGGTATATATGTCGCGGGCCGTATCACCGGCGCGCACCTCAATCCCGCGGTGACCATCACGTTCGCACTCTTCCGCGGATTCAGCTGGAAGATGGTTGCGCCGTACATTCTCGCGCAGACCGCAGGTGCCTTCGTGGCCGCGCTGCTGGTGCGCTGGAACTACAACGACATGATCAATGCGGTCGACCCAGGGCACACCACCGCCACCCAGACCATCTTCTCGACACTGCCCGGTAACGGGACACTGCCGGTGAGTGTGTCCTCGGCGCTGATCGACCAGATCATCGGTACCGCCATTCTGCTGTTCCTCATCGTGGCCGTGACCGATTCGCTCGGAACCGCACCGATGGCCAATATGGCTCCCCTGATCGTGGGCCTCATCGTCGTCGCCATCGGATTCGCCTGGGCCACCAACGCCGGCTACGCGATCAACCCGGCTCGAGATTTCGGACCTCGCCTGGCGTCGTACATCACGGGCTACGGTGGAGCGTGGCGAGATCAATACGGCGGCCTGTACTTCTGGGTGCCGATCGTCGGACCTCTCGTAGGTGGACCGATAGGAGTGTTCCTGTACGACCTGTTGATCGGGAAGAACCTACGCAAACAAGAAGGTTCGACGCCCGAGCCGCCATCACGACTCCCAGCAGACACCCAGACCACAGGAGAGAAGCCATGACCGAGTTCGCAGGAAAGTACGTCGCCGCGATCGATCAGGGAACCACGTCCTCACGCTGCATGATCTTCGATCACGCGGGCACCGTCGTCGCCGTCGATCAGAAGGAACACCAGCAGATCTTCCCGCAGGCCGGTTGGGTCGAGCACGACGCGTCGGAGATCTGGGACAACGTGCGCGCCGTCGCGGCCGGTGCCATGGCCGCAGCGGATCTGACGCGCGAGGACATCGCCGCTGTAGGTATCACCAACCAGCGTGAGACGGCGCTGGTGTGGGACCGCGAGACGGGCAAGCCGATCTACAACGCCATCGTCTGGCAGGACACCCGTACCGATCGCATCGCGACCGCACTCGGCGGCGGCGATGCCAACAAGTACACCGCCAAGACCGGTCTGCCGTTGGCCACCTACTTCTCCGGGCCGAAGATCAAGTGGATTCTCGACAACGTCGACGGTGCACGGGCCAAAGCCGAAGCGGGAGAGCTGTGTTTCGGCAACATGGACACCTGGGTGCTGTGGAACATGACCGGCGGAACCGACGGCGGATTGCACTACACCGATCCGACCAACGCGTCGCGCACGTTGCTGATGGATCTCGACACCCTGCAGTGGGACGAGGGCATCTGCGCCGACATGGGCATTCCGATGTCGATGCTGCCCGAGATCAGGTCGAGTTCCGAGGTGTACGGCACCGGCCGTGAACGCGGACCGTTCCGCGGTGTGCCGATCTCCGGAATTCTGGGCGACCAGCAGGCGGCCACCTTCGGCCAGGCCTGCCTGTCGCCCGGTGAGGCCAAGAACACCTACGGCACAGGCAATTTCGTGCTGCTCAACACCGGCACCGAGAAGGTCATGAGCAAGAACGGCCTGCTCACCACCGTCTGCTACAAGATCGGCGACCAGCCGACGGTGTACGCGCTCGAAGGCTCGATCGCGGTGACGGGTTCGCTCGTGCAGTGGCTGCGGGACAACCTCGGCATGATCTCCTCGGCTGCGGACATCGAGACCGATGCGCGTTCGGTGGACGACAACGGCGGCGCGTACTTCGTGCCCGCGTTCTCGGGTCTGTTCGCTCCGCACTGGCGTGCCGATGCTCGCGGTGCCATCGTGGGATTGACGCGGTTCGTCAACAAGGGCCACCTGGCCCGTGCCGTACTCGAAGCCACTGCGTACCAGACGCGCGAGGTCATCGAGGCCATGAACGCCGACTCCGGTGTCGACCTCGAGGTGCTCAAGGTCGACGGCGGAATGGTCGTCAACGAACTGTTGATGCAGTTCCAGTCCGACATCCTGAACGTCGACGTGGTGCGGCCCGTCGTAGCCGAAACCACCGCTCTCGGAGCGGCATACGCGGCAGGCCTCGCCGTCGGATATTGGGCGAGCGAGGACGACATTCGCCAGAACTGGGCCGAGGACAAGACATGGACACCGTCCATGGACGAAGACCAGCGGGCAAAGCTGTACGCCGGCTGGAAGAAGGCAGTGACACGTACTCTCGATTGGGTTGATGAAGAATGAGTTCCACCACAACGGCTTTGAGTCCAACCGCGCGCGCCGAGGCGATCGCACGGATGGAAGCCGAAGAGCTGGACATCCTGGTGATCGGCGGCGGCGTCGTCGGCGCGGGAACGGCTCTCGACGCGGTGACGCGTGGTCTGAAGGTCGGACTGCTCGAAGCACGCGACTATGCGGCCGGCACGTCCAGTCGCTCGAGCAAGCTGTTCCACGGCGGTCTGCGGTACCTCGAACAGTTCAACTTCTCGCTGGTGTTCGAGGCCCTCAAAGAGCGCTCGCTCGTGCTGAACACGTTGTGCCCGCACCTCGCTCGGCCGGTCGCGTTCATCTATCCGCTCGAAAAGGTGATCGACCGTCCGTACGTGGGGCTCGGCATCGGCGTGTACGACGTCATGGGTGCCGGACGCGGCGTACCGAGTCATCACAAGCATCTCGGTAAGAAGAAGACGCTCGAATCCTTCCCCTCCGGTAAGCGGTCGGCGATTCGCGGTGCGGTGAAGTTCTACGAGGGCCAGGTCGACGACGCTCGGCACACGATGATGATTGCGCGGACCGCGGCCGTCTATGGGGCGTTGTGCGCCAACAGCACTCGCGTCACGGGCTTCCTTCGCGAGGACGACAAGGTCGTCGGAGTCGTGGCGAGCGATCTGGAAACGGGTCGTTCGTTCGAGGTGCGTGCCAAGCAGGTCATCAACGCCGCGGGTGTGTGGACCGACGAGGTCCAGCAGATGGTCGGCGGGCGTGGACAGTTCCAGGTTCGCGCATCCAAGGGCGTGCACCTGGTGGTGCCCCGCAACCGCATCAACAGCGCCACGGGCATCATCACGCGCACCGAGAAGAGCCTGCTCTTCGTCATCCCGTGGGGAAGCCACTGGATCATCGGCACCACCGATACCGATTGGAAGCTCGATCTCGCCCACCCGGCCGCGAGCCAGAGCGACATCGACTACATCCTGGGGCACGTGAACAAGCTGCTGGCCGATCCACTGGACCGCGCCGATGTCGTCGGGGTCTACGCAGGTCTGCGGCCGTTGCTGTTCGGAGAATCCGACTCCACCAGCACGCTCTCCCGCGAGCATGCGGTGTCCAGCCCGGTGCGAGGACTGACCGTCATCGCCGGTGGCAAGTACACCACGTACCGCGTGATGGCCAAGGACGCAGTGGATGCCGCGGTGCACGGACTCGAACGCACAGTGCCCAAGTGTGTCACCGAGAACATCCCACTCGTCGGGGCCGACGGCTACCTCGGGGCGTACAACTCCCGCAATCTGACGGCCGAACGTACCGGCATGCGGGTCTCACGCGTCGAGCATCTGTTGGGTCGGTACGGCACCCTGATGGGTGAGGTGCTGGATCTGATCGACGCCGATCCCGAACTCGGTAAGCCTCTCGACAGCGCACCGGAGTACCTCAAGGCAGAGGTCGTCTATGCCGCGAGTCACGAAGGCGCCCAGCATCTCGAGGACATCCTGACCCGGCGGACCCGTATCTCCATCGAGGTTCCCGATCGTGGTGAAGCAGCAGCCGAGGAAGTGGCTCGTCTGGTGGCTCCGATTCTCGGCTGGGACGATCAGCACCGGGCCGAGGAGATCGAGCACTACCGTCTTCGTGTTCTGGCAGAACGGGATTCACAGCAACAGCCCGACGACGAGACCGCCGACGCGGCCAGGCTCGGGGCACCGGACGTGCGCGCCGGGGTGAGCTGACGCCTCACAGCGGTTCGGTGAGGTAGCGCCGCAGGGTCGGGATCGGTGGTTGTGTTTTCCGATCCTGCGGCCGCGTTCCTCGTCGCACGGTACGACGCGCTTGTGGCGGAAATCGTCTGTCTTCCTCGGCGCTACGGGCCGTTCATGTCGATGCTGGACGGTGGAGGACATGCAGCTCACCCGTCGATCCCTCCTCAGATATGCCGCTCTCGGTGCCGCTGCCACGCCCGTGCTGGCGTGCAGCCCGGCGTTGGTTCGCACCCGGCCGATGCTGACACACGGCGTCGCCAGCGGTGATGTGCGTGCCGACGGAGCGCTGGTGTGGGCACGTTCGGATACTCCGGCGACGATGATCGTCGACACGTCCGCGACGGACTCGTTCTCCTCGGTGACGACGATGCGCGGGCCACTGCTGACCCCGCAGTCGGACGGCACGGGGGTGCTGCGCCTGACCGGATTGCCTGCGGGACAGAAGGTTCATTATCGGGTCACGCTCGAGGGCGAGGACGGCGCGACGTCGGAACCCGTCACCGGAATGTTCTCCACAGCTCCTGACGGCCCATCCGACATCCGCCTGTTGTGGGGTGGCGACACCGCAGGCCAGGGTTACGGCATCAACCCCGACATCGGCGGTATGACCATCTTCTCGGCGATGGCCGACAGGCAGCCGGATCTGTTCCTGCACAGCGGCGATGTCATCTATGCGGACGGCCCGCTCGAGGAGCGCGTGACACTTCCCGACGGCCGAATCTGGCGAAACACCATGAGCGAGGCCAAGTCCAAGGTCGCCGAGACGCTCGACGAGTACCGCGGCCAATACGCTTACAATCTCACCGACGACAACTACCGCCGCTTCAATTCGTCTGTCGCCCAGATGGTCCAGTGGGACGATCACGAAACCGTCAACAACTGGTATCCCGGTGAGATCCTCGACCTGGAGCAATACACGGTGAAGGATGTGGACCTGCTGTCGCAGAGAGCGTTGCAGGCGTTTCACGAGTGGTTGCCCATCGCGCCCACAGAAGCCGTCGACGGCCGGGTGTACCGCAAGATCGCCTACGGGCCGCTGCTCGACGTCTTCGTCCTCGACATGCGCACGTACAAGGATGCGAACGGTGCGAACACCGCTGCGTCAGGGGAGATCCTCGGCTCGGCGCAGCGTCAGTGGTTGATCGACGAGCTGTCCCGCTCCACCGCGACGTGGAAGATCATCGCGAACGACCTGCCCCTCGGACTCGTCGTCCCTGATGGGAAGGACGCGCAGGAAGGCGTCGGCAACGGCGACCCCGGTGCGCCGCTGGGTCGTGAGACCGACATCGCGCAGGTGCTCACCGCGATCGATCGGAACGACGTCACCGGCACCGTCTGGCTCACCGCTGACGTGCATTACACAGCAGCGCATCACTATTCGCCTGAGCGCGCGGCCTACCAGGAATTTCGCGAGTTCTGGGAGTTCGTCAGCGGGCCGCTCAACGCCGGCGCGTTCGGCCCCAACGACTTGGACGGCACCTTCGGCCCGGAGGCAGTGTTCGTGCACGCGCCACCGGAGCCGAACGCGTCGCCACTCGACGCGTTTCAGCATTTCGGTGAGGTTCTCATCGACGGGGACTCGCGCGATCTGACCGTCAACCTCTGCGATGCGACCGGGGCCGTGCTGTTCACGAAGGTACTGCCTGCCGCCTGATCGCTCGGGTCCGTCGGGGTCAGGTCGGCGAGAGCGACTGCACTCGAACGGACATCGTCCGCCGTACCGACAGCGGCCCCGCCGTCCTCGTCCGGCCCGACGGATACATCGCGTGGGCCGGACGCTCCGAATCGGAGGAGTGGCTACAGATTCTCGAACAATGGACCGATCAGCCCTGCAGCAACGTGAACGAATGCTCGCGAATCAGAATGGACGGTCCGCCCGCCTCGTACGCCTGATCCGGATCACTCGACGTCGACTGACTCCATTTGCCCTCCGGCAGCGTGAATTCGACTGTCGCAGGTGAGGCGTTGACCATCCAGGCGAACGCAGCGTCTCCCTCGCCCGCACGCATCAGGATGAGAATGCTGTGTGCGTTGCCGTCGGACCAATCCTCGTCGACCAGTTTCTGACCGTCGGCGCGGTAGAAGTCGACCGTATCGGGTCCTGCCCCGTCCTCTTCGGAATCGCTGTCGTGCCGGAACCAGGTGGGACGCAACGCCGGATGCTCGTCGCGCAGCGAGATCAGTTGGGTGGTGAAGTCCACGAGATCCTGATCGACCGTGCTCCAGTCGAACCAGGAGACCTCGTTGTCCTGGCAGTACGCGTTGTTGTTGCCGTTCTGCGTTCGGCCCAGTTCGTCGCCGCCGAGGATCATCGGGACGCCGGCCGAAAGGAGCAGTGTGGCAAGGTGATTACGCTGCTGGCGGGCGCGGAGTGCGTTGACGCCCTCGTCGTCGGTCGGGCCCTCGGCGCCACATCCCCACGAACGGTTGTCGGATTCGCCGTCCTGGCTGTCCTCGCCGTTCTCCTCGTTGTGCTTCTCGTCGTAGGAATTGAGGTCGGCCAGGGTGAAGCCGTCGTGGGCGGTGATGAAGTTGACACTCGCCAAGGTTGGGCGCCGGGTGCTCTCGTACACGTCGGGGCTGCCGGTGACACGTTGCGCCAGAGCGGACAACGCGCCGTCCTCGCCGCGCCAGAAGTCACGAACATCGTCGCGGAACTTACCGTTCCACTCCGACCACCGGGCCGGGAACCCGCCCACCTGGTAGCCCTGGGTGTCCCAGGGCTCGGCGATGAGTTTGACCGGCGCGAGCGTCGGATCCTGGTGTACGAGATCGAGGAACGCGCTGTGGACGTCGAGGCCGGAGTCCTGACGGGTCAGGGTGCTCGCGAGATCGAAACGGAATCCGTCGACGTGCATCTCCGTGACCCAGTACCGCAGCGAGTCCATGATCAGGCCCAGAGCCGCGGGATGTCCGACGTTGAGGCTGTTGCCGGTGCCGGTGGTGTCGTAGTAGGCGCTGCGGTCGTCGTCGACGAGTCGGTAGTGCGAGCCGTTGTCGATTCCTTTGAGCGACAACGTCGGTCCCAGGTGGTTGCCCTCGGCTGTGTGGTTGTAGACGACGTCGAGGATGACCTCGATACCGGCCTCGTGCATCGCCTTGACCAGTGCCTTGAATTCGTCCACCTGGCCGCCGGTGTCGCCGGTGCTGGCGTACTCGTTGTGCGGGGCGAAGAAGCCGATGGAGTTGTAGCCCCAGTAGTTTCGGCGGCCCTCTTCGAGCAGGTGCGAATCCTGGACGAACTGGTGGATGGGCAGCAGCTCCACTGCGGTGACGCCGATACGCTTCAGGTGCGCGATCGCGGCGGGGTGGGCCAGCCCGGCGTATGTTCCTCGAATGTCCTCGGGAACATCGGGATTGGTGGCGGTGAAGCCCTTCACGTGGACCTCGTAGACGACGGTGCGGTCCAGCGGAGTGCGCGGTGCCTCGTCGCCGGTCCAATCGAAGTTCGATTGCACTGCAACGGAATACGGCATGTGCGGTGCGGAGTCCTCGTCGTTGCGGGTCTCCGGCTCTGCATGCAGATGCGAGAACACCGACTCGTTCCAGTCGACCTGGCCGGTGACGGCCGTGGCGTACGGGTCGAGCAGTAGCTTCGCCGGGTTGTGACGCAGTCCCGAGGCGGGATCCCACGGGCCGTCGACGCGGAGACCGTATCGCGTTCCCGGCGTGACATCGGGCACCAGATCGTGGAAGACGTGACCGGTGCGAAGCGTCAACGGTGTTGTACTGCGCTCTGTTCCGTCGTCGTTCATCACGACGACGGACACCGAGTCGGCTGTTTCGGAGTAGACGGCGAGGTTGGCACCGTCGTCGGACAGACGCGAGACGCCCAGGGGATACGGGAGACTGGATGAGGTGGGCATGAGCGGTCGATTACCCCCGGCGCAGGTGAGCGAAACGCTTGCCCACCTGGCGCTCGGATAGAATCGACGAGGAGTTTGCGCCCGTCCTTGACCTACGGCCGCATGTGACTAAGGACGAGGCCATGAATCCCGCAGTACCCGATCCCGGTTCGGCTCGGCTCGACGAGCTGTTTCCCGGTGACAATGCCACCGAGGCTCGGTTTCGCGAGCTGGATTGGAGCTCCACGGAGCTGGGACCGGTGGAGCAATGGCCGTACGAATTGATCGCGGCCATCCGCACGGTCATCCCGTCGACCATCCCGATGTTGATCTGGTGGGGGCCGCACCTGGTCCAGATCTTCAACCACTCGTACACCGATTTTCTCGGTGACAAGTTTCCCGCCGCCGCAGCGCAGCCGGCCAGGGACTGCTGGGCAGAGATCTGGGACGAGATCGGCGCATTGGCTCATCAGGTCGTCGACGGCGGCACTGCGGTGCACGGTGCTCGCCAACGGTTCATGATGAATCGGTACGGGTTCCTCGAAGAGACGTACTGGACATTCTCGTACAGTCCGATTCACGGCCCCGAGCGCGCGGTCCTCGGCGTGTTCGTCGCGACGTCGGAGGTCACCCAACAGCTGCTCGGCGAACGCCGCATGCAGGCGTTGCTGAGTCTGGGCACGCTGACGGGCAACGACACCCACGGTTCCGTGGATATCTGCCGTGCGGCAGTGGGCGTGCTCGCGGCCGAAGCGTCGGAGTTTCCCCTCGTCGCCGGTTACCTCCGCGAAGATCTGAATGCGGACGGCCCGGTGGAGTGTGTCGTGACCGGCGGCGACGCCGGGTACCAGGCTGCGACGTGGGAGTGCGCCGACATCTCTCGCGTTGCCGACGGCACGGTCGCCTGCGCGACCGTGCAGGTGGACGGCAACGTTCCGCAGGCCGTCGTCGTGCCGTTGACGATGGCCGGTCGGGTACAGCCGGTCGGGGCGCTGTTGATCGGAGTGAGCAGCCATCGGGTGATCGACGATGCCTTCACCTCGTTCTGCGTCGTCGTCGCCGAACGCCTGTCCACCGCATTGACGGCGTCGCACGCGTTCGAGATGGAGCGCAGCCGGGTGGCGGCCTTGGCCGACGCCGATGCTGCGAAGACTCGGCTGCTCGAGAACGTCGGGCACGAATTCCGCACCCCGCTGACGTTGCTGACGGGCCCGCTCGATTCGGTACGCGAGAACGCTGCTTCGGTGTTGGACGCGAACGACCGCGAATCACTCGACGTCGTTCATCGCGCGTCGATGCGGCTGCGCAGGTTGGTGGACGACCTGCTCGACATCGTCAATGCCGAGGCCGGCCGACTCGTCTCTCGACCCGAGCCGGTGAACCTTGGCTCGGTGACACGCGATTGCGCGACGATGTTCTCGGCCGTCGCGTCGGCGCAGGGGCTCGAGCTCGTCGTGGATGCGGCAGAGGACGTCGTGGTCCTGACCGACGCCGAAATGTGGTCGAAGGTGGTATTCAACCTCGTCGCCAACGCCGTCAAGTACACCCCGGCCGGACGGGTGTCGGTTCGTCTGGTCGCGGACGAGACCACCGTTCGGCTCGTGGTCGCAGATACCGGACTGGGAATTCCGGCCGAGGACCTGCCTCGAATCTTCGACCGGTTCCACCGCGTCGAGAGAGAAGGCGCGCACAGCATCGAAGGGTCCGGAATCGGGCTTGCCCTGGTGACGGACTTGCTGACCGCCTTGAACGGGCGGATCGACGTCGACAGCGACGTGGGCCGGGGGACTACCTTCACCGTGCAGGTGCCGCGGTTGCCCGCAGAAGCTGCCGCTGTCGATCGACCCGGCGCTCCGGCCGATCCGATCTCGGCGATCTTCCCCTCGATCGAGCCCGTTCCCGAGACGACCGATCGCGCCGACGTCCTGCTCGTCGAGGACAACGTCGACATGCGCAACTACCTCGCGCGCCTGCTGACCGACGAAGGGTGGTCCGTCTCGACAGCGGGGGACATCGAGACCGCTCTCGATCGTGCCCGAGCGATGCTGCCGGGGCTCGTGCTCTCCGACGTCATGCTGCCGGGGCGCAGTGGTCTGGATCTGGTGGACGACATCCGCGGCGACGCCGATTTGAGGCGAGTACCGGTCATCTTGCTGACCGCCCGTGCGGGAACTGATTTTGTGCTCGACGGACTCGGACGCGGTGCCGACGATTACATCGTCAAGCCGTTCCACGACCGAGAACTCGTCGCGCGCGTTCGCGTGCACCTCGAACTGTCACGGATGCGTGAGCAGCTGATCGCGGAGAGCGGCAATCAGGCCGCGACACTGCGTACGGCGCTCGAGACCCGCGGCACGATCGGCCGAGCCGTCGGCATCCTCATGTCGGTGTACCGCATCGACGCCGACGCCGCGTTCACGCAATTGACCGAACTCTCACAGAACACCAACCGCAAGACGCGGGATCTGGCCGTCATGATCGCCGACGACTTCACCGCCGGCCTCGCCCGCGAGCACTGACCGGCCGGTCAGTGGTTGCGGCGGTAGTTCTCGCGTTCGCGTTCGAGTTCCGCCGTCTTCTTCTCGCTCTTCAGATCGGCGGGCAGTCCGTGAATCTCGAGACGACGAGCGCGGTTCTGGTCCATGTATGCGGCGGTGTAGAACAGCGCGAGCAGCAGGGCCAACAGAACCATCGAGGCACGTAACCAGATCGCGCCGGGAAAGAGCACGAAGAACCCGATGAAGATGGGCAGGAACGGGATCATCGAGCGCAGGATGTGACGCGGTGTCGCGCCGGGGCCGACGAGGTCGCGTCGAACCCAATCCTGCATGGAGTCGGGGAGTTTGCGGCCCAGGACGGCGTAGCCCAACCATTGGCCGGCGTTCGGACGGGTGCGCTGGGGTCGTGCGCTCATGTCAGTGCTCCTGCTGCGATCGCCGCGTCGTTGACGCGAGTGAGGACGCGGCGCAACTGCTCCAGTTCGTCGAGTGACGCACCGAGTCTCGCCACGACCGCGGATGGAATCTTTTCGGCCTCGGCGCGGAGAGCGGCTCCGGCGGGGGTGAGGGATACGAGCAGAATGCGCTCGTCCTCCGTGCTGCGTGTGCGGGTGAGCATCCCCATCGATTCCAGACGCTTCAGCAGTGGGGACAGGGTGGGCGAGTCGAGTTGCAGCGCTGAGCCGATCGCTTTGACCGACATCGGCGACTCGCCCCACAAGGCCAACATCACCAGATACTGCGGATGGGTCAGGCCCATCGGTTCGAGCAACGGCCGATACACCGACAGCACAGCCCGGTTGGTGACGGCCAGGGCGAAGCAGACCTGGCGATCGAGCGCGAGTGGATCCTCGGTGGTGGTCACGGTGGCCAGAGTAGCAGAATTGATTAGTGCACGAATTGTTCGTGTACGACTCGAATGGTGAAAAAGGGCGGAGGTTCAGGTTCGCCACCTCGATCGGGTATCGAGTCTGCGACAGTGGTGAAAGTTTGCCCACAACGTGTTACCGGGCGCGCAATTGTGCAATGCTGCACCTCGATTCACCCTTACCGTGATAATCCCGAGAGGATCGCCATGCGTCGCCGACGCATCTCCACCACTGTCTTCGTCGCAGCGTTGTCCCTGTCGATCGCCTCGGGAGGTATCGCATCCGCCGAGCCGGCTGCGCCCTCCGCCCGCATCGTCGACACCGTCCTGACATCCGACACGCTGCGCACGCTGAAGGTCGACTCACCCGCTATGGGGGCCGTCGTCGAAGTGCAGGTGCTCACGCCCGCGGTGAAGACCGGACCGCGTCCGACGCTGTACATGCTCAGCGGCATCGGCGAAGAGGATCCGCACAACAGCATGTGGTTGCGAAAGGGGCAGGCAGCGGAGTTCTTCGCCGACAAGAACGTCAACGTCGTCCTGCCGTTGGCCGGGCCAGGCAGCTTCTACACCGACTGGCAGCGCGACGACCCGAAACTCGGCCGGTACCAGTGGGAAACGTTTCTCACCGAGGAACTACCTCCGCTGATCGACGCGGCCGTGGACGGCAACGGCCGCAACGCGATCGCGGGACTGTCGATGGGCGCACAATCGGCGATGATGCTCGCCGCACGTAACCCGGACGTGTACTCCGGCGTGGCGTCGTACAGCGGCTGCTTCGCGTCCGCCGAGCCGTTGGGCCAGGCCAGTATTCGAGCCATCGTCGCAGCTTTCGGCGGCAATGCCGACAACATGTGGGGCGGACCCTTCGATCCTGCGTGGGCCGAACATGATTCGGTGGCCAATGCCGAAAGTCTGCGCGGTACCGATGTCTACGTGTCGGTGGGAACCGGCGCTCCCGGACGTCACGAAAGCTTCGACACTGCAGCGGGATGGGACAGGGTGGTGGTCGGTGGCCTCATCGAGGTCGGGTCGAACTACTGCACACACCGACTTGCGGATCGGCTCGGCCAGTTGAACATTCCTGCAACGTTCGACTTCACCGAGACCGGAACGCACTCGTGGCCGTACTGGGTGGAGCAGCTACCGAAGAGTTGGCCGACCCTCGCCGGATCCCTCGGTATCTCGGGCTGACACTCGGTATCTCGGGCCGATTGCTCAGTGGGTCCAGGGGCAGTCGAGCGGCTTCGTCAGGCCGAGGTGCTTCTCGACTCGCGTCACCGACTCGTCTCGGAGGCGGCCGTAGATCCGGTACGGGTCGTGCAGGGTCCGTCCCAGAACGCTTTCCATCGCCTCCGCATCGAAGGCTGCCGCGGTGTTGTCGGAATTGCGGGTGCCGTCGGATTCGAGATTGGACCTGAAGATGCCCGCCGCCGACTTGGGCAGGAAGTCCTCGTACACGATCGGGTCGGCCGCGAGAACACCCGACCTGACCAGATCGACGAGGCCACCGTCCCGGTCTGCAGCGGACGGGTTGGTCCCAGTGACTCGAAAGGTGAAGTAGGCGAGGTCTTCTGCCATCCACAGTGTCTCGTCGTCCGGCACCAGCGACGACCACAGTGCGGACGCGTCCTCGGGTTCCTCGGTATCGAGTCGATCCAGATACTCGTCGTAGCGACGTCGTCCGAGTGCGGTAGCTGCCGCGCCCCTGGCTTCGACCTCGCCGAACCGCACCCGTAGATGGCCGGGTTCGACGTTGCCGTTCTCGTCGAGAAACATCCGCTGCTCGTCCAGCGCTCGGAACGACGTCTGGCGCAACAGCAATCCAGGACCGGACGTACGAGGAGGCCCCTGGATGGTGTCGATCATCGCCACCCCGCGCTCTCCCATACGGTGATGCAGACGATCGATGTCCAGAACCCTCGGTGTCAGATGGTTGATGTGGGTGGAGGAGACACCACCGATGTCGGCGGCCACCGCCGAGACTGCCTCGAGTTCGCGATACCACGCTCTGTCGACAGGGTCGGTCGACAACGCGAACGCCGCCGTCGCGAGGTCCAGAAAGGTAGCGGACTCCTCCGCTGCGAGGCCGTTGTCCCTCTCGCACGTGGCTGCCAGCTCGAGCAGTAGCGGAGGGAACAGTGTTCTGCGATCGAGGAATTCCGCCAGGCGACGGCCGAGATCCGGGTCGAAGAACCGTCGATCCGACGCCACCAGCATCGAGGTGAAGATCCGGAACGGGTTGATCGCCAGCTCGGCCGGATCGATCGGCCGGAACGCAGTCGACACCACCGGAATCGAACTCGACGCAGTGTCACGCAGATCGTAGAAACCCACCGGATACATGCCCATGGCACCGAATATCAGTGCCAACTGCGACATCTCACGTGCATTGCCGACCCGAATCGCCCCGTGCCGCTCGGCGGTGACGCGATCGATGGAGCCGAAACGTTCCGCATCGGCACCGCTGGTGCGCATCGTCTCGGCGTTGATCGACGCGGTGACATCCAACAGCGTCGTGTACGCGGGAACCTCCCGCCCGTACAGAGCCGACAGACGAAGGGCGAACTGCGCTCGCAATTGCGTCGGTGTCACGTTCACCACCTCATACTGCGCCTTTCGGTGCCGGCACGGAACCCGTTCGGCTGTCTGCTGCCTTCTCGCGACTGTGCGCATCTACCGCACAATGTGTGCGCGATCACACAAGACCGGCACGTTCGCCCGGGCGCAGTCTGGAGCAGACATGCGAGAGGTGCCTGCACACGGCACCGAGAAGGAGCGAAAACACATGACCGCAGTACAGGAAACGGCCGCACCGTCGCTGCCGACCGGCACCGCCACCGAGCTCTACATCGCGGGGCAGTGGCACGGTGCATCCGACGGCGGCACCTTCACCGACTTGAACCCGACCACCGAACAGCCCCTGGCCGAGATTGCTGCGGCCACCGCGTCGGACGTCGATGCAGCGGTGCGTGCGGCCCGTGCCCAGCTCGGTGGTGAGTGGGGTGCTACCCCCGGAGCAGTCCGGGGCCAGCTGCTCAATCGGGTGGCCGATCTGATCGAGCGGGACGGTGACCTGCTCGCTCGGCTCGAAGCTCTCGACGTCGGCAAGCCGGTGGGTCAGCCCGCGATGCTCGACATCCCCAATGCTGCAGCCACTTTCCGGCACTTCGCGGGCTGGGCCGACAAGATCACCGGGAGCTCCATCCCCACTGCGGGCTACTTCGGGCAGCCGACGCACTCCTACACCGTTCGCGAACCCGTCGGCGTCATCGGCATGATCGTTCCCTGGAACACCCCGCTGATGATCGCGGCGTGGAAGCTCGCTCCTGCGCTGGCAGCCGGAAACACCGTGGTCGTCAAGCCGCCGGAGGACGCGCCGCTGTCCATCCTGCACCTGGCTCGACTGATCGACGAGGCAGGCGTACCGGCCGGAGTGGTCAATGTTGTTCCAGGACTGGGTGAAGTGACGGGTGACGCCTTGGTCGGGCATCCTGACGTCGACAAGATCAGCTTCACCGGCAGTCCTCGAGTCGGCAAGCTCATCGCGAAGAAGGCTGCCGACACGTTCAAGCGGACGACGCTCGAGCTCGGCGGCAAATCCCCACAGATCATTCTCGAGGATGCGGATCTCGACGCGGCGATCAACGGAACCGCGATGGGACTGTTCTTCAACCAGGGCCAGGTGTGTGCCGCCGGAACCCGAGTGCTGGTGCATCGCTCGCTGTACTCGCAGGTGGTGGACGGGTTGGCCGCAGCGGCCTCGGCTCAGGTGCTGGGCGATCCGTTCGATCCGTCGACGACGATGGGTGCCCTCGTCAACGCGACGCAGCGTGACAGCGTGCTGGGGTACATACAGGCGGGACGCGACGGCGGAGCTCGAGTCGCGGCCGGTGGCGGACGTCCCGACGGTGCCGGCTATTTCGTCGAGCCGACGATCTTCGCCGATGCCGACAACGACATGAAGATCGCCCAGGAGGAGATTTTCGGACCGGTCGGAACGGTGATTTCGTTCGATACGGCCGACGAGGCGATCTCCATTGCCAACGACACCGTGTACGGGTTGGCCGCCTCGATCTGGACCCGCGACGTGTCGAGGGCACACAGACTGGCGGGGCAGGTCCGTTCCGGCGCGGTGTGGGTGAACGGCTGGGCTGCAATCGATCCCGCTCTCCCCTGGGGCGGCATGAAGTCCAGTGGCACGGGCCGAGAACTCGGGTGGGCCGGTATCGAAGCCAACACCGAAGAGAAGGTCGTCACCGTAGTTCTGTAGCCCGACTCCCTCGTGCAGCAACGAAACAGCAAGGACTGACATGCCGAAGAAATCGACCGACTACGTCGTCGTCGGAGCAGGATCAGCAGGAAGCGTCATCGCCAGGAGGCTTCTCGACGCAGGCCACACCGTCCACGTGATCGAAGCCGGTCCCGTGGACACCGATCCGGCAATCCATTCACCGCAGGGCTGGCCGACGCTGTTGGGCGGACCACAGGACTGGGGACTGTTCACCACCCCGCAGAAGCACGCCAACGATCGGCGAATCTTCTGGCCACGTGGACGCGTTCTCGGTGGCAGCTCGTCCCTCAACGGAATGATCTACGTACGTGGGCATTCCAGCGATTACGACGGGTGGGCATCGGCCAGCGGTGACGCCGGATGGTCGTGGGAGAACGTGCTGCCGCTGTTCAAGCGTTCGGAGTCACACGAGCTGGGTGCCAACGAGTTCCACGGCGGTGACGGGCCACTGCCGGTGTCCATCATGGGTACCCCGCATCCGCTGGCGGCAGCCTTCGTCGACGCGGCCGTCGAGCACGGGCACAAGCTCATCGACGACTTCAACGCCGACGAGATGGTCGGTGCCGGCTACAACCACACCACCACACGCGACGGTGAGCGGATGAGTGCCTGGAAGAGCTTCGTCGGCCCGGTGCTCGACAATCCCGACCTGACGTTGACCACCGGTGCTCTCGTGCACCGAGTGGTGCTCGAGAACGGCCGAGCGGTGGGCATCGAATACAGCCGCGGAGATGGCGAGCTGGAGCGAGCGTTCGCCGATCACGAGGTCATCCTGTGCGGCGGAGCCCTCGGCTCTCCGAAGACCCTGCTGCTCAGTGGAATCGGGCCGTCCAGACATTTGGCTGAACTGGAAATCGACACCGTCGTCGACCTGCCGGGCGTCGGCGAGAACCTGCACGACCATTTGCTGCTCAGCAACATCTACGAGTCCCTCGAGCCGCTCGCAGCCGGTACCAACAACCTGCTCGAAGCGCAGCTGTACGCCCGCAGTACCGGATGGGCCGGCGCTGCACCCGATCTGCAGCCCCTGTTCATGCACATCCCCTACCCCGCCGACGGATACCCGGTGCCGGAGAACGGCTACACGATCGCTCCGGGAATCGTGGCTCCGAGTTCACGCGGCACGCTGCGATTGGCGTCCTCGGATCCGAATGAACTGCCGCTGGCGGATCCGAACATCCTGGCCGATCCGTACGACCTCGAGGCGATGGTCGACGCGGTGGAGATCTGCCGGGAGATCGGTGCCTCCGATGCCTTCGCGCCGTGGCGCAAGGCGGAGGTGGTTCCGGGACCGAGCGCCCGCACCCGCGACGACCTGCGGGCATACGTCCGACAGACTGCCGGTACGTACCACCACCAGGTCGGCACCTGCAAGATGGGAGCCGAGTCGGACTCCGATGCCGTTGTCGGAGCGGACCTTCGGGTCCGCGGGGTCGATGGATTGCGCGTGGCGGACGCGTCGATCATGCCCACGGTGCCGTCGGGCAACACCAACGCGCCGTCCATCATGGTCGGTGAGCGGGCCTCGGATCTGATCCTCGGAAAGTAGTTCGTGGTCGGGTGAGGGCGGCGTGCGCTCTCACCCGGCGCGATACTCCCGCGGCGACATACCGTACGTCTCCTTGAACAGCTTCGAGAAGTTCGAGGAATCGATCAAACCGTGACGCGCACAGACGGTTCCGATACTGTCTGCGGCGAAACGAGGGTCACGCAGATCGCGGTGGCACCTCTCCAGTCGCCTGGATCTGATCCAACCGGCCACCGTGCGACCGTCCTGCTCGAAGAGCTTCTGCAAGTAGCGCGTCGAAATATGCAGGTGCGCAGCGAGAGACGCCGTGGACAGTGTCGGATCGGACAGCTGGGATTCGACGAGACTCTTGGCCTCGATCAGGAGTGTGGATCCCGGCGCATCGTGGGGAGCCGCGTCGTCGAGAGCGGCGCAGAGCAAATCGAGGACGGCGTTCTCGAGCATCGGTGTCGTCGGCAATGTGCCGTCGGCGGCGTTGCGACGCAAATTGAACAGGAACGGCGACACCAGCGCGCCGACGCCGTGATCGCCCTCGATGCGACGCGCGGCAACGGTCGTCAAGTCACGGGAATCGATGCGGAGCGCGTCGCGTGGAAACATCACCACGAACATCTCGAAGTCCCCGGCGAAGTGCAGATCGTATGGGGCACTGGTGTCGTAGACCGCGAAGTCGCCAGGATGGAGCACGGCCTCGCGCTCGTTCTGGACGATCGTGCCGCACCCCGTCAGTTGCAGACCCACCTTGATCAATCCGGGGTCGGACCGCCGGATGGTCGCGCGTGTGCGCCTGACGTCGACCTCCCGGCCGGTCACCTCGCTTAGTTGCAGCGCCCCGAGCGTCGACGACACCAGCGTGCCCTGGAACGACGACGGCCCGGTGGACACAGCGTCGAGCGGCACGAACGCCGTGGAGACGTTCTCGCGCCATTGCTCGAAATCCTGTGCCACCGGGCTCATGTCATACGGTCGGACGGTTGTCGATCAGACGGCGGGCCTTACCGATGGAACGCTCGAGGGCCGCCGGTGCAACGACGTCGACCGCGACGCTGACGCCGATCCGGTCCTTGACCAGCTTCTTCAGCGTTGCTGCGGCAATCGGATGCGTGTCGAGCGCGGCATCGGGTCGGGCTTCGACGAGGACGGTCAGTGAGTCCATGCGTCCGGCACGCTCCAGCACACACTGGAACTGCGGTGCCAGAACGGGAACCGTCAAGATCAGCTCCTCGATCTGCGTCGGGAAGAGATTGACCCCGCGCAGAATGATCATGTCGTCGGTGCGGCCGGTGACCTTCTGCATCCGACGCATCGTGCGAGCCGTGCCCGGCAGCAGTCGCGTCAGATCGCGCGTGCGGTAGCGGATGATCGGCATCGCTTCCTTGGACAGGGACGTGAACACCAATTCACCCTCCTCGCCGTCGGGCAGAACCTCGCCGGTCACCGGGTCGATGACCTCCGGGTAGAAATGATCCTCCCAGATGTGAAGTCCGTCCTTGGTTTCGACGCATTCCATCGCGACGCCCGGTCCCATGACCTCGGACAGGCCGTAGATGTCGACGGCGTCCATGTCGAGAGTCTTCTCGATCTCCTTGCGCATCTCCTCGGTCCAGGGCTCCGCGCCGAAGACGCCGGTTTTCAGCGAGGTCTTCGCCGGATCGATGCCCTTCTTGACCATCGCGTCGACAATCGTGAGCATGTAGGACGGCGTGACCATGATGGCGTCGGGCTCGAAGTCCTCGATGAGCTGGATCTGACGATCGGTCATACCGCCTGACATTGGAATCACCGTGCAGCCCAGACGTTCTGCGCCGTAGTGCGCGCCGAGTCCGCCCGTGAAGAGGCCGTAGCCGTAGGCGACGTGCACCTTGTCCGACGGCTTGACGCCACCGGCGCGGAGGCTGCGCGCGATGAGGTCGGCCCAGTTGCTGATGTCGTTCGCGGTGTACCCCACCACTGTCGGCCTACCCGTGGTGCCCGAGGACGCATGGATGCGGGAGACCTTGTCCTGCGGAACCGCGAACATCCCGAAGGGGTAGTTCTCCCGCAGGTCCTTCTTGGCGGTGAACGGAAACTTCGCCAGATCCGACAGGTCTTTCAGATCGGTCGGATGCACCCCGGCGTCGTCGAATGCTTTCGTGTAGTGCGGAACGTTGTCGTACGCGTGCTGCAGCGACCATTGCAGGCGCTCCAGCTGAAGGGTGGATATCTGGTCCCGAGAGGCAAACTCGATGTCCGGGGTGTCGGTGGGGGTAGGCAAGACGCTGGTCATGGCGGTCTCCGGGTGATCAGGCGTCGAAGTCGACGGTGACGGTGTCGCTGACAGGAAAGGTTTGGCAGGTGAGCACGAAGCCGGCGTCGACCTCGTTGTCCTCGAGCGCATAGTTGCGCCGCATATCGGTCTCGCCGAACGTGATCTTGGCGCGGCACGTGCCACACACGCCGCCCTTGCACGCGAAGGGAAGGTCGGAGCGCAGTTGCTCGGCGGAGTCGAGAATCGACTCGTCCTGAGGCAGAGCGCCTTTCACCTCGCGGCCGTCGAGGATGATCGTGACCTCGCTGCTGGGTCCGGTGATACCGGGCTCGCGGTGCTGCTCCTGCGGCGGCGGTACGTCGTCGACGTAGAACAGTTCGTGGTGAATGCTGCTCTTCGCAACGCCGAGTTCCTTCAGAACATCCTGCGCGTCGTTCACCATCCCGAACGGACCGCACAACCAGAAGTGGTCGATGTCGGGGGTTGCGACGACGGTGTCGAGTATCTCGCGTAACCGGTCGGCATCGAGCCTGCCGCTGAACAACTCGACTTCCCGCGGCTCGCGAGAGAGCACGTGAATGACGTCGAATCGACTGCCGTACTGATCCTTCAGGTCGGCGATCTCCTCGGCGAACATCACCGTTCGCGTCCGTCGATTGCCGTACAGCAGAACCACTTCGGAGTCGGGATTCGCCAGAACGGACGCCGCAATCGACAACATCGGGGTGATACCGGAACCGGCGGCGATGAGCACGTGCCTGCCGGCCTGGGCCGGATCGGCGTGAAAGGTGCCGCTCGGGCCCTGCACGTCGATGCGGTCGCCTGCTTTGACGTCGTGAACAAGCCAGGAGGAGAACAGACCGTCGGACACCTCACGGACACCGACGCGGGGACGCGCACCCGCCGGGGCGCAGATGGAGTAGGAGCGGCGGTGCTCGACGCCGTCGACGGTGCGGCTGAGCATCAGTGACTGGCCCGGTCGAAAGTCGAACTCTTCGCGCAATTCTTCCGGGACGTCGAACGTGACAGCAACGGCGTCGTCGCAGAGCGATTCCACGTCGGCAACGGTCAGTGAATGAAAAGGTTTGTTGCGTACATTCTTCTGAACGGGCTCGGCGGTGACGGTCATCAGATTTCCTTCACGTGGTCGAAGGGCTCCAGGCAGTCGTCGCACCGGTACTGGGCTTTGCAGAGGGTGGCGCCGAACTCGGACGTGAGCCGGGTGTTGCGCGAGCTGCACTGCGGGCAGGTGAGCTGACGGGGTTTGACGGTCAAGGTCAGTGGCACCGGGCCGGATGTACGTTCCGGGGCCGGACCCGGAGTGGAGTAGCCGGTCTCGCGCAGCTTGCGCAGGCCCTCCTCGGAGATCCAGTCGGTACTCCATGCCGGCGTCAGGCTGGTGACGATCTCGACATCCGCGTAGCCGTGGTCCTGAAGCTTGTGAGCGATGTCGTCCCGCATCGTCGCCATGGCGGGGCAGCCGGAGTACGTCGGAGTGATCGTGACGAGCACGCTGCCGTTCTCGCGTACCTCGACGTCGCGCAGGACGCCGAGGTCGTCGAGGGTGAGCAGCGGCATCTCCGGATCCATGACGGTAGCTGCGATGTCGCGAGCCGAAAGTTCCATCGTTGTCACCAGACCCCCTCCGGATGCGCGCGGGCCACGACCTGCATCTCGGCGATCAGTGGACCGAATGCTTCGGTGTGAATGCCGCGACGACCACCGCGGCCGCCGATGGTGCCCACGGATTTGCCCTCGGGTGTGTCCAGCTCCGCGGCGTGAAGGACCTGTGCAAGAACCGAATCGAACTCCTCGCGGATGTCACGCGGATCGACGGCGACACCGACCTTCGCGAGTGCGATCTCCTCGTCCGTCGGAATGAACAGTTCCGAGACGTACGGCCAGATCCGGGTCACGGCGTCGCGTACGCGTCGCTTCGATTCGTCCGTGCCGCAGCCCAGGGTGACGACCCAGCGGGCGGCGTAATCGCGGTGGTACGTCAGCTCTTTGACGCCCTTGTTCGCAACTGCGGCAAGAACGGGATCACGGGATTCCTGCAGGCGAGTGAAGACGGCGAGCCGCCACGTCGAGAACACCAGCAGCCGAACCAGCGACTTCGCGAAGTCGCCGTTGTCGAGCTCGGTGAGTCGTACGTTCCGGA
Organism: Rhodococcus sp. Leaf233; assembly: GCF_001426165.1. Taxonomy (NCBI): domain Bacteria; kingdom Bacillati; phylum Actinomycetota; class Actinomycetes; order Mycobacteriales; family Nocardiaceae; genus Rhodococcus; species Rhodococcus sp. Leaf233. Next base: position 103,717 of record NZ_LMRO01000001.1, read on the forward strand.
AGTCGGCCTCGTCGCGAAAGAACGCCAGCACATCCTCGGCGGGTGCGGGTGAAGTGTCCGAAATGAACGGCACCACCGTCGGATCGGCTTTGGCGGCGCGGGCCAGCAGCAGCCGGGCCTGGCCGAGGAGGTCGAGGCCGACGTTCGCCAGCGCCACCTCTTCTTCCAGTTCCGGTGCGCGAGTGCTCCATTCGGCGAGGCGCTGCGAGCTGATCAGCGCATCGTCACCGAGCATGAGGCAGTACGCGGCAAGGGCTTTCAGGTCGACGTCGTCGGGAACGGTGGTGTCGACTCCGGCGAGCGGGTCGTCGAAGCTCGTCCCGAATGCCCACTGCCCGTGCGAGTCCTCGTCGACGAGGCCCTCGTAGGCGCTGTCGTGATCGGTCATGAGTGCTTGTCCTCTGGGAGTATGGGTCTCACATGTGGGGAACGTTGTCGGGGATCTCGTAGAACGTCGGGTGGCGGTAGACCTTGTCGCCACTCGGCGCGAAGAACGGATCCTTCTCCGACGGCGACGACGCGACGATCGAGTTGGACGAAACCACCCAGATGCTGACGCCTTCGTTGCGGCGGGTGTAGACGTCGCGAGCGTGACGCAGGGCCATGTGGTCGTCGGCGGCGTGGAGTGATCCGACGTGTACGTGGTTCAGGCCGCGCTTGCCGCGTAGGAACACCTCGTACAACGGCCAATCAGCCTTAACTGCTTCCCTTTTCGGCTCGACCGGAACACCCTCGGTGGGCACTGCTCCGTGGCCGCCCTCGGCGGTGAACTGGGCCTCTTCAGGGCGTGTCATGATGCTGCGTTCCTTTCGGCGAATGCGGTTGCGGCCTCACGGACCCAGGCTCCGCCGTCGTGGGCTGCTCGACGGTTCGCGATGCGCTCGACGTTGGAGGCACCGTTGCCCTTGATCACCTGCATGAACTCGGACCAGTCGGGCTCACCGAAATCGTGTGACTTGCGCTCCTCGTTCCACTTCAGGTCCGGGTCGGGGAACGTGACTCCGAGTGCCTTCGCCTGCGGGATCGACATGTCGACGAAGCGTTGGCGCAGTTCGTCGTTGGTGTGGCGCTTGATGCCCCACTTCATGGACTGCTCGGTGTTGGGGGACTCGTCGTCCGGCGGGCCGAACATCATCAGTGCCGGCCACCACCATCGGTTGACGGATTCCTGGACCATGGCACGCTGTTCGTCGGTGCCGCGCATCATCGTGGCCAGCAGCTCGTAGCCCTGACGCTGGTGGAAGGATTCTTCCTTGCAGACGCGGATCATCGCGCGTGCGTACGGCCCGAAGCTGCTGCGGCACAGCGGAACCTGGTTGCAGATCGCTGCGCCGTCGACCAGCCAGCCGATGGTGCCCACGTCGGCGTACGTCAGGGTGGGGTAGTTGAAGATAGAGGAGTACTTCTGCTTGCCCTCGATGAGCTTGACCGTCAGGTCGGCGCGGTCCGCCCCGAGGGTTTCGGCAGCAGAGTAGAGGTAGAGGCCGTGACCGGCTTCGTCCTGCACCTTGGCCATCAGGATCGCCTTGCGGCGCAACGACGGTGCGCGTGTGAGCCAGTTGCCCTCCGGCTGCATGCCGATGATCTCGGAGTGCGCGTGCTGGGCGATCTGGCGGATGAGCGACTTGCGGTAGCCGTCCGGCATCCAGTCGCGGGGCTCGACGCGCTGCTCGTGGGCAATGGTCTCGTCGAACCCGTCCTGCAGCGTTTCGGTGGACAGGGTGTTTGACGTGGTCATAAGTCCTACTTTCATTACCGAATGATCGGTTGGTAACCAGTATGCATCGAAGTGACCCCGGGCACAAGAGCGGCTTCGCCGCACGTGCGTGATAGTTCGTAGCAGGGGTCGAGTTTCTGTTCACATGGGTCGTTCCGCAGGCTCCACTCCCGCTCACCTGCCGACGAAGGAGGCTCCCTTCTTCGCGAGGAAAGCATCGACGGCGGCCTTGTGGTCGGCGGTCTGGCCGAGGGCGGTCTGCGCCTGCGCCTCGCGGTCCAGGGCGTCGGACAGACCGGACCGCGCGATCAGCGACTTGACCTGCTTGTACGCCAGGGTGGGTCCCGCAGCGAGCGTTGTGGCCAGCGTGCGCGCGGTCTCGAGAACGTCGGCATCGTCGACGACGCGATGCACCAGACCCCAGTCGAGAGCCTGCGCGGCGGTGACCTTGTCTCCGAGCAGCATCAGTCCCGCGGCCCGGCTCGCTCCCAGTGCGTCGACCAGCGTGTAGCTCAACCCCGAGTCGCTGGCCAATCCGATGCCGGTGAACGCCGTGGCGAACGACGACTTGGTGCCGGCGACGCGGATGTCTCCGGCGAGTGCGATCCCGAGACCCGCACCGACACACGCGCCGGGGATGGCCACGACGATCGGCACCTCGAGCGCTGCGAGCCCTCGGATGACCGGGTTGTAATGCTCACCGACGGTATCCATCGCCGTGGCCGGGTCGGCTTCGAGCGCGGTGACGTGCTCGCCGAGGTCCTGGCCGACGCAGAAGTTCTTGCCCTCCGCGGTGATGAGCACCGCGCGCACACTGGGTGCGGCGGCGTTCTGCACTGCAGACATCAGGCCGACTTTCGTCATGACGTCGAGGGCGTTGTGTGCCTCGGAGCGCGCGAGGGTGATGGTCGCCAGGCCGTCGGTGACATCGAACCGTACCGTCATGCGTTCGTCCAATCGTGAAAGCCGCGACCGGACTTGCGTCCGATGTCGCCGCGAGCAACCATGTCTCGCAACAACTGCGGGGGAGTGAACCTGTCGCCGAGGGTCGACGCCAGGTGTTCTGCGATGGCGAGCCGAACGTCCAACCCGACGAGGTCGGTGGACCGCAACGGACCCATCGGATGCTTGTAGCCGAGTTCCATGGCGCGGTCGATCGATTCGGCGTCGGCGACGCCTTCCTCCAGCATCCGGATGGCCTCGAGTCCGAGGCACACGCCGAGCCGGGAGGTAGCGAACCCGGGGGAGTCGTTGACGAGCACCTCGGTTTTGCCGAGCAGTGACACCCACTGCTGCACTCGCTGCACGACGTCTAGGGAAGTGGCCGGAGCGCGCACGATCTCGACGAGGGTCGACGCCGGAACCGGGTTGAAGAAGTGCATCCCGACGAAGCGGCTCGGATCGCTCAATGCTGCGCCGAGTTCCGCGATGGAGATCGAGCTCGTGTTCGACGCGATGACCGTGTCGGGCCCGGCGATCTTGTCGACGAGAGCCAGTACCTCGACCTTGAGCGACGGAATCTCGGGAACCGCTTCGACCACCAGGTCCAGGTCGGCAGGAAGATCCGCGGGGCCGGCGACGGTGGAGACCCGGGCGAGAATCGCAGCGGGGTCCTCGCTGAGTTTCCCGCGCTCGTGCGCCCGGTCCAGTCCGGTCGAGACTCGTCCGAGGGCTGCAGTCTGGTCGGCTGCTTCGGCGATGACGACGGTCGAGCCGAGGGCCGCGAACACCTGGGCAATACCTGCACCCATGCGGCCGCCACCGACAACAGCTACTTTCACAAGAACTGTCATTTCTTCTTCTCCAGAAATGCCGTCATGCGGCGTTGTTTGTCTTCGGTCTCGAACAGAACAGCCTGCGCGATGTCGTCGGCCCACGGGTGTGAACCGGGTGCATCGAGAATCCTTTTCGTCAGCTTCAGGGCCAGTGGTGCTTGTCTCGCAATGCGATCCGCGAGGGAATGCGCTGCAGTCAACGGCTCGTCGACGACGTCCAGCACCAGGCCGCACCGAAGTGCCACCTCTGCGTCCAGTGTCCGGCCACCGAGAAGCACCTGCTTCGCGACGGACACGCCCACCAGCGTCGGTAACCGGTAGCTGGCTCCGGCGGCAGCCATGATGCCCAGTCCCGGTTCGGGGTTGCCGAACACGGCCGTCGGCGACGCGATGCGGATGTCGCAGGCGTAGGACAGTTCGGCTCCGCCGCCGAGCGCGTATCCGCGCACCGCGGCGATCGTGGGCAGGGGGAGTGCGGCGATGCGATCGAACAGGTTTCGGTTGATGCCGCGCAGTGCGTCGTCGCGAGTGCGGGCCCGCAACTGGTTGATGTCGGCACCGCCGGCAAAATGCTCGCCTGCTCCGGTCAGGATCACGATCTTGGGATCCTGCTCCACGAGCGCGCACACCTCGTGCAGCTCGCCGATCATGTCGGAATCGATTGCGTTGCGTTGCTTCTCGCGATTCAGGGTGACGACAACGCGGTCCGTCGACTCCTCCACGATGAGTATGTTCACGGTGCCTCGATCAGCATCGACACGCCTTGCCCGACGCCGACGCACAGTGTCGCGAGCCCACGGGAGGCCTTCTCGCGTTCCATCCGGCCCAACAGCGTCAACAGAATTCGAGCACCCGACGAGCCGAGAGGGTGTCCGAGGGCGATGGCCCCGCCGTCGGCATTGACGATGTTCTCGTCGAGCTTCAGCTGGCGGATGACGCCGAGGGACTGTGCGGCGAAGGCCTCGTTGAGTTCGACGGCACCGAGGTCGTCGATCGACCATCCCGCGCGAGTGAGCGCCTTCTGCGTGGACGGGACCGGCCCGAGTCCCATGATGTGGGGCGCGATGCCGGCGCTCGCGCTGGTGACGATGCGTCCGCGCATCTCGAGGCCATACTTGTTCACGGCTTCTTCCGAGGCCACCACCAATGCCGATGCCCCGTCTGTGAATGGCGACGAGGTGCCGGCGGTGACGATGCCGTCCTTGCGGAAGACGGTCTTCAGGGTGCCGAGCTTGTCCAGAGTGGTTCCGCGGCGCGGCGTCTCGTCCTCGGTGACATCGCCGTTCTTGGTCGTGACGGGCACGATCTCGTCGGCGAAGCGTCCGGCATCCTGGGCGGCGATGGCACGCTGCTGACTGCGGAAGGCGAAGGCGTCGGACTCTGCGCGGGTGATGCCCTCGCTGAGCGCGACCTCTTCGGCGGTTTCGCCCATCGACAGGGTGATCTTGGGATCGGTCCCCCCGTCGTGGGAGGCGAAGGTCGGGTTGGTGAATCGCCAGCCGAGGGAGGTATCGAAGATCTCGCCGGGCTTGGCCCACGCCGTCCCGGGCTTGGCCATGACCCATGGCGCGCGCGTCATGGACTCGACGCCACCGGCGACGATGATGTCGGCCTCACCGCTGCGAATGGTGCTCGCGGCGTTGGCTACTGCGGTCAGTCCGCTCGCGCACAGGCGATTGACGGTATATCCCGGCACCGACTGGGGCAGACCTGCGAGCAGAACCGCCATTCTGGCCACATCGCGATTGTCCTCGCCTGCCTGGTTGGCCGCACCCAGAATCACCTCGTCGATTCGGTCGACGGGTACGCCCGCTCTGCGGACCGCCTCGGCCACGACCAGTCCGGCGAGATCGTCGGGGCGCACCGAGGCCAGGGCACCGCCGTAGCGCCCGTGCGGGGTACGTGCGCCGGCCACGAGAAATACTTCGCCCACTTCGAAACTCCTTCGTCGGTTGCGTCATTAATAACCGAACATTCGGTCGTTTGGCAAGGTCCGCTTCCCGTGGTGCTGTGGAATCGTCCGCCGACTGCGAAGATGTGGCAATGACAACCGCACGCGCGCCGCGCAAGACCGGACAGCCAGGGCGGCCGGGATACGACCTGGATTCCCTCTTGGCCGTGGCGGTCAAGGTCTTCAACGACCGTGGGTACGACGGCACCAGCATGGAAATTCTGGCGAAGCGGCTCGGTATCACCAAGTCGTCGATCTACCACCACGTATCGGGCAAGTCCGAGTTGCTCGAACTCGCGCTGTCGCGGGCTCTCAATGCGCTGTTCGCCGTGACGACCGAGGATCGGGCCACGACCGGGCGGTACATCGACCGGCTCGAATACCTGGTGCGTCGCAGCGTCGACATCCTGTGTGCGGAGTTGCCCTACGTGACGCTGCTGCTGCGGGTGCGGGGCAACACCGACGTCGAGCGGCGCGCTCTCGCCCGCAGGCGCGAATTCGACACCTTCGTCACCGGGCTCGTCGTCGCCGCCGCCGAGGAGGGCGACCTGCGTCCCGGTGTCGACCCGGCTCTGGCGTCCAAGCTCGTCTTCGGAACGGTCAACTCGCTCATCGAGTGGTACCGCCCGCGCACCGGCGGATCCGTCGAGGAATTGGCCGACGCCGTCGTGGCTCTGACCTTCGACGGCCTGCGCCGCACGTAGCGAGGGCATGCTCAGCCGGGTCGTTCCGCAGGCTCCACTCCTGGTCTTGACTTCTCGGCGTTCGACGGCGATGGTAATTACCGACCGAACGTACGGTGAGATGGAGGCGTTGTGAGCAGACTTCTGGAAAGCTATGCCCAGGGCACGTGGTATTCCGCGACCGACGAGGGAACGCCGCTGCTGAGCGCCGTCGACGGCAGTGAGATCGCCCGGGTGTCGTCCAGCGGTCTCGACGTCGCAGGCATGATCGATTACGCCCGCACCGTCGGCGGCCCCGCGCTCGCAGCCCTGACGTTCCACGAGCGTGCAGCGCTGCTCAAACAACTGGGTCTCACGCTGCTGGCCGGCAAAGAGGAGTTCTACCAACTCTCCCGGCACACCGGAGCCACCACCCGCGATTCCGGCGTCGACATCGACGGCGGTTTCGGCACCGTGCTGAGCTACGCGAGCAAGGCTCGACGCGAACTCCCGAACGAGACGGTCTATCTCGACGGTGCCATCGAGCAGCTCGGCAAGAAGGGCACCTTCCTCGGTCAGCACATCTACACCTCCCGGCGCGGCGTCGCCGTGCAGATCAACGCGTACAACTTCCCCGTCTGGGGCTTCCTCGAAAAGCTGGCACCCGCGTTCATCGCGGGCGTGCCCTCGATCGTCAAGCCCGCCAGCCAAACTGCGTACCTGACCGAGCTTGTCTTCCGTCGGATCATCGAGTCGGGGTTGCTGCCCGAGGGGTCGGTTCAGTTGCTGTGTGGCAGTGCCCGTGGTGTCCTCGACCACCTCGGCGGCCAGGACTCGGTGGCCTTCACCGGATCGGCCGATACCGCTGCGACCCTGCGCTCACACCCCAACGTCGTCGGCGAGGGACTCCATTTCACGGCGGAAGCCGATTCTCTCAACGCGTCCATCCTGGGTTCCGATGTGGCACAGAGCGATCCGGAGTTCGATCTGTTCGTCAAAGGTGTCTTCACCGAGATGACATCCAAAGCCGGCCAGAAGTGCACGGCCATCCGCCGCGTGCTGGTGCCGCAGGACTCGGTCGAACCCGTCATCGAGGCGCTCAAGGCCAAGCTCGACAAGGTCGTCGTCGGTGACCCGCAGGACGACGGCGTCACCATGGGTGCACTCGCCAGCATCGACCAGCGCGACGAGGTCCTCAAATCCATTCGTGGACTGATCAAGTCGGCCACCGTCGTCTTCGGTGATCCCGACTCCGTGGATTCACGGCCCGGTGCCTTCATGGCACCGGTCCTGTTGAAGGCCGGCGACAAGAGCGCACCCGAACCGCACGAGATCGAGGCATTCGGGCCCGTCTCCACCGTCATCGGTTACGACAGCACCGCAGACCTGCTCGACCTCGTCGCCCGCGGAAAGGGCTCTCTGGTCGCATCTCTGGTGACCAAAGATTCGGCCATCGCGCGCGAGATCGTGCTGGGCACCGCTCCGTATCACGGGCGCATCCTGGTCCTGAACTCCGAGGACGCGAAGGAATCGACCGGTCACGGTTCGCCGCTACCGGTACTGGTGCACGGCGGACCCGGCCGCGCAGGCGGTGGTGAAGAACTCGGCGGTATCCGCGGCGTCCTGCACCACATGCAGCGCACCGCAATCCAGGGAACCCCGGACGTGCTGACGGCCATCGGCAACAAGTGGGTCACCGGGGCGAAGCAGACGACCGGGGACGTTCACCCGTTCCGCAAGAACCTCGGCGAACTGCGACTGGGTGACACCATCGTCGGTGGCCCACGACAGGTCACCCGCGCCGACATCGATCACTTCGCCGAATTCACCGGCGACACGTTCTACGCGCACACCGATCCCGAAGCGGCAGCGGCAAATCCGTTGTTCGGCGGCATCGTGGCGCACGGCTACCTGGTGGTCTCGCTGGCCGCGGGGCTGTTCGTCGACCCGGCACCGGGCCCAGTCCTGGCGAACTTCGGCGTCGACAGCCTGCGCTTCCTGACGCCGGTCAAGGCCGAGGATTCGCTGACGGTCACGTTGACGGCCAAGCTCATCACCCCGCGTCAGAGTGCCGACTACGGCGAGGTGCGGTGGGACGCAGTGGTCGTCAACCAGGACGGTGACCCCGTCGCCACCTACGACGTACTCACTCTCGTCGCGAAGCCCGAGGCCGCGTCATGAGCGTACGAGTAGCCGTCTGTTACGGAATGCCCGAGGACCCTGCCGCCTTCGATCGGCACTACGCCGAGGTGCACGTGCCCCTCGCTCGCGCAGTTCCCGGCCTGGTCGACTTCACCTGGGGCACGCTCGACTCGCTCGACGAGTCCCCGCCGCCCTACTACGCAATCGCAAGTCTGTACTTCGCGGACGAGGCGTCGCTGAAGGCAGGATTGGGTTCGCCCGAGATGACAGCGGCAGGCAAGGATCTGCGGAACTTCGCAAGCGGCGGCGTCACGATGTTCACCCAGAACGAGCGTTCGGTGTTGCAGCCGTGACCGATTCGCCTATTGCGCGGGAGATGTTCGAGGTCGATGCCGCGTCCCGCAAGCTCGGCATCGAACTGATCGAGCTGTCACCCGGTCACGCCAGAATGTCGATGGTCGTGACCGAGGACATGGTCAACGGTTACGCCATCACGCACGGCGGATACGTCTTCCTGCTTGCGGATACGACGTTCGCCATGGCCTGCAACTCGCACGAGGATTCGGCCGTCGCTGCCCGATGCGACATCCGGTACCTCCGTCCGACGAAGGTCGGTGACGTCCTCGTCGCCGACGCCGTCGAGCGTGCGAGGTTCGGCCGCAACGGTATCTACGACGTGTCGGTGACGTGCCGAGACGAGCTGATCGCCGAATTCCGAGGCGACAGTCGCACGATAGCGCGCTAGCGATCCGGCGCGTGGAAGTACTGTGAGTCGGTGACCACTGCAGACCTGTCGGCGCTGGCAGACGCCACCGCCACTGCGGTGGGTGGTGCTGTGTCGGTGATGGATCCGCAGGGCTATGTGGTGGCGTATTCGTCGGTGCCGGGGCAGCCGATCGACGACGTGCGACGCGACGGCATTCTGGGCAAGCAGGTCCCGGCTCGATACATGGTGCATCACATCGATCCGGACTTCCGGCGCAGCTCGACCGTGCACGTCGTCGATGTGGCCGGTGCGCTACCCCGTCTGGCAGTAGCGGTTTCGGTCGACGGTGAGTACCTCGGCTCCATCTGGTGCATTGCGTCCGGTGCCGGCATCCGTCCGCCGGCCCCTGCGGCAGTGGCTGCATTGACGCGTGCGGCCGCAGCTGCAGTGCCGTTGTTGTCGGCCCGCCATCATCCGGCCGATGCCGACAACCCCAGGGTGCGTGCGTTACTGACCGATCCCGAAGTCGTCACTACGCCGGGAAAACGCTACGCCGTTCTGGCCGCCAAAGTGGAGTCGCCGCGAGCGCAGAAAATGTTGGTGCAGCTCGCTGGTCTGTTGCAGCTCACGTTCGGCAACGCGGGCGACTCCGGATGCATCGTCGACGGGAACACCGTCCTGCTGGTGGTGGAGTCCGACGACGAACGCGCATTCGCTGCGGACGCAGAGGAGGTTCGACGACGCGCAGAGGCGGCCTTCGGTGCCGCTGTGAGCTTCGCGATCGGTGGCCCGGACGCCCGTCCCGCGATAGCGCTCAGACATGCTCACTGGGTACTCGACGTGATCGAAATAGGCTCACAAACAACGACATTCGATGAGAATCGGGTATCGGTCACTCTTCGGAGAGCGGGGGAGGCGCTGTCGGAGGTGTCGCTCGCGTTGCCTGCCGTCGAACGGATGCTGTCCTGCGATGCCTCGGAAGGTACGGAATACGCCGCGACGGTGCTGGCGTTGTTGGCACACGAATCCAACGTCGCTGCCGCGTCTGCGTCGCTGTACCTGCACCCCAATACCTTTCGCTACCGACTCCGGCGTACCAAGGAGTTGTTCGGTCTCGATCTCGACGACGTGGACACCCGGTTGCTGGTGTGGATGTCGCTGCGGCTCACGACCGGGCGGTGAGGACCTTCCCTGGGTTGAGCAGGTAGTGCGGGTCGAGCAGCTCCTTGATGCCGCGCTGCAGTTCCGCTGCAACAGAATCGAGTTCGGTCTCGAGAAGATCGCGTTTGAGCAGGCCGACGCCGTGTTCACCGGTAATGGTCCCGCCCAGCGAGAGGGCGAATGCCGCGATCTCGTCGAACGCGCGGTGTGCCTTGGCCAACGATGACGGGTCGATCGGGTCGACGATGACTGTCGGATGGATGTTGCCGTCCCCTGCGTGTCCGACGACGCCGATGACGATGCCGATGCGCTCGGCGATGCGTCCGACCTCGTCGATCATCGCGGCGAGCTGCGAAATAGGAACGGACACGTCGTCGACCAACGGTGAGCCGAGACGCTCGAGTGCCGGGTACGCCAGTCGACGGGCCTGCACGAGCTGCTCCGATTCGACCTCGTCCTCGGCAACGGCCACATCGGTTGCCCCGGCTGCGGTGCACAGTGCGGCGATGGCTTCGAGCTCCTGCACAGAGCCTGCGCCGATATCGGACTGAGCGATCAGCACGGCCGCGGCGTCGGTGCCGAAGTCCATCCGGGCGTACGCGTCGATCGCGGCGATGGTGGTGCGGTCCAGCAACTCGAACAGGCTCGGAGTGATACCGGCGGCCCGGATCTGCGTCACCGCTTCACCGGCCGCGACAGTCGACGGGAAGGTCGCGGCCATGGTCAGCGGAGTGGCAGCCGGAAAGTCGAGTCCTACGGTTGCTTCGGTGATGATTCCGAGTGTGCCTTCGGATCCGACGAACAGTTCGGCCAGGGAAAGCCCGGCCACGCCTTTGACGGTGCGTCGACCGACGAACGTCGCGCGGCCGTCGGCGAGTACGACGCGCAGCCCACGGACGAATCGTGCTGTGACGCCGTACTTCACGCAGCACAGACCGCCGGCGTTGGTGGCGATGTTGCCGCCGATGGTCGACGCCTCCCAGCTGGACGGGTCGGGGAGGTACGTCAATCCCTGCTGCAGGGCAGCATCTTTCAGCTCTTTGTTAGTGACACCGGGTTGCACGACGGCGGTGCGGTTGACGACGTCCAACTCGACGATCTTGTTCATCCGCCGGGTGTTGAGGGCAATGGCTCCGACGCTGGCGTTCGCGGCTCCCGCCAGGCCGGTCAATGCGCCTTGCGGTACCACGGGAATGCGATGTGCCGATGCGATTTTCATGATCGCCTGTACGTCCGATTCGGTGCTCGGTAGCACTGCCGCCAGGGGTAGCGCGGATTCGCACAGAGCGGCGGCGTCGTGCCGGAAGCTCTGCAGGATGTCCGGGTCGGTCACCACCGCGTCGGCACCGAGGGCGCGCATCAGTTCGTCGATGACCGGCGAATGGAGAACGAGGGTGGTCGGAGCAGCCATGGATTCGAGTATGTCGGGCGGCGCTGTCGATGTCTGCGTCGTTTCGGACGAAGCACGAGGTCTCGATCGGTAGTTTCCGACGAAGTGTGGGCAGGGCCTTGTTATGCACGCGACCACCTTGACAAACTACGGTGGCGCCGGTCACAGTAATTACCGACCGAATGGACGGTGAGTTTTATCCGGTTCGTCGGTTACCTGAATTCGCCGCTGTTCATACCCCACGTCACTCCGAACTGTCGCTCGCTCTCACGAGCGCCGGAGCCCGAACGAAACGAGATCGTCGATGACAACACAGGTCGAGACGCCCACCGGGGTGTCGCGTGAGCATCGCCGCGCCGCGATGGCCAGCATGGTTGGAACCACCGTCGAGTGGTACGACTTCTTCATCTACGCGCAGGCCGCGTCGCTGATCTTCGCTCAGCTGTTCTTCGCGCCCATGGGCTCGTCCGGACAGCTGGTCGCCTACGTGACCATCGGTATCAGCTTCGTGTTCCGTCCTCTCGGGGCCATCGTCGCGGGGTACTTCGGCGACAAGATCGGTCGCAAGAAGGTCCTCATCGCGACCCTCACCCTCATGGGCGCGGCCACCGTCGGAATGGGGCTGCTGCCCACCTACGCGACCATCGGCATCTGGGCTCCGATCATCCTGATCGTGTTGCGCATCCTGCAGGGATTCTCGACCGGCGGCGAATGGGGCGGCGCAGCACTGATGGCCGTCGAGCATGCACCGAAGGGCAAGCGCGGAATCTACGGTGCGGCAACCCAGATGGGCGTTCCGCTCGGCATGCTCATCGCGGTGGGAACGTTGGCGCTGTGTACCGGCATGCTCAGTGAGGAGCAGTTCGAGGCCTGGGGCTGGCGTATTCCGTTCCTCATCAGCTTCGTGCTGATCCTCGTCGGCTTCTACATCCGACGCCGCGTCGAAGAGACCCCGGTGTTCAAGGAGCTCGCAGAACGCAAGGAGCGCAACCACACTCCCGTTCGTGCACTGTGGCGCACCAACAAGAAGCAGGTCATGCTCGCCGCGCTGTCGTTCGTGGGTAACAACGGCAACGGTTACATCATCGTCGGTGGCTTCATCGTCGCGTACTCGACGAGGGAGCACGGGCTCGCCCGTGTGGACGTGTTGGTGGCCAGTCTGTTCGCGGCTCTCGTGTGGGGTGTGTTCACCCTGCTCGGTGCGTATCTGTCCGACCGCTACTCCCGGACCGCCATCATGAACCTGGGCAACGCGTCGATGGTGTTGTGCGCCATCCCGTTCTTCCTGCTCGTCGATACCGGTGAGCTGCAGTGGATCTACGTGGCCCTCGGTCTCTTCGCCGTCGGACTCGGCCTCGCCTACGGCCCACAGCCGGCGCTGTACGCCGAAATGTTCCCCGCAGCAGTCCGATTCAGTGGAGCATCCATCGGCTACGCCATCGGCACCGTGCTCGGTGGAGCCTTCGTCCCGACGATCTCCGAGGCACTGTTCAAGGGAACCGGCACCTCGATGTCGATCTCGATCTACCTGATGATCCTGGCGGCGATCTCGTTCGTCGCGACCTCGCGCATCAAGAACCGTCGAGACGAGGATTTGAACGTCTGACACAACGACGACGACAGCCCCGCAACCAGCCGAGTTGCGGGGCTGTCGTCGTGTACGTGGCCCAGTGCGAGCGTCACCGTTCCGGCCCTGACCGGCGTTCGAATCTGCGGGTTAGTATCGCTCCATGGCCACCGAATCAACCGTCGTGGTCGACGGGCGAACTCTGCGACATCAGCATCGCCGCCCCGAGTTGCTGGCTGCCGTGACCGAGTACGTACTTGACCACGGCCTTGCCGATTTGTCGTTGCGTCCCTTGGCTCGCGAGCTCGGGGTCACCCACGCGACTCTGATCCGGCATTTCGTGTCGAAGGACAAGCTGATCGCCGAGGTCGTCGATCGAATGCGTGTGGACTTTCTCGAGACGTTGCAGACCGACGACGAGACCAGCGGTTCCGTCGAATTTCTCGAGATGTCTTGGGAGAAACTGCGGCAGCCTCGGGAGCAGCGCCAATTTCGCGCGCTGTTCGAGATCGCGTCCCGGGCACCGCAGAACCGCTACGTGCCCGGTGACGTGACCGCCCGAATCCTCGGACAGTGGCGCATCCCGCTCGAGCAGCGTCTGGTCGCCGAAGGGCGGAGCTCGACCGAGGCCACCGAAATCGCCACTCTCGTGCTGGCTCAGGTCCGCGGACTGCAACTGGACCTTCTCATCACCGGTGAGCGCGAACGCATCGATGCGGCATTTGCGCGCGCCATCGACCAGCTTCGCCGAACAGTAGACGGCGGCCCGTCACAGTCGTGACTGCGACGGGCCGCGGCATTCACACCTGAGCGAGCGCCCTGACGAAGCAGACGTTCTCCTCGTTGCGGTTGGTCGCCTCGTCCGGGGCAGTGCCGTACGCACGATTGGCCGACAATTTCACCACGACGCGGCGTCGCGCTGGATTGACGTAGACGAGCTGGTTGTAGACGCCGATGGCGCTGAACTCGCCCTCGTCGCCTGCCGGGATCCACCACTGGTATCCGTAGCCCAAACCGATCTGCTCGCCGGCGGACACCGGCACACCGGGTGCGCGCATGGGGTCGTCGTAGTGGGTGGCGTCGCGGACCCACTGCTCCGATACGATCTGGCGACCGTCGATCTTACCTCCGTTGAGGAAGAGGTCACCGAGCCTGGCGAAGTCTCGGGCCGTGGCGTTGAGGCAGGCGTAGGCCTGCTCGATGCCGACCGCATCGATCAGCCAGTAACTGGGTGCCTCGAAGCCGAGAGGCTCGACGAGCTTTTCGTGCATGTAGTCCGACAGAGTCCGGCCGGTCGCCTTGATGACGAGCAGTCCCAGTGCCTGTGTTTCTCCCGAGTTGTACCGGCAGACAGTACCGGGCTCGGATTCACGCACCATGTTGGCGACGAAGTCTTCGAGCGCCCCAATACCTGCCATCGCTGCCGTAAGGCCGAAGATGTCGGACTCGGGATTCGAGTAGTCCTCGTTCCACCGGGCCCCCGAGGACATCCGCAGCACGTCCTTGATCGAGACTCCGTCGTAAGCGGAGCCCGGCCGAACCTTGATGTAGTCGCTGATCGGCTGCTCGAGGCTTTCGATGTGCCCCTCTTCCAGGGCGATACCGACCAGCGTGGACACGAAGCTCTTCGCTACCGACATCGAAATCCACGGCACGTCGACACCACCGGTCAACGCGTAACGCTCGTAACGGATTTCACCGTCCTCGATCATGAGTAGAGCGGCCGTGTCGGTCTCGACGAAGAACTCCTCGAACGATTTCGTCTCACCGTCCCACAGGAAGGATTCCGGCGCGGATACCTGCGCACCCGTCTTCCACGGTCGAGGAGATCCGGAGGGCACCATCCGCATCGATGGCAGCAGCTGCGCCATTCGGTTGAAGTTCTCGTGCTGGGGCACTCCGGTGAACAGTCCGATGGACTGTAGGGCGGTCAGCGGGTCGGTTGTCTGAGGTTCGGTGGTCATGTGGTCTCCAAGCGTCAGGGCCTCGAAGGGCAGTTCGATCGCCGTCACTTTATGCGTACCGATCGGTTAGCACAATGGGTTTGCAGCCCCGATTTCGTTCGCCTGAAACTCTTGTCCTAACCGATCGGTACGTATACATTTCAGCTCATGCCCGCTCTCCCCACGTCGACAGCGACGAACTTGGCCCACCTGCTCGAGGCGTCTGCGGCCGCCTACGGAACTCGCACCGCGATCGTTGTGGCGGGAGAATCGCTGACGTACGCAGAGCTCGACGGTCAGGCCAACCAGGTGGCCAACCTGCTGGCGGCGCGGGGGGTGCGACCTGGCGATCGGGTCGCGCTGTCGTGCCCGACCATCCCGTCGTTCACGGTCGTCTACTTCGCGATCCTCAAGGCCGGGGCCGTCGTGGTTCCCCTGAACATATTGCTCACGCCGCGCGAGATCGCTTATCACCTCGACGATTCGGACGCCGAGATGCTCGTGGCCTTCGAAGGCACTTCCGAGTTGCCGATCGGCGCGAACGCTCGTGCAGCATTCGACGCCGCGCCCAAATGCAAGCACCTTCTGTTGATCGAGCCGGACCCCGGGAATGCGACGGCTACGACGATCCGGGAAGCCGACGGAGCCACTACCCCGACGCACTCGAGCACGTTCGCTCCTGTGCCGCGCGGCACCGACGATGTGGCCGTCATGTTCTACACCTCGGGTACGACGGGCCGGCCGAAAGGGGCCGAGCTGCGTCACCGCAACATCATCGACAACGTCATGCTCGGGCGAGAGCTGTTCCGCTCGGACGCTGACGACCCCGACACCTACTTGTGTCTGCTGCCACTGTTTCACGCCTTCGGCCAGGTCGTGATTCAGAACGGGGCGCTGGCATTCGGCGGGACGCTGGTGATGCTGCCGCGGTTCGAGCCCAATGCTGCGCTCGACCTGATGACCGAGCACCGCGTCACGTTCTTCGGGGGTGTTCCGACGATGTACTGGGGGATGCTCGCAGCACTCGACGACAGCGTCGATGTCGAGCGAATCGCTGCCCACCTCCGGGTTGCGGTGTCCGGTGGTGCTGCGCTGCCAGGAGAAATCCACAAGCAGTTCAGGGAGCGCTTCGGCGTGACGATCCTCGAGGGCTACGGCATGTCGGAGACGTCACCTGTCATCGCGTTCTCGGTGTTCGGCGAGGAACCCCACGTCGGGTCGATCGGAAAGCCGATACCCGGAGTGCAGATGAAACTGATCAACGACGACTGGTCCGATGTCGAGCCCGAGCCGACCGCGATCGGAGAAATTGCGATCAAGGGCCACAACGTGATGAAGGGCTACTACAACCGCCCCGAGGCCACGACCGAGGCCATCCGAGACGGATGGTTCCGCTCGGGCGACCTGGGCAAGAAGGATGAGAACGGCTTCTACTACATCGTCGACCGCAGCAAGGACATGATCATCCGCGGCGGCTACAACGTCTACCCGCGTGAGATCGAAGAAATCTTCATGACGCACCCGGCGGTCTCGCTCGTCGCGGTCATCGGCATTCCGAACGACCAGCACGGCGAGGAGGTCAAGGCCGTCGTGGTCAAGAACCCCGGTCATGACGACGTCTCCGAGGCCGACCTCGTCGCATGGGGCAAGGACCAGTTCGCGGCCTACAAGTATCCCCGCCTGGTGCAGTTTCTCGATCAGTTGCCGATGACGTCGACCGGCAAGATCCTCAAGCGCGAGCTCAACTGAGCGTTACCCGCCCACCCCAACCGAGAACGGACACGTCATGACCTTGACCCTGGAATCGAGTCTCGCGCGGTTCTCGCAGCGGTTCTCCAGCTCCGCCGAGCTCGCCGAGGCTGGTACGAAGATCGTGCCGGGCGGCTATTCCCGCAGCTCGTTCAACTTCGGACCACACGCGATCTACGTCGAGCACGGCGACGGCGCGTACATCACGACCGTCGAAGGCCACCGCCTGCTCGATCTGAACAACAACTTCACGACCAACGTTCTCGGACACAACCCGCCCACGGTGCGGGCGGCTCTGCACCGTGCCATCGACACCGGAGTGTCGTTCGGCAACCCTGTGGAGGCCGAGACCGAGTTGGCGCGAATGATCTCCGACCGAATCGCGTCGATCGACAAGGTCAAGTTCTCGTGCTCGGCGTCGGAATCGGCACTGACTGCGGTCCGCATCGCGCGCGCTTACACCGGGCGTACCGCGATCGCGAAGTTCGAGGGCGGCTATCACGGGTTCACCGATGCACTTCAGGTGTCGTGGCATCCGAGCAGTGGGGGTGACGCCGGTCCCGATGCGTATCCGACGCCCCTGCCCGACAGCGCGGGCATCCCGCAGGTGGACGTCGACAACATCGTGCCCCTCACCCAGAACGATTGGGAGGGAACAGAAGCCATCCTGCGCGCTCGAGCATCCGACGTCGCCTGCGTCATCCTCGAACTCGAAAGCGCCTCCGGCGGTTTGGTGACACTCGACGACGATTTCGTCTCCCGACTCCGGGACTTGACGACCGAGCTGGGGATCGTGATGATCGTCGACGAGACGGTCACGCTGCGGGCGGGCGTGGGTGGCATGCAAGCCGATTACGGTGTGCTGCCCGATCTGACGATCATGGGCAAGATCATCGGCGGCGGGTTCCCGCTCGGTGCCGTCGGCGGCTCGGCCGAGGTGATGTCGGTGCTCGACAGCGGCCTGGTCTCGATCTCCGGGACTCACCACGGCCACAAAATCTCCGTGGCCGCAGGCATCGCAACGCTCGAGCAACTCGACGAGGCGGCGTTCGAGCGTCTCAATGCGATGGCGGCCAGGGTACTGCGGGATCTCGACGACTGGAGCCGCGCCCGAAACAGCGCGTTCACGGTGTACGGTCGGGGGATTTCCCATCTGGCGTACGGCTACATGAACGAGCCAGGGCTCGTAGTCCGCACCCACCGTGATCACTGGCGTCACCTCGACGGCGACCGGACCCAGACCATCTCGCTCGAGCTCGCCAACCGGGGCTTCTTCCCCGTTGCCCGCGGCGACTTCTCACTGTCCCTGGCCATGGGCGTCGACGACATCTCGGCCTTCATCGAGGTGACCAAGGAGATCGTCCGCGACATCGAAGGTTGATCGGGAGTAGCGCCCGCTATCGCGAATCGATTTGTGGTGCAGCTTGTTTGCCCCAGTGCTCGAGTGCGGAAATTGCGTCACGCAGGGCGAGACCTCTTTCGGTCAGCCCGTACGCGCGAGTGTTGTGCCGAAGGGGAAGACGGGTCAACACTCCTGCCGCTTCGAGTTCGCGCAGCCGGGTAGCGAGCATGTTCGTCGGTACTCCGAGGTCGCGCTGCAGATCGCCGTACCGTTGCGGTTCCTCGAGCAGTCGCTCGACAATGAGAAGTGCCCACCGGGCACCGACGATGTCGAGGGCGGCGACGAGGTCGCTCATTCGGCCGTATCGGTGTCCGGCTTCATCCAGAACGGCGAGTAGTGGTAGCCGTCGAGGTCGTCGAACTGACGTTGATACATGAAGGCGTAGTCATCGATGTCTCCGATGCGTCCACCGGCAGCGCCGGCCCGCTCGGTGAGCTCGTCGACCGCCTCGCGGCTACCGAGGTCGAACGAGACCGTGACCTTCGATGGGGTGTCGGGTCCGCCGATCAGCTCCTCGGTGCCGCCCACGCTCGCATACATCTCGCGGCTTCCGAGCATGACGTACTGCCCCGGTGTGATGGCGAAGCACGACACGTTGTGGTCGGACATCTCGGGGTTGAGCGTCCAGCCGAGGGCTGTGTAAAAGGCGGTTGCGCGCTCGACGTTCTCGACGGGACAGGTGATGAACAGGCTCATGCCCTCATGCTTGCAAAATGCAAGTGCGGCGTCAAGGGCTGAACTCGCCGACCGTTCCAGCACTTCACCGAGCTGTCCCCTGGGTGATCAGTGATGCAGTGTCAGTGGCGAATCGTCAATACAGCTTTTCCGCCGGGCAATTCGCGTCGTGTCATCAGTTCGATGACATGAGTGAGTTCCGACCAATCGACGCAGTACCCGGGTGTCGGATCGAGACGGCCGTCGGCGGCCAATCTCACGAGCAATTCGAGGTCCTCGTGTTCGGGGTACTCGACTGCATACGACATGTAGTTGGTGATCGTCGCGCCCTCGTGACCCATGAACGAGAAGACATCGAGCTCGGCCTTGGTGCAAGAACTGTTGCCGATCATGACCAGCGTGCCACGGGGTGCCAGCACGGACAGTGCCGCTTCGAGTACTGTGCCGCCAACGGATTCGATGATCAGATCGAAGGGACCTGATGCATCCGACGGGGTAGTAGTGACCTCGGTTGCTCCGAGTTCGATCAGTTCGCTGGCTTCGTTCTCGCCGGCTGTCGTGGTCGCTGTGACCGACGCACCTGCGGCACTTGCCAATTGGATCTGAAATCGACCCACGCCGCCGTTGGCACCGGTCATCAGGACCTTGCGTCCCAGGAGGTCGCCACCCATACGCACAGTGCGTAGCGCGGTCAGCCCCGCCATCGGTAGAGCGGCAGCGATGTTGGTGCCCAACGTATCCGGGAGGACTGCCATTCGGTCGGTGCGCACGGCCGCGAGTTCGGACCATCCGGCTCCGTCGACCATTCCGACGATCGGTGTGCCTGCTTGGGGTCCGCTCCCGTTTGCGGCCGCCTCGATCACGACGCCACTGATGTCCTGGCCGGGTCGCCAGCCGTGGTCCCTCGCGGCCATGAGGGACAGTTCCCCGCGGTTGACTGAGAACGAATGGATCTGCACCAGAGCCTCATCGGCGGCCGGCTTCGGATCTTCGGCTTCGACGCGTTGGACGGGGGTATCAGAGTCAGGGGTATTGATCGTCGTGTACATCGGCGTATCCGATCTCGTCGTGTGGTCACACCGAAAGGGTGTGAATCTGTACGACGACGAGTCAACGCCGATCCGTCGGTGTGAACCAGAAGCAATTCGTGCACTCAGCGTTCACGAAAAACAATCGGAGGTCAGATGCGGGCGCACGCTTCGGCCAGGGCGTCGACGAGTGTGGTCCGTTCTCGTACCGCCAGCCACATCTGCACGGCCATGCCAGGATCGGTCACGGGCCGGAAGGTGACGCGTTCGGCCGACAGCGCTTGTGCTGAGCCCTCGTACATAGCTGTCCACGATGGTGGTCCCGAGCCGAGTTCGAGCACTGTCGCTTGTAGATCTCGGAATGGAATTCCCGTGGCCGGCTCGAACCCGGCGTCCGCACAAGCACGGAGCACGGTGGCGGCGAAGGCGGGGTTCTGCTCGGACGGAATCAGACGCAGCGGAAGGTCCGCCAGATCAGATAGCGTGAGATCGGGTTTGGAAGCCAGTGGGTGGCGGGTGGGAATCGCAACGACGATCCGGTCGAACCACGCCGGAATCATCTCCAGATCGTGATCGTTCCTGGGCAGGCGAACAAGTGCGGCGTCGAGTGCTCCCGAACGAACAGCGTCGAGTTGCTCCCACACCTGCCCGATTTCCAGTGTGACGAGCAGATCGGGAAACTGAGTTCCAAGGTGGTCCAGCACCAAATCGACGCGAGTGCCCGAGCCTCCAGCTATTCCCAGTCGCAGGTGTGGTGGCCCGTCCGGCTCATCGGAGCGAGATTGCACAGTCGCCGCGGCGTGTGCCACCGCGTCGAGCACTGCATGAGCCTCTGGGACCAGCCTGCACCCGGCGGGGGTGAGTGTCACCTGACGTTTGGACCTGTCGAACAGCGGCTGACCCAGCTCGTGTTCGAGCCTTCGTATCTGTTGACTGACCACGGCCTGGACCACGTGCAGTCGCTCCGCCGAACGGGCGAAATGCAGTTCTTCGGCGACCACTAGAAAGTACCTGAGCTGCTTGATCTCCATGTCGAAAGCGCCCCCTGCTCGGACCCCGCGTTCATAGAACCTACCGATCAGTATCCAGTGTGAACCGCTCGTCCGCCGGATGGAGAGACATCACCACCAATGCTCAGCTGTGCGCATGCAACGGCCTACCCGACAGCGCCATCATTGCCTCACCAAGTGCTTCGTTCTGCGTGGGGTGGGCGTGCACGAAGCTGCCGACCTCGGACGGCAGTGCTTCCCATGCCACCGCGAGTTGCGCCTCGCCGATCAGCTCGCCCACGCGGTCACCGACGAGGTGGACACCCACAACAGGGCCGTCCTCACGTGCGCGAATAACCTTGACTCCGCCCGCGGTGGAGAGAATGCGGCTCTTGCCGTTGCCGCCGAGGTCGTAGACCACCGACGTCACGGTGCCGTACTTCTCCTCCGCTGCCTTCTCGGTGAGTCCCACCGATGCCACCTCCGGATGCGAATACGTCACGCGCGGAACGAGATCGCCGTCGATACGTGCCGGCGCGAGTCCGG
The DNA here is from genome assembly GCF_001426165.1 of Rhodococcus sp. Leaf233. Classification (NCBI taxonomy): domain Bacteria; kingdom Bacillati; phylum Actinomycetota; class Actinomycetes; order Mycobacteriales; family Nocardiaceae; genus Rhodococcus; species Rhodococcus sp. Leaf233. The sequence continues at coordinate 125,120 of NZ_LMRO01000001.1, forward strand.
CAATGTGCTCGGCGACGAACATGCCGTGTTGGAATCCGCGGTGAGCCAACTGATAGCCCGCCACGATGTCGCCGACGGCATAAACGCCCGCCGCGGTGGTGAGCAGGTTGTCGTCCACAGTGACGAAGCCCCGTTCGGTGTCGATGCCCTGTTCGGCCAGGCCGAGGCCGTCGGTGTGAGGTCCGCGTCCGACGGAGACCAGCACGAGATCGGCGTCGAGGGTGTCCCCGGACGACAATGACACAGAGACTGCGTCGGCGGACTCGGTGACGGTCTCGACCTTGGTGCCGGTACGAATGTCGATGCCGCGTTTGCGCAATGCCTTGGTCAGCTGCTTCGAGGACCATTCGTCCTCACCCGGAACGATGCGATCGAGGGCCTCGACGACGGTGACCTTGGCGCCGAAAGAGGCCCAGATGCTGGCGAATTCGATGCCGATGACTCCGCCGCCCAGCACGACGACGGACTCCGGTACTCGGTCGAGCGCCAATGCGTCGTCGCTGGTGAGAACGCGAGGTCCAAGCTCGATGCCCGGAATGGTGCGCGAATACGACCCGGTCGCGAGGACCAGCGAAGACCCGGTGATGCGTCGCCCATCGACTTCGACGGTACGAGGACCGACCACCTGACCCCGGCCCGAGACGATCTCGATGCCCGGTCGCTTCAGCAAGCCCTGCAGTCCTGAGTACAGGCCGGCGACCACACTGCGCTGATAGTCCAGTGCCGCAGGCATGTCCACGCCCGTCAACGATGCGGTGACGCCGACATGCGCCGCACTGCGCACCGCGTCGGCCACCTCGGCGGTATGCAGCAGAGCCTTGGTGGGGATACATCCGCGGTGCAGGCAAGTGCCGCCGAGCTTGTCCTCCTCGACCAATGCGACCGTCAGGCCGAGTTGCTCGGCCCGCAGAGCACACGAGTAGCCACCAGATCCGCCACCGAGGATGAGAACGTCCACGTCGCTCATCGGACGGATCCCAGTGCCACGACTGGGTTCTCGACGAAATCGGCCACGGTGCGCAGGAATCCGCCCGCCACTCCGCCGTCGCACACGCGGTGATCGAACGCCAATGACAGCTGCGCAACCTTGCGGACGGCCAATTGGCCGTCGACCACCCACGGGCGGTCGATGATGCGTCCGATGCCCAGGATCGCGGCTTCGGGATGGTTGATGATCGCGGCCGAGCCGTCGACCCCGAACACTCCGTAGTTGTTGAGGGTGAATGTTCCGCCGCTCAGCCGTGCTGCGGGGAGGGAACCGGTTCGCGCGAGTTCGGTCAACTCGGCCAGCCTCTCGGAGAGTTCCTTCAGATCGGCCTTGTCGGCCTGCGGCACAACGGGAACCATCAATCCGCGATCGGTCTGCGCGGCAATGCCGAGTCCGACGTTCTCGTAGCGCAGGATCTCGCCCGCGGCGGTGTCGACGGTGCTGTTGAGCTCGGGGAACTTGGCCAGCGCGATCATGGTGAGTTTGGCGAGAACTGCCAGCAGTGTCACCTTCACTCCGTCGATGGAGGCGTCGAGGTCGCGTCGTGCCTGCAGCAGAGCCGTCGCGTCGACGTCGACCCAGACGGTCGCCTCGGGAATCTCCGCACGACTGCGAGAGAGTTTGTCGGCGATGGTCTTACGAATCCCGGTGATGGGAATTCGCGTGACGCCCTCGGCACTGGGAGTGCTCGAGGACAGTGCCCGTTCCACGTCCGCTCGGGTGATGACTCCATGACCGCCGGCGACATCGATAGACGCCAGATCCAGCCCACCCTGCAGTGCCATGCTGCGGACGATGGGGGAGAGCACCTTCGGTGCATGTGAGTGGAAATTCGTAGCCTGCGTCGAGTTTCCACTCACGTGCGAAGCTCTTTTTCGACGGCCGGTCGGGCCGTGTCCCGTGCCATAGCCGATCAGCACATTTCCTGAGCCGGCGCGTTCTTCCTCGCGGTATCGCTCGTGGGCTGCAGGCGTATCGGCGACGGCACCGCCGGTGATGCTGATCAAGGGTGCGCCGACGGCGAGTGAGGTGCCCTCGGCCGCATGCAGTTCGCCGACAACGCCCTCGAACGGGCAGGGCACCTCGACGGAGGCTTTCGCCGTCTCGACCTCGACGACGACCTGATCGATGGTGACGGTATCGCCGGGCTTGATCTTCCACTCCACGATCTCGGCCTCGGTCAGTCCTTCACCGAGATCAGGGAGCAGGAATACCTGCATGCTCATACCGTGACCGCCTTGCTGAGGTCGGGCGCATCGTTCCACTGCAGTCGGTCGATGGCATCGAGCACACGGTCGGCGGACGGCAGGTGGAAGTGTTCGAGTTTCGGTGCCGGGTAGGGAATGTCGAGTCCGGTCACCCGCAGTACCGGCGCGTGCAGGTGGTGGAAGCAGCGCTCGGAGACGCGCGAGGCGATCTCCGCCGCGACGCCGGAAAACCCCTGCGCTTCCTGAATCACGATGCAGCGTCCGGTCTTCCGTACCGATGCTGCGACGGTCTCGTCGTCGAACGGATTGATCGACCGCAGATCGATCACCTCGACGCTCCGGCCGTCCTCGGCCGCGAACTCTGCTGCCTGCATGGCGACCGACACGGTGGGGCCGTAAGCGAGAAGAGTGACGTCGGTACCGGCACGACGCACGACGGCGGTACCGATAGGCTCGGTCTTGGCGAGCTCGATGTCGTCCTTGGAGAAGTACAGCCGCTTCGGTTCGAGGAAGATCACCGGATCGGGATCTGCGATGGCGTCACGCATCAGCGAGTACGCGTCGGCGACGGTGGACGGGGAGACGACTTTCAGGCCCGGGGTGTGCGCGTAGTAGGCCTCGGACGAGTCGCAGTGATGTTCGACGCCGCCGATACCTCCCGCGAACGGGATGCGGATGACAATCGGCGCGGTGAGTGATCCGCGAGTTCTGTTGCGCAGCTTTGCAACATGGGACACGATCTGCTCGAAAGCTGGGTAGGCGAAGGCGTCGAACTGCATCTCGACGACGGGCTTGTAGCCCGACATCGCCATCCCGATCGCGAATCCGACGATGCCCGACTCCGCGAGCGGGGTGTCGAAGCAGCGATTGTCACCGAAGTCGCGGGTCAGTCCGTCGGTGACGCGGAAGACGCCACCGAGCGTGCCGACATCCTCGCCGAAGACGACGACCTTCTCGTCCTCGGTCAACGCGTCGCGCAGGGCGGCGTTGAGGGCTCCGGCCATGGTCATCGTGGTCATGACAGTTCTCCTGCTGCGATCTCGGCGGCGACCTGATTTCGCTGTTCGATCAGGCCGGGGGTGGGGGAGGAGTAGACGAACCGGAACAGATCTTCGGGGTCGACGTCCTGCTCGACGTTCATGCCCGCGCGAAGTGCCGCGGCATCGGCGTCGGCAGATACCGTCATCTGCTCGCGCAGTTCGTCGGTGAGCAGACCCTGGGCTTCGAGGTAAGAATCGAGGCGCGAGAGCGGATCTCGGGCCAGCCACCCTTCCACCTCGTCTGCCTTGCGGTAGCGCGTGGCGTCGTCGGCATTGGTGTGGGCGTCCATGCGGTAGGTGTGCGCCTCGACGACCACCGGTCCCTTGCCTGCTCGGACGTACTTCACGGCCTCGTCCATCACGGCCATCATCGCGATCGGGTCGTTGCCGTCGACCTGCTCGCTGCCGATGCCGTAGCCGACACCCTTGTGCGACAACGACGGAGCTGCAGTCTGACGCGCGAGGGGAACGCTGATGGCGAATCCGTTGTTCTGGACCAGGAAAATCACCGGTGCGCGGAACACCGCGGCAAAGTTCAGGGCCTCGTGGAAGTCGCCCTCACTGGTTGCTCCGTCACCGCAGAACGCGAGGGCGATGGTGTCTCGTCCCTGCTTGGCCTCGGCGTAGGCGAAACCGGTCGCGTGCAGCAATTGTGTTGCCAGAGGAGTGCATTGGGGAGCGACCTTGTAGGCGGTGGGATCGTAGCCGCAGTGCCAGTACCCGGCGAGCATGCCGAGCAGCTCCACCTGGTCGACGCCTCGCGCCGCGAGAGCCATCGAGTCACGGTACGTCGGGAACATCCAGTCCTGCTCACCCAGGCACAGGGCTGCGGCGATCTGGCAGGCCTCCTGGCCGCGGGACGACGGGTAGACCGCAAGCCGACCCTGTTTGGTCAATGCCGTTGCCTGCTGGTCGAATCGGCGACCGTGGACCATCGAGCGGTACATCTCGAGCAGGCGCTCGTTCGACGGGTGTGCGTAGCGGGCGGCGCTGTCGACGCCCGTCCCATCGGGTGCGAGGTACTGCACGGGACGGTCGGCAGGCATGAACTGTTGGTAGGACGTTGCCGGAACCTTCTCGACGGTCGTCATGGGGCATTCTCCTGAGATCGGCTTGTACGGTGATTCTGGCCGAATCTGCGAGGAAGAAGTCCTATGGTCGTAGGATTGCAGACATATAGCCGACATTCCGCGCGCGCACTGACTATCTGTCGGATCGGCGTAGCGAACCATCAGGTAGGAGCGGACGAATGGACGACGTCTCGAGACGTGTGGAACTGGACGACACGGATCGTCGCATCCTCGCCGGGCTGACTGCCGACGGGCGGGTCTCGATGCGGGTGCTGGCCGATCGTTTGAATCTATCTCGGGCACATACCTATACACGGGTGGACAGGCTCAAGGATGCGGGTGTCATCGAACGGTTCACCGTGCAGGTGGATCACGCGGCGTCCGGGCTAGGGACCTCGGCGTTCATCGCGTTGTCGATCCGTCAGGATTCGTGGCGCAGTGTGTCCGAGGGGTTGCGGTCGATGGAATTCGTCGACCACTTCAGTTTGCTCGGAGGGGATTTCGACGTGCTGGTACTCATCAGGACTCCCGACAACGAGAGTCTGCGGCAAGTCGTGCTGGAGGGCCTGCAATCGCTCGACGGCGTCCGGGCGACGCGCACGTGGTTGATCTTCGACGAGGACCGAGGTGGTCTGGGACGAACTGCGCCGCCCACCGAACGCTGACAGTGGGCGGCGTCGTTCGGGGTACGGGTCAGAAGTTGCCGCGAGCGTCCTGCTCACGTTCGATGGCCTCGAACAGTGCCTTGAAGTTGCCGATGCCGAAGCCGAGCGAGCCGTGGCGTTCGATCATCTCGAAGAACACCGTCGGGCGATCGACCAGCGGCTTGGTGAAGATCTGCAGTAGGTACCCGTCCTCGTCTCGGTCGACGAGAATTCCGCGCTTCTGCAACTCTTCGATCGGCACTCGGACCTTACCGATACGGGCTCGCAGTGCGGGATCCTCGTAGTACGAATCAGGAGTGGCGAGAAATTCGACGCCCGCCGCGCGGAGCGCATCGACCGAAGACAGGATGTCGTTGGTCGCCAGCGCCAGATGCTGTGCGCCCGGGCCGCGGTAGAAATCCAGGTACTCGTCGATCTGTGAGCGCTTCTTCGCGATGGCCGGCTCGTTCAGCGGGAACTTCACTCGGTGGTTGCCGTTGGAGACGACCTTGCTCATCAAGGCCGAGTAATCGGTGGCGATGTCGGCCCCGACGAACTCGGCCATGTTCGTGAAGCCCATGACGCGGTGGTAGAAGTCGACCCACTCATCCATCTTGCCGAGCTCGACATTGCCGACCACGTGATCGAGAGCCTGGAAGATGCGCTTGGGAGCGCCTTCCGGTCGCTGCAACGTCGACGTCCGCGGTACATAACCGGGTAGGTAGGTGCCGGTATAGCGGGAGCGGTCGACCAACGTGTGTCGGGTGTCGCCGTAGGTCGCGATGGCCGCGGTGCGGACCGTGCCGTGCTCGTCGGACATGTCGGTCGGCTCTTGTAGTACGCGCGCGCCCTGGGCTCGCGCATGCTCGATGCATCGGTCGACATCGGGTACGGCCAGCGCGATGTCGATGACGCCGTCGCCGTGGCGCGTGTGGTGTGCCACCAGTTCGCTGTCGGGGTCGACGGCTCCCTTGATGACGAAACGCACTGCGCCGGACTTGAGCACGTACGCGTGGTGGTCGCGTTGGCCGGTCGTCGGGCCCGAGTAGGCAACGAGCTCCATGCCGAACGCGGACTGGAAGAAGTGTGCGGTCTGCGTCGCATTCCCGACCACCCACACGATCGCGTCCCAGCCACTGACCGGGAAGGGGTCGCGCTTGTCGTCGTACTCCACGAGTCCGACTAGCTGCCGCAGCTGATCGGCGTCGAGATCGGCGAGCTTCTCGTCGTCGTTGAGGATGTTGTCGAGGCTCATGAAAGCTCCTGGTTGGTCCGAGTGAGGCACACTGTTCCGCCCAGCCCAACATCGCGGTGCAGGGGAGTCAATCGACGCCTGAATAGCTGTTCGTGCTGTGCAGATAGGGCAGCTTCTTCCGCAGTTTGCTATACGATTCGCATAGCAAAGTGGAGGTGCGTCATGGAATCGACGTTGGACGAATTGGACCGCGCGATGCTCGCTGCGCTGCATGACAATTCGCGGATCGGCGTGCTCGAGCTGTCGCGAACGCTCGGTGTTGCACGTGCGACTGTGTCGGCCCGCCTGCAGCGATTGGAGGACAGCGGTGTCATCACCGGCTATCAGCCTCGAATCGGTTTGGCAGCAGCCGGTTACGGCGTGCAGGCGTTCGTCACATTGGAGATTGCCCAGGGTGCGCTCGGTGACGTCGTCGCCGTCCTGGAGCAGATACCCGGAGTGTTGGAGGCATTTGCGACAACCGGTGTCGGCGATGTGTTGTGCCGGGTCGCCGCGGCGTCTCATGACGATCTGCAGCGGACGTTGATCGCGCTCAATCAATCTCGCACGATCGCGCGGTCGACCAGTGTTGTCGTACTCTCGCAATTGGTCGAGTTCCGGGCACTGCCGTTGCTCAACAGCGCCGAGTCCGATCGAACCCCCAGAGCCCCCGCATACCGACGGACGCGCGAGTGATGGGCCTCAGGCCGGAACGATCCGGCCATGGACGTCGCCGAACCCGATGCGCGATCCGTTCGGTCCCGGGGCGCTGGCGGCGATGACGACCTCGTCGCCGTCTTCGAGGAACGTCCGGGTCTCCGCGCCGAGTGACATCGGTTCCGTTCCGCCCCAGGTGAGTTCGATGAATGCGCCGCGCTGATTCTTCTCGGGTCCCGAGATGGTGCCCGACGCGAACAGGTCACCGGTTCGGGATGTCGCGCCGTTGCTGGTCTCGTGAGCCAGCATCTGGGCCGGCGACCAATACATCGAACTGTACGGCGGACGGGATACGACGTGGCCGTTCCACGTGACGGAGAGATCGATATCGAGTGCCCAGGAACGGGATTCGCGGAGGTGTTCGAGCGGCGCGGGCTCCTGCGCCGGTGTCGACACCCGCGCCTGATCCAACGCGAGCAAGGGGACCACCCAGGGCGAGATGGACGTCGCGAAACTCTTGCCGAGGTTCGGCCCAAGCGGCACGTACTCCCAGGCTTGGATGTCGCGAGCAGACCAGTCGTTGACGATGACGGCACCGAACACGTGCTCGGAGAACTGATCCGGCGAGATGGGGCCATCCGCCGGAACGCCGACGACGAAGCCCATCTCTGCCTCGATGTCCAGTCGACGAGATGGGCCGAACGTGGGTGACGCCTCGTCGGGTGCCTTGCGTTGACCGTTCGGACGCTTGACATCTGTACCGGACACGACAACCGTCCCTGCCCGGCCGTGATACGCCACGGGCAGGTGCTTCCAATTCGGTAGCAGCGGTTCGGCATCGGGACGAAAGAGTCGGCCGAGATTGGACGCGTGGTGCTCGGACGCGTAGAAGTCCACGTAGTCCGCAACTTCGAACGGCAGGTGCATCGTGACGTCGGAAACCGAGACGATCGCTTCTGCGGGGGTCGTGCCACTGACGATCATGGCGGTGACGGACTCGCGGACCTCGACCCACCGACTGCGGCCGCGCGCCATGAAAGCATTGAGGCTGGGCGAGGCGAAATCCGAATCGTTCAGAGCGACAAACAGATCGATCACAGTGTCGCCGTAGCGGACTCCGACCCGAGCGTCCGAACCAGGAGTACTGAAGATGCCGTAAGGAAGGTTGTCGATTCCGAACTCGGAGTCGGCGGGGATGTCGATGTGCGTCATGAGCGGCGCGCTCCTTGGTTCACTGAGGTGGGACGAGTCCGAGGCGGACCAGGTCGTCCAGCGGTTCGCGGATGCTGCAGGTGCCGAACGAGGCGAAGGCGCGTTGACCCTCGATCCCGGCGACGAGACCGGCGAGGACGTCGGCGTCCCGGATCGCCAGGATCTTCTCGAGCTCGCCGACGCGTGCGCCGCTGTGTGCGGCCTGCGCCGCGAGGATCACGTTGAGGAAACCGTGTTGCTCGAAACCGTTGTGGGGATCGGTGTTACGGGCGGCATGGTGCAGACCCGCGGTGGCTTTGAAGTGGACCTCGCGCTGTGCCGCCTCGTAGATGGACGCGGCAAGCTCTCGCTCGTCCGGGTACTCGTCGGCCGTGACGCCGCCGGTCCTGAATTTGGCGCGATACCCGAACTCGTCGACAGCGTCGAAGATGTCGTCTCGTCGGGAGTCTCGGGGAATTTCGACATAGATGTCGATGTCCTGAGTGATGTTGCGCAAGGCGTCGATGCTCGTGCCCTCGGGTACGGCCACTTCGACGGCAACGACCGTCACGCCGGCGGTCCGGTCGGCGACCCGCAGGCCCGCTTCTACGCTGCCCGGGCCGGCAGGTGCGGTCAACGCGACCTCCATCCGGGCGCCCAGGACGAGTTCGTGCACCCGGTCCATCGGAACGACCAACGGGCCGACGAGGTCTGCGAAAGAACTCGCCCGGTACTCGAGATGTTGTGCTGCAGCAACATCGAGTGGTGCATTGCCGGGAGGGAAGGCAGCGGCGTCGTCGCACAGGCGGTGGAAGAACTTCGGGATCATCGGTTCGGCCCCCGGCCTGCCCACGTCCACGCGTACCCGGTGTCCTCGCACGCGAGCGCTCCTTCGCCGAGTTCGAGGGGGCGGAAAGTATCGACCATGACGGCCAGTTCGTCGAAGAACTCGGCACCGATACTACGTTCGTATGCACCGGGTTGCGGACCGTGAGCATGACCGCCCGGATGCACCGAGATCGAACCCTGGCCGATTCCGGAACCCTTGCGGGCCTCGTAGTCGCCGCCGACGTAGAACATGATCTCGTCGGAGTCGACGTTGGAGTGGTAGTACGGCACCGGAATTGCTAGCGGGTGGTAGTCGACCTTGCGCGGAACGAAATTACAGATCACGAAGTTGGCCCCCTCGAATGCCTGATGCGCAGGCGGCGGTTGATGCACACGGCCGGTGATCGGTTCGTAGTCGGAGATGTTGAACGTATACGGGTACAGGCAGCCGTCCCAACCGACCACGTCGAACGGGTGGTGCGGATACACGTATCGGGTTCCGATGATTCCCGTCGAACCACGATGTTTGACAAGCACTTCCACGTCGCTGCCCTCGACGACCAGAGGCTCGGTGGGGCCGTGCAGATCGCGTTCGCAGTAGGGAGCGTTCTCGAGCAACTGGCCGTACTTCGACAGGAACCGCTTCGGTGGCGCGATGTGACTGTTGGCCTCGATGGCGTAGGCGCGCAGGGTGCCGTCGGGAATCCAACGGTGCGTCGTCGCGCGCGGAATGAGCACGTAGTCACCCTGCTGCGCCTGGAGAGTACCGAACACCGTTTCGACGGTGGCAGAACCGGATTCGACGTAGACCATCTCGTCACCGATCGAATTGCGATACAGCGGTGAAGTTTTCGATGCGACGACGTAGGACAGTCTGACGTCGGCGTTGCCGAGAACGAGGCGTCGGCCGGTGACGACGTCGGTGTCCGCCACCGTGGATTCGGGAAACAGCTCGTGCAACTTCAGGTGCCGGGGTTTGAGTGGGTGATTCGGCGTCGTCGATTGATCGGGCAGGTCCCACACCGTGGCATCGACGATGGCCGACGGTATGTGGCGGTGGTACAGCAGAGACGAGTCCGAGGAGAAGCCCTCTTCGCCCATCAGCTCCTCGTAATAGAGGTTGCCGTCGGGAGTTCGGTGCTGGGTGTGCCGCTTCGGCGGAACCGATCCGAGCTGCCGGTAGTAGGCCACGTGCTCTCTCCTGAGTTCTGTCACCGCTTGTAGTAAAGATATTAACTACTTTCACGTGATCTACGCAACCTTCAGTTGCGCCCCCGGACGTCGAACTGGCTGCGGTTGGTGATCAGTTTGGTCAACAGCATCACCAGGATTCGCTGTTCGGGTTCGGTGAGCGCGCTGGCCCATGCGTTCTCCCGTTCGTTCTGTTCGGCGAACGCCTCGACCATCTCGTCGTGCCCCAGTGCGGTTAGGGCGAGGCGCACCGAACGCCCGTCCTTCTCGTCGGGCGTGCTGGCGAGCAGGCCGCCGGAGATGAGTGTCTTGGACAGGTTCGACACGGCGGCGCGGCTCATGCCGGTCAATTCGGCTGCTCGTCGTGGCTCGATCGGGCCGGCGAGCCACGTGACGAACATCAGCCGAAACGACGACCATGACCAGCCTCGCGGGCGATGAACCGTCGACTCGAGGTCGTACGTGACGATGTTCGACGCTCGGTTCAGTGTCAGCAGAACCTCGGTGGCCAGCTGATGCTCGAACCCGTACTCCCGGGCCAGTGTGGTGTTGGCGGTGTCGATGAACGACCAGAAATCGGGCTCGGGTGCGTCGGTCACGGATTCACTGTAGCCACGAACTCATCTGATCAACACCTGTATCACTTCAGTATGCGCAATTCATGTCTCATCCCGGAGGGGTCATGATGGACCCATGAGCTCGAAGAACCTGTTCGGCGGACCCCGCACCCTGCTGATCGTGGCAGCAGTGGTCATCGTGATCGCACTCGTCGCTGCCGCCGCGACCCTGATCGTGCGCGCCGTGCTCGGACCGCCCGAGGGGGAGAACAAGTTCGAGATCCAAGGCTACTCCGTCGTACAGGTCGATCCCCAGGTCAGCGACCTCGCGCTCGCCACACGCTAGCCGACTCTGCGCCGACCTGCGGGTCGTGCGTCTGCTGAAAATTCGCCCGCCGCGCGCGAATGTGCGTAGCGTCGCGGCGGGTACCTCGTGTTCGGGAACAGGCTCGCCGATCCACTCGCAGTCACGGACGAAGATCAGGTTCGACGCCACCGCGTCGGCGCTGTGATCTTCCCGCAGTGGGCCGAAAATTCGGCCGAGGAAGTACTCGCCGTGCTCGGTTCGCGTCCAGACGAAAGATCCGTCCGCGACCTGCTCGAAACGCTCGACCCGTCGTAGCGAGCGTTCGTCGTCGGCCGACATGCCGCAGAGTCCGTAGGTGAGGGCACGCTCGACGCCATATGGCATCGGGGCGCGATAGACGGCGTCCCGCATACATTCGAGAGTATCGATGCTGGCCGGAATTCCCAATGGGTGCTAAGTTGAAGATTCAACTTAGGTACTTCGAAGGACCCGCCATGACTTCTGTGATGAACCCGCCCGTCGCGGGTGCCGCATTCGATGCGTTTCTCGCTGACGCAGCACCCGCGAGCCGGTCGCAGCAGATGTGGACCCCACACGATGGGCCGATGCCCGCGCTGTACATCAGTCACGGTGCGCCCCCGGTGTTCGACGACGCGCTCTGGATGAACGAGCTCTTCACCTGGTCGCAGTCGATGCCCAAGCCGAAGGCGATCCTGATCGTCAGCGCGCACTGGGAAGAGGCCCCGTTGAGCCTGTCCGCGACGGCTGCGGCGACACCACTCGTCTACGACTTCGGTGGATTTGCGCAGCGTTACTACTCGATGGAATACCGGACTCCTGACGCTCAGGCGCTGGCTGCACGGGTGGCCGCGGCCATTCCGGCGTCGGAGAACCTGCATCGGCACACCGCGCGCGGACTCGATCACGGTGCCTGGGTCCCGCTGAAGGTCATGTATCCCTACGCCGATGTCCCGGTTCTGCAATTGAGCCTGCCGACGCACGCGCCCGATCGGCTGATGGCGATAGGCGCTGCGCTGAAGGAACTTCGGGCCGAGGGTGTGTTGGTCATCGGTTCCGGGTTCATGACCCACGGACTGCCGTTCCTGTCCCGGGAGAATTTCGCTACGAACACCGTGCCGACGTGGTCCGAGGACTTCGACCTCTGGGCTGCCGACGCCTTGTCTCGCGGTGACGTCGGGACTCTCGCCGACTTCCGCAGTGCCGCACCGGGAATGCCGTACGCGCACCCCACTGTCGAACATTTCACGCCGTTGTTCGTCACCCTCGGTGCCGCCGAGAATCCGGAAGCTCCGGTGACGACGGCCATCACCGGCTTCCAGTTCGGTTTGGCGAAGCGATCTTTCGCCGTCGCGTGACGAACGGGAACTAATCCGTGCAATTGGGCTCGATTCAGTTCTGAATCTTTTTCGGTTTGGGGATTGTTATCCACGCCACTTCGCTCTACAGTTCTGAGCACCATCTCGGACATCGGTGTCCAAGATTGTCGGATGCGCTGTACGAAATGTCGCCGGGCGCGCGTCCTGTGGACCCCGTTGTCCGGCGCGAAGGAGTACAGCCGTGTCTTCTGCCCGATCTTGGACGCTGCGGGTAGCGATCGGTGTGGCGACCGTAGCCGCCGCCGTTGCCGCTACGACCAGCCCCGCTTCCGCTGCACCCGATTCCAGCGGTCCGGCCGGTGTGGAGGTTCAGCCGCCTCTGCCGCCGCTCACGTGGCCGAAGATTCCCGAGTTCGACACCGACTTCTACCTTCCTTCCTCCGACGTGGTGGCAGCGGCCGCGCCGGGCCAGATCATCGCCGCACGGCCCGTCGAGCTGGCTACTCTCAACGTGATTCCCACGCAGGTCGACGCCTGGCAATTGTCGTTCCGCTCCAACAACGGGCGCGACGAGCCGATTGCCGCCGTGACCACGGTCATCAAGCCGCGGGGAGTGCCTGCGGCACCGCGTCCGTTGATCTCCATCCAGGTAGCCGAGGATTCTCTCGCGGCCGACTGCGCTCCGTCGTACGCGATGCGAGCGGGTGCCATCCCCTGGCCGGTGACCGGCGCGGTGACGTCGGGCGCTCAATTCCTCGAAGTGCAGGCGGCGTTGGCGCAAGGATGGGCGGTGTCGGTACCCGATCATCAAGGCCCGAACAATTCGTTCGCCGCCGGGCCGGTCGCCGGTCGGATCACACTCGACGGCATCCGAGCTGCCGAGAATTTCGCGCCGATGCAGTTGGCCGGGGAGGCCACCAAGGTGGGGATGAGCGGCTACTCCGGTGGCGCGATCGCCACCGGGCACGCAGCAGAACTGGCCGAAAACTACGCCCCTGAGCTCGATATCGTCGGAGTCACCGAGGGCGGCACCCCGGCCGAACTCGGGGCATTGGTCGACAACGCGAACAACACCCTGGGATCGGGCATCGTCGCCGCCGGCATCATCGGTGCCAGCCGCGAGAGTCCCGAGTTGGCCGCCTTCATCGACGAACACGTCGACCCGTTCGGTAGAACGTTGTTCGCGGCCAAGGACAACCTTTGTGTCGGCTACTCGTCGGCGCTGCTGCCGTTCGTCAACCTGAAAGGCTTGCTGCACACCGACGGCGACCCGATCCAGCAACCGGTGGTGAAGAAGGCCCTGTCCGCGATGCAGCTCGGCCGCACCACTCCGAACATGCCGCTCTACGTCTACCATTCCAACCCGGACTGGCTGGTGCCGATCGGGCCGGTCAACGCGATGGTCGAGTCGTACTGCAGCCGTCTGGGTGCCGACGTCACGTACACCCGCGATCATTTCAGTGAGCACATCAGCTTGGAGCTGATCGCTTTTCCGAGTGCGGTGTTGTGGATGCGCGACCGATTTGCCGGTGTTCCGGTGGAACCGGGTTGCCGGACGAACGATGTCGGCTCGATGGCGCTCGACACGCGTGCACACCCGACGTTCGTCGCGGCCGTCGGCGAGATAATCGCCGGATTGTTCGGGAAGCCGATCGGGTCGTGATGGAACCGATCAGCGGGGCTGCGAGCGGTGCGTCGCCTGTAGACTCCCTCGGTGACTGTCGCCGATGATCAGGGCCGCATCTACGCCGGACGATCCTCCGCTGTTCGGAAAGCCGATCGACGAGCTCGGTTCTTGCACGCGGCTATCGAGGTCATCGGGGGACGCGGGTACGCCGCCACCTCGGTGGCGGACATCTGCGCCGCGGCCGGCCTCGCGCGCAGTCAGTTCTACAGTGAGTTCGCCAACCGTGAGGCGCTGCTCGTGGACGTCTACGACCTGATCCAAGACGACGCGCTGGCCGCCGTCGTCGCCGCACTCGACGAGCAGGTCGACCGCGACCGTCGCTCTCTGGTCGTCGCAGCGATGACGGCCCTGGTCGGATCGATCGGTGGTGACCCACGTCGGGCGCGCATCTCTTATCTGGAGATGCTGGGTGTCAGCGATGCCGTCGAACAGCATCGGACGCGCCGTCGTGCGCAGTGGGTGGAGTTCTTCGAGAACACCCTGCGCTCGGAAGTCGGTTCCGATTTCGTTCCCCCGGGTGGATACCGCTTGGCCGCAACGGCATTCCTCGGTGCGCTCACCGAGATCGTCTCCGACTGGTCCCGCACTGCTCCGCCTCGTCCACCTATCGAGCAGATCGTGGACACGATGGTTGCCGTCCTGGCAGCGTTCGTTCCGGACCTGAACTGAACTGCAGCCGGCCGCGCAATACAGTGGACCGATGACAGACGCCACCGGTCCGCTCGCAGGCCTCGTGGTCGCGGACTTCTCTCGTGTGCTCGCCGGACCGTACGCGACGATGATGCTCGGCGACATGGGCGCAGACGTGATCAAGATCGAGCGGCCCGGCAGCGGCGACGACACCCGATTGTGGGGTCCGCCGTACGATTCTGCCGGTACCGCAACGTATTTCAACTCGGTCAATCGGAACAAGACGTCTCGGTTCATCGACCTGCAGTCCGAGAGCGGTGTGGCCGAGGCCCGTGAGATCGTCGCGGGCGCAGACATCGTGATCGAGAACTTCCGCGCCGGAACGATGGACCGGCTCGGTCTCGGCTATTCGGCTGTCGCGCAGACGAACCCTGGCCTGATCTACTGCTCGATCACCGGTTTCGGTACCGGCGGCGGTGCTGCTCTTCCTGGATACGATCTGGTGGTCCAAGCCGTCGGCGGGCTGATGAGCGTCACCGGCCCCGACGCATCCACGCCGACGAAAGTGGGCGTGGCGATGGTCGATATCGTCACCGGTCTGCACGCGCTGAGCGGAATCCTTGCCGCACTGCATCATCGATCGAACACCGGTGCGGGTCAGCGGGTGCACACCTCGCTGATGGCGTCGGTACTGTCCGCACTCAGCAACCAGTCGGCGGCATACCTCGGGGCCGGGGTCGTACCGGTTCCCATGGGCAACAAGCATCCGTCGTTGGTGCCGTACGAGGTGTTCGAGACCGCCGATCGACCGCTCGCGTTGGCCGTGGGCAACGATCGGCAATTTCAGGCGCTGGTCGACGTGCTGGGTACCCCGGATCTGGCTGCGGATCAACGCTTCTCGTCCAATTCTGCTCGCGTCGAACATCGAGATCAGTTGGTCGACCTGCTCAACACGGCGTTGCAGACGCGTACTGCGGACGACTGGTATCGAGAACTGATGGCGCGGCACGTTCCCGCCGGGCCGGTCAATTCCATCGAGGAGGCATTCGCGTTCGCGGAATCGTTGGGTCTCGAACCACGCATCGGGGTTCCAGGGGCAGTGGCCGAGGGCGTCCGAAATCCGGTGGATTTCTCGGCGACCCCGGTGAACTACCGGCTGCCACCTCCGCCGGCCGGCTGAGCCCGCGCGTGGTGGTCCTGCAACTTGTGCTCCACTCCCGGGCTCGAGTCGGCGAATCCCCGGTATGCAACCTCTTCAGTGGAGCAATAGTTGCAGCGGCAGTAACTCGCTGCGCTAGTTCAGCGCCCACTTCACCGACACGGACACGCTGACGGTTTGCTGTCCCGGTTCGATGGGCACTGCCGTGTCGAACGAAGCGGAGTCGCGAAAGCTCGTCGGCTGCTCCTGACCGGTGATCGACTCGGTGATCGACAGAACGTCACCGAGTTCGCCGCCTGCGAGCGACGCATACTGCTCGGCGCGATCGCGGGCGTCGGCGAACGCCCTGGACCGGGCGTCGGTGATCAGCTCGGAATCGTCGTCGATCTTGAACGAGACCCCGGAGATTCGGGTCGCGTTGCCACCGGCGGAGGTGGCGTCGCCCAGGACTGCAGACGCCTTCGACAGGTCGCGCACCGTGACCTGCAAGGTGTTGGTGGCCTGATATCCGGAGATGGCCGAGGTGCCGCCCGGCAGTGCTCCGGAGTACTGCGGATCGATCGACACCTGCTGCGTCTGAATGTCCTCGCGCGCGACGCCGGCAGCAATCACTGCGTCGGTCACCTCGGTAACCGCAGCATTGGCCTGTTCGATGGCGGAAGTGACGTCCTCGGCTGTGGCCTGAACGCCGATCTGAGTCGTCAACGTGTCCGGTGCGCCCTGGACTTCGCCCACTCCGTTGACGTTCACTCCGGGAGGTCCGTCCGGGGACGTGGTCGCCGGACTGCTGCAGCCCGCGGTCAGGGCCACGGCCAACACCAGGGCCGATGCGCACGATCCGATCGTCCATCGATTTCGGTTCACCGCCGTAGTGTCCACCATTGCAGGTGAATTGGGAAGGCTCAGGGCTTGAGATACTCGGCGTTGAATGTCACGGTCACTTCGTCTGCCACCTTCATGGCTCCGAACATCTGCGAATACGGCGTGATCTTGTAATCCGTTTGACGCACAGTAGTTTCGGAACCGATCTGCCATCTGTCGCCGGAGTCGGTGACGTCCACGTCCACGGTGATCTCCTTCGAGACCCCGTGTATCTCGGCGGTACCCGCCAAGCGAAATCCGGAGGCAATGGCAGTGATCTCCTCCGAACGAAATCGAATTGTCGGGTACCGGTTGGCATCGAAGGTCTTGAGTGCGTTGGCTTTTGCGACGATCCTCTCCGGCCCGACCAGCGGTGTCAGTCCGCCCTCGCCGTGGATCACCTCGAGTGAGCCGACCTCGGCGGTCAGTGACACCGCGGTGGGGGCGTCCCCGGACCACTCGACCGTCGCGGTCCAGGAGGTCACCGCAATCGTGAGTCGATGCCCCATCTTGGATGCCCTCCCGGTGACATCCGTCCGAACAGCCAGCTGCCCGCCGTCCGATGCGTCGAAAGCCCAGGTCTCGGTGGTCATCTTCGCGACTGTAGACGCGCGGCGGCCCGGCAGCTCACCGAAGCCGACAATGGAGGCTTAGTGTGAAGGAATGTTCTCCAATTCTCCTCGAACATTCGTCGCCGACGCCCTCCGCGGCTTCGTGGCCGCCACCGACGACGTCACCTGGCACGCCGATCCCGGATTTCTCACCCGTCGCTATCGCATCTCCGACGGTCAAGTCGCGCTGCTGTCCGGTGGCGGATCGGGCCACGAGCCGATGCATGCCGGATTCATCGGTCGCGGTATGCTCACCGGCGCGTGCCCCGGCCTGGTGTTCACGTCACCGAACGCCCTCCAAGTACACGAGGCATCCAAGGCCGTGGACTCCGGCGGCGGAGTGGTGCACATCGTGAAGAACTACACCGGCGACGTGATGAACTTCAAGATCGCCCGAGAGTTGTTGCAGGAAGACGGTATTGCGGCCGATGTCGTTCTCGTCGACGACGACGTGGCCAGCGAGAGCGAGGACGGCCCGGGTCGCCGTGGCACTGCCGCGACCATCGTCGTCGAAAAGGTGTGCGGCGCAGCGGCAGAACGTGGCGACAGCCTGCAGGCGGTGGTCGCGCTGGGGCGTCGAACAGCGGAGAACGCGCGCAGTATGGCGGTCGCATTGAACCCGCCGACGCTACCGGGTGCCGACGGGCCGTCATTCGAACTGCCCAAGGAGGAAATCGAACTCGGCATCGGTATCCACGGTGAGCGCGGCACCGACCGGGTGTCCCGGCTGCCTGCTCAGGAGGTCGTCGAGAAGCTGACCGAGCCCATCGTGAGCTCGCTCGGATTGAACTCGGGCGAATCGGTGATCGCCATCGTCAACGGGCTCGGCGCAACGCACCCGCTCGAACTGCATCTGCTGTTCGGGGAACTCTCGGAGTACCTCGCGGGTAAGGGCATCGAGATAACCCGCTCACTCGTCGGAAGTTTTGTCACCGCGCTCAACATGGGCGGAGCGTCCATCACTCTGGTGCGCGCCGACGACGAGATGCTCGAACTCTGGGACGCCCCCACCGATGCGCCCGGTTGGCCCAACGCGCAGAGCCAAGGTGCGAAACCGGTGGGCGAGCGCGGCGCATTCGGGCCGACGTTCTCGCCGTCCGACACCGGAGAGAAGTCGGCATTCGTCTCGGAGTGGATCGGGTCGTGGGCCCAGCGGGTACTCGACGAGGAGCCCGCTCTGACCGAATTGGATCGTAAGGCGGGCGACGGCGACTTCGGTACCAACATGGTGGCCGCACTGGAACAACTCGACCTCGACGCGATCAAGGAAACCTATTCGGCAGCAACGGTATTCGAAGCCGTGAGCGAGGCCTACCTCGGCCACGCAGGCGGTACGTCCGGTGCACTGTTCGGCATCTGGTTCCGCCAGTTCTACCGAACGATGCTCGAATCCGAGCCATCTGCCGCGGCTGTCGCAGCGGCCGCGCGGGCCGGACTGGACAGCATCACCGAACTCGGTGGAGCCCGCGTGGGCGACAAGACGATGATCGACGCCATTGCCCCGGCTGTCGACGCGCTCGAGAAAGGCGGCGGCACCCTGCAGGATGCCGCCGACGCCGCGAAGACCGGAGCCGAATCGACCAAGGACATCACCGCCAACCGGGGCCGCGCCAGCTATGTCGGTGAGGCCGCCCGAGGCGTCGTCGACCCCGGTGCGTTGGTCATGGCCTGGTTCTTCGAGGCAGCGAGCTCCTCTAGCTGAGCGAGCTGAGGAACACCGCCGCGATCGCTTCGAGGCCGGCCTGATCGTCGGCGTCGAAGCGATCGGGTATCGGGCTGTCCAGATCGAATACACCGATCAGCTTCTCGCCCTGGTACAGCGGAACGACGACCTCGGAGCGAGTGTTGGCATCGCACGCGATGTGGCCGGGGAAGGCATGAACGTCGGCCACTCGTTGTGTCTCGCGGGTGGTCGCGGCAGCGCCGCAGACCCCTTTGCTCAGCGCGATACGAACACAGGCAGGCTGGCCCTGGAACGGACCGACTACCAGTTCGGTGCCGTCGAACAGGTAGAAGCCGACCCAATTGACCTCGGGCAGAGCGTGATAGACCAACGCGGAAAGATTGGCGGCGTTGGCGATCAGGTTCGATTCCTCGTAGACAAGGCCCCTGGCCTGCTCGGCGAGCTGCTGGTACTGCTCTGCCTTGGACCCGTTCAGTGCTGTCGCGGTGAAGGACATGCGCCGAGTCTAAGCGCACACCCCAGCACCACCAGATACGCCGACATCCCGCCCACCTGCACCCGCTGGGCGATGCCGAGGCCGTGATCGCCGGGAAGGTTGTCGGCGATCAACAGCCACGCCGTGGCCAGGGCCGTGATGGCCAGCACCGCGACACCGAGCGTCCGAAGCAGGGGATAGGCCCGATAGCGGAATGCGGCGAGCGTGAACGCGATCATGACCGTGAAGATCGCGAACACCGCGATGGTGCTCGTCAGAGCATGAAGATGATGAAGCTGTGGGAACAACCCGCTGGGCTCGATCGGGCAGCTCGGATCGTCGGCGGCCACACACTCGAGTGGCAGTTTCGCGTCGGCGATGGTGGCGATACCGAAGATGCCCGACGCCACCCAGCCGGTGACGACGAGCCGTCGGCGAGGGCTGACGAGGAAACCGAGCACGGCGGCGAGAATCATCAGCGAACCCGTGACCACGTCTGCGGTGGAGAAGAATTCGCGGTACGGCTGATCGCGGGCATCGAGTTCGCTGAGGAACGACCGGGCCGGGTCGAGCCCGGTGTCGAGGAAGAATTCGGCCACCCACGCGGAGTACAGCAACCCGGCGAGGATCAGAAACACCACCGCGATTACTCGGCGGATATCCACACCTTCGGTTTTCGAGCGCACCGACCAAGGCTAACCAGTGAGCTCGTCGGCAGCTGCCACCGCCAGCGCGACGGCGGAGTCGCAGTCGTCCGCCATGACGGACAGCTCGGGAACCGTGCGGGCGTAACGCGCGGCCGAGTCCTCGTTACCGGGCAGGCCGAGAACGGGGTTGCCCAACACGATGTCGGCCGAACACACCGAATCCGAGTCGCGAGTCTCCACGGTGTAACCGCCCTGCCGGATCTTCTCGCGATCTGTCGAACGCAAGTCGCTGTCGTCGTAGGTGAGCGCGACGTCGAGCAGTACCAGGTTGTCCTCGAACGTCGCCGACGACGCCTCGAAGTGGCAGCCGTACGGATCCGCGGCAGGGTTCCACCGGTCGACCGTCCAGGTCTCGGGCAGATGCTCCAGAACGCTGCACGGATCCTTCGTGGCCAACGGCAGGTTGTACCTGGAATCGGCACGTAGTGGTGGATCGCTCACGAGGCCGAGGGCGGTCTCGGTGACGGATTTCGCTGCACTGCAGGCGTCTCCGTCAGCAAGATAGACGTCGATCGTGGCGAAACTACGACCGGATTCGGTGAGGACATCGTCCATGGGCCCGGAGGTGGTGCCGTCGAACTCGTCGCGGAGCGGGAAGCTGACGCGGCACGTCCCTCGGGAGGCGCCGTCGATATACACCTGTTCGTCGCCGATCGTGACTTGCTCGAAGTTCGGGTCGGCCGGCGTCGGCTGGTATCCGTTCAGCTTGATCGACACGGAGTCCGTGGCGTCCGATCGCCCAGGGTTGACTTCTGCCGAGCAGCTACTCAGTTCGCCGTCCGGTCGGAGCTGCACCACGGTGCCGAGGGCGGTGAGGTTGTCCTCGGTGAGGAAGCCGCAGGGATCGAGGCTGCGGACGAAGGCCGCCGAGTCGGCCAGATAGCGGTCTGCCTCCGACATCTCGAATCCGTACCGGTTCTGTCCCGTCGGCGACGCACTGCCGGCGGGGAACGCGCTGCCGAGCAACACCACCGCGCATCCACTGGTCCATACCGACATCGCCGCTGCCATCGCCGCAAGCACCCAACCTTTACGCACTGTCCTCATCCCCCGACTCGAATCGACCGATCATCAGGTTGGACGCGCGGGGAGTGCTGTGGGTTTCAGTCGGTCACTATCGGATCTGCAGCAAGATCGTCGACGACGCGTTGGGCGGCGACGACCGGGTCCTCGTGTTCCCAGATCCGCACGACGCGCCAGCCTTCCTCGATCAGGCGGGTGTCGGTGTCGCGGTCGCGGGCCACGTTGGCAGCCAGCTTGTCGGCCCACCACTGGGCGTTGTTGCGGGGTCTCGTCGCGTGAATGGGGCAACTGTGCCAGAAGCAACCGTCGACGTAGACCGCGACTTTGCGACGGGGGAACACCAGATCTGCTCGACGCCGCATGCCCTTCAGCGGGGCGCGGTCGACGAAGTAGCGCAGTCCTCGTCGGTGCAACTCTCGACGCAGCGCCACTTCTGGCTTGGTGTCGCGGCGGCGTTGCTTACTGAGCCGTGCACTGGTTTTCGCATCGGTGACGGGGCGTTTCGCGCTCACACCGACACCCGTGGCGTGTACCCACCCATGCGCTCGAGGTGGGCGTCGAGGTCGTCGAGAAAGCCGTCGGCGAAGCGGAGGTTGCCGGCTCGCGCGCGCTTGAGGAACCCGGCCGTGGCTCGCGCCGACAGCAGGGTGGAGTCGTCCAAGAAGTCGATCAGGTCCTCGGGCGGTTCGTGCACCGGCATGGTCGAGACGGTCACCTTGAAGCTCGCGCGGTCTCGGCCCCACGCGGCCGTGGGCCAGGCCTGACCGGGCAGCAATGCAGTATCGCCTGCGACGTCGTAGGGCTTCGGGTCGTCGAGTGCACCGGCCACCCACGACGCCATCCGCACACTGACGGCATTCCCGACGAGCTTCCAGCGATGCCCGGTGCGTACTCCGGCGCGCTCGACCGCGGGCAGCGTCCAGTCCGGATCGAACCCCTGCAGTCGCTCGGCCCCGATGATGCCGGGCGTGACGATCTCCCCGGACGGCAACCGCACGGCCGGCGGACTGGCGATGCCGAGGGAGGAACCGCCCTTGAGGGTGGGGACGGCGTTGACGGCCCAGCCCAGTCCGCGGGTGCCCTCGGTCCAGTAGAAGCCGCAGGGCGCAGTGCTCGGATCGCCGTCGGGCAACGGCCCGGCATCCTGCGAGAACAGCACCTCACGCGGATCGTCGGTGCGCGAGGCCAGCATCACCACGCGCTGTCGACGCTGCGGCAACCCGAACGCACGGGCGTCGACGACGCGGTAGGCCCACATGTAGCCGAGGTCCTCGAGCGCGTCGGTGATGTGTCGCATCGCTGCGCCACGTCCGAGTTGCAGCATGAACGGCACGTTCTCCATCAACAGCCACCGCGGGCCGCGGCGACGTGAGACCAGCCGGAACACCTCGTCGACCAGCCCGGAGCGAGCACCGGTGATGCCGGCGGTCCGTCCGGCTTGCGAGAGATCCTGGCAGGGGAAGCCGGCGGCAACGAGCTCGGTGCCGGTGGGCAGGCTGCGCAGCGTGGTGACGTCGGTGTGCAGCGGAACGTTCGGCATGCGCGCCGACAGCACCGCGCCGGCACCCGGATCGATCTCGCACAACAGCTGAGTCGTCCACCCTGCCTCGGCCAACCCCAGCTCGAGCCCGCCGATACCGGCAAACAACCCGACCATCGACCGTGTGCTCACGTATGCCCTTCCCTCGCCCGACGGGTTCACGTTACTCGAGAGCCGGTGCGCTGAGGGTCGACAAGCTGAGCGTCTACAAGCTGAGCGTCGGTCGAACTTGACCTCGACCGCGCTCGAGGTTCCACACTGGAATGCACGCCGCCGAAAATCGGTTGGAAACTGAGCCTGAGCAATGAAATCATTCGGGCACCGCAATAAGGAGAACAACACGTGTCCACGGGTGTGCTCGACCCCGAAGCTCCAACCGTCGTTGAGTCGAACCCGAATGCTGCGCGGACACCCACGTCGCTGCAGCGTTTCGCGCCGTTCCTGGCCCCGTACAAGTGGTTCTACATCGGCTCCATCGTGGTCTCGCTCATCGCGACCCTCACCGGCCTCGTCATTCCGCTGGTGATGCAACGCGTCATCGACGGGCCCATCGCCGACCGCAACTTTTCCGCGGTGTGGTGGCCCGCGGCTTTGATCCTGCTGCTCGGCACCATCGACGCGGCCGGCATCTGGGTGCGTCGATACCTGGTGTCCCGCCCGTCGAGCCAGTTCGAGATCAGTGCTCGGGCAACGGTATTCGACAAGCTGCAACGGCTGTCGGTCGCGGCGCACGAGAGTTGGGAATCGGGCCAGCTGCTCTCCCGTGCCATCGCCGATCTCGGGTCGCTGCGCCGGTTCATGGCGTTCATCGGTCCGTTCATCATCATCAATGCCGTCACGCTCGTCGTGGGTATCGGTGTATTGCTCGTTCAGGCATGGCAATTGGGTCTGATCATGTTGGTGACATCGGTTCCGCTGGTGATCGCCTGCACCAGGTTCGAGACGCTGTACCGCGTCGTCGCGCGTGATGCTCAGGACCAAGCGGGCGATGTGACGACGACGGTCGAGGAGTCCATTCAGGGCATCCGTGTTCTGAAGGCGTTCGGGCGAAGTGCGCACCTGGGCAAGCAGTTTCTGCGTCAGGCCTACACTCTTCGCGGCACCGAGCTGAAGAAGGTGCGCTATCTCGCGATCATCTGGGCGGTGATCGTCGGACTGCAGCCGATCACCATCGGCGCGATTCTGGCCGTGGGGACCTACTCGATCGTGCAGGGCACGATGACGGTCGGCACGCTCGTCGCTGCCATTGCCATCGTCACGTTCCTGCTGTGGCCGATCGAATCCTTCGGATACCTGCTGGCGGAGTTGAACAATGCGCGGACTGCGGCGGATCGGTACTGGGAGATCATCGACACCCCGGAGACCGTGACGGATCCGGACAACCCCGTCGAATTGCCCGACAAGATCCGTGGCCGAGTGCAGTTCGACCGCGTCGGATTCACCTTTCCGGACGCGTCCTCTCCGCTGCTCACCGATGTCAGTTTTGTCGTCGAGCCGGGGGAGACCGTTGCGCTCGTCGGCAACACAGGCAGCGGAAAGACGGCACTGACGAACCTCGTTCCTCGTTTGTTCGACGCTACCGAGGGCACCATTTCGATCGACGGTATCGATGTGGCGTCGATGCGGCTGGCCGATCTGCGCTCGATCGTGTCGGTAGCGTTCGAGGATCCGGTGCTGTTCTCGGCCAGTGCGCGGGAGAACATCGCGCTCGGCTCTCCCGGCGCGTCCGATGCCGAGATCACCGAGGCGCTGGAGATTGCTCACGCAACGGAATTCGTCGACCGGCTGCCGTGGGGCCTGGCCACGCGCATCGGTGAGCAGGGCATGAGTTTGTCGGGCGGGCAGCGGCAGCGACTCGCATTGGCCCGTGCGGTGCTGGGCAAGCCTCGGGTGCTCGTGCTCGACGACCCGCTCTCTGCACTCGATGTGGACACCGAGGCGAAAGTGCAGAAGGAACTACGTCGCGTGCTGGCCCATTCGACGACGTTGCTGGTGGCTCACCGGCCGTCGACTGCGGCGTTGGCCGACCGGGTGCTGTATCTGGAGAACGGAAGAATTGTGGAGCAGGGAACGCACGAGGGACTGCTGGCGTCGTCGCCGCGGTACCGCGACGTGATGGGGTCGATCCATGGCTGAGCAGACCGCAACCGCAGATTGGCGGGGAGTGGGCGGCGAGGACTCGGAGGTGGACGCCACCGGAAACCTGGTGTTGGCCGGGCGTTCTCGGCGGTTGCTCGCCTCGCTGGTGCGCCCGTACAAGAAGCAGGCCCTGCTGTCTTTCGTCATCATCCTGATCGACAACATCACCTATGTGGCCGGCCCGCTGTTCGTCGCCTACGCCCTCGACAACGGCGTCGGTGCTGCCGGACAGGGTGATTGGGGTCC
Source organism: Rhodococcus sp. Leaf233 (assembly GCF_001426165.1). Lineage (NCBI taxonomy): Bacteria > Bacillati > Actinomycetota > Actinomycetes > Mycobacteriales > Nocardiaceae > Rhodococcus > Rhodococcus sp. Leaf233. The sequence goes on from NZ_LMRO01000001.1 coordinate 150,134, forward strand.
GCTGCTGTGGGCCGTGGGCGGATACACCGGCTTCGGCCTGCTCGGAATGTTCACCACCTACGCGTTTCTCACCGTCTCGGGCCGGCTCAGTCAGAACATTCTCTACGACCTGCGTGGACGCGTGTTCGACCACGCGCAGAAACTCAGTCTGTCGTTCCACGAGAAATACACGTCGGGGCGGTTGATCTCGCGGTTGACCAGTGACGTGGAGTCGTTGCAGACACTGCTCGAAAGTGCGCTCAACGACGCGTTGACGGCCATCCTGTCGATGGTCTCGATTGCCGTCATCCTCGTGTATCTCGATGTTCCGATGGCGATGATCGTGCTCGCCGGCTTCGTACCGCTGGTGCTCGTCACCCGGTGGTCACAGCGACGCCAACGCCAGGGATACCGTCGAACACGGGTGGCGATCGCGCGTGTGGTGGTCCATTTCGTGGAGTCGATGGGCGGAATCCGTGCCGTACAGGTCTTTCGGCGTGAAGGTCGCAACGACGCGATCCTCGAGACCGAGGACTCGGAGTACCGAGACGCCACCACCGCGGCCCTGCGCGGCATGGCGAGCTACACCGGAATCGTCCGGTGGATCGGCAACGTCACTCTGGCGATCATCCTGGTGTTCGGTAGCTGGCGAGTGATCAACGGGCACATGGACGTCGGCGTGCTCGCCGCGTACGTGCTGTACCTTCGCCGGTTCTACGGCCCACTCGACGAGCTGGCGATGGTGTTCAACGCCTACCAGTCGGCCGCCGCTGCACTGGAGAAGATCTCCGGTGTACTCGAGGAAGAGCCGTCGGTGGTTGCCCCGAAAAACCCGGTGTCGATCGGAACGGTGAAGGGAGACATCACGTTCGACGACGTGCACTTCTCCTACGGCACCGAGCGCGTCGTGCTGCCGGAGTTCTCGTTGCATGTGCCCGCGGGACAGGTGGTTGCCATGGTCGGCGCGACCGGAGCCGGAAAGTCGACGCTGGCAAAGCTGTTGGCGCGCTTCTACGATCCGACCGCCGGATCCGTGCGACTCGACGGCATCGACATGCGCGACATCTCCGACGAGGACTTGCGCCGCAACGTCGTCATGGTGACACAGGAATCGTTCCTGTTCTCCGGCTCGGTGGCGGACAACATCCGCCTCGGACGCCCCGACGCGACGGACGCCGAGGTCCGCGCTGCCGCCGAGGCAGTCGGACTGACCGAGTTCATCGCCTCGCTCCCCGAAGGGATCGATACCGACGTGCGTAAGCGCGGAGGCCGATTGTCCTCGGGCCAAAGGCAATTGGTGGCCTTTGCGAGGGTGTTCCTCGCTGCGCCGTCGGTGATCGTGCTCGACGAGGCGACGTCGAGTCTCGACATCCCGAGCGAGCGGTTGGTGCAGCGCGCACTCGAAACGATTCTGCAGGGCCGGACGGCGTTGATCATCGCGCACCGCTTGTCGACGGTGGCCATCGCGGACCGCGTCCTCGTCATGGCGGACGGGAACATCGTCGAGGACGGCACCCCGGCGGACCTCATTGCGGGAGAGGGCCGCTTCGCGCACCTGCACGAGGCGTGGGAGGACTCGCTCGTCTAGGTCCAGGGGGTGATCGGCGGTTTGACCCACATGATCTTCTCGTCGGCGTGCTGGGGCGTCGCCCCGTCGTGACTCGGGTGCTCGGCCGCCCAGGCGGATTTGCGGTCGAGCAACTCGGCCACGATGGTCCACGTTTCCATCGTGCTCGGTGGATGCAGGTCCGCTGCGCGGGCCAGTTTTCGACGGGTGGCGTCGGGAAGATCGAGCAGTTCCGCGCCGCTGATGCCGCGCTCCCAGACGTAGCGCGCCAGAGCGGTCGCCTTGTCCTGTCGGCTCTTCGCGGCCTGCTCGGAATGCGCGAAATCGAACTGGCCGCCGCCTGGGTTCCCTGTCGTCACGGCCATCACCTTAGTAATCGTGAGCGAAATCGACAGGGCCCGGCCGCTGTAAGGCGTCGCACACGGTAGCGGGCCAGAAGTCGACGTCGACGGGGGTCGGCCGGGGTCGAGCGCAGCATGAACGGCCGGGTCGGTGCAAAGAAAAGTCGCGTCCGCTTGTTCTACAGGGGGCCCTGTCGCATACCGTAGGACCTGTGATCACTCAAGCATCGGGTGCAGAGTACGTCTCCGTTCCCGCAACCGCCACCACCGACGCGAAATCCTGGCCCTCGATCCTGACGTGGCGAGCGCACGACGTTCCCCGCATGGAGTCCGTGCGCGTCCAGCTTTCCGGCAACCGCATCAAAGCTGCCGGACGCATCATCGGTGCCGCCTGCAGTGATCATCCCGCGTTCAGCGCGTCGTACGACCTGGTGACCGACGAATACGGCGTCACCAAGAGGCTCTCGGTGCGCACCTCGCTCGCGTCGGGCGACCGGCAGGCCTCGGTCAGCCGCGACGACGAGGGCTACTGGATGGTGGAGAACTCCGCCAACCACCAGCGCTCGACCTACAGCGGTGCCCTCGACGTCGACATGGTGCTCAGCCCGTTCTTCAACACCCTGCCGATCCGACGATTCGGTCTGCACACCCAGGTCCAGGACCTCGAGGTGCCGACGGTCTACGTCAACCTCCTCGATCTGAGCATCCAGGAAGCGACGCTGACCTACAGCAGCGGCGCGCACGGCATCCACGTCATCTCGCCGGTCTCGACATCGTCGGTGACGGTCGACGCCGACGGCTTCGTCGTCGACTACCCGGGACTCGCCGAGCGGATCTGACGCACGACGCCACCGCGTCGCCCCGCGTCCTGCAGGTTCTCTCGCCACCCCGGCTCGCCCGGGGTGACGTCGGTGATGTCGAATCGCTGATGCTGCTCGTACTGCAGTCGCGCTGCGTGTCCGGCGTCGACCAGTGTTTCGGTCGAGTTCTCGTCCAGTTTTTCGCGCGCTGCGGTGAGCGCATGCAGCGTCTCGTCGAGCGCGGTTCGTAGCGCGGTCGCGTTGCCCTCGGTCATCGCACGGACGAGATTGGGGGCCGAGGACGCCACCCGGGTGCCGTCGCGAAACGACCCCGCGGCGAGCCCGAGCGCCAACGGCCCGCCCGCGGCCCCCACGATCGCCAACGCCTCGGCCAGCAGATGCGGTAGGTGCGAGATGCGGGCGACGGCACTGTCGTGCTCGACGCTGCCGGCCGGAACGACCACCGAACCGCAGTCCAGGGCCAGCTGGGCCACCCGCATCCACACGTCCGCGTCGACCCCGGGGTCCGTGGACACGACCCAGACCGCGTCGTTGAACAGTGCCGGGTCCGTCGCCGACCAGCCCGAGTGGTTGGTACCCGCCATCGGATGGCCGCCGACGTACCGGGCCTGTAGTCCGCGAGCAGCGACGGCCGCGGCAACCTCGGCTTTGACGCTCACCACGTCGGTGATCGGGGCGGCGGGTGCGTGCTCGGCGATGGCCTGCAGCACGGAGTCGACGGCAGGCATCGGAACGGCGATGACGATCAGCGCGTCCTCTTCTGCAGCCCTGGTCAGAGCAGCTGTCAGATCGGTGCGGACGTCATAGCCATCGTCCGCAGCCCCGGCGATCGCGTCGGCCGATCGGTTCCAGCCCCACACCCGGCGACCGGCGTCGTGCGCCGCCCGCAGAATCGACCCACCGATCAGTCCCAGACCGAGAACGCACACCGAAGAAGAAGTCACCCGATCAGATTGGCACAGGTGGGTGACTTCCAAGGGAGGTGGACTTCGAATACCGGCACCTACCGGACTACCGTTGCGCACATGGCCGCACAGCGCGCGAACAACAACCGTGCCTCCGCATCGGAGTACGACGACCTCGAAGGATTCGGCGTTGCAGTTGTCCGAGAGGACGGCAAGTGGACCGTGACGCCACTGTCCGACGACGCACTGACCAGCCTGTCGGCAGCAGAGACCGAATTGCGTGAACTACGCAGCTCGGGAGCGGTGTTCGGACTGCTCGACGTGGACGAGGAATTCTTCGTCATTCTGCGTCCCGCACCCAACGGCACCCGCCTGCTGCTGTCCGACGCGGTCGCCGCCGTCGACTACGAAATCGCCGCCGACGTCCTCGACGCACTCAACATCGAGATCCCCGACGTCGACCCCGACGAACTCGACGACATCGAACCCTACGAGGAAGGCGACCTCGCTCTCCTCGCCGACCTGGGCCTGCCCGAGGCAGTCCTGGGCATCATCGTCGCCGAGACCGACGACTACCCGGACGAACAACTGCAATCCATCGCCGAGCGCCTGGGCTTCGACGACGAATTCGCCGCAGCGGTGAACAAGCTCCGGCGGTAACCGATGCCGCTGCCCGACGCGGACATGATCCGCGCAGCACTGTCGGCCGCAGCCGAGGCATCGGACGCCGACGTCCCCGTCGGAGCCGTCGTGTACGACGCGTCGGGACGTGAGATCGCGCGAGCGTGCAATGCGCGGGAGGCGTCGGGCGACCCCACTGCGCACGCCGAAGTGCTCGCATTGCGTCGGGCAGCCGCCGTCCACGGAGATGGCTGGCGACTCGAAAACTGCACTCTGGCAGTCACTTTGGAACCCTGCACGATGTGCGCCGGGGCCCTCGTTGCGGCCCGTGTGGGCACCGTGGTGTTCGGAGCCTGGGAACCGAAAACGGGGGCCGTCGGCTCGCTGTGGGACGTCGTCCGAGACCGTCGACTCACCCACCGCCCACAGGTGCGCGGGGGAGTGTTGGAAGCCGAATGCGCCGAAGTGCTGACGCAATTCTTCGCCCGCCAGAGATAACGATCTCGTCACGGGGTGGCCGGAATGTCCAACATTGGGGAGGGTGGAGGGCAGGGCGCAACGCTGCGCTCCGAACTTGCGAAGGAGACACTCATGGGACTCGACGACAAGATCTCGAACAAGACCGAAGACCTCGGCGGCAAGGCAAAAGAAGCCGCAGGTTCGGCAACCGGAGACAGGGACCTCGAAGCAGAGGGCAAGGGCGATCAGACCTCCGCCGCATTCAAAGACGGTGCCGAGAAGGTCAAGGACGCGGCCTCGAACATCAAGGACAAGCTCACCGGTAAGTAACTTTGCGCTCTGAGCAGGCGATTTAGCCTCAGGCGCTCATTCCGGTACAGTCTTCTGCGGTGGCGTGTCCGAGCGGCCTAAGGAGCACGCCTCGAAAGCGTGTGAGGGTTCACCCCCTCCGAGGGTTCAAATCCCTCCGCCACCGCCAAAACTCCCCACCCGATCCGTCGGGTGGGGAGTTTTTTGTGCGCGGGGTGGGGTGGCTGGTTGTTGCTCGGCAAACGCGCGCGCATTCGTCAGACGCGAGCGAATTTGCCACCGATTCGGGGTCTATTTCGCGCGCACCTGGCAAACGCGCGCGCTTGCGGGATCACCAGGGCCCGGGCGGGGTGGGGTGGCTGGTTGTTGCTCGGCAAACGCGCGCGCATTCGTCAGACGCGAGCGAATTTGCCACCGATTCGGCGTCTATTTCGCGCGCACCTGGCAAACGCGCGCGCGCTTGCGGGATCACCAGGGCCCGGGCGGGGTGGGGTGGCTGGGTGTTGCTCGGCAAACGCGCGCGCATTCGTCAGACGCGTTCAGATTCGCCACCGATTCGGGGTCTATTTCGCGCGCACCTAGCAAACGCGCGCGCGTTTGCGGGATTACCAGGGCCCAAGATCAGCAGGACTCGGGCGGGATTGCCAGGGCCCGGGCATCGAATCCCCAGGGCTCAGACGCTCAGCATTGCCCCGCGCCCGCGGCGTCGAGTCCCCGCAGAATTTCGCCTTGATCGGCCTCGGGCACCGTGGACCAACTCGGCGCGGTGGTCATTTCGCTGCGCAGACCCTCGACGGATTTTGCGCGATCGGAGATTCCGGTTTGCTCCAGTGCATCGATGGACGGGAGAAACTGGGTGCAGGTCTGACGGTAGAGATCGTCGCCGGTGACGCCTCCGGTTCCTCCGGTCACCGCGGGGTCGGCTGGATCAGCGGCGGGCGGTGCCTCTGGAGCCGGGCTGTCAGCGGGTGCATCGGCCGTCGGCGTGGCAGCTGCCGTGGTCGCCTGTGTCGTCGTAGCCGGAGCTGACGTGGCTTGAACAGACGTGGCCTGAACGGACGTGGTCGACGCGTTCTCGGTCGACGCGTCGTCGCCGCATCCGGCTACAGAGGTGGCCACGATCAGCCCGAGCAACCCGGTCGCGATCTTTCGTTTCATCGCCACTGTGTACCACCTGCGGCTCAGAGCAGTGTCTGCGCGCGCCCGGTGATGGTGCTCAGTGCGGTGGACCAGGCGATGTGCTTGGGGTCCAAAAACGCTCCGTGTCCGGCTCCGGGCAGTACGACCAGCTCGGGGTCCGTGCTACCTGCGCGAGTCGCGGCGTCGACGTAAACGCGGCTCTGGTTCACCGACACGGTCTGGTCCGCATCGCCGTGCAGCGCGGTCAACGGGACGTCGAGCGGGAGGTATTCGATGGGGGAGGCGATCTTGTATCGACCGGGAACGTCGTTGGGCATGCCGCCGAGGAATGCGGGCACGAACTTGTCGTTGCCGATGTTCGCCGCTCGTTTCATGTCGAACACCCCGGCCATGATGGTGGCACTGCGCGGTCGGATTCTGGGGTCCGCTCCCGGTGCGTCGATCGGCATCAGATGACGCGCAGCGACCCACGCGGCCAGCTGTCCGCCGGCCGAATGTCCGGCGACGTGCACTCGATCGAGGTCGAGTCGCCCGTCGGCGGCGTTCTGTACGACGGTTGCCAGTGCCTCGGTGGCGTCATCGACGTCGGTGAGGGTGTTGGCCCAATTGTTCGGACCGCGCCGATATTCGACGTTCCACACGGCGATGCCCTGGTCTGCGATGGCCTTGGACATCTGCTGGAAGTACGACAGATCGAGGTTCTCCTGCCATCCGCCGCCGTGAATCATTACCACCACAGGCAGTGACGTCGCAGTGTTGGCAGGCAGATACAGGTCTCCGATGTTGTCGGGTTCGTACCCGTACTTCAACCGTATGGGATCTCCGGTCGGTCCCGAAACGGGTTGCAGTGCAGCCGAATACGTCTCTGCTGTGCTCGGTGAGGATTCGGTGTCCGTGGAACTGCAGCCGACCAGCGTGACAGCGAGCAGGCCGGACAGGAAGTGGCGACGATTCACGTGCCCTGAGCCGTCCAATCGAGCAGCTCGGACAGCGACCAGGTGTTGATGACGCGATCGGCGGGAACGCCCTGGGCTTCGGCGCGGACACAGCCGTAGCCCTGCCAGTCGAGCTGGCCCGGTGCGTGTGCGTCGGTATCGATGGAGAAGAGGCAGTCGCGTTCGAGGGCGATGTCGATCAGGCGCTCGGGCGGGTCCTGGCGTTCGGGCCTGGCGTTGATCTCCACCGCGGTGCCGAACTGTCGGCATCCCTCGAACACCACCGGGGCGTCGAACGTCGACTCGGGCCGCTTTCCCCGGCCGCCCTCGACCAGTCGGCCGGTGCAATGACCGAGTACGTCGACGTGCGGATTCGCGATAGCGGTGACCATGCGTTTCGTCATCGCCACAGAATCGGCCCGCAGGTTCGAATGCACGCTGGCCACCACCACGTCCAGCTCGGCGAGCAATCCCTCGTCCTGATCCAGCGAACCGTCGTCGAGGATGTCCACTTCGATTCCGGTGAGGATACGGAACGGCGCGAGTTGCTCGTTGAGCTCGGCGATGATGTCGAGTTGTTTTCGCAGACGCTCCGCGCTGAGCCCGTTGGCGACCTTGAGCCGCGGTGAATGATCGGTCAGCGCGCAGTACTCGTGCCCGAGGTTCTTGGCGGTGCGCATCATCTCGTCGATGGGGCTGCCGCCGTCGGACCAATTGGAGTGGGTGTGCAGGTCGCCTTTGAGCGCGGCCCGTAGTGCGTTGTTGCCGATGGGTTCTGCGGCGTCGCGTTGTTCGGCCAGGTAGTCCGGAACGTCCTGGGTCAGCGCCTGCCGGATGATCAGCGAGGTCTTGGCACCGATTCCGGCCAACGACGACCAGCTGTCCGCCTTCTCGTGCTCGGATCGCTGTGCAGGAGAGAGTGATTCGACGACATCCGCGGCTCGGCGGTAGGCCTTGACGCGATGGGTGTCCGAGCGCGAACGCTCGAGCCAGAAGCCGATCTCACGAAGTGCCTCCACCGGATCCATGGGTTCCATTGTGCCTGGCACCACCGACACCTGCGCACGGGGTAATCGGACAAAATTCTCAGGGAGTTGCCAGGTCGCTCACTCCCCATGGGCTTGAAGCTGCAACTATCATCGTCGGTCATGACCAAGAAATGGTGGACAGTCGGCGTCGTTGTCGTAGTGCTCGTGGCCCTCGGGCTGTATTTCGGCCCCAAGATCTACGCGTCCTTCCAGGAGGACGACGCTCCGGCGGCGACCGTCGACACCTCCGGTGCGCAGGCCGCCACCACCGACGATCTGAACGGCACCTGGACGGTGACGGCAGGCGACGCGTCGAACAAGACCGCGGCCGGCTACACCGTCGACGAGGTGCTCAACGGATCGGACGTGACCGTCGTCGGGTCGACGCCCGAGGTCAGCGGCTCGGTGACCGTGGCGGACAATTCGTTGACCGCCGGTGAGGTTGTGGTGCAGACCAATTCGATCACCACCGACAGTGACCGTCGAGACGGTCAGTTCCGCGGCAACATCTTCGACACCTCCACATATCCGACGGCGACGTTCACCATCGACCAGCCCGTCGACCTCTCGTCGTTGCCCAAGGACGGAACCACCCAAACCGTCACGGCGGAAGGCACATTGACGCTCAAGGATCAGACGCGTCCGGTGTCGGTCGAGATGGAGGTGCTGCAGTCCGGTGACACGCTCATCGCGTCGGGCGCAATTCCGACGACGTGGTCGGACTACGGCATCGAGCCGCCGTCGCTCGGTTTCGTGACCGTCGAGGGTTCGGGAACGGTCGACTTCCTGATCAATCTGAGTCGGCAGTAGCCCGTTCTCGTGGGGCCGCCGGTGTCCATCCCGGCGGTCCGACGACGTATCCGACGCGTTCCTTCCATGACCTCGATGCCGCGACATCCCGTGCGATGTTGCGGTATTCGTGTGTTTGGAGCGTCCAGATGTTGAACGTGTCGACGGGCTTGGTCAGTCCGTAATTCGGTCGCTGCACTTCGTCGGCGTAGCTGCCGAACAGGCGGTCCCAGACGATGAGGATGCCGCCGTAGTTCTTGTCGAGGTACTGCGGATCGCGACCGTGATGGACGCGGTGGTGCGAGGGCGTGTTGAAGACGAACTCGAACGGCCGCGGCAACTTGTCGATCCGCTCGGTGTGTACCCAGAACTGGTAGACGAGATTGATCGAAAAGCCCACGAAGACCATCCACGGCGGCATCCCGAGTAGCGGCAGGGGCAGCCACATGATGATCTCGCCGCTGTTGTTCCACTTCTGCCGCAGTGCCGCGGCGAAGTTGAAGTACTCGCTCGAGTGGTGAGCCTGATGGGTCGCCCAGATCAGTCGGGTTCGGTGCGCGATGCGGTGGTAGCCGTAGAACAGCAGATCGACGCCCAGAATCAGGATGACCCACGTGTACCAGGCATCGGCGGGTAGATGCCACGGCGCGATGTAGACGTAGATGGCCGTGTAGCCGATCAGGGCCAGCGCTTTCCATGCCGTGGTGGTGGCGATCGAGACCAAGCCCATGCTCAGGCTCGCCCGTGCGTCCCGGGCCGAATACGCGCCGGGGGTTCCGTCTTCGAGTTTCTTCGCCGCGATCCACTCGATTGCCAGCAGTAGCGCGAACGCGGGGACGGCCAGGGCAACCGGATCCCGCAGCGGCTCGGGTAGCGCGTTCCACGCCGATGCGAGTTGGTCCCTCATGTGTACGGCCCTCCCGTGCGTGACACTGCTGCTCGAAGTGTAACGACAGTATGGTGATCGTAGTCTCGAGACGTGAAAATTCGTAGCCGCCGTTCCGGGGATATGGCGTTCTGTGTGACCGCGCTGGCGACGGTGCACGAGGCCGACGGGTATCCCGCACTGTGGCCCGAGGATCCGGCCGCCTGGTTGCACTCGGCAACGCAGGTCGCCGCATGGGTAGCGGAGTCGAATGACCGGATCGTCGGCCACCTGGCACTCGACCTGGTCGACGACGGGCTGATGGTCTCGCGATTGTTCGTTCGTCCCGAGTGCCGGGGCACGGGCGCAGCCGCGGCCTTGTTGGACGCCGCAGTGGCGTATGCGGCAGAACGGTCCGTTGCTATCGAACTGCACGTGGAGCAGGGCTCGGCTGCGGCGATTGCGTTCTACGGGAAGTCGGGTTGGATCAGGACCGGTACCGCGCCCGCGGACTGGGTGTTGCCCGACGGGCGCAGAGCCGTCGAACATCGGTACGTACCCGGTCGCTAATTTCCTATCAAAATGATAGGAATTGAATCGTGCACATCACGGCGAAAGCGGACTACGCGGTGCGGACTCTCGTCGAGCTCGCCGCGGTCGGCGGCCGAGCACCCGCCAAGGCCGAGGCGCTTGCCGCCGCTCAAGGGATACCGCACAAATTTCTCGAGTCGGTGCTCTCCGACCTGCGTCGCGCCGAGTTGGTGCGAAGTAGAAGGGGACCCGACGGCGGATACTGGCTCGCGCGGGAGGCGTCGAACATTTCCGTCGCGGACGTGATGCGTGCCGTCGAGGGGCCGCTCGCATCGGTGCGCGGGCAACGGCCCGAGGATGCGCAGTACGCCGGTCCCGCCGAGCCGTTGACGCGGGTGTGGCTGGCCGTCCGGGTCAATCTGCGTGCGGTTCTCGAATCCGTATCGCTGGCGGACATCGTCGACGACGACCTCCCGGATTTCGTCGGAGAGCTGATCAGCGAGCCGACCGCATGGTCCCGTCGATGACCTGAGTCACAGTCGGACGCCGATGTGGCGCGGTCGTCAATATTGCACAGCTCTGCAAACTTGCCGAGCTGTGCAACTTCCGTATGTTGGACAGGGTGACCACCCCGACCGGCCTTCGCGATCAGAAGAAGGCAGCCACCCGCGACGCCCTCGGCATCGCCGCAGTCCGTCTGGGAAAAGAGCACGGACTCGATGCCGTGACGGCCGACGCCATCGCACACGAAGCCGGCGTGTCGACCCGAACGTTCCACAACTACTTCTCCAACAAGGAAGAAGCGGTACTCCACAACATCGAGGCCTCGGCTCTGGAATGGTTCGAGCTGCTTCGCGCCAGACCCGAGGCCGAACCCATCTGGGATTCGTTGCAGCACATCGCCGTCAACCTCGTCGCCGACCCCGGCCGCGATCTCGACGACACATTCGCCGCAGCACGACTCATCGAGGCCAACCCGGCGCTGATGGCACGCAAGCTCGAAATGCACCACTCGCTCACCCGCAAACTCGGCGAGGCGATCGCTGAGCGCACCGGAACCGATATCGATTCCGACCTTTACCCCAACCTGCTGCAAATGGCAGTCGGCGGTGCCGTGACCGCCGCACTGAACCTGTGGATCAACGACCCCGGCGGAGAGAACACTCCGAAAGCGCTTGTGGAGAACGCATTTCAACAACTCCGCGCCGGAATCCCCGAGCCGAAATCTCGCCAGCACGTATCCGATAACAACCGAGGAGCCTGACAGTGGCCACCTATCTGTACCGAATCGGCAGATTCGCCTACCGCCGCAAGGGGGTCGTCCTCGGCCTCTGGCTCGTCATTCTGATCCTTGCCGGAGTGGGCGCAGCCACGCTGTCCGCGCCTACCGTCAACTCGTTCAGCATCCCCGGAACGCCTGCTCAGGCCGCGTTGGATCTGCAGAAGGAACGATTCGGCGGAGCCGAGGATCCCCTTCAGGCCGTCAACGCCGAGTACGTGTTCCAGGCACCCGACGGTCAGTCGCTCGATACCCCGCAGTACACCTCGGCCATCGACGCCACGATCGCCGAGATCGAGAAGGTCGATGCGGCCAAGCCGGCGGAAGGCGCTCCGCCGCTTGCCGATCCGGTCGAGGCGAACAAGGCCATCGTGCAGCAGTACACCGACGCAGCCGCCGAGGCAGGAACGCCGGCCGACAAGGTGGCAGCCGACGCGGCAGCCACGTCGCCGTTGAGCCCCAACGGCAACGTCGGCACCGTCACGGTTCCGATCAACGTCGAGCTGGCCGACGTCACCGACGCGATTCGCAGCGATCTCGATGCCGCGGCGCAACCCGCGCGTGACGCAGGACTGACCGTCATCCTCGGTGGCACCGTCGCCCAGGAGAACCCGTCGCCCGGTGGAAGTTCGGAGATCGTCGGTCTTGCCGTCGCCGCCATCGTGCTTCTCATCATGTTCGGCTCGGCCGCCGCTGCCAGCCTGCCGCTGATCACCGCGATCGTCGGTATCGGTATTTCGAGTCTGGCCATCACGACGGCCTCCGGATTCGCGAGCCTGTCCTCGTTCACCCCGATTCTCGCTATCATGATCGGGCTCGCCGTCGCGATCGACTACTCGCTGTTCATCCTCGCGCGCTACCGGCACGAGCTCACGCTCACCGACAACCGCGAAGAAGCAGTCGGTCGAGCGGTCGGTACCGCCGGATCGGCCGTCGTGTTCGCCGGCGCGACCGTGCTCATCGCCCTCGTCGCCCTGCGCGTCGTCGGCATCCCGTTCCTGTCGCAGATGGGTCTGGCAGCAGGCTTCGCGGTGTTCATCGCGGTACTCATCGCCCTGACGTTCCTGCCTGCCATGCTGGGCGTCTACAAGGGCAAGGCCTTCGCGGGCAAGCTCAAGTTCGTCAACACCACCGACCCGGAGGACCCGAACGCAACCCCCACCAACGGTCTTCGGTGGGCACGGTTCCTGGTCAAGAAGCCGATTCTCGGCCTCGTCGGAGGCATCGTGCTGCTCGGTGTCATCGCGGGCCCGACCACCGGGCTGTCGCTGGCTCTCCCGTCGATCGCCACCTCGGACCCGTCCACGCCTGCCCGTCAGGCCTACGACATCACCGAAGAGGCATTCGGGCCGGGACGTAACGGACCGCTGCTCGTCATCGCCGACGCGTCCGACGTCGCCGAGGCAGACCGCACCGCGTCCTTCGGCAAGGTCATCGAGACGATCACCGCACAATCCGACGTCACGAACGCACAGATCGTCGCCGTCAATCCGGCGGGTGACACCGCGCAGATACTCGTCACCCCGTCGAGCACACCCAACAGTGACCAGACGAAGGCGCTCGTGACCAACCTGCGCGATGCCGAGAGCGGATTGCAGGAGAGCTCGGGCGTCTCCTACGGAGTGACGGGCGAAACCGCGATCGGTATCGACATCTCGGAGCGGCTGCAGAGCGCGCTGATTCCGTACCTGGCCGTGGTCGTCGGACTGGCGTTCGTGCTGCTGATGCTGGTGTTCCGCTCGATTCTGGTGCCGCTGACGGCAACGGTCGGGTTCCTGCTCAGCGTGCTCGCCACCTTCGGTGCGACGGTGTTCATCTTCCAAGAGGGCGGGCTCGGCATCATTTCCAACCCGCAGCCGATCGTCAGCTTCATGCCGATCTTCCTCATCGGTGTGGTGTTCGGCCTCGCGATGGACTACCAGGTGTTCCTCGTCTCGCGCATGCGTGAGGAGTTCGTGCACGGCGCGGCCGCCAAGGACGCCGTCGTCAACGGCTTCAAGTACGGCGCACGCGTGGTCACCTCGGCAGCGGTCATCATGATCTCGGTGTTCGCCGCCTTCATCGCCGAGCCGGACTCGTTCATCAAGTCCATCGGCTTCGCATTGGCCGCCGCCGTCTTCTTCGACGCGTTCGTCGTCCGTATGGTGCTGATTCCGTCGGTGATGGCGCTACTGGGCGACAAAGCCTGGTGGTTGCCGAAGTGGCTGGACAAGATCCTGCCCAACGTCGACATCGAAGGGGCCAAGCTGAAGACGGCCCCGGAGAAGCGCGCGTAGTACTCGCGTCGCAGCTGAGTGGCCGAAGATTGCTCGTAATACTCGAAACGGAGAGACTGTTATCCATGTGTACGAGTAATCTTCGGTCATCATGCTGATCCCCCTTCTGCGTAGGTTTCTCGCCCCGTACAAGCTGCCGATTCTCTGCTTGGTGCTGTTGCAGCTGATCGCCACCCTCGCCGCGTTGTTCCTCCCGAGCCTCAACGCGGACATCATCGACAACGGTGTGACCGTCGGCGACACCGGCTACATCCTGTCCGCCGGCGGCGTCATGCTGTTGATCTCGGCAGTACAGATCATCAGCTCTGCGGCAGCGGTGTTCCTCGGTGCACGCACCGCCATGAGTGTCGGACGCGACCTTCGCGGAGCAATCCTCGAACGCGTCGGCACGTTCTCCGCCCGCGAGGTCGGAAAATTCGGTGCTCCGTCACTGATCACCCGCAACACCAACGACGTGCAGCAGGTGCAGTTGGTGATCATCATGGGATTCACCATCGTGGTGATGGCTCCCATCATGTGCATCGGCGGAATCGTGATGTCGCTACGCGAGGACATCGGCCTGTCGTGGATTCTGCTCATCGCCGTGCCCGGCCTCGCGCTCGCGATGGGCCTGATCATCGTTCGTATGGTGCCGGCCTTTCGCTCCATGCAGAAGCGCATCGACGCGGTCAATCGCGTACTACGCGAACAGATCACCGGTATTCGCGTCGTGCGGGCGTTCGTTCGCGAACAGTTCGAGGTCGACCGTTTCGGCGCAGCCAACACCTCGTTGACCGAGACGGCACTCAAGGTCGGCCGGCTGATGGCCCTGATGTTTCCGACCGTCATGCTCATCAGCAACGTCACCAGTGTCGCCGTCATCTGGTTCGGCGGTCACGCCATCGACAACGGCACGATGCAGATCGGTTCGCTCACTGCGCTTCTGAGCTACATCATGCTCATCCTGATGTCGGTGATGATGGCGTCGTTCATCGCGATGATGGTGCCGCGCGCATCGGTGTGCGCCGATCGCATCAGCGAGGTTCTGGCCACCGAATCTTCGGTGGTGCTGCCCGAGAATCCCCGGACGTTCGTGTCCTCACCGGGCACGGTCGAGCTCGTCGGGGCCGAATTCTCCTATCCCGGAGCCGAATACCCGGTGCTGTGCGGGGTGAATCTGACTGCCGAGGCAGGCAAGGTCACCGCCATCATCGGTGGTACCGGATCGGGTAAATCGACTCTCGTCAATCTGATTCCACGGCTGATGGACGTCACCGGCGGCCAGGTGCGGGTCGGCGGTGTCGACATTCGCGAACTCGATCTGGACCTGCTGCGATCCGAGATCGGATTCGTGCCGCAGAAGCCGTACCTGTTCTCCGGCACCATCGCCAGCAATCTGCGGTACGGCAAGGCCGACGCCACCGACGCGGAACTGTGGGAGGCGCTCGAGATCGCCCAGGGAGCCGACTTCGTGCGCGCGATGCCCGACGGACTGGAAACCGCCGTCGCGCAGGGCGGCACCACGGTGTCGGGAGGTCAGCGTCAACGACTGGCCATTGCCCGGGCGCTGGTACGCAAGCCCAAGATCTACCTGTTCGACGACTCGTTCTCCGCTCTCGACCTCACCACCGACGCGAAACTGCGTGCGGCGCTGCGGCCGGTGACGCGAGATGCATGCATGATCGTTGTGGCTCAACGGGTGTCGACCATCGTCGACGCCGACCAGATACTCGTGCTCGACGACGGAAAGCCGGTGGGCGTGGGTAACCACGAGCAACTGATGGCCACCTGCCCCACCTACGCCGAGATCGTCGACTCGCAGCGGCAAGTTGCAGGTGCACTGTGACCGACACCGACACCACCAAGGATTCCGCAGCCAAGCCCTCTTTGGAGAAGAAGAAGGGCAGTCGCGTCGCGAAGGCACTGCCGGCCACGAAAGCCAAGAACTTCAAGGGCTCGTTCAAACGCGTCATCGGTTTGCTTGCTCCGGAACGATTCCTGCTGAGCCTGATGCTCGTGCTGGGAATCGTCAGCGTGGTCCTCAGCGTGGCTGCGCCGACCGTCCTCGGGCACGCCACCAACCTCATCTTCAACGGAGTCGTCGGCGGAGATCTTGAACCGGGGCAGACGAAAGAGCAAGCGGTCGACGGCCTTCGGGCCGCCGGTAACGACACCGTCGCCGACCTCGTCTCGGGCATGGACGTGACGCCCGGTGCGGGAATCGATTTCGGTGCCGTCGGAACGGTATTGCTCTGGGTTCTCGCACTGTACGTAGTGTCTGCACTGCTGGCATGGGCTCAGGGCTACATCCTCAACATCGCGCTGCAGCGTCGAATTCTGTTGCTGCGCGGCAGCGTCGAGGCCAAGGTGCATCGCCTGCCGCTGCAGTACTTCGACAACAATGCCCGAGGCGAGACGCTCAGCCGCGTCACCAACGACATCGACAACGTCTCGACCAGCCTGCAGCAGACACTGAGCCAGCTCATCACCGGCATCCTGACCGTGCTCGGCATCCTCGGCGTGATGATCTGGATCTCGCCGTTGCTCGCTCTGGTTGCGCTGCTGACGATCCCGGCCTCGTTCCTGGTGACCGCGCTGATCGCCAAGAGGTCGCAGCCGCACTTCGTGGCGCAGTGGAAGCACACCGGCAAGCTCAACGCGCAGATCGAAGAGACCTACACCGGCCACGAGATCGTCAAGGCGTTCGGTCGCCAGGCGGAGGTGGAACGCGAGTTCGGTGACCGCAACGAGAAGCTCTTCCAAGCAGGCTTCCGAGCGCAATTCATCTCCGGTCTGATCATGCCGATCATCATGTTCCTCGGAAACATCAACTACGTCGTCGTCGCCGTTGTGGGCGGCCTTCGCGTGGCGTCGGGAACATTGAGCCTGGGCGAAGTGCAGGCATTCATTCAGTATTCGCGGCAGTTCACTCAGCCGCTGTCGCAGGTCGGCGCGATGATCAACCTGATTCAGTCCGGAGTCGCGTCCGCCGAACGCATCTTCGAGGTGCTCGACGCCGACGAGGAAGACCCCGACGTCGTGCCTGCGTCCAGCCCGACGGAGCGACGCGGACGCGTCGTGTTCGACGACGTCTCGTTCAGTTACTCGCCGGAGCAGCCGCTCATCCAGAACCTGTCGCTCACTGCGGATCCGGGACATCTCGTGGCGATCGTCGGACCCACGGGTGCCGGCAAGACCACACTGGTCAACCTGATCATGCGGTTCTACGAGATCGATTCCGGCCGAATCACACTCGATGGCGTCGACACCCGCAAGATGACGCGCGACGAGTTGCGTTCACGAACCGGCATGGTGTTGCAGGACACCTGGTTGTTCGGCGGCACCATCCGCGACAACATCGCCTACGGTGACCCGACCGCCAGCGAGGAAGAGATCCTCGAGGCGGCTCGGGTGAGCTACGTCGACAAGTTCGTGCATTCGCTGCCCGACGGATACGACACGATCATCGACGAGGAGGGCAACAACGTCAGCGCCGGTGAGAAGCAGCTCATCACCATCGCCCGTGCCTTCCTGGCCAAGCCGCTGATCCTGATCCTCGACGAGGCCACCAGCTCGGTGGACACCCGCACCGAACTGCTGGTGCAGAAGGCCACGGCAGCGCTGCGTAACGACCGCACCAGTTTTGTTATCGCGCATCGTCTCTCGACCATCCGTGACGCCGACACCATCGTCGTGATGGAAAACGGCAGCATCGTCGAGCAGGGCAATCACGAGGAATTGCTCGAGGCCAAGGGTGCGTACTACCGGCTCTACAGCAGTTAGGCGGCTGGCGCCGCACGTGAGTGGAAAATCGTAGTGGGCTACGAATTTCCACTCACATGCGGCGAAGCCGCATACTGACGCGGTGAGTTCTTCCAATTTCGGCTTCGATATCGGCACCCGGCTCGACGGTGAGCTCGGCCGCACCGGCACCATCCACACCCCGCACGGCGACATCGCCACCCCGGCGTTCATTGCGGTGGGGACGAAGGCGACCGTCAAAGCAGTGCTGCCGGAGGCGATGAAGGAACTCGGCGCTCAGGCGGTACTCGCCAACGCGTATCACCTGTACCTGCAGCCGGGCTCGGACATCGTCGACGAGGCCGGCGGGTTGGGCAAATTCATGAACTGGGACGGGCCCACATTCACCGACAGCGGCGGCTTCCAGGTGATGTCCCTCGGTGTCGGGTTCAAGAAGGTCATCTCGATGGACGCTTCACGGGTGGAGTCCGACGACGTCATCGCCGAGGGCAAGGAACGATTGGCCCACGTCGACGACGACGGAGTCACGTTCAAGTCCCATCTCGACGGCTCGAAGCATCGATTCACTCCCGAGGTGTCGATGCAGATTCAGCATCGGCTCGGCGCCGATATCATGTTCGCGTTCGACGAGCTGACCACGCTGATGAATACCCGCGGGTATCAGGAGAAGTCGGTCGACCGCACCCAGGCATGGGCGAAGCGATGCGTCCTCGAACACGAACGCCTCACCGTCGAACGTGCCGACAAGCCGTATCAGGCACTGTTCGGAGTGGTGCAGGGAGCGCAGTACGAAGATCTGCGACGCAAGGCCGCGCACGACCTCGAGACCATCACGGGGGACATGGGCCGTGGGTTCGACGGCTACGGAATCGGCGGCGCACTCGAGAAGCAGAACCTCGGCACCATCACTCGGTGGGTGAACGAGGAACTGCCCGAACACAAGCCGCGCCACATGCTCGGGATCAGCGAGCCGGACGACTTCTTCGTCGCGATCGAGAACGGTGCCGACACCTTCGACTGCGTCAATCCTTCACGGGTGGCGCGCAATGCGGCGATCTACGTGCCCACGGGCCGCTTCAACATCAACACCGCGAAGCATCGACGCGACTTCACCCCGATCGACGAGAACTGCGACTGCTACACCTGCGCGCACTACACCAAGGCCTACATCCATCATCTGTTCAAGGCCAAGGAGATGCTCGCCTCGACGCTGTGCACGATTCACAACGAGCGATTCACGGTCAAGCTGGTCGACGACATCCGTGCTTCGATCGAGCAGCAGCGATTCACCGAGTTCAAGACGGAGTATCTGGGCCGGTTCTATGCGTCGAAGACTGCCTGAGCTGATCTTCCAGCTCCGAAATGCGCTGCAGTAGTTCGGTTTCCCGCTCGGCAGCTTTGCGTTGGTACACCTCGGACAGGTCCGCGAGGTACGCCGCGTCGTAGCGCGGGATGATGCTGCGCGTGCAGTTCCAGTCGAATGCCTCGACATCGATGACGACGCTGCGTTCGCAGGTGGCGGCGACGGTCAGGTCGCCGATCTTTTTGAGTCGCTCCAGTAGTTCGGGATCGTCCGCGGCCTCGATTGTCCGTGCCCGTCCGTAGAGCTTGAGTCGTTGTCGCAGAGGGTAATTGACCAAGAACACGGCGACGCGGTCGTCGTGATCGAGATTGGCCGCCGTCACGTACTGATGGTTGCCGGCGAGATCGGCGAATCCCAGAGTGTGGTCGTCGAGTACCTGCAGGAACCCCTTCGGCCCACTGCGGTACTGAATGTAGGGCCACCCGGACTCGGTGACGGTGGCGATCTGGAACTGATCCAGCGCGCCGATCATGGCCTTCTCGAGATCGTCGAGTGGCATCGGGCCGTCGTCGGGTCGCTCGGTCTGTGAGCCGTAGGCGGTGTAACTGCCGTCGACCTGCTGCCGCGCAATCGCGGCAGGGCCGAACATCAAATGGTGATAGTGGTTGCTCTGCGGCATCTCACGGTGTCCTGGGATCGGTCAGCTCGGTCTGCATCGTGTTGACGAGCTCGCCGACGAAGCTCTCGAACTCCGCGAGCATGTCGGGTGGGTACCGGGCCATCATCGTGTCGAGACGGTTACCCAGGGGGCCGAAGAACTCGTCCGCCATCTCGTGCACGCTGGCCCCGCTTCGCAGTGTCACGGTACGTCGATCGGTGCCCTCTCTTGTACGCCGGACGTGTCCAGCCCGTTCGAGTCGGTCTATCAGTGTCGAGGTGGCCCCTGAGGTGAGTTGCACACGCTCTGCCAGTCGAGACGGGGACAACGGGACACCGCGTTCTTCGGCGTAGACGATCTCCATCAGCGCTTCTCCGTCGGTGGGATGCAGTCCGGACCACTGGGCGAACTGTCGGCTGAATTGATTGAAGGCGGATCCGTACATTCGCAGCGCCTCCATCAGGCGGGTTCGTTGTTCGGCAATCTCGGACCGATCGTCGCTCATCGAATCGCCTCGCTTCTCCGGCATGGTGCCCCGAGTGCACGGAGCTGCGTTGACAATCTACCGATCCTCGATATAGCTTCACCATAAAGTAACTTTACCGTGGAGGTATTGGATTGACGATGTCCCCTTCGTTGCGCCGTTGGCTCGGTCTGATCGCTATCGCGCTCGGTGTCGCGCTCATCGTGGTCGACACCACGATCGTCAATGTGATCGTGCCGTCGATCATCGATGATCTCGGCGTCGATTCCGGTCAAGCGCAATGGATTCAGGAGTCCTACGCCATCGTCTTCGCCGCGCTGCTCCTGCTGGTCGGCCGCATCTCCGACATCGTGGGTGCACGAAGAGTCTTTGTGACAGGCGTCGTTGTCTTCGGAACCTCGAGTCTGTTGGCCGGTGTAGCCACGAGTGGTGAGTTGTTGATCGGAGCCAGGTTCCTCCAAGGTGTGGGAGGTGCGCTGATCCTGCCGACGTCGTTGGCGCTACTGAATGCGACGTTCAGCGGAAAGGCCCGTGGCCAGGCGTTTGCGGTGTGGGGCTCGACAATCGGAGCTGCGTCGGCCCTCGGCCCACTCCTCGGTGGCTGGCTTGCGGAACACGCATCGTGGCGTTGGGCGTTCGGCATCAACCTCCCCCTCGTCGCCCTGATTCTCGTCGCTTCGCTGTTGTTCATCGATCGGTCACCGCGTGGCTCCGGACGAATCGACTCACTCGGTGCGGTGCTGTCGATCGCCGGACTCGGACTGTTGGCGTTCGGGCTCATCGAAGGGCGCACATACGGCTGGGTTCTGTCCACGGAGCCATTCGAGTTGTTCGGGGCAACCTGGGGTGTGGGCGTGTCCGTAGTGTTCGTTTCGTTGACGCTGTCCGTATTATCGTTGGCGGCCTTCGGTGTTCGACAGCGAGCCCTCAGCCGCGACGCTGATACGAACAAGGCCTTGATGGACACCCGACTGTTCTCCATCGCTTCGTTCCGCGGTGGCAATATCGCGACACTGCTGATCGGACTGGGTGAGTTCGGAATCATCGCCGTACTACCGTTGTGGCTGCAATTCACATTGGGATACAGCGCAGTCCAGGCCGGTGCCATGCTCGTTCCCATCGCTATCGGCAGCTTCGTCGCCAGCGGGGCGAGCTTCGCCCTCGCAGCCTCGCTGTCGCCGTTGAACCTGGTTCGGATCGGGCTGGGCCTCGAGGTGGTCGGGCTTGCCGGGCTGGGGTTCGTTGCGGCGGTGGATAGCCGGTGGTGGCATATCGCGATCGTGTTGTTCTTCTATGGAATCGGTGTCGGATTCGCAACTGCTCAGGTTACGAACGTCGTTCTCGATGACGTGCCCGCCGCCAGTGCCGGTCAGGGATCCGGAATTCAGAGTGCGTTCCGGCAACTCGGCTCCGCGCTGGGCATCGCGGTGCTGACGACGACCTTCTTCACCACTCTCGGCTCGCAGGTACGTGAATCGCTCTCGGGAGTTCCGGATGCCGAGATGCTGGCGCGGTCGATCAGCGACAGTGCAGGCGGAGCTATCGCCGGATTTGCGAGCCGCCCCGAAACGGAGTTCGTCGCCGACGCCGCACGCAACGCTATGACGCACGGGGTCAACCTGGGAGGTTTCATCGCAGCCGGATTCGTTGCGTTCGGACTGCTTGCCACCGCACTGATTCCGAACCGACCAGCGCAGTCGGTACCGCCGAGCGACGCGCACGAGGGTGTCACAGCATGACGGCGTCGGGTGGCGACGAACGGGATGAGGATCAGGAAAGCGCTCGTCCGGCGACGTTTCTGGACATGTTCGTTGCAATGGATGCCGCCCTCCGCAACCCCGACAACGACGGGATCGAAAGCGGGACCCGCTGACCCGTGGTACTACTGAATGTGTAGTACTTCGTGATGCAGTGGGGGGGACCACCATGTTCGACGACGCCATACCTGTGAGTTCGTCCCAGGCCGACATCTGGCTGGCGCAGCAGTTCATGCCCGCCGTACCTTTCTCCATTGCGTACTTCGTGGACATCGTCGGTGCCGTCGATGTCGATGCCTTGGTCGCCTGCGGTAGCCGGGCGCATCGCGAGTTCTCGTCGTCGACCATGCGGGTTTTCGAGGTCGACGGCACTCCGATGCAGCGATTCGTGGCCGCGGAGACCGAGGCGGTGGAGATTCTCGACTGCCGTGGACACGACCGTCCGGAAGAGAGAGCCCGACAGTGGATGAACGACGACTGCCGAACGCCCTTGTCGATCTACGGCCAGCTGGTGAGACTGCGCGTCCTCCGCGTCGAGGACGATCGCGTGTTCTGGTACACCAGAGCGCACCATATTGCGCTCGACGGCTATGCCTCGATGAAGGTGCTCGAGTGCTTCTATCTTCTACGCAACTTTATCCCCGATCGGCGTACCTTTGCGGTGCGCCGATCGGGCTTGGTCGCAGGTTCTCCCACCGAGTAGAGCACTGGCGGCGAAGTGGAGCCCCACCCGTCAGAGTTCTGCGGAGAGGGCGGTTATGTTGCTGTTGAAGGCCCGTGCGAGGGCCTCCGGGTCACCGCCGTCGAGCGGAGCTGTCCCGGATGCGAGGTGGGTCTTGCCTCGTTCGAGTTCCCGGACTGTGCGGTGAATGACGGCCTCGTGCACAGACACCGAAGCCTGCTCGGACCATGCAGCCTCCTCGATGGCAGCTCCCCATTCGGTCAGCAGTGACAAGGTTTGGTTCAACGCGTGCATCAGTTCGTGGTGCTCAAGCTCGATGCCCGCCGAGGCGGCAAGCTCGGTGATGATCGCCAGCCCCGCCACCGTGCGCCCAGCGGCAGCAACCGGGACAGTGTGAGTGGGGGCGAGGTCGGCTAGGTGTGCGCCGGGAGCTTCTGCAGCCATGGATGCGGCGGTGGTGTGCACCAGGGCGCGAACATCGTCGTCGGAGAAGTACTTTCGGGCTGTCACCGGGGTGATTCTCATGCGCAACGCCACCCGGTTCACCGTGTTGTCGATCAGTGACGACACGGCGGTGCGGGGTGCGCTGAGTCCGTGCGCTCATGCCTCTGCAAGAAATACGTCGGTCTGCTGGTCCAACCAGCTTCGTCGTGGGCTCACCGCCCCGAGTGTGCCGCAGTCCGCCACGCGGCCGCAGGACTTCCCACGAGCCTGCAGGTCGAAGAGCTGTCGATATGTTCGCCTTCGAATTGTGATCGGGGCCGGCGCTTCGTGAGCAGTCCCCTGTGCAACGCCGTCCGCAGGTACCGTCGGTATGTTCGGGCATCAACGCCACCGACCGCGAACGGAGGAAGTGGCATGGACGGCTCCAAGCGACGCCCGATGCGCGCCGACGCAGCCCGCAATCGCGCACGGGTCCTGGAAGTTGCGTACGAGACGCTGGCCACCGAGGGCACGTCGGTGTCGATCGACGAGATAGCCCGGCGGGCAGGTGTGGGAGCCGGGACGGTGTGGCGCCACTTTCCGACCAAGGCAGCCCTGTTGAGCGCCGTCATCGTCGGCCGTGTGCACAAGTTGGTCGATATCGCCCGAGAACTGCTCGACAACGGCGACTCCAGCGAGGCCATCTTTCACTTTCTTCGCGCGGTGATCGCCGAGGGCTTCCTCGACCGTTCCTTCGCCGATGCGATGGCCGGCATGGGCATCGACCTCCACCTCGCAGCACCGGAGGCCGACGAAGAATTTCGCGCCCTGCTCGGCGAGCTGCTCACTGCAGCGCAGCAGTCCGGATCCATCAAGACCACCGTCACAGCGTCTGACCTGAAAGCGCTCATCGTCGGCGTCCACGCCATGCAGGCATACGACGCGGAGGTCGCCGACCGTGTCACCGAGATGGCCATCGCCGGCCTGCGCCCCTGAGACCGCAACCCAACAGCTGTTATCTACGCCACTATTCGACCGCCATCTCGGCGCATCTTCTCTATATTGATTAAAGCGGGGCGTGCGCCCCGCTTAATCTTCTCGAGAGGACGGCCATGAGCTGGACCACTGACGACATTTCCGACCAGTCCGGCCGCACTGCGGTCATCACAGGGGCGAACACCGGTCTGGGTTTCCGGACTGCCACTGCTCTGGCTGCACACGGCGCTCACGTCGTGCTGGCAGTGCGTAACCTTGCCAAAGGTCAGCAAGCGGCCGACGCGATTGTCGCGAAGAACCCCGGTGCGCACCTCTCGTTACAAGAACTCGATCTCAGTTCGCAGACGTCTATCCGGGCTGCCGCCGCGGCATTACGTGCCGCACACGAGTCGATCGATCTGCTGATCAACAACGCTGGAGTCATGTTCGGGCCGAAAATCACCACTGAAGACGGCTTCGAGTTGCAGTTCGGCACCAATCATCTCGGTCATTTCGCGCTCACCGGGCTGCTGCTGGACCGCATACTGTCGACGCCTCGCTCTCGAATCGTCACCGTCAGTAGCGTCGGTCACCGTATGCGAGCTGCCATTCATTTCGACGACCTGCAGTGGGAACGCACGTACTCCTCGTCCGGTGCCTACGGCCAAGCCAAGTTGGCCAACCTATTGTTCACCTACGAGTTGCAGCGCCGACTGCTCGGCACGACGACCATCGCCGCCGCCGCTCACCCAGGCCTGTCCAACACCGAACTCACCCGCAACATAGTCACGCCGTTGCGTCAGGTCCTGGAACTGATCAACCCACTCGTCTCCCAAACCTCCGAAATGGGCGCACTACCGACCCTGCGTGCGGCGACCGATGCCGGCGTCCTGGGCGGCCAGTACTACGGCCCGAGCGGTATCGGCGGGACGCGAGGGCATCCCAAAGTCGTGGCCTCCAGCGACCAATCCCACGACGTCGAACTACAACGCCGACTGTGGGCCGTCTCGGAGAAACTGACCGGAGTCACCTACCCGATTTAGTTCACCGCCCGATACGCCGGTCACCCCAAAGAAGAAACCGTTGGGACTTCACCAGGGCAAGATCGGACACCTTCCACAACTCGCCCGGCCGCTCACACGGTCAAGCCGCCTGAGCGAGGCGCTACGCCGCAGCAACAGCAGCCGCTCGACCCGGCCGCCCTTCCCGGCGTTCGTACACCGACCCTGTCTTCAACATCGTGAACAGCACGGTGCAGCGGCGT
Organism: Rhodococcus sp. Leaf233; assembly: GCF_001426165.1. NCBI lineage: Bacteria > Bacillati > Actinomycetota > Actinomycetes > Mycobacteriales > Nocardiaceae > Rhodococcus > Rhodococcus sp. Leaf233. The sequence goes on from NZ_LMRO01000001.1 coordinate 175,266, forward strand.
CGAGCGAGGCAGATCAGCGCGGACCGGTGGTCTTTGCCTTCCGCTCGTTTTCGGTCGTAGTATTCGCGAGACGGTGGTTCACGTAGCGAGGCGAACGCCGAAAGATACAGTGCACGTTTGAGTCTGGTGTTTCCTCCGCGTTGTCGGTGCTCACCGCGGATCGATGTTCCGGAGCGGTGTGTGCGTGGTGCGACACCGGCATACGCGGCGAGGTTGCCTGCACTGTCGAACCGGTCGACGTCGACGATTTCCACCAGGATCGTCGCTGCGATCCGAGCCCCGACGCCCGGCATCGAGGTCAGGATCGGCCCGGCTGGGTGCTTGTTCAGTTCGGACTCGAATTGCTCCTCGAGTTCGGCGCGGGCACGACGTACCTCGCTCAGCTGTCGCGCAAGGGTTTTCAGTACGAAGTTCGTTTTCTCCGCCCCCGGCACGATCACGGTCTGCTCGGCGAGTGCAGCGATGATCGACTCCGCGATTGTGTCTCCGATACGTGGTGCCGACCGTTTCGCGACGCGTCGCAGTGATGCGGGGGTTGCTGCGGCGAAGCCGATCGGGCCACCGAACTCGGCAAGCAGTGTCAGTGCGACGGGTCGGTACAGGTGTTTGCCGATGGCGCGTTCGAGGGCGGGATGCACCGAGAGCAGCACCGATCGGATGCGGCTCGTGATGCGGTTCTCCTCGGTCGCCAGGTCCGCGTCGAACCCGGCGAGCATCCGCAGGCCTTCGACGATGTCGTCGTCCTGGGTGACGGGCAACAGTGTGTCGGGCAGTGTGCGGGCGGCGTCGGCGATGATGAACGCATCGCGCGCATCGGTTTTCGCCTGCCCCGGATAGAGCGCAGCTATCCGCCGCATCCGCAGACCGGGCAGGTAGGCGACATCGAGGCCGCTGTCTCGGGCCACCGCGATCGGTAGTGCCCCGATGTTGCGCGGTTGATCGACCACCATCAGCACCGAACCGTGTGCCGCGAGCTCGGAGAACAACGCACGGAGCATCGTTTCGTCCTGGGGCAGGTCTCGGCTGAGTATCCGGCGCCCGTCTGCGGTGAGAGCGATCGCGTGATGCGCACTTTTGCCGACGTCGATACCGCAGTAGATAGCGTAACGCTTGTTCACATACCCTCCGCATCAACATGTTTCGCGGCGGTCCTGGCATCGGTTCCCGGCAATCACGTTATGCAGGCCGTGTGCTCCCTCTCGGCCACGCCTCTATCAGCGGTGATCCGACGCCCTCTGCTCCGGCGGCAACACTCGAGTAGACGTGCTTTCCGTCCGGGCGGCCGAAGCCATACCGGAGCAGACGACCCACCCCCGCAAGTTGCGAGGGTGGGAAGAAGATAACGCGGGCGGCGGCCCTGTATGCGGCCGTCTGTGACGGCGTCGAGCCGCCGCGGATCGATCCGACGACTCCGGCGGCACTGCTCGCCGAGGACGAGCGCTACCGCGCATCTGCCCGTGCCCTGCGCGATCGGGCGCACTGGGAGTCCGCTGACCTGGGCTACGGCGCACCGTGGGGCCGGAGTGCTCAGCCTGCGTCGGTGCCGATCGTCGTCGGGGAGGATCGGTCGATTTCTCCGACCGCTCGGGGTCATGCCACGTCGACCGTGGTGATCGCGGCGCTCGCCGCCTTCCTCTCGCGCATGAACGATGTAGACGACGTCGATCTGTCGCTGCCGGTCTCGGCGCGGCCGACAGCAGTGCTGCGCGGAGCCGGGTCGTCGTTGTCGCATGTGGTGCCGTTGCGGTTGCCGGGCGTCGGATCGGCAACGGTGAACAACGTGATCAAGTCGGCCGAGGTGGCGATCGGTGCCGTCCTCCGACACCAGCGCAGCAGGCCGCCGGTATCCGAGAGCGGGAATGCTCTGCACGCAGGGCGTTTCGGTCCGACCATCAACGTGATGATGTTCGCGAACACCGTGGCCGTCGGGGACTTCGACGGCGAGATCAACATTCTGACCACGGGCCCGGTCTCGGATCTTGCCGTCAACATCTATCCCGGTCGAGGCGGAGCTCGTCCGCGCATCGACTTCGAAGCCAACCCTGCCGCGTACACGCCGAGCGACCTCGCTCGCCACCACGAGCGGTTCCTGTACTTTCTCGATCGTTTCGGCGAATCTGGTTGCGGGGACACCGCGGTGGCAGACCTCGACCTGTTCCTGCCCGGAGAGCCCGATGCAGTGCCCGCATCGGTGGGCGCGACCGTGGTCGAGCGTGGATCCCTGAACGACGTGTTCTCGACGGCAATTGCACAGCACGGCAATCGAATTGCGATTCAGGATGCAGATGTCTCGGTGACCTATGCAGAGTCGGCCGCGAGAGTCGACACACTTGCGTCCATATTGCGTGCCCGAGGAATCGGTACCGAGGATCGGGTCGCCGTGCGCATCGGCCGGTCCGTTGCGGGGATCGTCTCGTTCTGGGCAATCGCACGAGTTGGCGCGGTCTATGTTCCGGTCGACCCGAATCACCCCCGTGAGCGAGCCCAGTTCGTGGTGCGGGACAGCGGTGCGGTGTTGGGCCTGTGCACGGGCGGCGGCGGCGAGTTCGGTGGCGTGGAGTGGCTGGACCTCGATGCCGTTGTTGCAGAGGGAGGCTTGGACGACGTTGCCGCGCCGACGGCACCAGGTCACGCGGCGTACGTCATCTACACCTCCGGGTCCACCGGCACCCCCAAAGGCGTCGTTGTCACCCACGGTGGCATCGCCGCTCTGGTACAACAGATCGGGAGCAGCTACCACCTCGACGTCGAGTCACGAGTCTGTCACCTCGCCTCGCCCGGATTCGACACCGCCATCGTCGAGGTGCTGGCCGCGGCAACCGCGGGCGCAGCAGTGGTGATCGCGCCGGCAGGCAGCTACGCGGGTGCCGAACTGACGGAACTGATTGCTCAGCAGGCAATTACACATCTGCTCATCACGCCCTCGGCGCTGGCCACGTTGGATCCCGCAGCGCTGTCGGGTGTCGGGACCATCATCATCGGCGGTGAGGCGGCGCCGCAGGACACGGTGGACCGCTGGTCGGTGCGTCGCCGACTGCTCAACGCCTACGGCCCCACCGAAACGACGTGCAGTGTCACGATGACCGCGCCACTGACTTCGGGTAGCGCGGACGGAATCGGTCGAGCCATGGTGGGGGCGGTGATTCACCTTCTCGATCGCACTCTGCGGCCCGTTCCGTCGGGAGCAGTCGGCGAGATCTACATCGAGACTCCCGGCGTCGCGCGCGGATATCTCGGCCGCACCGCGGACACAGCGGCACGCTTCGTTGCGAACCCGTTCGGCAGCAATGTGAGTCGGATGTTCCGCAGTGGAGATCGGGCGCGTCTGCGCGGCGACGGCACGCTCGAGTTTCTCGGTCGCACCGACGATCAAATCAAGATCCGGGGAAATCGCGTCGAACTGGGTGAGGTCGACGCGGCGTTGCGGGCTTGTCCGAACGTCGCTGCGGCATCATCGGCTTTGCGCCGCAGTCACACTGGAGATCTGCGTATCGACGGGTACGTGGTGGCCGCACCCCACGGACACTTGCTCGACACCGAGCGCATCCGCCAGGATCTCACCAGGCGCTTGCCTGCCCACATGGTGCCGTCGACGCTCTCTGTTCTCGACGAGATTCCGCTGACGATCAATCGGAAGGCCGACCGCGGCGCACTTCCTGCGCCGGACCTCACCACGTCGACGACCGGCGCCCGAACCGAGCCGGCCGGTGCCACCGAGGAGATGGTGGCGGCAGCGTTCGCGCGTGTGCTCGGCAGGGGCGGCATCGATTGCGCTGCTTCGTTCTTCGACCTCGGAGGCGACTCGCTGGCGGCGACCAGGGTCGTGTCGACGGTGCGGGCCGAGGCCGCGGTGGACATCGGTGTGCGTGACCTCGCCGGTGCCCCGTCCGTTCAGGCCTTGGCAGCATGCGTAGACGAGCGTCGACTCACTGGACGGCAGCAGAATTCCCGGCCCGAACGCGGAACGTCGGCGAGAGTATCCGCAATCCCACTCGCGCCGCAGCAACGCCACATCGATCGAAATGCGCAGCTACCTCTGTACAACCTGCCGTTCACGGTCACGATTTCCGGGGAGTTCCACTCGGCGGCGGCCTCGCAGGCTTTGACCGACCTGATCGATCGACACAGCACCTTGCGCACGCGGTACCCGGATGTCGACGGGGTTCCGGCGCAGGTCGTCGAGCCGGATTCGGCGAGGGCGGTACCGAACCTCGACGTTGTCGACTTCGACGACGCCGCAGTGGTGGAGACTCTCGAGCACCCCTTCGACATGCGCAACGAGTTCCCGATCCGAGCTCGACTGTTCGCAGTGGCGCCCGGTCATCACGTGCTCGCGTGCGCCGTCCACCACAGTGCAGCGGACGGTTGGTCGCTGGGGCTGTTGGCGTCGGACTTCGTCATGGCCTATCACGCCAGGATTGCCGGCAGCGCACCCACGTGGGCCGAATTGCCGCTCCAGTACGCCGATTACAGCGTCTGGGCTGCCGAGCGCGACGTGTCGGGCGATCTCGACTTCTGGCGCGCGGAGTTGGCGGACACACCCGGCTCGAGGGATTTGCCGTTGGACCGCCCTCGCATGCAGGACTGGAACTTCTCCGGCGCCCGCACCTCGCTTCGGTTCGACGCGGACGCCACCGAGAGAATGACCGATCTGGCACAGCGCTGCGGGACAAACCGATTCACCGTGCTGCGCGCAGCGCTGTTGATCCTGCTCGCCCAGACGACGGAATCCACCGACATCGTCGTCGGAACCCCGGTTGCCGGTCGAGACGACCCGAGACTCGAGCAACTCGTCGGTACCTTCACCAACACCGTCGCCATCCGGACGAACATCGCGGCCGCATCGACCGTCGAGGACGTAGTGCAGTCGGCCCGAGCGAGTGAACTACTGGCCTTCGACCATGCATCGGTGCCGTTCGAGGATGTCGTCGCCGATCTCGCTGCTGACTCGGTGGATGGGCGGCACCCGATCTTTCAGGTGGCGCTGTCGTTGGACGTTTTTGCGACCCAGACGCTCACTATGGGGGACGTTTGCTTCGAGATCACGCCTCGGCCGATCGACATCGCCAAATGTGACCTTCATTTCCACGTCACCGAACATCGAGACGGCGAAGATAAGACAGGAGTGGAGCCCGCGGAACGACCCAGGGGCGCTATCGAGACTGCGGTCGATATCGTGTATCCCACGGCATTGTTCGACGCGAATACCGTTGTCGCACTGGGGCAGCGGCTCGAGCATATCGTGCAGGCGATGGTCGCAGGACCGAGCTCGCCGTGGCGAGATATGACAGCACGCGAACCGTCGGCGCAACTACTACATGGTGTGTAGCATGTGCGGTGCGTGACGTGCACGCGACTTCGAAGCCAGCAGGAGAACGCATGTCCACCTTCAACGGCCTACCGGCCCACATTCTGCTCGTTCACTTCATCGTGGTCCTGGCACCGCTCACTGCGATCCTCGCTATCGCCGCCAGCATCTGGTCCGGTGTACGCAGCAGGCTCGTGTGGCTCATCGCCGCTCTGGCCGTGTTCACGTTGGTGCTGACTCCGCTGACCACCGAGGCAGGCGAGTGGCTCGAGAAGCGCGTACCCGAGACCGCGGCGGTGGAGCAGCACACCGAGATCGGTGACTGGATGATCTACTTCTCCGTCGGTCTGGTCGTCGTCGCTGCACTGCTCGTGTTCCTGCATCTGCGTGAGCGTCGAGGTAACGCGCCCGTGCGGTGGCAGTCGATTGTCGTCGTGGTCTTGGCAGTGGTGATCGGAGCGACCACAATCGTCCAGGTGTACAGAATCGGAGAGTCCGGCGCTCGCGCCGCGTGGGACGACGTATCGGCAACGGCCGTCGATGAGTGAGCCCGAGCCGAGCCTGCACGAGCACGAACCGCACGGAGATCTGTCCGGTCGGCTGAACTGGCTGCGGGCCGGGGTGTTGGGTGCCAACGATGGCATCGTCTCCACCGCCGGCCTGGTCGTCGGCGTCGCGGCTGCCACCACGGACAGAGGCTCGCTGCTCACCGCTGGTGTCGCGGGGGTCGTCGCTGGAGCGGTGTCCATGGCACTCGGGGAGTACGTCTCGGTGAGCACGCAACGTGACGCCGAGCGTTCTCTGCTGATCAAGGAACGCCGAGAACTCGACGAGCAACCCGAGCAGGAATTGGCCGAGCTCGCGGCACTGTACGAGGCCAAGGGCCTGTCGGCCGACACCGCACAGACCGTCGCTCGCGAACTCACCGAGCACGATCCGTTTGCCGCCCACGTGGACATCGAGTTGGGCATCGACCCGGATGCGCTGACCAATCCGTGGCAGGCGGCCGGCTCGTCTGCGGTGTCGTTCGTCAGCGGTGCCCTGCTGCCGTTGCTGTCCATTCTGTTGCTGCCGCCGTCGCTGCGTGTTCCGGTGACGTTCGTCGTGGTGCTGCTGGCTCTGGCCTTGACCGGAAGCATCAGCGCGCGTCTCGGCGGTGCGCCGGGTCGGCCGGCGATGACACGAATCGTGATCGGTGGTGCGATCGCGATGGCCGTTACCTATGCGATCGGCCAACTCGCGGGCGTCGCGGGTATCTGAGATCAGCGGAAGATCGAGGTGGCGGCTTCCCCAGTTTCGGGTGCCACCACATCTTGGACGACGTCGAACAACGCCACCGAGATGACGGTAAAGGCGAGGACGAGAACCACTCCGGCCGCAAGGATTCCGCGATCGTGACGGTGCCGTGGTGGTTCGCTGAGGGCCTGCACGCGGCGCACGACGTCGCCGCCGGTACTGGCGAGGGTGCGAGTTCCACGGTCGAGATGCTTCCGAAGCAGAGAGGTTCTGGCAATGGCAGACAACGTCTCTCGCCGCCCCGGCCTTGCCGCACTCTCGTCTGCCTGACGCTCCGCCGCGTGCCGTACCTTCGCGGTCAACGGTTCGAGAATCGGATCGACGCGGGCCGCGATTTCGCACATCTGGATCCACACGCTGTGACGGTGCCTCAGATGGGCGCGCTCGTGCTCGATCACTGCTCGTAACTCGTTGTTCGACAACGCTTCCGCGAGTCCGGTGGTAATCACGACCGCGCCTCCGCCGGAGGGGACGGCAAAAGCGTCGGGAACGTCGGAGTCGACGACGACGATGCCGCCCGTCGCCCGCGCCTCGTCACCGAATTCGGATGCGATGGACGTACTGGCGACGACGCGTCGAACATGGCGGGCCACCTCGACCGACCGCCAGATCATCCACGCGCAGATCACGATTCCGAGTGTCACCCACACGGCCCGACTCGTCGCCAGAAAGACCGCGGCGAGTGCGGTCAGGGATGCGAGCACCGAGAACGCCGTGACCACAGACAGAATGGGCAGCAGTACGACGGCGGTCGAGGGGTTGAGACGACGGTCGATGCGGTCGGCTCCAAATCCGAGGAGCAGCGAGAGCGCCCACGGCAACACCGCGACAATCAGGAGCAGAGTCATCGATGGTGCTCGGCTGCATCCGATTTGGCGAGCAACTCACGCAGCGTCGCCTCGTCCTCAGGGTCGAGTGCGGCAACGAAGCTGGCCAGTACGTCGGCGCGCTCGGCTCGTGTGCCGAGCTCGGTGCGCATTCGCATCGCGGCCCGAAGCGCCGGGATCTCGTCGACCGGGGCGTTGAGGGTGTAGACGTACGACCGTCCTCGGCGCTCGCGATCGACCAGCCCCTTGCCGTGCAAGCGCACCAATGCGGTCATGACGGTGGTGTGCGCGAGATCCGAGCCCAGATGCTCGCGGGCTTGGGCCACTGAAAGTTCCGTGTGCTCGCCGAGCAGATCGAGGATCGACTCCTCCAACTGTCCGGACGCTCTACGCACTGCGATTCCTCACTCGATTCGGCTACCTCGAGGATAGTTCAGCGGGCAGCGGTATCGACACCCGAATCGAGGTCGACTACCGCGGAGTCCAGATCAGGGCGACTCGGCCGTGGTCCTCCAGTGCGTCTTCTAGGTAAGGAGGTCTGCGTGGTCGGTGCTGCGGAGGAAGTCGATGACGGCATCGCGGCTTTTCTCGAGGCACACGATTCGGTTCTCCACCACCCGCAACTCACGCGCGAGCTCCTCTGCAGCCGCGCGACCACCCATCGTCGAATACTGTTTCGGCTCAGGAGTTTCGATGTCGAGGACGATCTTGATCATGCGCGTGGAAAGACCCGCCTCGACGAGCGCGCGCACGTGGCGTGCGTGCTCGATCTGCTCGTCGGAGTAATCGCGGTACCCGTTTGCCGACCGTGCAGCGTCGATGAGTCCCTGCTGCTCGTAGTATCGCAGCATCCGTGCCGGCGCTCCGATCGCATCCGCTGCCTCACTGATTTTCATGCCGGGGTCCTTCCGTCGGTGGCCACCGATTTGACCTTGACAGTGATGTCAACGTTTATGGTCGCAGACGTGTTCGGCACCCGATCCTCGGGGGAGCCGAAGAAAGGAACACATGACCAACGACTGGAATGGCCCGTCACGGAAGATCCTCGTCATCGGAGCCGGTGAACTCGGCATGCCCGTGCTACGCAACGTCGTCCGTCGAGCCGCTGGCGTCGCGGAATCTGTCGTCGATGTCTTGCTCCGTGGGACCACCATCGACTCCACCGTCCCGGCCAAGCAGCACGACGTCGCGGAGATCCGCGAACTCGGGATAGGCATCGTTCGTGGTGACCTGGTCGAGAACACCGTCGATGACCTCGCTGCGGTCTTCGCCGACTACGACACCGTCATCGGCTGCACCGGGATCACCGCAGGATTGGACACTCCGATGAAAGTCGCGCAGGCGGCATTGCAAGCGAAGCTTCCGCGATACTTCCCGTGGCAGTTCGGTGTCGACTTCGACGTCATCGGCCGGGGTAGCCCCCAGGACATCTTCGACTCCCAGCTCGACGTGCGGGATCTCCTCCGTTCACAGCACGACACCGAGTGGGTCATCATCTCCACCGGCATGTTCATGAACTACCTTTTCGACGCCGGCTCCGGGATGGTCGACCTCCCGAACGACACCGTCAATGCCCTCGGGACCGTCGACACTGCAGTGACCGTGACCACGCCGGAGGACATCGGCGCGCTCACCGCGGAGATCCTCTTCGCCGAGCCGCGCATCCGTGACGAGATCGTCTTCGTCGCCGGGGACACGATCACCTACGGCCAACTCGCCGAGACCCTCGAAACAGTCCTCGGTCGTCCGTTCGCGCTCCGGGTGTGGTCGGAACCGCTCCTGATAGCAGAACTCGGTGCAGACCCGGACAACATGACCCGGAAGTATCGTGCCGTCTTCGCGCAGGGACGCGGTGTCGCATGGGACAAGGCCGACACGTTCAATGCCCGGCACGGGATCCCGACCACAACGCTCCGCGAGTGGGTCGCACAGAACCTCGCCGAACGCACCACCCCTGTTGTCAATCGTTGATGGACGCGCCGATCCACTTCTCGAGGTTCGGTCGCGACTCACTGACTTACGGATATCTGGCGGTCGGCACATTTGTGTAATACGGTGGACTCACCAGCCCACCACCTCGAGGACGATCCATGAGCGTCGAAGCGAACACCCGGAAGATCGAGAAGAGCGTCGTCACCGATTTCAGTGACCGCATGAGCTACGGGTCCTACCTCGACCTCGATACGCTGCTCAGCGCTCAGAAACCGGTGAGCACCCCCGAGCATCACGACGAACTGCTGTTCATCATCCAGCACCAGACCACCGAGCTATGGCTCAAGCTGGTTCTGCACGAGACCCTCGCCGCACGAGCAGCTTTCGATGCCGACGACATCGGTACCGCACTCAAATGCGTGGCCCGGGTCAAGCACATCCAGAAGACGCTGACCGAGCAGTGGTCGGTACTGGCCACTCTGACGCCGACGGAGTACTCGCAGTTCCGCGACTTCCTCGGGAACTCCTCGGGCTTCCAGTCGTATCAGTACCGGGCCGTGGAGTTCGTGCTGGGCAACAAAAATGCGGGAATGCTGACGGTCTTCGAGTCCGATCCTGCTGCGCATGAGCTGCTTTCGACCCTGTTGTACGAGCCCAGCCTGTACGACGCCTTCTGGCAGTCGTTGGCGCGGCAGGGATACGACGTACCGGCATCGGCCCTCGACCGTGATGTCACGACGGCATACACGTTCAACGAGGACCTGATGCCGCTGATCAAGTTCGTCTACGAGAACCACACCGAGCATTGGGCGGTGTACGAGGCATTCGAGGAGCTCGTCGACTTGGAGGAGAACTTTCAGCTCTGGCGATTCCGCCATATGCGCACGGTGCTGCGCACCATCGGAATGAAGAGCGGGACGGGAGGGTCGAGCGGCGTCGGGTTCTTACAGAAAGCGCTCGAACTCACGTTCTTCCCCGAATTGCTCGCTGTGAGAACGGAGATCGGTCGATGATGGAACGCGCAGTCGAACTCGACAACACGGATCCGCTCCGTAGCTATCGCGACAAGTTCCTCGGTAGCGACGACCCGTCGATCACCGCGTATCTCGACGGAAACTCGCTGGGCCGGCCTACCAAGGCGAGCGTCGAACGCATCAACACCTTCATGACCGACGCCTGGGGTGGACGCCTGATCCGCGGCTGGGACGAGCAGTGGTTCGATCTCCCCGTCACCATCGGCGACGCCCTGGCCGACGCCACCCTCGGGGCAGCGCCCGGCCAGACCACGATCGGTGATTCGACGACGGTACTGCTGTACAAGCTGGCGCGGGCGGCGATCGCCATGCGGCCGGGCCGCACCGAGATCGTCATCGACCGCGACAACTTCCCGACCGACCGATACCTGCTCGAAGGTATTGCGGCAGAGATGAATATGACGCTGCGGTGGATCGAGACGGACCGCCGCGGAGGCATCGAACCGGAACAACTCGCCGAGGTGGTGGGGGAGAACACCGCCCTGGTGGTGATCACCCACGTCGCCTACCGGTCAGGCTTCCTTGTCGACGTGGCCGAGGCGACGCGTATCACGCACGAAGCCGGCGCACTGATGCTGTTGGACGTGTGCCATTCCGTCGGTTCGGTGCCGCTCGAATTCGATTCGTGGGGAGTCGATCTGGCCGTCGGATGCACATACAAGTACCTCAACGGAGGTCCGGGATCGCCGGCCTTCGCGTACGTGCGCAGTGATCTTCTGGCCGACTTCGTGCAGCCGATCTGGGGGTGGATGGGCCGGGCCGATCCGTTCGAGATGGCGCAGGGTTACGTTCCGGCACAGGGTATTCGACGTGTCATCAGTGGGACGCCGTCGGTGTTCGGGATGATCGCGATGCAGGACACCATCGAGATGATCGCCGAGGTGGGCATGGACGCGATCCGTGCGAAGTCCGTTGCGCTCACCGAATACGCCCTCGAACTCGTGCGTGAGATGCTGGTACCGCTCGGGGTGGAGATCGCCTCACCCGAGGATTCGAATCGGCGCGGTGGTCACGTCACCATCGACCACCCAGATTTCAAGGCCATCACTGCTCGGCTGTGGGAGCAGGGTGTCATCCCGGATTACCGCGCACCACAGGGTATTCGGCTGGGGCTGAGCCCGCTGAGTACCTCGTATCGCGAGGTGTACCTGGGTATTGTGGCGATTCGTGACGAACTCCGCGCCTAGCACCGCCGGGGCCATCCTCGACGACTTCGAGTCGCGTCCAGGTAGTGCGACGTCGTTGGTGCGCACGGTGCTCGGTGCCTACGTTCGCCCTCTCGGCGGGTGGTTCGCCATCGCCGATTTCGTCGTCTGGATGGACACGCTGGGAGTGCCACCGGAAAGCGCGCGCATTGCGGTGACGAGGTTGAAGAAGAAGGGCGTCGTCGAATCCGCTAATCGTGAGGGCCGCACCGGCTATCGGATCACCGAGCAGGCCGACGCCATGTTCGCTCGGGGAGACGGCCGGATCTTCGGCTTCCGGCGGATGGCCGACGGCGATCCATTTCGGTTGATCTCGTTCACCATTCCCGAGACGCAACGCGCGGCTCGGCACCAGCTGAGGCGTCGGCTCACGTCGATAGGTTGTGGGACCGTCTCACCGGGATTGTGGATCGCGCCCGAATATCTGGCGGCGGAGGCCGTTGCCATCGTCGACGCGTTGGAGTTGTCGCAGTACGTCACGACGTTCGTCGCGTCCGAGGTCGCGCCTCCCGGGACGCTGCGTGAGAGTGCCGAGCAGTGGTGGGATCTGGCCGGAATTGCCAATCGGCATCGGGCATTTCTCGACGCTTTCGACGGCGGGTCGCCGGCTCGGAACTCCCGCGACGCGTTTGTCACGTTCGTGCCGTTGCTCGACGAATGGCGCGTCATTCCCTACGTCGACCCGGGTCTTCCGCCGTGTATGACACCGGAAGGCTGGCCGGGCACCCGGGCCGTCGCCACGTTCGAGACGGCCCGGGAGCGCTACTTCGATCTGAGTATGGAATGGGTCGCGTTCTAGCGATCCTGGTACGACGGCTCGCGCTTCTTGATGTACGAGATGACGCGGTACGTGATGGGCATGACGATGACCTCGGCAAGCGTCTTCCACAAGAATCCGACGATGACGTAGTTGATGAAGTCGGTCCACGTGGTGATGCCGATGACTCCGGCGGCGATGGAGCAGAAGATCAGCGTGTCGAAGAATTCGCCGACGATGGTCGAGCCGATCAGTCGCGCCCAGAGGTGCTTTTCCTTGGTGCGTTCCTTGATCTTGACCAGCACGACGGAGTTGAGGAGCTGCCCGACGGTGTAACCGGCGAGACCGGCGAGGACCAGCCGGGGCACGACGCCGACGACGCTTTCGAGCGCGGCCTGGTTCTCGTAGAACGAGGCGGCGGGGAGTTCGATGGCGATCCAGAAGCACACGGACGTGAGCAGCAGGGAGCCGAAGCCGAGGTAGATCGCGCGGCGCGTGGCTTTGAAGCCGTAGACCTCGCTGAGCACGTCGCCGAGGATGTAGGCGAGGGGGAACAGAAAGAATGCGCCGTCGGTATTGATCGGCAGAATTTGGAACGGTCCGAGCATGACGTCGGACGAGGCGAAGAAGGCGACACCTTTGCTGGCGGCCACATTCGAGATCAGCAGCGTCGCGACGAACAACGCGACGATGGTGGGGTAGTAGCCCCGGCTGATGTGAGCGAACGTGGCCTGCCCAGACTCGGTGCCGCCGTCAGGGGCGGTGTGTTGGGTAGTAGTCACCTGACAATCCAAGCACCGAGACGACGATGGGCGCGAATCCCGGGGTGGGGGATTCGCGCCCATCGAGGCGGATTACAGGTCAGGCGACGTTGCCACGCACAGTGACGCGGTAGGCGTAGGTACCGGCGATGATCGTGATCGGAATGCTCGCCAGCAGGCCGATGCCGAGGAGGAGACCGCCGACGATGTTGATGCCGACCAGGGCGAGTGCGAGCACGAAAAGGGTCCCACCGTTCGAGGCAATCGCCTGAGCGCTCGCCTTGATAGCGGGGATTGGCTCGTCGCCGCGGTCGATGACGAACTGGAAGGTCCACCACGTGAAGAACGTGATGACGATGCCGGGGATGATCAGCAGGACGAAGCCGATGCTGGTTGCAATGCCGACGAGGATGCCGGCGATGATGACGGCGGCAACATTGCCGAACTGGAAGAAGGACCCGAACGCGGGCTTGACCCCGTCCACCTCGTGCAGAGCGCCGCGAACGAGTGCCGCCTGGATCAGGAGTGAGACGACACCGATGATGACGCTGAAGATCAAGCTGAAGACGATGTTGTTGGAGCTCAACACGTAGTTCAGTACGACCTGGATGACCGCGGCGATCAGGACGATGCCGACCCAGACGAGTGCGTTCTGCTTGAACTTCTCGAATCCGTAGCCGATGGCTGTTCCCACGGATAGCTGCGTCGCCATCGGCGAGTTACCGAAGGACGGAGGCGGCGGGTAGTTGCCCTGTGGTGGCGGTGGGTAGCCACCGGGTGGCGGGTAGCCACCTTGCTGGGGATAGTCGCCGGGAGGAGGCGGGTAGTTCCCGGGCGGCGGGTAGTTGCCCTGCGCGGGTGGTGGGTAGTTGCCGGGTGGTGGGTAGCCGCCGCCCTGCGGCGGGGGATAACCACCGGGGTTCTGTGGATCCTTGTCGGGGTCGTAGCCGCCTGAGGTCATGGTGTCCTTCTCCCTCGGGATAAGTTTGTCGCGGTCACTGTACGTCCGATTCGTCCTCGAGTCGGGTTCTGTCGCGTTGCAACGTGATCTCGATCGGTCCGTGGTCAGACGATCGAGGGGTCGAACACCCATGGTTCGCGCGGCACCAGCCTCGGCTTCCACCGCTCGAGCAGTTCCTCGGCGTTCTTCACGTCCGGCATGCCGAGGGATGCTGTGATGAGCGCCCATGCATCGGGCCGTTCGCGCAGCGTCACCGCGCCGTCCCGTTTGGCCAGACGCTTGCCTTCGACGTTCAGAGCGAGGGGCACGTGGACGTACGTCGCGGGGGTCAGGCCCAAGAGTTGAGCGAGGTAGCCCTGCCGCGGCGCGGACGTGAGCAGGTCGTCGCCGCGCACGATCTGGTCGACGCCTTGCGCGCCATCATCGACGACGACGGCGAGGTTGTAGGCGGGTACACCGTCGGATCGACGCAGGACGAAGTCGTCCACCTGGCCTCGGAAGAGACCGTGCAGCTGATCGACGACGGTGAATTCGGTTGTCTGCGAGCGCAATCGAATAGCCGGCGGGCGGTCCTTCGCTGCTCTCTGGTCCGGGGTGAGATCGCGGCAGGTTCCGGGATACGCGCCATCGGGTGCGTGCGGAGCTGACGCGGCTTGCAGGATTTCCCGACGCGTGCAGAAGCATTCGTACGTCAGCCCGGCGGCGGTGAGCGTGCGAATCGTGGCGTCGTAGATTTCCCGACGCTCGGATTGCCGCATGATCGGCCCGTCCCAGTCGATGCCGATTGCCGCGAGGTCGTCGAGTTGACGTTGCTCTGAGCCGGCTTTCACGCGATCGAGGTCTTCGACGCGCATCACGAAACGCCGTTCGGTGGAGCGGGCGAAGAGCCAGGCCAGCAGTCCTGTGCGGAGATTGCCGAGATGGAGATCGCCCGAAGGACTGGGGGCGAAGCGGCCGGCGGGCATGGGGGCAGCTTAGTTTCTGGTTGTTGGACACAGAAGCCGTCATCAGCGATTTAGCAGACCGACCAGATCTAGGCGTTGTAAATGCATTCCACACTATCCACGCCGAAATGCCAGTTCGGCGTACCGCGGACGACTACGTCATCGCTGCGTTGGTTGAAGACTTGGGCGATGGTCATACGAGCCAGGTGCCGGTTGTGACCTCCAAATGGAAATATGCGCTAGCTCGGGCATGAAATGCATTCGACCGGAGCAGGCCTCGCCGCATGACAGCATGTTCATATGGTGCCAAGTCCCTCCTCCGAACAGCCTCATGAGATGCCGTCCATCGGGGGTGAACACCCAGGAGCGCGTTGGTGGAGTCTCGACATCCACGCCCACTCGCCGGCGTCGTTCGACTACGGCGGGCTGGACGGCAAGCTTTACGAGGGGGAGAAGCCCTCGTACAAGGAGTGGATCCAGGCTTACATTGACGCAGGTGTTGACGGAATCGTCATTACTGATCACAACTCGCACGACGGCATCGATCCGGCGCGCAAGGCTCTGGACGAGCTTCGTGGCCGCGACCCAGATCTCCCTCCGTTTGTGATCTTCCCAGGAGTCGAGATCACGGCGTCTGGTGGTTTCCATGTGCTTGCCATCTTCGATCCCTCAAGTGATGCTTCCGCCGTCGACCACGCCCTGGTGCGCTGCAAGTATCTGGGCACGCGCGGCCGGAGTGATGAGACAGCGAACATGACGGTCCGCGACATTGCAGAGGTAATCACAGGTCAAAGCGGTATTTGCATCCCGGCGCATGCAGACCACGGGCGAGGCGTCTTCGGAATGGATGCTCGAGAACTCGATGCGCTTCGGGAGTCGGACCTTGTTCAGGCTGTTGAAGTCGTGGACGACGCAGAGGTTGCGCAAGCAGTACGAAGTGGATGGGTGCCGACCTTGGGATCCGACGCGCATCACCTGACAACCGACACGTGTCCTGAGGGGGAGACTGCGAAAGCACCGGGCACTCACCTGACGCTAATGAAGGCAGAATCGCTCGATCTCGAAGGACTCCGACTCGCGCTGACCGACTCAGACGAGTCCATACGGCGGGTCCGAGCCGGCTACGACGATCCCAATGTAACTCAGCATGGGCATGTCGATCAGATTGAGCTTGTGCACCGCGGTGTCACCGAGATGTACCGCTTTGGTCCGTGGATGAACTGCCTGATCGGCGGTCGAGGCGTTGGGAAATCCACGGTCCTGGAACTGCTCCGCCTTGCCCTCGGACGCTCGGACGAGCTGGAGGGCACTGTGGCCAGCGACTTACGACGGTTCAGTCCTTTTGCAACCTCGGATGAGCGCTGGTGGACGGAGGACACGCGAATCACCGTCCGTTACACGAAAGATCGAAGGCAACTGCGCGTTCTCTGGAGCGGGGCGGAGCCCGACAAGTCGCGCATCGAAGTGAGGACGGGTGATTCGTGGGAGCTGCAGTCGGGGCGATCGAGTGACCGCGCCCCGATTCGCATATTCAGCCAGAAGCAGATCTACGAACTCGCCACCTCGCCACAGAGTTTCTTGAGAATCCTCGATGACATGCCACCGATCCGGCGCATTGAGTGGACCGAGGACTACGAGGCCTTGCAGCTCCAGTTCAAAGATGAGCGCAACAATCTAGCGAAAGAGCTTGCCGAATCGAAGAAGGCAGACCGGATCCGTGGTCAGTTGGAAGAGGTTCGTGGGCGCTTGAGCCACCTCGAAAGGCTCCGCGCGAGTGCCGAGTTCCAGGAGCTGGAGGCCGTTGAGACGTCGATCAGGCATTCCGCCCAGACAGAAGAACGAGCCCAAGGTGTTGAGGACACGATCGTTGAAGCAGCTCGTTCCCTGCGCGAGCTTGCGAACTCGAACCCAACGATGGACGAGTATGCAGAGAGGAAGGCGTCGTTCATCACCGCGGCCGATGTCCTTGACCGGGCCTCGTCCGGCTTGCAGGCCGCACGCACAGAGTGGCAGACGCACGGCTCTGGCGAGAAGTGGCGGCAACGAGCATCAGTCCTCAACGCCTGGTTGAACGAGCAAGGTGGCCAGTCGACGATCTCGCCTGAACAGACTCAAGCCGACCGACAGCTAGAGAAGGACCTTGACGCCCAGCTTCGCGGTTTCGAAGGCTTGGATGACCGGTGTGCGGAACAGCAGCAAACCATCGAAGAGGTCCTCAAGCGTCTCGAAGAAGCACGGCAGGAGCTGCACCAGCGGCGGCGAACCTACACCTCACGGCTCAATAGCTCTGTGGACGCGCTCACCAAGGTTGAGGTGTTTCATCAAGGAGACATCGAGAGCCTTGGTGACGAGCTCCGCCGTGTCCTGAACTGCCCGGAGTCGTTCGATTCGGCGTTTGCCAAGGACGGCATACCGTCGTTCTTGAACAAGTACCAGCCCAAGGACCCCAGGTTTCCGAACAAGGTCCGCGATTTCAAGACCGACCTGATCGATCTAGTTGAGCACGGCCCCGAGTCGAAGATAGGGCAGGCCATCAAGGTCGATATGCGTTTCTACAGTCGACTTGCGAACGCAGACACGTCCGATCTCGTCACCGACATCATGCTGTGGTTCCCAGAGGATCTCGTCGCCGTGAGCTACCGCCCTGCGCCGAAGTCCAATTTCGTCGCAGTGGACCAGGGATCACCTGGGCAGAAGACAGCGGCGTTGCTCACGGTCGTCCTGCAGATGGGGTCATACCCTCTACTCCTTGACCAGCCTGAGGATGACCTTGAGAACAAGCTCATTCGGCACCTGGCGGTTGAGACATTGAAGAGCATTAAGAATCATCGGCAGCTCATCGTCTCCACGCACAATGCGAACGTTGTTGTGACATCCGGTGCCGAGAACGTGCTCGTGATCCGGCGCGGCGAGTTCACGCCCGCCATCGAAGCCGAGGGAACGCTGCAGACGGCCGCCGTCAAGGAGGAGGTTTGCGAGATCCTCGAAGGTGGTGAGGACGCAATCAAGACCCGATACCGTCGCTTGGTTGGTAAGTAAAGTCAGACCGACAGAGTGCGTCGTCCGAGGTACGGAATTGTCGCCCGATGCACACGACCAGCTCCCAATGTCGGACCCCCTCACTAGCTTGGACCCAATTCTTTCAGTGAGGGAGTGTGCACATGGCTGTTGTACCTGTTGCGGTATCGCGTCTGGGTGACGGGGACTCGCGCGAAGCGCAGAACGCTCGTGCTGTGAGATGGCTGCTCGACCAACCTGGAGGCTTGATAGTCGTGGTCACCCCCAGGCGCGGAGTCGAGAGTGCGAGCCTGAACCGCTTAATCGCACAGCGAGGCGTGACCCATCACGCGTGGCGCGGATACCACGGTGGTTATTTCGACCGCCAACGAGTGCTCTACGCGTGGCCGGACCGTGAACGCTTAAACCACCTGTGGAACGTGGAAGCTGATGCCATCGCCGTCATCGAGTGGGGAACAGAGGAAACAGCGGAGTGGATCGAGGACGTGAAACCGATCCAGTTACTTCCTGGCCAAACGATCTTGCCGACGCCCCGCGACCCAGAAGAACTGGAACCGCTACCGAACGGCGTCGACGCGATCCTTGAGAGCGTTGCGGCTTGGGCGGCAGGGTACGACTCCGGGCTCAAATGGAACGAGAAAGACAAGCTGAAGGCCGACATGATGAACCGCCCCGATCGCTGGCTGCCCATCACCGTCGAGCAAGTGCGTGCCAGGTGCCGCGCTCTCGGCATGCGCGCGGACGATGTCGATACGATCGCCGGCTTCCTTCAGCGCCGCAAAGAAGGAGGTCGCTTCAACGTGCGGACCTCCTATCGCACGTTTCAGTTCAACTAGTCCACCCGCTCGGTCAGCTCCCAAGTGCAGGCATGAGTGCAGCATCATCAGGTCGTTGACGGGCGACTTCGGTCCCGAGCGCGCATGTCCGTCAACCAATACCGACGATGCGAAAACTGTAGTTCCAATGGGTGGGGCGATGTGGGCACTGCAGTCGGATCCCGGAGCGCGAGGACTGTGAACAGCCACATCCTCAACCTCAACCCGTGACAACAAATCTCGCCCCACCCGGGATCTGCAACCCCACTGCATCCCCGACCCGTACCGCAGATCCCGCCGCCAACTCCACTTTCACGGTCGTCGCGCCCACGGTGACGTCCGCAATGCTGCGAAAACCGGTGGGCCGTATGCCCGACACGACCCCACGAATCCCGTTGTCATTCAAAGTGATCAACTCATGTCGAAGCAGTAACACGGCAGGCCCAGCCGGCAAAGAAACTCCTTCGACCTTCAGCTCCCCGAGCTCGGAGCGATGTACCCCAACCCCGTCCCACTGCCCCTCGAGTTCGTTCATCCCACCCATCAGTCGCGACACTGCGAGCGTGCTCGGACGCGTGTAGGCCGTCGCGATATCGGAGTGATGCTCCAATCGCCCGTCGATGAGCACTGCGACCGAATCGGCCAGCACCGCCGCTTCCTGCTGATCGTGGGTGACGAGCAGCAGGGTCTGATCGAGCGTCGAACGTAATTCGCGAACCAGGTCGTGCATCTCGCTGCGCAACACAGGGTCCAGAGCGCTGAAGGGCTCGTCCAACAACAACACTCGCGGTGAACCGGCAAGTGAGCGTGCCAACGCCACCCGTTGGGCCTGCCCGCCGGATACCTCCGACACCGCGCGATCCCCGATGTCACCGAGATGAACCAGATCGAGATACTCCCGGGCACGTTCGCGCGACCGCTTGCGACTTTCCCCGGCCGCGCGGTACGCGAAACCGATGTTGTCCAGTACCGACATGTGCGGGAACAACATCGGACGTTGAAACACCATCCCGACGCCGCGGTTCTCGGCCGCAACACCGTTCACCTCGTGGCCGTCGATCTGCACCGTGCCGGTGGTGGGTGAATCCAATCCCGCGATGAGCCGCAGCGCCGTACTCTTGCCCGAGCCCGACGGCCCGAGAATCGCCGTGCAGGATCCCGGTGGCACGGTGAGATCCAACGAATCCAGAGCCGCAACCGATTGACCGGCATGTACTTTCGTGAGTCCGTGAACGGACAGTTCGACGCTCATCGTGCACTCCTACGACGCAACCGGGCGAGCATGAGCACCAGCAACAACGGCGGCACGACGGCGGTGACCGACAGCGCAGCCACCACCGAATCGTTACCGGTCCCCGCAGCGAACGAGGCGACAAGTATCGGCACGGTGACCAGTCTGCCGCCACCGATCAACAGGGTGATGACGTAATCGCTCCACGCCACGAGGAAGGCGAGTAACGCCGCCCCCGCCAACGCCGGAGCCAGCAGGGGAATGCGAATCCGTCGCAGCACCATGGCACTCGACGCACCGAGCGTGCGGGCCTCCTCCTCGTAGCCGATGTCGTATGCGCCGAACGCCACTCGCATGAGATACGTCGTATACGGAATGGCCGCAACGGTCAGCAACGCGATCACAGCCACCGTGCTCGGAATGCGGGAGCGCAGCACCAGAACATCGAGTCCCAACGCCACCGCAAACGGGGGCAGGGCCAGCGGAGCGAAGAGAACCCCGGCCACGAAAGCGGGAAAGCGCACGTTGCCGTTCAACAGGGCGCGAGCAGCCAACGCGCCCAATGGCGTTGCGATGGCGGCGACGGCGAGAGCGAGCAGGGTAGACCTCACGAAAGCATCGAAGCCCCCGGCGTCGAGGGCACTCCGGACGCCGTCGAATCCCCATTCTTGCGGAACCGAGCCGGGAAACGACCAGCGATTGCTGATGGCCCACAAGATAACCGGGATCAGCGGCAACAGGAACCACAGGACCAGGACGGACCTGCCGACAGCGGGAAGAACCCTGTTCACTTCCACCTTGTTCATTTCCACGCTGCCGATCTGCGCAGATAGTGCAGTGCCACCGCGGCCACGACCACCGTGAGAGCGGTGGCGATCGTCGCGGCAGCAGCTGCCTGCGGACGCGTCTGAAGATCGATCGACGTGAACAGGCGAATCGCCATCACCGACAACGGTTCCGGATACGGGCGACCCAGTATGCGGGCCACCTCGTACGAGCCAACCGTGTAGGCGAACGCGATGGCCGCCGACGCGATCAGTGCGGGCCGAGCCAACGGCAGCGTGACCAAACGGAGCCGAGCCCACCGGCCGGCGCCCAAGGTCGCGGCCGTCTCGTCGAATGCCGCTACACGGGTGGCGAGAGTCCCGGCCACGACAACGGCCACGAAAGCCGATTCTTTCCAGGCATATTCGGCGACGACGGCGATCCACCACTTCCCACCGACCAACTCCGGCCAGCCGCCGTCGGTCATGCCGAGAATGCGGGGCAGCATGCCCGAATCCGCCAACAGCAATGCCATCGCGGCGGCACCGATCAGGTGCGGCACCGTGATCGTCAACCCGGCAGCGACCAACGCGGCGCGTCCACCCGACAAGGCCGTCAGTGCCGCGGCAAGCCCGATCACCGTGGCCAATGCCGTCGAGACGACGGCAATCGACAGCGTCAGCACCACCGAGCGCCATAGGTCACCGCCCAGAGCGGAGTACGCGTCGACCGATAGTTCGGGGGTTCCGACCAAAGGCATCAGACCCAGGCTCTGCAGCACCACGGTTCCGAGACCGCCGCCGACGACGACAACGACCAAGACGACGGCGGGGAGTACCGCCGCTGTGCCGCGAAAGCTCCTCGTGGACGCGCTCACTGACCGGCGAGCACGCTTCGACGCCAACCCTCGTCGACCGGCGAGACCCAGTCGGCTGACAGTTCTGGATGCGCGTTGGCCGACAGCTCTTCGTAGGACGGCAGAACCGTCGAACTCGGCAACGCCTCGAACCTGGCGCGGGCGTCATCGGGCAATCGGTCGATATCGAGCACGGTGAACTGGCCCCACACTTCCGGCGTCGCCTTTGCGAGTTGTTGCTCGGGCGACAACGCGAGATTGGCAACCACCTGCGCCGCGGCCGACTTCCCCGACGTCGACGGAATGGCAAGGAAACTCGCATTCCCGACGGTTCCCTCGTCGAGAGTCAGCACGCGGGTCTCCGGTGGGAAGGTGCCGTCGGCGACGAGTTTCGGGAGGGTCGCGGGGCCGTACGTCATCGTCATATCGACTTGACCGCCGGCGTAGAGGGCGTCGAGCTCGGAGGAGGACTGTGGATACGTCGTGCCCTCGCGCCACAGCGACGGCGCGAGCTCGTTCAATCGATCGAACAATGCCGGGGCGAGTCGGTCGTAGGGGTCCTGATCGAACTGAGCGGGAACCTCGTCGACACCGCCGGAGGCGTTGATCAAGGCTTCACGCACGAACACCGAACCGGTGAAGTCCGGGGGAGCGGGGTAGGTGAAGCGGCCCGGGTTCGCTCGCGCCCAGTCGAGCACGCCGTCGAATGTCGTCGGCGGATCGGGGATGGCTGCTGCGTTGTAGACCAGGGTGAATTGAGCTTTGTGCCAGGGTGATTCACAGTTCTCGACCGGGGTGCCGAAGTCGTCGCGCAACAGCGGATCCTCGGGATCGGTCAGTTCCATGTTCGGCAGATTCTGCGTCCACCCGCAGAGCCACGCGCCGGCCTGCTTACCGGTGCCGAAGTTCGCGCCGTTGACCCACACCAGGTCCACCTCACCGTCGGTGACCCCGGCCTGCCGCTCGGACAGGATGCGGTTGACGGCATCGGTGGTCGATTCCACCGGCACGCGACGCAATGTGACGCCCTCCGCGGCGGCCGCGGGGGTGAGCACGTCGTCGACGTAGGCATTGCCCTGCTCGTCGCCGCCGTACATCCACAGCGAGACGGTCTGTCCTTGCGCCTGCTCCTGGATCTCGCTCCAGGACAGGTCGTCGGCGCGCGGAGCCTCCGATGATGGTGCTGCGCATGCGGTGAGCAGCAACCCTGCGCTCGCCGCAATCGCCACTGCGCACCGTACTGAACGAATCACCCGGGGGCCTCCAGATCAACCGAAGCAGCCGTCGTCGACGCTGCCCTCACCACCGTAATCGGTCGAATGCGACAACCGCTGAACACGCGGGCAGACCGGCCGTGTGCACAATGGATCGTGAACCGTCGGACGAGAGGCACACACCGTGACGCAGGACCGCCCGACGCGTAGTCGCCGCGGCACGACCCTGAAATTGCTCGCGGCTGCCGTGATCGTCATCGCTGTGGTGATCGTGCTGAGCACCGTCGATCTTCCCGATCCGTCGTTCATCCGCGATCGCGTGGCGTCGGCCGGGCCCTGGGGCATCGCGTTGTTCGTCGTGCTCTATGCCGTCCTGTCGGCCACCCCGTTCCCCGCCAGCACGTTGACCATCGCGTCGGGACTGCTGTTCGGGTTGGCGGTGGGCGCGACCGTCGTGGTGTTCGCTGCCACCGCGGGGGCATATCTCGGGTACTGGGGAGCGCGGGCGCTCGGCCGTGGACAGGTGGCCCGCACCGAATGGGACAGGCTTCGCCGGCTCGACGCCATGCTCGGGCGACGGGGACTGCTGACAGTACTGGTCGTGCGACTGGTGCCGCTGCCGTTCTCCCTGGTCAACTACGCGGCCGGAGTCAGTGCAGTGGGGCAACGTGACTACGTGGTGGGCACCATGATCGGCATCGTGCCCGCGACCGTCGCCTACACCGCGCTCGGTGCCTACGGAACCTCACCGCTGTCGTGGCCGTTCGCCATCGCACTGCTCGCGGTGCTGGCGATCGCGGCCGGCTCGGCCCTGTTGGCCCGCCGTCTCGGGCTCACCGGAGCTGCCGAATGATCGACAGCTTTCTGCGCCGCCACCTCGAAGGCCCACTCGATCGTTGTGCCCGCGCGCTCGACCGTCCCTCGATCACCCCGGACCGGATCACCGTCGCGGGACTCGTACTGGGCTTGGGTAGTGCACTCGCCGCCGGCCTGCAATTCTGGTTGCTCGCGTTGGTGTTGTGGATCGTCTCCCGCATCGCCGACGGTCTGGACGGACCGCTGGCACGCAGGCGGGCGACAACAGCCGGGGCCGGCGGATTCTTCGACATCACCGCCGATTTCGTGGTGTACGGAACGACTGTGGTGGGCGTCGCGGTGGGTGCCTCGGCCGCGTACGACGCCCCCTGGTGGCCGTTCCTGCTGGTGCTGTTGGCGTACTACATCAACGGGACCGCGTTTCTTGCGTTCTCCTCGATTGCCGAACGCACCGGTCGTACCATCGACGACGGCCGCTCGCTGTCGTTCCTCGGGGGCCTGGCCGAGGGTGCCGAAACAATTGCGGTGCACAGTCTCTGGCTACTGCTCCCCGGCATCTCGTGGCAGATCGCGGTGGTGTGGGCGGCCGTGGTCGCGGTGAGCTCTACCCAACGGATCATCGCCGGGTATCGCGCTCTTTCCTGACGAACCACGCACCGCGCGCCTTCGCCAGTGCGGCGGTTGCCCGAGAAATCACCGGAGAACCCAACTGCGCCTTCACGTCTGCGATCGCCGCGTTCCACGGCCCGTCGTTGTACGTCGGATACGGGTGCGTTGCCCCGGCGAGATCGCGGGTACGCAGGCCCTGCTCGATGGCGATGATCAGCTCCCCGATAGTCTCGCCCGCTCGCGGTCCCACCACACACGCTCCCACGATCCGACGCTTCGCGTCGAGAACGAGGGTCGTCGATCCGGTAGTTCTGCCCTCGGTGACGGCTCGATCGACGTGATGGTGATCGAGCGTCTGCAATCGAAGTCCACGCTGCCGCGCAGTCCGCACATCGATTCCGGCCGAAGCGATCTCGGGATCGGTGAACGTCACCCGCGGCATCCCCGTCGTACTCACCTTTCGGTTCAGGCCGAGCGCCGCGTTGCTCGCGGCCAGGCTGCCGTGCACACCGGCGGTGTGGGTGAACTGAGGGTGACCGGTGAGATCTCCGGCCGCCCAGATGCGGGGATTGGTGGTTCGTAGATGCTCGTTGACCCGCACGAATCCGTTGCCGTCCAATTCCACACCGGCCGTGCCCAACCCGAGCGACGCGGTTCGTGGGGTCCGCCCGGTGGCGACGAGCACCCGATCGAATTGGATCTCGACACCTGAGTCGGTCACGGCCGAGCCGTTCTCGATGCGCACGACGGCGGTGGAGGTCAGGACGCGCACGCCCTCGTCGGTCAGGGCCTGCGTCAGTATCGACGAGGCCTCAGGGTGCTCGCGGGGAAGGATCGTCGCTGACCGTCCGACAAGGGTGACGTCGGATCCGAGACGCGAGAATGCTTGCGCCATTTCGCAACCCACCGACCCGGCACCGACGATCAGCAGTCGCTGCGGTAAGTCCTTCAGATCCCACAGGGTGTCGCTGGTCAGGTAGTCCACGTGCTCGATGCCGTCGATCGCCGGCACTGTGGGATGCGCGCCGGTGGTCACGATCGCCTGACCGAAATGCAGCATCCGCGTGCCAACATTCACCGTGTTCGGACCGGTGAACACGGCGTTACCGCTGATAACGTCGACCCCGGCCGCAGTGAGTGCCTCGGGTGAATCGATCGGCGCGATCTCGGCGATCGACCCGTGCACGTGCTGCATCACGCGCGCAAAATCTACGCGCGGTGGTTCGGTGTCGATGCCGAACCGGGACGCGGATCGAACCGTCTCAGCCACCGAAGCCGCCGCGAGCAGAGCCTTCGACGGCACACACCCGGTCCAGAGGCAGTCGCCGCCGGTGCGGTCCCGCTCGATCAACACGACGCGAATGCCGAAGCCGGCCGCGGTCTTTGCCGCCACGATGCCGGCGGTACCGCCGCCCACCACGACCACGTCGGCGCGGTTCTCGGGCACACTCGAAGACGAACGACGAATTCCCATACCTCCCACTATGCCCGCGCCTTGGAGAGACCCGAGATGAGACGACCGACCAAGTACACCTTCTCGGCGCGCCTGTACGACGTGATCTCCGCCGAATGGCCGGTGTATCGAGCCGGACGGGAGGCGGCGTTCGAGCTGATGAATCTGCCTGTGGGGAGCCATGTTCTGGACCTCGGCTGCGGGACGGGGCTGAACTTCGCCGGGTTGCAGCGGATGATCGGCCCGACCGGCTCGATCACCGGAATCGATGCCAGCCCGCAGATGCTCGAACAGGCCCGACTTCGAGCTGCCCGCGCAGGGTGGATGAATGTCACATTGATCCCCGCCGACGCCACCGCCCTGACGTCCGCCGATCTGGGGGAGCAGGCCCCGTTCGATGCGGCCCTGAGCACCTACGCGCTGTCATTGATGACGCCATGGCAGGCGGCGCTCGAATCGATGATCTCGGCTACACGGGTGGGCGGCGTCGTGGCCGTCGTCGACATGCAGCGGCCCGTCGGACGAGCAACTGCGTGGACGCCGCTCGCGAAGCTTGCGTGTCGACTCGGAGGGGCGGATATCGAGGCGCATCCGTGGACAGCGATGACGCCACTGCTGCAGGATCTTTCGGCCCGCGCTGTCCGCGGAGGCCATATCCAGATTCGCGTCGGGACTGTCAACTCTGGCTCGGCAGAGCCGAGTTCATGAACGGTGGCGTCGAACGGCTCCTCGTCGCGCGAGGTCTGCCTCGTCGAACGGCGATCGAGTCAATTCGTGCGGCCATACCACCAGTGTCCGCGCATCGGGTGCATCGTCACCCGGATATCCGATCGAGCCACTCGGCCAACAACTGCCGCTCCGAATTACTCAGTACGTCGATGTCGGAAATCGAGGCTCGCAAGGCAATCGCTGCACCGTGCGCAGAGCTTTCGGGATACCGAGGTGTGTCGACGACGATGTGGCGCATGACTGCATCGAACAGCTCGTCGGCGAGTCCGACGTCTCGGCGATCGTGCTGTGTGCCGAGGATGGTCAGGACAGCACCCGTACCCGCGGCATGAATGAGCTCCACCGCGCGCTGCTCGGTGACCCGAAGTCGGCCGGCGCGGGCTATCCGGCGAATCCGTGCCGCGAGAACGGCTTCTCCTTCCCGGACCGCGGGAGAATCGGGCACTCGAGCAGGGTCGCTGAGCAGAGCGAACAAGGTTGGGTTGGCGATCCCGAACTCGATCTGTGCGCGCCATCCGGTTTTCAGATCCTCCACGGGGTCACAGTTCTCGGCGAGCTCATTGTCTGCGA
Organism: Rhodococcus sp. Leaf233; assembly: GCF_001426165.1. Lineage (NCBI taxonomy): Bacteria > Bacillati > Actinomycetota > Actinomycetes > Mycobacteriales > Nocardiaceae > Rhodococcus > Rhodococcus sp. Leaf233. Next base: position 202,367 of record NZ_LMRO01000001.1, read on the forward strand.
TCTCGGACTTCGTGGACACATAGGTGGCCATGACATGTTCGGCCACGGCGTCGAGCAGACCATTCTTATCCCCGAACAATCGGTAGATGGCCGGTGCCTGAACCCCGGCCGACTCGGCGACGCCGCGAGTGGTCACCGCCCCAGGGCCGTTTTCTTGCAGAAGCCGAGCTGCGGCATCGACGATTCGTCGACGGGTGCTGTCTCTGGTGCTCGTCGACGAATCCTTCACGTATCGACGATAACGCACTGTTGCTATCGTTGTGTTTCCGGTGTTACCTTCTATTTGATTCCATTGATAACTGGAGGTTGTCATGATTGTCATCACCGGAGCTACCGGGGCATTGAACGGTGCCACCGTCGACCATCTACTCGACCTCGTTCGCCCCTCGGAGATCGCCGTCGCGGTTCGCGATGTGGCTCGGGCGCAGCGCTTTGCGGATCGTGGCGTGCAGGTGCGTCGAGGCGATTATGACGATTCGGACTCGCTGACGACGGCGTTCGACGGGGCAGACCAGGTGTTGCTCGTCTCGTCCAGCGATCCCGGGGCCGACGCGACAGCGTTGCATCGCAACGCGATCGACGCGGCGGTCGCCGCCGGTGCCGGGCGCATTCTCTATACGAGTCACCAGGGCGCGGGGCTCGACAGTCCGTTCAAGCCTGCGCGCGATCATGCTGCGACCGAGCAGATGTTGGCCGACAGCGGTGTGGCGTGGACGTCGTTACGCAACGGCTTCTACGCACACAGCCTCGATTTCGTCATGGGCGATTGGCGCGAGACCGGCGTTGTATCCATACCCGTGGACGGCCCTGTTTCGTGGACCGACAGAGCGGATTCGGCGGAAGCTGCCGCCGCGATACTCACGTCGGATGGCGCATACGAGGGCCCCACGGTGTTGACGGCCCGCGATGCTCCTACAATGACCGAGGTAGCGGCCATCGCGTCGACAGTCGTGGGTCGAAAGATCGAGGTATCGATCGTGGGTGAGGAGCAGTGGGTCGCCGATCGCGTGGCTGCAGGTGCGAACGAGTTCATGGCTCGCTTCACCCTTGGCATCTTTCTCGCCGCCCACGACGGCCGATTCGCCGGTACCGACCCGCTGTTGGGCGAACTGCTCGGTCGCGAACCACGAACTACGCGTGACTTTCTCGTGTCGAGTGAACGCGCGACGTGACATAGCCGTGCCCGCCGCCGTTGCCTTCAGTTTATCGCTGAGTTGGGGGCTTGCGGCAAGACCCAGTCGGTGGTGCACACTCTTCCGGCTACCGACACGGAGGAATTTCTATGGCAGACATGGCGGATACACCGGAGCGATTTCGGGTGCACGAGTCCGGTGCCTACTTTCATGGCACGAAGGCCGATCTGAAGGCCGGCGATTGCTTGTCTCCCGGCTATCGCTCCAATTACCGTCCCGAGCACATCTCGAACTACATCTACATGACCAAGGTGCTGGACGGTGCCGTGCTCGCGGCCGAGATGGCCGTCGGCGAGGGGCGTCCTCGGGTCTACATCGTCCAGCCGACCGGCAGTGTCGAGGACGATCCGAACGTCACCGACAAGAAGTTCCCCGGCAATCCGACGCACTCCTATCGCAGCGCGGAACCAGTACGCGTCGTCGAAGAGACGTCCGAGTGGGTCGGGCATTCGCCCGAATATCTGAGCCGGTTTCGGGACGGTCTGGAGAAGTTGAGACAGACGGGAACTGCGGTTCTCTACGACTAGCCGGTGAGTTTTCGCGCAGACCCAGGTCCACACCAGCATGACGACACAGACAGTTTCCGTTCCCGGTGCGACCCTGACGTACGACGTGATCGGCGAACTCGAGCCCGGGGTCACTCCCTTGGTGCTGATCGGCTCACCGATGGATGCGAGCGGGTTCGGGACGTTGGCATCGCACTTCCGCGACCGAGTGGTCGTCACGTACGACCCGAGAAATGTCGGACGCAGTCGACGAGACGACACGACCGCCGCGGTCACCTTCGGCCAGCATGCCGACGACCTGCACGCAGTGCTCACCGCCGTCGGCCATGGGCCTGTGGATGTGTTCGCCTCGAGCGGGGGTGCGGTCAATGCGCTGGTACTCGTCAGCAGATACCCGTCCGATGTCCGGACGTTGGTGGCCCACGAACCACCCGCCGGAGGCACCTTGCCGGATCGCGAGAACATCGCGACCGTGTGCGCAAACATGGTGGCCGCATACGATGCTCACGGCCGCGGTCCGGCCATGGCCCAGTTCATGGCGTTGCTCATGCACGCAGGACCCATCGACAACACGTTCTTCGATCGCCCGACACCGGACCCGGCGCAGTTCGGCCTCTCGGCCGAGGACGACGGAACCCGCGACGACGCCCTGATGTCCAACATGCGCGGCGGCGGCGTCGATTTCGCACCCGACGTCGATGCAATGCGTGCTGCTCCCACCACGGTTGTGATCGGAGTCGGCGAGGAATCCGGCGGTCCCGAGGACGGTCACATCGCCGCTCGCGCAGCGTATTCCACTGCGGCGCTCCTCGGATCGGAGCCGATTGTCTTTCCCGGCGGCCACTCGGGCTTCCTCGGTGGCGAATTCGGTCAGACGGGAAAGCCGACCGAATTCGCCGAGACACTACGGAAAGTATTGGGCTGATCGAGCTTTCGTCCTACAGAACCAGGAGCAATCATGGGCCTCATCACGCTGGAGCTTTTTGCCACCCTCGACCTCGTCGCGCAATCACCCGGAAGCCCAGAGGAAGACCCCGAGAACTTTCCCTTCGGCGGCTGGCAGGCTCCTCTGCTCGACCAGGTTTCGGGGGCGCAGGTCGCCGCCGCGTACGAGGGCACGGATGCGCTCCTGCTCGGGCGGCGCACCTACGACATCTTCGCCGCGTACTGGCCGCACCAACACGATTCGTTCGCAACGTTGTTCAACACGATCCCGAAATACGTGGCCTCCCGCGGCACACCCGATCTGCTGTGGAACGGTTCGACCCAGCTCGGACCGGACCTGGCCGGAGCCGTGCGTGAGATCCGAGATCGACACGACAATATCAAGGTGGTCGGAAGTCTCGATCTGGTGCAGACCCTGTTGCGCGAGAAGCTCTTCGATCGACTCGATCTGTGGGTGCATCCCATCCTTCTCGGAGTGGGAAAGAAGGTGTTCGCCGACGGCACCGTGCCCAGCAATCTGACGCTGCTCGAGCCACCGGCCGTCGACGGCAAGGGCACCGTCTACCTGCGGTACGGCCTCGACACCGGGACCCCGGACGTCGGCAACATGGACGACGTACTGACCGACTAGATCGGAGGGCAATTCACTTCTTCTGCCGTCGGCTCCCGCCGTGCCAATCCTGTTGCACGCCAACCTCGTCCTCCGTCACCCCCAGTGCCTTCAACTGGGGGAGTTCACGCATGCTGCGCTTCATCTCGGCAAATCCAGGGAATCGTGCGAGTCCGATCACGTTGTCCCACAGCGGTACTGCTTCTTCGTCGCTGGGTAGTCGGCTGATCACCGGACCGAAGAACGCCACACCGTCCGGCGGCTCGAAGGTGATGATGGGAGTTCCGACGTCCTTGCCGGTCAGCGACAGCGCATGATCGGTTTCGGCCCGGATCTCGTCGTCGATCGTCGAATCATCGAGTGCTGCAGTGTGACGGGTGGGCAGCCCGACTTCCTCGAGGATCGGCCCGAGGAATGCCGCGGTGCCGCGATGTCCGTGACTCGCAGCGTCGTCGGGCACCGCCTCGGTGTCGAAGATGTGCGTTCCGAGGGCCTGATACAGCGGCCCGACAGCGTCCGACCCATGCTCACGACGAACAGAGGCAGCGGCCCGCAGCAGTCGCAGACCCGCGGTGTGGCCGGCCTCGTACTCGGGTGGGAAATGGGCGTCGTAGTCGATATGCGAGTTGAGCAGGCGAAGCGAGATGAACCGCCAGTCGACGGTGTAGTCGCGCTGGGCCTGAACCTTGCGAACCCATTTGCTGGTCATCCACGCGAACGGGCATACCGGATCGAAATAGAAATCGATATCGGACATCAGGGGACTCTCCTTGTGGGGCATAGGTTCCGTGCGTTCATTTCTCGCCCAGCAGAGCCGAGCGTTGTTCGGTGACCACCGCGCGAATCGCGTCGATCACCGCCGACACTTCGGGTCGTCTGAGAGTTTCGGTGCGAGTGACGAGCCAGTAGGTCAGGGTCACCGCGATGGCGTCGGGCAGGATTCGTTGCAGGTCGGGGTGTCGGTCGGCCATGAAGCACGGCAACAATCCGATGCCTGCCGAGGCTCGTGTGGCCTCGACGTGGACGAAGACGTTGGTCGACGTCACCGATTCGCGCATCGTCGGAGTGAAGTTGGGGGCCAGATCCAGATCGTCGACGTGCAGCATCGAGTCGATGAAGTAGATGAAGGGATGGGCGGCGAGGTCGGCCGGCACCTGCGGTGTGCCGTGCTCGTCCACGTAGGTCTGCGACGCGTACAGACCCAGCACGTAGTCGCCGAGCCGGATGGCCTCCGCGCGATGCACCTGCGGTTGTCCGACGACGATCTCGATGTCCAGTCCGGACCGTTGCCTCGACGCACGTCTGGTGGTCGCGACGATCTCCACCGACACCAGCGGGTGGGTGCGTTGCACGCGAGCTGCCGCAGGAGCTGCGATGTAAGCACTGAAACCGTCCGTGGCCGAGATGCGTACGACGCCCTTCAGCGCACCCGCGTCGCTCGAGACCAGCGTCTGCAGCGCGTTTTCGACGGCCTCGGCAGCGGCCAGTGCGCCGTGCCCCAGTTGGGTCAGTTCCCAACCTCCGCCGGCACGGGTGAGCACTCGTCCGCCGAGGGTGTCCTCGAGTGCGGCGATGCGTCGGGAGATGGTCGTGTGGTTGATGCCGAGGTCGTCGGCAGCGGAGCTGTAGCGTCCGGTTCGACTGACGGCGAGCAGCACCAGCAGGTCGTCGGCACTGGGAACCTTCCCGTCGCCGCGTGTCATGTGTGCAGTTTTGCAGATCGAACCTGCGTCCATGCCTCTTGCGCAGAAAAAGATCTGCACCAATACTCAGACCAACCCCGCTACATGTGTGGTCTGTCACAAACACGAGCACGCAGTGCCGAGCAACACAGGAGAAGCTATGAGCGTCGACCAACCGCTGGCAGAAAGGTCCGAGCCGGACCCCGATGCCACCCCCACGGGCCTGAAGAAGGTCGTCGGAGCATCGATGGCCGGCACCATCGTCGAATGGTACGAGTTCTTTCTCTACGGAACCGCCGCCACACTGGTGTTCAGCAAGATTTTCTTCGCGGCCGGAACCAGTGAGCTCGACGCCATCCTCGCGGCCTTCGTCACCTACGCCGTCGGCTTCGTCGCACGACCCTTGGGCGGCATCGTCTTCGGCCACTACGGCGACAAGTACGGCCGAAAGAAGCTGCTGCAGTTCAGCCTCGTCCTCGTCGGCGGTGCCACGTTCCTCATGGGCTGCCTACCGACATTCGAGGCCATCGGCTACTGGGCCCCGGCACTGCTGGTCACCCTGCGATTCATTCAGGGCTTCGCCGTCGGCGGCGAATGGGGCGGCGCGGTTCTCCTTGTCGCAGAACACAGCCCGAACAAGAGCCGCGGATTCTGGGCCAGCTGGCCGCAGGCAGGCGTGCCCGCCGGTAACCTCCTCGCGACCGTCGCACTGCTCGTCCTGACGACAACCCTGTCCGACGAAGCGTTCCTCAGCTGGGGCTGGCGCGTCGCGTTCTGGCTCTCTGCCGTCATCGTTTTCGTCGGCTACTACATCCGTACCAAGGTCTCCGACGCCCCGATCTTCATCGAGGCACACAAGCAGGCCGAGGTCATCAAGGCCGCGTCGTACGGCGTCTTCGAGGTCGTGAAGCGTTACCCACGTGGCGTATTCACCGCAATGGGCCTGCGCTTCGGTGAGAACGTCATGTACTACCTCGTCGTCACCTTCTCCATCACCTACCTCAAGGTGGAGGTCGGCACCGACACCAGCACGATCCTGTGGTGGATGCTCATCGCCCACGCGATCCACTTCTGCACAATTCCGTTGGTGGGCAGGCTCGCCGACCGCATCGGTCGCCGTCCGGTGTACTTCGCCGGTGCCCTCACCGCGGCAACGTGGGGCTTCTTCGCCTTCCCGATGATGAACAGCGGCCACAACGTCGTGATCCTGCTGGCCATCATCATTGGTCTGATGTTCCACGCCTTCATGTACGCCACGCAGCCCGCCATCATGGCCGAGATGTTCCCGACGCGGATGCGGTATTCCGGTGTGTCCCTCGGCTATCAGGTCACCTCGATCGTCGCTGGCTCGCTGGCCCCGATCATCGCCGTGAAGCTGCTCGACATCTACGGCTCGTCCGTCCCGATCGCGGTGTACTTGGCCGTGGCCTGCGCGATCACCGTGGTTGCCGTCGTCGTAGCCAGAGAGACAAAGGGATTGGCGCTCGAAAGCATCGACATCGCCGACGCCAAGAACCTGGCCACCGAAGCCGAGCTGGCGAAGGCCGGTCTGCTCGATCCGAGTGTAAAGCGGTGACCGACCTGACCGGACGCTCCGCCCTCGTCACCGGGGGAGCGTCCGGCATCGGGGCCGCGTGCGCGCGTGAGCTCGCCGGCCGCGGTGCCCGCGTCACCATCGCCGACGTGAACGACGTCGCAGCAAAGGAATTGGCGGCCGAGCTCGACGGCGAGGTGTGGTCGGTCGATCTGCTCGACACCACCGCGCTGGACGACCTTCGGTTGGACGTCGACATTCTCGTCAACAATGCGGGTATCCAAACCGTCGCACCGATCGTCGATTTCGACCCCGGCGCGTTCCGTCGAATCCAGACGCTGATGGTCGAGGCACCGTTCCTGCTGATTCGTGCGGCGTTGCCTGGGATGTATGCCCGCCGGTTCGGCCGAGTCATCAACCTGTCGTCGGTACACGGACTGCGCGCATCGGAATTCAAGGTCGCCTACGTCACCGCCAAACACGCACTCGAAGGACTGTCGAAAGTGACAGCCCTCGAAGGTGCCGCGCACGGCGTGACGAGCAACTGCGTCAACCCGGGATACGTCCGCACACCGCTGGTCGAAAAACAGATCGCCGATCAAGCCAAGGCGCACGACATCCCCGAGGACGAAGTACTCGAAAAGGTGCTGCTGACCGAGGCCGCCATCAAAAGACTCGTCGAACCCGCCGAAGTCGCCTCACTGGTGGGATGGCTGACCTCCGAGAACGCAGGAATGGTCACCGGGGCGTCGTACACCATGGATGGTGGTTGGTCGGCTCGTTAGATTCAGTGCCGCCCGTCTGCTGCGCCCCCACTTTGGGATCAATGTGGGTTTCAGTCGCTCAGATTGCAACAAAGTCGCATTCATCCGGATCGGGTCGCCGCACCCCACCGGATGAATGCGGCTTTGTTGCACTCAGACGGACTCGAACGCCCATTGATCCGGAGACGGGTGGGCTGATCGGGAGACGGGTGGGCGCGAGCCGGAGCACCCCTCCCTGAACAGCAAGAAGCCCCCGTGACAGGTCACGGGGGCTTCTTTGGCGGAGGATAGGGGATTTGAACCCCTGAGGGCGTTAACCCAACCCGCGTTCCAGGCGAGCGCCATAGGCCACTAGGCGAATCCTCCGTGGGGGAGCTTACCCGGTTACCCCCACCATCTCCCAAATCGGGAGGCGCGAAGGGTGGTGATGCGTTGCCCGATGGGAGGCGGCTACACTTCCTAACGGATCCCGCGCGGCGCGCATCCTGTGAACTCCCCCAGGGCCGGAAGGCAGCAAGGGTCAATGGGCTCTGCCGGGTGCGCGGGGTCCCCTTTATTTCAGTGACATAGACACTGTCCGGGGAACCCAGTCACCGAGAGGCCGCTCCGCATGCCAGCGCAAACCCAGTTGGGTCTGATGAACCATGAGGAGCTCGCCTCCGAGCACGAGCGGCAGAGCGCGAAGTACACGCAGCTCAAAGCCGAGGATCTGAAGCTGGATCTCACCCGCGGTAAGCCGTCGCCCGAGCAGCTCGATCTCGCTGCTGATCTGTTGACGCTCCCCGGCGCGGACTACAAGGACGGCAACGGCACCGATTGCCGCAACTACGGTGGCCTTGCGGGTCTGCCGGAATTGCGTGCCATCTTCGGCGAGTTGCTCGGCATCCCGGTGAAGAACCTGGTGGCCGGTAACAACGCCAGCCTCGAGATCATGCAGGACCTGGTGGTCTGGGCTCTGCTGCATGGGCTGTCGGATTCGCCGCGCCCGTGGTCGGCGGAGCCGAACGTTCGCTTCCTGTGCCCGGCCCCCGGCTACGACCGTCACTTCGCGATCACCGAGAGCTTCGGCATCGAGATGATTCCGGTGCCGATGGGTCCCGACGGACCGGACGTGCACGAGATCGCCAACTTGGTGGCGTCGGATCCGCAGATCAAGGGCATGTGGGTGGTGCCGAATTACGCGAATCCCACCGGTGCCGTCTACTCCGAAGAGGTCGTTCGCGCGCTGGCCACCATGCCTGCTGCTGCGCCGGACTTCCGTCTGTTCTGGGACAACGCCTACGCGGTGCATCCGCTGACCGAGGAGTTCGCGCCGTCCTACGACGTCATCGGGATGGCGGCGGAGGCCGGGTTCCCCAATCGTGCGTTCGTGTTCGCCTCGACGTCGAAGGTCACGTTCGCCGGTGCGGGCGTCAGCTTCTTCGGCAGTTCCGAGGAGAACCTTGCCTGGTATCAGAAGCACCTCGGTAAGAAGAGCATCGGCCCGGACAAGCTCAACCAGCTGCGGCACCTGCGTTTCTTCGGTGACGCCGAGGGGGTGCGGGCGCACATGGCCAAGCATCGCGAGATCCTGAAGCCCAAGTTCGCGCTGGTTCAGCAGATTCTCGAGGACCGTCTCGGTGCGTCGAAGATCGCGTCGTGGACCGAGCCCAAGGGCGGCTACTTCATCAGTCTCGACGTCCTCGAGGGCACGGCCGCGCGTTCGATAGCGCTGGCCAAGGATGCCGGAATTGCTCTGACGGCCGCCGGCTCGGCCTTCCCGTACGGAAAAGATCCGGAAGACAAGAACATTCGCCTCGCCCCAAGCTTCCCGTCGCTCGGTGAGCTGGAGAAGTCGATGGACGGCGTCGCAACCTGCGTTCTGCTGGCCGCGACGGAGAAGCTGCTCGAAGGCTGAACGCATGTGAGTGGAAACTCGTAGCAGGCTACGCGTTTCCACTCACATGCGGCGAAGCCGCTCTCAGTGCCCGACGACGACCGCACCCTCGGGAGCGGAGGGCAACGGCCCCTTCTTCAGGAGCGTGGCCGAGAGCACCGCGCCCAGTAGGAAGATGCCCGACGCCCACCAGAAGGTGGTCGTGTAGCTGGCGATTTCGGCGTTGGCCTGCAGCAGGGCCGCATCGGTTGCCGTCGCCATGTTGGAGCTGACGTAGCTGGTGGCGGCGTTGGCTGCCACGGTGCTCAGCAGTGCGGTACCGATCGAGCCGCCCACCTGCTGCATGGTGTTCACCGTCGCCGACGCGACACCGGAGTCGTCCGGGGCGACGCCGGAGATGGCGCCCTGCATGGCCGGTGCCATGGTGGCGCCGAGTCCGAGGCCCATGATGATCAGGCCGGGCAGGATGTGCGTGACGTAGCTACTGTCCAGATCGATCTGGGTGAGCAGTCCCATTCCGATCGACGCGACGACCAGGCCGGTCGTCATGAGGATCCGCGGTCCGAACCGGGGGAGGATCAGTGCCGTCGACAGTGTCGCGGTGAGGATCAGCGACGCGATCATCGGCATGAACGCGAACCCGGTGGTGATCGGGGTGTACTTCAGCGTGCTCTGCAGGTAGTAGGTCAGGAACAGGAACACCGCGAACATGCCGGCTCCGGTGACGAACACCGCGAGGAAGGATCCGGCCCGGGTGCGGTCCAGAACGATGCGCAGCGGCAGCAGGGGGTGTTCGACGCGCTTCTGGATGGTCACGAAGACGGCGAGAAGAACGACACCTGCCGCGAGGAAGCCGAGGGTGACGGGGTTGCTCCAGCCGTCGGACTCGGCGTGGGCGAAGCCGTAGACGATCGAAAACAGCGCAGCGGAGACGGCGATCGTTCCGGGGATGTCGAGCTTGGGTCGGACGTCGACCTTGTGCTTGGCCAGGAACAGGAAGGCTCCGACGAAGGCGAGCGCAGCGAAGATCAGGTTGACGTACAGGCTCCAGCGCCAGTTGGCCCATTCGGTGAGCATGCCGCCGAGCAGTAGACCCAGTGCGCCGCCGCCGCCGGCGATGGCACCGAAGATGCCGAAGGCCTTGGCGCGTTCCTTGGTGTCGGTGAAGGTGGTGGCCAACAGTGACAGGGCCGCGGGTGCCAGCAGTGCACCGAAGACGCCCTGACCGGCGCGGGCTGCGACGAGCATGCCGAAGTTGACGGCCGCACCGCCCACTGCCGACATCAGCGCGAAGCCGACGAGGCCGATGAGGAAGGTGTTACGTCGACCGAAGAGGTCGCTCAAGCGTCCACCGAGGAGCAACAGGCTGCCGAATGCGAGTGCGTAGGCGGTGACGACCCAGGAGCGGTCGGCGTTGTCGAAGCCCAGATCGAGCTGGGCGGCGGGGAGTGCGATGTTCACGATGGTCGCGTCGAGCACGACCATGAGCTGGGCCAGTCCGAGTGTGGCGAGAATCAACCAGCGATTCCGGTGCGCACGCTCGTCCGCCGGTGTCGTGGTCGACGTTGAGCCGTCCACGTTCTCCGATGAAAGGGTGGTCATGGTGTCCTCGGTTCGACTATGCGGAGGTGTATCCTCCGGTTGTAGGGCAAAGGTAGCAGCTAAGTGGAGGAATGTCCTCCGCTTATCGGGTGAAACGGACATCGAATGAGTGTGAGAGCGGACACAGCGGCATCGAAGCCCCTACGGGCGGATGCCGAACGCAACCGACGCCGCATCGTGGACGCGGCTCGCGAGCTGTTCGCTTCCCGCGGTATCGACATCACGCTCGACGACGTCGCCGCGCACGCCAAGGTGGGCGTCGGCACCGTCTATCGCCGCTTCTCGTGCAAGGAAGAGCTCATCGACGGCGTCTTCGAGCAGCGCCTCGAAGGAATGCTCGCCAGTGCCGAACGCGCCCTCGAAGCGGAAGATCCCTGGAGTGGGTTGGTGGGCTTTCTCTCGGACGTATGCGAGGAAATGGCGTCCGACCGCGGCCTCGGTGATGTGGTCCTCGGGTCGGACGAGGGGTGTCGCGGCATCGCGGAGATGCGCCGACGGATCGATCCGTTCTTCGCGAAAATCGTCGATCGCGCCCTCGAATCCGGTCAGCTGCGTCCCGATGTGGCCGTCACCGACTTCTATCCGGTGCTGGGGATGATCGGCTCGACCGTCGAATTCTCCAGTCATGTCGATCCCGCGAACTGGCGTCGGTACTTCACGGTGCTGCTCGACGGCCTGCGCGGTGATTCGGTACCCCGATCGGATCTCCCCGGACGTCCCTTCACCGACGACGAAGTGGATACGGCGAAGGCGGCCATGCACGGTCGCCGCCGCTGACTGGTGATTCGTCCAACTTCGGTCTGTACGTTGTGTGCGCCGTCACGTAAGGTGCGTCACGGTAAGTGCTACGCGGGGTAGCGCACACCTGGCAGCAGGTGTTCAGACGTTGGGGGTTCGATTTGCGTTCGACGCGTGTCTTCGGTTCGGCCGTGGCAGTGATGGCAGTGTTCATGGGGGTGACTGCGCCGACCGTGTCGGCAGCACCGTCGACGGGTTCGACCGTCGAATCCGACTTCTACATTCCGCCGAGCCCGCTGCCTGCAGGCGCGGCGGGCGACGTGATTCGTTCCGAGCCTTCGCATCTCGCGCTGTCGGTGCCGGGCATCGGCGGCACCCTGCCGGGTGAGGCAACCCGAATCATGTACCGCAGCACCGATTCCAACGACGACGCCAACGCTGTCACGGGTACCTACATCGACCCGGCCGCCCCGTGGACCGGTCCGGGGCCGCGCCCGCTCGTGGTGTTGGCACCGGGAACGCAGGGGCAGGGCGATCAGTGCGCGCCGTCCAAGATGCTCAACAACGTCATCACCTACACCCCGCCGCTCGGATTCATGGTCGAGTACGAGGTACTGGCCGCGTATTCGCTTCTCTCCCAGGGCTATGGCGTCGTGATCACCGACTACGAGGGTCTCGGCACGCCGGGCGCGCACACCTATGTGAACCGCGCGTCCGAGGCTCATGCAGTGCTCGACGCGGCCCGCGCAGCTCGGCAGCTGCAGGGCACCAAGATCTCCGGCGACGGCCCGGTCGCGGCCTACGGCTACTCGCAGGGCGGCGGAGCTGCCGCAGCGGCGGCCGAGATCGCCGATGAATACGCCCCGGAACTCGATCTGGTCGGCACCTACGCAGGAGCGCCTCCCGCGGATCTGAAGGCGACCCTCGAACAGGTCGACGGCACCATCCTCACCGGCGTGATCGGCTACACCCTCAACGGCCTGCTCAATTCCGACCCCGGTCTGCAGCCGATCGTCGACGAGAACATCAACGACGCAGGAAAGGCCATGCTCAACCTGGTCGCGAATCAGTGTGTCGGAGAGACGATTCTGAACGTCGGGCTGCACCGCACCAACGAGTACACCAAGACCGGCGAGCCGTTGTCGGTGGTGCTGGACAGGTTGCCCGTCGCGCAGGAAATCCTGGCCAAGAACAAGATCGGTGAGCGTACGCCGAATGCCCCGGTACTGATCCAGTCCGGTACCTCCGACGACATCGTGCCCCACGGTCAGGCCGTCGAACTGGCCGGCGACTGGTGCGGCAAGGGTGCAACAGTGCAGCTCAGTTCCGCGCAGGTCCCGGCTATCGTGCCGGGTTCCGGTGCCGGGCATCTGATCCCGGACATCCTCGGTCTCGGCGAAGCTCAGAGCTGGATCAAGGATCGCTTCTACGGAGTGCCCGCCCCGTCGAATTGCTGATCGGCAACCGATGATCGAACGGCCCGCGCTCACCGAGCGCGGGCCGTTCGGCGTTCCCTCCCATGTCGGCCATCGATTCGTGTTCAGCAGGCATGACCGACGTCACACCGTTGAGTTCTCCAACGAGCCCACAGCGGTGTGAGGGTGTAGAAGGATGCGCAGCAGGGTACTGCCCTGCAATGCCCTGAGGTTGGGCTGTCGAGCGGTTGGGGTGAGTGAACATGCGGGACAGTTACACGGAGGCGCTCGACACGTTGGCGTCGGAGCTGTCCGAAATGTCGAGAATCGCGGAACGAGCGATGGCTGATGCCACGCGCGCGCTGCTCACCGCCGACATCGTGCTCGCCGAGCAGACGATCGAGTACCGCGAAGAGATCGACACTCTCGCCGTCGAATGGGAACACGAGGCCTTCGCTTTCCTCGCTCGACAGTCACCGGTTGCTCACGATCTGCGCCGTGTCGTGTCCGGGATCAACATCGTGGCCGACCTCCAGCGCATGGGTGGACTTGCGGTGCACATCGCCGAGCTGGCCCGCCGCCGTCACCCCGCACATGTGCTGCCGCCCGAGGTCGAGGGCGTGTTCACCGAGATGGGTCGGGTAGCCATCGCTCAAGCGGAGGCGACCCAACGGGTGCTCGAGACGCGGGACGCCGAACTCGCCGCGAGTCTGCGAACGCAGGACGAGGAGATGGACGCACTGCACCGCAGCCTGTTCATGTTGACCTCCGCGCCCGACTGGCCGCACGGTGTACCGGCCGCCGTCGACATCACGTTGCTCGGCCGCTTCTACGAGCGGTATTCCGACCACACTGTCGAGGTCGCGAAACGGGTCATCTTCCTGGTGACCGGAGCGCGCCCCACCGACGAGTCTTAGTCTGCGAGAACCGCTCGGAGATGGCAGGATCGGCACGATGAAACGTGACGTCTCCGCGTACCTCGATGTCGATGTGACCGAGGCCAGCACCCTCGAGTTCCAGATCGCGATCGCGCCGCACCCAGGAACCGAAGTGTGGGAAGCACTCTCGTTCACACTCGACGGCCAGCCCGTCGAAGCGCAGGAAATCAGTGGCGCGCACGGCACCCGCATCCACAAGCTGCACGCCGACGTCGGCAAGCTCGAAGCGTCGTACTCGGCGACGATCTACGGCAATACCGACCCGGCACCGGTGTCCGATTACGACCTGTCGCTGTATCTGCGGCCGAGCCGCTACGCCGAGGCGGACAAGTTCTTCGGTTTCGCCGCAACGGAATTCGGCTCGTACCCGCCGTCGGAGAAGCTGCTGGCCGAGGTGTCGTCCTGGGTGGGAGCCCGGCTGAGCTACGTTCCCGGAAGCAGCGACCCCATCGACGGCGCCGTCGACACCCTCCTCGCCGGTGCCGGGGTGTGCCGCGACTACACCCACCTCGTCGTCGCACTGCTCCGCGCAGTGAACGTGCCCGCTCGACTCGTGGCCGTGTACGCGCCGGGCTGCGATCCGATGGACTTCCACGCGGTTGCCGAAGCCTTCGTCGAAGGACAATGGCGAGTGGTCGACGCCACCTGCCTCGCGCCGCGATCGACCCTGGTGCGCATCGCAACCGGACGCGACGCAGCCGACACCGCATTCCTCGACAATCACGGCGGATCGATCATCCTCAACAGCGCCGTCGTCGGAGCCGTCGTGGATGGGCCGCTGCCCTTCGACGACATCACCCAGTTGGTGTCGATCACCTGATCCGGTCGCTTCGAGGCGCGTTAGGCTGCGGCCCGTGCGAATGTCGTTGTGGCGTGGTGGTGTGTGGACCGATGCGATCGTCGTCTGCGTGGTCGTAGCCGTCGGTGTCGTTGCCGCAGGTCTCACCCACCAGCCGATGGGGCAGTCAGGATATGTCAGTGAGCCTGTCGAATACCCTGTGGACATTCCGGGCTGCGAATCCGTGGAGCCGCCCGAGGAAGAGCAGTTCTACGGTGTATTCACCTCAGGCCAGGAGAGCTACGACAATCCCGCTTACCCTTGGCTGACGTCGAAGAAGGCGCACGCAATGTCGATCGCAGCGCGCGACGCCCTCCCCTCGCAGGTTTCCCTCGTTGCCGGGTCGTCGTTCTGGCCCGGCGGTGATCCACTGGTCTTCCAGCCGGTAGCCAGCGCGGACGCGGCATACGACCCCGGTACCTCCGCGGACGCGGAGGTCACACGCGACGGAGTCGAAGGTTCGCTGACGGTCAACGTCACCCGCGTCGACGACGGTCCGAAGCCCTGCCGAGCCGGCTGGCTCGATGCTCGCGAAACACTCTCCGACGGAACCGTCGTCGACACGCGGGACACCTGGGACGAATTCGACGGAGACCGCTCCCATACCAACTTCGCGCGCGTGTACGCACCCGATGGTTCCGTCGTCGTAGCGTCGTCATCGGACCAGAACGCCGATTTCGAGACCACCGGTACCGTGCCACTGTCGATCGAGGAGTTGCGCTCGATAGCGCTGCGGCCGGAGTTGCTGTGGTCCACACCGGTTCCGATCGACACGCCTCCGCTCCCGATTTCATGCGACACCAATTCCGAGGGCGCAGGGCAGTTCTCGTCTCAGTCCGTCGATCGCCTCAACGCGTCGCTGGACGAGTTCTGGCGAGCGGCCCAGCTTCCAATCGAACTCGACAGACCGCTGGGCTCGATGCGAACCTCCCCGTCGGGATCGGCCGGAGCGTGCGGAGCCGTGATGGTCGGCGACGGCACCCTGACGATCAGAGTGATCGACGCGGACTTCGAGCCCTCCGAAAACCCCTGGGGTGCGCTGACATTGCCTGACGGATCGCAATTCCGCGACGACAACCCCGGCGCGAGTGCAATGACTCTCGACGGTGATCCGATCGAGGACATCACGTTGGTCAAACCGTCGGGCACCCGCGTGGACGTGCAGATTGCGGCTCGCGCAACCAGTGTCGACCGACCACTTCTGCAGGCAATCGCGCTGGCTGTAGCCGGTTCGGTCGACTGAGAATCGTGATCTTCATTGCCGGATTCATGATCGTGGTGGTGGTATCGATTGCGGCTGTTCGTTCACGTGACGGCCTGTCCAAGGCCGCCGTCACTCTGGTGTGGTTCCCCCTCGGCATTGCTTTCCTGACCATTTGGGCGTTCAGCTATCGGTGGGCAAACCAATCAGGTTGTCGCGAAGCCTTTCCCGAGTATTTCGGGTACCGGCCGCCGGATTACGAGGTGGAGCCGTTTCCCGTCGAGGACCGGCAGACGTGGTGGCCTCTCGGTCGAGAATGCGTCGGCCGCGACTCCGATACCGGCACCGTGATCGTCGAGCACACTGGCTGGGTAACAACGATGATCGTGTATCCAGCCTTGACCTGTGCGGTGGTCGCACTGACTGTCGTCGTAGTAAGACTGTCTGCTCTCGGGCGACGCGCCGGCCGTGCGCGGTCGTGAGCTCCTGACGTGTCCGCCGGCCTGCACGGCGAACTGTATTGGTTTGATCGGGCGGGTTCTCGAGAGAATCCGCGGGCTTGTCACTGCTGCCTCGCGCGCCACTGAACCGGCTTGTGGGAGCAATCGTCATCCACTGTAGATGGCGCGTGGCAGGATCGAGCCCATGTCTCGCACTCTGAACCTCGTCGGCGATCCGGAGGCCGATGCATTGCTCGCCGAGGATCCGTTCGCGCTGTTGATCGGCATGCTTCTAGATCAGCAGGTGCCGATGGAATCCGCCTTCGCCGGGCCGAAGAAGCTCGTCGACCGCCTCGGTGATCTGAAGGTCGATACCGTCGCCGACGCCGATCCGGACGAGTTCGCCGCATTGTGCGCGCAGACCCCTGCCGTGCATCGTTTTCCCGGCTCGATGGCCAAGCGCATCCAGGGACTCGCCGCATTTCTGGTCGAGAACTACGACGGCAAGCCGCAGGAAATCTGGACCCGCGACGACCCCGACGGTGCCGAGGTTCTGAAGCGTCTCAAAGCACTTCCCGGCTACGGCGATCAGAAGGCGCGCATCTTCCTCGCGCTGCTCGGCAAGCAGATGGGCGTGACGCCCGACGGGTGGCGAAAGGCCGCCGGAGCGTACGGCGACGAGGGTGCGCGTCGATCCATCGCCGATGTCGTCGACGAGAAGTCCCTGCTCGAGGTACGCGAATTCAAGAAGGCAGCGAAAGCGGCAGCCAAGAACAAATAAGTCTGTCGGTGCCCGTCGGTACGTTGTGGCAGAACTTGCACCGGGGGGACGAGATGACCGAGAAGATCGGGACGTACGAGGGGTGGCTGGCCTCGCTCGACGAGGACGCACTGACGGATCTGTTGCGACGTCGACCGGACGTGGCAACCGACCCGCCACCCCGCTCGTTCGGGTTGCTCTTGCAACTCCTCGGCTCGCCCTGGCGGGTGGCGGCCTTACCGCGGAAACTCGACAGAGGTGCGCTCGACCTGCTCGAGTTGTTCGCGCTGATGGAAGATCTCAGCCGCGCCGAGATCGGCCACTGGACGGGCGAGGGAATCTCGAACGAGACGGCGCATATCGATGCGGCCCTGAACACGCTGATGGCCTACGGCCTGATCTGGCCGCACACGGCAGGGGGCTCGGACGCGGTCGAGTACCGTCCCGTCGATCTGTCCGGCGTGTTCTCGCATCCGTTCGGACTTGCGCGTAGGCAGCGAAAGTTGTTCTTGCACTGCGCCGTCGAGCAGGACCGACTTGCTCTGCTGGCTCACCTCGGAGTCGGCTCCTCGCTCGATCGAGCCGAACGCGCCGACGCCGTCGCGGCCGCGATGACCCCCGAACGTATCCGAGCTTTGTACGACGACGGCCCGCCCGAGATGCGAGAGATGTTGTCTCGCTTCGTCGATGGACAACCGGCGTCGTTGATCTTCGACGTGCCGCCGACCGCAGGTACCGCCGCCTTCGAGCGCGGATTGCTGTATCGATTGGACGGGCATCGCGTCGAGATGCCGTTGGAAGTGAGCATCGCGCTGCGAGGAGATGGGTGGCGATTGCCCATCGAGCTCAGGCCGCCGGAATTCGCCACTCGTGTTCTGTCGCAAAATGACTCGCGGCGAGCGCGCTCCATCGCCTTGCTGCAGTTCTGTGAGCACACGCAGGCGTTGTTGACGGCAATCGACACCGATGGCCTGGCAATGATGAAGACCGGTGGCCTCAGCGCCAAAGAAGTCCGTGCGCTGACTGCTCGTCTGGGATTCGCCGACGAGCATCACACCGCGTTGATGCTGATGCTGGCGCGCGAAGCCGGGTTGCTCGCCGACCGGGGAAAGACCGGCGTCGCATTGACCTCGATCTACGAAACATGGTCGACGAGCGCGCGATCCGAACAGGCGGCAGCATTGTTGGCCGCGTGGTGGTGCTCGCCCTTCACACCGACCCACCGGGTGCCGCGATCCTCCCAGAAGACCGCGCCGGTACTCAAGAAGATGCTCGACGATCCCGCGGCCGCAGACGTGCGCTCGACGGCCTTGGCGGCTCTTCTGCGCCTCGACGGATCCGACAGCCCGACGCCGGTCTTGTCCGATCCCGACGAATTCGCCCGCTACCTCGAGTGGCATATTCCGGTCGTCTTGACGAGCGCCGGGCCTGGCCACGTGCGCGCACTCTGGGCCGAGGCCACCCGCCTCGGAGTTCTGGTCGATGGTGCACCGACCGATCTGTGTGCCACCCTGACGGACTTCCGGGTGGGCCGAGACGGCGATCCGCGCCAGATCGCCTCTTCGCTGGCAACGCAGCTACAAGATCTGGCCGACTGGGTGCCGTTCTCGGTGCGCCTGCTGCCCGATTCGACCGCAGTGGTCACCGGGCCGCCGAGCACCGAGGTGGCGTCGATACTCGGTGCGGCCGCGCAACCGGAGTCGAGGGAAGTGGCGTCGGTCTGGCGGTTCACGCCGGCGACAATCCGCAGGTTCTTCGACACCGGTGGTACCGGTGAGGAGTTGATCGACGCCCTCGCCGAGATGGCCGACACCGACGTTCCCCAAGCCCTGGCCTACACGATCCGAGACTGTTGGCGCACCTACGGCGCACTGGCCGTGCGCAAGATTCCGTGCGCCATCGTCTCCGAGGACGTCGTATTGCTGACGAACATCGAGACGGACGAGGCATTGGCGGTGCTGAAGTTCCAGCGGCTCGCGCCGACAGTCCTGATCAGTTCTGCCACACCCATCGACACTCTCGCGGTGCTGCGCAGGCACGGATACTCCCCGGTGCGACATTCCGACACCGGCCGGCTCGAGCTGGACAGCGCGACCAAGGTCCGCGCCAACACCACCCGCACCCCGCACCCGAGCGCACCTGCAGCACCACGTCGACGCGAATCACGCGAGCTGGCACGGCTGCTGCAGACAGGCGACCCCGGCACCGTCGACGACGCGCGGGTGCGCTCCGCACTCGGCAGGCACAGCAGACTGCTGCCACGGGAGCTCGATGCGTTGACCGACGCCGCAGCGCGCGGCGCACCCGTCTCGATCGACTATCAGAACTCCAAAGGCGCAATCGTGCGGCACGCGATCTCGGACGCGCTGCAGGACGGCAATTGGCTACTCGCGCTGTCGACGTCCACCGGCACCCGGGAAAGCTTCGCGATCATGAACATCAGAGCGGTGTCCGCCGGTCCGCACTGATGCACGATGCAACCGAGCCGTGGGTTCCACCGCGCACACCGACGCGCGATGCAACTGAGCCAATGGTTCCACCGCGCACACCGACGCGCGATGCAACTGTGTCGTCGGTCGCCGGTACCCTTTCGGGCGTGGCCCTCTACCGGAAGTACCGTCCCGCGACGTTCGCCGAAGTCGTCGGTCAGGAGCACGTCACCGAACCGATCAGCGTGGCGCTCGATTCCAACAGAATCAACCACGCCTATCTCTTCTCAGGCCCTCGTGGCTGCGGAAAGACGTCCTCGGCACGCATCCTCGCCCGATCGCTGAACTGCGCCGAAGGACCGACCTCCACCCCCTGCGGTGTGTGCAACTCCTGCGTCGCACTGGCACCGGGCGGGCCCGGCAACTTCGACGTCGTCGAGATGGACGCAGCCAGCCACGGTGGCGTCGACGATGCCCGCGACCTTCGAGACAAAGCCGTGTACGCCCCGGCCGAGTCGCGCTACGTCATCTTCATCATCGACGAGGCGCACATGGTCACCCCGGCCGGCTTCAACGCGCTGCTCAAGGTCGTCGAGGAACCGCCGGAGCACCTGGTCTTCATCTTCGCGACCACCGAGCCCGAGAAGGTGCTCCCCACCATCCGCTCGCGAACCCACCACTACCCGTTCCGACTGCTCGCGCCGTCGACGATGCGCGGCCTGCTCGAGAAGATCTGTGGTCAGGAACAGGTCCCGGTCGAGGACGCGGTCTATCCACTCGTCATCCGCGCGGGTGGCGGTTCTCCGCGTGACTCGCTGTCGGTCATGGACCAGTTGCTGGCCGGAGCCGGACCGGAAGGCGTCACCTACCCGCGAGCTCTGTCCCTGCTCGGCGTCACCGACGTCGCGCTGATCGACGAGGCCGTCGACGCACTGGCCGCGGGAGACGGCGGCGCACTGTTCGGCACCGTCGACAAGGTGATGGACGCGGGCCACGACCCACGTCGCTTCGCCATCGACCTTCTCGACCGCATGCGAGACCTGATCCTCATGAAGGCGGTACCCGACGCCGGTGAACGTGGCCTGGTCGACGTGCCGGGTGACGTCCTCGAACGGCTCCGCGACGAGGCGGACCTGCTCGGCTCGGCGACGCTGACCCGCTACGCCGAGATCGTGCACTCGGGCCTCGGCGAAATGCGAGGGGCCACTGCGCCGCGCCTGCTGCTCGAAGTGATGTGCGCACGGATGCTGCTGCCCTCGGCCTCCGATGCGGAATCGGCCGTACTGCAGAGGCTCGAACGCGTCGAACGTCGCCTGGACGTCACGCTCCCTGCCGGTGAGCAGGCGGCAGTGGCACAGGCAGCCGCAGACCCGACACGACCACAGCTGCCCGCGACCGACGAGCCTGCGCCCTCCGGCCCGCCCCCGGTGAACAAATTCCAGCGACCGTCCCAGCGACAGCCGGCCGCCGAGTCCGCACCCGCGGCACCGTCAGCACCAGTCCCCGCTCCGGCACCAGCACCGGTGCCTGCGCCTGTCGCGGCACCCGAACCCATGGCGGTCCCGGAACCGTCTCCGGTGCCAGAGCCTGCAGCCCCCGAGCCCGCTCCCACACCTGAGCCAGCTCCGACACCCGAGCCCGCTCCCACACCCGAGCCTGCAGCCCCCGAACCGGCTCCGACCCCCGAACCGGCTCCGACACCCGAACCGGTCCCGACCCCCGCACCGGCACCCGAGCCCGCACCGGTCGCGACTTCCTCTGCAGTGCAACAGCATTCGGAACCATCGCTCTCTCACGAGGATTTTCCGCCGGAGCCCGAGGACGAGTACGGCCCGGAGCCCGAGCCGGTGTACGAATCCGAGCCCGAGCCTGTCGCGGCACCCGCGGCTGCCTCCAACGAGCCCGATGCGGCGGCCGTCCGCGCGGTGTGGTCCGAGGTGCGAACCAAGGTACGAGAGCGAAGCAGGACCGTCGAGGTGATGTTGTCCGGTGCGTCGGTACGCACCGTCGAGAACGGCACCATCACTCTGGGCCACGATTCGGCACCGCTCGCGAAGCGTCTCGAAGAACCCCGCAACGCCGACGTCATTCGGGACGCGTTGCGTGACGTGTTCGGCGTCGAATGGTCGGTGGTCTGTCTGGTGGGTGCTGCGGCACCACCGGAACCGTCATCAGCAAAAAAAGATGAACCGGCAGCGAAACCCGCGTCGCTGCCGAAGTTCTCGAGGCCGAGCCAGGCAGGGGCTCCCCGTCCGACGTCGGACGGTTTCGGTTCAGCGGGCGATGGATCGGACGCAGATATTCCGATGCCCGAGGCCCCGGACTATCCCGATGATCCCGAGCCGGTAGGTCCGCCGCCTCCGGAGACGCCGGAGGACGAGGAAGAACTGCTAAAGGCCGCGGCCGAACCCGCGGACCCGTCGGTTCGTCGGGACCCGGAAACGGTCGCCATGGAGCTGCTGGTGAGCGAACTCGGAGCGGTACCGCTCAAGGAGATCTGAGGCTCAGGCGAGCGTGAGATCGTCGGTGTCGACGAATACCAGTCGGCCGCTGTCGAGAGCGACGGCCCAACGCTTGGCGACAGCCCAGTCCCGCGAGGTGCTGTCGGTCGCTTGGACTCCGAAGTCGTCGACGATCGCGCCGGTCTCGTAGGCGTCGGATCCAGAACTGTCGGCTCCGGACTTGTCGTCGTTGCGAGTGCGTACCTTGACGCGAGCGCCCACGGTCGGTTCGTTGTCGGTTTCCATGGTCGGTCTTCTTTCGCCTTCGGTCGATCTGACGCATCGTAATTTCCCATGACGGGGTCGTTCAAACCTGAACCGCATCGTGGGTCATGCGAAACGCTCGTTTCGGTCCTTATGTCGGATCGGTATGCCAACTTACTGTGGCATGAGCTGAGGTCTGTCATGGCCTCGCACCGACGCGATCGGCCGGCACGGCGATCGCGACAAGATCGAGTATGTGGAAGGAACTGCGCGCTGTGACTACAGAGGCATTCATTTACGAGGCCATCAGGACTCCCCGAGGTAAAGGAAAGAACGGCTCCCTGCATTCGGTGAAGCCGATTTCCTTGGTGACCGGGCTGATCGACGAGCTTCGTCGACGTTTCCCCGACATGGACGAGAACCGAATCTCCGACCTCATCCTGGGCGTGGTCTCGCCCGTCGGAGATCAGGGTGCCGACATCGCCCGCACGGCCGTGCTCGCAGCCAAGATGCCCGACACCGTCGGCGGCTTCCAGCTCAACCGCTTCTGCGCGTCGGGCCTCGAGGCCGTCAACCTGGCCGCGCAGAAGGTGCGCTCGGGCTGGGACGAACTGGTCGTCGCCGGCGGCGTCGAGTCGATGTCTCGCGTGCCGATGGGCAGTGACGGCGGCGCCTGGGCCATGGACCCGGCCACCAACTACGACACCTACTTCGCCCCGCAGGGCATCGGTGCCGACCTGATCGCCACCATCGAAGGATTCACCCGCGAGGACGTCGACGCGTATGCCGTCCAGTCCCAGGAGCGCGCCGCAGCGGCGTGGTCCGGTGGCTACTTCGCCAAGTCCGTCGTTCCGGTCACCGACCAGAACGGTCTGCTGATCCTCGATCAGGACGAGCACATGCGTCCGGGCAGCACCGTCGAGTCGCTCGGCAAGCTGAACCCGGCATTCACCGGTATCGCGGCCATGGGCGGATTCGACGACGTGGCGCTGCAGAAGTACCACTGGATCGAGAAGATCGATCACGTCCACACCGGCGGCAACAGCTCCGGCATCGTCGACGGCGCAGCCCTCGTCCTCGTCGGCAGCGAGCAGGCGGGCAAGGACCTGAACATGGTCCCGCGCGCCCGCATCGTCGCGACGGCCACCAGTGGCGCCGATACGACGATCATGCTGACCGGACCGACCCCGGCGTCGAAGAAGGTTCTCGCCACCGCGGGACTGACCGTCGACGACATCGATCTGTTCGAGCTCAACGAGGCGTTCGCTTCCGTGGTGCTGCGTTTCCAGAAGGATCTGAAGATCCCGAACGAGAAGCTCAACGTCAACGGCGGCGCGATCGCCATGGGCCACCCGCTCGGTGCCACCGGAGCCATGATCACCGGCACCGTGCTCGACGAGCTCGAGCGCCGCGGCGGCCGGTACGCCTTGATCACCCTGTGCATCGGCGGCGGCATGGGCGTTGCCACCATCATCGAGCGAGTCTGAGGTAGAACGATGTCTGACAACATGATTCAGTGGGACCAGGACGCCGACGGCATCGTCGTTCTGACGATGGACGACCCCAACCAGGGCGCCAACACGATGAACCAGCTGTACAAGGACTCGATGGGCGCGACGGTCGATCGCCTCGAGGCCGAGAAGGACAGCATCACCGGAGTCGTGCTGACCTCCGCCAAGAAGACGTTTTTCGCCGGCGGCGATCTGCACACCCTCATCGAAGCCAAGCCCGAGGACGCCCAGCGGGTGTTCGACGAGGTCCAGGAAGTCAAGGGGCAGCTGCGTCGGCTCGAGAAGCTCGGTAAGCCGGTCGTGTCCGCCATCAACGGCGCGGCACTCGGCGGCGGACTCGAGATCGCGCTCGCGACGCATCACCGCATCGCGGCCGATGTTCCCGGCGCGCAGATCGGTCTGCCCGAGGTCTCGCTCGGTCTCCTGCCCGGCGGCGGCGGCGTTGCCCGCATCACGCGACTGCTCGGCATCCAGACCGGCTTCATGACGGTCCTCGCTCAGGGCACTCGGTTCCGTCCGGCCAAGGCTCTCGAAATCGGTCTGGTGCACGAATTGGTCGGCAGCATCGACGAATTGGTGCCCACCGCCAAGGCATGGATCAAGGCCAACCCCGAGGGTGGCGTCGCACCGTGGGACGTCAAGGGTTACAAGATCCCCGGCGGCACGCCGTCGAACCCGAAGCTCGCGCAGATCCTGCCTGCTTTCCCGTCCAACCTGCGCAAGCAGATCAAGGGCGCACCGATGCCGGCTCCGCGCGCGATTCTCGCTGCGGCAGTGGAGGGTGCACAGGTCGACTTCGACAATGCGTGCACCATCGAGTCGCGGTACTTCACCGAATTGGTCACCGGTCTGGTGTCCAAGAACATGATTCAGGCATTCTTCTTCGACCTGCAGGCGATCAACGCCGGCAAGTCTCGTCCCGACGGCATCGAGAAGACCACCTTCACCAAGGTCGCGGTTCTCGGCGCAGGCATGATGGGCGCGGGCATCGCGTACGTGTGTGCCAAGGCCGGAATCGACGTGGTGCTCAAGGACGTTGCCCTCGAGTCGGCACAGAAGGGCAAGGCGTACTCCGAGGCCATCGAGGCCAAGGCACTCTCGCGTGGCAAGACCACCCAGGAGAAGTCGGACGCTCTGCTCGCACGTATCCACCCGACCGCCGATGCCAAGGACGTCGAAGGTGCCGACCTCGTCATCGAGGCCGTCTTCGAGTCGGAAGAGTTGAAGCAGAAGGTCTTCCAGGAGATCGAGGACCTCGTCGATCCGACGGCGCTGCTCGGTTCCAACACCTCGACGCTGCCCATCACGAGCCTTGCTCAGGGCATCAAGCGTCAGGAAGACTTCATCGGCATCCACTTCTTCTCACCCGTCGACAAGATGCCGCTGGTGGAGATCATTCGAGGCGAGAAGACGTCGGATGCAGCCTTGGCCAAGGCATTCGACCTCGTGCAGCTCATCAAGAAGACCCCGATCGTCGTCAACGACAGTCGTGGATTCTTCACCTCTCGCGTGATCGGTACGTTCATCAACGAGGCCATCGCGATGTTGGGCGAGGGCGTCGAGCCGTCGACCATCGAGCAGGCCGGTCTGCAGGCCGGTTACCCGGCTGCGCCGCTGCAGCTTTCGGACGAGCTCACGCTCAACCTGATGCAGAAGATCCGCAAGGAAACCTACGACGCCATCAAGGCTGCCGGTGGAACCCCTCCCGAGGATCCGGCCGGCGAGGTCATCGACAAGATGGTCGACGAGTTCGAGCGTCCGTCGAAGGCCAAGGGTGCGGGCTTCTACGAGTACGAAGACGGCAAGCGCGCCGGCCTGTGGCCCGGACTGCGTGATGCGTTCAAGTCGGGTTCGGCGGACATCCCGTTCGAGGACCTCAAGGAACGCATGCTGTTCATCGAGGCCATCGAGACGCAGAAGTGCTTCGACGAGGGTGTCCTGAACACCACCGCCGACGCCAACATCGGCTCGATCTTCGGCATCGGCTTCCCGGCGTGGACGGGTGGCGTGCACCAGTACGTCGTCGGCTACCCGGGTGGTCAGGCCGGATTCGTCGCTCGCGCGGACGAATTGGCCAAGAAGTACGGCGAGCGCTTCCAGGTTCCGGCCTCGCTGCGCTGACCCCATGTGAGTGGAAACGCGTAGCAGGCTACGAGTTTCCACTCACGTGCGCGTAGCGCTCTCACCCGCGATGCGCGATCAACCTCTCGGCGCCGTCTGTGAATTGTTGCTTCATCAATTCGCAGGCGGCGTCGATGTCGTTTCGAATCAGGGCCGCGATCAGATCCTCGTGATTGCGCACGGCTGCTCGGCCCCAGTCACGGTCGGTGGCGTACAGACGAGTGGGGGTGTAGCGGGTGGCGTTGTTGAGAAACCACGCCAATTTGGACGACTCGGCCAGACGGTTCAGCACGCGATGGAACTCGAACTCGATATTCTCGACGTCCTCGGCCCGGCCGTTCTCGACGGCGACCGACAGGGCAGCGGTCAGCTCGGCGAGCCTGTCGAGTTCGACCTCGGTGATCTTCGGTGCCGCCCGGCGCACGAGTTCGACCGCGATCTCACCCTGCAGCCAGAAGATGTCGACGATGTCGCTCGGCGTCAGCGCAGACACCACATAGCCGCGGTGGGGGACGAGCTCGACGATGCCCTCACCACGCAAGGTCAGTAGCGCCTCACGCACCGGGGTGACGCTGACGCCCAGCTGGGCTGCGGTCTCGTCGAGCCGGATGAAGTCTCCCGGACTCACCTCTCCGGACATCACCAGGTGCCGGACGTGGCTGGCGACTTCCTCGGACAACTGCGGCCGTCGCCTCAGAGCCGTCCGCTTGTCTGCCATGTCGAAAAGCCAATCACACCGCGGGCTTGGTCCGGAGCACAACCTTCGCGACGGGTTCGACGACGCGGGCAGCAATCGGCCCCAGGATGGCCATCAGCAGCACGTACGCCGTCGCCAGGGCCGCCAGTTCGCCTTCGACAGCTCCCGCGGCGACGGCCAGTCCGGCGATGACGATGGAGAACTCTCCGCGCGCCACCAGAGCCGCACCGGCGCGTAGTCGTCCCGGCCTGCCGATTCCCTGCCGACCTGCTGCCCACCAGCCCGTCGCGATCTTGGTAGCGGCGGTGGTGACGGCGAGTACGACGGCCCAGCCCAACACGGGCGGGATGGTCGACGGGTCGGTGCCCAGGCCGAACACGACGAAGAACATCGCGGCGAACAGGTCTCGTAGGGGTTCGAGGACGCGGGTCGCGTTGTCGGCCGTCGAGCCGGAGATCGCGATTCCCAGAAGGAACGCGCCGACGGCCGCCGAGACTTGCAGTTCCGACGCGATGCCGGCCACCAGCAGGGCGGATCCGAGGACTTTGAGCAGGACGATTTCGCGGTCGGGACTGTCGACGATCGCCGAGACGAATCTGCCGTATTTCAGCGCGACGACCAACACGAAGGTGATGACGAACAGTGAGATGCCGAGGGCTTCGAGTCCGCCGAGGAAGCTGACTCCGCTCAGGACGGCGGTGAGGATCGGGAGGTAGATGGCCATCGCAAGGTCTTCGAACACCAGGATCGACAGTACGACGGGGGTTTCGCGGTTTCCCAGTCGGCCCAGGTCGGTGAGTACTTTGGCGATGATGCCCGACGACGAGATGTACGTGACGCCGCCCATCACGAGCGCCCCGACTCCGCCCCAGCCGAGCAGCAGCGCGACGACGGCACCGGGCGCGAAGTTGAGGACGATGTCGACCAGACCGGCCATCCACGATCGACGCAGGCCGGTGACGAGCTCCGTTGCGGTGTATTCGAGGCCGAGCAGCAGCAACAGCAGGATGACGCCGATTTCGCTGGCGATTTCGCTGAACTCGTCGATGCCGCCGAGGTTGACGAATCCGCCGTTGCCGAAGGCCAGCCCGCCGAGCAGGTAGAACGGGATGGGGGAGACGCCGATCCGGCCGGCGAGACGAGCGAGAAGTCCGAGAACGAAGAACACGGCACCCAGCTCGGTGAGGGCGAGCGCGCTCTCGGCCACGGGTCAGCCCCGACTGATCTCAGGCATTGCCGAGCAACTTGGCTGCTGCGTCCAGTCCGTCCGCGGTGCCGACGGCGACCAGCAGGTCACCTGCGGCGAGCGTGAAGTCGGGGGTGGGTGACGGTTGTACCTGGCCGGCGCGCATGACAGCGACGACGGATACTCCGGTCTTGGTGCGCATGGCGGTGTCGCCGAGTGTGCGGCTGACGAACCGTGAATTCGCGCGAATGGGGAGTTGACGAGTGTTGATTCCGGGGAGGTCGCGATGCTCTTCCCCGAGCTGAGCAATGAGTTGCGGCGACCCGAGCAGATTGCCCAGGGCCGCCGCTTCCTCATTGCTCAGGGTGATGGACGCCTGCGTCGCATCGGGGTCGTCCTTGCGCGAAACGATCAACTCGTTCGCGCCGTCCTTGCGGGTGATGACGCCGATGCGGCGCCCGGAAGCGAGGGCAAAATCTTTCCGCACCCCGATTCCGGGCAGCAGGGTCACTTCGACGTTCATGGTCGAAATGCTAGCCCTGCAGGCAACGCGTTATCGCAGGATCAGGCGTGGAGCCTGCAGGAACGACCCGTGAAAATGTGAATCAGGATGCGACGGCAGCGAGCAGCGCTTCGCGCTGGTTTGCGCCGAGGCCGCCGATGCGGCGCGTATCTGCGATGGACAGCTGCTCGAGAAGCTGTGCGGCGCGCACGGATCCAACGCCCGGCAGGGCCTTGATCAGCGCGGACACCTTGGTCTTCTTGACGATCTCGTCGTTCTCCGCCTTGGCGAGGACGTCAGCGACGCTCAGTTCGCCGGACTTGACGGATGCGAGCAGCTTCGACCGCGCAGTGCGTGCCTCGGCCGCCTTGGCCAGCGCCGCGGTGCGCTGTTCCGGTGTCAATACTGGTAAAGCCATGGCCTGTTCTCCTCGATTGTGGTGACCCGTCGCTCGTTGACAGGTCTCGACCCTCTTGCATCGTGCCTGGTGGCTCTTCCAATCTAACCGAACAACACGGGTGTCATTCACGGTCGAACCACCGAACCTCCCTCGCCAGGCTACGTCCTATCCGATTCGGGGTGTGCCCCGACCAGCACTTCGGCCTTCCGGAGCCGGTGTGTGCTGGGTGTTCGACGCCTCGAGCCGGCCCGGTCGGGAGCGGTCGCGTGCGTTTTCGATGGGCGACGCGAGCGTCGTGCCGTGGGCGCTACGGCCAGTGACGCCGTATCCGAACGGTCGGTCGGATTGTTATTCTGGCGGCATGATGCGCACCCGAGGACTGCTGGCCGGACTGGCCGCGTCGATGCTCCTGCTCGTCGGCGCGGGTACCGCGGCCGCTGCTCCGATCAACGTTCCGTGGTCACCCGACGACGCGCTCGATTCGGAGGTCGGCTTCGAGTCCGGTGGCATCACCTTCTACGGCAGCCTTCGCATGCCGGTCGGCGACACCCGCGGCGTGGCATTGGTGCTGCCGGGCAGCGGGCCGACCGACCGCAACGGGAACTCGGGTGATCTGCAGCTGAATACGACCGCATACGTCGCCGACGAGCTGTCGCGACGCGGTATTGCGAGCCTGCGTTTCGACAAGCTCGGGAGCGGCCGCACCGGCCTGGCCGGGGTGGATCCGAACAATCCGCCCGGCTTCGATGCGCAGGTCGACAATGCTGCGGACGCACTGGCTTTCCTGCAGCAGCGCACCGGTGTCGGGGCGGATCGCACGACGGTGATCGGGCACAGCGAGGGCGCACTGACGGCGCTGCGCCTGGCTGATGCCGACAGCGCGGCGTTCACCCATGTCGGCCTGCTCGAGCCGTTGTCCATCCGCTACCTGGATCTGTTGACCGCGCAGGTCGATCGCAACATCGGCGAGGCCGTGGCGGTCGGCCAGTTCACCGAGGAGCAGGCCGCGTCGTCGCGGGATCGCTTCGCCCAGGCCGTCGCCGATATTCGCGCGGGACAACCGCTGTCCGCGGAGCCCGACCCGATCGTCGACGGTCTGGGACTGCGGCAGAGCGCCACCTTCCTGCGGGAAGCGGATGCCACGGACCCGGCGGATCTGGCTGCCGCGCTACCGGACTCGTACTCCTCGTTCCTGACCTGCTCGGACAAGGACCTGAACGTGTCCTGCGGCCAGGTCGAGAACGTGCGAGTGGCCCTGGGCCACACCGACCTGCACTTCGCGCGCTTCGCCAACAGCTCGCACATGCTGGGCGAGCTCGGCCCGCTGCCCGCCGATCCGAACACCGCCTTGGCACCGCTGCCGCTCTCGGGGGAGTTTCGCGATGCGTTCGGCCGGTGGGTGGACGGACTCTGACCCGTCGAGTGCGCAGTTACGTCGTCGCTACCGGACAACCGCGAATCGGTGATGCGGCCTGGGTGCCCAGATCTCGCGGGCTGTACCCGACGGGATAGCCGGGGTAGGTCTTGTTGCCTGCGTCGGCTGTCGTGCGTGAGTGTTTTCTCGTGGGCAGGAAACGCTCCACGCGGGCCTTGGTCCGCAGCGCCCGCACCGCGGCCCGTTCCAGCGTGGGTGAGCCCGCGGGAAAGCCGAATGCGTTCGCCATCCGATCGTCGAGCAACGCGAACACGCCCTGCCGGACGGCCGGGGTGAGCGCGGCGGGAAACCACGAGCAGTAGAGATCGAGTGTGTAGGTGCCGATGCGACGGTTGTCCTCGCCGAAGCGGAACGTGCGTTCTTCGTAATCGAGCTTGAACTGTGCGAACTCGGTGTACGACTCCGGAATGTCCTTGATGCCCATGCGTTTACCCACTTCGCTGTAGAAGTGGAAGGTCGCGAGCCGCTCGTGGGGATGCAGGCGACGCCACCCGTAGGTGTCGATCCATTCGATGGGCTCGTAGATGAACGTCGTGAGCACGTACAGCATGTCGTCGTTGCAGATGTCGTACTGCGCGTGCATTCGATTGACCGTCCGCAACGATTCGCGACCTCGTTCGGAGTCGTATCCGTGTTCGACCATTTCCGACATCAGCAGCGAGGTGTCGTCGTACCGCTTCTGCGGTCGCTTCTCGAACTCGCCGGTCCGGGCCAGCAGAGCGGAGATCGTCGGCACGCAATAGGTTCGGAACAAGGCGAATTCGAGGGCCCGCTGATAATCCCAGGGGAACTCGTACCCCGCGGTGATCCGGTGAATGGTGTGACAGTCGCGGACCGGGTCGAGTTCCTCGACGCGGCGCAACCACCCGTATCGACCCCGACCCGGCGCGATGTCCATGGTCAGCCTCGTCCGTGGCGGAGTTTGAGCGCCAGCACCGAGAGCTTCATGTTCCGGGCTTTGCGCTTCATCGTCAACAGATCGATCGGTGCCGCGAAGCCCTGCACGGTCAGTGATTTGACGGTGCTGAATTCGCGAAGGCCGTCGTCGCCGTGAATGCGGCCGAAGCCCGAGTCGCCCGTTCCGCCGAACGGCAACGCCGGCACGCCGGCGAAGCCCAGCACCGAATTGACCGTCACGACACCACAATCGAGCTTCTCGGCGGCGCGTCGCCCGACCGCGGTGTCCTTGGTGAACACCGATGCACCCAGACCGTAGGAGGACGCGTTGGCGCGGGCGATGGCCTCGTCCAGGTCGCGGACCTTGTTGACGACGACGGTGGGCCCGAACGTCTCCTCGGTGATCGCGGTCGAATCCTCGGGAACGTCGGTGAGGACGACGGGGTCGATGTACGGCCCGTGCAGTGAGTCGAGACCTCCCACCACTGCGGTGCCGCCCTTGGCCAACGCATCCTCGATCTGGGCGCGGACGATGTCGCTCTGCTTGCCCAGCGTCATCGGGCCGTAGGACGAGGTCTTCGATCCACCGGGCTTCAATTCCTTGACCGCCCTGGTGAATTCGGCGACGAACCGGTCGTAAACCGGGGCGGCGACGTAGATACGTTCGACTCCGGCGCAGGTCTGCCCGGCATTGCCCATCGCGCCGAACGTCGCGAACTCCACGGCCGCAGAGATATCGGCGTCGGCGTCGATGAGCATCGCGTCCTTACCGCCGCACTCGGCGATCAACGGCGTCAACGATTTCGCGCACGTGGCCATGACTTTCTTGGCCGTCGCGGTCGAGCCGGTGAATGCGATCTTGTCGACGCCGGCTTCGACCAGGGCAGTGCCGGTGGAACCGTCGCCGGTGATCGTCTGGAACACCGGGTGGGGAGCGGCGAGCGACTGCCACTTCTCGGCCAACCAGACCCCGACACCCGGGGTGAGTTCGCTGGGCTTGAAGACGACGGTGTTGCCTGCGGCGAGGGCGTACGCGATCGACCCCATCGGCGTGTACAGCGGGTAGTTCCACGGCCCGATGACGCCGACGACGCCGAACGGGCGGTAGCTGACGTAGGCCTTCTGGTTGATGGCGAGCAGACCCGATCCGACCCTGCGCTGTTTCAGGGTCTTGCCGGCGTGACGCGCCGCCCAATCGATGTGTTCGACGCCCAACATGACTTCCAGCAGGGAGTCCTCGTCCGGCTTGCCGGTTTCGGCGGCGATGACGGCGGCGAGGCTCGCGGCGTCGCGGGCGATCGCGGTCTTGAATTCGAGGAGCCACCGCTTGCGGCCCTCGAATCCCTGCGCGTCCCACCACCGGGCGGCCGAGCGGGCGCGGGTCACGGCGATCTCGACCTCGGCGGCGTCGGCGATCGGGTACGTGGCGAGTGCGAGACCCGTTCTGGGATCGAGGCTTTCGAAGGTGCTCTCGTTCGTTCGTTCGATCTGGTCCGTCACGGGCTCTATCCTCCAGCAGATCGCATCACATATATTTGATGTGATTCAATGTTGTCCAGGACACACTATGCGCCCGCCACCGTTGCAACAACCCCCGCAGCCCCGCTGTGCAGGAGATGTGGAATGAGCCTCGATCTCAAACGCACGGCGTCTTCGAAACAGCCGATTGCGCGACGACCGCAGCTGTCCGAGGACGTCGCAGTGAGCATCCGCCGAAGGATCGTCGCCGGTGCGCTGAAGCCGGGGGCGTTCGTCCGCATCGACGAGACCGCAGCCGAGTTGGGAGTCAGTGCCACCCCGGTACGCGAGGCGCTGGTGTCGTTGCGCGGCGAAGGGTTGCTCGAATCGGTCCCGCATCGGGGCTACCGCGTTGTCGAACTGACACGGCAGGACATCGACGACATCTTCTGGTTGCAGGGCACGATCGCCGCGGCCTTGGCCGAGCGGGCATCCCGCCGGGTGACGGCGGAGCATCTCCAGCAGTTGACCACCCTCAACGACGACCTACGCGACGCCGTGACACGCACCGACGCCGATGCCGTCGAACGGTGCGAGTTCGAGTTTCACCGCGCCATCAACAAGATCGCAGGCGGCACCACGTTGGCGTGGTTCCTGCTCGGTGCCGTCAAGTACACCCCGACGCATCTCCATGCGTCCGACACCGACTGGGGACGACGGGCGGTACGCGGCCACAAGGAATTGATCGAGGCGATGCGTCGAGCCGATCACCGGGCCGCCGGTGAACTGATGCGGCATCAGTTCACCGACGCAGCGACCCTGGTTCGATCGTTCAGCTGAGTCCGCTCAGCTGAGGTGATGCGGCTGCGGGTGCGACTTGTGTCCCTCGTCCGAGCCCTCGTTGTCCTGATGACCGTTCGACGTGCCCTGCGCTCCTGTTCCCGCCGGAACCATCGAGATGATCACCGACTTCGAGGTAGGGCAGTTGCTCTGCAGCGCAGTCGAATCCAACGGGATCAGCGGATTGGTCTCGGGGTAGTACGCAGCAGCCGACCCACGCGGGGTGTCGTACTCGACGATGCGGAACGACGGCGCGCACCGTTCCACGTCGTCGTCGTCCCACTTGGTGACGAGATCGACCATGTCGCCGTCGCGGAAGCCGAGCGTCGAGATGTCTTCTCGGTGCACGAAGATGACGCGTCGGCCGTTCTCGATTCCGCGGTAGCGATCGCTGAGGCCGTAGATCGTCGTGTTGAACTGATCGTGGCTGCGCAGCGTCTGCAGAATCAGATGGCCGGACGGAACCTGCAGCACGTCGATCGGCGAGACGGCGAATTCGCCCTTGCCGCTCTTGGTTTCGAACGTCCTGCTGTCGCGAGGGGGATGCGGAAGGACGAAGCCGCCGGGTCGTCGAACATTGACCTCGTACCCTTCGCAACCGGCGACGACGCGCGAGATGTGCGTGCGAATGTTGCGGTAGTCGTCGCGGAAACCCTTCCAATCGAGACCGTATCGATCACCGAGTGTCGCCTCGGCGATTCCGCTGACGATCGCGACCTCCGAGCGCAGGTACGGGCTGGCGGGCTTCAGCGGTCCTCGTGACGAGTGCACCGAGCAGGTGGAGTCCTCCACCGAAATCCATTGCTCGCCACTGGCTTGCACGTCCTTCTCGGTGCGTCCGAGGGTCGGCAGAATGAGAGCGGTCTCGCCGCAGACGAGATGCGAACGGTTGATCTTCGTGGAGATCTGCACGGTCATGCGCATCTTGCGCAGCGCCTCGAACGTGACGTCGCTGTCGGGCGTCGCCTGTACGAAGTTGCCGCCGAGGCCGAGGAAGAAATGGGCCTTGCCGTCGCGCATGGCGCGGATCGAGTCGACGGTGTCCAAGCCGTGCTCACGGGGCGGCTCGAAGTCGAACTCCGCCGCCATGGCGTCGAGGAAGGCCACCGGAGGGCGCTCCCAGATGCCCATCGTTCGGTCGCCCTGCACGTTCGAGTGGCCACGGACGGGAAGCAAACCGGCACCGGCCTTACCGATGTTTCCTTGCGCGAACGCAAGATTGGTGACTTCCTTGATGGTGGCGACGGCATTGCGATGCTGCGTCAGACCCATCGCCCAGCAGAAGACGGTGGCCTTGGAGTCGCGCAGCATCTCGGCGGCCTCGGTGATCTGCTGCATCGACAGACCGGTGACCTCGGTGACGAGATCGAAATCGACCTCGGCAACGTGTGCCTTCCACTCGTCGAATCCGACGGTGTACTCGCCGAGGAATTCGTGATCGAGGGCGTCCCACTTCACCAACAGCGCCCCGAGGGCCTGGAACAGAGCGAGGTCGCCGTTGAGCTTGATCGGCAGGTGCAGATCCGACAGATCGGTACCGGGACCGACCATGCCGCGCGGGGTCTGCGGGTTCTTGAAGTTCAGCAGTCCCGCTTCGCGAAGGGGATTGATGGACAGGATCTTTGCGCCGTTCTGCTTCGCCAGCTCGAGGGCGGAGAGCATGCGCGGATGATTCGTGCCGGGATTCTGGCCGGCCAGGATGATCAGTTCGGCGTTGTGAACGTCGTCGAGCGTGACGCTGGCCTTGCCGATGCCGATGGATTCCTGCAGCGCGATGGACGTCGACTCGTGACACATGTTGGAGCAGTCGGGCATGTTGTTGGTGCCGAACGACCGAGCGAACAACTGGTAGATGAACGCGGACTCGTTGGACGCACGACCCGAGGTGTAGAAGATGGCCTCGTCCGGGCTGGCCAGGCTCTTCAACTCGTCGCCGATCAGACGGAACGCGTCGTCCCATTCGATGGGCTCGTAGTGGCTGCCGCCGGGGAGCTTGATCATCGGATGCGTGATGCGGCCCTGCTGACCCAACCAGTGTTCGGTGTGCGCATCGAGCTCGGCAATGCTGTGCTGCGCGAAGAACTCCGGAGTGGCTCGCGTCGTCGTCGCCTCCTCGGCGACGGCCTTGGCGCCGTTCTCGCAGAACTCGGCGGCGTGCCGATGACCCGGATCGGGATCGGGCCACGCGCAGCTCATGCAGTCGAAGCCCTCGGCCTGGTTCAGCTTGAGGAGCGTCTGCGCGGTGCGCTTGGGACCCATGTGTCCCAGCGCGCGCTTCATCGACACCGCAACGGCGGTGGCACCTGCCGCATGGGTTTTCGGCTTCTCGATATCGAGCTCGGCCTCGTCGACGTCGCTGTCGGTGCGTCTCATGCGGGTCCCTTCGTTGCGTTACCCCCGAAAACCGACAATAGCCCGAAGGCTCAGCCGGCGAGGAGCGCGGTCACCAAATCCACGTACTGCTGTTTCGCTGAATCCTGGCTCGTACCTTCGAGCTTCGCCCAGGCATCGAACTTCGCCCGATTCACCATGTCCAGCCGTCCGGGACGCTTACCCGTCACGTCTCCGATCGAACCTTGCTTGAAGAGCGAGTACAGGCGCAGCAGATCGTCGTTGCTCGGCTTGGACGTGAGCTTCTTGACGTCAACCTGCGCATCGGCGAACGACTGGTCGAGATCGGACATGAACGAGCTCCTTCGGCTGTAGGTGCCGTCATCCTTGCACGGCGGCCTGCTCGAGGATGCGAATACAGTGCGCGACGAGAGCGTCGCGAGTGGCGTCGAGGGTGCCGTCCAGAAAACCGATGAACAGAGCCGTCAACGCGCCGACGGTTCCGACGGCGACGAGCTGCCGGTCGGCGGACTCGGGTAGCCGGGCACGAACCAGTTCGACGAACCCGGGCAGCAGGTCGAATCCGCGTCGGCTCAGCGCAGGTTCGGCCAACGGAGCGATCAGCAGCACTCGTCCCATCCGAGGCTCGTCGACGACGATTTCGACGAACGCCCGGACAGGCGCGGCCACGGCGTCCTTCGGTGATGCTCCGGCGACGGCGTTCTCCAGGGCCTCCTGCGCTCGGGCCCCTACCCAGGCGTAGACCGCGCGAACGAACGTGTCGCGATCGGTGAAGCTCTCGTAGAAGTAGCGCTCGGTGAGTCCGGCTGCGCGGCACACGGCGCGCACGTTGACCGCAGGCCCCTCCTGCGCGCCGAGGAGTTCGATCCCCGCATCGAGCAACGCGTCGTATCGCTTGGATCTGCGCTCTTCCAACTGTTGACCACGCATGTTGTCGAGGCCACTTTGACAACATGCGTAGTCAGTTCGATCGACCCGTCCCACTCGGTCCCGACTCGCTCACCTGGAAGTACTTCGGTGACTGGCGGGGGATGTTGCAGGGCGTGTGGGCGGGGTCGATGCAGAACATGCACCCGGGCCTCGGAGCGGGCGTCGAACAGCATTCGACGTTCTTCGACGAGCGCTGGCAGCGGCTCTACCGCTCCCTGTATCCGATCGGGGGAGTGGTGTTCGACGGCGACCGCGCCGAGGAGACCGCCCACCAGGTTCGCAGCTACCACAACGACATCAAGGGAATCGACTCGAAAGGGCGCACGTATCACGCCCTCGATCCCGACACCTTCTACTGGGCACACGCGACGTTCTTCATGGGCACGGTGCTCACCGCCGACCGATTCATGGGCGGACTGACCGAAACGCAGAAACTGCAACTGTTCGACGAGCACGTGCAGTGGTACCGGC
This sequence comes from Rhodococcus sp. Leaf233, assembly GCF_001426165.1. Lineage (NCBI taxonomy): Bacteria > Bacillati > Actinomycetota > Actinomycetes > Mycobacteriales > Nocardiaceae > Rhodococcus > Rhodococcus sp. Leaf233. Next base: position 239,343 of record NZ_LMRO01000001.1, read on the forward strand.
TCTACGGCATGAGCATGCGATCGGTGCCCGAGACCTGGGCCGAATTCCAGAAGTACTGGGAGCACATGTGCACACACGTGCTGGAAGACAACATGGCTGCACGTGGAGTGCTGGATCTGTCCGCGCTCGGACGGCCGCCGTATGCCTCCTGGCTGCCGGAACGAGTGTGGGCCGTGCTGCGCAGACCGGTGGCATCGTTGTTCGTCTGGATCACCGTCGGGCTCTACGACCCGCCCGTCCGGGAGCTACTGGGATACACCTGGTCGGAGCGGGAGGCACGACGGTTCGCGGTGTTCGGCAGGGCGGTGAACCTGGCGTTCGGGCTGGTGCCGCGTCGTCGCCGACTCCATCCGCGCGCCCGGGCCGGCTGGGATCGCGTGGCGGGCCGCAGGCCGGCATCGGCTCCCCTGGTGCACACGCCCGCCCGCAATCTGCCGCCGGCGCAGCGTCGCTCGCACCCGTCGCACTACAGCCCGAAAGTGTAGGTTTCCGGTCTCCGGGTACGACGCGGGTATGTACAACGTCAGAACTGGCAGCGGGTCGCCGCTGGTCCTCGTCCACGGGCTCGGGTCCTCGTACCGCAACTGGGATCCGATCGTCCCGGCACTCGCGGAGCACCGCGAGGTCATCGCCCTCGATCTCCCCGGGTTCGGACGGACACCGCCGCTGGCCGACGTGTCCATCGCGTCGTTGACCGATGCCCTGCGCGCGTACCTCGACAGCGAGGGATTGTCCGACGCCGATCTCGTCGGCAGCTCGATGGGCGCGCGGATGGTCGTCGAGCTGGCCCGACGGGGTCACCGGGGGTCGATGGTCGCCCTCGACCCGGGCGGCTTCTGGAACGACCGTCAGGTCAAGGTGTTCGGGGCGACCATCACGGCATCGCTGGCGTTGATGAAGCGGGCGCAGCCGCTGGTGCCTTTCCTGGCCGGGAACCCGATCACCAGAACCGCTGCACTGGCGCAGTTCTCGGCCGCGCCGTGGAAATTGCCGAGCGGACTGGTCGAACGGGAGCTGAAGGGCTTCTCTGCCAAGACTTCACCCTCGCTCGATGCCGCTCGCAAGGCGCTGATCCACGGGCCGAAGCAGCAGGGTGCCCCGAAAGGTTCCCTGCAGGGGTCGCTGCTCATCGGCTGGGGCCGTCAGGACAAGGTGACGACGCCCAGCCAGGCAGAGGTGGCGATGCAGCGTTTCCCCGACGCCACCCTGCACTGGTTCGACAAATGCGGACACTTCCCGCACTGGGACCAGCCGACCGAAACCGCCCGAGTCATCCTGCGGGCGACCGGTCGCTAGCTCCCATGTGAGTGGAACTTCGACCCCTGCTACGAAGTTCCACTCACAAGGCTCAGCCGTTCCACCACGGACGCAGAGGTACGTCGGCCTGACCTTTCGGTCCCAGCTTGACCGCCAGAACCTGGTGCAGCTGAACGACATTGCGCTCGAATCCCAGACGGGACCCGGCCATGTACAGGCCCCAGACACGGGCTGTTCCCTCGCCGGCCTCGGCGACGCACGCATCCCAGTTGTCGACCAGGTTCTGGCACCACCCGGCGAGGGTCAGCGCGTAGTGCTCGCGCAGGTTCTCCTCGTGCCGGACCTCGAGGCCGACGTCCTGGATCTCGGTGATGATGCGACCCGATCCGGTCAGCTCCCCATCGGGAAAGACGTACCGGTCGATGAAGCTGCCTGCCTTGGCGTGCGCGCGGTTGTCGGGCCGGGTGATCGAGTGGTTGAGCAGTCGACCACCGTCACGCAGCTTGGACTGGATGAACGTGAAGTACGCCGGATAGTTGCCGACACCGATGTGCTCGGTCAGCCCGATCGACGAGATCGCGTCGAAATTGGTCTCGGGCACGTCGCGGTAATCGGAGAAGCGAACCTCGGCGAGGTCCGACAGACCCTCGTCTTCGATGGCCTTCTGCGCCCACGAGGCCTGCTCCTGCGAGAGAGTCACACCGATGACCTGAACTCCGCGTCGCGCTGCGTAGCGCACCATCGAACCCCAGCCGCATCCGATGTCGAGCAGCCGATCACCGGGCTGCAGACCCAGTTTGTCGAACACCAACCGATACTTGTTCTCCTGCGCGGCCTCCAGAGACTGCTCGACGTTCTCGAATGCCGCACAGGTGTACGTCATCGAGGGACCGAGGACCATCTCGTAGAACCTGTTGGACACGTCGTAGTGGTGGTGGATCGCTTCGGCATCGCGTGTCTTGGAATGCCGCAGACCTTCGGCGATGCGACGCCACCGCGGAATCGCCTCCTGGGGCGGAGGAGCGATGGGACGCAGCACGTCCCAGCCGAGCGACCGAGCGATCGAGGTCAAGGTCATGGCCGACGGGCGGCGAAAATGGAGCTCGTCGCCCATCAGCGCGAGAAGTTCGTAGGGATCACCGGGATGAACACCGGTGGCCTCCAGGTCGCCGGAGACATAGGCGCGGGCCATGCCGAGATCGCCGGGAGCTGTTGCGAGATAGGTGGTTCCGCGTGGGCTCTTGAGGTTGAGGCCGATCTTGGCATCCTCGGGGCCGGCCACGCTGCCGTCGTACGCGGTGAAACGCAGGGGAATGTTGCCGTCGGAGATCAGCTCGAGGATCTCGGAGATCTTGAGTTTCTGTGGCCCGTTCACCGTGCGATTGCCGGAGTCCTTGAACGTCGTCATTTGCGCTGCACCGCCTTCGAGTACAAATCCAGCAATCGGGATTCGGGATCGTATTTCTTCTTCAGTTCTCTGTATTTCTCGCCGCCGTAGAGAACGGCGAATTCATCCTCGGTGTAGTAAGCGTCCGAGTACAGCGATTTATGCCCCTCGAACTCGGTGACCTTCTTCTCGATGGCGCGGTTCGCGGCACCCTCGGGTCGACCGGGCACGATCGGCACCGACGACCAGAAGCCGATGTTGACGTAGGTGCGCTTGGGCTCGAGCGGGTACAGCGGCCACGGCCGGGACGGATCGGCTCCGGGGGCGGCCGGTTCGCGAAGACGCAAGGGGCACAACCACAACGGCTCGATCGGAATCTCGTCGAGAAACCAGCGTACGAATCCGGCGGTGTGTTCGATGGGAACCTCGACGTCCTGTACGACGCGTTCGCGCGGCGGATTTCCCTTGCGCTTCTCGAGTCGATCGGCGATGTCGTACTTGCGATCGAGGCCGATCAACTTCCAGTAGAAGCTGCTGCGCCGGTACTTGCGCGGCCAGAAGCGTCGGATCCGGGGGTTCTGGGTTCCGAACGCACGCGAGCACCAGAACCAGTCGGTGTCCCAGCGCCACAGGTAATCGTGGATGGTGAGCCGATCGGTCTTCGGAGTGTCCGACGAATGCTGGATCGAACGGTAGAAGATGTCGGCACCGGTGTAGTCGCTGACGGGTCCGGGCTCGTCGGTCTGAACCCCGAGAGTGAGGTAGCTTTCGTCGGCGCTGAAGACGACGCCGTCCAGGTACTGAACGTCGATGCCGTCGTACTCACGCCGAGCGACGATGGTGTCCATCGTCGTTTGAAGCGTGTCCAGATCGTGGAATCGCAAGTGGCGCAGGGCAACGAACGGAAGTACCGGCTCGAGTTCGATCTTCAGCCGCGTCGAGTAGCCGAGAGTGCCGTACGAGTTGGGAAAGCCCCAGTACAGGTCCGCGTGCTCGCCCTCGGGTGTTGCCGTGAGGATCTCACCGCTACCGGTGAGGACGTCGATCTCGAGTACCGACTCGTGCGGAAGCCCGCTGCGGAACGACGTCGACTCGATGCCGAGTCCGGTGACCGCGCCGCCGAGGGTGATCGTCTTGAGCTGCGGAACGACGAGAGGGGCGAGGCCGTAGGGCAGCGTCGCGTCGACCAGATCCTCGTACGTGCACATCCCCGCCACGTCGGCGGTGCGAGCCGCGGCATCGACGGTGACGACCTTGCTCAATCCCGAGACGTCGAGTCCCGGCGTCTTCGAGGTCGTCCTGGCCCGAAACAGGTTGGACGTCTTCTTAGCCAGACGCACCGTCGCGTCGGTCGGTATTGCGCGATAGCTGCGAAGCAACCTCTCGACACCCGACCGATGCGCTGCGTAACCGCTCTCCCTCGGTTCTGGCCGTCGTCCGAGAAGAGCATTCACTGAAGCCACGAGTAGACGCTATATCTCGTACTGCTCGGTATCCACCGAAGCTGCCGACGGTCCGGTGAAACTTCATGCAACTGTTGTCGAATCGGCCGGCTGAAACAGAACTATTCGGACAAATGGTTGCATCATGCATGTGTTTTTCGATGACAACTGATCCTGTGTGAACCACCTCACACACCCTCGGCGGCAGTGCCGACATCGGGAGCGACGCGAGGCAGGATGGAGAACGCAACCCCAATCGACTCGAAGGAGAACGTTCTCGTGGCTCAGGTCAGCGCATCCAGTTCCGCCACCATCGCCACCACACCCGATCAGGTGCTCGCCGCGCTCGCCGACTACGAAACCGTGCGGCCCCGCATCCTTCCCGAGCAGTATCGCGACTACCGGGTGGTGCAGGGCGGACAAGGCGGCGGCACCGTGGCCGAATGGACCCTGCAGGCCACCGAGAAGCGAGTGCGCAACGTGAGCGCCTCCGTCACGGTCTCCGGCTCGACCATCACCGAACGCGACGCCAACTCCTCGATGGTCACCACCTGGACCGTCGCCCCCGAAGGCAACGGGTCCGTCGTCACCACGACGACCGAGTGGGCGGGTGCCGGAGGAATCGGCGGATTCTTCGAGAAGACGTTCGCGCCCCTCGGATTGAAGAAGATCCAGGCCGCGACCCTCGACAACCTGCGCCGCGAGTTGATCTAGACCCGCTCGAAATCCGGCTCTTCGATCAACGCCAACGTGCCGACCACCACGGTGCGCATCGACCACAGAAACATCCCGTCGGGTCCACGGTCGATCGTGTCGTAGGCCCCCGGCAGGGTGTCGAGGTCGGTGCGCGCCGCGATCGCGTCGTCGTACTCACGGTCGCGGCGATCGGCGTTGTACACCATCTGCGCCAACGCCAGTGCATGTTCGCTGACGGTGATGACGGCCCACGTCGCCTGCTTGGAAGTCAGTTCGTAGCGCACTCGATATCGGGTCTGCACGGTGTCGGCCATGCGCAGCGCGTCGACGGAACTGGGAGTCAGTCCGATCAGATACTCGGCGATGCCCGGGTTCTCGAGTACGAGCACCCGCAACGCGGACGAGAGTCCCAGCAACGCGTCGTGCATCGACTCGTCGTCTCCGGGGAGCGGCGGCGACCACCGTCGCAGGATCTCCTCGGCGACCAGGGCCTTGAGCGCGGTCGGGCCGTCGATGTTGTTGTAGATCGCGACTATCGACACGCCCAGCGCGTCGGCGACCGACTTCACCGTCACCTTGGGCAGCGTCAGCGCGATGCCCGCCTCGGCCATGGTTTCGGGAGTCACTCGACGCTTGCGAGGGGTCGAGCTCGCCGGCGCGTTCATGCCCTCAGGCTACGTGGGCTCAGAACTGACGGAACGTCAGCCGAGTGTCGAACCCGATCGTGCGGTCGAACGTCTTCCGACACCGTGCGACTACGCTGGAGGTTGCTTCGACCCACGCGAGAGGACGGCACAGTGCAACCCGGTGAACAGCCCGACATGGCCTCGATTCTGCAGCAGGCTCAGCAGATGCAGCAGCAACTGATGGCGGCACAGGCGGAGATCGCCGAAACCGAGGTCACCGGCCAGGCCGGCGGCGGACTCGTCGTGGCGACCGTCAAGGGAACGGGCGAAGTGGTCGGACTGACCATCGACCCCAAGATCGTCGATCCCGACGACGTCGAGACACTGCAGGACCTGGTGATCGGTGCCATCGCCGACGCGTCGAAGGCAGCGCAGAACGTAGCGAGCGAGAAGCTCGGCCCCCTCGCAGGCGGTCTCGGCGGCGGCTCCCTCGGACTACCCGGCTTCTAGGCGAGACGAGTGTACGAAGGTCCCGTACAGGATCTGATCGACGAGCTGGGAAAGTTCCCCGGAGTCGGTCCGAAGAGCGCTCAGCGCATAGCGTTTCACCTCTTGGCCGTCGAGCCGCCCGAGGTCGATCGCCTCATGCGCGCGTTGCAGCGCATCCGCGACGGCGTGCAATTCTGCATCGTCTGCGGGACCGTATCGGACAAGGAACTGTGCCGAATCTGCGCCGACTCCCGACGTGACAGGTCCATGATCTGCGTCGTCGAAGAGCCCAAAGACGTTCAGGCCGTGGAACGTACGCGCGAATTCAAAGGCCGATACCACGTACTCGGCGGAGCGCTCGACCCACTCAACGGAGTGGGCCCCGACCAGCTGCGCATCCGAGAGTTGTTGACCCGCGTGGGAACTCAGGACGACGGCGTCGACGTCACCGAGGTCATCATTGCCACGGACCCCAACACCGAGGGCGAAGCAACGGCTACGTATTTGGTTCGGATGATGCGCGATTTCCCCGGTCTCGCCATCACCCGTCTCGCCTCCGGCCTGCCGATGGGCGGAGACCTCGAATTCGCCGACGAACTGACACTCGGCCGAGCTCTGACCGGTAGGCGTCGTATGTGAAAGCGGCTTCGCCGCACGTGCGTGGAAGTTCGTAGCAGGGGTCGAGTTTCCACTCACGACCCTTTCTATCCACAGCCTGTGGATAGATTCTGACGCGGTCACCGTAAACCGGCCATCCTGAGGTACATGAGGACGAGACCGGCGGGTGCCTGGCAGCGACTACTGGACGATCAGCACGGAATCATCACCACGAAACAAATGCACGAGAACGGGGTCAACAAGGACTCCATCGACCACTGTGTGGAAACCGGGCAGTGGCTCCGGGTGTTTCGCGGAGTCATATCGGTGACCAACGGACCGCTGACTCGTGAGATGCAGCTGTCGGCGGCATTGTTGTTCGCGGGCCGGGGAGCGTTGCTCAGCCGCACCACCGCCGCTGAGGAGTGGGGGTGGCGTCGGGTCAGTTCTGGGCCGGTTCATCTCACCGTTCCCTACGGGTGCTCGGCAATCAGCAGGCCGCCGACAATGCGACACGCCAAGCAGAACTTCACGTCGGAGAGCAATGAACAAATTCATCCCGGCGTGATCGTGCACCGTTCCCGAGCCATGAGCCACATCGGCGTCGAGACGAATCCGGCGCGAACGAGCGCTGCCGACACGGTGCTGGATCTGACAGTCGCGGAACCGTCGTCGAGGCAGGCGGTGATCACGCTGGTTTCAGCGATGTCATCGGGCGGCGTGAACGTCGCGGCAATGACGCGCAAGATCGAGGTCCGACGGCCGATGCGCTACCTGAAGGCGATTCTGCATACATTGGCTCTCATGCGCGACGGGGTCCATTCTGCGCTGGAGCACCGCTACGTGCTCGATGTCGAACAGGCGCACGGACTTCCGGCCGGGAAGCGACAGGCACCGGTCTTCGTCGACGGCCGTCAACTCTTCGAGGACATTCGTTACGAAATATGCGACCTCATCGTCAGGCTGGACGGCCAGGCTTTCCACTCCGCCAAGCAGCGGCGTTTTCGCGATCGACGACGCGACAATGCCGCGGAATTACGAAACCTGCCGCGGCTGATGTACGGCTGGCACGAAGTGACCGAAGACCCGTGCGGTGTGTACCGCGAAGTCCGCGAGGTGCTGGTCAGAGAGGGATGGAACGACTCGTCGTACCCCTGTGAACGGTGCACGTCGTGAGTGGAAAATCGTAGTGGGCTACGAAGTTTCACTCACGTGCGGCGGAGCCGCTCCCTGCGGAGTTGCGTGACCTCGGGGAGGTCGAGGGGAGCGAGAGTAGTGCCCAGCGCCCATTCGAGTAGGTAGTCCGCCAACTCCGGGTTTCGGGCGAGTACCGGCCCATGCATGTACGTGCCCAGCACCGAACCCTGCACGACGCCTTCGCGTCCGTCTCCGACACCGTTACCCACCCCGTGCGTGACCTTGGCGAGCGGTGCGGCATCAGTCCCGAGTGTCGTTCCGCCGCGGTGGTTCTCGAATCCGCTGAGCTTCTGGGTGAGACCGTCGAGCGTGGGTTCGGTGACGACTTCACCGATGGATCGGGTGGCCTGGGGCGCGGTGGTCACGTCGAAGAGAGAGATGCCGTCTACGCGTTCGCCTGCGGAGGTCTCGTACCAGTGCCCGAGCACCTGGATCGCGGCGCAGATGGCGAGTACCGGCACACCGCGAGCAGCTGCGTTCTGCAGGCCCGGGTATCGGGTGAGGTGACGCGTCGCGAGGCGCTGAGCCGAATCCTCCGCTCCACCAAGGGTGTACACGTCCAACGAATCCGGGACCGGATCGTTGAGCGTGATGTGCACGACCTCGGCGTCGATGTCGCGCATCCGCAGTCGCTGGCGGAGAACGAGGGCATTGCCGTTGTCGCCGTACGTGCCCATGACGTCGGGCAGAACGAGGCCGATCCGAACGGTGGACTCAGACATCCTTGGTCTCCCGTGCCAGTGCGCGACCGAGATCGCGGAACGCGGTGTAGTTGGCCAGCACTTCGACGCGTCCCGGCGGGCAGGATGCGATGGCCTGCAACGGATCTGCGATGGTGGTGTGCTGCGAACCGGCATACAGCAGGCGGACGCCCAGGTCGGTCGCGCGTTCACCGGCCGCGACGACAGCGACGTCCTCGAAGTGCTCGAAACGCACGTCCCACAGCCACGACAGGTCTTCACCGTCGGGAATCTGCCCGTTGACGGCGATGACGAGACCGTCGCACGTGGGATCGATCATCGACAGTGCTTCCTGCCAACCGGCAGGATTCTTGGCCAGAAGCATTCGGACGGAATGCGATCCGTACTGGACGGTGGAGTAACGCCCGGCCACCTCGTCGACTCCCGATGCGGCAGCGACGGCGTCGGCAGGCGTTGCGCCGAGAGTGACGGCTGCAGCCACGGCCTGAGCTGCGTTGCCGCGGTTGGCCTTCCCCGGCAGCGCCAATGTCATCGGTAGAACGAGCCCATCGGGGCCGTAGAGATTCTCGTCGTCGAGCCACCAATCCGGCGTCGGACGCTTGAAATCGCTTCCGGTGCTGTACCAGTGCTCGCCGTCCCAGACGATGGGTTCGCCGGTACGCGGGCAGCTGACGGAGTCGCCGGCCCAGCCGCCGCCCGCGGCGACCCACACGACGTTCGGCGCATCGAATGCCGCCGAGGTGACGAGGACGTCGTCGCAGTTGGCAATGACGACGGTGTCGGGATGACGGGCCAACCCGGCGCGCAGGGCTCGCTCGATCATGTTGATCTCGCCGACACGGTCGAGCTGGTCGCGGCTGAGATTCAGCAGAACGATCGCCGCGGGATCGACGGCGTCGGATACGTGGGGGACGTGGAGTTCGTCGACCTCCAGGGCCGCCAGCTCCGCGTCGAAATGAGCGTGCAATGCCGCGACGATGCCGGCATCCATGTTGGCTCCGTCGGCCTGGGTGGCGACGTCGCCGAGAGTGGCCAGCGCTGCGGCCGTCATCCGCGTCGTGGTGGACTTGCCGTTGGTGCCGGTGACGATGACGGTGCGCCGCCCACGGCCCAGGCCGCCCAGAATGGTCGGATCGATCTTGAGCGCGACCAGACCACCGATCATCGAGCCTTTGCCTCGGCCCGCCTTGCGGGACGCCCACGTCGCCAGCTCCGCCGCGCGTAATGCCACGCGGCCACGGGCGCCGATACGTCTGCGCTCACCCAGTTCAGCCATCCGCCGAGTCTGGCACAGAACAGGGTGGCGTTTCATATCGGCGGCTCGCTAACCCACGGTCATCCCGCAGGCTCCACTCCCGCCCTCATACCGGTACTTTCTCCAGAACTGGGGTCGGCTTCCTGGCAGCCATTCCGCCCAGGCAGCCGCCGATGACGATCGCTCCGCCGAGCAGGGCCAACAGCGACGGGGTTTCGTCGAGGAACGCCCAGGCACCCGCGATACCGACGACGGGAACCAGCAGCGAGAACGGTGCGACGAGACCGGCCGGGTTGCGGCTCATCAGGATGCTCCACAGGCCGCTTCCCATGATCGTGGCGGGAATCACGATGTACGCCAACGCGACCAGCCCTGGCCAGCCCTGCGAACCGAACGAGTCGGCGAGCGCGTGCCAGCCCGTGCTCGGGCCCTCGACGACCGCCGACAGCGCCAACATCGGCACCGGCGGTACGACGGTCATCCAGAGCATCAGTGTCATCGGGGAGTCGGATTTGGCGAGTCGGTTTCCGAGATTGCCGAATGCCCAGCCCAGACCGGCGAGCAGGGTGAGGACGACAGGAAGCAGGGTGGCGTTCTGGGCGCGATCCCACCCGATGAGGACCATGCCGAGGACGGCCACACCGATGCCGATTGCCTGCCTGCGGCTCACGTGTTCGCGTAACAGCAGCGCGCCGAGAATGACGGTGAACGGAGCGGACGACTGCAGGACGAGCGACGCCAATCCGGTGGGCATGCCTGCCGCCATCGCCGCGAACAGGAAGGCGAACTGCAGGAAGCCGAAGCCGAAGCCGTAGAGCAGCAACCACTTGAGGGGCACCTTCGGTCGCGGAACGAACATCACAACAGGAACTGCGATGACCAGAAAGCGCAGTGCCGCGAAGAAGAAGGGCGGAAAGTGGTCGAGCCCGACGCGGATGGCGAGGAAGTTCAGTCCCCACAGAACGGCGACAGTCAGTCCGAGGAGGCGGTCGCGTGTGGTCATGCCATTTATCGTGACGGGTGCAAACAATCAGCACAATCGAATATATCCGCACCAACAGTTAAGATTTTCTGTATGAATGTGGAGCGGCTCCGGATCCTCGCTGAGCTTGCCGACCGCGGAACCGTTGCATCGGTCGCCGAGGCGATGTCGATGACTCCGTCGGCGGTGTCTCAACAGCTCAAGTTGCTGGCGCGCGAGGTCGGCGTGACATTGCTCGAACCGGACGGGCGTCGGCTGCGCCTCACCGACGCCGGGCGGGCACTGGTACTCAGAACCGACGAGGTCCTCGCTGCCCTTGCCCGCGCCACAGCAGAAATGGATCGGTATCGAGCGTCTCCGCGGGGACGCGTCCGAGTTGCGCTGTTCCCGTCGGGCGCGGCACTGCTGCTGCCCGGGGTCCTGACGCGGTTGGCGGACTCGGACGTCGACATCGATGCGCGCGACGAGGACCTGCCCGCATCCTCGGTGCCCGAGCTACTCGCCGATTACGACGTGGTGCTCACCCACCGAGACGACCGAGCTCCGTCGACGGCGGGTCCACGGATCGAGGTGACGACCCTGATGCGCGAGCCCATCGATCTGGTGTTGCCTCTCGATCACGCACTGGCGCAGCAAGGCTCGATCGATCTGCGAGACTTGATCGACGAGCGGTGGATCAGCGTTCGCGGCGGTTTTCCGGTCGACGACGTGTTGCTTTCCGTGGCCTCGGTGACCGGAGTTCAGCCGCGAGTTGTCCAACGCATCAACGACTTTCGAGTGACCGAAACACTCGTCGCGGCCGGGCACGGAGTGGCGTTGATGCCGCGCTACGCTGTTGTGCATCCGGGCCTGGTACGTCGAGAGCTCGCCGGCGTTCGAGCCGGGCGAATCTACGAACTCGCGACGAGGACGGATGCGCGGCGACTACCCGCGATCGCCGCTGTGCTCGATGCGTTCGGAGCGGAAGCGACGTTCAGGACAGCGCTTTGGCCTTCAGCGTCGTGAACTCGTCCTGATCGATGGTTCCGTTGTCCAGCAACGCCTTTGCGTGTGCGATCTCTTCGGACGCAGATCGACCGGCGACGTGCTTGATGTACTCCTCCTGCTGGTCCTGTGCGTGCTGCAGGGCGGCAACCTGACGCTTGGCGATGTTGCTGCCGTTCACGATGAGGTAGACCAGCGCGGTGAGGAACGGCGCAACGATGAGGAAGAGCACCCACAGGGCTTTGACGAACCCGGATGTCTTGTGGTCCCGAAAAAGATCTCCGATGATCGAGAACATCACCATGAGGTAGGCCACGAAGGCGAACCCGACGATGAGAAGCCAAAGAAAATCCCAGAAAGAATCCATGGCGAACTTCCATTCTCTGAGGTGCCCCGACGGCTGATTCAGTGTGGCATTTGCGGCACCCCGTGCACACGGGTCTTTGGTCCCTTTCGTCGACCGGAAATCCCAGTGAGCCCCACGTCGACCGCGCCCGCTTTCGTTTCGTGAGGGCTCGACAACGCAACACGCCGCCCACCCCGAAAGGTGAGCGGCGTGTCGTCGAGCAGCGAAGTTACTTCAGCGCGCGGTTCACGGCCGAGACCACAGCGCGCAGTGACGCGGTGGTGATCGAGGTCGCGATGCCGACGCCCCAGACTGTGGTGGCGACACCTGCAGGCGAGGTGACCGAGGCTTCGACGTAGGCGGCGGCCTGGGCGTCGTCGCCTGCGGACAGTGCGTGCTCGGAATAGTCGAGGACGCTGACGTCGTAACCGATGGTGGACAGCGCGTCGACGAACGAAGCGAGTGGTCCGTTGCCGGAGCCGGAGATTTCCTGCTCGACGCCGTCGACCTTGACCGTGGCGGTGATGGTGTCGGTTCCGCCGTCGATTTCGGCAGCCTGTACCGACTGCTTGATGCGCTCGAGCGGACGGATCGGCGTCAGGTACTCCTCGGCGAAGACGTCCCACATCTCCTTCGGCGAGACCTCGCCGCCCTCACCGTCGGTGATGCGCTGGACGGCCTGGGAGAACTCGATCTGCAGGCGACGCGGCAGGTTCAGTCCGTGATCGGACTTCATGATGTACGCGACGCCGCCCTTGCCGGACTGCGAGTTGACGCGGATGACGGCCTCGTAGGTGCGGCCGACGTCCTTGGGGTCGATGGGCAGGTACGGCACCTGCCAGGTGATGTCGCCGATGTCCGAACCCTGTTCGTCTGCCGTGACCTTCATGGCATCGAGGCCCTTGTTGATCGCGTCCTGATGGCTGCCCGAGAACGCGGTGTACACCAGATCACCGCCGTACGGATGACGCTCGGCGACGGGCAGCTGGTTGCAGTACTCGACCGTGCGGCGAATCTCGTCGATGTTGGAGAAGTCGATCTGCGGATCGACGCCGCGAGTGAACAGATTCAGGCCGAGCGTGACCAGGCAGACGTTGCCGGTGCGCTCACCGTTGCCGAACAGGCATCCCTCGATGCGATCGGCACCGGCCTGGTAGCCGAGTTCGGCTGCGGCAACACCGGTTCCGCGGTCGTTGTGCGGGTGCAGAGACAGCACGATGCTGTCGCGGCGATCGAGGTTGCGGCTCATCCACTCGATCGAGTCGGCGTAGACGTTCGGCGTCGCCATCTCGACGGTGGCCGGCAGGTTCAGGATCAGAGGCTTCTCGGGCGTCGGGTCGATGACCGCAGTGACTGCATCGCACACCTCTTTGGCGTAGCTGAGCTCGGTGCCGGTGTAGGACTCGGGGGAGTACTCGTAGCGCCAGTCGGTATCGGGGAACTTGGCCGCTTCTTCGAGAACCTTGCGAGCACCGTCGGTCGCGATCTTCTTGATGACGTCACGGTCGGCCCGGAACACCACTTTGCGCTGCAGGATCGACGTCGAGTTGTAGAAGTGGACGATGACGCTGCGAGCGCCCTCGCACGCGACGAACGTGCGCTCGATCAGCTCGGGACGGCACTGCGTCAGAACCTGGATGGTGACGTCGTCGGGAATCGCGCCGTCCTCGATGATCTCGCGGACGAAGTCGAAGTCGGTCTGGCTGGCGGACGGGAAGCCGACCTCGATCTGCTTGTAGCCCATCCGGACCAGCAGGTCGAACATCCGGCGCTTGCGCGCGGGGCTCATCGGATCGATCAGTGCCTGGTTGCCGTCGCGCAGATCGACGGCACACCACTGCGGCGTCCGGTCGATGATCTTGTCCGGCCAGGTGCGGTCGGGGAGGGTGACGGGCTCCACTTCCTCGGCGAACGGCCGATAACGGAACGTGGGCATCGAGGAGTTCTTCTGGGTGTTCCACGCAGGCTGGTCGCTGGGCGCGGGCCGTGAGGGCGGGGTGATGGTGCGGGATCCCGAGGTGAATGCGTCGGCTGGTGACATGGTCTTCGTCTCTCCGTACAGATCAGAGCAATGGTGTTCGACCGGCGCAACGAACCCCGCGACGGGAAGCCAGTCTGGTCTCAGACCCCGTCGCGGCTGTTAAGAAGGAGAGCTCGCAGCATGGGGTGAGTGTACTACCGCAGACCGACCGCCTACCCCAGGGTTCGGGAGTCGAATTTTCCGGTCACGGTGTCGTGCCTGCGCTGCCACTGATCGATGTCGTTCGGTCGTCCGACATCGTCCGCGGTCCAACACCGTGCGAGCAGTTCGTATCCGAGATGATCGACCTCTGCATGCCTGTCCCACATTCGATGCGCCCAGCGGCGATCGTTGTGCGCCGCTTCGGCTCCCGCGAGCGCGGCACCGACCAGCTCGAACTGGATATCTCGTCGTAGCTCCATAGTGACTGACGCCGAAGCGTTTTCGCTTCGGAGGGCCGTCAACAATCGGTCGGTCAACTCCAGAACCCGTCGATCGGACCACAGCAGCGCGCGCCGGAAAGCGCCCGGTAACAACAACCACAGCGCCGCGAAGGCCAGGGCGACACCCACTGCGGTCTCCACCACCCGATCGACGACGATGCCGCCGAGCGGAGCGCCCGGATGCGAGATGGTGCCCATCAGCAACGCGAGTGGGGTGATGAACGTGACGGCGAGACCGTAATTGCGCGCCACACTGATCTCTATCGCGAACTGCAACACCATCAACACCACGATCACCGCGAGACCGGTCAGCGGCGAAAGATAGATCGCCGAGAACAGCACCACTCCGGCCAGCGTTCCGCCGAGCCGCTGCATGCCGCGGTACGTCCCGTGCACACGATCCGGCCCCTGCTGGAGAACCAGGACGGCACCGAGGATCGCCCAATCCGGCCTGCTCAAACCCATTGCCACACTGATCCCGCCGGCACCTGCCGCCGCACAGAACACTCGGATCGCCGTCGACGCCGCATGCGAATCTCGATGCAACGACCGCTTCAACCGATACCCGATGCCCGGACGAGCCAGCGGCAGCTGATCTCGTGGCGATTCCACCGCACTTTCCGGATCCGGGACTGCACCGGCGCGCGCCCTCGTGGCGGCCGCAAACGCGAGATGGGCGTCGAACAGCGTTTGTACCAGCGCGGGGCGCGAGGTCCCGCGCGTCGACCCGGCCTCGTACACCGCGGCCCACGCCGCGTGCAGACGCGAGGCGGCGGTATGTCGATCGCCCACGGACGCCGTCGGCGATGTCGTGTACTTCTCGATCGCCGCCACGGCCGCACCGACGGCCGCCCGTTCGGGACCCCTCGGGTCACGCACCACCCCGGACATCGCGACCACCAGCGCCGACGCCAACCCGATCGCCGCGCACACGGCACCGCGGGTCGCGCTGATGTCGGCGGCAGGGAGGTACGACGCCACCGCGCACACCAGCACGAAGAAGAAGGCTCCGGGCGGGCCGAGTCGCAGCGCTGCCACGACGTAGACCGCGACGAGAGCGAGAACGGACAACACGGTCACCGGGATCATCCGCGCCCACCCGGTCTCGCCGAAGTCGAGGGCGAGCCGACCGGCCGTCGCGCCCAGCCACACCGAGGCCACCAGGGCGGCCCCTGCGGTCAGGACTACCCACCAGCGCGATCGATAGGGGCGGCCTTCGCCGTAGATCACCGCAAAACTGCCGGAGACCACCAGTAGTGCCTCGGTGTGGAATCCGAGCAGCCACGCCAGGATCGCCGGAACACCGAACGCCAGCGCCGAACGCAGTCCACCGGGCCAGCGCCGGCCGACGGCGGGGAGCCCGAAGAGCACCTTCAGGCCTCGAGCCGGCGGTGGTGGGAGATGTTCGGGAACGGTCACTCGAACATGTTAAGGCAGGCGAGAGGCCCTAAAGTCCCAGCTCGGAGCTACCCGGCCCACTGCTCGGGGCATTCGCTCGGTAAGGTGACCCGCGGACAATCGAACGATTGTCGGCTATCCAGCGGAGGTAAAACGCGTGGCTCTCATCGTCCAGAAGTACGGTGGATCGTCGGTGGGGACCGCCGAACGTATCCGACGCGTCGCTGAACGAATCGTCGAGACCAAGAAGGCGGGCAACGACGTTGTCGTCGTCGTATCGGCGATGGGCGACACCACCGACGAACTGCTCGACCTGGCACAGCAGGTGTGCCCGGCCCCGCCCGCTCGCGAGATGGACATGCTGCTCACCTCGGGTGAACGCATCTCCAACGCACTGGTCGCGATGGCCATCCACTCGCTCGGTGCCGAGGCACGGTCGTTCACCGGTTCCCAGGCAGGCGTCGTCACCACCAGCGTGCACGGCAACGCCAAGATCATCGACGTCACCCCCGGCCGCGTCCGCAGCGCACTCGACGAGGGTTCGATCGTGCTCGTCGCCGGCTTCCAGGGCGTCAGTCAGGACAGCAAGGACGTCACGACGCTCGGTCGTGGTGGGTCCGACACCACCGCCGTCGCGCTCGCCGCGGCATTGAACGCCGACGTCTGCGAGATCTACACCGACGTCGACGGCATCTTCACCGCAGACCCGCGCATCGTTCCCAACGCACGCCACCTCGAGACCGTCTCGTTCGAGGAGATGCTCGAAATGGCAGCCTGCGGCGCGAAGGTGCTCATGCTGCGCTGCGTCGAATATGCCCGTCGTTACAACGTTCCCGTTCACGTGCGCTCGTCGTACACCACCAAACCCGGAACGATCGTCTCCGGATCTATGGAGGACATTCCAGTGGAAGAAGCAATTCTCACCGGCGTCGCACACGATCGCAGCGAGGCGAAGGTCACCGTCGTCGGTCTGCCCGACACACCGGGCTACGCCGCCAAGGTCTTTCGCGCCGTGGCCGACTCCGAGATCAACATCGACATGGTGTTGCAGAACGTCTCCAAGATCGACACCGGCAAGACCGACATCACCTTCACCTGCCCCAAGGCCGACGGTCCGACGGCCGTGGAGAAGCTCACCAAGCTGCAGGCCGATATCGGCTTCGCGCAGGTGCTCTACGACGACCACATCGGCAAGGTCTCGCTCGTCGGTGCCGGTATGAAGAGCCACCCCGGCGTCACCGCGACGTTCTGTGAGGCCCTCGCCGACGCCGGCATCAACATCGATCTCATCAGCACCTCCGAGATCCGTATCTCGGTGCTGTGCAGCGACACTCAGCTCGACGATGCCGTGCGCGCACTGCACGCCGCCTTCGATCTCGGCGGCGACGAAGAAGCCGTCGTGCACGCAGGAACAGGACGATAGCCATGACCACAGTTGCAGTCGTAGGAGCCACCGGCCAGGTCGGTGCCGTCATGCGAACCCTGTTGGAGGAGCGCAACTTTCCCGCCGACACCGTTCGATTCTTCGCCTCCGCACGCTCGGCGGGCAAGAAGCTGCCGTTCCGCGGCGAGGAGATCATCGTCGAGGACGCGTCCACCGCGGACCTCACCGGTATCGACATCGCACTGTTCTCGGCCGGTGCCACGCTTTCGCGTGAGCAGGCACCGCGATTCGCTGCCGCAGGTGCCACCGTCATCGACAACTCGTCGGCGTTCCGCAAGGACTCCGATGTGCCGCTGGTGGTCAGCGAGGTCAACCCCGAGGCGGCGAAGAACCCGCCCCGCGGCATCATCGCCAACCCCAACTGCACCACCATGGCCGCCATGCCGGTGCTCAAGGTGCTGCACGACGAAGCCGGCTTGCAGCGGTTGATCGTCTCGAGTTACCAGGCGGTGTCCGGTAGCGGCCTCGCCGGCGTCGACGAGCTCGCCACTCAGGCACGCGCCGTCATCGACGACGTCGAAAAACTGGTGCACGACGGTTCGTCGGTCGATTTCCCGGCTCCGAACAAGTACGTCGCGCCCATCGCTTTCAACGTCCTGCCGCTGGCCGGCGCGTTGGTCGACGACGGATCCGGCGAGACGGACGAGGACCAGAAGCTACGCAACGAATCGCGCAAGATCCTCGGACTGCCCGACCTGCTGGTCAGTGGCACCTGCGTGCGCGTTCCGGTCTTCACCGGGCACTCGCTGTCGATCAACGCCGAGTTCGCTTCACCGCTGTCAGTGGAACGCGCTCGTGAACTGCTGGCCTCCGCACCGGGTGTCTCGCTGGTCGACGTACCGACGCCGCTGGAAGCCGCAGGCAAAGACGACTCCCTCGTCGGCCGCATCCGCCAGGATCCGGGCGTCCCCGAGGGCCGCGGACTCGCGCTGTTCGTCTCGGGCGACAACCTGCGTAAGGGTGCCGCGCTCAACACTATTCAGATCGCCGAGCTCCTGGTCTGAGGTCGTGCGCGTTGTGTGTCCCCAGGGGTACGCACAACGCGCACGACGGTCAGTTCAGGCGGTGACCTTCGGCGGAGGCGTCGAAGATGTGCGCATGGGCTTCGTCGATGCGGACGTGAACGCGGTCGCCCTTCTCGGGCGGGCTGCGCCAATCGGCCCGAGCGACAATGGTTTCGGTCCGGCCGTTGATGTCCGCGCGGCCGAACACGAAGGCCTCGGAACCGAGCTCTTCGACGACGTCGATCTCGAGAGCTATTCCGCTGCTTGCGATCTCGATGTGCTCGGGACGAATGCCGAACATCACCTCGGTCGCGGAACCGAGCGTCTGACGTGGGACCGGGACTACCTGATCGGCCAGGCGGACGCCGCCGTCGGTGACCGGAGCGCGGAACAGATTCATCGACGGTGAGCCCATGAACCCGGCGACGAATGCGTTGACCGGGGTTCGGTAGAGCTCACGCGGGGTGGCGCACTGTTGCAGCACACCACCTTTCAGGACGGCGACGCGATCACCCATCGTCATGGCCTCGACCTGATCGTGCGTGACGTAGACCGTCGTCGTGCCGAGCCGACGCTGCAACTGAGCGATCTGCGTCCGCGTCTGAACCCTCAGTTTGGCGTCGAGATTGGACAGCGGCTCGTCCATCAAAAACACCTGGGGCTGCCGAACGATGGCGCGCCCCATGGCAACTCGCTGCCGCTGGCCGCCGGAGAGCGCCTTGGGCTTGCGGTCGAGGTACGGCTCGAGGTCGAGGAGCTTGGCGGCCTCCTCGACGCGAGTGCGAATGTCCTCCTTGTTCGCCTTCGCCAGCTTGAGCGCGAACCCCATATTCTCGGCGACGGTCATGTGTGGGTACAGCGCGTAGTTCTGGAACACCATCGCGATATCGCGATCCTTGGGTTCGGAATTGGTGACGTCCTTGCCGCCGATGAGGATGCGTCCCGAGTTGACCTCCTCGAGCCCGGCGAGCATCCGAAGCGACGTCGACTTGCCGCACCCGGAGGGGCCGACCAGAACGAGGAACTCACCGTCCTCGATGTGCAGATCGAGCTCGTTCACCGCGGGGGTGTCGGAGCCGGGAAAAAGCCTGGTCGTGCGCTCGAACGAGATTGTTGCCATGACGAAATAGATCCCTCCACCGGCAGGAACGTGCCGGACGATCCAAGTGTGGGGTGACGGCGGGAGCCGACCAGCACATAGTATGGGCCCCATCACAACCAGGAGGAAGGTGGCCGGGTGAGCGGCTCCGTGTCCAGACGCACCGCCCTACGTGGGCTGGCGGCGGCCGCAGTGGCAGCCGGAGCAGCCGCGATACCCGTGGCGTCGACGACGCGTCGAGCACTGGCCGACGACTTCCTCCGCGGGCAGAGCCCACTGCTGTTCCATTCGCCGCAGCTGACGCCGTTCCGTGACGAGCTACCGCGGTTGCCGCTGATCAGCGGTACCGAGATCTCCCTCGACGCGCACAGTGCCACCCACTCGTTCCACGCCGATCTCAGGCCCGCTCCTACGTTCGGCTACGGCCAGTGCGACTACCTCGGGCCCACCATCGAGTCTCAGCAAGGCCAGCCCTGGACGCTGAAGTACTCGAACACCACCGCCGGCAATCCTCTTGCCGCCGACGTCGACACCTCGCTGCACGGCATGAGCGAGATGGATCGCACGATGACGCCGACGGCACTGCACCTGCACGGTGCCGTCACCGAACCGGCCAGTGACGGGCACTCCGAGATGCTGGTGCGTCCGGGCGAGTCGATGACTCACAATTTTTCCGGGCTCAATGATGCTGCCGGGCTGTGGTACCACGACCACGCTATGTCGATGACGCGCATCAACGTCTACGCGGGCCTGCTCGGGATGAACCTCGTCCGTGATCGTTGGGACACCGGCACTTCCGACAACGCCCTCGGTCTGCCCTCGGGCGAATTCGAGTTGCCGTTGGTGCTGCAGGAAAAGATCATGAATCCCGACGGCAGCATGAGTATCCGCTCCAATATCACTGTGCCGCAGGGTAAGTGGGAGGGTGGCGGTACCGGCGACGTCGGCGTCGTCAACGGCAAGATCTGGCCGACGATGGAAGTGGCCCGGGGCATGTACCGGCTGCGGCTCGTCAACGCCGGGTCGTACAGCGTGTGGAACCTGTTCTTCACCAACAAGTTGCGATTCTGGGTCATCGGAAACGACGGCGGATTGCTCGACGCACCGGTGGAGACCACCAGCATCCGGCTCGCACCCGCCGAGCGCGCCGACATCCTCGTCGACTTCGGAGCCGTCGAGGCAGGGGCGTTGGTCGAGTTGCTCAACGACGAGCCGCCGCCGGCGCAGGCCGCGTCGCTCGGAGCCGTCCCGATGCCGATGTTCTGCCAGTTCCGCGTCGCGTCCGCGGCAGGGTTCCGGGGCGGCATGCCGTCGTTGCTGCGCGGGGGAAAGGGGCAGCCGGATCTGTTGCCCGCGTTGCCGACACCCACTTTCTCGCGCACCGTCACCGTCAACCAGCCCTCCGGTGGGCTGAACCTCGACATGACGCTGATGAACTTGAACAACCTGCGGTACTCCGACCCGGACATCGAGATGCCCAAGCAGGGCACCGTGGAGATGTGGAACATCGTCAACACGACGGTCGAGCCGCACCCGATTCACCTGCACCTAGCGCACTTTCGGACGCTGGGGCGAATTCCCATCGACATCGCGGCGTACCAACGCGACTTCCCCCGGCCGACGTTCGGCACCAAATGGGCTCCGCCGGTGGAGAAGTTCCTCACCGGGCCCTCGGTGCCGCCGGCCACCTGGGAAGCCGGGTGGAAAGACACCGTCAACACGTACCCGGGCACCGTCACCCAGATCCTCGTCCGATTCCCGACGGCCGACGAACTCGGCTTCGATCCCGACGCCACGTTCGCTGGACCGGCCGCACACCACGGCGGTCACGATATGAGCGGTCACGACATGCCGGCTGCGGGTCCGTCCGAACTGCAGGGGTACATGTGGCACTGCCACATGCTCGACCACGAGGACCACGAAATGATGCTGCGGTACCGCACCGTCGCTCCGTGACGCACGACCCCGAACCTGTCCAGGGTCGGGAGTGGTTGTGTTCACCGTCAGGTCGGTCCACACTGACCGTGCCGTGTAAGGCAATCACTGTGCTCGGTCGATCTTTCTGCCCGTCGGCCGACTGCGACAACGGAACGGACCCAGGCCATGACCAGCGGAACGAAATCCGACCCGTGGGCTCTCACCACCGCCCCTGGCACCTCGGCGTACACCATGTACCGCGATCCCGACCACGAGCCACCTGCCCTCGTATGCCAGGTGGGGTCGACGACTCTGCGATACCGCATCGAGGCAATCGAAGACCTGCACGGTTGGCTCACCGAACGTGGCGACTGGGTGTTGCTCGGTGCCGCTGACGAGAAGAAGCCGGCTGCGCCGGACACGGTCGAAGCGTGGGGACGCTCTCCGGACAACCCGGTCGCGGTTGGTACGGGCTCAGGAACGGATACCGCGGCCGCTTCGGCATGTATTTGCCACCGCTACTCGAAGAGCTCGGCCTTGCAGAGCTCACCCACAATGCGCGGAACAACAGCATGCGCGCGCTGTAGCGGAGTCATCGAAAAAGTCTGTCGGTGGGTGGGTATAGCTTTCGTGGGGTGAAGACATGGGGGGATGTGTTCGGGCTCGGGGACCAGGAGTTGGTCTCCGAGCTTGCTGACGTCATCTCACTCGAAAACGCCCTCGCCGCAACTAGATTGACGTTGATCGCCGAAATCGACCGCCGCGGCTTGGCAATGAAACTCGGGCACTCGTCCGTCACCCGCTGGTACGCGAAGTCGGTGCGGATCACCGACGGGTCAGCCGCCCGCCAGAACGCACTGGGGTACTGGCTGTTCGATCACCACACCGTGCTCGACGCCCTCGCCGACGGCCGCATCCATGCCGCGCACGCCGCCGCCATCGCCGAGGGATACGACGTCGTCCTGGTGGCCGACCCGACGTTGGATCAGGACCGGCGCGACGGAATCGTCGACGAACTCCTCGAAACCGCGATGCGCAACACCGCCGGCCAGGTCACCTCCCGCGCGCAGGCTTTGGCGCATGCGGCCGCGGACGACGCCCGAGCACGACACGCGAAAGCCGAGAAACAAANGCCGTTCTCGCTCGGGGCGCGACGGAATCGTCGACGAACTCCTCGAAACCGCGATGCGCAACACCGCCGGCCAGGTCACCTCCCGCGCGCAGGCTTTGGCGCATGCGGCCGCGGACGACGCCCGAGCACGACACGCGAAAGCCGAGAAACAAAGACGAGAGCAGGAACAGCAGGAACGCGAGCGTCATGATCAGGAGCGGCGGAAAGATGATGCTGCGACCGCTACCGGCAGGCTGCCTGATCCGGAACCGCCTGCGCCCGAGCCTGTTCCGCCGACGCCTGCACCGCGACCGGTGTCGGAAAACCCGGACCTGAACCGATTCGACCTGCACCCCCTGGCCAACGGCCGCTTTCAGTTCGGTGGCGACATGGACCGGTTGCTCGCCGAGAAGCTTCTCACCGCTCTGTCGCCGTTGACGGCACCTCGGCCCGGTCCCGGCGGGGAGCGCGACCCGCGGAGTGCGTCGAAGCGCCGGGCCGATGCACTCGATCAGATCCTCGACCGACACCTCCGCGGCGGCACTCGTGGGTCGGCGGGCGGGTCGCGGGCGTCAGTGCACCTGATCGTCCCCCTGCGGGACTTGCTCGCCCACGGCGGCAACAAGCAAACGGGTAGCACTGCAACGGATTCGGTCGACACGGGTTCGGTCGCGGGGAGCTCCTCGAACGGCGGCGACAGCAACGGCTCGCGTCCGGATGGAGTGGCCCGAGGGGATATCGCTGCTCGCGGCGATGCGACATCCGGATGTGGTGGTGCCGGGCAGAAATCTGTCCCCGAGCCGGGCGACGCGGATCCTCGCGGCGAAGCAGCCGCGAATGGTGGTGGCGATTTCGACCGTGCCGGGCAGAAGTCTGCGTCCGACCCGGGCGACGCTGGTTCTCGCGACGCCACCGCGGCCGGCCGTGGCAGTGACGCCGGGCATAAGTCTGTGCCCGAGAGGGGAGTCGCTGCTGCTTGCGGCGAAGCTTCAGCCGATGGTGATGGTGCCGGGCAGAAGTCTGTCCCCAAGCCGGGCGACGCGGACTGGCCGTTCCACCTCGACTGGACCGGCCCCATCAGCCGCTTCCTCGCCGAACTCGTCACCTGCGACGCCGACCTGACCCCAGTCATCGTCGACCACCACGGCGTACCACTCGCGCTCGGACGAACCACACGACTCGCCAGCGACGACCAACGCATCGCCCTGACCATCCGCGACACCTGCTGCGTCATGTGCGGCCGCCCAGCCCAGTGGTGCCAAGCCCACCACATCAAATTCTGGGAACACGACCAACGCATCGCCCTGACCATCCGCGACACCTGCTGCGTCATGTGCGGCCGCCCAGCCCAGTGGTGCCAAGCCCACCACATCAAATTCTGGGAACACGGCGGCCCCACCGACATCGACAACCTCGCGCTCGTCTGCGGAGAATGCCACCGCCTCGTCCACCACGGCGACTGGCAGCTGCTGATGGGCGACGACGGACACCCCTACGCGATCCCACCCGAATCCATCGACCCCGGACAGCAACCCCTTCCCAGCTACCACCGACGAAAACAGCGAGCCGCCTGACTCCACGCCGGCTGTGATCCTGCCGATCTATCGGACGGGAGGTGCAACCGTGCGGTAGTGCGCCGCGATGTCGCCGGGGGTGGTGAACCAGACGCCGTCGTTGTTGGCGGTCAGGTGCTCGAGTGCAGCACGGAACCGTCGCAGTCGGTAGGGCTGTCCCGTCAGGAAGGTGTGCACGGAAATCGCGAGCACCACCGGTTGCCTTGCCGAGTTCTCCTTCAGTTCGTCGAAGCTTCCGATGATGTTGTGCTCGAATGCTTCTGCGGTCTGATGGTGATGGACGAACATCGGCAGGTCGTTGATCTCATGGGGATACGGGACGCTCAGCAGCGGGCCGCCGCGGGTCTGTAGCCACACCGGTTGGTCGTCGACGGGCCAGTCCAAGGTGTACTGGTAACCGCGCTCCGCGAGGAGGTCCTCGGTGTCGCGGCTCGGGTTGGCACCTGGGCTCATCCATCCTCGGGGCGGCGCTCCCTCGTGTCGTTCGATCGCGGCGGTGACATCCTCGATGGAGCGACGTTCGGCGTCCTCGTCCTGATCGTTCGGTTGCACCGCGTTCGTTCGGCCGTGTGCGACGACCTCGGCGTCGAGTGCTCGGAACGCTGCGGTCAGCTGCGGAGCGTGCTCGTACACCTCGGTGTTGACCAGCAGTGTCGGCCGAATTCCGCACTGCCGCAATGTCTCTGCGATGCGGAAGCCGCCGACGCGATTGCCGTATTCACGCCAGCCCCAGTTGTACGTGTTGGGTTGGTCCATTGCAGGCGTGTAACCGAGGCCGGGCTGCCCGTCGTCGTACGGAAAGTGCTCGCAGTTGACCGCGACGTACACCGCGAGACGTGCGCCGCCGGGCCACTCGAACCGAGGCCGATCGACGATGGGGGAGTACTCGAAGCGGCCGTGTGAGGGGAGAGCCATGGCCGGGGTATTGCCCGCGGCGAGTCGGCACAAACTGTCGGTCAGTCGGTCTGAGTCGCGACGTCCACCAGGTGGGCGATCTGCGGGTCCCGTGGCTCGCACACCTCGAACACTCCGATTGCCGCCAGCTGCGGTGCCAGCTCTTTCAGCGTCGCGACCAGTTCGTCGTGAGCCTCGGTCCCGGGTTCCACGTCACGGAGCGCGTGCGCATTCGCGATAAACGCCGCCACGGTGCCTTTCCGTATCGGGTGACCGTCGAACGTGGCTCTCTCGGCTCCGTCGGGAAGTATGTCCTCGGGGCGCACGGAATGACCGGTCATCGTGTATTCCTTTCGTCGAAGCAGCGTACGAATGCCAGTGTGGTCGACGTCAGCGCGACGATGTGGTGCCACGACTGGCCGCCATGCGGGCCTTCTTCTGACGGTTTCCACACGTGTTCATGTCGCACCATTTTCGACTGCGGCTCTGGCTGGTGTCGAAGAACGCCGCGCGGCACGTAGGGGATGCGCACAACGCCACCGTGCCGTCTCGCTCACCGGCGACAGTGTCGATTGCGTCGGCTGCGATGACACCGAGGGCGTCCTCGACCCCCGTCGTAGCCGTCAACTGCCACTGCCGGACGCCCGACGGCGACAGGATTGCCGACGCCCGACCCCGAAGGCTGTGGTCGTTCAAAATGCGAACGGGGGAAGCGGGCAGTCGATCTCCAGTCGCGGCTGCGGTAGCGCAGAGGTGGATCGCTTCCCGTAGCTCCCGAGCCGCGTCGAGGTGTGAGTCGGTGCAGGATTCGACGGCGAGTCCGTGGAGAGTCAACCAGTCGGAGAGCCGTTCCGGCACAGGGATTCGTTCGACGGCATCGCCGCGACGCTCGGTGAGGGTTCCGGTGAATGCCGTCGACAGGACATTGCCGGGTCGGAAATCGGGGAAGCTCCTTGCCATAGAACCACCTTAGCCGGTTGCGACAGGCCGTCTGCGCTGTTAGAACTGCCTTAGCCGGTTCAAGTAAACAAAGGAGCCTTCATGATGCGCGTCGACAAGCCCGATGTCCGCCCGTTCGAGTGGCGCGCAACCGACGCCGACCTCGCCGATCTGGTCGCACGGCTCGACGCGGCTCGCCTGCCCGAATCCGAGACCGTGGCCGGCGCGCGCAGATGGGAGCAGGGGGTACCGCTCACGGAGCTCACGGACGCGATCGAGTTCTGGCGCACCGAATACGACTGGCGTTCGCTCGAGTCGAGGCTCGACCGAGTCGGGCAGTTCTGCACGACGATCGACGGCGTGGGGATTCATTTCCTGCACCGTCGTTCACCGCGGAGTGACGCAGCGCCGTTGATCGTGACGCACGGCTGGCCGGGCAGTGTTGTCGAATTCCTCGACATCATCGACGAACTGGCCGATCCGTCGGACCTCTCGGCACGTGCATTCCACGTCGTAGTCCCGTCTCTTCCGGGCTTCGGGTTCAGCGACAAACCTGCGACGACCGGGTGGGGCACCGAGAAGATCGCGGCCGCGTGGGTCGAGCTCATGGGTCGCCTCGGCTACGAGCGGTTCCTCGCCCACGGGGGTGATTGGGGAGGTGTCGTCACCACGATCCTGGGCGGCCGATTCCCCGAGCAGGTCATCGGAATCCACACGACCTACGCCGAAGCGCCGCCCGGGTTGTCGACGGACGGACTGACGGCCGAGGAGCTCGGCTGGGTTCAGCACACCCGAGAGTTCGACCGTGATCGCATCGCCTACGCGACACTGCAGGCGACGCAGCCGCAGACGATCGGGTATTCACTCGTCGATTCCCCGGCCGGGCTGTTGGCCTGGATTCTCGACAAGTTCGCGGAGTGGACGGACACCGAGGGCAGTCCGTTCGAGACGATCTCTCGCACGGCGTTTTTCGACAACGTCACCCTGTACTGGTTGACACGTAGCGGGGCGTCGTCGGCCCGCATCTACTACGAAAGCCACCACTCACTCGACCCGGACCTCCGCGTCGATGTCCCGGCCGCGATCACGACATATCCCCGGGACATTGCGAAGTGCCCGCTGCCATGGGCCCAGCAGAGGTACCGGCGCATCGTTCGATGGCGGGCACCCGACGCCGGCGGTCACTTCCCTTCACTCGAACGGCGCGACTACTTCGTCCGGGACCTTCGCGCGGGTCTGTCGGCGGTCCTGGAGGCGGATGAACTCAGTTGTGACAAAACTTAAAGTCAGGCTGGACTGTTTGTTGTTTTGACGCTACTGTGCAAAGTGTGACTACCGACACAGAGGTCAGCGACGGCGCGCCTACCCCGCGCCGCACGCAGGCCGAACGCACCGCGGGGACCCGCGCCAAGTTGCTCGATGCAGCCATCGAGTGCCTCGTCGAGCTGGGTTTCTCGAAGACCAGCACGCAGGAGATCGCGCGGCGTGCCGGAGTATCCCGTGGAGCGCAGCTGCACCACTTCCCGACCAAGGAGACGTTGGTGACCGCTGCCGTCGAGCATCTCGTCGACCGCCGCCTGTCCGAGATTCTGGAAGCCGAGCCCGATCCGGAACGCGGACCCGAGATCCTCGTCGACGCGTTCTCGGGCCCGCTGTTCTATGCCGCGCTCGAGCTGTGGGTCGCGGCCCGTACCGATCCGGCTCTGCACGAGGCAATGGTTCCGCTCGAGCGCCGCGTCGCCGAGGCCATCCAGAGCGGCGCTCAGATCGTCATGGGTAGCCGCATGTCCACCGAGTCCATCGAGCTCAGCGTCGAGCTGGCACGCGGGCTCGCTGTATCGGCTCTGTTCCGTACCCCCGAAGCCGACGCGCAGCTGCGCGGACGGCTCCTCCCCGTCTGGTCCGAAAAGGTGATGGACTCGTGAATTCTGCACTGCCCCAACAAGTCGACGTGCTCGTCGTCGGAGCCGGTTTTGCCGGCCTCGCCGCGGTGGCGAAGATCCTCGCCGCCGATCCGAGTGCCGACGTGACCGTCATCGAGCGAGCGTCGGAGGTGGGCGGCACATGGCGGGACAACACTTACCCCGGGTGTGCGTGCGATGTCCCGACGTCGCTGTACTCGTTCTCGTTCGCGCCGAGCCCGAAGTGGAGTCACACCTTCGCGCGCCAACCGGAGCTGTTCGACTACCTCCAATCGGTGGTCGAGCGCCTGAACCTGCGGGATCGCATCGTCACCGATTGCGAACTGCTGTCGGCCGATTGGAGTGACACGGACCAGCGGTGGACCGTGCAGACCTCGAAGGGCGCGGCGAGCGTCAGGGTTCTCGTAGCTGCCACCGGCGCACTGTCGACGCCGAAGATCCCGGACGTCCCGGGCATCGACACATTCCAGGGAACGGTGTTCCACTCCGCGACGTGGAACCACGAGCACGATCTCACCGGGGAGCGCGTCGCCGTGATCGGCACCGGAGCGTCGGCGGTGCAGTTCGTGCCCGAGATCGTCGACAAGGCCCAGCGGCTCACCGTCTTTCAGCGCACACCGGCCTGGGTGATCCCACGTCTGGACCGCACCATCGGCCGGGTCGAGCGGACTCTGTACGAGAAGGTCCCCGCGGCTCATCGCGCGGTTCGCGGCATCATCTACGGGTACCGCGAGGCATACGTGACCGTTCTGGCCGACAATCCGTGGATGTTGCCCGCCGTCAAGGCATTCGCGAAGGCCAATCTGAAGCGTCAGGTCAAGAACCCGACGAAGAGGGCGGCTCTGACCCCCGACTACGCACCCGGCTGCAAACGTCTTCTGCTGTCCAATGATTGGCTGCGGACGCTGGATCGACCCGACGTCGACCTGGTGACCTCGGGCCTGACGTCGGTGACCGAGAACGGCGTCGTCGACGCGTCGGGCCGCAACTACGAGGTGGACACCATCATCTTCGCGACGGGGTTCACCCCGACCGAACCGCCGGTGTCGCATCTGTTGCGCGGCAGCGATGGTCGTACTCTCGCAGAGCGCTGGGGCGGTAGCCCGCAGGCCCACCTGGGTACCACCGTCGCCGGGTTCCCGAACCTCTTCCTGATGTACGGCCCCAACACCAATCTCGGGCACAGTTCGATCGTCTACATGCTCGAGTCGCAGGCCAATTACGTCGTCTCGGCGCTCAGCGAGATGCGGGACCATCATGCAACCGCCGTCGAGGTGTCCGAATCCGCTCAGCAGCAGCACAACTCGTGGGTCGACTCTTCTCTCGACGGCACAGTCTGGAATGCCGGCGGCTGCTCGAGCTGGTACCTCGACGCCAACGGACGTAACTCGACGATGTGGCCCACGTACACATTCCGGTTCCGCAACAAGACGCGAACGTTCGACACCTCGAACTACCGACTCGTCTCCGACACCCGTGAATCAGACAAGAAGGCGGTTTCCGCATGAGCGACTACGACGTACTGATCATCGGCTCCGGGTTCGGCGGCAGCGTCGCCGCGCTGCGGGCCGTCGAGAAGGGCTACCGGGTGGCGGTGCTGGAATCCGGCCGACGGTTCGCCGATCACGAATTGCCCAAGACCAGTTGGCGTTTGCGTAAGTACCTGTGGGCTCCGGCGCT
This sequence comes from Rhodococcus sp. Leaf233, assembly GCF_001426165.1. Classification (NCBI taxonomy): domain Bacteria; kingdom Bacillati; phylum Actinomycetota; class Actinomycetes; order Mycobacteriales; family Nocardiaceae; genus Rhodococcus; species Rhodococcus sp. Leaf233. Next base: position 268,747 of record NZ_LMRO01000001.1, read on the forward strand.
CGGCTGCTACGGCGTCCAACGTATCCACCTGTTGCCCGACGTGCTGGTGATGGCGGGGGCAGGCGTCGGCGGAGGCTCGCTCAACTACGCCAACACGCTGTACCAGCCGCCGACGAAGTTCTTCGAGGACCCGCAGTGGGGTGCCATCACGGACTGGAAGCGTGAGCTGAATCCGTACTACGACCAGGCGCGTCGGATGCTCGGGGTCGAGACGAACCCGACGATCACTGCCTCGGACAAGGTCATGAAGGAGGTCGCCGAGGACATGGGCGTGGGCGACACGTTCACCTCTACTCCGGTGGGCGTCTACTTCGGTGACCGTGGCAAGACTGCACCCGACCCGTTCTTCGGTGGTGCCGGCCCGGAGCGGACCGGGTGCACCGAGTGTGGTTCGTGCATGACGGGTTGCCGCGTCGGCGCGAAGAACACCCTCGTCAAGAATTACCTCTATCTCGCTGAACGTGCAGGCGCACACATCCTTCCGCTGACGACCGTCGTGGACGTCCGCCCGAACGGCAGCGGCTACGACGTGGTGACGCGGCGCACCGGCGGCAAGTTGCGCCGCAAGGAGAAGACGATCACCGCCGATCAGGTGGTCTTCTCGGCAGGCACCTATGGAACGCAGAAGCTCATGCTCGCCGCCAAGGAGAAGGGCTCTTTGCCACGGCTGTCGAACAAGATCGGTTCGTTGGTACGTACCAACTCCGAGGCCGTGCTGGCCGCAACGGCGCGCGGACGCGAGGTCGATTACCACGAGGGAGTGGCGATCACCTCGTCGTTCCATCCGGACGATCACACGCACATCGAACCCGTGCGATACGGCAAGGGCAGCAACGCGATCGGGCTGCTGCAAACCGTTCTCAGCGACGGCGGCGGCAAGGTGCCGCGGATTCTCAAGACGCTCGGAGTGGCGCTGCGTCACCCCGGCGCGGCGGCCCGCAGTCTGTCGGTCCACAGGTGGTCCGAACGCACCGTCATCGCTCTGGTGATGCAGACCGACGACAACTCCCTCGAGCTGGGCTCGAAGAAGGGGCCGTTCGGGCGTCGTCTGACGAGTCGGCCCGGAGCGGGCGATCCGCCGCCGCAGTGGATTCCGCAGGGGCACACGGCCATCAGGTTGCTCGCCGACAAGATCGGCGGCGATCCGGGCGGGTCGATCGCCGAGATCGTCAACATTCCGATGACCGCGCACTTCCTCGGCGGCTGCGCCATCGGTGATTCACCGAATACCGGTGTGATCGACGGCTACCAGCGGGTGTACGGGTACGAGGGCTTGCACGTGCTCGACGGTTCTGCCGTCAGCGCCAACCTCGGCGTCAATCCGTCTCTGACCATCACCGCGCAGGCCGAGCGGGCAATGGCGTTGTGGCCGAACAAGGGTGAGCCGGACCGTAGGCCTGCCGTCGGCTCGGGTTATGTCGAGGTGGCACCGGTTCAACCGTCCAACCCGGTGGTGCCGGTGACCGCGCCGGGCGCGCTGCGCCTGCCGCTGACCGTCGTGGGGAGGGACTCCTGATGTGGAGCGTCGCCGAGTCGGAGACCGAGCGCACCGATTGGCCGGTCAGCCCCGCTGCGCCGTGGCCGGCGAACGTCCGAGCCACGATCTGGTGGCATCGCGCCCGGTCGTCGGATTTCGCGCCTGCCGGCGCGAAGACGTTGCCGATCACGATGTGCATGGTCGTCGACTACATGACGTCACCCGTCGGTCCCTACCGCGAGATACTGGCGAGCCCGGTGTTGCGCCGGGACGTCGGAAAGATTCCGCGGATGTCGGTGCCGTTCATCGCCGTCGATTCCGCGACGTCGGTGCACGGCGGCAGGACCAACTGGCATCTGCCCAAGGTGCTGGCCGAGTTCGACGGCGACGTGCTGAACAAGGCCGGGGTCAGCGGTGGGGACTGGTCGGTGCGGACCGGCTCCCGCGGCTTCGGGCCCGCTTTTCCGATGCGCGGATCGATCGGGTTCGCGCAGCCGGTGCCCGGCGGATCGGCTCTCGGCGTCGCAAGTTTGAAGGGGAAAGCCAGGTTGGCCCGGGTGGAGGTGGATGCGTCGGGGCCGACGCTCGATCGCTGGATGCCGTCGGGAACGTATTTCGGGTTGCAGATCGTGTCGGGTTCGATGCGGACGGGCGAAGCGCGGCTGGTGCCCTGACGGCAATCCTTTTCTTGACTTAGTACAGATTGATGGCATGCTGGTGGTCGAGCTCGAGGGTTTATGCCGCGTGAGTACGGGCATTCCCCATGAGAATCCGGCCGCGCCCTCGGCCGCACAGTTTTCGTCCGGGACAGCCCTCTCGGTCTCTCTACAGCCATCAGGAGGCTTCGTATGACCAAGCCGACCACCAGCAAGCCCACAACCAGCAACTCGGGAATCCCCGTAGCCAGCGACGACCAGTCGCTCACCGCCGGCGCACAGGGCCCGATCCTGCTGCACGATCACTACCTCATCGAAAAGATGGCGCAGTTCAACCGCGAGCGAGTCCCGGAGCGCGTCGTGCACGCCAAGGGCGCGGGCGCGTTCGGCGAGCTCGAGATCACCGGTGACATCAGCAAATACACCAAGGCGAAGGCGTTGCAGCCCGGCGCGAAGACCGAGATGCTGGCACGGTTCTCCACCGTCGCCGGCGAGCAGGGTAGCCCCGACACCTGGCGTGATCCGCGCGGCTTCTCGCTGAAGTTCTACACCGAGGAAGGCAACTGGGACCTCGTCGGCAACAACACGCCGATCTTCTTCGTCAAGGATCCGATCAAGTTCCAGGACTTCATCCGCAGCCAGAAGCGCATGCCCGATTCCGGTCTGCGCGACAACAACATGCAGTGGGACTTCTGGACCCTCTCGCCCGAGTCGGCGCACCAGGTCACGTGGCTCATGGGTGACCGCGGCATCCCGAAGTCGTTCCGCCACATGGACGGTTTCGGTTCGCACACGTACCAGCTCATCGCCGAGGACGGCACGAAGACCTGGGTGAAGTTCCACTTCAAGACCGATCAGGGCATCGACTTCCTGACGCAGGACAAGGCCGACGAGGTTGCGGGTACGTCACCCGACCACCACCGTCAGGATCTGTTCGGGTCCATCAAGAACGGCGACTTCCCCAGCTGGACCCTCAAGGTCCAGCTCATGCCGTACGACGAGGCCGAAAACTACAAGTACAACCCGTTCGATCTCACCAAGGTCTGGTCGCAGAAGGATTACCCGCTCATCGAGGTCGGCAAGATGACCTTGAACCGGAACCCGGAGAACTTCTTCGCACAGATCGAGCAGAGCTCGTTCGAGCCGTCCAACACCGTGCCCGGCATCGGCTTCAGCCCCGACAAGATGCTGCTCGGCCGCGTGTTCTCCTACGCGGACGCGCATCGTTACCGCATCGGAGCGAACTATGCGCAGCTGCCGGTCAACGCCCCGAAGTCCGAGGTCAACTCGTACTCCAAGGACGGCAACATGCGGTACTCGTTCAACTCTCCGGAGACGCCCGTCTACGCGCCGAACTCCTTCGGCGGTCCGTCGGCGGACACGAACAAGTACGGCGACGACGGAGCGTGGGACTTCGAGCCTCGCTTCGTCCGCACCGGCTACATCGAGCACCCCGAGGACGGCGACTTCGTCCAAGCGGGAGCCCTCGTCCGCGAGGTCATGGACGATGCGCAGCGCGAGCGTCTGGTCGGGAACATCGTCGGACACGTCCTCAACGGCGTCAGCGAGCCGGTTCTGAGCCGAGTGTTCGAGTACTGGACCAACGTCGACCCCGAGCTCGGCAAGAAGGTCGAGGAAGGTGTTCGGTCGCAGCAGAACGAGACCGCTCCCACCACCGGTGCCGGCGCGATCGACGATCCTGCCGACGAGGCCGCCAAGGTCTGATCCGGACGTTCCTGGGATCGGCGTCACAACGACGCCGATCCCGGAACAACCGGCGCAGTGCCGCCGTTGTGCAATACAGACGGAAGCACAATAATGGCGTGCGATGCACACCGTCGTACAACGGCAGGGAGGCCACATCATGACGAACCCCATCACCAGCACCCTCGACGCAGGTCAGCAGAAGATCGCGGGCGACGCTCTGCAGGGCACCGTCGTCGACCTGATCGATCTCTCGCTCATCGCGAAGCAGGCGCACTGGAACGTGATCGGCAAGAACTTCCGGTCCGTGCACCTCGAGCTCGACGAATTAGTCACTGCTGCACGTGAATTCACCGATCAGGCGGCCGAGCGCGCGACCGCGATCGGTGTCAGCCCTGACGGCCGGGCAGCCACCGTCTCCTCGACGGCCGGAACCAAGGGCTTCGGTGCCGGGTGGACCCAGGACAGCGAAGTGGTGCCGGCCATCGTCGACAACATCGCTGCCGTCGTCGACCGGCTACGTGGACGCGTCGCCGATACCGCGGAAGCCGACCCGGTGACGCAGGACCTGCTCATCGCCATCACTGCTCGGCTCGAGCAGTTGCACTGGATGTGGCAGGCCCAGGCCAGCTGAAACCTGAATTCGATGCGGGCCCCTCACCGGTGGTGAGGGGCCCGTTTTGTTTGCGTGTACAGCCCATGGGTATTCGTACGCCCATGTCTGAAAGTGCTCCGAAGGTCGACGCGGTGTTGTTCGATATCGACGGCACGCTCGTCGATTCCAATTACGTCCATGTCGACGCGTGGTCCCGCGCGTTCCGCGATGCCGGGCACGAGGTGTCGTCGTGGCGCATTCATCGCAGTATCGGGATGGACGGGTCGAAGTTGCTGGAGGCGTTGGTCGGTTCGTCCGACAGCGCGCTCGCGCAGGAAGCGAAAACCCTGCACGGGGAGTATTACGCGGCGGCGTCGAAGACCTTGGAAATTCTGCCGGGTGCACGGGAGCTGTTGGCAGAGCTGAGTACTCGCGAGGTCACCGTGGTGCTCGCGACGTCCGCTCCGGAGTCCGAGCTGTCGACGTTGCGTGATCTGCTCGAGGTCGAGGATTCGGTAGCGGTGGTGACATCCGCCGAGGACGCCGAGGTGGCGAAGCCGGAGCCCGACATCATCGGTGTTGCGCTCGAGCGCGCCGGCGTCGACGCCGAACACGCGATCATGGTGGGAGACAGCGTGTGGGACATCGAATCCGCGGGCCGGGCAGGGGTGCGGGCCATCGGCGTGTTGAGCGGCGGTATCTCACGCGCAGAGCTGCTCGACGCGGGTGCGGTGGCAGTGTTCGAAGACCCGGCCGATTTGCTGGAACACCTCGCCGAGAGCCCGATCCTTGTCGATAAGGCAAGTGCTTGAGCAACTTCCGAAAGCCTTGTCCGAGGGTCGACGGGTACGTCCCCATCGAAAGTTACGGCGCGATCGGTGACGGCCGGACCGTCGCGATGATCGCCGACGACGGCCGCATCGATTGGTTCCCGGTACCGAATCTCGATTCACCACCGCCGTTCGCGTCGCTGCTCGACGCTCCGCACGGTGGGTACATCGAACTGACGCCCAGAGGCGAGTTCACCGTCGAGCGCGAATTCGTGCCCGGCACAAACGTTCTGACCACCACGTTCCGCACCGACAGCGGTACCGTCCGAATCACCGACTCGCTCAACACCGGTGTGGCCGGGCGATTGCCGTGGGTGGAGTTGGCGCGCCGCATCGACGGACTGGACGGAACAGTCGACATGACGTGGTCCGTCGCACCGGGGACGATGCTCGGTATCGCGTCGCCGTGGGCGTACGACACCGAGCACGGAACCGTCCTGCGCGTCGACGGATTGACGCTGGCAGTCCGGACTTTGGGGATCGAAGACGTGCAGCTCGCGGATCGCGACATCAGCGGCGTCTTCACCACGCGCTCGGGTTCGCGTCACGTCATCGGTGTGGTCGGAACCGAGAACGAGCCACTGCCGCTGCCGGATCCTCAGCACCTCGACGAGGGCATCGACCGGACCATCGACAATTGGCGCGTCTGGTCGGACGAGTTCTCATATGAGGGCCCGTGGGCGAAGCACGTCGCTCGCAGCGCGTTGGCGTTGAAGCTGTTGCTGCACAGCCCATCCGGTGCTATCGCGGCTGCAGCGACCACGTCACTGCCCGAGAATCGCACCGGTGGTAAGAACTGGGACTACCGCTACGCCTGGGTTCGGGACGCCGCGTACACCATTCGGGCGCTGCAACGGTTCGGTCTGCGTGAGGAAATCCATGCGGCGGTCGCGTGGCTGCTGAAGGTCATTCGAGTCAACGATCCGTTGGTGAACGTGTTCTACACCCTCGGCGGCGAATTGCCGGGCGGCACAGAGCAGCCCGACGTGCCCGGCTGGCGCGGCATCGGACCGGTGGTCAACGGTAACGCCGCGGCGGACCAACTCCAGCTGATGATCTTCGGAGACCTCTTCTCGATCATTCGGCAGTACGTGGACGCGGGCAACATTCTCGACGCGCAAACCGGCCGGCTGTTGGCGACCATCGCGGACGAGGCCTGCGACTCGTGGCAGCGCAAGGATGCCGGTATCTGGGAGCTCGAGGTGGAGCAGCACTACACGAGCTCGAAGCTGGGGTGCTGGCAGGCACTGGACTGCGCGGTGCACCTGGCCGAAGCAGGGGAGATCCCGGGCATACCGGATCGGTGGAAGGCCGAGAAGGAGTGCATACGGCGGTACATCGAAACCGAGTGCTGGTCCGAGGAGCGGCAGACCTACCTTGCGTACCCGGGTGCCGACGGGCTCGACGCGTCGGTGCTGTTGGCCGCCGAGATGAACTTCGATCGCGGAGAACGCATTTCGGCCACGATCGATGCGCTCGGCGAGGAGCTCGGTGCCGGGCCGTTGATGTACCGCTACAGCGGAGTGTCCGAGGAAGAGGTCACGTTCGTGGCCTGCGCGTTCTGGCGAGTGTCGGCGCTGTCGTGCGTCGGCCGCGACGACGAGGCCACGGCCCTGATGGACCAGTTGGTGGAAATGTCCAACGACGTCGGGCTGTACAGCGAGATGATCGATGCTTCGGATGGGTCGTTTCTGGGTAACTTCCCGCAGGGCTTGAGCCACCTGGCCCTGGTGAATGCGGCGTTGACCATCGCGCGTTCGCACGACGCCACAGCCTGACAACCGACCTCTAGCGCAAAGTGGGATCGAATGGATTTGGGAATCGACGGTAGAGCCGCACTGGTGACCGGAGCCGACTCCGGCATCGGGTGGCACACTGCGAAGCTGCTGCTGGCCGAGGGCGTCCGTGTGGTCGTCAGCGACAAGGACCAGAGTTCGCTGGACGAGGCCGCCGCGAAACTCGGTGCAGCGGAAGGACAGCTGTTCGCGTTCGCCGCGGACGTGACCGACACCGAGGCCGTCGAGAACCTGGCAGTGCGCACGCAGCAGGCCGTGGGCGACATCGACATTCTGGTGCAGTCCTCCGGCGTCACCGGCGCGCAGGGGCTGTTCCACGAGATCGACGAGGAAGGGTGGCGCTCCACCCTCGACATCGACCTCATGGGCCCGGTCCGCCTACTGCGCGCGTTTCTCCCCGCCCTCCGGCGCGGTGGATGGGGGCGAATCGTGCTGTTGACGTCCGAGGACGCCGTGCAGCCGTACGACGACGAATTGCCCTACTGCTCGGCCAAAGCCGGAGTACTGGCCCTGGCCAAGGGGCTTTCACGCAGCTACGCGTCGGAGGGCCTGCTGGTCAACGCGGTCTCCCCGGCATTCATTCACACCCCGATGACCGACGCGATGATGGACAAGCGAGCCGAAGAGAAGGGCACCGACAGAGACGGTGCCATCGAGAGTTTCCTCGACGAGGAGCGCCCGTACATGGAACTGGGACGCCGCGGCGAACCCGAGGAAGTGGCCTCGGTGATCACGTTCCTGTGCTCGGATCGCGCGTCCTTCGTCAACGGATCCAACTACCGAGTCGACGCCGGTTCCGTCGCAACAATTTAGGAGAACAGCATGACCAATTTCGGATACACGTTGATGACCGAGCAGAGCGGTCCCAAAGAGCTGGTGAAGTACGCCGTCGGAGCCGAGAAGGTCGGCTTCGACTTCGAGGTCAGCAGTGACCACTACTCGCCGTGGCTCTCGTCCATGGGCCACTCTCCTTACGCGTGGACCACTTTGGGTGCGGTCGCGCAGGCCACCGAGCGCGTCGAGCTGATGACGTACGTGACGTGCCCGATCATTCGGTACCACCCGGCCGTCGTCGCCCAGAAGGCCGCGACATTGCAGATCCTGGCCGACGGACGCTTCACTCTAGGCCTCGGCAGCGGCGAGAACCTCAACGAGCACGTCGTGGGTGAAGGCTGGCCCTCCATCGACAAGCGTCAGGACATGTTCGTCGAGGCACTCGAGATCATCCGCGCACTGCACGCCGGTGGCCTGGTCACCTACGAGGGCAAGCACTTTCGCGTCGACTCGGCTCGGATCTGGGACCTGCCCGAGGGCGGAGTCCCGATCGGCATCGCCGCCGGCGGCGAGAAGGCAGTGGCGCGGTTCGCCGAGTACGGCGATCACCTCATCGCCACCGAGCCGGATGCTGATCTCGTCAAGGCATGGTCGGACAACCACGACGGACCGGCGCGGTCCATCGGCCAGATCCCCATATCGTGGGATCCGGACAAGGACGCAGCCATCGATCGCGCACACGACCGTTTCCGCTGGTTCGCCGGCGGTTGGGCCGTCAACGCCGATCTGCCGACGACGGCCGGTTTCGCCGGTGCGACGAAGTTCGTCAGGAAAGAGGATGTGGCCGACACGATCCCGTGCGGACCGGACCTGGACGCGATCGTCGAGGCCGTGAAGCCGTACTGGGAGGCCGGTTACACCGACATCGCGCTGGTGCAGGTGGGCGACGAAACTCAGGAGCGCTTCCTGGCCGAAGCGGCCGGCCCACTGTTGGAGAAGCTGCGCGCTGCGTCCAGCTGAGCACACACGAGAAGACCCCGATCGAGACCATCGATCGGGGTCTTGTCGTTGTGCGGCTGTGCTACCGAGCCAAGCGCGGCAGGTTCTTCGAGATGCTCGACGTCAGTGCCTTGCCGACGATCGCGGCGAGACCGGGGATCGGGGCGTCGAATCCGATTGTGTAGTCGAGTTCGGTACCGCCGTCAGTGGTGGGGGTCAGCTTCTGCACACCCCAATGACCGCGTAGCGGGCCACCTTTGGTGATGCGGTACTCGATGAGGGTGTTCGGCTCGGAGACGGTTGTGGTCTCCTCGAACGCGGGGAGTGGCCCCAGCTTCAGGCTACGAGCCGATCCGACGCCGTTGCGGGAGGTGTCTCCGTCGCGCACCCGGCGGATCTTGGCCAGGAACAACGGGCCGAGGTTCTCGTGTTCGGACAGCGCCGCGAAGACGACGTCGGGAGACGAAGCGAACCGATGGGTGACATGAACGCGGGTGGGGGTCGGCATGCCTCACAGTAGCGCCGATCAGGCAAAGAAAAGGGACCCGCTCGATTGAATCGAGTGGGTCCCTTTTCGTGGTCCAACTGTCGGGGTGGCGGGATTCGAACCCACGACCTCTTCGTCCCGAACGAAGCGCGCTACCAAGCTGCGCCACACCCCGTGTACCGCTGGAGAAGTCTAACTCACGACCGCCTCAGAACGCGAAACGCCCTCGTCGGAGACGTCCTTCGGGCCCTTTCTGGGGGCAGGAGTGAGCGTGATCAGGGTTGCTTCGGGGCGGCAGCAGAAGCGGGCAGGCGCGTACGGCGATGTCCCGAGACCGGCCGATACGTGGAGCTGCGTGTGCGCACCCCACTTGGACGGACCCTTGACCCGGGAGCGGTCGATCTCGCAGTTCGTCACCAGCGCACCGTAGAACGGCAGGCACAGCTGGCCGCCGTGGGTGTGCCCGGCGAGGACGAGGTCGTAACCGTCCTGTGCGAACTTGTCCAACACCCGGGGCTCGGGGGAGTGGGTGATACCGAGGCGCAAATCCGCCAACGGGTTCGGCTGGCCGGCGATGGTGTCGTAGCGATCGCGCTTCAGGTGCGGATCGTCGACGCCCGCCGATGCGATCCGGACTCCGGCGACCTCGAGTTCGCGGCGGACATGCGTCACGTCGAGCCAACCGCGTTCGGAGAACGCAGCCCGCAGGTCACGCCACGGCAGCGACTCGCCCGTCGTGCGCTTGTGGTTCTTGTCGAAGTATTTGAAGGGGTTCTTCGGCTTGGGCGCGAAGTAGTCGTTGCTGCCGAACACGAACAGCCCTGGACGCGACAGCAGCGGCCCGAGAGCCTGCACGACGCTGGGAACGGCGCGTTGGTGCGACAGATTGTCGCCGGTGTTGACCACGAGGTCGGGTTCGAGGCGGTCCAGTTCGCGAAGCCAGTTCTGCTTCATCCGCTGGCCCGGCATCATGTGCAGGTCGCTGATGTGCAGTACTCGCAGCGTCGCGGAGCCGGGTTCGAGCACCGCCATCGACGTCTCACGGAGCGTGAACGCGTTGCGCTCGACGAGGGTGGCGTAGCCGATGCCCAAGGCCGCAGCACCCGCCGTCCCGATCACCGAGCTCTTGAGCGGTGCCGCTCTGACGACGTCGCGCGTGTGCTCGGCAACCGACCGCAGTTGCGTGGAAGCGCTGCGCAGTTGCGCCGAGGTTGGCAGTAACGAGGAACTGAAGTGAACGGCCACCCAGTCCACGATACGGCAGCAAGCCGATATGGACGCGCGAGCCGACGGCTGGGCCGCGTAGCGTTTCTGCCATGTCCGAACTCAAGGCCCGTATCCGAACCGACCTGACCACAGCGATGAAAGCGAAGGACAAGCTCCGGCTGGCAACGCTGCGCATGATCCTCGCCGCCATTCAGACCGAGGAGGTCTCCGGCAAGGAGGCCCACGAACTGACCGACGACGACGTCCTGAAGGTGCTGGCGAAGGAATCGAAGAAGCGCGGCGAATCGGCCGAGATCTACACGCAGAACGGTCGCGGCGAGCTCGCCGCCAACGAGCACGCCGAGGCGCAGATCATCAACGAGTATCTGCCCACTCCGCTGACCGACGAGGAACTGGCCACCATCGTCGATACCGCCATCGCCCAGGTCGCCGAAGAATTGGGCGAGCGACCGGCCATGAAGCAGATGGGTCAGGTCATGAAGATCGCGTCGGGACTCGCCGCAGGCAAGGCCGATGGATCCCGTCTGTCGAAGGCCGTCAAAGACCGCCTGTAGTGCGCTCCGCGCAGTGGTGCGGTTATGTGCCCCAGGAGGGCCGTAACCACACCACTGCCGCAGGCACTAGCGAGGAGCGGTGAGCCCGGGGATTGCCGGTATCTGAATGCCCGGCGGCAGGTCCGGTATCTGGATACCCGGCGGCAGGGCAGGGGCCGGAGTCGGTGCCGGGCGAACCGATCCGTCACTGACGTAGATCGTGATGTTCGATCCGGGAACCGCACTGCCCGACGGTGACGTCGACACGACGGTTCCGCGCGCAGCCTGATCTGCCGTCGTCACCGCGGTCACCTGGAAGCCCGCACCCTGCAGCGTGGACGTCGCGGACGACTGGCTCTGCCCGGTGACGTCGGGTACCTGTCCGTTGGCCGAGCCGCGGACGTACTTCTGGTCGACGGGTGGAAGTTGGACGGGCCCGTAGTTGGTGGCGATCGGGCTCATCGCGTCGAACCAGGTTCTCGCGGGTTCGTTACCGCCGTACAGGTTTCCCGAACCGCAGGGCCGCAGCGGGAACGAGCAGATCTCGCTGGGCGTCGGTGAGTCGCCGTAGGTGTACACGGCGGCGGCGTAATTGTTGGTGAACCCGAGGAAGCCCGAGGATCGGTTCGACTCGGTGGTACCGGTCTTGCCGGACATCGGCAGGTTCCAGCCGGCCGAGGCAGCGGCGGACGCGGACGTGCCACCTGCCTGGTCGTCCTTGCTCATAGCGTTGGCGAGGGTGTTCGCCAGACCGGGTTCGACGACCTGCTCGCAGGCCTGGTGAGCGACGGGAACGGGCTTGCCGTCGCGGTCGAAGATCGAGTCGATCGGGGTCGGCGGGCACCATTTGCCGCCGGAAGCCAAGGTCGCGGCCACGTTGGACAGCTCCAGCGGGTTCACCCAGGTGGGTCCGAGGGTGAACGACCCGAGGTTCTGACTCTTCTGGAAATCGGCCATCGACTGCTCGGCACCCGAGGAACCCGGGTCCGTGTACGAGCGCAGGCCGAGACGGACGGCCATGTCGACCGTCGGCGTGACGCCGACGGACTCGATCAGCTTGACGAAAGCAGTGTTGGGGGACTGAGCCAACGCGTCGGTGATCGACAGCGCGGGTGGGTAGTTGCCCGCGTTCTCCACGCAGTAGGTGGAGGCCGGGCAGTTCCGAGCACCACCGTCGCCGACGCCCTTGACCTCCACGCGCTTGGGGACCTGCAGCGTTGCGCTGGTGCCCAGCCCGCGTTCCATGGCGGCGGCCGTGGTGAAGATCTTGAAAATGGAGCCGGCTCCGTTGCCCACGAGGGAGTGCGGTTGTGGCTGCACGGTCTCGTCGGCGTCGGCGTTGAGGCCGTAGGTGCGGCTGCTGCCCATCGCCAGGACCCGGTGCTGGTCCTGGCCCGGGGCGACGACGTTCATCACCGTCGCCACGCCGTCGAGCGAGGGGCTGGTGTTGCTGACCAGGGCGGCCTTGGTGGAGTTCTGCACTGCGGGGTCGAGCGTCGTGCGGATGAGATACCCGCCCTTGTCTATCTGCTCCTGGCTGATTCCGGCCTGAGCGAGGTACTGCAACGCGTAGTCACAGAAAAATCCTCGGTCTCCTGCCGCAATACAGCCGCGGGGCAGGGTCTGAGGGACGGGCAGCACACCGAGGGGCTCGGCCTTGAGTGCGGTGAGCTCGGCCGCACGCTCGGGGAGGTTCTGGATCATCGTGTCGAGCACGGTGTTCCTGCGCTCGATCACACCCTCTTCGTTGGTGTACGGGTTGAGGGCGGAGCTGGACTGGACCATGCCGGCGAGCATCGCGGCCTGGACGGCGCTGAGCTGGCTGGCATCGATGCCGAAGTACGTCTGAGCCGCGTCCTGGATGCCGAACGAGGCATTACCGAACGGCACCAGGTTGAGGTAGCGGGTGAGGATCTCGTCTTTGGTCAGTTCCTTGTCGAGCGTCAACGCCATCCGGATCTCGCGGATCTTGCGGGCGGGCGTCGTCTCGATGGCGGCGCGTCGCTCGGCGTCGGTCTTCGCCACGACCAGCAGCTGGTAGTTCTTCACGTACTGCTGGTCGATGGTCGATGCACCCTGCTGGACCTGGCCGCTGGTGGTGTTGGTCAGGAACGCGCGCAGCGTGCCCTGCCAGTCGACGCCCTGGTGCTCCGCGAAGCGGCGGTCCTCGATGGAGACGATGGCCAGCTTCATCTCGTTGGAGATCTTGTCGCTCGGTACCTCGAAGCGGCGCTGCTCGTACAGCCACGCGATCGGGTTGCCGTTGACGTCGGTCATCGTCGAAACAGCAGGTACGGCACCCTCGACCAACTCGGCCGAGACGTTGTCGACGGTATCGGCGGCGCGGTTGGACGCGAACCCGAACCCACCGGCCAAGGGGAACATCACGCCGGCGAGCAATGCACCGGCGAGTGCTGAACATCCGGCGAGCTTCGCCACGGTTTTTCCAACTGACACAGAGCACAGCGTACGTGTGCCTCGTTCGGATCGGCAGTGCCCCGCATGCGTTGTGCGCTGCGCCCCTGCTCGGGACGCCCGTACCAGAAATGTGACCTCACCGTCTTGCATTCGGGGCCGGGTTTACCTAAATTATGAGCACAGTGTGATTCGCATAACACTTGATAATGAATGTGGGGCAGCTCCTAGAATTTGTGCTTCGACACCGAGGTACAAACTGCTCGGAGCCTCCAGGACGCCCAGTGAGGGCGACCGAGACGTAAAGGGGATCCGCCATGCACACGACAACCGCGCCGACGCGACTCGATGTAGAGGAAGCAGAAGCACGTATCGCTTGGGTGTCACACGCTCGGTGCAAGGGCACGGATCCGGACCAGCTGTTCGTCCGGGGTGCAGCGCAGCGCAAGGCCGCGACCATCTGCCGGCACTGCCCGGTTCTGATGCAGTGCGGTGCGGATGCGCTCGACAACCGCGTCGAGTTCGGTGTGTGGGGTGGCATGACGGAGCGTCAGCGCAGGGCACTGCTCAAGCAGCACCCCGAGGTCGACTCCTGGTCCGAATTCTTCGAGACCCAGCGTCAGCAGCAGGCGGCGATCTGACCGCCTGCCGGTACGGCCGATCAGCCTCTGCGGGTCAGCTGGTCGGCCACCGCGCGTAGTGCGGCGAGGTCGGAGACCTCGAACGGCAGGGACGGAACACCGACGATGGGCACGCGGGGGTGCGCGCCGGTGAAGCGTTTGAGCAACCGCACCTCGCGCGCCGCGGTCACTGCGCGTTGAGCGTGGATACGCAGCACCGCAGCAGTCAGTTCGGCACCGGGGTCGTCGATTCGGTCCAGGAGATCGGCGGCAGTGGCGGCGTGATCGGCCTGCACCGACGACAGCGTCGGATGCGTCCGGTTCACCACCAGTCCGGCCAGCGGCATGTTCTCGGCGGAGAGTCGCTCGACGAAGAACGCGGCCTCGCGCAATGCGTCGGGCTCGGCGGCAGCGACGACGAGGAAACTGGTGCCGTCCTCGCGGAGCAATTGGTATGTGCGCGTGGCGCGTTCGCGGAAGCCGCCGAACATCGAATCCAGTGATTGCACGAAAGCCGAAGCGTCGGAGAGCATTTGGCTGCCGATGACGGTCGAGACTCCGCGCATCGCCAGGCTCATCGCGCTGGTGACGACGCGGGTGATTCCTCGTCCGGGAGCGGTCAGCAGCCGGATGAAACGCCCGTCGAGAAACGACCCGAGCCGTTGCGGAGCGTCGAGGAAATCCAATGCGTTGCGCGACGGCGGAGTGTCCACCACGATCAGATCCCACGATGCGTCGAGAGACAGCTGGCCCAGCTTCTCCATCGCCATGTACTCCTGCGTGCCCGAAAAGGACGACGCCACAGTCTGATAGAACGGGTTGGCCAGAACCTGCGCCGCCTTTTCCGGCGTCGAATGTTCGATGACCATCTCGTCGAACGTGCGCCGCATGTTCAGCATCATCGCGTGCAGTTCGCCCTTGGCGTCGGCACCCAATTTTACCGGCTGCGGGCTGTTGTCGAGGTCGCCGAGCCCGAGGGCCTGGGCCAGCCGGCGAGCCGGATCGATGGTCAGCACGACGACGCGCCTGCCCTGTTCGGCGGCACGCAGAGCCATCGCTGCTGCGGTGGTCGTCTTGCCCACACCGCCTGCGCCGCAGACCACGACGATTCGTGACGCGGGGTCGGTGAGGATGCGGTCGACGTCGAGTTCGGTTGCTGCTGGTCGAGTCATCGGACACCCTGTTCTGCGAGCGTGGCGGCGAGCTCGTACAAGCCGCCGAGGTCGACGCCGTCGGCCAACATCGGCAGCGTCATGCGTGCGACGTCGAGCTCGTCGAGTTGTGTTGCGCTCTCCACCTGAGCGGACAGCGTCGACGCGTGCTCGATCGATTCGGTCAGGAGACCGGCGAAGTCGGCCTCGGACAACGTGATTCCGGTCTTGGCCAGACCCTCCTGAATTGCGACGGCATCGATCTCGCCTTCGGCGATGGGTTCGAGGGAGTCGGCAGGCAGGTACGTCGGCTCGGTGCGGTTGACGATCACCGTGCCCAGGCGGAGGTCGGCTGCTTCGAGCTCGCGTACCGCGTCTGCCGTCTCCTGCACCGGCAATGCTTCGAGCAGGGTGACCAGGTGCACGACGGTGTCCGACGAATGCAGCAACCGCACCACGCCCTCGCTCTGCGAGCGGACCGGGCCGCCCTTGGCCAGGTCGGCCATGGCCTTGGTGACGTCGAGGAAGTTTCCGATGCGGCCGGTGGGCGGCGAATCGACGACCACCTCGTCGTACGCGCGGTTGCCCTTCTTGTCGGTCCGCACCACGCACTCCTTGACCTTGCCGGTCAGCAGTACGTCACGCAGACCGGGCGCGATGGTCGTCGCGAACTCGATGGCACCGATCTTGCGCATCGCGCGGCCGGCGAAACCGAGGTTGTAGAACATGTCGAGATACTCGAGGAACGCGGTCTCGATGTCGATCGCCAGCGCGTAGACCTCGCCGCCGCCGTCCGCCGAGGCGACGCGGGTCTCCACCGGCGGTAGCTGCGGCACGTCGAACAGCTGCGCGATGCCCTGCCTGCCCTCGACCTCCACCAACAACACTCGCCGGCCACCCGCGGCCAGCGCCAACGCCAGCGCGGCAGCGACCGTCGACTTACCGGTACCGCCCTTGCCGGACACGAAATGCAGCCGCGCGGCATCCGCCTTCGCCGGCCATCCCTCTTGCTTCGATGTACCCACGCCTCGACCATATAGAGACGCGATGCCGGTCGTCCGACAGAACCGAGAATCACCCGATCGCAGTGACGCACCCCTCGTACTCCGGTGGGCGATAGGCTTCGAGTCATGAGCGAAAAGATCATCTGGGAGTACTTCACCGCACCGGTGCTGATTCACGCCACCAAGCAGATTCTCGACAACTACGGCTCCGAGGGCTGGGAGCTCGTGACGATCATGGCGGGACCGAACGGCGGCGACACACTGGTCGCGTACTTCAAGCGTCCGAAGGGCTGACGCCGTGGCGAACTGGAGCGAACGCCTCTCCGAGCTGGGCATCGAGCTGCCCGACGTCGTTCCGCCGCTGGCCGCGTACGTCCCCGCCGTACAGGTGGGTTCGCTCGTCTACACCTCCGGTCAACTGCCGATCGTGGACGGAAACCTGACGTCCGTGGGCAAGGTGGGTGCCGACGTGTCGGCCGAGGACGCCACGGCAGCTGCGCGGATCTGTGCGTTGAACGCGCTGGCCGCGGTGCATGCGCTGGTCGGTATCGATTCGGTCGCACGCGTGATCAAGGCCGTCGGCTTCGTCGCTTCCGCGGAGGGCTTCACCGGTCAGCCCGGTGTCGTCAACGGAGCCTCGAACGTCATCGGCGAGATTTTCGGTGACGCAGGCAAGCACGCCCGCTCGGCCGTGGGTGTCGCCGAACTGCCCCTCGGTGCGTCGGTGGAAGTGGAGCTCATCGTCGAACTGCAGTAGTCGACGTCCCATGAAGTGCACCGCAGGTCTCGTCGACTGCGGAACGCAGCAGGTCGGCATACACGGCGTGATCGGGGACCGTCGTCGGGCAGGCCGTCACACAGACGGTGACGACGTCCCCGTATCCGTACACGGCGTGGGTGATGCTGCAGCCCGGGCTCAGCGATGCGACCCCCGCGCACAGGGTTGCCCGGCTCGACCCCAACTCGAGGTCCAGACCGGTTCGATTGACGCTCGTCACCACGGTATGGCTGGTGACACGCTCGGGCGTACCGCTGCGAGGCGCGACGAGCCGAGCGCGGCGACCGAAGCCGAGCAGTAGAGCGGCGGGGTAGAGCTCGGCCGACCGGGTGGCGTCGATGTGGCGGCGATCGTTCACGCGTTCACGCTGCAGGTTGAGCGCGTGCGCCACTGCCGATGCTCGGTCGGGCACGTCGGTGAGCTCGGGATGCAGATCGACGGCAGCCGGGACGGTTCGGTTGACGGCAGGCCAGGCCGCCGACGTCTCGATCGCGGTGGGCACTGTGGCGCGGATGCGGGTGCCGACCCTCTCTCCGTGCGCCGCGAGATACGTCGACAACGCCGCTCCGACGGCGGTGAGTGCGGTAGCCGTGACGGTGGCCGGCCCGCCCGTCCACTGCGACTTCGGGAACTGCAGGACGTGCACCGCTCTTGTTTCGTCGGGATGGGCGTTGACGCGCGTGGGTTCGACCGGTGCGGGGGCAACCAGCTCCCCGGTCCGCACGGCGTCGAGATACGTCTGCTGTGCCCGCCCCATCCGCCGCTGCGACCGCGCCCAGCGGTAGGGCAGGAGCGCCGTCGCAACGGCCGCATCTCGCACGCGACGTGGACGCGAGACGGCAGGGTCGTCGGGGAACGTGACGTTGTCGGTCGGCTCGTCCGGTCCGAAGAGAGCGCGAACGATGCGGGTACCGACCGACCCGTCGGACAATGCGTGGCTGACCTGAACGATCATGACAGTGGCCGCACCGCGGATACCGTCGACGCCCGACAGGCCCCGGCCGACGTGCACGGTCCATGCCCGCGTCGTCGCATCGACCGGAACGCACGCGCGTTCGGCCAGAAACGAATTCAGCGTGTGACGACCGTCGGAGAGATCGTGGTCGACCACGTGGTCACGAGGCGGCGTCGGGTCCCTGATCCATCGGGGGTACTCCAACAGACCCACCGCATCGCCGATGCGAATCTGCAGTCTCGGAACGAATCGAGCGCGTCTCTCGACGTGGGCCACGACGTCGTCGAACGTCGGTGGCTCGTGGTCCCCCGAATCGAAGACGAACGTCGTGTACTGGTCCATCGAGCGATGCGGGGCCGAGGTGTAGTGGAACATCGCATCTTTGACGTCCATGGTGGTCACACGATCAGGGTGCCCACTCCCGCGCCCGATCAATCACCCTCTGCAAGTGCAGTCCTCGGTGCACCGAGCATTCGTGGTCGACACCCGATTCCACCGATTCGAGGAACTCGTCCAGCAGTACGGCGTAGCAGTCGGTCGACGACGTGGATCGGTCGGTGAAGGTGTCGACCCCGGCGGGTCCGGACAGCTCGATCCGCATGGGCGACGGCATGACCGGTGTCCGCAGCGACAATTGGACGGTGCTACGCGCGCCGCCCTCGTGTTCGAGTAGAACGGTCCAACTGTCCGACGCCACGTCGCGGTGCGAGTAGGCAACGCGCGCAATGGTTCCCAGTGCCGCGTCGAGGAGATCGAAGACGTGTGGCCCGATGTCGAGGATCGCCCCGTCGTCGTGTCGCCACTGTGATTCCGAGTACGCCCCGCCGAGAGTGGCGCCGGAGAACCAGGTTCCGGAGCCGGCTGCCCAGGGGCGGCCCGCTGTCGAGGCGAGGAATTGCCTTGTCTCCGGGGCGAATCGGAGTGTCAGAGTCACCATCGAACGAACTTCGGCGGTGGTGACGGCCTCGGCCAATTCCTCGGCCTCTGCCACGGTGGCGGCAATGGGCTTGTCCAGCAACACATGCTTGCCTGCTCGCGCGGCGCGGAGGGCGAACCCGGCTTGCACAGCCGGTGGAACCGCGAACGCCACCGCGTCGACGGCATCGAGCAGGGCGTCGAAGGACTCGTAGACGGGTGCACCCAACTCGGCCGCAGCGTCCGGTCTGCGGGCCCACACTCCGGTGAAGTTCACTTCCGGATGAGCGAGCAGCGAGGGGGCCTGAGTCTTGCGAGCCCAGGGGCCGGCACCGACGAGTCCGATCTTCATATGCGTCGACGTTAGTCGTCGGCACCGGTCCTGTTCCACCTCGAGAACAGTGGGCGTCCTACAGTGTTTCAATGGCCGACTCGAACTTGACGCATCCCGCCTACGGACTGGTCCGGCACGTGACGCCCACGGCGTCGGTTCTGCTCGCGGAGAACCCGGGCAAGATGACGCTCGACGGAACGAACACGTGGATTCTGCGGGCACCGGGTTCCGACGAGTGCATCGTCGTCGACCCGGGGCCGAAGGACAAGGCCCATCTCGACGCCGTCGCCGCGTCGGGCACGGTGGTGCTGACGCTGGTGACCCATCGCCATGCCGATCACACGGCGGGGTTGAAGCGGTTTCACCGTAAGACAGGGGCACCGGTGCGGGCGGTGGGGGAGAAGTTTCTGCACGGCGGCGGCGAGCGGTTGGCCGACGGCGAGGTCATCGATGCGGCGGGTCTACGGATCCGGGTGCTTCACACGCCCGGTCACACGGCGGATTCGGTGAGCTTCGTGCTCGACGACGCGGTCCTGACGGGAGATACGATCCTCGGCCGCGGCACCACGGTGCTCGACCCGAAGGACGGCTCGCTCGCGGATTATCTGAATTCGCTCGATCGACTCGAGGCTGCCGGTGCGGGCAAGACGGTGTTGCCGGGGCACGGGGCCGATCTACCGGACACCGCCGAGGTGGCGCGACTGTATCGCGCTCACCGTCGGCAGCGGCTGGATCAGGTGCGGGCGGCGTTGGCCGAGATCGGAGACGACGCCAAACCGATGCAGGTGGTGCGCCACGTCTATTCGGACGTGGACAAGAAGTTGTGGCCGGCTGCGCGGATGTCGGTCAAGACGCAGCTGGCCTACCTCAGGGAGAACTAGCGAGCTGCTGTCTCGAAGGAACTCGGCCTAGCGAGCTCGGCGGGCCAGGCGCTCAGAGTCCGAGATCAGTACGGACTTGCCCTCGAGGCGCAGCCATCCGCGGTGTGCGAAGTCGGCCAGTGCCTTGTTGACGGTCTCACGCGACGCTCCGACGAGCTGAGCGATCTCTTCCTGCGTCAGGTCGTGGGTGACGCGCAGCGATCCCGCTTCCTGGGTGCCGAAGCGCTGGGCAAGCTGCAGCAGCGCCTTGGCCACGCGTCCGGGGACGTCGGTGAAGATGAGGTCGGCCAGGTTGTTGTTGGTGCGACGCAACCGGCGAGCCAGGACGCGCAGCAGCTGCTCGGCGATCTCGGGGCGCTGATCGATCCAGTCCTTGAGGGCCGCGCGGTCCATGCTGACTGCGCGCACCTCGGTGACCGTGGTGGCCGAGGACGTGCGAGGGCCGGGGTCGAAGATGGAGAGCTCGCCGAACATGTCCGACGGTCCCATGATCGTCAGCAAGTTCTCGCGGCCGTCGGGGGAGCGTCGCCCGAGCTTGATCTTGCCGGAAACGATGATGTAGAGCCGGTCTCCGGGCTCACCCTCGTTGAACACCACGTGTCCCCGGGGGAAATCGACAGGCTGCAGCTGCTTCGTCAGTGCCGCAACCGCAGAGGGTTCGACTCCTTGGAAGATGCCGGCCCGTGCCAGGACGTCGTCCACTTGCGCTCCTTTTGGGATGTCGGCGATGCGGTGACCCGCACCCCCGAAGGCGTCTGTACACACTCGTCTCACCACCGAATCGCGCTGCGATTCAGGCGTCGATGCCGATGCAATGTTCAAACACAACAATTACCTCAGGGGAGTCTACTTCGACTCGGCCGAAACCGAGTGATCGACGCCACCACAGGTTGCCAGAGGAACGGTACGTCTGTTCGCGTTCACCGTAAATTCATCCGAATGCGGACAAATGGGTGCTCAACTGGCCCGTTGGTCGACCATGCCGTCGCGCGTGTCGATCGTGCGCGGAGGAGTCTGGTGACGCTTGCGGGTGTTGAACCGAGCCAGGGCGTGGGGGAAGCCCTCGTTCGCCAGTGTGGCGACCTCGGACTTACTTGCCTGATCGAGGAATTCCTCTACTTCGTGCTCCCGGACGCCGAGCTTGCTGAGCCGGAACTCGACGCGCTCCATCGCGAGTGCGAAGAGCATGAGTAGTACCGGAAAGAGCACCACGGCGAGTCCTTGCATACCGGCCAGTTAACACCGAAAAGGTCTCGATACAAACACAGCTCGGCGCGCTCGCGTAGTTCGTTACGCATTCTTGTCCGTACAGTTGTGGCGTGGAATCGACAGCCCCGAAACGCCCCGACGTGCGCAAACGCGAGGAGACGCGACTCGGCCTCGTGCGGCGGGCCCGGCGGATGAACCGAACGCTCGGGGTCGCGTTTCCGCACGTCTACTGCGAACTCGACTTCACCACGCCCCTCGAACTCGCCGTCGCGACCATCCTGTCCGCGCAGTGCACCGACAAGCGCGTCAACATGGTGACTCCGGCCCTGTTCGTGAGATACCGCACAGCTCGCGACTACGCCGAAGCCGACCGAACCGAACTCGAAGAGTTCATCCGAACCACCGGCTTTTACCGCAACAAGGCCAACTCGCTGATCGGGCTCGGGCAGAAGTTACTCGAGAACTTCGACGGCGAAGTCCCCGCATCGTTGAAGGATCTGGTGACGTTGCCCGGCATCGGCCGCAAGACGGCCAACGTCGTGCTCGGCAACGCGTTCGACGTTCCCGGCATCACCGTCGACACCCACTTCGGTCGGCTGGTGCGGCGCTGGCAGTGGACCGAAGAAGAGGACCCGGTCAAGGTGGAGCACGCCGTCGGCGCGTTGATCGAGCGGAAGGAGTGGACCGTGCTCTCCCATCGCGTCATCTTCCACGGTCGACGCGTCTGCCACTCCCGCACGCCGGCGTGCGGGGTGTGCGTCCTGGCCAAGGACTGCCCGTCGTTCGGCCTCGGCCCGACCGATCCAGCCGCCGCTGCAGCCCTGGTGCGGGGTCCCGAGACCGATCATCTGCTCGCTCTCGCCGGAATCGTGTCGTGAACAAGGCCGCACTCCGCTGGTCTCTGGTCGCGCTCATTCTCGTCGTCGGGATGGTCTATGCCCTCTGGCCACGCAATGAATCTCCGGCGACGCAGCGCGCCGATGGTCCCGGTCTGGGGCAGCAAGGACCGTCGACGGCCGAGCGTCGGGCCGCCGATACTCCCGAGGCTCTGGCACCGCTGCGGCAGACCGCCGGTCTCGACGCATGTCCGATGCCGTCGGGCGCTGCAGCAGGCCCGTTGACGGGTATCACCCTCGAATGCATCGGCGACGGCTCGTCCGTCGACCTCGGCCAGGCTCTGGCCGGGCGACCCGCACTGCTCAACATCTGGGCCTACTGGTGCGGCCCGTGCGCGAAGGAGTTGCCTTACCTGCAGCAATACGCGCAGCGGGCGGGTGATGCAGTCACGGTGTTGACCGTCCACAACGATGCCAACGAGTCCAACGGGCTGACCCGTCTGGCCGAGTACGGCGTCACGCTGCCCGGCGTTCAGGACGGTGCCGGACGCGTCGCCGCGGCGGCGGAAGCGCCGAACGTGTTGCCCGTATCCGTTTTGATATCTGCGGATGGCACTGTCGCCAAGGTGCTGACCGAACCCTTCACAAGCGTCGACGACATCGCCGACGCAGTCCGCGAGAACCTCGGAGTCGCGTCGTGAGCGCACCCGAGTGGCTCGGGCGCATGCTCGACGTCGCCGGCAGCGAAAACGGACTGACCGACACCACCGGCATCAACCCGGTACTGCAACGACAGGCGCAGCCGGCCGATCGAACCCGTTCGGCGGCGGTGTTGGTGCTGTTCGGTGGTCCGGCTGCCGCCGATCCGACCGCGCCCGGTGGGCTACCCGCCGAGGCCGACGTACTGCTGACCCAGCGGGCGTCGACCTTGCGCGACCACAGTGGGCAGATCGCCTTCCCCGGCGGTGCCACCGACCCGGGTGACGACGGGCCCATCGGAACGGCGCTGCGCGAGGCCCAGGAAGAGACCGGTCTCGACCCGGCCGGCGTCGTACCGCTCGCGACGATGCCCGGCATCTACGTGCCGCCGTCCCGATTCGACGTGGTTCCCGTGCTCTCGTACTGGCAGAGTCCAACCCCGGTCCGCGTCGTCGACGCCGGCGAAACCGAGCGCGTGGTGCGAGTTCCCCTGCGCGAGTTGCTCGATCCGGCCAACCGATTCCAGGTGCGTCACCCCGCCGGCTACCAAGGCCCGGCCTTCTCGGTGCAGGGAATGCTGGTGTGGGGATTCACGGGCGGTATTCTGGCGGGCCTGCTCGCTGTGTCGGGCTGGGAGTCCGAATGGGACACGGGGGATATACGCGATCTGGAGGCCAGCTTGACTGCGGTAGGAGCGAGGCTCGATCGGTGACGGGTTCAGGGTGGGTCGATATCGCGGTGCTCGCCGTCGCGCTGCTGGCGGCGACGTCGGGATGGCGACAGGGGGCGGTGGCGTCGGCGCTGGCGTTTCTGGGAGTCGTTCTGGGTGCCGTCGCCGGGATTCTGGTGGCGCCGCACGTGCTCGAACACGTCGACGAATCGCGCACGAGGGTGTTCGTCGGTATCGCGTTGATCGTGGTGTTGGTGATCGTCGGTGAGGTGGCCGGCATGGTTCTGGGTCGTGCGTTGCGCAGCGGAATACATTCGCGCTCAGCAAGATCGGTCGACAGCACGATCGGGGCCGGTCTGCAGGCCGCGGCCGTGCTCGCTGCCGCATGGTTGCTCGCCATTCCGCTGACGTCCTCGTCGCAGCCCGAGGTGGCCAGTGCCGTGCGTGGCTCGACGGTCCTGGGCAAGGTCGACGAGGTGGCACCCGAGTGGCTGCGTCAGGTGCCCAAGGAATTTTCGGCGCTGCTCGACACGTCCGGGCTGCCGGACGTCATCGGTCCGTTCGGACGCACTCCGGTCGCCGAGGTTGCCGCTCCCGACTCCGGGATCGCCGCAGGCCCCGTCCCGATAGCGTTGCAGGCGAGCGTCATCAAGATCAACGGAATTGCCCCGAGTTGCCAGAAGGCGCTCGAGGGTTCGGGTTTCGTCGTCGGGCCGGATCTGGTGATGACCAACGCCCACGTGGTGGCCGGTACCTCCGAGGTGACCGTCGATTCTCCGGACGGCCCTCTCGACGCCGACGTCGTCCTCTTCGATCCCGAAGAAGATGTTGCAGTGCTACGTGTTTCGCAGCTGCAAGCTCCGGTGTTGCCGTTCGCGCCGAACCCGGCCGAATCCGGATCCGACGCCATCGTGTTGGGCTACCCGGGCGGCGGTCCGTACACGGCGAGCCCAGCGCGCATTCGCGAGATCATCAACCTCAGCGGACCGGACATCTACCGCACCGGCACTGTTCAACGTGAGGTCTACACAGTTCGCGGATCGGTGCGGCAGGGTAATTCCGGTGGGCCACTGGTCAATTCGAACGGTGAGGTACTCGGTGTGGTGTTCGGTGCTGCCGTCGACGACCCCGATACCGGATTCGTCTTGACCGCAACCGAGATCTCGGACGAGCTCGCCCGCAGCTTCGATGCGCCGGTCAGTGTGGGGACCGGCGACTGCATCGTCTGACGGCGGGACGTCAGCTCTCGAGCGCGACGCGCAGGATTTCCTCGGACACGACGTCGGGGGCTTCCTGGTGCACGTAGTGCCCGACGTCCCGCACTGTTCGACGGGTCAGCCCCGGTGCCCAATGCCGATCGCGATCGAGGGTGGTGGGTAGGACGTACGGATCGAGGTCACCGCTGATCTGCGCGACGGGGATCGAGGTCTTCACGTCGACGGCGTCCATGAAGCGTCGGCCCTCGGCGCGGAACTGGCTACGGAACGCCCAGCGCTGATATTCGAGTGCGCTGTGCGCGGCCCCGGGAATCCGGATGGCCGAGCGCATCTTGCCTGCGGTATCGGAGAAATCGTCGGTGCGCTGCCACTGCGACCCGGCGCGACTGCGCATCAACTCCTCCACTGCCGCGCCCCCTCGCCGGGTGAGCAGCTTCTCGGGGCGCAGCGGAACTTGATACCGAACGAAGTGCGGCAGCAGAGCACCGCGCTGTTCGGAATCCTTCAGCACGGCGCGGCGCAACGAGATCGGGTGCGGTGCATTGATCAGGACCATCGAGCGGACCATTCGCGGATGCAGAGCCGAACTCGCCCAGCACACCAGGCCGCCGTCGGCATGACCGACGAACGTCGCGTGCGGGTACCCCAGCGCGCGAACGAGACCGACGATGTCGCCGGCCAGGGTCCATCCGTCGTAACCACGTGGGGGCTTGTCGGAGTCGCCGTAGCCGCGGAGGTCGACTGCGACCGCTCGAACTCCGGAACGCGCGAGCGCGTCGAGCTGGTGATGCCAGGAGTACCAGAAGTCGGCGAAGCCGTGCAGCAGCACCACGAGCGGGGCGTCGGGAGCATGCTCGCCGACCTCCACGGTGTGGAACCGGATTCCATTGGCATGGATGTCGCGATGGATCCACTGTCCCGGGTAACGGACCGTGGACGGATCGGGATGATTCATACTGCTCGACTCGCCGGGCGTCGTCTACTTCTTGTAGCCGGGGATTCCGGGAATGCTCTCGTGCTGGTTGGGCAGCACGGTCGACGCCTGCTTGAGGGAGTCGATGGTCTTCTCGGGCTTGCGCAGTTTCTTGACCCTGCGGTAGCCGAGGAACCCGAACAGGCCGGCAACCAGCACCATGAACACGAAGACGATGAGGAACGAGGCCCATCGGTAGAGCCACACGTCGAGGAGCTCGGCGGCGAAGAAGAAGAAGAAGAACGAGCTGAACAGCAGCACCGTCAGCGCGACGATGAAGAAGACGCTGCCCTGCAGACCCTTCTTGACCTCGCCGGTGACCTCGGCCTTGGCGAGGGCCACCTCGGCACGCACCAGCGTCGAGACCTGAGTCGTGGCGTCCTTGACGAGGTTTCCGATGCTCGCGCTACCGGGTGTGCGGGCATCGACATCGGTGAGAGGTATCGACGAAATCGTGTTCGGGACGCCGTTGCCGTATCCCTTGTCATTGCTGACGCTCAACTCTCGACCCCTTGTAATCGCTGTGCTCGGTATTGCGGTGATCGCTCTGCTCGGTGTTGCGGAAGATCGTATCGACAGTAGTGCCTAAGTAGCAGATTATCTGTCCCGCGGCGGCCGAGCGACGCTCGGCCCGTCGTCGGTTACCTCTCCGCCCGTCGCGACAAACACGGGAATGTTGCACGAATCGGCAACGAACGGCCCGGGGGCGTGAAATTCTCAGGTGTTCATCAGGTAATTTTCAGGGAACTTTCCCCTTCAGGAGCACTCGTGAGTTCACCACACGCCGTCACGGACGACGGCGCAATTCCCGCACCTCAGGTGCCTCGGTCCCGAATCGTCATCGCCTCGATGGTCGGTACGTCCATCGAGTTCTTCGACTTCTATATCTATGCAACGGCCGCAGTGCTCGTCTTCCCCCGCCTGTTCTTCCCCGCGGGCAACGACACGACCGCGCTGCTGGCGTCGTTCGCGACGTTCGGTTTGGCGTTCGTCGCGCGGCCCATCGGCTCGATTCTGTTCGGCCACTTCGGTGATCGCATCGGACGCAAGGCCACCCTCGTCGGGTCCCTGCTGACGATGGGTGTCGCGACGTTCGCGATCGGCCTGTTGCCGACGTACGCCGCGGCGGGTCTGTGGGCACCGGCCCTGCTGGCGCTCATGCGCTTCACTCAGGGCGTCGGTCTCGGCGGCGAATGGAGTGGTGCGGCGCTGCTGGCCACCGAAACCGCGAAGCCGGGCAAGCGAGCCTGGGCGGCGATGTACCCGCAGCTGGGTGCGCCGATCGGCTTCTTCTTCGCCAACGGCATCTTCCTGCTCATCGTCATCGCGACCGGCTACGACTCCGCGAATTCCGGCACCGACCATGCGTTCCTCACGTGGGGCTGGCGCATCCCGTTCCTGCTCAGCGCGATCATGGTGATCATCGGCCTGTACGTCCGCCTCAAGCTCGAGGAGACGCCGGTGTTCAAGCTGGCAGTCGAGCGCGGCCAGAAGGTCAAGACCCCGTTGGCCCAGGTGTTCAAGACGAGCTGGCGTCAGCTGATCATCGGCACGTTCGTCATGCTCGCCACGTACACGCTCTTCTACATCATGACGACGTGGGTGGTCAGTTACGGAACAGGCAAGGTGGCCGACGTCAACGGGCCCAAGCTCGCGATTCCGTACACGGACTTCCTGGAGCTCCAGCTCATCGCGGTGCTGTTCTTCGCGGCGCTGATCCCGGTCGCCGGGCTGCTCGCCGACAAGTACGGCCGCCGCCCCACGCTCATCGTCATCACCGCGGCGATCGTGCTGTTCGGTCTGTCGTTCCACTGGTTCGCCGACCCGTCGTCCGCGTCGGCAGGCAAGATGCTGGTGTTCATGTGCGTCGGCCTGGGACTGATGGGTCTGACGTTCGGGCCCATGAGTGCCGTTCTGCCGGAACTGTTTCCGACGAACGTGCGCTACACGGGCTCGGGAATTTCGTACAACACCGCGTCGATCCTCGGAGCTGCAGTGGCTCCGTTCATCGCAACCTGGCTGGTGAGTTCCTACGGCGTCGGCTGGGTGGGCGTCTATCTCGCCATCGCCGCTGCGCTGACCCTGATCTCGCTGATCATCATGAAGGAAACGCGAGACCAGTCGCTCGACAGCGTCTGAGCGGCTGCGCCGCATGTGAGTGGTACCTCGTAGCCCACTACGAGGTACCACTCACATGGGAGCGCTAGCGACCCTTCTTGATCGCCTCGAACACCTTCGGGTCGACGAGGGTGGAGACGTCACCGAGTTCGCGGCCCTCGGCCACGTCACGGAGCAGGCGGCGCATGATCTTGCCCGACCTGGTCTTCGGCAACTCCGGCACGATGGAAATCTCTCGTGGCCGCGCGATCGGCGAAATCTCCTTGGAAACCTGAGCTTTGAGTTCGGCGATCAATGCGTCGCCGGTGTTCTCCTCGCCGCCGCGCAGGATGACGAACGCGACGATGCCCTGACCGGTGGTCTCGTCGGCGGCACCGACGACGGCAGCCTCGGCGACACTGTGATGACTGACCAGTGCCGACTCCACTTCCGACGTGGAGATGCGGTGGCCCGAGACGTTCATGACGTCGTCGACGCGGCCGAGGACCCACAGGGCGCCGTCCTCGTCATATTTGGCACCGTCACCGGCGAAGTACCAGCCTTCCTCGGCGTAGCGGGACCAGTAGGTGTCCTTGTAGCGGTCCATGTCTCCCCAGATCCCGCGGAGCATCGCCGGCCACGGCTCGGAGAGAACGAGGTATCCGTTGCCGCCGTTGCCCAGTGGCTTGGCGTCGTCGTCGACGATCTTGGCCGAGATACCGGGCAGCGGAGTCATTGCCGAGCCGGGCTTGGTGGATGTGACGCCGGGGAGCGGGGAGATCATGATCGCGCCGGTCTCGGTCTGCCACCAGGTGTCGACGATCGGTGCGCTGCCGCCGCCGACGACGTCGCGGAACCAGCGCCAAGCCTCGGGGTTGATGGGCTCGCCGACGGACCCGAGCAGGCGGATCGAGGACAGATCGTGTGCCTCGGGAATCTCCTTGCCCCACTTCATGAATGTGCGCACCAGGGTGGGGGAGGTGTAGTAGATCGACACCTTGTACTTCTCGATGACGTTCCAGTGCCGGTGCTCGTCGGGCGAATTGGGCGTGCCCTCGTAGACGACCTGCGTGGCGCGGTTGGAGAGCGGTCCGTAGACGATGTAGGAGTGCCCGGTGACCCAACCGATGTCGGCGGTGCACCAGTAGACGTCCGTGCCGGCCTTGTGGTCGAAGACGTTGTGGTGGGTGTACGAGGTCTGCGTCAGGTAGCCACCGGAGGTGTGGATGATGCCCTTGGGCTTACCCGTCGTACCCGAGGTGTAGAGGATGAACAGGGGGTGCTCGGCCGGGAACGGCTGCGCCTCATGCTCTTTCGACGCTTTCGCGACGGTCTCGTGCCACCACAGGTCGCGTCCCTCGGTCCAGGCGACGTCGGAGTCGGTGCGCTTGACGACCAGAACGTTCCGGATGGAGGCGGCTCCGTCCACGGCTTCGTCGACGGTGTCCTTGATGGGGGCTGGCTTGCCGCGTCGCCACTGGCCGTCGGTGGTGATGACGAGTTTGGCTTCGGCGTCGTCGATGCGCGAGCGCAGTGCGGTGGCGGAGAACCCGGCGAAGACGACCGAATGGGTCAGACCGAGGCGTGCACAGGCGAGGATCGAGACGATGGCCTCGGGGATCATCGGCATGTAGATCGCGACGCGGTCGCCGGAGACGAGGCCGAGTTCGGTCAGGGTGTTGGCCGCCTGGCTGACGTCGGCGAGCAGATCGGAGTAGGTGATGTCGCGGCTGTCGCCGGGTTCACCTTCCCAGTGGATGGCGACCTGGTCGCCGTGGCCGTCGAGGACGTGGCGGTCGACGCAGTTGTAGGCGACGTTGAGCTCGCCGTCGGCGAACCATTTCGCGACGGGGGCGTCGGACCAGTCGAGTACCTCGGTGAACGGGGTGTGCCAGTGCAGCCGGCGGGCCTGCTCCGCCCAGAAGGCGAGCCGGTCCTTCTCCGCGGCGGCGTACAGATCTGCCTGAGCGTTCGCCTGCGCCGCGAACTCGGCCGAGGGTGCGTAGGAGGCAACCGCGGTCTCGTCGCTGCCGGAGGTACTGGTCGTCATCTCGAATAGCTCTCTTTCGTCCGATGCTTTTCGCCCATGAAACGGCACTTACAGGCCGGTCTCGAGCCCCTAGTGAGGGTAGTCACATGTGATGGCGATCGCACCGTTGCAATCGGCTGCAACCCCTTGATCTGCGGTGATCGGTTGTTTCCGCACGATGGACGGTCATCGCCGTCGTCGGCGGGAGGCTGTCTCGGCGGCTCTGCCCGCACTGTGAGAAATCGACTTGCCGAAACGTTTCGATCATGTTTCCGACTTACTCGCCGGTCAACAAAACCCGGGGGAGTTCACATGTTCGTTTCAGGATGTGTCTAAAGTTCGTTCCATCAGATCGTTGGTACGGCTCACAGGCCGTGTCTTGCGGTCGCCCACGAATCCCCGGGCGTCGCGCCCGAGGAACTGAGCACGGACGACCCCGTGTTCACATCTGGATGGAGGATTTCCTTGCGTAAAACACGCATCGCGTCAGCTGCAATCGCAGTTGTCGTCGGAGCGGCGCTGGTGACGGCGTGCTCTTCGAGCGATTCGACCGGCGGCGGAGGGTCAGGAGACGGCTCCGGCATCATCAACGCCTGGAGCGGTGAGCCGC
This sequence comes from Rhodococcus sp. Leaf233, assembly GCF_001426165.1. Classification (NCBI taxonomy): domain Bacteria; kingdom Bacillati; phylum Actinomycetota; class Actinomycetes; order Mycobacteriales; family Nocardiaceae; genus Rhodococcus; species Rhodococcus sp. Leaf233. Next base: position 299,218 of record NZ_LMRO01000001.1, read on the forward strand.
AGAACCCCTTGGTGCCCACCAATACGAGCGAGAACACCGGCGGACGTGTCGTCGACTCGATCTTCGCCGGCCTGGTGTCCTACACCCCCGAGGGCGGTGTCGAGAACGAGGTCGCGGACTCGATCGATACCACCGACGGCCAGAACTACACCGTCACGTTGAAGGACGGCTGGCAGTTCACCGACGGCACGCCGGTCACGGCCAAGTCGTTCGTCGATGCCTGGAACTACGGCGCACTGTCGACCAATGCGCAGCTGCAGGGATCGTTCTTCGATCCGATTCAGGGCTACGACGAGGTCGCAGCCGAGAACCCGACGGTGCAGACCATGTCCGGTCTCAAGGTCGTCGACGACAAGACGTTCACCATCGAGCTCAAGCAGCCCGAGGCAGCGTTCCCCGATCGTCTCGGCTTCGCCGCGTACTACCCGCTGCCCGAGGTTGCGTACCAGGACATCGCCGCGTTCGGCGAGAACCCGATCGGCAACGGCCCGTACAAGTTCGCCCAGGAGGGCGCTTGGCAGCACAACGTGCGGATCGACCTGGTCACGAACCCCGACTACGCCGGTAACCGCAAGCCCGCCAACGGCGGCGTGAGCTTCATTCTGTACAGCAACCTCGACACCGCATACACGGACCTGCTGTCGAACAACGTCGACGTTCTCGACAACGTTCCGGCCTCGGCCGTCACCACCTTCGAGTCCGATCTTCCCGACCGCACGGTGAACCAGCCGTCCGCGTCGATCGAGACGTTCACGATTCCGGGCCGCCTCGCGCACTTCGGTGGCGAAGAGGGTGTGCTGCGTCGTCAGGCGATCTCCAAGGCGATCAACCGCGACCAGATCACCGAGCAGATCTTCAACAAGACCCGTACCCCGGCCAAGGACTTCACCAGCCCGGCCATCGACGGCTGGACCGGCGATCTCTCCGACGTCGGAAACGTCGAGTACGACCCCGAGGGTGCCAAGGCTCTGTGGGCCCAGGCCGACGCCATCGCGCCGTGGTCCGGAACGTTCTCCATCGCGTACAACTCCGACGGTGGACACCAGGAATGGGTGGATGCGGTCAGCAACAGCATCCGCAACACGCTCGGCATCGAGGCGCAGGGTGCGCCGTACCCGACGTTCGCTCAGCTGCGTACCGAAGCCACCAACCGCACCATCGCGACCGCCTTCCGGTCGGGCTGGCAGGGTGACTACCCGCAGCAGTACGGCTTCCTGGCACAGAACTACCAGACCGGTGGCAGCTCCAACGACGGTGAGTACTCCAACCCCGAGTTCGACCGCCTGCTCCGCGAGTCCGCAGGTGAGACCGACAAGACCAAGGCGCAGGAGCTGACCAACCAGGCTCAGGAAATCCTGCTCAACGACCTGCCCGCAGTGCCGACCTGGTACCGCAACGCAGCGAGTGGTTGGTCGGAGAACGTCACCAACGTCAAGATCGGTTGGGACGGAATCCCCATCTACAACCAGATCGAGAAGAACTGATCACGTTCGCTCCACTGCTGTAGAGACCGAGAAGGGCGGTAGGTCTTCCACCTACCGCCCTTCTCGTGTGCTCGCTCACTCCCGTATCTACGTTCGACGCCCCGCTGCAGCTGATCCTTGCGCCTCTGCGGTGACGTCCACCTTCCTCCAAAGGAGGTGATCCGATGCTCTGGTACATCGGACGCCGATTACTTCAGATGATCCCCGTGTTCATCGGGGCGACATTCTTGATCTATGCCATGGTCTTCTTGCTGCCAGGAGACCCCATCGCGGCATTGGCCGGAGACAAGGCGATCAGTCCCGCCGTCGCCGACCAACTGCGCGCCCGCTACAACCTCGACCAGCCGTTCATCGTGCAGTACCTGCTGTACCTGAAGGGCATTTTCACGTTCGACTTCGGCATGTCCTTCTCGGGCCGCCCGGTCAGTGAAGTTCTCGTACAAGCGTTTCCGATCACGGCCAAGCTCGCCTCGATGGCCCTCGTGATCGAGGCCGTGTTCGGTATCGGCTTCGGTCTCATCGCGGGTCTGCGCAAGGGCAAGCTGTTCGACTCGACGGTCCTCGTCGTCAGCCTCGTCATCATCGCCGTGCCGATCTTCGTCATCGGCTTTCTCGCGCAGTTCTTCATCGGTATCAAGTGGGGTTGGGTGCCGCCGACAGTGGGAGGCAACACCAGCTTCACCAACCTGTTGCTGCCGGCATTCGTACTCGGAGCCGTCTCGTTCGCCTACGTGGTGCGGTTGACGCGCACGTCGGTGGCCGAGAATCTCAGTGCGGACTTCGTGCGGACGGCGACGGCCAAGGGGCTCTCGCGTAACCGGGTCGTCAACGTGCATGTGTTGCGTAACTCGCTGATTCCCGTCGTGACGTTCCTCGGTGCAGATCTGGCCAGCCTCATGGGCGGCGCGATCATCACCGAAGGAATTTTCAACATCAACGGAGTCGGCGGCACCATCTACCAAGCCGTCATCCGCGGTGAGGCACCGACCGTTGTGTCTTTCGTGACCGTGCTGATCGTCGTCTATCTGGTCGCCAATCTCATCGTCGACCTTCTCTATGCCGCGCTCGACCCGAGGATTCGCTATGTCTGATCCCATCACCCCGAAGAGCGTCGACGCCGATCGCGCTACTCGCCAAGCACGTTTCGTCGAGGCCGACGAGGTCATCGACGTGTCGCAGACCGACGCTGTCGTCATCGACGACGCACCCGCCAGCATCTGGTCGGATGCGTGGCGGAACCTGCGCACGCGTCCGATGTTCATAGTCTCGGCCATCATCATCCTGGCCGTCATCGTGGTCGCAGCCGTGCCTGGCCTGTTCACCAGTACCGATCCGCGCTTCTGCGATCTGCAGTTCAGCATGCAGGGCCCGGGATCCGGACACTGGTTCGGTTACGACCGACAGGGCTGCGACATCTACTCCCGGGTGCTGTTCGGTGCTCGGGCGTCCGTGCTGACCGGAGTCGGGGTCACGTTCCTCGTACTGGTCATCGGCGTCGTGTTCGGTGCTCTGGCCGGCTTCTACGGCGGCATCGCGGACTCGTTGCTCTCACGGATCACCGACATCTTCTTCGGCGTTCCGCTGATCTTGGCGGCCATCGTCCTCATGCAGCTGTTCACCGATCGCACGATCTTCACGGTGATTCTGGTGTTGGCGTTGTTCGGCTGGCCTCAGATGGCTCGCATCACTCGCGGTGCAGTGCTGTCGGCGAAGGGCAACGACTACGTAATGGCCTCGCAGGCTTTGGGTTTGACGCGACTGCGAACTCTGATCCGGCACGTCCTGCCCAACGCGATGGCACCGATCATCGTCATCACGACGATTTCACTCGGTACGTTCATCGTGGCCGAGGCGACGCTGTCGTTCCTCGGTATCGGACTGCCTCCCACCGAGGTCTCCTGGGGCGGCGACATCAGTGCCGCTCAGGTCACCCTGCGACAGGGCTCGACCATTCTCTTCTATCCTGCTGCAGCGCTGGCAATCACGGTGCTCGGCTTCATCATGATGGGTGACGCCCTGCGCGACGCCCTCGACCCGAAGGCGAGGAAGCGATGACGGATCCAGCACGCATCGCAGTGGAGCAGCCTCTGCTCGACATCCAAGATCTCGAGGTCTCGTTCCGGTCCAACTCCGGTGCGGTCCCGGCTGTTCGCGGAGTATCGCTGACGGTCTACCCGGGGCAGACCGTTGCGATCGTGGGCGAATCCGGTTCCGGTAAGTCGACCACCGCGCACTCGATCATCAACCTGCTTCCCGGAACCGGCACGGTGACGGCGGGGCGCATCCTGTTCGAGGGCCGTGACTTGGCGCAGGCCAAGGAAAAGGACTTCGTCGACATCCGCGGCAGCCAGATCGGCCTGGTTCCTCAGGACCCGATGTCCAACTTGAACCCGGTGTGGAAGATCGGCTTCCAGATCGAGGAGGCCCTCGCTGCCAACGGCATCGCCAAGGGTAAGGCGGCGCGTGTTCGGGCAGCCGAGCTGCTCGAAGAAGCGGGCCTCAGCGATTCGGAGAAGCGGGTCAATCAGTACCCGCACGAGTTCTCGGGCGGTATGCGTCAGCGCGCGCTCATCGCGATCGGGCTTTCGGCACGTCCGAAACTACTGATTGCCGACGAGCCGACGTCCGCTCTCGACGTGACAGTGCAGCGTCAGATTCTCGATCATCTCGAAGGTTTGACGAAGGAACTCGGAACCGCGGTTCTGCTGATCACCCACGATCTGGGCCTGGCTGCCGAACGAGCCGAGCACCTCGTCGTCATGAGCAAGGGGCGGATCGTGGAATCCGGTCCGGCACTGGAGATCCTGCAGGACCCTCAGCATCCGTACACGCGCAAGCTCGTCTCCGCCGCGCCGTCTCTCGCGTCGCAGCGACTGAAGTCGTCGGTGGTGCGCAAGGACATCGTCGAGCATGCCAAGCAGGTGGCGGTCGAGGCCGTCACCGAGGAGACCGACTCGGCATTCGAGCCGGCCGCGGACACTGTGCTCGTGGTCGAGGGGCTGACCAAGGAATTCAAGCTCCGGGGCGGCAACCCGTTCAAGTCGTCCGTGTTCACGGCCGTCAAGGATGTGTCGTTCGGAGTCGCACGCGGTACCACCACTGCGATCGTCGGCGAATCGGGTTCGGGCAAGTCGACTGTGGCACAGATGGTTCTGGGACTTCTCGAGCCCACTGCGGGTTCGGTGAAGTTCGACGGGCGCGATGTGGCGGGGTTGAACAACAAGGACGCGTTCGCGTTTCGTCGTCGAGTGCAGCCGATCTTCCAGAATCCGTACGGGACGCTGGACCCGATGTATTCGATCTTCAGCACCATCGAGGAGCCTCTGCGCACCCACAAGGTGGGGTCGAAGTCCGAGCGGGAAGCCAGAGTCCGTGATCTGCTGGACAAAGTGGCACTGCCGTCGTCGGTGATGCGCAGGTTCCCCAACGAGCTGTCCGGCGGCCAGCGGCAACGTGTCGCAATCGCTCGTGCGTTGGCCCTCGAGCCCGAAATGGTCATCTGCGACGAGGCAGTGTCGGCTCTGGACGTGTTGGTGCAGGCGCAGATCCTGTCTCTGCTCAACGACCTTCAGGCCGAGCTCGGGTTGACGTACCTGTTCATCACGCACGACCTCGCGGTGGTCCGTCAGATTGCTGACGACGTGCTCGTGATGCGCAGCGGCGAGATCGTCGAGGCGGCGTCGACCGATGCCGTCTTCGACAACCCGCAGCAGGAGTACACCCAGAAGCTGCTTGCCGCAATTCCGGGTGGCTCGGTGCAGCTGGGCGCATAGCCGCGGTGGGTGAGGGGGTACCGTCGTCTGTCGTGACGGACCCCCTCGCCCCGCTGCTGGAATTGCCCGGAGTTGTCGATTCCGCCGAACGGGCACGCGATGCCCTCGGTGCCGTGCATCGGCACAAGGCCAATCGTCGTGGGTGGCCGGCGACCGCGGCCGAGGCCGCTGTGCGGGCAGCTCGTTCGTCCTCCGCGCTCGAGGGCGGTTCGATGGATTTCCCTCGCGAAGGCGAGGAGGGCGACCCGATTCTAGCGGGTGCGCTGCGAGTGGCCGCTGCTCTCGACGGTGACGCCCTGCAGAACACGTTGTCGACGTGGAAGCGCGCCCCACTGCAGACGCTGGCCCGCCTACATCTGTTGGCTGCCGCGGATCTCGTCGACGACGCGTCCTCGCTCGGTCGGCCGCGCACGGACGCCGGCATCGGTGAGCGGCTCGATCTGCTCGCACAGTTGGTGACGGGTGGAACGTCCGCGCCCGCTCCGGTGATCGCCGCAGTCGTGCACGGTGAACTGTTGACGCTGCGGCCTTTCGGAACTGCCGACGGCATTGTGGCGCGTGCTGCATCGAGGTTGGTGGCCGCATCGTCGGGATTCGATCCGCACAACCTGGGCGTGCCCGAGGTGAGCTGGATGCGTCGAGCGAACGCGTACCGGGATGGAGCCGCCGGGTTCGCCGAGGGCACGGCAACGGGCGTCGGTAGTTGGGTGATCCTCTGCCTCGGAGCATTCGAAGCTGGTGCGGCAGAAGCGACTTCGATTGCAGAAGCTGCACAGTAGGAGTTGTGCACACGTAAAAGGGCGGCGATGCCGACTTGCGTCGACGTCGCCGCCCGTTAGCACGGAGCGCCTGGTTACCAAGCGTGCACAGGTGGGCTGTGATGGACTACCACGTGGCCTCGGCGAGAACTCGACGGTGATGAGGTCATCCCTGCAACCGGTGCAGGGTTCTTGCTGATCACCCACGAATATCGCAGGCCCACAGCGCTTCTGCCATTAGGTGGCAAGCTCCGCGTGGGTGCCGGTGTCCGTGCTGGGAATCGCGGTCGGGAGAAGCGAACCTTCTCTTCCGGTTCGTTCTTGGCCTTCCGTTCTTCCGTACGTCATTTGTACCCCGTGACGCCGCTCACATCAAGGGTTTGGGCTCATCGTTTTCTGCGGAGTAGTCCGTAGGTGATCGCGCCGGCCGCTATTGCGCTGAAACCTGCTGCAGCACTGGCTACTACGGTCTTCCCGGACGGATTCGGAATGCGGGAGCGCAGCGAAACGGGGTTCGAGAATGTCAGAATCGGCCAGCCGAGGGACGAGGCCTCTTTGCGGAGCGCGCGGTCTGGATTGACGGCGGTGGGGTGCCCGACCGCCCGCAGCATCGGCACGTCGGTGATCGAATCCGAGTAGGCGTAGCTCTTGGCCAGGTCGTAATCATGTTGTGCCGCCAGGGACTTCATGGCGTCGACCTTGCCTTCGCCGTAGCAGTAGAAGTCGACCTCGCCGATGTACTTGCCGTCGACAGTCACCATCGTCGTGGCCATGCTGTGGTCGGCACCCAGCAGTTCGGCGATGGGGTGCACGATCTCGTCACCCGACGCCGAGACGACCACCACGTCGTGTCCGCGGAGTTTGTGGTCCGCGATCAGATCGGCCGCTTCGGCGAAGACGAGGGGATCGACGATGTCGTGCAGGGTTTCGGCCACCACTGCTCGCACCTGTTCGACGTCCCACCCGGCGGTCATGCCGGCGATGTGCGCGCGCATGCGTTCCATCTGGTCGTGATCGGCACCGGAGAGCAGGAACAGGAACTGCGCATAGCTGCTCTTGAGTACCGCTCGCCGGTTGATCAGACCTTGGTCGAAGAACGGCTTGCTGAAGGCCAGAGTGCTGGACTTCGCGATGATCGTTTTGTCGAGGTCGAAGAAGGCGGCGACGCGCGCTGCGCGTCGGCCGGCGGGGGCGTCGTCGGTGTCTGCGCTGAGGGTCACGATTGTCACCATAGTGGCCGGTGGTGACCGTTGGATGTCGCGCAACTTCTCTTCTCGACTCGCTCCGAACAAGTCCACAAATTGAGACGGTTGAACTTGCAAACAAGGACGTCCACGGGTGTAGTATTTTCCACGAGCCCGGTTCATTCCGGGCGGTGTTCAGCCCGACCCCCCGGGGCTGAACCAGACGACCCTCGCCTCCTCCCCCCCTGGCGAGGGTCGTCCTCTTTTTCGGGGTAGGCCGAAAACTGGTACCGCGGTACCGGTATTCATCCACAGGGGCCGATCTATCCACATTTCCCCAAGTCGCGCGCCGCGCGAGCGGATTCTCGCGCACGCTTGGGTCCATGAAAACGGATCCGATTTCACGGCGGACGAATGCGAACGCGTCGATGTCGATCGACCATCACGGACTGCGTCAGGACGTGTATCGAATCGCCGCAGCCGCGGATTGTGTTGTGGAAGAGCAGAACTTACTGGTCGGTATCGGATCGGCGCGCCCGATTTGGGAATTCCCAGGAATTATTTTGATCGATTTTTCTTCTGCCGAGTCGGCGCTCGCAGGCGGATTTCCGCGGCGGCCCGGCGTCGTTCTGGTCACGGCCGCCTCGCCGACACTCGACGATTGGCGGACGGCCACAGCGCTCGGTGCCGAACACGTGGTCTCGTTACCCTCGGACGAGGACACGCTCGTTCGCATTCTCGGTGAACCCGTCGCCACATCGCCGGGCGGCGGTGGCGTCATCGTGGTCGTCGGTGCCCGCGGAGGTGCGGGTGCCTCCACGTTTGCGGCGGCGCTGGGCCTGTGCAGCAGTCGCACGGGGCAACGCACACTCATGGTCGAAGCCGACCGGTACGGCAGCGGCCTCGATCTGCTGCTCGGCTGGGAGAACGCCCCAGGTTTGCGATGGTCCGGCCTCGTCGTCGAGGGCGGGCGAGTATCCGGCGACGCACTCCACGGCGCGCTGCCATCGAAGAACGGATTGTCGGTGCTGGCACTCGGGCGAACGGACGACCGGCGAACCGGACTCTCGGCCGTCGCCGCGGCGGCTGTGCTCGACGCAGGGCGCGCTGGAGGCGATCTCGTGGTGTGCGACGCCCCGCGTCACTCCGATGACCTCTCGGACGCCCTGTACGCCGCAGCCGACCTCGTCGTACTGGTGCTGCCTGCGGAATTGCGGGCCGTGACGTCGGCAGAAGCAGTAGCGGACGAGATCTCGAGTCGCAATCCGAACGTCGGATTGGTCGTTCGTGGGCCAGCACCCGGGGGACTGCGGGCCGCGGACATCGCCGCCGCCCTCGACCTGTCGCTGCTGACGTCCATGCGGGCCGAGCCGGGGTTGGCCGAGCGTCTCGAGCGTGGCGGGCTTGCTCTCGGACGCCGATCACCGCTGGCGGCGGCGGCCACTGTGGTCCTCGATACGTTCGCGCACAAGCCCGGTGGTCAGCGGTGGGCCGCATGAGCGCAGTCGTCACCGCCGAATTGCTCGACCGCGTACGAGATCGGCTGGCTGCTTCGGCACAGTCTCCGGTGCCCGCCACCGTTGCCGCGGCCATCCGCACCGAGGCCGGGGGAGTCATCGGTGACACCGATATGCTTGCGGCACTGCGTATTCTGCAGACCGAGCTCACCGGAGCAGGACCGTTGGAGCCGCTCCTGTCCGAGCCAGGGGTGACCGATGTCCTGGTCACGGCGCCGGATCAGGTGTGGATCGATCGCGGTAGAGGCCTGGAACGCACCGGAGTCCAGTTCGCCGACGAAGCCGCGGTCAGGCGGCTGGCGCAACGGCTCGCTCTCTCGGCCGGTCGGCGATTGGACGATGCACAGCCGTGGGTCGACGGCCGATTACCCGGCGTCGGACAGGGAGCGTTCGGGGTCCGTCTGCACGCGGTGCTGGCACCGGTGGCGAGCGGTGGAACCTGCCTGTCGTTGCGAGTGCTCCGCCCGGCTACCCAGGGACTCGCCGCGCTCCGGGCGTCCGGTGCGGTGACCGAGGAGGGCTACGATCTGCTCGCGCGGATTGTGCTCGCGCGCTTGGCGTTTCTGGTCGTCGGAGGTACCGGCGCTGGAAAGACTACGCTTCTGGCTGCTCTGCTGGGCGAGGTCGACCCGGCCGAACGAATCGTCTGCGTGGAGGACGCGGCCGAGTTGGCACCGGCCCATCCTCATGTGGTGCGTCTGGTGGCCCGTGCTCCGAACGTCGAAGGTGTGGGCGAGGTGTCGGTTCGGCAATTGGTTCGCCAGGCACTACGGATGCGACCCGATCGGCTCGTCGTCGGTGAGGTGCGCGGGGCCGAGGTGATCGACCTGATGACGGCGCTCAACACCGGGCACGACGGCGGTGCCGGAACCATCCATGCCAATTCGCCCTCGGAAGTACCCGCTCGGCTCGAAGCCCTTGCCGCACTGGGCGGAATGGGTCGCGACGCCTTGCACAGTCAACTCGCGGCGGCCGTCCAGGTCGTCCTGCACGTCCACCGGAGCGCCGACGGCACGCGCAGATTGCGGGAGATCGGACTGGTGGAGGTGGATTCGACGGGTCGTGTTCATATCGTGCCGGCGTGGTCCGCTGATTCCGACGCCGTGCCCGGGCAGCGCGGGCTGCACGAACTGCTCGCTCGGCGCTGTGGCGAGATGCGATGACGGCTGCACTGTGTGTCCTGGCCGCTGCATTTACGCTGTGGCCCAGCCGCTCTCGCCGACTACCGCGCCGCGGTCGAGTTGCCGTCGGCGTTCCTGGGTGGGCGTTCCCTGTGGCTGTAGCGTCGGTGTTGGCCGTGGGCATGTTCTGGATCGGCGGTCCGTGGGGCGCGGCGGCTCTGTTCGTGGCGGGCGGTACCGGATGGTACCGACATGGCCGTCGCACCGTACGCGCCCGTCGGACGGCCGAATTGGATTGGTTGGCAACCGGAGTCGAAGTGGTCATCGGTGAACTGCGGGTCGGTGCGCACCCGGCGACGGCCGGCGAGGTGGCTGCGGACGAGTGCAGCGGGATCGCCTCGGAGGCGCTGCGCGGTGCTGCGTCCAGATCGCGACTCGGTGGACGCGCTGCCGACGGGATAGCCGCGTCGGATCCACTGTTGAACCCCGAACTGGACCGTTTGGCGGCGGCGTGGCGGGTGGCCGACGAACACGGCCTCGCACTCGCCGAGTTGCTCGACGCCGTGCGCGAGGACCTGCTCGGACGTCGGCGATTCCGGGAACGAACCGAGGCGTCGCTGGCAGGGGCCCGCGCTACTGCATTGGTGTTGGCTGGACTGCCCGTCCTCGGGGTCGCGCTCGGACAACTGATGGGGGCCGATCCGCTGCGCATACTGCTGGGCGGCGGGCTGGGCGGAATTCTGCTCCTCATCGGCACCGCTCTCGGCTGCGCAGGTCTGCTGTGGACCGATGCGATCACCGGCAAGGTGACGACATGACGTGGGCGATCGCACTATGTCTGGCAACGGCATTGGTCGTCGTCCCCGCTGCCCGTGGTGGTTTGTCGCGGGTGGAGGTTGCGGGGCTTTCGACGACCGATGCCGTCGACGACTCCGGACCCGATCCGCTCGCCGTGGCCACGACGTTCGACCTTCTCGCTGCGTGTCTGCGTTCCGGACTTCCGATCTCGACTGCCGCGGCGGCCGCAGCCCACTCCGCTCCGCCCGCATTCGGTATCGCTCTGCGAAAGGCCGCCGATCTACTCGAGCTGGGGGCCGATGCGGCTACGGCGTGGGACGCAGTGGCGAAGGATCCGGAGACCGAGGCGCTGGCACGAATGGCGCGACGATCCGCCCGGGCCGGGTCATCCATGGCGTCGGCGATGACGGAACTGGCTGCCACCCAACGAACTCGGGCCGAGGATGCGTCGGCGGCTGCGGCCGAACGGGCCGGTGTGCTGATAAGCGGACCGCTGGGCCTGTGCTTTCTGCCGGCTTTCATCTGCCTGGGCATCGTGCCCGTGGTGATCGGCCTTGCGGGCAATGTGCTGGGCGGCGGCGTGCTGTGACCGCCGAACTACGAATCGTCCGGTGCGGATACGCCGCGCCGGAATACTGGGAGGGGAAGCGTCATGATGCGGAATGCACTGCAGGAGATCAAGACTCGAGTCGCATTGTTCGGTGTGGAGGACGACGGTATGTCGACCGCGGAGTACGCGATCGGCACCATCGCGGCCGCGGCATTCGGCGCGGTGCTCTACACGGTGGTGACGGGGGACAGCATTGTGACCGCGCTGACGGGGATCATCGATCGAGCGCTCAACACAGCCGTCTGATTCCGGGCGGTGAGGACGGGGCTGTGACGGTGGAGGCGGCGATTGCCGTCGCGTCCATCGTCGCAGTGATCGTGGTGTGCATCGGTGCGATCGTGTCGGTGACGATGCACATCGGCTGTGTCGATGCTGCGCGGGAGGCGGCTCGGTTGGCGGCGAGAGGTGATGCGACCCGGGCGGTGTCGGTGGGGGAGCGGGTTGCGCCGGAGGGTGCTCGGATCACGGTGCGCGAAGACGGTGAATTCTTCGTCGCGCGGGTGGAGGTGGAGAGTCCGCTCCCGGGACTGACGTTGTCGGCGGAGGCCGTTGCTGCTGCGGAACCGGTTGCAGCGGAATGAGGCTCGCATTCCGAAAGGCGCTGCGCGATGACGAGGGCGGGGCGACGGTCTTGGCGGCACTGGCGATGTCGGCGTTGATCGCCGTCGTGGTGATGGTGATGCACGTCGGGTCGGCGGTGGGCGCTCGTCATCAGGCGCAGTCGGCTGCTGATCTCGCTGCATTGGCCGGTGCGGGGGCCCTCGATCGCGGGGTGGCCGATGCGTGTGAGACGGCGAGGGGATTGGCGATGCGAATGGGAACGGAGTTGCGAGAGTGCACGATCGACGAGTGGGATGTGATCGTCACGGTGGGCCAGCCGGTGTTCCTCGGACGTTTCGGGATGTCCGACGCCATCGCGACGGCGCGGGCGGGTCCGGAGTGACCGGACGCCCGCCCGCCGCCCGCCCGCCCGCTGACCCGCCCGAATCCGCAAACGCGCGCGCGTTTGTCAGGTGCGAGCGGAATCGCCCCGTTCGAGCCGGCGAATTCGCGCGCGTTCAGCGAATGCGCGCGCGTTTGCGGTGAAACCCGGCCTCGACCCCCGCCCGAGGACCCGAACCCGTGGCCGATACGTCGCCCCCGGCCTCGAACCCCGGCAGCGACGGTCCGTCCGCAGCGGTCAGCGCGGCGTGAATGCGGCGGCACCGGACTGCAGAGGGGCCGACCGAGTGAGTTGCGTGACGTGTTCCGGGGTCAGTTCCGCGAGTGAATTGACCTGCAGCAGTTGCATGGTGCGGATGATCTCCTCCCTCAGAATCTCGATCATGCGGTCGACGCCCGCGCGGCCACCGGCCATCAGGCCGTACAGATACGCGCGGCCTACGAGCGTGAACGATGCACCCATTGCGATGGAGGCCACGATGTCGGAACCGTGCATGATGCCGGTGTCGACGGCTACTTCGAAGTCGGAGCCGACTTCACGGACGACCTGCGGCAGCAGGTGGAAGGGGACGGGAGCCCGATCGAGTTGTCGGCCTCCGTGATTGGACAGAACGATGCCGTCCACACCCAGTTCGGCCAGGCGCGCCGAATCCGCCACCGACTGAACACCTTTGACGACCAACTTGCCGGGCCAGATCTCACGGATGACGTCGAGATCCTCGAACGAGATGGAGGGATCCATCGCTGAATCGACCAGCTCTCCGACTGTGCCGCCGGTAGAGGTCAGCGACGCGAACTCCAACTTGGGCGTGGTGAGGAAGTCCCACCACCACCATGGACGCGGAATGGCGTTGGCGATGGTCGACGCGGTCAACTGCGGCGGAATGGAGAACCCGTTGCGTTTGTCTCGCAGGCGAGCTCCGGCGACCGGTGTGTCGACCGTGAACAGGAGGGTGTCGAAGCCTGCTTTCGCGGCGCGTTCGACCAGTCCGAACGAGATGTCGCGGTTACGCATGACATAGAGCTGGAACCAGTTTCGGCCGTTCGGGTTGGTGGCCTTCACGTCCTCGATCGACGTGGTGCCCAGCGTCGAGAGGGAGAACGGAATTCCAGCAGCGCCGGCGGCGGCAGAACCGGCGTATTCACCCTCGGTCTGCATCAGGCGCGTGAAGCCCGTCGGGGCGATGCCGAACGGAAGCGCGGAGGGCCCGCCGAACACCGTCGTCGAGGTGTCGACGTGGGAGACGTCTCGCAGGATCGAGGGGTGGAATTCGACGTCACGGAAGGCCTGCCGGGCCCGGGAGAGTGAGATCTCGGCGTCGGCCGCGCCGTCGGTGTAATCGAATGCCGCGCGCGGGGTACGGCGACGGGCGATGGTGCGGAGATCGTCGATGGTCAGTGCCGCGCTGAGGCGTCGTCGACGCAGGTTCAGATCGGGCTTCTTGAACGAGAGCACCTCGCGCAGGTCGGTGGCTTTCGGTATCTGCCGGGCAATGGGCATGCGTTGTCTCGATTCTGTGGGCTGATCCTCTCCCCACCACACCACCCGAGGTGTTAGCAACGACAAGCAGGGTGGCGCACCAGTTCGATCCAAGCCTTGAACGCGCGCGCGTTTGCGAAAAATGACTGGTAATCCCCGCGAAACCCTGGCAATTTTGCGCGCGCATGGCAAACGCGCGCGCGTTTGCGGTGAACCCCCACTCGGTCCCCAGCCACCAGGTTCCTGACTGCGAGATCGGCCGGCTCATCCCTCGCGAGTGACGGCCGCCAACACTGCGGTCAGCACTCGAACGGCACCCTCTTTGTCCAGGGGGTCGTTACCGTTTCCGCATTTCGGGGATTGCACGCATGACGGGCAACCGGTCTGACACTCGCAGGAGACGATGGCGTCCTTGGTGGCGGCGAGCCAGTCGGCGATGGCCACGTGTCCGCGGTCTGCGAAGCCTGCTCCGCCGTCGTAACCGTCGTAGACGAAGACCGTCGGCAGGCCGGTGTCGGGGTGTAATGCCGTCGACACTCCGCCGATGTCCCACCGATCGCAGGTCGCGACCAACGGCAGCAAGCCGATGGCGGCGTGCTCGGCCGCGTGCAGCGATCCGGGGAATCGCTCGAACGGAACACCGCTGTGCTCCAACAACTCCGGGGTGATGGTGTACATGACGGCGCGGGTGTCGAGGGTCTGCGCCGGCATGTCGAGTTCGATGGAATCGAGGACCTCTCCCGACGGGAGGCGTCGAAGATATCCCACCACCTGATGGGTGACATTCACCTGCACCAGCGCGACGCGGACCTCGCAGTAGTCGACGGATTCGTGCACCGCGGTGATCGCGATGTCGGTGATCTCGCGGGCCGAGGTGTTCCACTCGGGTTGTTCGGCATGCACCAGCGCGAGGCCGGCCTCGAGGTCGAGCTCGTCGACCACGAAGGACTCGCCCTGATGAATGTGCACCGCACCGGGATGTGCAGTGGCAGGGGCACGTCCGCCGTCGACTGTGCCGAGCATGCGGCCGGACTCGCCGTCGACGATGGCGACCTGCACGCCCGTGCCGCCGCGAATGTTGACCGCACCGTGCGGAGACAGCTGCTGCCCCTCGGGGGTGATGAACCACCCGTGAGGACGCTTACGCACGTAGCCCTTCAGCTCGAGCTCTTCGAGTACCGATTCCGCGCTCAACGCCTCGGCCTCGGCTAGGGTGATCGGTAGTTCGACTGCAGCGCAAAGTAATTGGGGAGCAAGAATATACGGATTGGTCGGGTCGGTGACGGTTGCCTCGACCGGCTTGTCCAGCAGGGCCGCCGGGTGATGCACCAAGTAGGTATCCAACGGATCGTCGCGCGCGACGAGTACCAGTAGTGAGCCCTCCCCGCGTCGTCCGGCACGCCCACCCTGCTGCCAGAACGAGGCGACGGTGCCCGGGAAACCGGCGACGATCACCGCGTCCAGACCGGCGATGTCGACGCCGAGTTCGAGGGCGTTGGTGGTGGCCACTCCCAGCAGGGTGCCGTCGGAGAGGTCGCGTTCGAGTTTGCGACGATCCTCGGCCAAATAGCCTGCGCGATAAGCGGCGACGCGTCGGACCAGTTGCGGATCGACGTCGGCGAGAATTCTCTGGGTCCCCAACGCAGTGACTTCGGCTCCGCGCCTGGACCGTACGAACGCGAGTGTCCGTGCACCCTCGATCAACAGATCCGCCATGATGCGCGACGCCTCGGCCCCCGCCGATTTGCGTACCGGCGCACCGTTCTCGCCGGTGATCTCCTTGAGCATCGGCGGTTCCCAGAGTGCGACGGTACGCGCTCCGTGGGGCGAGCCGTCTTCGGTGATCTCCTCGCAGGGCGCTCCGATGAGTCGACTGGCTGCGCGTCCCGGCTCCGAGGTGGTGGCACTGGCGAGAACGAACACCGGAGACGCTCCGTAGCGCGCGCAGAGGCGTCGCAACCGACGGAGTACCAGGGCGACGTTGGAGCCGAAAACACCACGGTAGTAATGGCATTCGTCGACTACCACGTAGCGCAGGTTGCGCAGGAAACGCGACCATCGTTCGTGCGCACCGAGAATGCCTACATGCAACATGTCGGGATTGGTGAAGATCCAGCGCGCATTGGTTCTGGCCCACTGCCGAATCTCGATCGGGGTATCGCCGTCGTACGAGCTGGGAAACACCTCAGCGAGATCGTCTGACAGCGAACGCAACTCGTCGGTGATCGAGATGGTGGTGCGTAGCTGATCGGCTCCGAGGGCCTTGGTCGGTGCGAGATACAGAGCCGTCGCCCGGGCGTCGGCGGCCAGCGTCGTCAGAATGGGCAGCTGATAGGCCAACGATTTGCCCGAAGCCGTACTCGTCGAGAGCACCACATGGCTGCCCTCGGCGGCGAGCGTCGCGGCCCGGGCCTGATGCGTCCACGGTTGTGCGATGCCCCGAGAGGTGATCACCTGCACCACTTCCGGGCCGACCCACGACGGCCATGGTGCAAAACTGGACGATCGAGCCGGCATCTCGGCGACGTGCGTGACGGGGCCGTCGTCGGCGGGGGTACCGGCCAACACTCGATCCAGCAGCCGCTGCCCGTAACTCCGGACATCCGCACCGTCGTGCGGATGCTTCTCGCTCACTGCCGCTCTCCATGCATTCGTTCGATCTACTGGCCGCCCGTTCAGGCTTGCTGGGTCGTTCCGCAGGCTCCACTCCTGCCTAGGTGCGACCTGGAGTCCTCATGCTATCGCGGACCCGAAACGAGCGGCTCGAGCCCTGGTGAGAGCCGCATTCCACCCGTCCGGCGTTGTGTGTTGTTACAAGACGGGCAATTTGTTCGAAAAGGGTCGGTTTTCGACTGTTGCGAACGCGGAGTTCATGGTTCACTTGACGCGGTCGCAGCTTCTGTGTTCGTTCTACGCTTCGCAGGATCTTATGTTGCGGGCGCGGTACTGGGAGAGCTCGTCCATCAGGGGGAATCCTGAGGGGGATTCGTACAAGTGCAGCGGTCGGAACCGGCCCGATGGATCGAAAGTGCGCTCCATCGAATCCGGTGTTAGAAAGAGAAGGAAAAGCATGGCACAGGGAACTGTGAAGTGGTTCAACGCCGAAAAGGGCTTTGGATTCATCGCACCAGAAGACGGCTCCGCTGACGTTTTCGTTCACTACTCCGAGATCCAGGGCAGCGGCTTCCGCACCCTCGAGGAGAACCAGCGCGTCGAGTTCGAGGTCGGCCAGGGCACCAAGGGTCCTCAGGCAACGGGCGTTCGCGCAGTCTGATTCTTTTCTCTTCGGAGACGAGAACCTTCATCCCCCTTTCTCGATCGGCCGTGAAAAGCCGTTCGAGAAAGGGGGATGTTTCGTTCGTGGCGAACCACCAGGAAGCGTCGAAAGCAGTGTCTGCCGGTGTCGATGTCCTAATGTCCATGCTGTGAACCAGCTGTCCTTCTTCTCTGCCGAGTCGCTACCGCCCGCGGTGACCGATCTCAGCGGACTGCTGGCTGCCACCGGCCATGTCGTCACGTCCTCGGGATCGGCGCGTATCTCCGTCGTCGTCGACGCGCAGTGGCGGGCCGATGCCATTGCCGAGTTGATCGAACAATGTGGTCTGTCGGCAGAGCTGGGACGGTCCGAAGAAGACCGTCCTCTCGTCCGCACCGCGTCGGTTCCGGCTCTGTCCGCGCTGGCGTCGTTGTGGACCAAGGGCGCGGTGAAGGCCGTGCCTCCCGGGTGGGTGCCCGGTTCTCGGGAGTTGCGGGCATGGGTGCTCGCGTCGGGGCGTCCCGAGGCGGAGGGGGAACGCTACGTACTCGGCCTCGATCCGCACGCGCCGGAGACTCATGCGGTCCTCGCTCAATCGTTGATGCGCGCGGGCATCGCCCCGACTCTGATCGGCACCCGCGGGTCCAATCCTGGCCTTCGAATCACCGGCCGACGTCGGCTGTTGCGCCTCACCGAGAACGTCGGCGAGGCTCCTGCGAATGTGGACGCACGTACCAATTGGCCCCACGCTGAGTAGGAAGATGAATGACTGATCTGCGAGTATTTGCTCGACGTATGTCAGTCTGTTAGGAGTGGGGCAGGCAAATCTGCTTGTGAAAACGCACTAGGGAAGGTTCGGCAGCAAGGTGGCAGCACGTAACAACGGCTCGGGGGACAGCTCCGCCGAGCCGCGTCGTCTGGTCATCGTCGAGTCTCCGACCAAGGCCAAAAAGATCGCTCCCTACCTCGGGAGCAACTATGTCGTCGAGGCCTCGGTCGGCCATATCCGCGACCTTCCTCGCGGTGCTGCCGACGTGCCCGCCAAGTACAAGGGCGAGCCCTGGGCACGTCTGGGCGTGGACGTCGACCACGACTTCGAGGCCCTCTACGTCGTCTCGCCCGAGAAGAAGGGCAAGGTCGCAGAGCTCAAAAGCCTGCTCAAGGACGCCGACGAGCTGTATCTCGCCACTGACCCCGACCGCGAGGGTGAGGCCATCGCCTGGCATCTCCTCGAGACCCTGAACCCCAAAGTCCCCGTTCGACGCATGGTCTTCCACGAGATCACCAAGCCGGCGATCCTCGCGGCCGCCGCCGATACTCGCGACCTGGACCAAGACCTCGTCGACGCGCAGGAGACCCGCCGCATCCTCGACCGCCTCTACGGCTACGAGGTCAGCCCGGTGCTGTGGAAGAAGGTCATGCCGAAGCTGTCGGCAGGCCGTGTGCAGTCCGTGGCCACCCGCATCATCGTCCAGCGTGAGCGCGAGCGGATGGCGTTCCGTAGCGCCGAGTACTGGGATATTTCTGCCACCCTCGACGCCGGGGCCGAGGCGAGCCCGCGCAGTTTCGGAGCTCGGCTGGTCAACGTCGACGGCAATCGCGTCGCCGCCGGCCGCGACTTCGGTCCCGACGGCAAGCTCAAGACCGAGTCGGTCACCGTTCTCGACGAACCGCATGCCCGACGCCTCGCCGACGCTCTCGAAGGCGTCGACCTCACCGTCGCGTCCGCCGAGGACAAGCCGTACACGCGTAAGCCGTACCCGCCGTTCATGACGTCGACGCTGCAGCAGGAGGCCGGCCGCAAGCTGCGGTTCAGTTCCGAGCGGACCATGCGTGTCGCGCAGCGTCTGTACGAGAACGGCTACATCACCTACATGCGTACCGACTCGACGTCGCTGTCCGCGTCTGCGGTCTCCGCGGCACGGGCGCAGGCGACCGAGCTGTACGGCCCGGAGTACGTGCACCCCACTCCGCGGCAGTACACCCGCAAGGTCAAGAACGCGCAGGAGGCGCACGAGGCCATCCGCCCCTCGGGTGACGTGTTCCAGACTCCCGGTCAGCTGCATTCGGCGCTGCAGACCGACGAGTTCCGGCTCTACGAGCTGATCTGGCAGCGCACGGTCGCGTCGCAGATGGCAGATCTGCGCGGCACCACGCTGACCCTGCGCATCACCGGAACCGCCGGTACCGGCGAGGAGTGCACGTTCTCCGCGTCGGGTCGCACCATCACGTTCGCGGGCTTCCTCAAGGCCTACGTCGAGAGCGTCGACGACGAGGCGGGCGGTCAGACCGACGATGCCGAGTCGCGTCTGCCCGCGTTGAAGGCCGGCCAGGCGGTGACGGCTACCAAGCTCGATCCCGACGGTCACACGACCAACCCGCCTGCTCGTTTCACCGAGGCGTCGCTGATCAAGACGCTCGAAGAGTTGGGAATCGGCCGGCCGTCGACGTATTCGTCGATCATCAAGACGATCCTCGACCGCGGTTACGTCTACAAGCGTGGCAGCGCTCTCGTGCCGTCGTGGGTGGCGTTCTCGGTGATTGCGTTGTTGGAAGCGCACTTCGGACGTCTGGTGGACTTCGACTTCACCGCAGGCATGGAAGACGACCTCGACGCGATCGCGGGAGGCCGTGAGCGGCGCGGAGATTGGCTGCAGAGCTTCTACTTCGGCGGCGAGACCGGTGCCGAAGGTTCGGTGGCGCGCTCGGGTGGCCTGAAGAAGATGGTGGGCCAGAACCTCGAAGACATCGATGCGCGCACCATCAACTCGATTCGTCTGTTCGACGATTCCGAGGGGCGCGAAATCCATGTGCGCGTCGGCCGTTACGGTCCGTACCTCGAGCGCATGGTCAAGAACGACGACGATCCGGACGGCGATCCGATCAGCCAGCGCGCCAACCTGCCCGACGACTTGCCGCCGGACGAGCTGACGATCGACTTTGCCGAAAAGCTCTTCGCCACACCACAAGAGGGCCGCAAGCTCGGTGTGGATCCGCTGACCGGTCACGACATCGTGGCGAAAGAAGGCCGTTTCGGGCCCTACGTCACCGAGATCCTGCCCGAGCCGGAACCCGAACCCACGCCCCCCGAGCCCGATATCGTCCCGGTGCCGTCCGGCAACGACGGTGATGGCGGCGGTGGCGTCAAGACTGCGGTGAAGAAGGCCGCGGCCAAGAAGGCTCCGGCCAAGAAGGCTGCTGCGAAGAAAGCCACCGGCCCCAAGCCTCGGACCGGCTCCTTGCTCAAGTCGATGGATCTGGCGACGATCACGCTCGAGGATGCGCTCAAGCTGCTGTCGTTGCCACGCGTCGTGGGTGTCGATCCCGAGTCCAAGGAAGAGATCACCGCGCAGAACGGCCGCTACGGCCCGTATCTGAAGAAGGGCACCGACTCTCGCTCGCTCGCCGACGAGGATCAGATGTTCACGGTCAGTCTCGAAGAGGCTCTGAAGATCTACGCCGAGCCCAAGCGTCGGGGCCGTCAGGGCGAGGCCAAGCCGCCGCTGCGGGAACTGGGCGTCGACCCGATCAGTGAGAAGCCGATGGTGATCAAGGACGGTCGATTCGGGCCGTACGTCACCGACGGCGAGACCAACGCAAGTCTGCGCAAGGACGACGAGGTCGAGACGATCACCGACGATCGCGCGTCGGAGTTGTTGGCGGACAGGCGTGCTCGTGGCCCGGTGAAGAAGAAGGCACCGGCGAAGAAGGCCGCCGCGAAGAAGGCACCGGCCAAGAAGGCTGCCGCGAAGAAGGCTGCAGCCAAGAAGACCGCCACGAAGACGACGGCGGCCAAGACGACGACGAAGAAGGCTGCTGCCAAGAAGGCACCGGCGAAGAAGACCGACGGCGAGTAGCTCGCGAACTCGAAGTTGTGGATGGAATCGGCAGCGATCACGTCCACAGCTTCGAGTTCGGCACTGTCCGGGAACAGTGCGCCGGGACTAGTCGGTCCCAACCGTTAGGGTTGCCAGCATGGCGGGTGTGTTCGATCGTTTGGTCGGTCAGGAAGATGTCGAGGCCGATCTGACGGCTGCAGCAGTGGCTGCTCGTACGGGCGTCGACTCGTCGGCGATGACGCATTCGTGGCTCTTCACCGGCCCTCCCGGGTCCGGGCGTTCCATCGCCGCCCTGTGCTTCGCTGCGGCGTTGCAGTGCACCACCGAGGGCACTCCGGGGTGCGGACACTGTCAGGCGTGCTCGACGACGATGGCAGGCACTCACGGCGATGTGCGACGCGTCATCCCGGAGGGTCTGAGCATCAGCACCAAGGAGATGCGAGACATCGTCTCGGTCGCGTCGCGTCGGCCGAGCACCGGTCTGTGGCAGGTGGTCGTCGTCGAGGATGCCGATCGACTCACCGAGGGTGCCGGAAACGTACTGCTCAAGGTCGTCGAGGAGCCGCCCGCTCGGACGGTGTTCCTGTTGTGCGCTCCGTCGGTCGATCCGCAGGACATCTCGGTGACGCTGCGCTCGCGCTGCCGGCACGTCTCGTTGGTGACGCCCACCGTGCCGGCCATCGCGCAGGTGCTGCAGACCCGCGACAAGCTCGACGCCGAGACGGCGGAATGGGCCGCGTCGATCAGCGGCGGCCATGTGGGCAGAGCACGCCGACTCGCGACCGACGAGGACGCGCGGGCGCGACGCAAGCGGGCACTTGCCCTGGCGTCGGCTGCTGCTCGCCCCAATCAGGCGTACCTCGCAGCCGAGGAACTGGTGAAGGCCGCCGAGGACGAGGCCAAGGAAATGAGTGCCACTCGTGACGAGGCCGAGACCGAGGAGTTGCGCACGGCCCTCGGAGCCGGAGGCACAGGTAAGGGCGCTGCCGGAGCATTGCGCGGCTCGGCGGGCGTGCTCAAGGACCTGGAGAAGCGGCAGAAGTCTCGCGCCACCAGAACCGGCCGCGACTCGCTGGATCGGGCGTTGATGGACCTGGTGGGCCTGTACCGCGACGCGCTCGCACGTTCGTACGGCTCGACCGCGACGGCCACGCACCCCGACATGGCCGAGCAGGTCGAGCGAATGGCGAATGCCGTGCCGCCCGAGGCTCTGCTGAAAAGCATCGAGGCGATCCTCGAATGCCGAGAGTCGTTGGCTGTCAACGCAAAACCCAAATTTGCGATCTATGCGATGGTCGCGACGCTCGGCGACGTGCTGCGTTAGTCCATCGCTTTTTTCCGCGCCCGCGAAGCGCGAAGATTGGCGACATTGCCGCACGTCTTCACGTCGTGCCAGACGCCGCTGTTGTTGCGGGAGCGGTCGTAGAAAGCAGATCCACATGCCTCGTTCTTGCATCGCTTGAGTCGACGCCACGTGTCCGCTTGTTGGGCGAGAAGCACTTCGGACCACATTTTCGACGCGATGTAGTCGGCCCCGGTGCCGGTCGGCATCAGTCGTACGGTGCCGTCGCCGCCCGGTAGAAGTTCCGCTCGGACGGCCGGACGCGTGGGCAGGTCGCCGGCAATTGCCGCTTCGACATCCGAGCGCAGAGCCCGCAGCGTGGCCGCATCGTCGTCCGACAGCGCGGTCTCCCACACGAGCGATGCTGCCTTCCCGTCCGCTAGGAGGTCGGGGAGGCCGTACGCGTCGATGGCTCGCGTGTTGAGCAGATTCTGAACCACCTGCAGTCCGTCGGGTGCCGGTGCGAGGTGAAAGCGCTCCGTCGGCGACTGTGACATAAGTGAACAGTATTTGACTATGTCGAACTGGTCAATTGCTACTGACAGAGTCAAAAGCATTTAACCTCTGTCGTAAGGGTGAGTTCGATGGTGTCTGTTTCGGGAGCAACGGTATTGGTGACCGGCGGTCAGCGCGGTCTGGGCAAGGCGACAGTCGACGCATTGCTCGAGCGTGGGGCAACGAAGGTGTACGCGACTGCGAGGAGCCCGCGAGAGGACTCGGATCCTCGGGTGGTTCCCGTTGCTCTCGATGTCACCGACGCGGATTCCGTTGCCGCACTTGCCGATATCGCGTCCGATGTGTCGATCGTCTTCAACAACGCCGGCGCTCCCGGAACGACACCGTTGCTGACGACGTCGATCGACGACATTCGCGCGGTGTTCGAGACCAATGTCTTCGGCGCGCTGCGAATCGCACAAGAGTTCGCTCCGATACTGAAGGCAAACGGCGGCGGGGCGTTGATCGACATTCACTCGGTGCTGTCGTGGCTCGGCGGTGCAGGTGCCTACGGGGCATCGAAGGCGGCGATTTGGTCGGCCACCAACTCGCTCCGGCTCGAGCTCGCACCGCAGGGAACCCTCGTTGTGGGGGTGCATCTCGGGTACACCGACACCGACATGATCGCCGAACTCGACGTCCCGAAGAACGACCCGCGCGACGTGGTGCGCCAGGTACTCGACGCCCTGGAGGCGGGGGAGACCGAAGTGCTCGCCGACGACCTGACCAGGCACGTCAAGACGATCCTCAGCGGGCCTGCGGAAGGACTCGGCCTCGCGGGCTGACCGCCAGGGAGGGCGATTTTCGTTTCGACCCGATGCTCCGTTAGACTCACCAACGCCGAAAGGCACGCCGCCTTAGCTCAGTCGGTAGAGCATTTCACTCGTAATGAAAAGGTCAAGAGTTCGATTCTCTTAGGCGGCTCAGACTCAGCCCCTCACCGATACAAATCTGTGAGGGGCTTTTTCGTATTCCGCTCCGGTGAGCGTCGGACTCGTCAGCCTCGCGGACCCCGCGACATCCATCACCGAACGAACAGGAACACCACATGATCGACGCCGTCATCTTCACCAACTACTCCGATACCGAAACCCCCGTCCGAATCAGCACCATCGACGGACACCAGCATGTCGGCAAGATCGGGGCCGTCGACAACAACGATGACGACGGTGGCTTCATCACCGTCGCCCTCACCGAGGTCCCCACAGGGTCTCCCTACGTCACCGTCGTCATCGCTGTCGACGCGATCACCGCCATCGAAAGCTGAACCGCAGACACCCTGACCTTCCGCACCACCGTCGACGGGCACACTGGACGAGGTGTTCGCCTCCCTCGCCCCGGCCCGTCGTCGCCTCGCGTACGTCGTACTCGCTCTCGTCCTGATCGGGCTCGTCGTGGCCGTGGCGGCCTTCGTCGCATCGCGGACCACGAACGACCCCGTCGCGAGCGTCGACCAGTCCGTTCCCGGCCCGGTGCTGTTGGTACCCGGGTTCGGCGGATCCACCGATGCTCTCGAGGTGCTTGCGGCGGAACTACGGGAGAACGGCCGCGACGCCACCGTCGTGGCCCTGCCCGATGGTGGCGTCGGCGACCTGACCGCACAGGCGCAGACACTGCGCGACGCCGTCGACGCGGCTCTGACTCGGACGGGAGCGACCTCGGTCGACGTCGTCGGGTACTCCGCCGGCGGGGTGGTGGCCCGGATCTGGGCTGCCGATCTGGGCGGTGCCGAGCAGGCTCGACGCATCGTGACCCTGGGCTCCCCGCACCACGGCACCCAGGTGGCGGGGCTGGCTGCCCAGGTCCTGCCCGACCGGTGCCCGACGGCCTGCCAGCAACTGGCCCCGGACAGCTCCGTGCTGGCCGGCTTGAACTCGGGCGACGAGACGCCGGACGGGCCGCAGTGGGTGTCGATCTGGACCGAACTGGATCAAGTGGTGACCCCGCCGAACTCGGCCCGCCTCGACGGGGCGATCGACATAACCGTGCAAAGCGTGTGCGCGGACTCGGCCGTCGACCACGGAAACCTGCCCCGTGATCCTCTCGTCGGCGCGATGGTCTCGGCCCAGTTGGACGGCAGCTCTACCGTCGAGCTCGGCGCAGCCGACTGCAGCCGTCTCAGCTCGTGATGTCCTTGGTGGTGAAGTTCGCCCACGCGGCACCCAGGAGCACGACGACGTAGACGCCCTGCAATCCGACGCCGCGCACCAAGTCCCGCGTCGGCACCGGGTCGCGGAAGAGATCGACGAAGGCCAGCCAGTACCGCGTCGGAAGGTACGGCGCGATGGCGTCGGCGGCGTCCAGCGTCAGCAGTAGCGAGCTGGCGATGAGGAAGGCCAACGCGCCCAGCGTCGCCGCGAGTGGCGAGTCGGTCAGGGTCGACAGGAACAGCCCCATGGCAGCAACTCCGAGCATCGACAGGGTCACGTAGAGCACGGCGATGACAGTGCGCACGGCGACCTGTTCGTCTGTCAGTACCGTGCCGGACACGCTGGACACGCCGGCCAACGACGTGGTGTCGAACAGCGTCGTGCCGACGAAGTATGCGACGGCAGCAACGATGACCACGGCCAGCAGCACGAAGGCGGCCACCGAGATCAGCTTCGCGACCAACAGCTTCGTTCGTCCGACGGGGCGGGCGAGCAGGTAACGCAGGGTGCCGGCCTGAGCCTCGCCGGCGACGGAATCGCCGGCGATGACCGACACCGCGACCGGAAGAAACAGCGGGAGCACGATGGCGAGAGCGGCGAGTGGGAAGAGCTGGCCGTTCGTGGTCACCGCGGACAGGAAGGCAGGGCCGTCGCCGGGACGCGGACCGACGTCGGTGAGTGCCAGCAGGCCCGCGACGATGGTGGGCAGCAGGTTCAGCAGGAGAATGACGACCCAGGTGCGGGGTCGGCGAAGCATCGCGCGCAGTTCGACGCCGATCATGCGGTCACCTCCGATCGGACGGAACCTTCGCGAGGGCCAGCGGGACCGTCGACTCGGTCCGAGCTGGCACCGGTGACCGCCAGCACCGACTGCTCGAGGCTCATCTGCTGCGGGCTCAACTCGCTCACCCGGACTCCGCCTTCGACGAGCAGTCGATTGAGCAGGGCCGGATCAGGGTGTTCGATCACGAGTTGCTGCCCGTCACGCTCGAGCACGGTGGCGTCCTCCACGTCGGACAGGACCGTCACCGCGTCGGCGGGGTCGGGGGTACGCACGAGCACTCGGCCGGTGGGTTGTTGGAATGCAGAGAGCTGATCCTGCAGAACGAGGCGACCTCGATCGAGCACTCCCACTCGGTCGCACAATTGCTCCACTTCGGCCAGCAGGTGGCTCGAGAGGAAGACGGTGGTGCCTCGGGAATGCAAGTCCAGCAACAACTCTCGAATCTCGAGGATTCCCTGTGGATCGAGGCCATTGGTCGGCTCGTCGAGTATCAGCAGCTCGGGGGTACGCATGAGGGCCGCGGCCAAGCCGAGGCGCTGCCGCATGCCGAGCGAGTACTGCTTGACCGGCCTGCGTCCGACCCCGGCGAGGCCCACCTGCTCGAGGGCCTCGCCGACGCGGGCGGTGCGGGTGCGCCGAGAACCACCGGGGCCGGCCGCGTCGAGCAGCGTGAGGTTTCGTCGCCCGGAAAGATTGGGGTAGGCGGCGGGGTTCTCGATCAGTGCACCCACCCGCGGCAGCACGCTCCTGCGTCGTCGGGGCATCTCCTCGCCGAGCACCTGCATCTGCCCGGAGGTGGCCAGGACCAGCCCGAGCAGCATCCGAACGGTCGTCGTCTTGCCGGAGCCGTTCGCGCCCACGAAGCCGTAGATGTCGCCGGCGCGCACGTTGAGGTCGACGCCGTCGACGGCCCGCACCGATCCGTAACGCTTGGTGAGGCCGGTCGTGCGGATCATGTGGCTGCTCCTTCGAGCTGCTGGGCGGCGGTGGCCAAGGTTTCTGCGGTGACGGTGCCGGAGAGCAGATATCGGCGGCGGTCTCCGGCGGGCTCGGTGATCAGGACGTTCAGCGGTCCGATCGACAGTGCGACGCTGTCGCCGGTCACGACTGCGCCGGGAGCGGCCCGCAACTGGTCGACGAGCCCGCGCGCGGCGCGACGCGGCAGCGGAGCGGCGATCAGCTCGGTCACTCCGCGGCCGTATATCCCGACGGATCCCGGTTCGTCGCGGGCCCGCAGATCCAGTCCGGACAGAGTCGACGGAAGACGGGGAGAGTCGGTCCCGTCGGCGAACGAGGCGATGTCGAGGCCGTCCTGCTGCTGCACATCGGTTCCCGGGGGCGGGACGAAACGGACGGTGTCGGCGTCGGGCATCTCGGGTGAGAAGTCCAGGAACGCGGTGCTGACAACAGGGCGAGCGGCCCCGCCGGCGAGCACGTCGACCTGCAGTGGCAGCCCGCTGTCGGGGTCGGCCCACACGTCGACCTCGGTGATGGTGCTCTGAGACTCGGCGGGGACGAGCCGCAGGCCAGGGGCGTCCCGGCCGGCGATTCGGCGGGTCGGCAGCCGGGTGACCTCGTCGGTGGTCGCCTCACTGAGCAACCGCTGCCCGAGCTCCGGCGGCAGCAGATCGGCCTCGCGCGGCAGACGCAGGCTCGGTTCGGGGACCGGGTTTGCCACGGCCGTGTTCTGTTCGTAGTCCCATCTCCACAGCAGAGCCGGGGACCGGTAGAGACCGCGTTCACCGGCGAGGCGGACGGTGTCGACGCGAAAGCTGTCCGGGGCGCGGTACCAGGCGCGCAGGGTCGTGGTGTCGCCCAGCAGATCCGGTAGGCCGCCGAGTCCGTCGGTGACCGGCAGGGTGACGCCGCCAACGGCCTGGGCGTAGCCCGAATACGGTGTTGCGGTGGAGGACTGGACCCGAGACAGCAGTTCCGCCGCACCGATGTCCGACGCGGCGACGGGCAGGCGCTCGATCACCGAGGGCGCGGCGACGAGCACGGCGATGCCGAGCACCACCGCCAGCCACCGCCACTGTCCACGCACCTCATCGACCGTACGGACGTAGCCGATGTGCCGCATGTGCGTGGTACAAAACTCGCGGCTAGCGGACGAGCACGAACTCCGCGAGACCGTAACTCACACCGTTGATCTGGAGCTCGATCGAGTGCGGGCCGGGGTAGTACTTGCGTGTGGTCAACGTTCTGAACGAGTGTCGGCGCACTACCTCGATGCTCTCTCCGGGCGCGACTGTCTTGGTCGTCAGCTTGAACGTTTTCCCTGTCACTCCGCCGTTCGCTTTGGTGTGGTGGACGACGTAGTCGATCGCGATCTTTGCGGGCTCGACGCCGACGTTGCGAATTTTCGCGGTGAATCCCAGGCTCTCGCCGATCTGCAACTCGGTCACGTCCACGGCAGGGCCCGTCACCTCGAGGTCGGCCGGGGAGAAACCCAATAACGCGAGCGCGTCGGTGTTCCCCTTCTTGATCACCGTCCGAAGCGCATGGCGCGCAAGCTGGTCGGTGTTGGCGTCCGGCTCGCCCAGCCACCGTGCCGCGGTCCCGACGACGACATCCGGGATGTCTCGGCTGAAGTCGTTGAGGTGGTTGGCAACCGACCGCCGAACGTAGTCGCTGTCGTCTCGGTACAGCCTGTCCAGAATCGGCACGGTCACGCCGGGGCGCGCAAGTATTTCGGGCACTCTCACCGACCACGGCAAGTACGGTCGGGTGCCTTCCGACGCGAGGCGGCGAACGTGTTCGTCCGGTGATTGCGTCCACTCGGCCGCGATGGCGAGAGCCCGATCCAGATCGGTTCGCAGGAAGGTCCGGATGGCGAATTCGGAGGTCAGTCGGCCGGTGAGCTCGGCGAGCAAGGACATCCCGTCGTCGAACGCGGTCGCAGTGCGCTCGTCGACGGCCTTCGATGCGACGGCGCTGGTCACGGGCCAGACCGACCAGCCTCGAAAGTCGGGATCCGCAGCGGCCAGTCGGATGGTTCGAGCGAACTGGGCGTAGTCGCCCGGCAGCCCTGTCAGTAGCGCGTCACGCAGCAGGTCGGCGCGGGCTCGGAGTGCGAGTGGAGCCAACCCGTCCGACGACTCTCGAAGCAACGACAAATCCGCTTTCGGAGCAGCCGTACGAATGGTCCGAAACAGCGTGTGGGCTGCGTCCGGACCGAGTAGTTCATCGGCGAAGGGCATGAGAGCTTCTTACCCGACGCATCGCGTTCGTTCGGCGGCGGACCGAAGGTGCGGATTATCCGGCGAAACGCCCGATTCGCGGCTGCCCGAACGGCAGCAGTGTAAAAAGAACTGCGATAACCTTCGCGAAACACAATGTGCTGAAACGCTGGTCAATGCGGGTCTTCGGTGGTGAAGTACCGAATTCCGGTCCCGGTCCGATCATTCTGTGCAACGCGCTACGAACCTGGGGGGGTCGCATCGTGCTCGTCGTCGACTCGAACCGACTCGTGAGCCCGGTGTACCGAGCCGATGAGCGATCGCGGTGAGTGGGTGGCTCTGGGTGGTGATCCTCAACGGGATCACCGCTGCTGCGTACTCGGGGATCGTGCTGTTCATCGTCCGAGGGCTGTTGCGAACCGGGCAGTTTCGTAACAACCGGCTCGCGGTCGCCACCGCCGCGATCTTCACGACGTGTGCCGCCCACCACTTGATCCATGCGTGGCATCTGACGGCCGGGCTCGGCACTCACGC
The DNA here is from genome assembly GCF_001426165.1 of Rhodococcus sp. Leaf233. NCBI lineage: Bacteria > Bacillati > Actinomycetota > Actinomycetes > Mycobacteriales > Nocardiaceae > Rhodococcus > Rhodococcus sp. Leaf233. Next base: position 328,464 of record NZ_LMRO01000001.1, read on the forward strand.
ATCGCATCTCGGTACCGATTCCGGCATGGGAACCCTGGACGCGATGCGGGAGTCGATGGGCGGGACCGTCGATGTGATGGTGACGGCCTCGACGGCACTCGCCGGCGTCGTCTACCTGGGGATGCGCCGCTTCTACGGACCGTTGCTCCGCTCACCTGCGATGTTCGACGACGCAAGCGAGGCCCGGTATCGGCAGCTGGCGGCGAACCTCCCGCACACGTCGGTGCTGGTCGTCGATCGCGACCTGCGATTCATACTCGTCGAAGGTGCCGGACTGCTGGCGGAAGGATACGACCCGCGGCGGATGGAGGGGCAGCTGCTGCAAGACACTGTCCCGCCGGAGGTCTATGCCCGGCTGAAGCCGTTCTACACAGCGGCCATCGATGGGGAGGAGTCGTCCTTCGACTCCGTAGGTTCCCGGACGGGTGCGATCTTCGCCGTGAAGACCAGACCTCTGCGCGATGACACAGGTCGAATCGTCGGCGCGATGGTGCTGTCCGAGGACGTCACTGCCGAGCGTGAGGCGCGCGCCGAGCTCGAGCAGGCGCGCGCGTTCCGTGATGCGGTGCTGACGGCATCGCCGGACGTCACCATCTTCACCGATGTCGAGACCGGGACCGTGAAGTGGGCCTCGCGCAACGTCAGGTCGTTGTTGACCGGGCCGAACCAGGACGGCTCACCCGGCGACACCGCCGCCCCCGAGGACGGGTTGGAGTCGGTGGTGCCCGAGGACATCGACGTCGTCCGGGCAGCGGACCGGGACGCTGCCTCCCTGCCGGATGGGGAGAGCGTCAGCATCCGGTACCGGGTGCGTGCGGCGGACGGCTCGCTGAGGTGGCTTTCGCGGCGCACCACCCCGTTCCGACATGGACCGGCGGGTTCAGCGGCGGAGGTGCTCTCGGTGGTGCGGGAGGTGACCGACGTTGTCGAAGCCGAGCGCGCTCTCGAGCGTGCAGCTCTACAAGATCCGTTGACCGGCCTGCCCAACCGCATGAAGCTGCTGGAGCGAATCGGATCGGCGATCGAGCGGGGGGGCGCGCACCGGCGCTGCCGCGGCGGTGCTGTTCTGCGATCTGGACGGGTTCAAACGAATCAACGACACCGGTGGCCATGCGGCCGGAGACGCCGTGCTGGTCGAGGTCGCTCGCCGATTGCGTTCGGTGCTGCGAGCCGAGGACTCGATCGCCCGCGTCGGCGGCGACGAGTTCGTTCTCGTCGTCGATGCGTTGCCTGCGGAGAACGGATCAGGCAAGCCTGCGGGCGGCGCGCTAGCCGCACAGGTCGCCGAACGAATCCGGACGGTACTCGCAGCGCCCATCGCGTACGGAGGCCGTGAGTACGTGGTGTCGGCAAGCGTCGGGATGGTGTTGGTCCGCCGGGGCGTCAGTGCCCAGGAAGCGCTGCGCGATGCGGACTCCGCGATGTACCGGGCGAAGCAACTGGGCAAGGACCGAATCGAACTGTTCGACGACGCGCTGCGGGTGCACGCGATCGAGCGTGCGTACATCGAACAGACCCTGAGGGACGCGCTCGATCCTGATCGGGGCGGTTCCGCGACATTCGGCGTGGCCTACCAACCGGTCTACGATCTCGGCAGTCGGCGACTCGTCAGTTTCGAGGCGCTCGCTCGCCTGCGGGACAGCACGGGCACAGCGATTTCACCCGACAGATTCATCCCGGTGGCCGAGGACACGGGACTCATTTCCGATCTGGGTGAGCGCGTGCTCGACGACGCTCTCGGCACCCTCGCGCGGTGGCGATCCGAGAACCCGCCTACCTCCGCGTCCGACGCGCCCGTCACGATGGCCGTGAATCTCAGTGCCCGACAGGCGCAACACGTCGACATCCGTGCGGCAGTGGACGCAGCCCTCGGTCGGCATCGCATGGCTCCGGGGGACCTCGTTCTCGAACTCACCGAGTCCGTGTTGCTCGATTCCGGCTCGTCGGTCCTGCGTCAGCTCGGCGAATTACGCACGCTGGGTGTAGGAATCGCCATCGACGACTTCGGAACGGGCTTCGCGAGCCTGCGATACCTCGCTACGCTGCCGGTGAGCGCAGTGAAGATAGACCGGTCGTTCACGTCCAGCATGACCAGTGACGCGACGAGCAGCAGCATCGTCGGAGCAATCATCAATCTGGCCCGCGATCTGAAACTCGGCTGTGTGGTCGAGGGCATCGAAACTCTCGATCAACTCGAAGCGCTGCCCAATTCTGTTCAGGGACAGGGCTATCCGCTGGGCAGGCCTGCCGAGATCGCGTCGGATACCTGGAATCCCTGAGCCTCACCGCGGTGTTGCCGAGGCCCGTCGAGCCAGGGTTGCCACTCCCAGTAGAAGTACCAGCACTAAGGCCGCAAGTCCGGTCATGGCTGCGGTTGCGGACATCGAGAGGGTGGCGATTCCGATTCCCACGGCCGGAATGCCCAGGCCGAGGTATGCGATCAGGAACAGTCCGGCCAAGGCCTCGCTTCGTTCGGCCGGTGCCGCCATCGCGGCAACGGCTCCCACTGCGGCCTTGAACAGAACGCCCGCCCCGATTCCGGCCACGACACCGCCTACCAGGAATGTCGGCAGGCTCAGGGTGTGCATTCCGACCACCAGCGCGATCAGACCGAGGGCCTCGGCCGAGATGCCGAGTGAGAGTTTCGCTGTACTCGACATGCGGCTGGTCATCGTCTGCGCGAGCGCTGCCGTGCCGAACACCGCGAACACGGTGGCACCGCTGAGGGCGCGGGACGGATGGTCGAGTGTGCCCGCGACGAATCCCGGTGCCACCGAGGTGAACACACCGAACACTGCGAACGACGCGAAACCGGCTGCGGCAGCGGCGAAGTACCCGGCGCGATCACCGTGATCGGCACTGATTCGCTGCGGGCGATAGGCGGGCCGCTCCGGCATTTCGGCCACGGTCTCGGGTACCAGCGCGACACCGACGACAGCGACGACGATCAGTACCGCGAACACCAGATACGGGGTGTGCAGGGGAGCCGCGACGAACTGCGCCAGGAACCCGGCTACCAACGGCCCGACGCCGAGTCCGCCGATGTTCGCTGCGGTGGAGACCTTCTCGAATCGCTGGCCGGACGCGGTCGGCCGGTGCGTGGAATGCAGCTCGTGCAGGTAGGCCGTGGCGGTCGCGGTGAGTGCTCCGACGCCGAGTCCGGTGATGAGCCGTGCGACGAGCAGTAGAGGAAGTGCAGTGCCGCTGAGGAACATGACCGCAGCCACCAATTCGAGCAGCAACGCGGCGATCAAGACCTTCTTCCGGCCCACCCAGTCCGAGACATGTCCGGCCAGAACAAGACTGACGATCACGCCGACGGCGTAGGCCGCGAACACGATCGTGACCATGAACGTCGAGAAGCCGTCACGCACCTGATAGAGCGGGTACAGCGGGCTGGGCACGGTGGAGAACGCCATCGCGGTGAGGAATGCCGCCGCAACCACCCAGAAGCCGACGCCGTGTCGACGAGTCGAGGTCGGTGAGTGAGTCTGTGCCGGCGGAGCGGCGGGCAGGGTGTCGTAGGACATGTCGTTCTCCGATGTCGGTGTTGTTCGTTCGGATACGACTGTCCTCGGACTCGACCATCACGTCCAACGAAGAAAAACGCTGACAACTATCTCGATATGCGATCATCGACGGATGGAGCTGCGCCACCTCGAATACTTCGTCGCGGTCAGTGAAGAACAGAACTTCACCCGTGCCGCTGCCCGTCTGCATATCGTTCAATCTGCGGTTTCGGCGGCGATCAAGTCCCTCGAACGAGAACTGGGTGCATCGCTGCTCGATCGCAACTCCAAGCGTGTCCTGCTGACCGAGGCCGGTCGGGCTCTGCTTCCCCGTGCTCGGGTCGTCCTCGATGCCGCTCGCGATGCCCGTGATGCGGTCGACGACGTTCGAGGCGGCCTGCGCGGCACCGTCAGAATCGGCACGTTGACCTCCATCAAGCTGATCGACCTTCCCGGTCTGCTGGGCGAGTACCACCGCCGGTTTCCGCACGTCCAGCTCATCACCGGCGCAGCGCCGTCGGGCACCCAGGGGCTACTCGAATCGGTGGCGGACGGTCGACTGGACCTCGCGTTCGTCTCCGACTCCGGCCGACGGCCCGCCGGGATCGACGTGCGAGAACTCGCGTCGTCGGTATTGGATCTGGTGCTCCCGTCGGACCACCCCCTGGCCGAACGAGAATCCCTGACGCTGGATGACATTGCACCGTACGACTTCATCGACTCGCCCATCGGCTTCGGAAACCGCGCGGTGGCCGACCGCGCGTTCGCCGACGCGGGATTGCAGCGACGCGTGAGCATCGAAATCACCGATATCTCCACCGGCGTTGCCTACGTCCGCAACGGCCTCGGGATATCGCTGCTACCCCGGTTCGTCCTGACCGAGCGGAGCGGTGTGGTCGTCACCACGGTGTCGGAAGTGGATCTGACGTGGCCGCTCGCCGTTGCGACCTCGTCGACTCGCGCTCCGAGCGCGGCGGTACGTGCCCTGCTGGGCGTGCTCGACGAATTTCTCGCCTGAGCTGCGGTAACCGGGAAGTTTTGCGCGCTGCGACGCGTTGAACACGAGTAATGGATGATCTTCTGGTTGCCCCCACTCGACTCTGGACACCCTCGCGTGTCCTGGTCACCAAGTCTGCGTCCGAGCTACCGCACACCGCGGAAATTCTTCGTCGGTGCGAAGCAGCAGGCGTCGCCGACATCGACATTCTGTCCGGTGACCGCCTCACCGGACTGCGTGGTGAGTCCGAGCGCGAGACCTACGCACGAGCCAAGTCGACGATGGCCGTGGTGGTCGCCCCGCCGAGTGTGCTGAAACCGCAACCGATTCCGCCGAGCGCGGACTGGCGGATCGACCTGGCCAAGGGGTGCCCGGCGCATTGCCAGTATTGCTATCTCGCCGGCTCGTTGTCCGGTCCGCCGATCACCAGGGTCTTCGCCAACCTCGACGACGTGTTGGCCGGTATCGGCACTCACGCAGGCCGCGGTTCCATCACCTCCGGTACCGATGAACGCGGGCACGAAGGCACCACATTCGAGTTATCCTGCTACACCGATCCTTTGGGGATCGAACACGTGACGGGCTCTCTTGCCGAGGCCGTTCGCAGAGTGGGCGCGGGCGTGTACGGCGACGACGTGTCGCTGCGTTTCACCACCAAGTTCGACGACGTCCGCGAGTTGGTGACGCTCGACCACGGCCGCCGAACGCGAGTTCGGCTGTCGGTCAACGCCGATGACATCGCTCACCGCTTCGAGGGCGGCACGGCACGTATGCCGGCTCGGATAGAAGCTCTGCGGCAGTTGGCACTGGCCGGTTACCGAGTGGGGTTGACGATCGCGCCGATCATGCCGATCCCGCAGTGGCGCGAGCAGTACGGTCGATTGCTCGCGAATGTCGCCGACGCGTTGCGCGATGTGCCCGATCTCGATCTGACCGCCGAAATCATCACTCACCGCTTCACGCCGTCGAGCAAGGATGTGTTGTTGAGCTGGTATCCGGGAACGAAACTGGAGATGGACCAGGGCGCGCGCACAGCGAAGAGAAACAAGTTCGGTGGCGTGAAATACGTCTATCCGAAGGACACGATGGCCGAGATGCGCAGCTGGTTCGTCGACGAACTTCGCGACGTTCTGCCCGACGCGCAGCTGCTGTACTGGACGTGAACCGTCACAGGGCATCGAATCGGTCTCGCGCTCGGTCGATGTCGTCCATGTGCGTGGTTGCCCACGCCAGCAGGACGTCGACGGGAGTTCGGAGCGTTTTGCCCAGGGGAGTGATTCGATATTCCACCGCCACCGGGCGGGTGCTCAGCACCGTGCGTTCGATGATTCCGTTGCGTTCGAGCTTGCGCAGCGTTGCGGTGAGGGACTTCTGAGTCACCTCGGGAATCCCGCGGCGGAGATCGTTGAATCGGCAGGGGCGCTCGCACAATTCGTTGAGTACTTGCAGTGACCATTTGTCCAGCACCTGATCCAACAATTCGCGGTGCGGGGCAGTGATCGTGAGTTCTGCGGTGCCGTCGGCGGTATCGGTCATGAAACCAGGTTCCCTTGAAGTGTCCTTTGTGTACCAGGTATCAACGTTATACCTGAATTTCTACGACGAAGGACCAACCATGAGCGTCACTCGATTCACCCCGCCCGGAATGATGCAACCCACCCCGTATCACCACGTGGCGGTGGGTCAGGGTTCTCGACACATCCACGTCAGCGGTCAGATCGCCCGGAACGAGGACGGGTCGGCCATCGATACCGACGACCTCGCCGGTCAGGTTGCGCAGGCGCTGCGCAATACCGCGATCGGATTGACCGGTGCAGGAGCAACATTCGAGGACGTACTGCGGCTGACGTTCTACGTCACGCACTGGGCTCCCGAGCTGATCGGTGAGTTCATGGACGGCGTCACGCGTGTCGCCGACCAGATCGGACTGCCGACTCCTATGCCGCCGGCGTCGCTGATCGGAGTGGATTACCTCTTCGAACCGGACGTGCGGGTCGAGGTGGAAGCAACCGCGATTCTGGACTGAATCCGCGGATAGGCCGGTGACTTCTCGGCGGTGCAGAGGTCGATACCGGCAAACCCACCCGACCTCTGGAGTGACATGGCGATTCTGACCTACAACCTGCATGTTTCCCTCGACGGCTACATCGAGGATCCCGACGGCAGCCTCGACTACTCGATGCCCGACGAGGAATCGCATCGGTTCTCGAATCGACAGACCGTGGAGACGAGCGTCTTTCTGTTCGGACGGCGGCTGTACGAGGCCATGGAGGACTACTGGACCGACCCGGAACGGGCGGCCGGCGACCCCGTCGAAGCCGAATTCGCCGAGCTGTACCAGGCAACTCCCCGGGTGGTCTTCTCGGACACCCTCACTTCCGTGCCCGACGGTTGCCGGCTGGTCCGTAGTGCCGACGCCGTAGCGGAGGTGGAGCGAATGAAACGGGAGACCGAGGGCACGTTGGCCGTCGCCGGCGCGTCGTTGGCCGCATCGTTGTTCGACTCGATCGACCAGTTCGAGCTCATTGTCGTCCCGACCATCCTGGGTGGTGGCAAGCCGTACTTCCCCGCGGGGCACCGACTGAACCTGGTGCTGGAAGAGCAAAGGCACTTCCCCACGTCGGGCTGGATGTATCTGCGGTACAGGGTGGTTCGGTAAGCAGACCTGTCGTCCGGCCCGATCGCGCAGAATGGGCTCATGACATCCGGTGATCGTCGTCAGTGGTGGACCTTGCCCGCGCACCAGCGGTGGCTCGACACAGAATCGGCTCGGCTCCTCCGGTTCGGTAGCTCGCTCGAGCATCCTGCCGGGGGAGCGGCGTGGTTGAACGACCGCGGACATCCGGACCTGAGCCATCCGGCCCTGACCTACATCACTGCTCGGATGGCGCACGTGCATTTCCTGGCCTCGATGCAGGGGTATCCGGGGTCTCGTAGGAAAGCCGATCGAGTGTTCGACGGTCTACTGACGACGTTGCGGGACAGCACGAACGGCGGGTGGTTCGAGTCCAGCGCCGACGCCTCGTCTCCCGATGCGACGAAGACGGCCTACACGCACGCCTTCGTAGTGTTGGCTGCAGCCGCAGCCGCAGCGGCGGGACACCCCAGTGGACGGGGGCTTCTCGACGAAGCCCTCGAGGTCGTGGATCGGCGATTCTGGGACGAGAACCACGGCATGTGCGCAGACACCTGGAATGCGAGCTGGACCGCGCTCGACGGTTATCGCGGAATCAACGCCAACATGCACATGGTCGAGGCGCTGCTGGCGGCGGCCGATGCGTGTGCGCCCGAGGTCTGGCGAAGCAGGGCAGTACGCATCTGCGACAACGTGATCGGCTGGTCACAGGCGAACGAGAATCGCATTCCCGAGCATTTCACTGCGGAATGGCAGCCGATGCTCGAGTACAACAGCGGCGACACAGCAAACCAGTTCAAGCCGTACGGAGCAACGGTGGGGCACGGTTTCGAGTGGGCGCGGCTGCTCGTGCAGGCGAGTCTCGTGGCCGATAGCCCTGGTGGCCACGATTACGTTGCCGCCGCCGCGTCGCTGTATCACCGCGCGGCGCAGGACGGCTGGCAACCCGGCCCGTCGCCTGGCTTCGTCTACACCACCGACTGGACTGGGCGACCGGTAGTGAGAGAGCGTCTGCACTGGGTGTTGTGCGAGGCGATCGCGGCCGCCGCGACACTGGGTCGTCGGACCGGAGAAGACCGCTACGACAACGACTATCGCACCTGGTGGGACATTGCCGCCGACTCCTTCATCGACCTCGTCGACGGCTCCTGGCATCACGAACTCGACGCGGACAACAGGCCCGCAGCCACGGTGTGGAGTGGCAAACCCGACCTGTACCACGCTGTGCAGGCAACATGGATCAGCCGAGGTGTGAACAGCTCGAGTATGGTGGCGGCGCTGCTGGCGGCCTGAGTGGCCGCATCGGACGAAAACCGTCCGTTGGGTATGTAGTGTCGTCTCGTGCGCGAAGGTAGAAGACACAACGCCGTCATCGACGTATCGGTCATCGTCACGGTGGTCGCACTCGGTGTCGTTGCGGCCGGACTGCTGCATTCGCCGGAAAGTGAACTGCCGCGCGGAAATGCTGTGTCATCCGGAGAGGCCGCACGCGACGGTGACTACTCCATCGTCTCCGAGCCCGTCGAGTATCCGGCCGACATTCCGGGGTGCTCCGAGGTCGAACCGCCCCCGCCCAGTGAGGATGGGCGCCTCATCTCGGTCATCGGAAGTCAGGCTCCGTCCTACGACAATCCTGCCTACCCGTGGTTGACCGCGAGCAAGGCAGGAGCGATGACCGACGCTCTTGTGGGCGCACTTCCAGCGGATGTCACCGTGAAGTTGGCCGCCCCATCCCAGTCGCTGACCTTCCAACCGGTGGAGGACTTCGGCGGTAACGTGCCGGAGGGCCTCGAGGCCAGCACCAGTGCCCGTGGCGATCTGGTTCGTGCGGGGGTGTCTGCGTTTGCCAGCGTCGATGTTCGACCGTCGTCGACGGGGATTCCGGCCTGTGTCGCAGGCGTTCTCGATGCCCGCAGTACCGAACCCGATGGAACGGTGGTCGATACCGACGACAGTTGGTACGAGATCGGCGGTGACCGCACGAACAGTCGCAGAGCGACGGCGTATCACCCGGACGGAACTCTGGTCACCGCGAATCTCAGTACTACCGTCGGTCCCGAATTTCCCTTGGACACATCCGAGTTGACCCGAATCGCGGCGCTGCCGGGCCTCCGAGTCGGTTCGCCTGCACCGGCGGGAAGCGCTGCGCCGCGCCAGGATTGCTCGGTCTCGCTCGCAGGGGAGGCGACAGCGGTGGATATCGACGAGGTGTCCTTGGACGCCGCGAACGAGGCGTTGACGACAACGTGGCAGGCGCTACCCGATGCGCCGGTACTGAACCGGCCGATCGGGTCACTGGTACCCGATCGCACGGGCAGGGGTGCCTGTACGGACATCGACGTAGTGAACACCGATGTAGCGCTGTCGATTTCCGTATCCTCCGGCGCGGCACTCCCGGTGGCGAGGGACCCCTACGATCCGGAGAATGCGTACGAACCGGTTGTGGAGCTGCGAACATTGCCCGACGGTTCGGTGCTCAAATCGTACGACGTCGATCTGTCGAGCAGCATGACCGCGGAGGACGGAACCATGCGGTTGGCGAGGTCGGTCACGCTGACGCGACCGTCCGGCGTGCAGGTGTCGGTTCGGTCGACGGCGGATTTCGTTTCTGGTGGGGGCCGTTCGACACGGCCGGAACCGCTGCCACTCGAGCTACTGGATGCAGTGGCCCAAGCTCCGATCACGGAGTGGCCGTGAAAGATTCGACGACACGCACTGTTCTCGCAGCAGCCGCGGTGATGGTGGCAGTGGTATCCGTCGCCGCGGCTGCGGTCGTGCTGGTGAATGTGGACGTGTCCGTGAAGCCGTCGATGGACGATGCAACGACGTCGGCCTTCGACGAAATGCCGACGTTCTCGGAGGAGACGGAGACAATTGAGGCACCGGCTGGGCCGGCGCTCGAGCCCAGCTGGCGGATCGACGCAGAGACCGTCTACGGCAGGCAATTCGCTGCATTCCGTTCGCCGACCGCAAGTTTGACGTTCGATCTCGGGGTCACGGGCGTGATCGACGCCGGCGATGTTCTCGTCACCGCAATGGGTCTTCCGAATCCACGGTCGTCTTCGCTCGATGCAGTCGAGTTCGTGGCCCTCGATGCCGACGACGGCAGTGTGCGATGGAAGGCGTCGCCCGGCACAGTCGACGTATGCGCGAGTGTCCCCGTTCAGGGCGACATCGTCTGTCTGGACTCGTATTCCGATGTGCAGTCCCTCGTCACTATCGGTACGAACGACGGGGTGGTGAAGCGGATACCGGTCCCCGAGGGCTGGTACGTCTACGCGATCGAGAGCGACGGGACATCGGTGCTGTTGTTGGAAGGCAGCCCTGAGGATGGCGAATCCGTGTTGCACGGCGGGTCGGTGAATGCACTCGACCGAATGTGGACGCTACCGATCACCACATCCGTGGGGTGGGAGGGCCTGAGTGGCACGGTGATTCACACGGCCGACGGGCGAGGCGTCGTGACGATGGGCGGAGAGGCTACATTTTTCGATCCGACCACCGGAGCACCCGTCGAGGGTCTCGACATGACCTCGGACGACACCGTCGTCGACTCCACCGGCGCTACTGTCTGGGAGTTGCCGGATCCGTTCGATACGGACAAGGTCATCGGCAACACTCGTTATTCGATCGACGGTCCGGCGTATGTCGCGACGACGGATTCCGGTGATGTGCGGTGGCATTGGACCATCCCGGCTGGATCCGATGGGTTCACCGACAGCGGCACTATCGCCCAGACGCGATCGGGTGTGTTCTTCCTCGGAACCGATTCGATGGTTCGTCTCGAATCGGTTCCGAGTTGACGCCGAGCAGCTCTTACGTGCGGCAGTGCTATTCCCGGTGCGGAGTGCGCTCACCGGTATTCGGGTCCACGTCGAACAGTTGATCGGTGTTGTCGGGGGAGTAGACGACGGTGTCGACTTCCCGCGCGCGTCGTCGGGCACCGTCGCGAACGGCGAAGAACGCGGCTGCGAACAGTACGACCACGGTGATGCCGGCGACGATCGCCCATCCCTCGAAGCCGCCCGCCAGAGCCGCGATCAGACCGCCCGCAGATGCAATTCCGGCGAATATCAAGATGACGGCCAGCATGTTCTCGACTGCACGTGCCCAGCTCGTTTTCGAAGGCCTTTTCTCGACCATGGGGATGTTCCTCTCGCTAAGTTCCGTCGCCGAATACCCGAAACCCGGTCGTCTAAGCTCTGCGGTGCTACTGGGCCTTGCGTGCGCGGTACGCGGCAACCGCCGCGCGGTTGCCGCAGGTGGTGCTGCAGAAGCGGCGAGAGCGGTTTCGGGAGAGGTCGAGAACCAGCCCGTTGCAGTCCGGATCGGCGCAGACGTCGAAACGGGAGAGCTCGTCGGCTCGGATGACGTCGATCATGGCCATCGCAGTCTCGACGACGATGCGGGTTGCCAGTGGACTGTCGTCGGCGGCGGCATGGACGTGCCAGTCGAGAGTGTCGTGCCGGACCAGTCGGGGCAGGGCCGAGGATTCGGCAAGCAAGCGGTTCACCTCGAGCACGGCGTCGTCTCGACTGCTGGTGAGCAGTGATCGCAGGGTCGGACGCAGTGCCCGCACAGCCTCGAGCTCGGCGTCGTCGCCGTCGAACCGTCCGGAGTAGCCCTGGTCGGTGAAGAAGTCGGCCAGCTCCTCGCGGGTGGTCAGCGTGTCCGGGTCTTCGGCGGAATTGACCAATGCCACGGCGGACAGAAGCGACAGTTCTGCGTCATGAGCAAAAAGCATGTTGACACCTTACCAATTCACTCCCTACTGTCACATGTCATGACGGCTTACACTCATGACGCGCAGGTGGATCGCGCTGCTGCACACGACGCTGCGGCACGGTCGCGTCGACTCTCGGGGCTCATGTTCGCGCTCCTCTCCGCGGCATCGTTCGGGCTCTCCGGCTCGTTGGCCAAAGGCCTGCTCGATGCCGGCTGGACCGCCGGTGCCGCCGTGACTGCGCGCATCCTGCTCGCGGCAGCGGTGTTGCTGATTCCGTCGATTCTCGCGCTGCGTGGACGCTGGGGCCTGTTGGCCAAGAATTGGAAGCTGCTCGTGGCCTACGGTGCCTTCGCGGTGGCCGGTTGTCAGCTCGCGTTCTTCAACGCCGTCGGCCGAATGGACGTGGGTGTCGCACTGCTCATCGAATTCACCTCGCCCGTAGCCGTCATCGGCTGGATGTGGTTTCGGCACCAGCAGCGTCCGGGTCGGCTGACGCTGGTCGGTGCGCTGTTGGCCGCAATGGGACTGGTGCTCGTGCTCGACCTGATCTCCGGCGCGGACGTCGACAGCGTCGGCGTGCTGTGGGCGCTCGGCGCGATGGCGGGGGCCGCCGTCTACTGGGTGCTCTCCGCCGACGAGAGCAACGGCTTGCCACCGATCGTGCTTGCCGGGGGCGGTCTGCTGGCGGGTGGACTCATTCTGCTCGCCGCCGGGCTGGTCGGCATCGTCCCGTTCGCGGCTCCCCTGACCGACGTCACGTTCGTCGATGCCGTTGTGCCGTGGTGGGTTCCGATCATCGGTCTCGGTGTGGTGACCGCCGCGTTGGCGTACGTACTCGGAATTGCGGCCGGCCGACGCCTCGGCTCGCGGCTGGCGTCGTTCATGGGTCTGATGGAAGTTGTTGCAGCGCTTGTGTTTGCGTGGCTGTTGCTCGGCCAGGCTCCGGGGCCGATCCAATTGGCCGGTGGCGCACTGATTCTGCTCGGTGTCGTCGTCGTCAAATCAGGTGAACGCGTCACCTCGGACGAACCGGTGGAGCCGCTGCAGAGCAGAGCATGACAATTGCTCAGCCGTCGACGCGTCCGAATACGACGGCGGCCAGAATGGTGTGCGCACTGGCGATCACGGAGTCGAGAGGTTCGCGTTCGGGGGACAGCAACCATTGCTGAGCGATGGTGAGAACCGCGCCCACCAGGCCCATCGCCAGCGTTTTACGGTTCGGCCCGGCCAGGCCTCGGCTGGACCCGACGGTGTCGGCTACCTGTAGCACCGTCGCCGAGAACGAGGTGGTGGTCTTGCGGTACAACGCGTCGACGGTGGGGGATACGCCGAGGATTTCGACGAAGGCGATACGAGCGGACTTCGGTTGCTCGGCGACGAACGTGAAGAATCCGGTCAGGGCTCCTCGGAGCACCTGTTCGCTGGACTCCGTCTCCGAGGCCGCTCCGGCGAGGATGCTCTCGCGCATCGCGTCGGTGGCGCGGGCGTAGGTGGCCATCAGGAGTTCTTCGCTGTTGGTGAAGGACTCGTAGAAGTAGCGCTTGGTCAGCCCCGCTTCGACGCAGACTTTCTCCACGGTCGCCGTCCGGTACCCGGTGGTGCCGAACACTTCGACGGCGGCATCGAGCAGCCGGGTTCGACGCTCCTGCTGCCGCTGCTGCGGGGGAGCTCCGCGATACGTCCTGCCGACGTCACTGTGATGGGTAGTCACAGACAGATCTTGACACCGCTCGGTATCAGATGCAAAGTGTTCGCAGGAATGAATCTCGATCGAGGGGGAGACATGGCGTCATCGACGCTCCGGAACAAGGTCGTTCTGATCACAGGCGCGGCACGAGGAATCGGTGCCGAGACCGCACGTGCGTTGGCAGGTCGTGGAGCCAAGTTGGTACTCGTCGACGTCGACGAGGCTCCGCTGCGGGAGGTCGCGACGCAGCTGAAGGCCGAGGCGTTCGTCGCCGACGTCCGAAATCTGGACGACATGCAGCGCGCCGTCGACGGCGGCATCGCGGCCTACGGAGGCATCGATCTGGTGCTCGCCAATGCGGGAATCGCCAGCTACGGATCGATCCTGCAGGTGGACCCGGCCACGTTCCAGCGCGTCATGGACATCAACGTGATGGGCGTGTTCAACACCGTCCGCGCTGCGTTGCCGTCGCTGATCGAACGCAACGGCTACATCCTCGTCGTCTCCTCGCTGGCCGCGTTCACCCCGTGCCCCGGCTTGGCCGCGTACAACGCCAGCAAAGCCGCAGCCGAGCATTTCGCCAATGCGCTTCGGCTGGAAGTGAACTACCGAGGAGTCGACGTCGGCTCGGCCCACATGGCCTGGATCGATACCCCGATGGTCCAGGACGCGAAGTCCGATCTCAGCGCCTTCCAGGATTTGCTCGCGGTACTGCCCGGCCCCCTCGGGAAGACGATGACCGTCGAGCAGTGCGTGGATGCGTTCGTCGACGGCCTGGCCAAGCGCAAGCGCCGCGTCTACGTACCGCGGTGGGTGGGTGCGGCGTCCTGGTTCAAGGCCGTCATCACCTCGCGCGTCGGCGATCGCAGCATGTTGGCGCACGTGCCGACGATCCTGCCCAAGATGGACGAAGAAGTAGCGCGTCTCGGTAGGTCCGAGAGCGCACGCAACAAAATCAGCTGACCCCCCCACCGAAGGAATCGTTGCTCATGACTGCCGTACTGACCACCCCCGAGGTCGATGTCCTCATCATCGGTGCCGGCCTGTCCGGGATCGGTGCCGCGCGTCACCTCGGGCACGATCTGCCCGGGAAGACGTACACCATCCTCGAAAGCCGCGGGGCGATCGGTGGCACCTGGGATCTGTTCCGCTACCCCGGTATTCGCTCCGATTCCGACATGTACACCCTCGGGTACAGCTTCAAGCCGTGGACGGGAGAGAAGTCCATCGCCGACGGTTCCGACATCCGTAACTACATCGTCGAAACCGCGCGAGAAGCGGGTGTGGACAAGCACATTCGATACCACCACAAGGTCGTCGCCCTCGAATGGTCGTCCGAGCAGCAGTTCTGGACGGTCACGGCGCAGCGCAGCGACACCAACGAGACCGTCACGATCACCGCGTCGTTCGTGTTCTCCTGCAGTGGTTACTACAACTACGACAAGGGTTTCAGCCCGGAGTTCGTCGGCCAGGAGAACTTCGGTGGGCAGGTGATCCACCCGCAGCACTGGCCCGAGGATCTGGATTACGCGGGCAAGAAGGTCGTCGTCATCGGTAGCGGTGCAACGGCGATCACGCTGGCTCCCAACCTCGCGCGTGAGGCCGAGCACGTGACGTTGCTGCAGCGCTCGCCGAGCTACATCCTCTCGCTCCCCTCGAAGGATCCGATTGCGCAGACACTGCGGAAGCGTTTGCCGAAGAAGTTGGCGTACAGCGTGACTCGGCTCAAGAACGTGTCGATGGCCATGTTGATCTTCACGTTGAGCCAGAAGTACCCGGAATTCATGAAGAAGCGGATCCGGAAGATGCAGGAGGGCTGGCTGCCGAAGGGATACGACCTGGACACCCACTTCACCCCGTCGTACAACCCGTGGGATCAGCGTCTGTGCCTGGTGCCCGACAACGATCTGTTCCGCTCGATCCGCAAGGACGAGGTCTCGATCGTCACCGATCACATCGACAGCTTCACCGAGACCGGCCTGAAGCTGAGGTCCGGCCAGCACCTCGACGCCGATATCGTCGTCACCGCAACGGGATTGAACCTGTCCGCACTCGGCGGCGCGACCTTCCGCGTCGACGGTAGAGACGTGGATCTGCCCAGCACCATGGCGTACAAGGGCATGATGCTCACCGGAATCCCCAACTTCGCTTTTGTCGTCGGGTACACCAACGCGTCGTGGACGCTCAAAGCCGACATGGTCTCGAACTACGTCATGCGCCTGCTCGCACACATGGACGAGAACGGGTACAGCACCGTCGAGCTCGAACGCGACCCGTCCGTGGACGAAGAGCCGTTCCTCGATTTCGCCGCCGGCTACGTGCTGCGGGCCGTGGACAACTTCCCGAGGCAGGGCAGTGAAACTCCGTGGAAGCTGCGGATGAATTACTTCCGCGACCTGCCGGTTCTGCGGTACGGCAAGCTCGTCGACAAGGCGATGAAGTTCGGGCGGCCTCGATCGAAGGTCGCGGTCGCTTCCTGACGGGAATAGATCGAGTCCCTGATCGTTTGTTCCGGACATGAAAATTGGCATCATCGGAAGTGGATTCATCGGTGGAACGCTCGTGCGCCGGTTGACGGCGCTCGGTCACGAGGTTCGATTCTCGAACTCACGCGACCCGGAGACTCTGGCGGAGCTGGCGTCGGAAACCGGAGCGACGGCGGTGTGGGCAGCGGACGCGGCGCAGGATGCGGACCTGGTCATCCTCAGCATCCCGCAGAAGAACGTGCCCGACCTCGCCGCCGGTATCGCCGGCGCACGCAAGCCCGGAGCGCCGATCATCGAAACGAACAACTACTACCCGCAGCAGCGCGACGGTCTGATCGAAGACATCGAAGGCGGCACACCCGAGAGCGTATGGGTGTCGCAGCAGCTCGGTGAGCCGGTGATCAAGGCGTTCAACGGAATTTGGTACAAGCATCTGCTCGAGAAGGGTGTTCCTGCCGGAACCGACAAGCGCATCGCACTGCCGATCGCCGGGGACGACGCAGAGTCGAAGAAGTTGGTGTTCTCGGTGATCGACGAGCTCGGCTTCGACCCGGTCGATGCCGGTTCTCTCGCCGAGTCCTGGCGTCAGCAACCGGGAACCCCGGTGTACGGCAAGGACTTCGGCGTCGACGACACCGTGAAGGCGTTGGCCGAGGCGTCCCCGGAACGCTCCGCGGAATGGAAAGCTTGAGCCGAGCTGCTGAACTACCTGACGCGACCCTCTCGGAGTGTGCGCTCCGCGAGGTCGCGTAGCGGCCCGGTCAGGGCCGAATCGCCGACCCGGCACGATTGCTCGCCCACCGACACGTTCCACACGAAGGTGTCGCGGGCCTGCGACTCGGCCGGCTCGGGTGGGGGCGGCTCAGCCAGGTACGGGCGCGCAGCTTCGACCAGCGACTGCCATTCCGGCTCGTCGGTCTCGACCACTCCGCGCTTGGACATTCCGGCGATCCCGCCGGTTCGCAGTACCTCGATGCGCAGGCTCATGCCCCTCGATCACACCCGATCGTCGCTCGGCTCCCGTGTTGACTGAACTCCCACGGTAGACCAACCGGTGGCCACGGCCCGTGCGACGTCGGAATCGGCACCGAATCGCTTCTGCGCTGCGAGCAGCGTCGCCGCGGAGAAACCCGCGAAGTCGACCGTCGGTGCCAGACCCCCGACAGTCATGGTGTCGAACCAGACCTGCCCGACGCGGTCCCACGCCGGGCCACCCAAGGTGGTTGCGGCGACGGCGAACGCGCGGTTGGGAATGCCCGAGTTGATGTGCACACCGCCGTCGTCCTCGGTGGTGACGACGAAATCGTCCATGCTGGCCGGCTGTGGGTCTTTGCCGAGTACATCGTCGTCGTACGCGGTACCGGGCTCGAGGAGCGAGCGCAGCGCCTTGCCCTGCACCGCAGGCAGGAACAGACCTTCGCCGATCAACCACGACGCGTCCTCGGCGTTCTGCTTCGCGGTGTACTGCTCCACGAGTGCACCGAACACGTCGGAGATGGATTCGTTCAGTGCGCCGGCCTGGTCCTTGTATTCGAGCGGGGTGGTGTACTGCGTGAACCCGTGCGCGAGCTCGTGCGCGATGACGCCCAGAGAAACGGTGAAGCGGGCGAACACTTCGCCGTCGCCGTCGCCGAACACCATGCGAGAGCCGTCCCAGAACGCGTTGTCGTAGTCCCGGCCGTAATGCACCGTCGC
Organism: Rhodococcus sp. Leaf233; assembly: GCF_001426165.1. Taxonomy (NCBI): domain Bacteria; kingdom Bacillati; phylum Actinomycetota; class Actinomycetes; order Mycobacteriales; family Nocardiaceae; genus Rhodococcus; species Rhodococcus sp. Leaf233. Next base: position 346,199 of record NZ_LMRO01000001.1, read on the forward strand.
ATCGAGGGGCAGGCCGCTGCCGTCGAGACTCGAGTAGCCGTACACCTCGTCGAAGAACGCATACGTGGCACCGAGACCGTCGTATGCCTCGTCGGTCGCAGCATCGCCGGTGGGATCCTCACCCTCGGCGCGAACCTGCTTACCCGGGAGGTCGCGGGTCGCTTTCGCATCGGAGATGGTGCGTTCGAGGGTGCCGCCGGTCCGCGGTGCGATAGCGGTACGGGCCTGGACGACCTCTCGGCCCGCCCGCATCTCGCGGTCGGCCAGCAGAGTCGCGCGGGCACCGGCTCCCTGCAGACGCTCGAGCAGAAACGGTGGAACTACGCCATGCGAGTGGAGCCTGCGGAACGATCCGGAATCGGTATCTGTCGTCATGTGCGGTGACCCCCTAGGTCCGTGGCATCTGCGGTGATGGTTCCCAGTGTGCCCGAGGGCACCGACACATTCGGGTCCACCGCACCGAGCTCACTCACGCAGCGTCGACAGATCGATACTGTCCACCTCGCTCGGGGGACGCAGCGCGGTGACGGTCGCCCAGTTCCGTGCCAGCAGGGAGGCGTCGGAGTCGTCGTCCTCGGCGTGGATCTCGTCGAACCGGACGGTGACGAAATCTTCTCCGCGATCGCCTATTTCGGCCTGCACCGCGCCGTACCGGGCCAGCGAGGCCGGAACGATCCCGGCAAAATCCGACCGTGCAACGTCGGGAATGTTGACGTTGACGACCGCATCGACGGTCAGATGCGAGATCATCCATGTCACCGCCAGATGCGCGACGTGTTCGGCGGTGTCCCAGTGCGACGGCCGGGTGGCGAGCGACGACAGCGCCATGGCGGGAACCCCGTGCGTCAGGGCTGTCAGCGCCGCGCCCACCGTCCCCGAATGCAGCACGGCCGCACCGGTATTGGGGCCGTGATTGATGCCGGAGAGGACCACGTCGGGTGGATCGCCGAACGCACCTCGAGTGGCGACGAACGCGATGAGGGCCGGTGAGGCCTGTACCGCATACACTTCGACACCGCGCAACCCCTCGATCTCGGTTCGCCCGATACCCAGGTGATCGTCGACGCCCATCCCCGTCAACGATGCACTGGCACCGCTGCGTTCCTCGTGGGGAGCGGCCACCACGACGTCGAGGCCGGCGTCGAGCGCGACCCGCGCCAGCAGCGCGATGCCTGCGCTGTCCACACCGTCGTCGTTGGTGATCAGGGCTCTCATTTCTTGCCCGCCTTGCCGTACGGACGCACGTCGACCGATTCGGTGAGTCCGAGAACCAGGTCTTTTCGGCCGCTACCGAGGCCGCGGCGGGTGACGTTGGCGGTGCCCGCGCCGCCGCCCAGGCGGAGCGCCTCCGGCATCGACATTCCCTGGGCGATTCCGGCGGCGATCCCGGCGCTCATCGAATCGCCTGCGCCGTGATGGTCGACCATCTGTAGACCCGGGGTAACGATCTCCAGCACGTCTCCGTCGACCAACGCCAAGGCGGGGTCTCCCGCTCGGGAGATCACAACCACCTCGGCACCGTCGTCGTGCATCTTTCGCATCGCATCGATCAGGTGCTTCGGGTCCTCGGACTCGGCTCCGCCGTCGGCAATGAGGTCCTCGTGGCTGACCTTGAGCACCGTGAGACCGCCGGCGAGGGCGGCTAGCATCGTCGGTCCGGACAGGTCCGCCACCACCGGGACGTCGAGCGCACGTAGGTCTGCGCACAGTCGCTCGTAGACCTCGGGCGGCACGATGTTGTCGGCGTGCGGACCGCCGAGAATTGCCACGTCGCTGCGGGCACCGGTGGCCAGTGCCGCGCCGAACAGGTCGTCGAGCGCGTGCCTGGCCAGCGGCGGCGGATCGACCGTAGCCAGTACCTCGCGCTCTCCGCTGCGGCGATCGTGCACGTAGGAGCCGCTTTCCTGGCCGATGTCGACGGAGACGACGGAGATGCCCTCACTCTCGACGATGCCCCGCAATACGGCACCGATCTCGCCGCCGAACACCCCGGCGAGTGTGACATCGAGACCCAGCACCGACGCCATCCTGGCGATCCAGTGACCCTGACCGCCCGCGTGCACGTGCAGTTCGGTACTGCCGTTGGGGGCAGCGTCGAGGGTCACCGTCAGTAGTGGGGACGGCGCGAAGACGAGCGCGCTCGGTGCGCGAGAGGAGGTGGACATCGTGAGCGAATGCCCGATATGTCAGGTCCGAAACAGCTACAACTCGAAAACGTGGACTCAGAATCGACGACGCAGGCGCATCCCGATGGGGCGTCCGTCGGGGTCGACGAACAACCGATAGGCGAGTGCGGCGAGTCGCTGCTGCCAGACGGGCGGCACCGTGATCTCGTGCATTCGCAGACGGCCGACGGGCCGGGGTTTCGCGGACGGGTTGCGGTGCCAGTTGTCCAGGGCCGTCGCGCTCGCCGAGATCACGTCGAAGAACTGCTGCGGGTCGACGAGGTCGGCGTCGTCGCCGTCGGCCCGCCCGAGGTGTTCGCGGATCAGTTCGAGTCTCAGGTTGCGCGCGTGGGTTCTGGCACCGTCGCCGAGGCCCGCTGGGTCGAGCGGTGCCCGATCGTCGCGCTGCTCGTCGACGATGGCTGCGGTCAGCTCCGAATCATGGGTCCAGGAACGGCGATTGAAGTTGTCCGACCCCACTGCCGCCCACACGTCGTCGATGATGCAGACCTTCGAGTGCACGTATACCGGTATGCCACGGTCGTTTTCGATGTCGAGTACCAGTACGCGGTCACCGCCGGCTGCGCGGATGACCCCGAGCGCCGCCGAGTGTCCCAGCAGCGCAGAGGGAATGGTCAAGTTGCTGTCGTCGTCCAGGTGCTTGGGGACCACCACCACCAGCCGCAGGTTCGGCTTGCGGCGCAGTGCCGCGGCGAACACGCGCGCGACGTCGACGGACCACAGATATTGGTCCTCGATGTAGATCAGCTCGGCGGCGCGGTCGAGGGCTTTGGCGTATGCGCGGGCAGCGCTGCGCTCGCCTCTCGTCGCGAACGGGTAGGCGGGGCGTCGACGCGGGTAGGTACGCAGCAGCTGAACCGAGCACGTGCCCTGCGGCTCCGGGGCGGCGGCAGCGGGTGGCAACTCCGACGGTTCACGCCTGACTCCGCGCAGGAAATCGGGAATGGCGTGCCACGGTAGACGCGAGAGCGCCGCGGGATCTTCCCACCGTTCCCGGAAGACGTCCTCCACATCCCGGACTGCGGGGCCCTCGATCTGCACCTGCACGTCGTGCCACGCCGGAATCTCGCCGTACTCGGGAGGGAAGGGGCGCGAGACGGGATCGCCGAAGTGATCGGCGTCGTCGCGTCGAGCACGTGCCAGATCGATACCGCCCACGAAAGCGACGTCGGGCAAATCAGTCCTGCCGTACCGCACGACCACGAACTTCTGATGGTGGCTTCCGGTGACCAGCACGCGCTGGTCCAGAATGACCTCGCCGCCCGCCTCCTCCAGCCGCAGCGCGAGCTTGCGGTTCTTCGGACCGGTGAAACCGAGGGTTTCCATGTGGGAGCGCCACACCATGCCCTTGACGACGCCACCGCGGTGCGCGACGGCGGCCAGGGCATCCTCGACGGTCACGCCGTCGTCGGTGAGCAGCTGCTCCGGGTCCCCGCGCCAATCGGTGAAGAGCACCAGATCGTCGCGCTCGGTCTGCTCGAGGGCCCGTGCGAGTGCCGCGAAGTACGTCTTGCCGTGCACGAGGTTCTCGACGCGATTGCCCTCGGTCCAGGCCGAAATTCGGGTGTCGTCGTTGCCTCGCTCGGGCGCGGTCAGGAACCATGGGTGCCCCGGATCGAAACTGCGCTCGGGAGCTGTCAGAGCAGAGGTGGACCGACCGAATTTCTCGGCAACTCCGTCTACGACGCGCCGGATGCGCTGCACTATCACGATGGCATTGTTCCACCCGGTTTGAAGGCCACAGTGGGCGGGCACCCCGGCGATATGACTCAGGTACCCAACGTCACGCTCAGAAACGGCAAGCAGATTCCCCAGCTCGGTTTCGGCGTCTTTCAGATCGACGCCGACGAGACCGCGAAGGCCGTCGAAACGGCGCTCGAGATCGGCTACCGACACATCGACACCGCGCAGATGTACGGCAACGAGAAGCAGGTCGGCGAGGGCATTCGTAACTCCGGCATCGACCGCGAATCGGTGTTCGTCACCAGCAAGCTCAACAACGGTTTCCACCGGCCCGACGACGCGCGCTCGGCGTTCGACAAGACGCTCAGCGACCTCGGGACCGACTACGTCGATCTCTTCCTCATCCACTGGCCGCTGCCCACCCGGTACGACGGCGACTTCGTCTCCACGTGGAAGACGTTGGAGGAGTTCGCCGCCGACGGCCGGGCCCGCAACATCGGCGTCTCGAACTTCCAGCCCGCTCACCTCGATCGCCTCGCCGAAGAGACCGAGACGGTCCCCGCGGTGAACCAGATCGAGGTGCACCCGTACTTCGTCAACCACGACGTGTGGGCCTACGGTCGCGAACATGCCATCCCCACCGAGGCGTGGTCGCCGATCGCTCAGGGCAACGTTCTCGACGACGCGGAACTGAAGCGAATCGCCGACGCCACAGGCAAATCCGTCGCACAGGTGGTGCTGCGCTGGCACATTCAGCGGGGCAACATCATCTTCCCGAAGTCGGTGACACCGGAGCGCGTGAAGGCCAACTTCGACATCTTCGATTTCGAGCTGAGCTCGGCCGACGTCGATGCGATCACTGCACTCGACAAGGGCGAGGAAGGCCGGAACGGTCCGAATCCGGACACGTTCGACATGATCCCGGACTAGAACGTAACACTGTGGGCCCGAGCGTCTTCGGACGTTCGGGCCCACAGTGCTGTTCGGACGGCTGTCAGTGCTTCGGTGCTTCGGTGCTTCAGTGCTTCAGTGCTTCAGGGTTGATCCGGTTGCGGCGATGACCTGTTCGGTGGTCACGCCCGGTGCCAGTTCCACCAGCTTCAGCGTGCCGTTGCCGACGACGTCAATGACGGCCAGGTTGGTGATGATGCGGTCGACGACGCCCTGGCCGGTCAGCGGCAGGGTGCACGCGTCGAGGATCTTCGGATTGCCGTCGCGGTCGGTGTGTTCCATGACCACGATGACGCGTCGAGCCCCGTGCACCAGGTCCATCGCGCCGCCCATGCCCTTGACCATCTTGCCGGGGACCATCCAGTTGGCGAGGTCGCCGTTACGGGAGACCTGCATGCCGCCGAGAACGGCTGTGTCGATGTGGCCGCCTCGGATCATGCCGAAGCTCAGCGACGAATCGAAGTACGACGCACCGGGATTGACGGTGACGGTCTCCTTTCCGGCATTGATGAGGTTGGCGTCGACCTCGTCCTCGGTGGGGTAGGGGCCGGTGCCGAGGATGCCGTTCTCCGAATGCAGAGTGACGTTCACCTTGTCGGTGAGGTAGCCCGGGATCAGCGTCGGCAAGCCGATGCCGAGGTTGACGTATTCGCCGTCGACCATCTCGGCCGCCGCACGCTCGGCCATCCGGTCTCGGGTCCATCCTGCGGTCATGCTCGAACTCCTGAACTGACGGTGCGCTTTTCGATGCGCTTGTCCTGTGGACCGGTATGTACGACACGTTGGACGAACACTCCGGGAAGATGCACCTGGGCCGGGTCGATTTCGCCCGGCTCGACGAGCTTCTCCACCTGAGCGATGGTGATCCTGCCCGCCATCGCTGCCAGCGGGTTGAAGTTCATCGCTGTCTTGTCGAACACGAGATTGCCTGCGGTGTCGCCGATCTCGGCGTGCACTAGAGCGAAATCGGCGTTGATCGCCTCCTCGAGCACGTAGCGTTTGTTGCCGAACACCCGTGTTTCCTTGGGCGGTGACTCGATCGAGACGGAACCGTCGACGTTGTAGCGCCACGGCATTCCGCCGTCGGCGATGGGGCTGCCGACCCCGGCGGGGGTGAAGAAGGCGGGAATGCCGGTGCCGCCGGCGCGGAGACGCTCGGCGAGCGTGCCCTGCGGTGTCAATTCCACTTCGAGTTCGCCGGCGAGGTACTGCCGGGCGAACTCCTTGTTCTCGCCGACGTACGACGCAGTGACGCGGCGAATACGTCCGGCTGCCAACAGAATTCCCAATCCGTAGCCGTCGACGCCGCAGTTGTTGGAGAACACCTCCAATTCGTCCGCGTCGGTGTCGGTGATGGCCTCGATGAGGGCATCGGGGATGCCGCACAGGCCGAAGCCGCCGACCGCGATGGTCGCTCCTCTACCGATGTCCGCCACCGCGTCGGCTGCGGAGTCGTAGGTCTTTCCTGTCACGTGAACTCCTGATGTGTTCGTTGAGCAAACGATGGGTCCAGTGAACTCGACCTGCGGGCATTGCGGAGGTGTTGGGAAATTCTGCTCGATTGTCGAACATGAAGTGCGTCGGCGTTCACTCAGTGGACGTACAGTGGTGCGGTGACTGTGCTCGATGCCAACGCAGGCGTCATCGCCAAAGTGTGTGCTCTGCTGCGTGCCGCCAGTGCGGCGGAGGCGGCCGGTACCTCGACCACCGAGTTGGCGAGGTCTGCTGGCGTTGCGCGGCCGACGGCGCATCGGCTGTTGACGGAATTGGCCGACGAGGGATTCGTCGACCGCGATACGGGAACCGGACGGTGGGCACTGGGACCGGAAATCTATCTCCTCGGCTCCATGGCCGCGTTGCGCTACGACGTCACCGATCAGGCCCGAGATATCGTGCAGGACTTGGCAATGCGGAGCGGCGAGAGCGCGTTCCTGTCCGCGCGTCGAGGTGGCGAGACGGTGTGTCTGCTTCGGGTGGAGGGCAGCTTCCCGCTACGGTCGCATGTGCTGTACGAGGGCATCCGATTACCGCTGGGTGTGGCCTCCGCAGGCTTGGCCGTTCTCGCTCATCTCCCGGACCGCGAGGTCGACGACTACCTCGACGGAGTCGATCTGGTGCCCGAGTGGGGAGCCGATCATTCGGAGTCGGCGATTCGCCACCGGATCGAGCAGACGCGGTCCTCGGGCTACGCCGTCAACCCGGCGTTGCTCGTGGAAGGCAGCTGGGGACTGGGCGCGGCGGTGTTCGACCGCGGCCGCAGGCCGGCATGGGCGTTGAGTCTGACCGGTGTGGAAACGAGGTTTCGAGAGGACAGACGTCGGGAGTTGGGAAAGATGCTGCTCGACGCGGCGCATCGGCTCACCCTGCAGGTGGGCACCCGTCCTGATCCGATCTAGCCGTCCAGTTCTTCGAGAATGTCTGCGGCATCCTGGCTTCCGCCGGCTGCCAGCCGCTGCAGTTCGTCGCGGTCCTCGCGCTCTCCGGCGCTTTCGACGAGGATGTCGACGGCGTCGCTGTTGCCGGCTGCGGCAAGTGAACGCAGATCGTCGACGGTGCCCTGCTCCACCAATTCGTCGATCGCGTCCTGGTCACCGCCCGCAGCCCGTGCACGTAGCGCGGTCAGGTCGGATGGCGTGGGTTCGGTCATGTACGGAGTTTAAGTCGCCCGTGCGAGGCGAGGAACAATTCTGACGTACGCGATCATGCCGATCAGCTCCACCAACGTCTGCGTCACCACAACGACTGCGGCGAGGGAAAGAGCCGGCGGCAGCGCGAGCGCGAGAGGCAGCACCACCAGCGAGTTCCGGGTCGCCCCGGAGAAGATCAAAGCCCGGGTCGCGGGCACGTCCTGGCGGGTGACCCGAGCCGTCGCGAGTCCCACGACGGCCATGACGACCAGAAACGCCACGAAGATCGGCACTGCTGCGATCAGCTGAGATGCCTCGCTGCGGACTGCGTCGGCTTGAGATGCGACGACGACTGCGAGGGTTGCCATCATGATCGGCACCATTGCCGCGGCCATGGCGTCCATGATGTGAGTGCCGAGGCGTGTGCGTCGTGCCAACCACTGCGTTGCCGCAGCCAATGTCAGTGGCAGCGCGATCAGTAGGACGAACGCCTCGACGAACGGTGCGACGTCGACGATCTCCATTACCTCGGATCCGACAAACAACCAGAGGTAGAGCGGCAAGAACGCGATCTGCAGCAGCATCAGTAATGGAGCAGCGGCGAGAAGTCGTTCCGATGCCGCCCCGGCCAATCCGCTGAAGACGATGACGTAGTCGATGCACGGAGCCAACAGCACGAGAAGTATCCCGACGAGCACCGCTTCGTTACTCGCAACGAACCGGGTCAGTGCGAACACGACGATCGGGACGAGTACGAAATTGAGCACCACGACGCTCAGCAAGAAATTCCGGTCGCGTAGCGAATCGCCGATGGCGGAGAACGGAACTGCGAGGAACGTTGCGTAGAGCAAGACGATCAGCGCCGGATTGATGGCGATCTCGAATGCGGGAGCCGATGCCGGTGCCGCCAACCCGACAACAACTCCGACGGCCAACGCCAGTAGGTACAGCGGGATCTGGAACTTCTCCAGCCACGCCACTGCCGAACCGGTCACGTGGTACTCGTCGATGAAGTGCAGAGGGTGGGCACGTACCGAGGATAGGCGTTGTCGAGTATTCGGGGGATGTGGCTCGGGTACGCGATCATCGCCGCGTCGGTCCGACGACCTGGGGTTCGACGGGTCCGGCGTTCTTGTCGGTGGGTCGGGATACTCTTCTTCCAGTTCGAACATGCGTTCTTGTTTCGATTCACTGGGGGGTGAAGAGATGGCGATACCGACGGTGTCGTTGGATGCGTTGACCGCTGCTGCGCGGGAAGAGAATCGGCTGGCGGCTCGCAAGATTTCCGCGTGCTACTCCGTCCATCGGAGCTGGATCACTCTCGACACCAAGCACAAGCACTACAGCCGGTATGGGCGCACCGAGATGGCGGTGGCGTTGGGGTGTTCGGCGACGGTCGCCGAGGCGTATGTCTCGGTCGGGGTCGCCCTGCACACTCGACTGCCGCTGGTGAAGAATGTATTCGAGGCTGGGGAGATCGACCTTCCGCGAGTGAGGGTGGTGTGCCGGATCCTCGACAACCTCTCCGACGACATCGTGAAGTCGGTCGAGGACGAGATCGTCGAAACAGCCCGCCGGTCGTCACCGGGGCCGCTGGAGAAGGAGATCTGGGACATTCTGCTGCGGGTGGCACCGGAGGAAGCGGCAGCGTTGCGGGAGTTCGCGAAGAGGTTCCGCAATGTTTCTTACGCCCCGGCTGGGGAGTTGGCGCGGATCCGAGCAGAATTGACCGCCCCCGAAGCCGCGGCCGCATGGCAGCTCCTGGAGGAAATGGCCGACACGCTCTGCCCGAAAGACCCACGCGGCAAACAGGATCGGCTGTGTGACGCCTTCATGGCGCGGATGCACGGAGAACCCCGGCTGGTATGCCTGTGTCAACGAGCGGACTGCCCGAAGAAAGATGCAGAGCTGCCGGATCGTCGGGTGCCGTTGACGATGGTCACCGTCGACATCGCAACGCTGATCGGACTGTTGGCGAATCCTGCGTACCTGGCCGGGCACGGATCCATCGATCCCGACCTCGCGCGGGAGTTGGCGCGCAACAGTCACTGGCAGGTCCTGCTCACCGAGGCGGTGACGTTGGCAGAGAAACTCGGACTGGCAGTGCAGAACCCGGAAACCGGGGAATGGGAACGGCGCTCGGCAGAAACGACAGCCGAGCCGAGTGCGGCAGAGCCCGAGCCGGCAGAGCGCGACGCAACAGAGCCTGACGCGCCAGAGCCTGACGCGACACAAACCAACGCGGAACCGAATGCAGCGAAACCGGATACGCGAGTAACGCGGACGGATACTGGCCCTGGCACTGGCACTGGCAGCGCAACGAACACAGCAGCGCCACTACCGTCGATACCGCCACCTCCAGTACCGCCACCGTCGCTACCGGACCCAGGACCGCATCCCGGCGCAGGGCCCGTTCAGGGTTCGGGTTCGGTTGCTGCAGAATCGCATTCGACGCCAGACCCGACACCGCCTGAGCCGACCGAATACGACGAGACCCAGCACCGGCAACGACGTCGGAATGCCTTGGCGTCCGTTGCAGCCCTGTTCTGTACTCACACACCCGTCGGCAGGGGCACACGGCACAGCTCTGCCCTCGACCTATCCTCGGCGGTCCGCCCCGACAACCCGACGATCCGCCCCGCAGGCTGTACCGCACAGCGGCCTTCCTCCGGCATCTACCTCGGCAATGCATCCCTTGCCGCAGCACTCGAAGCCGCCATCGCCGCCGACCCCACTCTCGGGAAATCCGTAGCACGTGACCCCCTGACCGACCGAGCGCTGATCTACCGACCTGACGCCCTCACCACCGCCGCCGTCCGGCTACGCGATCGCCATTGCCGCTTTCCTGGCTGCCACCGACCTGCCGAACGCTGCCAACTCGACCACATCATCGCCTTCGATCACGCCAATCCACTCGGCGGCGGCTGGACGACAGTCAACAACCTCCAATGCCTCTGCGAATACCACCACAGCGTCAAAACCGCAGGCTACTGGACCGCCGTTATGCTCCCCGGTGGCGCGGTTCTGTGGACCTCCACCTCGAGGACCGCCCGAATCACCCTGCCCGCCAACGGAACAGCCGTACCCATCATCGGCAACGACCTCCGGCCGTACATACCCACCAAGCCCAAACGATCTGGCATCATCGCCTACCCCGACCCACCGGACAACGAACAGCCCGAGACAGACGACACGACAGCACCGCCCTTCTAGAGGCCGCGTTCTTAGGTGCAGCGTTCAGTAGTCGAACGCCTCGAACCTGACGTCTTCACCGGCCACCCACTTCAGAACTGCTTGGTGCAGAGGCCGATCCGCGCACACGTAGAACTGTCGTCGCCCCACGTGGCCTACGGCTTTGACGTCGGACTCGGTCATTCGTCGTATGTATGTCCGGGCTCGGAGCTGTTCGAGAGTGCGTGCCTTGGCATGCCCGTCGGTGTCCAACTGTCCGGTGATGAACACCGTGATCGCCATCCCCAAGTGGCCGACCTGCTCGATGACGTCGACGGCGAGAGCCAGGTCCTCTGCGCGGATGCTCCACAGCAGGGTCAGCGCGAGTCCGGATTCGTGGGCAGCATGCGCCTGCGCCATGAAGGGCGTGATCCCGATCCCCGATGCCACGACCACTACGTCGTCGGTATCGGGCTGCGTATCGGCGTATCTGGTGTCGTCCTCGCCGCCGAAGCCCATGACAGGGACGGCCAGGTCCGACCCTGGAGTCCACCGCGACAGCAGGCGGCTGACCGGTCCGTGCTCCCGAACGGTTATCTCGAATACATTGCTGCCCGAAGTGTTCGGTTCGCTGGACACCGTGAACGTTCTGATGAAGTCGTCGTTGAGGGAGCTCGGGTCATGATCGCGCATGTGCGACCAGCCACGATCGAGTCGATGCGAGAAGTCGAGGGTGACGTGTTGCCCTGCACTCCATCGCACCGGCGTCGACGACTCGCCCGGAGAAAGCCGGAATGTGTAGCGCGATATCGTCGGTGTGATCGGCAGCTTGTGGATCAGCGAGGCAAGCATTCTGTCCGCTGATCTGGGCCGCCGGCCCGAACCTCCGACCTCGCGGGCCAATCTTCGAACCGGCGGGTTGTACGGCGACGGGTCGAGCAGCGTGCCTCGGAATGCAAGGCCCTCTCTTACGAAGCGCACTGCCTCGATATCGATCCGTACAGCCATACTGCTATGTGGCAGAACGCTTTCAGCGGCATCTCCGATCAGTACCTCTGCGCGTCCCGTCAGGTAGAGGATGTCGCCGGTGTCGAAATCGGGAAAGGTGAGTCCCACTGCCCGGTCGGAAGTGATGTTTCCCAACGTCTGGTAGAGGCGGTTCCCCGAGTACTCCGGGTACACCAGGGTCACGCCCTCCGTGTCGGAGTTGCTGAATATCCGGACGAATCCTGGTGCCCCACCGCGGATGTTGGTGTCCATGCTGTGGGCGCCGTGTCGGCTGGAGATGAGGAACGTGTCGGATCTGCCGATGAGGGCGAGGGCGTCGGCTGGTAGCGGGAGTGAATCGGCGATCAACTGCGGAGATGACGCGTAGGGTGTTATCGCCCGCTTGTTCAGATATTTGGGGCAGTTTCCGAGGGTTTCGTCGACTGCGACATTCACCTGCACGTCGATAGGTTCGCTGGTCTCCGAAGGCGTTGTGTTCGTTCGCCTTTCCAGCACCATCCCGTCGTGCAGCCGTCCCGCGATCTTGACCCGGCCCCTGTGCTCGAGATCGATGACGAGGCCCGAGACCAGCCTTCCTCGTTCGTTCGTGGCTTCGTCGCCCACGAGACCCTCGAGCACTGGGTCGGTACCCGTCCAGTGAGCGCCCGGATCTGCGGGGCGAGGTTCGAGCCGGGTCCGAAACCTCACTCGGAGAACACTGTCCGCGGCCACGGTTGCTGTTCCCGGAGCGCCTCCGAGCAGCGTTGTCCACACACGGCCGTCGACGCCGATCGTCCCCAGCGCCACGAGTGGGCTCCGGCTCATCCAGGGTCCGTATGCGGCGGGCAGCCCTGGGACAGTGGGGTTGTCCTCGTACGGCACCTGCAGAAGACGGTGCATCGTCTCCTCCCCTGGATGCCACTGGCTCGGCATGTGGTCGTCATCTGCTCGCATGACGTCTGGCCTTTCTCGGAGGCTGTTGGCATACATGGCTATTGGGAATAGCTGGTGCGGAATCGAGAACAAGTTCTCTATCAGGCTGCGTGTCGCGCCCCGGAAGATCGGTGCAGGAAGGTGGTGATCAGGGTGGCGACGTCGTCGAGGTGGCTTTCGAGGAGGAAGTGGCCCCCGTCCAGTAGATGAATTTCCGCGTCGGGGAGATCGCGCAGGAACGCGCGCGCGCCGTCGGGTCCGAAGATTTCGTCGTTCTTGCCCCAGACAGCAAGGAGCGGGGGACGGCAATCGCGAAAGTAGCGCTGCACCGCGGGATACAGGCGGACGTTGGTCGGATAGTCGGCGAACAGCCGCAGTTGGATCTCGTCGATGCCGGGGCGGGTGAGTAGCGCGTGGTCGTGGATCCAAGCGTCGGGACTCAGGAGCGTCGAATCGGAGACACCGTGGACGTACTGCCATCGGACCGCGTCCAGTTCGAGTGCTTCGCGCAACGGAGCCGCGGTTTCCGGTGTGCGGTTATTCGCGTAGGTCCATAGAGGAGCCCAGAACGAGTCGACGAACCCTTCCTCGTAGGCATTTCCGTTCTGGGTGACGATGGCGGTGATGCGATCGGGATGGCTGAGGGCGAGACGCCATCCGACGGGTGCGCCGTAGTCCTGGGTGTAGATCGCGTACCGGTCGAGACCCAGCTGCTCGAGGAGGTGATCGGTCACTGCGGTGAGCGCGTCGAAGGTGTAGTCGAAGTTGTCGACGGATGGAGCTGACGAGTATCCGAAGCCGATGAGGTCGGGTGCGATCACGTGAAAATGCTTGCCCAACAACGGGATGAGGTGGCGGAACATGAAAGAGCTCGAGGGTGTTCCGTGCAGCAGCACGATGGTGGGATCGGCGGGATTGCCGGCCTCGCGGTAGAAGACTTCGAGTCCGTCGACGGTGGTGGTGTGGTGATGAACGGCGACCATGGATAACCCCTATGGGTAGTTGATGTGGTTACTTCCATGACGGAACCACACTGGCCGTAACCTGTCAAGCGGTCTATGATGGTTACATGGACACCGCGGAAGCACGGGCGATCGATGAGGCACTGCTGATCGACCTGCTCAACACCACACCGGTCGTGGATGATCAGCCGATCGATCTCCTGGCGGGCGACGCCGACGGCCGAGACTGGCTGAGTGCACGCGGCGGGACCGGAAGCGCCGAGGAGCTTCGGGTGTGTCGCGCTCTGCGTGACGACCTTCAGCGGGTGGTGCGGGGTGAGGCGTCACCGTCATCGCTGAGAACGTACTTGGATGGCCTCTCGCGGGTGCCGGTGCTGACCGATGACGCGCTGGACTGGAATCTGCAGGTAGCCGAGGATCGCCGACTGGCTGCGCGAATAGTGCTGGCCTGGGCGGAGATTCGTGAGACTATTCCCGGCGCACTGCGTCCGTGTGCGAATGACGAGTGCCGCCTGTTTCTCCTGGATCGCTCCCGTGCAGGCACCGCGCGGTGGTGTTCGATGGCCACGTGTGGCAACAAGATGAAGGCCCGACGGCACCGTGCTCGGGCAGCGGGCGACTGATTGTCGCGCGCCTCAGCGGGCGCAGGGCGATCGCCCTCGTCGCGAACATTCTGCTGGCCGGCGCGGGGTGTGCCGTCTCCTGCTCGGGCGCAACACGCGAGCCCACGATCGACCGATCGTGGGCTCGTCGTGCAGGAGGTGAGAGTCGCCCTCGGTCGCTAGGACCCGAGGGCGACCAGGGCTTGGGGTGTCAGACCAGGTTCCGAATGTGGTCGCGCGTGAATTCGATGCGCTCGTCGACGCGGCCGTCGCCGACCTTGTTCACCCACTCCGGATCGGAGAGCAGCGCGCGTCCGACGGCCACCAGATCGAACTCGCCGTCCTGGAACTGACCGGCCAGCGCGTCCAATCCCGTCACACCGGAGGCCGCGTCCTCCGACCATGCCGAGGTGAACACCGAATCGAGGCCCACGGAGCCGACAGTGATGGTCGGAACGCCGGTGAGCTTGCGCGTCCAACCGGCCAGACCGAGCTTGCCGTCCACTCCGTCCAGTTCGGGGAATGCCGGATCCCAGTGCCGCCGAGTCGAAGCATGCAGTACGTCCACGCCTGCGTCGACCAGCGGCGTGAGGACGCGATCGAGTTCGGCCGGGTTCTCTGCGAGTCGAGCGTCGAAGTGGTTGCTCTTCCACTGCGAGAAGCGGTACACGATGGCAAAGTCCTCACCCACCGCGGCGCGGATCGCGGCGACCACCTGTGCGGGGAAGCGGGTCCGAGCCTCGAGAGATCCGCCGAATTCGTCGTCACGCACATTGGTTGTTGCCCAGAGGAATTCGTCGAGGAGATAACCGTGAGCACCGTGCAGTTCCAGGCCGTCGAAGCCGGTGTTCTTCGCGTTGACGGCAGCCTGAACCCAGTGCGAGGTCAGTTCGTCGAGATCGGCGTCGGTGAAGGCGCGACCAACGGAGGAGCCGTCGAGAGCGATGCCGGACGGGCTGACGGTGGTGACGTCGGGGAACAGGCGTGGCTCGGTGCCGCGCTCGACTCCCAGGTGCCACAACTGCGGGATGATCGCGCTGCCCTCGGCGTGGACTGCATCGACGACGCCCTTCCATCCTTCGAGGCTGGCGTCGCCGTAGATCCTCGGTACGCGGGTGTGCGGTCCTGCGGCGGGGTCGGGGATGTACGTGCCCTCGGTGATGATGAGGCCGGTGCCGCCTGCTGCACGTTTGCGGTAATACTCCGCCACGTCCGGGCCGGGGATGCCGTCGGGCGAGAACGCCCTCGTCATCGGCGCCATGGCGAAGCGGTTGCGCAGCTTCAGCGACTTGACTTCGAACGGCTCGAAGAGCCCGGCGGTGGACAGGTGCGGTGTTGTCGTTGCAGTTTCGGTCACGCCTGCGCACAACCTGGTCGGACTCCGAGCTATTCCCCCTCCCGGACTGTTAGCGTCGAAACACTATGAGCCAGTCGCCGCTGATATCAGCTTCCGAATTGCACGGTCTGTTCGAGATGGGTCGCGGCCCCGTGGTCCTGGACATTCGGTGGACCCTTCAAAACGGTAGCGACAGAGCAGGTTACGAGGCGGGGCACATCCCGACCGCGCAATTCGTCGATCTCGGTACGGAACTGGCGGCACCGCCGGACGATCGTGGCCGCCATCCGCTGCCCGATGCGGACACGTTCGTCGCGGCGATGCGGGGAGCCGGAGTCGGCGACGATTCCGCGGTGGTGGTCTACGACGCGGGGCCGGCAACTGCGGCTGCGCGGGCCTGGTGGTTGCTCCGCTACTTCGGTCACCGGGATGTGCGCGTCCTCGACGGCGGGTTCGCGCGATGGGTCGACGAGGGATATTCCGTCGGCACCGAGCCCTCGATCGTGGCGGCCGGATCGTTCACGGCGCGGCCGCCGCTGGCCCGGGTCCTCGAAGTCGGGGACGTGCTGGCCTTCGCACGCGAGAACGTCCTGCTCGACGCCCGCGCACCCGAGCGATTCCGCGGCGAGGTCGAGCCAGTCGATCCGGTGGCCGGCCACATCCCCGGGGCGATCAACAGGCCGACGACCGACAATGTCGATTCCGACGGGCGCTTCCTGCCCCCGGAGGTACTCGATGGCGCATTCGGTGGACTCGTGCCGAAGGGCAAGGACGTCGCCGTCTACTGCGGCTCGGGCGTGACCGCTGCACATCAGGTTCTCGCACTGGAGTTGGCAGGTATCGATGCGGCGTTGTATCCCGGCTCGTGGTCGGGTTGGATCGCCGATCCGACGCGGCCGAGGGCATGACACACCGGCGCTGAGCTGGCAGTTCATTCAACCAGGGTTGAACTTGAATCTGACTTCAACTATACCTGGGGAATGAAGGTTGCAGGCAAGGTCGCCATCGTCACCGGAGGTGGTGGCGGAATCGGCGGAGCCATCGCCGCCAGACTCACCGAACACGGAGCCCGCGTCGTCGTCTCCGATGTGGACGAGTCCACGGCCCGATCCGTGGTCGACGCCATCGAGCGAGACCGGCCGGGCACAGCCGTCGCTGCCGCGGCCGACGCGTCGGACATCGGGGATATCGAGCGGCTGATCGCGGTCGCCGAAGAGTCGTTCGGTCCGGTCGATCTGTATTTCGCAAACGCCGGCATCAGTGGTGCCCCCGGGCTCGACGCCAGCGAACAGGACTGGGACCTGTCCTTCGACGTCAATGTGCGCGCACACATCCGCGCTGCGCAGCTGTTGGTGCCCGGTTGGCTCGAACGTGGTGAGGGCTACTTCGTCAGTACGGCCTCGGCAGCGGGCTTGCTCACCCAGATCGGTTCCGCGACATACGCGACGACCAAGCATGCTGCGGTCGGGTTCGCCGAATGGCTCAACGTCACCTACGGCAATCGGGGCATTCGCGTCAGCTGCCTGTGCCCGATGGGCGTCAATACCAAGCTGCTCTACGAAGGCCGCGAATCGGGAGATGCCTTGGGAGCGGCCGCAACTGCCGCGGTACTGAGCGCGGGCGCTGTGCTGGAGCCGCTCGACGTCGCCGACGTGGTGCTCGACGCGATGGACCGGGAGCAGTTCCTGATCCTGCCCCACGAGAACGTACTGGACATGTACCGCAACAAAGGTGCCGATTACGACCGGTGGTTGCGCGGCATGCGCCGCTACCAGGACAGCTTGCTCGACAACCAACAGGGGAACTGAACGTGGCATTTTTCGAGACCAGCGACCGCGCAAAGAAGTACGAGTCGGATCTGTTGGAGTTCATGGACTCTCACGTCTATCCGGCGGAGGCGGTGTACGAGCAACAGATGCTCGAAGCCGGTGACCCGCACTTCCATCCCCCGATTCTCGAGGACCTGAAGAAGGAAGCGCGCTCGCGTGGACTGTGGAATCTGTTCCATCCGCACCCCGAGTGGGGCCCCGGCCTGACCAACCTCGAATACGCTCCGCTGGCCGAGATCATGGGCCGCAGCCTGCTCGCCCCCGAGGCATGCAATTGCAACGCACCCGACACGGGCAACATGGAGGTGTTCACACTCTTCGGTACCGACGAGCACAAAGAGAAGTACCTGAAGCCGTTGCTGGACGGCAAGATTCGCTCGGCCTTCGCGATGACCGAGCCCGACGTCGCCAGTTCCGATGCCACCAATATCGCAATGAAGATGGACCGCGACGGCGACGACTTCATCCTGAACGGGCGCAAATGGTGGACGTCGAACGCGATGCACAAGAACTGCAAGGTTCTGATCGTCATGGGCAAGACCGATCCCGAGGCAGCAACGCACCGGCAGCAGTCGATGCTCGTCGTGCCCATCGATGCGCCCGGCGTCACCGTGCTGCGCAACCTGCCCGTCTTCGGCTACGTCGACCGAGAGGGCCACGCCGAGGTTCTCTTCGAGGACGTGCGGGTGCCGGCGAAGGACGTGCTGAAGGGGCCGGGTGAGGGATTCGCCATCAGTCAGGCTCGGCTGGGGCCCGGCCGTATCCATCACGCGATGCGGACCATCGGTGTTGCGGAACGGGCGCTCGAATTACTTTGTCGCCGTGCGGTTTCACGGGTGACCTTCGGCAAGCCGGTCGCCATGCGTGCGAACATCCAGGACTGGATCGCCGAGGCGCGCATCGAGATCGAGAAGACGCGGCTGCTCACGTTCAAGGCCGCGTACCTGATGGACACCGTCGGAAACAAGGAAGCGCGTACCGAGATCGCAGCGATCAAAGTTGCTGCGCCCGAGATGGCGCTGAAGATCATCGACCGCGCCATTCAGGTGCACGGCGGAGGCGGAGTCAGCAACGACTTCCCGCTGGCGATGATGTACGCACACGTGCGGACGCTGCGGCTCGCCGACGGTCCCGACGAGGTACACAAGATGTCCATCGCGAAGATGGAGCTGCGCAAGTACATGTGAACGTAGCTCACCTCAGGAAGGCAAGGCTGTGCTAATTTCTGCCGATGACAAGGACCTTCCTGGGGTGCGCCTTTGCCGTCGCCACGGCCCTGACGCTGGCATCGTGCAGCAGCAACACCGCTGACGACGCCGGCTCCGACACCCGAAGCGTCACCGTCGACACACTCGCCGGACCCACGCAGATCACGGGAACGCCACAGCGCATCGTCGCATTCGGGCAGCAGTGGGTGGACGCGCTGCTCGAATTCGACGTGCAACCCGTCGGGTATGTCTCCGCCGGATCGAACGGCGACGAACGCGGGCTCTACCCCTGGCAGTCCGCAGTGGGTGCGGATGCCCAGATGCTCGATTCGGCCGCCGTCGATCAGGTGGGGGCTTCGGTGCCGACCGAGCAGATCGCGGCGCTACAGCCCGACCTGATCCTGCTGTCGGGGATACCGTCGATAGAGCCGTACAAGAGCTTGTCCGACGTCGCGCCCACGATATTTCCGAAGGCGGAGAAGGTCGAGACGTGGGAATCGCAGATCGAGACGCTCGGGCGGGTGCTCGATCGCGAGGACGATGCACAGAGCATCATCGACGAGGGGCATGCCGTCACCGATGGCATCCGTCAGCAGTACCCGGAGCTCGACGGTAAGTCGGCTGTGTTGTCGCAGTTCGTTTTCGACAGTCAGCAGCTTGCGGTCGTCGCCGACCCGGAGGACGGTGCCGCGAAGGTCTTCGACAGCATCGGTCTCGACGTCCCGCAGGATTTGGTGAACTCGCCCGACATCTCTCACGGCCGGATCGTGCTGAGCCCCGAACGGCTGGACGTTCTCACCGCAGACCTCGTGGTCATTCTCCCCAACGGCGGCACGCGCGAAGACCTCGAACAACTTCCGGGATTCACCAGCCTGCCCGCGGCGACCGGCGGCGGAGTTGCCGTCGTCGACTACGCGACGGTGGTGGGATTCAATACACCATCGAAAGCGTCGGTCGAGTTCTCGCTGAACAAGATTCGTCCGCAGCTCGAGGCTGTGGGTACCTAGTTGTCGGGTGACCAGGACGGGTCGCGTCCGATGAAGGCCATCAACCTGTCCTGGGCGGACGCGTTGTCGTCGACGTCGACGGCGGGGCCGAACTGCCCGCTCTCGCGGAGCACGCGGTCCATCGGTTTCATGGCGATCAGCGCTGCGGCGCAACGCTCTTCGCCGAGATCGGGTTCGCGTCCCAGGGCTTTGGCCAAGTCCCAGGTGTGCATCCACACATCAGCGGTATAGAACCGGTCGATCGCGTCTTCGACCGGCATGTCGCCGATGTGCGGATTGCTCAGGATGCGGCCCGCGGGGGCGTCGAGGATGGCTTGGATGTCGGCGGCGTGTCGCGCCCACGCGGCGGCAGGGTCGCGCGTCACGTCGAGTTCGGTGAGCTCGACACCCTCGACACCGCCGAGGAAACCACGTGACCAACCGACGAGGTGTTCGACGACACCCAGCGCGTTCCACTCCGGTACCGGACTGGGCCGAGACCACGCGTCCCCGGAAACGGATTCGACCAACGCCGTGAACGCGGCGGCGTCCCGTGCATGCTGTGCAGCCGGTCCCGTCAACAGTGCATCGAGTTTCTCGTAGCCCTCCCTGACTCCCACATCCATTCCGCTGGAGAGCATCCCGTCTCGGGTTGCGAAGTCGGACAGGACGCTCAGCACCCTCAATCGCGTGCCGCCGTCGTCGCGGGCCTCGAAAGCCATGGTCTCGAGGGCGACCGAATCCGGATCGCCTTCGTAGGTGAAGGTCCACACGATCCGCTCGTTCGCGCGAACCTCGTGGAAACTGCCGAAGAACGACGCGATCTCTTCGCCGTCGCGGTCGTTCGCGAACGACCATGCGCCACCGGTTCGTGCGTCCCACGCGATAATTCGCGTCGTCACCGACCGTGGGCCTACCCACTGCCGATACAGATCGGGGTCGACATGCGCGCGGAACACCTGCTCCGGCGACGCGTCGAACTGCCGGATGATCTCGATTGTGGGTACTTTGTCGTCCGCTACTATCTCGGTTTCGTGCTCGGTCATGACACGTCCTTCTGAGAGTCGTCTTGTGTTACAACGTGATCCAGCAGGTCGTCGAGCCGGCGGTAGCGCTGCTCGGCCTCCTGGCGATATCGCTCGATCCACTTCGCCATCAGTCCGAACACCTCCGCATCCAAGTGCACCGGTCTGCGCTGGGCGTCTTTGCTGCGCGTCACCAGCCCGGCATCCTCGAGCACCTTCACGTGCTTGGAGACTGCCTGCAGGCTCATGTCGTACGGCTCGGCCAGTTCGCTGACGTTGGCGTCGGCACCCGCAAGCCGAGCAACCATGTCACGCCGAGTGGGGTCCGCCAACGCTGCAAAGGTTCGATTGAGCTGCTCGATACGGTCGTCCACGGTCACCCACTTCCTCGAATATAGCCAAGATATGCCCCTCGAGCTGTGTAGTCAACCAATTGGTTTACAAGGATCGCAGAAGGGTTGACAGCCTGCTGTCGTGCGCGCAGTATTGACAGCATCCTGTCAATCGACGTGAGGACCGTTCCGTGATCACCGTTGCGCTGTATGCCACCGACACCATGGCTGATTGGGAGTACGGCTACCTCATCGCCGGGCTCGCGATGGCCCGCGAGCAGAATCCCGACGCCAACCGGTTGCTCGTCGCATCGGAGTCGGGGGAGGCGGTGACGACGATGGGCGGCCTGAGGATTACCCCCGACGTCGCGTTGGCCGATCTTCCGTCCGTCGACGCGCTGATTCTGCCCGGTGCCGGCACGTGGGAATCCGCTAACGGGGCGGCGTTGGAACTGGCCGCCGAACTTGTTGCCGCGGGCACTCCGGTCGCAGCAATCTGCGGGGCAACCTACGGGCTAGCTCGGACCGGCCTGCTCGACGACCGGTCGCATACCTCGAATGCGGCCGAATTCCTCACTCAGGCTGCTGAATACCGCGGAGCGGAGCATTACCGTGAGGAGAAGGCAGTGTCCGACGGCACCGTCATCACCGCGGGAGCGACCGCACCGATCGAGTTCGCCAAGCTGGTGTTCGAGCGCCTGGAGGTGTTCCCGCAGCCCATCATCGACGCATGGTATGGGCTCTACACGACGGGGGAGCGCAGATTCTACGACCAGCTGACGGGCGCATGAGCCGACGAACGCCGGAGGGAGATGCGCTCACCGAGGTGGTCCTGCCGGTCTTCGAGCTCAACGGCGAATTCCTGGCTGCCGCACAGGACATCACCGAACCGACAGGATTGACGCCGGCCTGGTGGCAGGTTCTCGGGGCCACTCTCGACGAGCCGCTCTCGGTGGCCGACATTGCGCGACGCGTCGGTCTGGGTTTGGCGCGGCAAAGTGTGCAACGAACCGCAAACTTGTTGGTGGACAAGGGCTGGGCTGTCTACATCGAGAATCCGAACCACAAGCGAGCGAAGCTCCTCGAGCCCACCCCGAAGGGACGCGAGACCGTAGCCGCTCTGCGAGATGCTCAACACGCGTGGTCGGACGCCGTGGGCGCCGCGGTGGGTGAGGACGAATTGCGTTCTTTTGCACAGACTTTGGAGAAGATTGTTGCGGCATCCCGCGCCTACCGTGGTGGCCGTGCATAATTCGGGGATGTCAGCGCTCGCGATCGTTCTTTCCGGACTCCTGGCCGGTTTGCTCTCGCAATCCGACGGGGTCGATATCTTCGGCGACACCAGCGTCGGGGGTGTGGTGTTCTCCAGCGGCGGAGGGGGAGTCGCCGTAGCAGTGATTCTGGCGTCGGGTCTGGCTATGCTCGTCCGTCGGCACAGTATTTTGGCCGGCCTGTCCATCGCTGCGGCCACTGGCGCCGGGGTGACGGCACTGATGATGCCCTCCGGCCTCGCCGAGGTGGTGGCAGGCGGAGTTCTGTTGGGATGCACTGCAGTACGGGCGAACGGTGTACGAGCTCGGCAAGCACTGTCGAT
The DNA here is from genome assembly GCF_001426165.1 of Rhodococcus sp. Leaf233. NCBI lineage: Bacteria > Bacillati > Actinomycetota > Actinomycetes > Mycobacteriales > Nocardiaceae > Rhodococcus > Rhodococcus sp. Leaf233. The sequence continues at coordinate 368,611 of NZ_LMRO01000001.1, forward strand.
CGGGTCGTTCCTCGTCGGACTACTCAGTGCAGGCGCGGTCGAGGCCTTGCAGCATCCGAGTATCCCGCGTCGCTACGCCGACTACCTCACCGAATCCGATATCGGTCCGCCGGTGGTCGTTCCGGTGCTGTGCGTACTGGTCGTAATTGCAGTGGCCTGGGCAGCTCGTGTCGACCGCAGCGACGACCATGTGCCACCGGAACGGAGCATCCGCACGGTCGGGGCAATACTACTGATCTCGATCGGTGGCTTGCTGCTCAATATGTTGTTCGTGCAGATGCTGTTTCGAGCTGAAGACGGCTTCGGTGGAAGCTGGTACTTCGGCCTCGTCGTCGTACCAGTGTTGTTCGGTGCTGCCGCTCTGCTACCGGGTCGCGGAGGCATTCTTGTGCTCGCCGGGACAGCCGTGTTGCTCACCTCGACCACCACCGCTGGGGTGGGCATCGATGTGTCGGACGGTATCTGGGTGCTCGGGCTCGTGGCAATCACGGCAGTTGCGGTGACAGTGGGCGCGGCACTCGGGCTGCGCTGGGGTCGACCGATCGTCGGCTTCGCGACCCTGGCAGTGGTGTGTACGACCGCGCTGTTCGAGCGCCCCCCGTGGGACAACGTGCACTACGCGGCAAGTCTGGTGATCTTCCCGGCCGCTGCGGTCTATCTGTACGTGGCGTGCACGCCGGCTACTCCCACTCCCTCGCCCCCCACGCCCTTGACCATCGGCCTCGCGGTACCGGTGGCAATCACGGTGCCGATGGTCGTCACCTACTATTGGACGGCGTACACGCCGCTCACATCCGCCCTGCACAACTCGACGTGGCCCAGTATGGAACTGTGGCTCTCCACGGGCGCGGCAGTGGTAGCGGTGGTCCTCGCGGGTGTCGGAACCCGGTTACTCGGTCGTCGGCCACTACTGAATTGATTACCGGAGTACCGTTTTCTGCATGGCTTACAGATACCTCGGAAACAGTGGACTGAAGATTTCGGAGATCACGTACGGCAATTGGTTGACCCATGGTTCGCAGGTGGAGAACGACATCGCGACCCAGTGCGTGCGTGCGGCTCTCGATGCAGGCATCACCACATTCGATACCGCCGATGTCTACGCCAACGGGGCTGCGGAAACGGTCCTCGGTGACGCGTTGAAGGGCGAGCGCCGCGAATCGCTGGAGATCTTCACCAAGGTCTACTTCCCCGTCGGACCTAAGGGCCCCAACGACACCGGTCTGTCCCGCAAACACATCTTCGAAGGCATCGATGCCTCGCTGCGTCGCCTCGGTACCGACTACGTCGATCTCTACCAGGCCCACCGCTACGACGTCGAGACCCCGCTCGAAGAGACCATCGCCGCGTTCGGCGACGTCGTCCGTCAGGGCAAGGCCCTCTACATCGGCGTCTCGGAGTGGACGGCCGATCAGCTCCGCGCCGGCCAGGAACTGGCACGGCAGAACGGGTTCTCGATCATCTCGAACCAGCCGCAGTACTCTGCCCTGTGGCGCGTCATCGAGGATCAGGTGATCCCGACGTCGAAGGAACTGGGCATCTCGCAGATCGTCTGGTCACCCATCGCTCAGGGCGTGCTCACCGGCAAGTACCTACCCGGACAACCGCTGCCCGACGGCTCGCGCGCCAAGGACGACAAGGGCGGCGACAAGATGATCGCGCGCTACCTCGACGATCAGACGCTCACCCGGGTGCAGGCACTCAAGCCGATCGCCGACGATCTCGGAATCACCATGGCGCAGTTGGCCGTTGCCTGGGTTCTGGCCAACGACAACATTTCCGCCGCGCTGGTCGGGGCATCGCGTCCCGAGCAGATCGCCGAGAACATCAAGGCGTCCGAGGTCATCCTGGACGCGGATGTACTCGCCAAGATCGACGAAGCCCTCGGCGATTCGGTCGAGCGCGATGCGGGTAAGACCGGCTCCCCGGAAGCCCGGTTGGTCTAGAAATTCGTCGCCCGGTCCACGTTTGACGGGGCGGAGCTGCGGTACTCGGCGTTAATGTGGACCATGCGCTCACCACTCCGTAATCGCAGCACCGCCCCGGCTCCCGCATCCCCAGCCCGGGTGGTGGTGGTCGGCGGCGGGTTCGGCGGCTTCTACGCACTGCGCAAGATGCAGAAGCTGTTGGGCCCGGACCGCGCCTCGTTCACCCTGGTCGCGCCCAACGACTACCTGCTCTACAGTCCGCTGCTGCCCGAGGTAGCAACCGGCGTGCTGGATCCGCGGGACATCGCAGTGTCGACACGACAGACGTTGCGGCGCACCAAGTTGGTGCTGGGACACGTCACGTCCGTCGACTTCGAGAATCGACGCGTTCGTGTCGCCGGCCCCGACGGTGATTCGGAACTGGCCTGGGACAAGCTGATTCTGGCCCCGGGTTCGGTGACGAGGCAGTTCGACATCCCCGGTGTCGCCGAGCACGCACACGGTCTCAAGACCCTGAGCGAAGCGGTGTTCATTCGCAACCACGTGTTGAAGCAGTTGGATGCAGCCGACGAACTGCCCGACACGCCGGAGGGCCGCGCCGAACGCAAGGAACGGCTCACCGTCGTCGCTGTGGGAGCCGGCTATACGGGCACCGAATTCGTTGCGCAGATGCAGAATTGGATTCGCGGTATCGCTACCCGGTGGGCGACGGTCGACCCGTCGGACATTCGGTGGTTGCTCATCGACCTCGCGCCTGCGGTGCTGCCGGAACTGGGCGAGCGACTCGGCAAGGAAGCAATGGAAGTCCTCGCGGCTCGCGGCGTCGAGGTGCGTCTCGGGGTGTCGGTGGAGTCGGCCACGGCGAACGCGGTGACGCTGACGGACGGCGACGTCGTACCGACACGCACCCTGGTGTGGGGAGCGGGCGTGGCTGCGAGCCCCCTCATCGCGCAACTCGATTTGCCGACCGAAAAGGGCCGGCTTGTGGTCAACCCCGACCTCACGGTCCCCGGCGTGGACGACGTCTGGGCCATCGGTGACGCGGCCGCGGTGCCCGATATCGCCGCCGACCCGTCGAAGCCGACGCCGCCCACCGCGCAGCACGCGCAGCGGCAGGGCACAGCGGTGGCCAAGAACGTCGCCGCGTCCCTCGGTGTCGGTACTGCTCGACCGTACCGACACAAGGATCTGGGACTGGTCGCCGACCTGGGCGGATTCGACGGTGTGGCAAAGCCTTTGGGCGTGCCCCTCACCGGAGCCGTCGCGAAGTTCGTCGCCCGCGGTTATCACCTCTATGCCCTGCCCACCGCCTCCGCCCGGGTGCGCGTGGCCACCGATTGGCTGTACTCGACGGTGCTGTCCACCCGCGTGGTCAACCTCGATCAGGTGCGCTCCGAGGATGCGTTGATCGCCAAGGCGCAGGGGACCGGCGTGTACGACTAGACAGCCATGTGCGCGGAAACTCGTAGCCCACTACGAGTTTCCGCGCACGACCGTCACCGAAGGTGATGCACCTCCTGCAGCCCGTAGACCGGGGTGTCGATGCCCTCGTAGCGCGCCTTGATCTGCAGCGCCAGGTACAGCGAATAGTGGCGTGACTGATGCAGATTGCCGCCGTGGAACCAGAAGTTCTCCTGCTGCGTCGGCTTCCACATGTTTCGCTGTTCGCCCTCCCACGGACCGGGATCCTTGGTGGTGTCCGAGCCCAGACCCCAGCACTTGCCCACCTTGTCGGCGGTCTCCTGGTCGATGAGATCGGCGACCCAGCCGTTCATCGAGCCGTAGCCGGTGGCGTAGACGATGAGGTCCGCCGGTAGTTCGGTCCCGTCCTCGAGTACGACGCCGGTCTTGCTGATCCGCTCCACCTGCCCGGCAACGAGTTTGATCTTGCCGTCCGCGACGAGCTCGGATGCGCCGACGTCGATGTAGTAGCCCGAGCCGCGGCGCAGGTACTTCATGAACAGGCCGGAACCGTCGTCACCGAAGTCGTGCTGGAAGCCTGCCTTCTCGAGGCGATCGTAGAAATCCTTGTCCTGCTCTGCGATCTGCTGATACACCGGGATCTGGAACTCGTGCATGATCCGGTACGGCAGCGACGCGAACGTGAGATCGGCCTTGGCCGTGGTCATTCCGGACTCCACCGCGCGCTCCGAGTAGAGATCGCCGAGAGCGATCTCGCACAACGAGTCCGACTTGACGATGTGTGTGGACGAGCGCTGCAGCATCGTGACGTCGACGCCCGTCTCGTACAGCGCCTTGCAGATGTCGTGCGCCGAGTTGTTGGAACCGACGACCACCACGCGCTTGCCGACATAGGCGTCGGGACCGGGGTGTTCGCTGGAATGGTGCTGCTCGCCCTCGAATTCGTCCATGCCGGGGAAGTTGGGCACGTTCTTCTTGCCGGACATCCCGGTGGCCATCACCAACTGCTTGGGCCGCAGGATCACTTCCTCGCCGTCGCGGTCGACGACGACTGTCCACTCCTTCGCGGCCTCGTCGTAGGTCGCGGACTTCGCGGTCGTCTTGGTCCAGTACGGAACCTCCATGACCTTGGTGTACATCTCGAGCCAATCGCCGATCTTGTCCTTCGGCGCGAACACCGGCCAGTTCGGCGGGAACGGCAGGTAGGGCAGATGGTCGTACCAGACCGGGTCGTGCAGGCACAGTGACTTGTATCGGCCACGCCACTGATCTCCGGGGCGCTCGGCACGGTCGACGACGATCGCCGGGACGCCGAGTTGACGGAACCGAGCACCGAGAGCGATGCCGCCCTGCCCGCCGCCGACGACGAGGACGTACGGCTGCACGCTGTAGCCGAGCTCCGTCTCTTCCATCTCCTTCTTCTCGGCCCAGTTCTGGGTGTCGGCATTCGAGCCGTGCACGGCACCCTTGATGCGGGACTTGCCCTGCCGCTCCTCGTATCCCTTGAGTTCTTGCATCGTCGTCAGCAGCGTCCACGCCACGTCGTCACCGGTCTCGGCGTCCGTCGTCAAACGCAGATGTCCCTTGCCACGGCTCGTCGCCGTCTCGAATGCGATCCACGCCGAGACGACGCCGTCTGCTTCGTCGGGGGTCTCGGTGGTGTGAAATCCCGTCGGGTCGGTATCGGCGAGCCTTTCACCGAGCATGTCGGCGACGCCGTCCCGGCCCTCGACCGTCTTGAGGTTCCAGGTGAACGTGACGAGATCGCGCCAGAAGCTGCTGACGGCGAACATGCCGGCAACACGAGGAATGTCCCGGGTGACCAGGGCGTCCTCGAACTTCGACAACCAGGCGTCGACCCGTTCCTGCGGGGTGTGCGTGCGGGTGATCGAGTCGGGCTCGATGGTCTGGGTCATGAAAACTCCTTGCGATGAAGAGGTGCCGTGTATGTGACCCAGCACACTCTCTTCGGATAGCCGGGTCGAGAGTTGCAATGCGTTGCAGCGGCTCATGCCGGTGACAGCTTCTTCAACCCCAACGACTGGAATCCAACGACGTAGATCAATGTCCACAGCACCAGCCAGTCGACGAAGCCCAGTGCGTTGCCGGAGATGCCGGCCGCGACGACGGGTTCGTGGAGCACGTGCTCGGCAAGAACGTAGTAGTAGGCCAGGAACGTGCCGATAGCCAGCGCGAAAGTCAGTACTGCGCGTCCCGCCGCCGGGAAGCGATTGCCGAAGCCGTTCGCCCAAAAGATCATCCAGAATGCCCAGCAGACTCCGATCTGCGCCGGGAACTGGTTGATCACCGTGCCGAGTTCTGCGGTGGCTTCCGAACCGACGAGTAGCTTCGCGAGCGGAACCATCAGGAAGTAGATGGCAGTGCCGAGCACCGCGTTGCCGACGGTGGCCGCCAGTGCGGTCCGTCCGCCGCCGCCGGCCAATTTCCAGGGCCAGTTGTCCAGGGTCTGGCCGGTCAGGATCACCGAGACGACGATCGAGTAGAACCAGCCGAGTGCGGTGTCCACGGACATCAGTGGATCGGTGGCCGAGAGCGAGACCGACGGCAGTCCGAACACGAAGTACAACGCGAGGGTCGGGACGGCGACGAATGCGATCTCGCACAGCCCGATCAGCGGTTGCTTCATGCGCAGCACGGTCCACGGCCAGTGCTGCCAGTTGAGGACCACCATGACCCAGGTGCCGAATCCGAACAGCACGAACAGCGCTCCGGCGAAGTAGCCGAGCCCGCCCTCGCGAGAACCGGCGAAATCCGGGTACAACGCCCCGAGGCCGCTGCCGAGGATCCAGGTGACGGCAACGGCGAACACCGCCGTCGAAGTCAGGATCGCGAGCCCGCGCATCGGTTGTTTCCGAGAGTCGAATCCGGCGAATTCACAATCGAATCCGATGAACACGATGAAGAGAATGGCCCAGAACAGCGCGGCGTTGAACGGCAGCGGATAGAAGTTCCAGGGACTGGTGGTGGGATCGGCGAGCACATACCAGGTCGCCAGCGACACGGCCATGACCACGGCGAGGTTGGCCAGTCCGAATATGAGCCAGTTGCCCTGTGCTGAAGCCGTTTTCGGCTCGTCGAGGGGTCGGTCTGCGGTTGCGGTCATGGGGGTCTCTTCTCGGTGGGTCGACAGGGTCGCCGTCACTATGAGCTGAATCACAGCCCACCGTCAGGGTTGCGGGAGGTTGCAGTGCGACCGATTCGATGCAACGCACTGCAACCCTGTCGGAAGTGGTCGTCGTCACATAAACCTGTGTGCATCCAATTCAGTCAGGAGTGAGAACCGATGCGTGCAGCTGTGTATTACGGCCCGAACAAGGTGGAGATCACCGACGTACCCGAGCCGAATCCCGGTGCGGGGCAGGTCAAGGTCAAGGTCGGGTTCAACGGAATCTGCGGAACCGACCTGCACGAGTACTACGCAGGCCCCATCTTCATCCCCACCTCGCCGCATCCGCTGACCGGCCAGGAGATGCCCCTGGTGCTCGGACACGAGTTCTCGGGCACGGTCACCGAGCTCGGCACGGGTGTCACCGGCATCTCGGTCGGCGATCGCGTTGCCATCGAACCGCTCTACCGCTGTGGACACTGCGGACCCTGCCGGGCAGGAAACTACAACATCTGCGCGCAGATCGGCTTCCACGGACTGATGTCCGACGGCGGAATGGCCGAATACACCGTGGTCCCCACGGACATGATTCACGCCCTACCCGACAACGTCTCTCTCGAACTCGGTGCCCTCGTCGAACCGATGTCGGTTGCCTATCACGCTGCGACACTGGGGGATCCGAAGCCCGAGGACACCGCGATGGTGTTCGGAGCCGGCCCCATCGGCATCGGCCTGTGGTTCGCGTTGCGCGGTAAGGGACTCGACAACGTCTACGTCGTCGAACCGTCGCCGACGCGTCGCGCCTCGATCGAAGCGCTCGGTGCCAAGACCCTCGACCCGACGGCAGTGGACGTGCCCGCCTTCATCGCCGATCTGACCGACGGCAACGGGGCCGACGCCATCTACGACGCGGCCGGTGTGCAACCGGCCGTCGAGACCGCGCTGGGCTGCATCGGTGCTCGCAAACCGCTCGTCAGCGTCGCGATCTACGAAAAGCCGCTCACCACACCGCTGCAGAAGCTCGTCATGAACGAATCCCGCATCCAGGGATCGCTCTGCTACACCTCCGCCGACTACGAGGCCGTCATCGATCTGATGAGCCAGGGCCACTACGACACGACGGGCTGGGTGGACAAGATCACGCTCGACGGCGTCATCGACGACGGATTCGAGGCGCTGCACGCAGGCACCAAGATGAAAGTTCTGGTCGACCCCTCGACGGGTGTACCCGCATGAGCGCGGTGCTGGTGACAGGGGCCGGTCAGGGCATCGGACGGGCGATCGCGTTGCGGTTGGCCAACGACGGGCACGACATCGCGTTGGTCGACCTGGCCGAGGACAAGATCGCCGGCGTGGCCGACGAGGTGCGTCGAACAGGCTCGAAGGCAACGACATTCGTCGCCGACGTCAGTGATCGGGATCAAGTGTTCGCGGCCGTCGAACATACCCGTCAAGCGCTCGGCGGCTTCGACGTCATCGTCAACAATGCCGGTATCGCACAGGTTGCGCCGCTCGACGACGTCCGCTCGGAAGACACGAAGAAGATCTGGGCCGTCAACGTCGACGGGGTGCTGTGGGGAATTCAAGCTGCGGCAGCCACATTCAAGGCGCTCGGCCAGAAGGGCAAGATCATCAACGCTTCCTCGATCGCAGGCCACGACGGGTTCGCGATGCTCGGGGTCTACAGCGCAACGAAATTCGCGGTCCGGGCATTGACCCAGGCTGCGGCCAAGGAGTACGCCTCGGACGGCATCACCGTCAACGCGTACTGCCCCGGCGTTGTCGGCACCGACATGTGGGTGACCATCGACAAGCGCTTCGCCGAGCTGACCGGTGCCGCCGAGGGGGAGACCTACGACAAGTTCGTCGGCGGTATCGCTCTCGGTCGGGCGCAGACTCCCGAGGACGTCGCCGCGTTCGTCTCGTATCTCGCCGGACCCGACTCGGACTACATGACCGGACAGGCACCGTTGATCGATGGTGGTTTGGTCTACCGGTGACCCCGCATGAATCCGCTTTGTGAGCTGGAGCACAATTGACAGCGATGACGCAGTCGACAGGCCCTGAACCTGCGCTGGCGGCCGGCGAAGACCCGCGCCGCTACGCGCAGATTCTCACTGCCGTGTACGACGCGACCATGACCGGCGGGAAGTCTCCCGCGCGTCCCCGCGAGGTCATCGGTGACTCCTGGCGGCGGTTGCAGACCCTCGGTATCGACCCGGAACTGGGCAATCCTGCCGAGAGACAGATGGACGCGTCCGATCTCGAGTTCAGTCGACGGGAATCGGGGTTGTTCGACATTCTGGACGACCTCGCCCGTGGCCTGGAATCGGTGGTGCAGGACGGCGACAACATTCTCGTCGTCGCCGATCGGAACGGTCGAGTGCTGTGGCGCAGCGGATCGACGTCGGTGCTCGACCGCGCCGACGGTCTCGGGTTCGTCGAAGGGGCCAACTGGGCCGAGGACTCGGTGGGCACCAATGCCATCGGGACAGCATTGGTCTCACGCCGCGCTGTGCAGATCTTCTCGGCCGAACACTATGTGCGCAGCCATCATTCGTGGACCTGCGCCGGAGCGCCCATTCGCGATCCGCGTACCGGCCAGGTGCTCGGCGCCATCGACGTCAGCGGGCCGGCCAAGACGGTGCACCCCACCACCATCGCCCTGGTCGACGCCGTGGCGAGGTTGGCGGAATCGCAGCTGCGCGAGATTCACCGAACCACCTTGGATCGACTGCGTTCGGTGGCCGCACCGATGCTGGCGCGCCTGCAGTCCCCGGCGCTGGCCGTCGACGCGAACGGGTGGGTCGCGGCCGTCGAATCGGTGGCACTGCGCAATCGCATCCTGCTGCCCGAGGACCTCGCGACGGGACGCTTCTGGCTGCCGAGCCTCGGGGTGTGCGACTTCGAACCCCTGCCCGGTGGATGGCTGGTGCGACCCACTTCTCATGGTCGTTCCGCCGGCTCCACTCCTGGCGACTCGGCGGACTCGTTCGTCGCGGAGTCCGGTAACACGACGACGATTCGCATCGACCTGCGCGATTCGCAGAGGCCTCGTATGGAGGTGCGCAGCGAGGTGGGGGAGTGGACCCACGAGCCGACGCCCCGGCACGCCGAGATTCTGTACCTGCTGGCCATCCACCGGCAGGGACGCACCGCGTCGCAGATGGCTGCCGACCTCTTCGGCGACGACGGCCGCGCGATCACCGTGCGGGCCGAGATGTCCCGCCTGCGCAAGCACCTCGCCGGCATCATCTCCACCCAGCCCTACCGGCTGGACGAGTCGGCGACGGTCGACGTGATCACGCCGGCGGACATGAACAGGCTGCTACCGCATTCGTCGGCCCCCGCTATCCGGGCCGCACGGGGCTGAGCCGTAGCGCAGAATCGGGGAATGAACCGCCTCGCCCGCATCCTCGACGCGTCGGATCCCGGGCAGTTACGGCTGCGCGGTGCCTCGGCGACGACGCTGACGGTGTTGCTCGCGATGGTGGTGCTGCTGCTCGCTACTCGCGCCATCGGCCAGCCGGTGACCGTGGCGATGCTCGGCACCGTGGTGGCGATGCAGGCGTCGGCGTCGGTCAAGGACAAAGACCAGCACAGCAGGCTCGTCACCACCGCCCTGATGGTGCTGCCCGCCTCGGCGGCAGTGACGGTCGCGGCGCTGCTCTCGCGGCTCGGCGCGGTGGCCGACGTCGGATTCATCGCGGTGTTGTTCGCGGCCGTATGGGTGCGCAGATTCGGACCCCGTGGCACCGCGCTCGGCATGGTCGCGTTCATCTCGTACTTCTTCGCGTTGTTCCTTCAGGCGACCCCGGGGCAAGTGCCGATGCTGATCGCGGCGATCGTCGGCGGAGTGCTCATCGCTCTGTTCGTACGGGCGGTGGTCTTTCCGGACCGACCGATCGTGGAGGTGCGGCGGCTGCTGTACGCCATGCGAGCGGTATCGGAATCGGTGCTCGCGGCGGCATCGGCGCGTGAGGACCGTGATCTGGAACTGTTGCGGCGCAGGCTCGATCGGCTCGGAAACACCGCCCTGATGATCGACGACTGGCTCGACCGTCACGACGCGGGACAACTGCTCAGCGTGACGAGTACCGACCTGTCGCTTCGTGTGTTCGACGCCCAGATCGCCACCGAACAACTCGTCAGCTCACTGTGGGCTCTCGATCCGGCCAAGCCGTGGCCGACCGCGCTGGGGCAAGCGACTACCGCACTGGGATCGTGCTTGCAGAACGCCCCGTCCGCCGAGCAACTCAAGGCCGCCCGACGGTTGGCCGCCACGGTGGCCGAGCGCGCCGACCCGTCGACCCCCGCCGGTATCGCGACGGTGTCCGCGCAACGAGCGGTGCAGGCACACATCGCCATTCATCACATCACCACCAATGCGGTGGCTGTCACGTCGAGCCCTCGACAGGCTGCTGCCGAGCCGTCGGACAAGGACGAGCCTGCCGGCCTGAACCCCAGCACGAAGGCGGCAATCCAGGTTGCTGTCGCGACCAGCGCGGCAACGGTATTGGGGGAGCTGGTCTCACCGGATCGTTGGTACTGGGCCGTGTTGACGGCGTTCCTGGTGTTCACGGGGGCGTCGACGCGCGGCGAGATTCTGACCAGAGCCGGCCAACGCATCCTCGGCACGATGGCGGGAGTGCTTGCGGGAGTGGTGATCGCGGCACTCGTCGGCAATCACCAATCCGTTCAGTTGGTGCTCATCGTCGTCTGTGTCTTCTTCGCGTTCTACCTGGTGACCGTCGCGTATGCGTTGCTGTCGTTCTTCGTGACCATTCTGCTCGCGATGCTCTACGGGCTGCTCGGCACGTTCAGCATCGAGGTTCTCGAACTACGGATCATCGAGACTGCAGTCGGCGGAGCCGTCGGTATTGCGTCCGCCTACTTCATCTTCTCGACCGGAACACGAAAGACATTGGTGGACAAAGTCGATACGTATCTCGATCAACTGGACGCCCTGATCGACGCCAGCGTCGAATCGGTGATCACTCCGGGAAATGCCACCGACCTCGTGGCGTCGACGCGCACGCTCGACAATGCGCTGAAGGAGGTCGTGACGGCGGGGAAGCCGCTCGTGCTCGGGCCGACGACCCGCAGCCGGCGAGGGGCGAAGCGATTACTGCGGGTGCTGACCGTGAGCGGCCGATCCGCACACGGCCTGGCGCGAGCGGGTGTAATCGCCTCGCGCGCCGATCCCGCATCGATGCCCTCGCCCGAGACGGCCCAGGCTTTGCGTGAGGCCGCAACCCTGGTGCGTGACACCGCCCGGCAAGTGCAGGCGGCGATCGCGGGAAAGCGCGTCGATCAGCCCGAGAAGGTGACCGACACAACGGTATTGGATGTGTTGCTCACCAGCACCAACTCACCCGGACCGGTGCGGATCGCGGTGCGAGCCCTGAACACCATGAATCGGACCCTGGCCGATGTCCTCAGTCGGGGCTGACCTCGGCGCGGTGTCAGGGAAATGGCTCGACCGCATCGTCGACGGTTCTCTGCGTGAGGGTCTCGATCAGCTGTAGACATTTTCGGGGCTGAGAATTTCCGTGATCGGAGTCATCAAAGCGCTCACGAGGTCACTCGGTCCGTCGATATCGGTGTTGACGAAAACCACGAGGGTAGTGTCCTTTTCGGGTAGGTACACGGCGACGGTTTTGTACCCTGGCAAGCTGCCGTTGTGGCCGATCCAGCCGTGAACGTTGAACAGCCCCAGACCGTATCCGCTCATAGGATCCTGCGGGTCGAGGCTGTGGGTCTCCAGACGCTGGTGCTGAGTGCCTGGTGCGAGCAAGTCGCCCTTGGCGAGGGCGGGTACCCACACGCGCAGGTCGTCCAGGGTCGAGATCATCGCACCTGCCGCCCAACCCCATGAGGGATTCCAGTCGGTGGCGTCGGCAGTGGCTCCGTCCAGTGTTTGCTCCGTGTAGCCCCGTGCGTGCGGCTCGGGAAACTCGTTAGCGGTAGGGAACACCGTGTGCGTCAGTTTCAGCGGAGTCAGAATTCCGGTACCGATGACATCGGCGAGCGGTCGTCCGGTGACCTTTTCGATCACCATGCCCAGAAGAATCAAGTTCGTATTGGAGTACTCCACGTCGGTCCCAGGTTCGACATGGAGGGGATGGCCGGCCGTGTAGGCGAGTAGTTGCTCCGGAGTCAACGACTGCTCCGGGTTGCTCAGGACATCGGTCACGAACTGCTCGTTGGATGTGTATGGGTCCAGCCCACTGCGCATACCGGCCAACTGCCGCAGCGTGATTCGACCTCCCTCGGTGACTCCACCGACATATTTCGCGATCGGATCGTCCAGACCGATCTTCCCCTGGTCCACCAGCTGCAGCAGGGCTGTGACAGTGAAGGTCTTCGTCACGCTGCCGATTCTGCTGTAGAAGCCGGGCTCCATCGGAGCTTTGGTGGCAGTGTCGGCAACGCCACGCGCTCCGACATAGCTACCGCCCGGGCCCCAGATTCCCACAAGAGCGCCCGGCAGACCGGCCTTTTTTACCGCTGAATCGATTACCGCATCCAGGCGCGCGGACAGCGCGGCATCCACTGGTCGATCAGCGGGGTTCACAGCCGACGTGGGTGAAGTGTCCACAGGCGAATTCGGTCGGTCTCCGTTACTGCAGGAGGTCGCGGTAGCTGCAAGCCCCACGGTCAATACGGAACAGATCATCGTTTTAACAAGAGTGGTTCTGATCATCGATCGGTCCTTTCGAGAGTTGTTCACTGCGATGTCCGGCAGCAGTCAACCATGATCACGTTGAATCACGTTTTCTCGCTTGATATCTCGAATGCAGCTGACCATGAGAAATGGAACGAAGTGGTATTCGCCCGAGGCAAAGATCATCCTTTCGGACGATGCCGACCTCGAGATGGTCGGTCGCTAGGCGTACAACGCGCCGGTAGAAGGCGTAGTAGGGCGCGAAACTTCGAGCCGATCTGGCGATACCCATATCGACTCCTGGGGCATAGGGTTCGGCCAAGTCGAAGATTTCGACGGTTTCGGACAAAAATCTCACGGTCGGAGTTGCCATGCCGAGCAAGTGTTTTCCACAGTGACGTGGCTGGTACGTGGCGAGCGATCGGTCGGTCGTCCCTGGCGTCGGTGGATCTTCGATGGCACCGCGACGATGGTGGCCTTCGCTGTCGCCTCTCCCTACGTCTTCTACGACGACCGACACAACGTTGCACCGGCGATGATCGCGTTGGTTGCCGTACATGCACCATTGCTGCTCAGGCGGGTGTATCCCGTTCCCGTGTTCGCATGGGTGTTCGTCGCCGCTTCGGCTGCAGTCCTGTGGAACGATCATGTGATCGGCGGCTTGGGTGTTCTGGTTGCCCTCTATACCGTTGTCGCGACGCAACCACGCCGAACAGCAAGTGCTGCTACGGCACTGGTGGAGGTTGCCGCCTTGTCGGCGGCGCTGACGTCTTCGAGCGAGTCGCGGACGGTCGACGCACTGTTGCTGTCCGGCCTCGTCGGGTTGGCGACAGGTCTAGGAATTCACTCATGGACCCGCCGAGCGTATCTGGCCGAATTGATTTCTCGAGCTGTACATCTCGAGATCGAACGTGATCAGCAAGGCGCGTTGGCTGCTGCTGCCGAGCGCGACCGCATCAGTCGCGAGATGCACGACATCGTCGCCCATCACCTCACCGTCATGGTCGCTCTCAGCGATGGCGCTGCGGCGGCTACGGCGTCGTCGCCGGAAAGGGGTATCGAGGTGATGCGCGTGGTGTCCGAGACGGGCCGTTCGGCGCTCGCCGATACCCGTCGACTACTCGGAGTACTTCATCGGCAGCGTGATTCAGCACTCGATGGTTGCAATCCGACACCCGTCCGGGCCGATCTGGAGTCGTTGATCGAGCGGGTCTGCAATGCCGGGGTTCCCACCACGCTGACGGTGTCCGGTGCCGGATCCGAGGCGACCCGGCCGATGCATCTTGCAGTGTTTCGAATAGTTCAGGAGGCCCTGACAAACACTCTCAAGCATGGTGGATCTGGAACGTGTGCGGAGGTCGATGTTCGATACGGACCGGAGGGTGTGGACGTGTCGGTACGCGACAACGGCGCGGGCGTTCGTGCGAAGGCCACCGACGGATCCGGGATCGGTTTGATCGGCATGCGCGAACGGGCCCTCGTCCACGGCGGAACATTCACCGCGGGTCCTCATCCGACTGGCGGATGGGCAGTCGCGGCAACCTTGTATGTCGGTGACGCTGTCGGCGCTCGATGATCACCGTCTTGTTGGCCGACGACCAGAGCTTGTTGAGGCTGGGCTATCGCCTCATCCTCGAAGCCGAAGACGATATCGAAGTCATCGGGGAAGCTGGCGACGGAGCCGATGCGGTGTCCATGGCGGTCGCTCTTCGGCCCGATGTCGTACTGATGGACGTTCGGATGCCCAACGTGGACGGGATTACTGCGACTGCAGCCATCGAATCTCGTTGCCCGACTGCATCGGTTCTCATTCTGACGACATTCGATCTCGATTCCTACATCCATGCAGGCCTGCGTGCCGGAGCCAAAGGCTTTCTGCTCAAAGATGCTGCACCGGTCGACTTGCTGACAGCTATCAGGGCCGTGGCCGACGGGAACGTAGTCTTGGCTCCGCGCGCGACAAAGCATCTTGTGGAACAGTTCACCCGCTCGCTGCCTCCGGCGGAACGGCAGACGCGCCACGACACCGTGGTGAGTGCACTGTCCGATCGCGAACTGTCCGTTCTGCGTTCGCTGGCCAACGGTAGGTCCAACAAGGAGATCGGAGTCGATCTGGGTATCTCCGAGGGGACCGTCAAAGTTCATGTCAGTCGGATTTTGAAAGCACTGTCCTTGAGGGATCGAGTGCAGGCCGTCGTACTCGCATACGAATCCGGAATCTGCCAGGGCGGGTGAGCGGTGGCCCGGCTGAATGTTCGGACTTACGCGTACGCCCTGACCCGGGCTTGACCTTCACACGGTGACAAGGTCTTGGCTGACGGCCATGATCGACTCACTTCGGCACCAGAACTCTTCTGTGCGGCTTCGGGCTGCGCTCGACATCGGAATATCGAAGAACCCAGAACTCCTCGACGCGCTGCTCGAGCGTTGCGCCGCCGAACCGGATTTTCAGGTTCGAGAGATGTTGACGTGGGCATTGATTCATCTCACCGCTGCGTCGACGGTGCCCAGGCTGATGCATGAAGCGCGCACCGGCGGCGCACAGGCTCGCAGTCAGGCGTTGCACACGTTGTCGAAGGTCAAGGACCGGTCGGCCTGGCCGGTGATCACCGAGCCGCTCATCACCGACTCCGACGACGAGGTGGCCCGAAGCGCGTGGCGGGCGGCGGTCGTCCTGGTCCCCGACGGCAGCGAGCAGTGGTTGGCGACGACGCTGTCCACTCAGCTGGGGCGAGGCGGGCGGGAAATGCAGCGCAGCCTCAGCCGCGCACTGGTGGAACTCGGGTCGGTGATCGAGCCGATGGTGCGCGAGGCCGCGTCGAGCAAGGATGTTGCTGTTCGCGCGCACGCGCTGGCGACGGAGTCGCTGCTGCGAGACCCCGACAGCGGATTTGCGTTGTTCGAGGCCCAGCGCGTCGATGTAGTTGGCGCAGCCGACCCGACGGGGTGAGATAGGCAGATGTTGATCGGTGAGGTGGCGCGGCGGTCCGGAGTCAGCGCGCGCATGCTTCGGCACTACGACCGGCTCGGGCTCGTGCAGCCGACCTCGCGGACTGGCACCGGCTACCGCGAATACTCCCCGGCCGACGTTCGTCGCCTGTTCCACGTCGAATCGCTCCGGTCGCTCGGGTTGTCCCTGCACGACGTCGGACGCGCGCTGGACGATCCGAGTTTCGCGGCGACGGGACTCGTCGACGAGCTGGCTACCCGAGCCGAAGAGCGCATCGCGCGAGATACCGAGCTACTGACACGTTTGCGCCGCATCGGAAGCGCCCGACCGGAAGATTGGGAGGACGTCCTCGGTGTCATCGGCATGCTCGGAGACCTGGACTCGGTGAGCGCGGGGAAGCGACAGTCGGCAGCGTTGTCCTCCGTCGGGGATCGCCCCATCCCGGCCGAGGCTCTGGCCGAGGCGGTGCTGCGCGAGCCCGCGACCAACGTCGCCGGCGCGCTGCGATGGGCACTCGCGCAGACCGGGAGCGACGCTCTCGCGGCGCTGCGGCAGGGCCTCGACTCACCGGATCCCGAGGTGCGTCGCCGCGCCGTCGATACCGTCGTCGAGATTCCGCATCCCGACGCCACCGAGGTGCTGCGGGAGGCGCTGGGTCACGAGGACGGGCAGGTGCGACGACTCGCGGCGCTGGAACTGGGTGCCCGAGGAATCGTCGACGCGATTGCGGTGCTGATCGAGATGGTCCACGAGGGTACGAACGATGTGGACGCGGCGGACGTGCTCGGTGAGCTCGGCTACGAAGACTCTACGGTCGCGGACCTCATGGACGGCCCGAAAGAGGTCGCGGCACGACTACGGGTGACCCAGGCGCTGGCCAGCATTCCGGGTCCGGCGGCGGCGCAGGCTCTGCGCGAGCTGACTCAGGATGGGGACCGCTCGATCGCGCTGACGGCGACCTACCTGCTGGATCGGAGAGAGCGAGCCGCTTCGGTACCGTCGACGTCATGAAGGCACTCGGACTGCTCGCAGCACTGTCGATCACATTGGCCGCGACTGCCTGCTCCACCTCGACCACCCCGGCCGCACCCGCCGAGCCCGCTGCCGAGAACCAGGTGACCGTCGCCGATCGGATGTTCACACCGCAGACCTTGACGATCACCGCGGGCGAGACCGTGACCTGGGTGTTCGCCGACCGCGCGATGGCGCACAACGTCGTCGCCGACGACAAGTCGTTCCGCAGCGAACTGATGCAGTCGGGGGAGTTCACCCACACCTTCGACACCGCGGGCACCTACACCTACCACTGCACCCCGCACCCCGACATGACCGCGACGATCATCGTCGAACCGTGATGGACTGCTAGTCATGGCAACTCGGGCCCGCAGCATCGTCGCACCCCTGGGGGTGGCGGGAGCAGCGGTCGGCGGTGCCATCCTGTTGCATGTCCGCGATCCCCGAAGCTCGACGTACCTGCCGTGCCCCTTCCACGCCCTCACCGGACTGTGGTGTCCGGGATGCGGCGCGACCAGGGCTTTCGGTGACCTCACTCGCGGAGACATCGCGGCGGCCGCGTCGAGCAACGTCGTGGCGGTGCTGCTCGGTGTCGTCGCGATCGGTGTCTGGGCCGCGTGGCTGCGAGCACGATGGACCCAGACGCCACTGACGCTGCCTCGTCCCAATCGCCCGACCGTCGTCGTCGGGGTTGCCCTATTGGTCTTGTTCACCGTGGTGCGCAACACTGCGTGGGGCACCGCCCTCGCCCCGACCTGACATCCCTAGGAGGCTGCTGTGCTGCTGCAAATCTTCTCGATCATCGTGCTGCTGGGCGTGCTCATCGCGCTCATCCCCACGGCCCGACGCGTCTTCAAGAAGGGTGACGACGAATGAGCGACTCACTGCGAGATCGGGTGCGAGCGAAACTGCTCGCCCAGATCGCCGACGACGGAGGCACGGCCGCCGAGCAGGCAGAGGGCGACGACCCCCGCCTGAACGCACTGCGCGACGACCTCGAAGCACTGGACGCAGCCCCCGACGGAGACCCGGTGATCGACGACATCGCCGCCAGGCACTGGGTGCCCTGACCGCTGTCTCCCTCTGGACTCCCCTCGGGGAGTCAATGTGACATGTGGTGGCCTTTTCGGGGGTCAATGTCACGTTGAGTGGACCGTCGGGATAGGTCGAGTTGGGTGGACTGCTGAGGCGCATCTAGTATCTATGTTGTGTCCGAGACGAGATCCGCCGCCGATACGGCGTACCTGACTGTCAAGGAGCTCGTCCTTTCGGGGGAACTTCCTGGTGGTGAGCTCGTCAGTGAAGGGGAGATCGCGACGCGGCTCGAGATCAGCCGCACACCGGTCCGAGAGGCGTTCCTTCGCCTCCAGGTCGAGGGATGGATGCGCCTTTATCCCAAGCGCGGGGCGCTGGTCGTCCCCATCGCGGTGGGTGAGGCGGAGAGCGTCGTCGACGCAAGGCGATTGGTCGAGGCCGGCAGTGTTCGCGCCTTCGTCGGTGATGCGGATGCCCGCGCACGAGTGGTCGAGGCGCTACGCGACAACCTGCGAATCCAGGACAAGCTGGCAGTCGACGGCACCGCAGCGGAGTTCAGCGCCGCCGACGCAGATTTCCATCGCACCGTCGTCCGCGCCGGCAACAACCCGTTGCTCGACGCGTTCTACGACGGACTTCGCGAGCGACAGCGGCGGATGACCGCGGCATCCCTGACCCGTGATCCGGGTCAGATCTCGCGCATCGTCGACGACCACCGCAGACTCGCCGACCTGATCGAAGCCGGGGACGCAGACGAATTCGAGCGAGCCGTCGAACAACACATGCTCAGGGTGCACGGCTTGCGCACAGACAGAGGGGGAACACGATGACCGAGGACATGATCGACGACGACGTCCGACAGACGACGGCCAAACGCTGGCTGTTGGTTGCCGTCGGCATGTTCGCCGTCGCCTGGGGCGGCAACGAATTCACACCGCTCTTGGTGATGTATCGACTCGACCACGGCTTCTCTGCCGTGGTGGTCGATACGTTCCTGTTCGCGTACGTTCTGGGCATCATTCCGGCGATGCTGATCTGTGGTCCGTTGTCCGATCGACTCGGCCGACGCCCGATCATGTTGCCCGCGCCCGCAATTGCCGCGGCCGGGTCCATTCTGATCGCCCTCGGACCCGACAACGCCTACATGCTCTTCGGCGGACGAGTGCTCAGCGGCGTCGCGCTCGGAATCGGTATGGCCGTCGGCGGCAGCTGGGTCAAGGAACTTTCCAGTCGCGACGCCACCGCCAAACCCGGGGCCGGAGCGCGCCGCGCCGCGATGTCGTTGACGGCGGGCTTCGCCCTGGGAGCCGGCGTCGCCGGTGTGCTGGCGCAGTGGGCACCCTGGCCGACGCACCTCGCGTACAGCGTGCACGTGCTGATCTGCATCGCCGCGTTCGTCGGCATGCTGTCGGTCCCCGAGACACGCAGCGCCGCAGCATCATCGGGAAGGAAGAGCCTCGTCGACGATCTCAGAATTCCGTCGGCGTCGCATCGACGCTTCCTGTTCGTCGTGTTGCCCTTGGCCCCCTGGGTTTTCGGTGCGGCCAGCGTCGCCTATGCGGTGCTGCCGTCTCTGATGGCCGACGCGTTGGCCGACGAGCCCGGGGGCGGTTACCCCGTCGCCCTGTCGGCTGCGATGGCGGTGATCGCCCTCGGTTCCGGATTCGCGATCCAGGCTGTCGGGCGTCGGATCGACACACCCGCCAATGCCCGCGGCGCTTTGGTTGCGCTGTCTCTGTTGGTGGTCGGTATGGCTGTCGCGGCGTGGGCAGCGTCGGTGCTCACCATCGCCGCGGCATTGATCGCGGCAGCGGTGCTCGGGTGCGGATACGGCATGGCGCTGGTTTCGGGTCTGCAAGAGGTGCAACGCATTGCGGGCCCCGACGATCTCGCCGGCCTCACCGCTGTGTTCTATTCGCTGACGTATCTCGGCTTTGCGGTGCCCGCTGTGCTGTCGGCGCTGACCGAGACCTGGCCAGGGGTGGTCACGTATCCGATCATCTTCGGATTCGGCGCGGTGATGGCGGCACTGTGTGGCCTGGTGGTGCGATCGAAAACGTCGGCTCACCTGCCCTAGGGGTCGTGCGCGTTGTGCGTACCTGGAGGGACGCACAACGCGCACGAGGGAGGCTAGGATCAGCGCCATCATGGTGCAGTCCTCGCGCACGGTCCCGCCGTATCGGGTGCCCCCGACAGCTTTGGTAGCTGCTGCCACGGTCTGGAATCGACGCGAAGCGTACTGGTTTCTCGTCGCGGTGATCGTGCCTGCTGCCTGCTGGTCGAGGTATCCCGCGCTGGTGCCCTACATGTTCGCGATCGTTCTGTTCGGGGCTCTGGTGTTTCGCTACCGACGGATCGCCTCGTGGGTGTCGATGCTGCGCTGGGGAGTGATCGCACACGTCGAGACCGTGGACACGGCACTACGCGGCGATCGCAACCTCCGACTCGCACACGCCACCGGGTGGAACGTCCAACGGCGTTGGTACACAGGAGCATTGACGGAATCCACGGTACGCTATCGAGTGGGGGATGCGCGCGGGCACCTGTTCGTTCGGGGGTTGCCGTTCACCACCGGTGTGGTGCTCGCGCACTCGAAACAACCGGCTTCGGCGATGGTCATCAGCGACTTCCCCTGCGATCTGCAACTGGACGGCAAGGGACGCTGGGCGGCGTCGTTCCCGCAAAATTTCTGGCTGCAAGCACTGGCGACGGTCGCGCTGTACGGCTACGCCGTGACAGGCCTCGCGGTGTCGCTCGGGTATCGCTGACGACAATCGGCTCCCCAGACTCGGAAATATGCCTCTGATCGGAGGCACATTTCCGAAACCGGGGAGCCGATTCGAGCGCCGGATCTACGGCAACGACGGCAATTGCGTATCCACAAGCCATGCGTCCCACAGGGTTCGGGGGCAACCGAAGCGAGAGGCGAGGTCGGTGAAGTCGGCGGTCGCCACGGTGGAGTAGCGGTATTTGGAGGTCCATTCCTGGATCAGGCCGAAGAATCGTTCGTCGCCGATGGTGCGTCGCAGTGCGTGCAAGGCCAGCGCGCCGCGCTTGTAGACGCGGTCGTCGAAGATGCGGGCGGGCCCGGGATCGGTGAGCTGCAGATCCATCGCGAGCCCTCGCTGAATGGTGTGAGCTCGCTTGGCCTTGTCGTGAGCCGTTGCGCCGCCGGAGTTCTCGGCCCAGATCCACTCCGAGTAGCAGGCGAATCCTTCGTGCAGCCAGATGTCTGCCCACTTGCCGAGGGTCAGGGAATTGCCGAACCACTGGTGCGCCAATTCGTGTGCAACCAGACGCTCGTAGTACCGGGAACCCGAACAGTGGTTGGCACCGAAGATGGACAGGCCCTGCGCCTCGACCGGGATTTCGAGATCGTCGTCGGTCACCACCACGGTGTACGCCGCGAAAGGGTAAGGGCCGTAGAGCCGTACGAAGGTGTCCATCATCTGAGGTTGACGGCCGAAGTCGTGGTCGAACTGAGCTCGTAGCCGCGGGGGCGTGATCGCGTTCATCGGCACCGGTCCCGGGCTGACGACGCGATGCTCGTACGGGCCGATCTGAATGGTCGCGAGATAGCTGGCCATCGGCTCGGGCTGCTCGTACACCCACGTGGTCCGGCTGGCCCGAGTCTGCTTGCGTACCAACGTGCCGTTGGCCACCGCGTAGTACGGCGAGTCGGTGGTGATGGTGATGCCGTAGCTGGCCTTGGACACCGGATGGTCGTCACACGGGAACCACGACGCGGCACCGTTCGGCTGACTCGCGACGATCGATCCCTCGGTGAGCTCCTCCCAGCCGACCTCACCCCAGAAACCGTTGATGGGCTTGGGTGTTCCGCCGTACGCCACCGTGACCACCAGTGCCGCTCCGGACGCAATGGGCTTGGCGGGAGTGATCTTCAGCTTGCCCCGCTGGTGGCTGAACTTCACCGAACGTGACCCGTTGACCGACACCTTCGACACGTTCATCGCCGGGCCGAGATCCAACGCGAATTTCGAGACCGTCGCCGTGGTGACCGCGGTGATCTTCGCCTTGCCCGTCAATCGGTTGCTCTCGACCTTGTACTCGAGGTCGAGTTCGTAGCGCGAGACGCGATAGCCGCGATTGCCGTTCTGCGGAAGATACGTATCGATCGGATTGTCACTGGAGTCGACGTCGAACACCGGTGCCACGAGCCTGTCCGGCATTGAAGATCACCCCTCGTTTCGGTCGTCGCGAATCCGCGGAAAGGGATCACCCTTGGCCCACGGCGCGATCGGATTGCCCTGCCAACGAGTATGCGCGGGAACCGTATCGCCGCGCATCACCAGAGAGGCAGGCCCCACCGTCGCACCATCACCTATACCCGATGCAGGCAAAGCGACACAGTGCGGTCCCAGGGTTGCGCCTCTGCCGAGATCGACGGTGTCCATGGACATGATCCGATCATGGAACAGGTGCGTCTGCACAACGCACCCTCGGTTCACCGTCGCACCGTCGGCCAACGTCACGAGGTCTGCCTCGGGGAGCCAGTACGTCTCGCACCACACACCTCGACCGATGTCCGCCCCGAGCCACCGCAGCCACATGTTGAGCACCGCGGTGCCCTCGGCAGCGCGCGCGAACCACGGTGCGGCGACGGTCTCGACGAACGTGTCGGCCACCTCGTTGCGCCAGACGAACGAACTCCACAGCGGATGATCGGTCTTGCCGATCCGGCCGACCCACAGCCACTTCGCGGCCGCCGACACCGCTGCAGCCACGAAGCCGGCGACGAGCAACACGACACCGCTGAGCGCGGCAGCGAGCCAGTAGCCGATCGAGTCGGCAATCGCGGTCAGTCCGAACAGCACACCGAGGCCGATGCCGAACGTCACGACGACGGGAATCAGCCGGCACGTCTCGACGAGTGAACGGGCGATCTTCAACTTGCGAGGCGGGTCGAACGTCCGCGACGAGTCGGCACTGCCTGCCGCGCGGCGCAACCGTACCGGTGGACTACCGAGCCACGACGAGCCCGACTTCGCCTTGTCCGGAGTTGCCGACAGCACCGCAACGAGACCGTTCTTCGGGACGGTCCGCCCCGGTCCCGTCATGCCGGAGTTTCCGAGGAACGCCCGCTTGCCCACCTTGGCGTCGCCCAGGTGCATCCAGCCGCCGCCTAGTTCGTAGCTCGCGACCATGGTGTCGTCGGCGAGGAACGCGCCGTCGGCCACGGTGGTGAACTTGGGAATCATCAGCACTGTCGACGCCTCGACGTCCTTGCCGATCTTCGCGCCCAGCAACCGGAGCCAATGCGGTGTCAGCAGCGACGCGTAGAGCGGGAACAGGAAGGTGCGCGCCGAATCCATCAGGCGTTCGGTGGCCCACACCTGCCAGCCGATGCGGCTGCGCACGGGGTGGTAGCCGCCGACGAGACCGATGCCGAGCAACCGGACCGCGACGACGGTGATCAGCGCGAACACCGCCAGCGACACCAGAGTGGCGACGGGCAGCATCACCAAGCCGCGCTCGAAGGCCCCCAGCACGGAGTCCGCGGTGTGAATCCACCAGCCCATCAGCACCAGGCTGACGCCGATGGAGAACAGGGCCATGCCGGAGAGGAACAGCGACGCGACGCCGTAGGCGAACACCCACTTGGTGGCGCGCGGCGGGGTCTCCGCCGGCCACGGATGATCGGCCTTGCCCACTTTCTGCGCGGGCGAGCCGGACCACATCTGGCCGGCCTTGACTCGTCCGACGACGGCGGAGCCGGCCGTCACAACCGCGTTCTTGCCGACCTTGGTGCCGGGCAGCAGCGTGGAGCGGGCACCGACAGTGGCACCCGCACCGATCTCGATGCCGCCGATGTAGACGAGGTCGCCGTCGATCCAATGACCGGACAGGTCGACCTCGGGTTCGATGGAGCAGCCGTCGCCGAGTTCGAGCATGCCGGTCACGGGCGGCAGGGTGTGCAGGTCGACGCCCTTACCGATCTTCGAGCCGAGAGCGCGCGCGTAATAGACCATCCACGGTGCGCCCGACAGGTTGGACGCGCCACTGGCATCGGTCAATCTCGTTGCCGCCCATAGTCTTATGTGCATGCTGCCGCCGCGTCGATATGCGCCGGGTTTCAACCCCGCCAGCAGTATCCGCGAGCCGATCACCGAGATGGCCATGCGCCCGACCGGGGTGATGAACAGGACGAACGCGAGAAGAATCCACCACCACGACAGCGTCGGAGCCCACGGCACGTCGTCGAACCAGGCCATGACGTTGAACAGCAGGCCGAGCCAGGTGACCCACTGCAACCCGGTCAGGGTCGTCAACGGCACGGTCGCCAGAATCTGTGCCCACTGCGCGGTGCGGGACGTCGGTGCCACATCGCGGGGGATTGCCTCCACGACAGGCTTCAGGTCGTCCAGATACTGTGCCAGAGAACCCAACCGCGGGTGGTCGTAGAGCTGCGCGACGGTGATCTCGGGGAACCGCTCGCGCAGTGCCGTCACCAGCTGAGCGGCCGACAGTGAACCGCCGCCGTTGGCGAAGAAGTCGGCGTTCTCGTCGTTGACCTGAGCGCCGAGGATGTTGGTCCACAACTCGGCCACCCACCCCGCGGTACCACCGAGCGCCGACGCGCCCGCCATGCCGGGCAGCGGCCACGGGAGCGCATTGCGGTCGACCTTGCCCGAGGTACGTGTGGGCATCTCGTCGACCAGCGCGAGCCGCGGTACGAGCGCCGACGGCAACTGCTCGGCCAACAAGGCGCGCGCGGCCTCCAGGTCGAAGTCGGGATTGGTACTGGCGAGATATCCCACCAGAACCGAGTTGCCCGCAGCGGTCTTGCGGACTGCCGCGGCCGCGCCGCCGACGCCCGGAAGTGCTTGCAGCGCATTGTCTATCTCGCCCAGCTCGATGCGTCGGCCGCCGAGCTTGACCTGGTCGTCGGCGCGGCCCTGGAACAGCAGCCCTTCGAGCTCGAGCTTCACCAGATCGCCGCTGCGATACGCCCGGTTCCACCCGAGAGAGGGCATGGGCGCATACTTCTCGGCGTCCTTGGCCGGATCGAGATACCGGGCGAGGCCGACGCCGCCGATGACGAGCTCGCCCACTTCGCCGACCGCCACCGGAGTGCCCGAGGCGTCGACGACCGCCAGATCCCAACCGTCCAGCGGTAATCCGATGCGGACCGGACCTTTACCGTCCATGATGGACGCGCACGCGACAACCGTCGCCTCGGTGGGGCCGTAGGTGTTCCAGACTTCCCGGCCTTCGACGGCCAGCCGCTCGGCCAGCTCGGGTGGGCATGCTTCGCCGCCGAAGATCAACAGCCGCACCGCTTCCAGTGCCACGGCGGGCCACAGTGACGCCAGCGTAGGCACCGTCGAGACGACGCTGATGTCTCGGGAGACGAGCCACGGACCGAGGTCGAAGCCGGATCGCACCAGGGAGCGCGGGGCGGGCACCAGGCAGGCGCCGTGCCGCCACGCCAGCCACATCTCCTCGCAGGAGGCGTCGAACGCGACCGACAGGCCGGCGAGCACTCGGTCGCCTGGTCCCAGCGGATCCTTCTGCAGGAACATCCGGGCCTCGGCGTCGACGAACGCCGCGGCGTTACGGTGGCTGACTGCAACACCTTTGGGGGTTCCGGTCGAACCCGAGGTGAAGATCACCCACGCGTCGTCCTCGGGTGTGGGCAGCTCGGGCACCGGAGTACTGGCACCCAGTTCGGGCGCATTCTGTTTCGGCGCGGTGCCGGCAGCGATTCCGCCCGCAGTGACGATGGCCGTCACCTGCGCCTCACCGAAGACCAATTCGGCGCGCTCTTCCGGATCGTCGGCGTCGACGGGTACGTACGCAGCCCCGACGTCGAGGATCGACAGAATCGCGACATAGAGCGAGAAGGACCCCGACGGCATCCTGATGCCGACGCGGTCGCCGCGCCGGACACCGGCGTCGGCGAGCCACTGGGCACCCTCGGCGATGTCGTCCAGCAGTTCGGCGTAGCTGACCGACACCGTCCCGTCGTCGATCGCGGGTGCATCCGGGAAGCGATCGGCGGTCTCCTGCAGTACGTCGATCAGTGTGCGGGCCGGCGGGGCAAGGGGCGAGCGGAGAAACGCGGCCGGAGCAGGTGCGATATCCGTGCTCGAACCCGGCAGATCGTTCTCTTGGTGCACAGGCAACCGGGTGTCCTTCTCGTTCGTTGGCACATGACTCTTGTGGTGCTGGGGAAAGCAGCGCCGTTGGTTATCTCACGTTCTGTTTGCCAGCAGGTGAACGAGCGCGCCTTCCCACCGCGGAAATCCTACTGCTGTGTCGGAGCGATCCCCGGCTTGACAAAACCGTGGCGGGTTTGCCAGTGTCTTGACCACGGTCACGAGTACCAGCATCGAGCCCCGGCTTGCTGGTCGGCAACCCTCCTTCGCGGTGGGGTGCTCCGGGTGACGACCAGGCTGACACCGAAAAATCGGTGCGGCAAGCGCGGACTCGTTCACGAATATCTTCCGTTGCGGGTCCCTCGAACGTGAGGGCTTGATCTGTCATGACGTCTGTACTTTCCCGTCCCTGCACTCCTTTTGCCCCTGTTTCCGGCACGGAGTTGCAGGTTCCGTTGGTTCACGGCGGCACGTGCACCTACGCCAATTTCGATTACGCGGCCAGCGCGCCTGCGCTGTCCGCAGTGACCGATCGGATCGCGGAGTTGCTGCCGTTCTACTCGAGCGTGCACCGCGGGGCCGGCTACGCGTCCCGGGTGTGCACCGCGGCGTACGAGAAGGCGCGTGAGACCGTGGCTGGATTCGTTGGTGCACAGACGAATTCAGTGGTCGTATTCACGCGCAACACCACCGATTCGCTCAATCTGCTGGCCGCGTGCGTGCCAGGGGATACCGTGGTGCTCGATATCGAACACCACGCCAACCTCCTTCCGTGGCGCAATCGCCGAGTGGTGGTCGCGGTATCGACGCTGGCCGAAACGCTCGCCCGGCTCGACGCCGAACTGGCTGCGAAACCCGCTGCGCTACTGGCCATCACGGGTGCATCGAACGTCACCGGCGAAGTGCTTCCCATCGAGCAACTGGCCGATCTCGCGCATCGTCACGGTGCCAGGATCGTCGTCGACGGCGCACAGCTCGTTCCGCACCGTCGAGTGGACATCGCCGCACTCGGTGTGGACTATCTGGCGTTCTCCGGTCACAAGCTCTACGCCCCGTTCGGCGCGGGTGTGCTTGTGGGAAGCCGTGATTGGCTCGACGCGGGCGAGCCCCACCTGGCCGGCGGCGGTGCCGTGCGCAGTGTGACGATCGAGCACACCGACTGGGCTCCCGCACCGCAGCGTCATGAGGCGGGAACGCCCAACGTGCTCGGAGTCGCCGCGCTGGCGGCGGCGTGCGAGGCCATCGCGTCGTTCGACGAGGATGCCGCGACGACGCACGAGCGGGAATTGTCCACCCGATTGCGGGACGGGTTGGCTGCACTGAAGGGTGTCGAACTGCTGCAGGTGTGGGCCGACGCGCCCGACGTCGTCGGCATCGTCACCTTCACCGTCGCCGGCCACGACCCCGGTGAAGTGGCGGCGTACCTGTCGGCCGAACACGGCATCGGAGTGCGCGACGGAAAGTTCTGCGCCCACCCGCTGCTGCGCCGGCTCGGTCATTCCGACGGTGCCGTGCGGGCCAGTATCGGTCTCGGCAGTTCCTCGGCCGACGTGGACCGACTCGTCGACGCCTTGGCAGCGTTCGTCGAGTCCGGGCCGACATGGGCTTACGCCGAAGAAGCCGGGTGGTGGAACCCCGTTCCGGACCCTCGGCCGTTCCCCGCCCTGGCCGACGGGGCCGCCGGGGTTGGATCCCCGTGCAGCCCCACAGGCAGTTAGCATGGCGTCATGACCGTGAGTGTCGTGTCGCGTGGCAATCGCCACTGGTGCAACAGGTATGTCGATCTGTGCCGCACTGCGTCCGGGTCGTGTTCGAGTTCGGCTCCGCTCCGACCGCATGCGCATCCCGACCGACGAATCAGGACCACCACTCATGTCGCACAATCACACCCGCATAGCCATCGAATCCGATGACGTCTGGACCGAGCTGACCGCCGGGCCCGAGGTGAACACCATCAGAATCGTTGCCTCGGACCTGCGGGAAGCTCAGCAACAACGCGCCCGGTTGCACGCAGAAGCCGTCGACCGCGGTGAATCGGCCGACAATCTCGCGGTCTTCCTCGATCTCGAGATCTACATCGCTGCCGACGCCAGGACGGCCCGTCGGGAATTCGCCGCACTCGACGCGCCGGCAAGCCCGTCGTCCATCCGCTACGTCGGTACCCCGTCGGGACTGGCGAGTTTGATCTCCGACGTCACCGCGGCCGACGTCGCCGACGGCGTGACGCTGCAGGTACACGGCGAGATCGAGAGGCAGTCGACGTTCCTGGCCGCGGGAGTGTTGCCGCTCCTCGAATCGCGCGGCACCCGCCTCGACACCGACGTCGTCGACGCGATCCTCGGCGCACCCCGAATTGCCCCGACCCTTGCTTCCTAGGTCGTTCGAGCTCAGGTGACGTCGATCGCCAGACCTGCGGTGATGCGCAGCAACTCGGTGTACGACGAGCGGAAGATCGTGTCGATGTGCCCGGCCGCGGCCCACAGTTCGGGGTGGGCCGCAAGGTCCTGATCGACGAACGTATCCAAATTCGTCGGATGGCCCACCGGAGCGATTCCCCCGATCGGCTGGCCGGTGGCGTGCTTGGCGGTACGCAGATCGGCCCGGGCGAGCGTGCCGCCGAGACGCTCACCGGTGTGCTCGAGATGAACATTGTGAGCCCCGGACACCAGGAGCAACACCGGCTCGTCGTCGAGCAGAAACACCATCGACTTCACGATCGCACCCACATCGACGCCCAACGCAGCCGCGGCGTCGGCGGCGGTGTGGGTGCCCTCGGGACTGTTCACCACCACCCCGTGATGACCACGAGAAATCAGGGTGTCGGCAACGTGGGCTGCATTCGGATGAAGTAGCCGGGACATGCCCCAACCCTATTGCCACACGACCGTTTACGCAGACAGCTTGCCCAACTGGGTCATTCCGCAGGCTCCACTCCCGCCTCCTTGGGTCATTCCGCAGGCTCCACTCCCGCGAGATCACCGAACAGTCTCAATCGCGCCATTCCCCCGTCGGGGAAGATGTCCATTCGCACCTCCGACACCGGAGTGTCGTGGTCGAGAACGAAGCGATGCCGAGTGTCGGGCTGCAGTGTCGTTCGCGGCAAGAGTTCGATCCAGTCGCCGTCGCCCAGTCGCCCTTGCAGGGATGCCGCGCCGGGGGCGTTGCCCAGGAAGCAACTGGTGTCCAGCTCGGCCAGCCGGATTCGGCCCGTGCCGGCGAGCTGCACCTGCACCCAGTCGTTGGCGTCGTTGCGTCGACGCGAGGTCTCCCAGCCTTCGCCCATCGAGCGCGGCGGGCCGGGGAACAGCAGATTGTTGGGGGAGCTGTAGAACATGTTGGAGCAGGCCGACACGTATGCGCCGTTCTCGAGCGCGGCCAGGTCGACGGGCCCGACGGCGAGGAACTTCGGGTCCGGGACGCCGCGGCCCAGTACTCGCAGCCGAGCGACGCCGCCGTCCGGGTAGATGGACAGCTTGACGTGCGTCCACCGGGCGTCGGACGCGACCTCGAATCGGTTCTCGCTGTCGCCATCGACGGCACTACGGGCGACGATGGTCGTCCATTCCGTCTCGTACAGCTCGGTCGGTGACGGGAATCCGGTCACCTCGGCGGCCTCGATCGAAACTTCCGGCGGATAGTTGCCGGTGAACCAGGACGTATCGACGATGACGGCCGACACGATGCCGGCAGCTCCGAGTCGCACGATCGCCTCGTCGTAGCCGGCCTCGCGTCGGCGCCGCGTCTCCCACCCGTCGTAGATCTGCCCCTTGTGCCCGAACGTCGCGGTCGAGTAGTCGGCTTTGCCCGGTGTGATCAGATTTTCCTTCTCGGCGAACGTCTCGTCGTTCGCCCACACCACTGCGCCACCGAGTGTGCGGACAGCGAGATCGGGCATCGGCAGAGGGAATGTGGCAGTCATGGGATGCCACTTTACTGGCTCGGCATCGATTCACCGGCGCTGCGACGACGGCGCAGAACCGCTGCCGCAGCCATCAGCAGCACGCCGATCAGGATGTAGAGACCCAGTCCGAGTGCCGGCTGCCCGACCCCCGCACCCGAGAAGTACACGATGCTGCGCACTCCTTCGGTGCCGATGCCCGGGGTGATCCACCGGCCGATCGACGCGTACACATGCGGCAGTACGTGGGCCCCGAAAGCGCCTCCAGCGCTGGGATTTCCGAGGATGACGAACAGCACGATCGCCGCCGGTACCGCAGCCACTCCGATCAGGGCTCGCAGGCCCATCGTGAACAGTCCGGTGGCGAAGACGACCCCGGTGCCCAACACGGTGAGCGGAAACCAGTGTCCGGCAAAGGTTCCGAGTACGTGGGTGGTCAGCAGTGCTCCCAGTGCGCCCGAGGCAATCGAGTACGCGGCGAGAATGCCGACGTGGAAACAGGTTTCGCGTCGGGTCGTGGGTGCCCCGATGAGCAGACCGAAGGCGGCCGCGAGGAGGTAGCCGCCGACGACCCAGCCCACCGACAGGTAGAAGCCGGACAATCCACGGTTGTCATGCACGCCGACCGGGATCTCGTCACGCACCACGAATTGGCGTCCCTGAGCGGCATCGACCTCGGTGAAGATCGATTCGAGGGCGGTCGCCACCGAGCTGCCGGCAGCGCTCGCGGTGATCAGTGTGTCGGTGCCGCTCGAGCCGACGACGTAGGCACCGAGGATGTCCCGATCGCGGAGCAGAGTGCGAACCTCGGCGGTGTCCACTGCCGTACGCGCGTCGAGCGGCGCACCGTCGATGGCGTCGAGGCGGTCGGCGGTCTGCTGGTCCAGGCCGGCGGGAAGCCCGGCCTCGGTCACCACGGCGATCGGAATCGCGTGGGGAGTCGGCTGATGGAACGCAGACACGTAGCTGAGGATGAAGCCGAGTTGCAGCACCAGCACTGCGGCGGCGAGTAGTGACATCTTGCGCATGAAAAGTGCTCCTGAACATGTCGAGACTCGAAGACCTTGTCGATACCCGAGGTATTCAATACTCTAGGTATCGTGAATGCCGAGCAGCAAGAAGAGTGGCGATCGACACAGCCACAGCGCAGGCCGCAGCGCACCGATGTGCGAGAACGACTGCTCGCCGCAGCGGCCGACGAGTTCACCGAGCGCGGATACGCGGCGGCCAAGCTCACCGACATTGCCGATCGGGCCGGGTTCACGAAGGGGGCCGTGTATTCCAACTTCGATTCCAAGCAAGGGCTGTTCGCCGAACTGCTGGCACAGCGCTCACTCGATCTCGCCGCCCGAGTACTCGCTCACGTGTCCGACCTGGACCCGCAGGCGGCTGCGGGAGCCGGCGGCGGCGAAATCGCGTCCTGGGTGGTCGCCGAGCCGCGGTGGCCACTACTGACCGTCGAATTCGGGATTCTTGCGGGCCGTGACCCGGTGGTTGCCGAGCGTTACCGCACCGACCGTCGTGCCCTCCGCTCCGAGCTCGAACGACTCATCGCCGATCGAGCGGTGCAGTGGGGTGTGGGTGAGGCGTTCGATGCTCGACGCCTCGCGATGTCCTTGGCTGCGTTGATCTCCGGATTGGCCGTGGAACATTCGGTGGATCCGGAGGAGATCGACCGGTCCGTCATTGCCGATGCCGTGTCGGAACTGTTCGCCGGAGCGATAGCCAGAGCACAGCTCGATTGAGGGCTGCGCTACCGGGTACTCCGGGTTCATGACTGCTCAGAATCCAGAACCCGATGAGACTGCCGGCCTCGAAGCGGGCGGTAGCGTGACGCCGGGCGATACTCCTCCAGCCGAGACAGCAGTCGGTGGGCCCAACCACGAACCGCCGCAGCGCAGCCGAGTGATGCCGATCGTCGTCATCGTTCTGGTGGCATTGTTGGCAATCGTGATCGCCGGTGGCTTGATCGGCCGAGTCGTCGGCCTCTTCGGCTGACCTCGCGATATCAGTACGGCGGCCAGCCGCCTTCAGGACCCAACAGTCGGCCGAGGCGGCGGTGATCGATCGCGATCAACTCTCTGCGCATGACCAGCCGTTCGGTCGGTTCGTCGTTGTCGAGTCGGTGGCCGAGCTCCATCAGCACGTCCCTGGGTTCGAAACCGTCGGGAGTCATCATCAGGTTCGAGACGTACCGCCAGCCGAATTTCGATTCGTACGCGCGCGCCGCGGTGCCCAGGGCGCTACGTGATTCTGCGTCCATGGCCGTGCACATCTTGTTCGGCTCGGGCAGCGTCGCGGCCAAGGCGTCGATGACGTTGTCGGACAACTCGTTCAGCTCGGCGGCCGCCGCAGTGAACAACTCGTCCCGCGACCGGTACGGGCGGCCGTCCGCGAGGCGTGAGGCCCAGGCAACCGAACAACAACACTCGTAGAGCGCGTGTACCGCCTTGCGACGCGGCAGATCGTTGAATGCCTCGAGACCCAACCCCTGATGCATCAACATGCATGAATGATGGGGGACCGGAGTCGGCCATTGCCATAGCTGAGCAGGCTCTTAGCGCAGACGTTACTCGGCGTAACACGCCCTGTGGGTACTGCTGCGTCTGCCGCTAGGCTCGCAGGCATGACCGAACGGAACTGGACCGCATTCTCTGTGGAGATCGCAGACCACATCGCGCACGTGACACTTCTCGGGCCGAACAAGGGCAACGCCATGGGCCCTGATTTCTGGAGCGAATGCCCAGAACTGTTCGACCGACTCGATGCCGATCCAGAGGTACGGGCCGTGGTTCTCGCGGGCTCCGGAAGGAACTTCACCTACGGTCTCGACCTGCCGGCCATGGCCGGAACGTTCGGACCGCTGATGGCCGACCAAGCACTCGCCGGACCCAGGACCACGTTCCACGACACCATCAAGACGATGCAGAAGGCCGTCAACGCCGTGGCGGACTGCCGCAAGCCCGTCGTCGCCGCAGTGCAGGGTTGGTGCATCGGTGGCGGCGTCGACCTCATCACCGCCGCCGACGTGCGATATGCCAGCGCCGACGCGAAATTCAGCGTCCGCGAGGTGCGTGTCGCGATCGTCGCCGACATGGGATCTCTCGCTCGACTCCCCGCAATCATCGGCGACGGCCACCTGCGTGAGCTCGCGTTGACCGGCAAGGACATCGACGCGGCGCGCGCCGAGAAGATCGGCCTGGTCAACGACGTGTTCGAGGACCACGATGCCGTCCTCGCGGCCGCCCGCGAGTGCGCCGCGGCCATTGCTGCGAACCCGCCCCTGGTGGTGCAGGGCATCAAGACCGTCCTCGACCATTCCCGGTCGGCGAGCGTCGACGACTCGCTGAGATTCGTCGCGGCCTGGAACGCGGCTTTCCTCGCCTCGCACGATCTCACCGAGGCCATCACCTCGGTATTCGAGAAGCGTCCGGCCCAATTCACCGGTAGCTGACGTGGTCGAATTCGCCGAAGAGCTGGGTACACAGCTGGTTCGGCTGCAGCGGATTCGGGAGCGCAACATCGCGCAGATCTCGTCCTCGGGCGGCGTCGACGGTGCCGCCTACGTATGCCTGTTCCGCCTGCTGCGCGACGGACCGATGCGGTCCAGCGAGCTCGCCGCGATGGTCAACTCGGACCCGTCCACGGTCAGCAGGCAGGTAGGCCAGCTGGTCGAGCGAGGACACGTCGCTCGGGTACCCGACGAACGTGACGGGCGGGCATTCGTTCTGGCCGTCACCCCGTCCGGTGAGGAAGCTGCAGCCGCCATCCAGCAACGCCGCACCGAGAACCTCGGACGAGTCATCGAAGGATGGGCCGAGGAGGATCGGGCGACGCTGGTCGGTCTGCTGGACCGATTCTTGACCGATTACGAGACCATCAGACCGGACCTGCCCACTCAACGCCCGGGTAACGTCTGAGCCTCGGACTCCGAGAACTCGGTGCCGACGGTCGAGTCGTTTCGTACGCTCGAGCCCTGCCTCGACGGCCGGGGCGCGACGCCGTCGTACGCGGATGCTCGGACTGCTCGAAACGGACGGAGGGGACGCGATGCCAACCGATCACGACCTACCCTCCCCGTCGTCCGAGATCGGACCCCGATCGGGCTCGATCCGGCTCGAGCGTCGCGTGGCCAGGGGTATCGCAGTGCTCGTCCCGTCGTTCGGCGTGATCGGCGCGATCATCATGCTGTCGGACGACGGTCCGGTGGGCACGACGGCCGTGCTGATCTGCACGATCGTGCTGCTCTCCACCCTGCCGGTGGGAGCGTGGTGGTGGTTACGGTCGGTGGACGCCTCGCACATGCCCGGATGGTTCGTGATCTATGCGGACGTGGGGGTGTCGGGGCTACTGCTGACCTTTGCGGACCGGGACCTGGCTCTGTACGGGGCTGCCCTGTTCTCGGTGATCGGCACCTACATCGCGTACTTCTCCCGCCGCAACGTACTGAAATTTCATACGGCGTTCGTCAACGCCGTCATTCTGCTGCTCGCGGTTCTGGCCGTCCTCGAACGCCCGGACGACCCGGCCTCGATCGTCGCGCGCGCTCTCGTCACGGTGCTTGTGGTCAACTCGGTGCTCGCCTTTCGCGCCGTCATCCAACGCCAGCTCGACCTCGCCAACACCGACTCCTTGACGGGCCTGCTCAATCGGCGCGGTCTGGAACTGCGGCTCGAGCGGATGCTGGGCAGATTGGCCGACACTGAATCCGTGGCGTTGATGGTGGTCGATCTGGACCAGTTCAAGCGGGTCAACGACACCTTCGGCCACGCGATGGGTGACCGGGTTCTTCGTCGGACAGCGCGGCGGCTGAGCGCTGTCACCGGTAGACGTCCGTGCGTGGCGCGGACCGGAGGTGAAGAGTTCACGATTGCCGTTCCGGTCGACGCCGACTCCGCGAAACACCTGGCCGACGACATTCGCGAGGCGGTGCACGATCCAGGCGACGACGTGCCGGTGACGGTCAGCATCGGGGTCGCGATACTCGATGCCGGCCGGTGGCGGTCGGCCGATTCGTCCTACGAGTCGGCCGAGTTGATGCACAACGGACTGCTCGACGCCGACGCAGCGATGTACGAGTCGAAACACGCGGGTGGAAACAAAGCAACGGTGTACACCGGCACCTGACATGCCGGTGTACACCGTTGGTCGTTCCCGGGAAACGTTCTGGGGAGAACGATTCGAACCGTCAGCGCAGAGCGCTCTTCGGGTCGTTCCACAGCTGGTCGGTGAAATCCTCCAACGCGACGAGCACGATGGTGTCCTCGGTGCGCCTGAGAATCGACTTGCTGGCCCGCACCTGAACGATGTCGCCGGTCTTGTCGGTCATCCGCCACAGGGAGTCCGCACGGGTGGCGACGGTGGTCAGGAACATCTCCGCGACGTTCACGCCCTCCGGAGCTCGATCCGGGAAGATGTCGTGCAGGTGGAAGTCCTCTCGTTCTGTCCGGTCGAGTCCGAACAGATCGTCGAAGGCCTCGTTCGCGAACACGATGGCACCGGTGGGATCGACAGCCAGAATCGGTACCGGGATCCGGTCGAGAACGACGGTCACCGGCAGATCGGGGAACTGGGTCGGGTCCGATATCGGCCGCGACTCCAGATTGCGCCGATCACCGGCGGTGCCGTTGGAAGTGCTGTCGGTCATACGTCTCCCCAAACTGTGGTTCGTCGGCTCACGGCCGAAACGAGGTGTTGTGATGCCGAAAGGATCAGTGACCCGGATTGTCCGTCAAACGCTTGAAGGACGCAGCGATTTCGGCCTCGGCTTCTGCGCGACCCACCCAGTCTGCACCGGTGACGTGCTTGTTGGGTTCGAGATCCTTGTAATGGACGAAGAAATGCTTGATCGCGTCGAGCTCGAAAGTCGAGACGTCGCTCAGATCCTGGATGTGATCCCAGCGGGTGTCGCCGGCCGGCACACACAGCACCTTGTCGTCGCCGCCTGCTTCGTCGACCATCTTGAACATGGCCACCGGGCGGGCCTCGACGATGACACCGGGGTACACCGACTCGGGCAGCAGCACCAGCGCGTCGAGCGGATCGCCGTCCTCGCCCAGGGTGTTCTCGATGAAGCCGTAGTCGGCCGGATACGCCATCGCGGTGTAGAGGTAGCGGTCGAGGCGAACACGTCCGGTGACGTGGTCGACCTCGTACTTGTTGCGCTGCCCCTTGGGGATCTCGATGGTGACGTCGAACGACACGTGCAGTCCTCACTGTCTTGGTTCGAGCCCGAGCGGGCTCGAGTGGTTTGCGAATGTCTCTATGGTGGCGGCGCAAGGCTACCGGACCCGAGGATACTGTTGACTCGATGATCATGGGTACGACCACGGCAATGACGGAGGAACGGTGGCGGGGCTGACACGGCGATTCCTCGGTCCCATGGCGGGGCGCAGACGCAGGAAGAAGCGGTTGATCCTCACGCTGTGCGCGGTGTTCGTCGTGGTCCTTGCCGTCACGACCGCCGCTCTGGTGCTACCCAGGGTCTCCGAGAGTGCCGACGCCGCGATCGCACCCCCACCCGAGACGGTGCTGCCGAACCCGTCGATCACCGCGTTCCCCGACTCCGCCCCGGTGCCGAGCGCAGCCGGTCTCGCGGGCGCGTTGGCACCCGTGGTGGACGACGCCGCGCTCGGCACCTTCACCGGAACCGTGGCCGACGCGCAGACCGGCCAGATCCTGTGGTCGCAGAATCCCGACACGCCCATGACTCCCGCATCGACGACCAAGGTGCTCACGGCAGCGGCCGCGATGCTCGCGCTTCCGTCCGACCACCGCGTCGCGACCCGGGTGGTCCAGGGCAGCGGTGAGGGCAACATCGTGCTGATCGCCGGCGGCGACCCCACGCTCACCGCCCTGCCGGTGGGTACGACCGGGTTCTATCCGGGAGCGGCGCGTATCGACGACCTGGTGGAGCAGATCCGTCGCAGCGGAACCGCAGTGCGCAGCATCAGCGTCGACACGTCCATCTACTCCGGCGACACGATGGCCCAGGGCTGGTTCCCGGCCGACATCGCCGCCGGATCGATCACCCCGATCGAACCGATCATGCTCGACGGCGGCCGCTCGAACCCCCTCGTCGACGAATCGCCGCGCAGCACCACGCCTGCCCTCGATGCCGGCCGCGCCCTCGCCGCGGGACTCGGCGTCGACCCCGCTGCGGTGACGACGGGCAAGGCGGCGGAGGGTGCCGATCAGATCGCATCGGTGCAGTCGGCCCCGTTGCGGGATCGGCTGCAGCAGATGATCTATCGGTCCGACAACGTGCTGGCCGAAGCGGTGGGCCGAGAACTCTCGCTCGAGATGAACACGGCGGCAAGCTTTTCCGGGGCGGTGGCGTCCATCGGCCAGACCCTGTTCTCGGCCGGCTTCGACATGGCGGGTCTGGCGTTGCAGGACGCGAGCGGACTGTCGGTCGACGGCAGGATTCCCGCGCGCCTGCTCGATCAGGTGCTGACGTCGGCAGCCGGGAGCGGTCAACCGGCACTGCGGCCCATGCTCGACTACCTACCGGTCGCCGGTGCCACCGGAACGCTGTCCGATCGGTACGCCTCGGGTGATCGCACCGGTGCCGGCTGGGTTCGCGCGAAGACCGGAACCCTCTCCGCTGCAAGCGCTTTGGCCGGATACGTCGTCGACGTAGACGGTCGGATCCTGACGTTCGCCCTGATGTCCAACGACCGGCCACCCGATGTCAGTCGACCCGCCCTCGATGCCGTCGCATCGACCCTGAGAATGTGTGGTTGCCGATGAGCACCGAAACAGCAACCGCCGACGACAACGACGCCACGTCCGGGTTCGCCGGCGCAGTCGACTGGGCGGTGGCCGCGAAGGCCGGAGCGAGATTGGCCCGCCCGGGGCCGGCCACCTCGCGATACACCGCCGCCGCAGCCGTGGAAGAGCTTGCCGCAGCATCGATTCGGGCCGAGGGTCCGGTGCGGGAGACGACAGGCCTGGCCGACGGTCTGCCGGTGCCCGACGCCCAGGTGGTCGATCGAGCAGGATGGATCGCAGCGGCGGCTGCGTCGATGAAGCATCTCACCGGGGACGAGAACGAGACACCCCCGACCGGACTGCTCGGTGGCAAGCCCGCCGGGTTGCAGGCCGGCGCCATGCTCGCGTTCCTGTCCAGTGCCATTCTGGGACAGTACGATCCGTTCACCGGTGAGAGCGGCACCCTGCTGCTGGTCGCACCCAACGTGATCGCCGTCGAACGTGCACTTCGCGTCTCACCCAGTGATTTTCGACTCTGGGTATGCCTGCACGAGGTGACCCACCGAGTGCAGTTCTCCTCCGCGCCGTGGCTCGGGCAGTACATGCGGGACAACGTCGGATTGCTCTCCGACGGCACCGACGAGCCGATGTCCGATGTTCTCACTCGGCTGAGCGGCGCTCTGAAGGCCAGGAAGAATCCCTCCGGATCCGCCGAGGACGCCGGCATCATCGGTCTGCTGCGCGCGACCCAACCCGAGCCGCAGCGGCAGGCGATCGACCGTCTCCTCGTTCTCGGAACACTGCTCGAAGGTCACGCCGACCACGTCATGGACGCCGTCGGACCGGCCGTCGTGCCGTCGGTGGTGCAGATCCGCCGCGCGTTCGATCGGCGACGCCAACGCAAGGTCAACCCCGTGCAACGCGTCGTGCGCACACTGCTCGGGATGGACGCGAAGATGGCGCAATACGTACGCGGCAAGGCATTCGTGGATCACGTCGTCGGCTCGGTGGGAATGGAACGCTTCAACACGGTGTGGACCGGGCCGGACACTCTGCCGTTGCTGTCGGAGATCGAGGACCCGGATGCGTGGGTCGCGCGAGTCCTTGGCTGAGCCTGCGGAACGACCCATGCTGCCCGAGTCTCCGGCGTTGCTGGAGGTTCGGCGAGCGGTGCGGGGTTGGTTGGCGGCGCATCCCGGCCCGGTAGCGGTGGCGCTGTCCGGTGGTGCGGATTCACTGGCGCTCACTGCGGCGACCGCAGCCGAGGCTTCGAACGTGACGGCGCTGATCGTCGATCATGGGCTTCAGGCGGGATCGGCCGAGGTGGCTGCCGTCGCCGCCGAGCGTGCCCTGTTGCTGGGCGTCGCCGATGCGCGGGTGCTGACGGTGACCGTGGCGGGTACGGGTGGGGTGGAAGCCGCCGCTCGCCGAGCCCGATACGACGCATTGGACGCCGCGCGCGGTGATGCCTCGGTGCTGGTGGCGCACACTCTCGACGACCAGGCGGAGACGGTGCTGCTGGGCCTCGGTCGCGGCTCGGGGCCGCGGTCCATCGCCGGAATGGCAGCGTTCGACGACCCGTGGGGTCGGCCGCTCCTCGGGGTGCGACGCGCTGTGACGCGGGCCGCGTGCGCGGAGCTGGGACTCGAACCGTTCGAGGATCCGCACAACTTCGATCCCGACTTCACCCGGGTGCGACTACGCCACGAGGTGTTGCCGTTGCTCGAGGACGTGCTCGGTGGGGGCGTCGCTTCGGCTCTGGCCCGCACGGCCGAGCAGCTGCAGGACGACGGCCGGGTGCTCGACGCCATCGCCGCGTCCGTCGTCGATCCGAACACGCGCGAGTTGGACGTCTCGGTGATCGAATCGTCCGACCCTGCGATCCGCCGCCGAGTGGTGCGGCGCTGGCTCCTCGGCCGGGGTGTGACGTCGTTGTCGGACCGTCAGATCCGCGCTGTCGATGCGCTCGTCGTGCGCTGGACCGGGCAGGGCGGAGTTGCGCTGCCTGGGGGAACGCCGGAGGCGAGGTTGGTGTGCTCGCGTCGGCATGGCAGGCTGAGCGTCGGCCTGGAGAACGAATGAAGGGAAACCCCGTGTACGAGGGCGACATCGAATCGGTTCTCATTTCCGAGGAACAGATCAAAACACGGACCGCGGAACTCGCAGAGGAAATTGCCAAGCGGTATCCCGAGGGTGCTCCCGAAGGCGACTTGCTGCTGGTCGGCGTTCTCAAGGGCGCGATCATGTTCATGACCGACTTCGCGCGGGCTCTGCCCATCCCGGCGCAGCTCGAGTTCATGGCGGTGAGCTCCTACGGCTCGTCGACGTCGTCCTCCGGCGTCGTCCGGATTCTCAAGGACCTCGACCGCGACATCACCGGACGCCACGTGCTGATCGTCGAGGACATCATCGACTCGGGTCTGACACTGAGCTGGCTCAAGCGCAACCTGGCGACCCGGTCGCCCGCCTCGCTGTCGGTGGTGACGTTGCTGCGTAAGCCCGACGCGATCAAGGTCGACGTCGAGGTCGCGAACGTGGGCTTCGACATCCCCAACGAGTTCGTCGTCGGCTACGGCCTCGATTACAACGAGCGATACCGCGATCTGCCGTACATCGGTCTGCTGGACCCGAAGGTGTACAGCTGATCCGAGTTCTTTCGGTTCCGCCCGTGTCGCTGCGCTGGACCGTCCGTCAATGGACCATTGCCGCGCCGAGACGTATGCAATGGTCCATCGATCCGGATAGTGTGCGGCGATACACGGGGAACTGCCGGGGGAGTGCAGTCGTTGGAGGGGAAGAAGCGTCGACGCCGACAGGCGCGTGGACGCAGAGCGCCAGGTAAGAGCGAGTCCGATGTCCGAGTCTCGCGGTAGCCTGGAGTATCCGGCGGGCAGGGAGCAGCCAGCGCGCGGGAGCGGACTGAAAGGACACGGCCGAGTCGGCTGAAGCTGTATGAATCGGAAGACAGTAATACGAAATCTCGCCATCGTTTTCGGCATTCTGTTGGTGATCTATGCCTTCAGCTACTTCGGTAACGACACGCGGAACTGGACGTCGGTCGATACCTCGGTGGCGATCGCCCAGCTCGACGACCGCAATGTCGAGTCCGCGCAGATCGACGACCGTGAGCAGCAGATTCGGCTGACCCTCAAAGAGGCCTCCGACGCCACGGAGAACGAGAAGCAGATCATTGCGAAGTATCCGGACTCGGCGTCCGAGCAGATCTTCGACAAGGTCGACTCGCAGGGCTTGAACAGCTACAACACCACCGTCACCCAGGAGAGCTGGTTCAGCTCGTTCCTGCTGCTCATCCTCCCGATGGTGTTGATCCTCGGCGTGATCATCTTCGTGATGAGCCGTATGCAGGGTGGCGGCCGCGGCGGTGTCATGGGCTTCGGCAAATCCAAGGCCAAGCAGCTGACCAAGGACATGCCGAAGACCACGTTCGCCGATGTTGCGGGCGCGGACGAGGCCGTCGAAGA
This sequence comes from Rhodococcus sp. Leaf233, assembly GCF_001426165.1. Lineage (NCBI taxonomy): Bacteria > Bacillati > Actinomycetota > Actinomycetes > Mycobacteriales > Nocardiaceae > Rhodococcus > Rhodococcus sp. Leaf233. The sequence continues at coordinate 409,967 of NZ_LMRO01000001.1, forward strand.
GCTCTACGAAATCAAGGACTTCCTGCAGAACCCGGCGCGCTACCAGGCCCTCGGTGCCAAGATTCCGCGCGGCGTCCTGCTGTACGGCCCTCCCGGAACCGGCAAGACGCTGCTGGCGCGCGCCGTCGCAGGCGAGGCGGGCGTCCCGTTCTTCACCATCTCCGGCTCCGACTTCGTCGAGATGTTCGTCGGCGTCGGTGCATCCCGCGTGCGCGACCTGTTCGAGCAGGCCAAGCAGAACAGCCCCTGCATCATCTTCGTCGATGAGATCGACGCCGTCGGCCGCCAGCGCGGCGCAGGCATGGGCGGCGGACATGACGAGCGCGAGCAGACGCTCAACCAGCTGCTCGTCGAAATGGACGGCTTCGGTGAGCGCACCGGCGTCATCCTCATCGCCGCCACCAACCGGCCCGACATCCTCGACCCGGCCCTGCTGCGTCCGGGCCGCTTCGACCGTCAGATCCCCGTCGGTGCCCCCGACCTGGCCGGCCGTCGAGCGATCCTGAAGGTGCACTCGGCCGGCAAGCCCGTCGCGCAGGATGCCGACCTCGAAGGTCTGGCCAAGCGAACCGTCGGAATGTCGGGTGCAGACCTGGCCAACGTCATCAACGAAGCCGCACTGCTCACCGCTCGTGAGAACGGCACCGTCATCACCGAGGCGTCGCTCGAAGAATCCGTCGACCGCGTCGTCGGTGGTCCGCGCCGCAAGAGCCGCATCATCAGCGAGCACGAGCGCAAGATCACCGCGTACCACGAGGGTGGCCACACGCTCGCGGCATGGGCGATGCCCGACATCGAGCCCGTGTACAAGGTGACCATCCTCGCGCGCGGTCGCACCGGCGGCCACGCGATGACGGTCCCCGAGGACGACAAGGGCCTGATGACGCGGTCGGAGATGATCGCACGCCTGGTGATGGCCATGGGTGGACGCGCCGCGGAAGAGCTCGTGTTCCACGAGCCGACCACCGGAGCGTCCTCGGACATCGACCAGGCCACCAAGATCGCCCGCGCGATGGTCACCGAGTACGGCATGAGCAGCAAGCTCGGTGCCGTTCGCTACGGACAGGAACAGGGCGACCCGTTCCTCGGTCGTTCGATGGGACAGCAGTCCGACTTCTCGCACGAGGTCGCACGCGAAATCGACGAGGAGGTGCGCAAGCTCATCGAAGCCGCGCACACCGAGGCCTGGGCCATCCTCAACGAGTACCGCGACCTGCTCGACACCCTTGCCTCCGAGCTGCTCGAACGTGAGACGCTGACCCGCAAGGACCTCGAGAAGATCTTCCACAGTGTCACCAAGCGCCCGCGCATCACGCTGTTCAACGACTTCGGTGACCGTAAGCCGTCGGACAAGCCGCCGGTCAAGACTCCTCGCGAGCTCGCAGCCGAGCGCGGCGAGCCGTGGCCTCCGGTGCCACCTGCACCGAAACAGCTTCCACCGCAACAGTTTCCGCAGCCCAGCTACGCCGGGTCGCCGCAGTTGACCAAGGGTGGGCAGCAGAACGGCAACAACGGTTACAACGGCGCACCCACCAACGGCGCACCCAGCAACGGCGCACCCGGCACCGGCGAGCTCGGACCGAACACGGGTGCCGGTCGACGAAGCGCGCCTGCCCCCGGCGACTACAACGGCGGTAGCAACAACGGCGGCGGCTACAACGGCGGTAGCAACAATGGCGGCGGCTACAACGGCGCTACCAACGGCGGTCCTGCCAACGGAAGCTACGGCGGGCCGACCACGGGCGGCGGATACTCCGAGGGCTATCGCCGGCCCGAGCCCCGATCGGGTCCCAATGGTTCGGGCCCCGATTACGGCGCTCCCGCCGGCTGGTCGGCACCCGGCTGGCCGCCGCGCGATCAGCCACAGGTGCCGCGCTACCAAGGCCCGTCCACGCCGCCGGCTCAGTACCAGCCTCCGCGTGAACAGGACTCGGATCAGGGCTACCGTCAGCATCCGACGTATCAGCAGCCGCAGTCCTACCAGCCGCCCCAGCCGCAGAAGTCGTACGACCCGCAGCAGCCGCAGCAGTCGTATCAGCCGCCGCAGTACCAGCCGGATCCGTTCCGGCCGGACGCCGGGGAGCACGGTCGCACGTCCCGGCACGAGCCTCCCTACGGCGAGAATTCCGAGGGCGCGCCGGAGTCGACTCCCACGTGGGAGGTTCCGGAAAGCTCGCACAACTACCCGCTGCCCGGAGACGATCGACCCGCTCATGGTTCGTCGGAGGAGTCTCAGCAGGGTGAGCACAGCGACGGTCACGGAAACGACGACGGCGACGCCGGCCCACGCACCCAACGGTGGGAAGGACCGGGCGGCTCACACCGCTAGTCCGATCATTAGGCTGACTGGGTCGACCGTGACGGTCGACCCAGTGCGTCGTTTCGAACCCGTGCTGTTGTTCGTCGGCGAGCCGTTCACACCGAGCAGCACGCCCGCCCAGCTGCCACATTCGCGGAGCCCAACCGGAGGTACGTTCTCGTGTCAGTCAACAGGACCGACGAGTCGACAGGCGACTCGGCAGAAGTCCCAGCAGCCGTGCAATCCGCCGCCCCGCAGCAGGGAATCGCGGAGACGGTGGCCTATGCCACGGGCGCGGTGTTCGACCAGCCCCGCGCGGAGGCCGCGGTACGCGAGTTGCTCATCGCCGTCGGTGAGGATCCCGACCGCCCGGGCCTGCTCGATACCCCGGCTCGTGTCGCCCGGTCCTACCGCGAGATCTTCGCCGGCCTCTACACCGATCCGGACACCGCGCTGAACACGACCTTCGACGAAGGCCATCAAGAACTGGTTCTGGTTCGCGACATCCCCATGTACTCCACGTGCGAGCACCACCTGGTCTCGTTCCACGGCGTCGCCCACGTGGGATACATCCCCGGCAAGAGCGGCAAGGTGACCGGTCTGTCGAAGCTGGCCCGCGTGGTGGACATGTACGCCAAGCGTCCCCAGGTGCAGGAGCGGTTGACCAGCCAGATCGCCGACGCGTTGATGCGCAAGCTCGACCCACGCGGTGCGATCGTCGTGATCGAGGCCGAGCACCTGTGCATGGCGATGCGCGGTATCCGCAAGCCCGGTGCCAGCACCACCACCTCGGCGGTCCGGGGTCTGCTGCAGTCCAGCGCGGCATCGCGTTCGGAAGCCTTGGACCTGATCCTCCGGAAATGACGGTTCCGGTCCGATCACGATGATTCTCGCGCGCTCCGATCCCGCTGCGCCCATCGTCATGGGCGTTCTCAACGTGACGGCCGATTCGTTCTCCGACGGCGGTCGCTACCTCGACATCGACGCGGCCGTCGAACACGGTCTGGCGATGCATCGGCTGGGAGTCGACATCGTCGACGTCGGCGGGGAATCCACGCGCCCCGGGGCGGACCGCGTCGACCCGTCTGTCGAGGTGCAGCGCGTCGTACCGGTCATCTCGGCGTTGGCCGCCGAAGGCGTGAGCACCAGCGTCGACACGATGCGCGCACACGTCGCCGCTGCGGCGATCGAGGCCGGGGTGTCGATCGTCAACGACGTCTCGGGCGGTCGAGCCGACCCCGCGATGGCCGGCGTGGTCGCGCAAGGCGGGCTGCCGTGGATCCTGATGCACTGGCGGGCCGCCGACTCGACGTTCCGGCACACCGGTCCGGCCGATCACTACGACGACGTGGTCGCCGACGTTCGCCGCGAACTGCTCGAGCAGGTCGACCACGCAGTGAGCGCCGGGGTCGACGCGTCGCGGATCGTGCTGGACCCGGGCCTCGGATTCGCCAAGAACGCGGAGCACAACTGGCAGCTGCTGCGCGGACTGCCCACCCTGGTGGAATCCGGTTTCCCGGTTCTGGTGGGTGCGTCCCGCAAACGTTTTCTGGGCTCGCTCCTCGCCGAACCCGACGGTTCACCGCGTCCACCGGACGGCCGGGAGATCGCGACGGCCGTCGTCTCTGCTCTCGCCGTCGCCGGCGGCGCGTGGGGAGTGCGGGTGCACGACGTCCGGTCGTCACTCGACGCGGTGGCCGTCGTGCGGGCATGGCAGGGTGGTCGCGCATGAGCGAGATCAACAGTGCCGCTGCAGGGACTCGTCGCGGCGACCGCATCGAATTGCGCGGGCTGACCGTCCGCGGCAATCACGGTGTCTTCGACTTCGAGAAGCGAGACGGCCAGGACTTCGTCGTCGACATCACCGTCTGGATGGATCTCTCGCCCGCGGCCGAGACCGACGATCTGACTCGGACGTTGCACTACGGCGAGCTGGCCGAACATGCCGCGGCGGTCGTAGCGGGCCCGTCCCGGGATCTGATCGAGACGGTCTCCGCCGAGATCGCCGAGGTGGTGCTCGGTTACGACTCCCGAGTCGACGCGGTGGAGGTGGTGCTGCACAAGCCGTCGGCTCCCATTCCCCTGACGTTCGGCGACGTTGCCGTGGTGGCCTATCGGGAGCGAAAGTGAGCCGTGCAGTGCTGTCGATCGGCAGCAACATCGGCGACTCGATGAGCCACTTGCGTTCTGTCACAACGGAATTGGGTTCGCGCGTGGTGGCGTGCTCGGCCGTGCATCGATCTGCTCCGTGGGGTGGCGTCGAGCAACAGGACTTCCTCAACGCGATCGTGGTGGCCGAGGACGATGTCTACGGCCCGTGGGACTGGTTGCGTCTGGCGCAGCAACTCGAGGAGGCAGCGGACCGCGTTCGAGTGCAGCGTTGGGGACCCCGCAGCCTCGACGTCGACGTGATCGTGTGCGACGACGTCATCAGTGAGGACCCGCGCCTGATTCTTCCCCATCCCCGTGCGCACGAGCGCGCGTTCGTGCTGCTGCCGTGGCTGGACGTCGAGCCCGACGCCACACTTCGGGTCGGCGGGGTGGACGTGCCGGTCTCCGAGCTGCTCGAGCGACTGAGTGCCGACGAGCGAGTGGGAGTCGTCCGTCTCGACGACGACGGTGATCGACTGTGGTGACCAATCCCACCAAGCTCTGGGATGTCTTGGGTTTGTTTCTGATCGCCGCAGTGGGCACGTGGCTGCTGGTGCGGGTTTTCTACGGTTCGTTTCCGCCGATCCCGGTGTACGCCGGAGCGTCGCTGTATCTGGTCGCGGTGGTGGAAGTGGTGACCGCGGTGATCGTCCGCAATCGCATCGCCGAGCATCGAGTGGGTACCGGTCTGCACGACCTGCATCCGTTGACGGTCTTCCGGGCGCTGGTGTTGGCGAAGGCGTCGTTGCTGGTGGGAACCGCTCTGGTGGGGGTGTGCGTCGGCTTCTTGGTGTACGTATTGCCGCGAGCGGCAACGGTGCGAGCGGCGTCGGCGGACCGAGCCGGAGCGATCGTGGCCCTCGTCGCGGGCTTGGCCGTCGTCGCCGCCGCGGTGTGGCTGGAGCAGTGCTGCCGCACCCCGGAAGATCGGGACGACGAGCGCTCCCGATAACGTATCCGTCCCTCGATCGTTACCTTCGTTGTGTACGTGATCGGTCGGGGATGACCAGATGCGACCGACAGGCCGGTTACCCTTGAGAACATGACAGATCAGACTCGCGCCAAGAAGGGACGCCGAAAGCGGCGTAGTGCGAGCCAGCTGTTCCTCGCGGCGCTCGTCGTGTTCGGCATCGTCGCCAGTGTGCTGTTGTTGTTCAGCGAAAGCGTTCAGTGGATGCGCGTCGGGGTGCTCTCGGCGCTGTGGGCCGCGGTGATCGGTGCGTTCGCGATGACGAAGTACCGCAGGGAAGCGGCCGCGGATCAGACCAAGGCCAAGGACTTACAGACCGTCTACGAACTGCAGCTCGCCCGCGAGATCTCGGCCCGACGCGAGTACGAGATGAGCGTCGAAGCCCGGGTGCGCAACGAGACGCGGATGGAATCGGACGAGGTCGCTGCGCTGCGTAACGAACTGGCCGCGCTGCGCCAGAACCTGCAGGTGCTCTTCGAGGGCAATCTACCGACCGAACGGGTCGCACTGCGCGCCGAGGCGATGCGGATGCAGGAACTCGGTGGCCGTGGCTACGACAGCTATCAGCCCGCACCGTCCGGGTTGTACGTACGGGGTGGCGGCAACGGCAACGGACCCGCAGGCCCCGGTTTCAACGGCGTGGGTACGCCCTACGACGAGCCGGTCACCGCCGAGACGTCGGTGGTCTACCCCGAGGATCCGGACGAAATGCCCCGCGCGACCGCGGCTGAAGCCGATTCCCGGTACGCACAGGACGCGTCTGCCGAGCAGGGTTCTGCACCGGAGGGTTCCGACGACGTCACCGACGCCGGGCAGAACGACCGCACCGAGCCGCCGGCCGCGCAGTCCCGCCCCTACGGGGCACCGAGGCCGGCCGGTCGGGTGAGCCCGCCCACCTCGCCGTTCACCGCATACAACTTCGAGCAGACGCGTCGACCCGCGGCCGAATCCGAACCGGCCGAATCAGCAGCGGTCGAGGACGCCGAACCTGTCGAGGAGGCACAGGCTCAGCAGGCCCCCGAGTCCGAATCGGCCGAAGAAGAGGCCACGTACCCGGAGTCTCGCCGATCGCTGCGCGATTCGGCCGATGCGTTCTTCGCAGCCGACCGCGTCGACGACACGCCTGCCGAGGAGACGGCGGATGCACCACGACGCGGACGCAGGCGCGCCGAATCCCCCGAGGAGGCGTCCGGCGCGCACTCCAACGGCCGTTCCGTCGCCGAGATCATGGCCGGGCTGGCAGGCGGCGATTCGGCCGACACGACGACCACCGACGCCGGCACGCGTCGCCGTCGCCGTCGCGCAGACTGAGAACCAGATCACACCGGTTTCCCATGGCACGTTCGGTGCCGCTGTCGCTATTGTTCCCTGCAGGACGTCTGGTACCCGCCGAGCGGGACTGGAACGAACGAGAGGAAAATTTCGGTGACCTCATCAGGGTTCACTGGTGGTCTGTCTCCGGCTCGCTTGACCGTGGGTGTCGTCTCCGCCGGTCGGGTCGGTACGGCATTCGGTGAGGCGCTCGAACGCGTCGGACACGTTGTCGTCGGTGCCGCCGCGGTATCGGACGCATCCATCGCGCGAGTACGTGATCGATTGCCCGAGTCGCAGATTCTGCCTGTCGACGAGGTTGCCCGTCGCGCCGAACTGCTGATTCTGGCGGTACCGGATTACGAACTGGCCTCGATCGTCGCCGGTCTCGCCGCGACCGGGGCGGTCGCGCCGGGCAAGTTGGTGGCGCACACCTCCGGCGCGAACGGCGTCGCGGTACTGGAGCCGTTGGCTGCCCTTGGCGCGGTTCCGTTGGCAATACATCCGGCCATGACATTCAGCGGCGGACCCGAGGACACCGACCGGATGACGGCCGCGTGCTTCGGCATCACCGCGGGCGACGAGATCGGTTATGCGGTAGCCCAAGCCCTCGTCCTCGAGATCGGCGGCGAGCCGGTGCACGTGCCCGAGAGCAACCGGGCGCTCTACCACGCGGCGTTGGCTCACGGCAGCAATCACCTCGTGACGTTGGTCGTCGACGCGGTCGAGGCACTGCGAGTTGCGTTGGCCGGTCCGGGTTTTCCTGGATCCGATGCCGAACGTGGTGTGCCCGAGCGCGTTCTGGCTCCGCTGCTCGAAGCTGCACTGGACAATGCGCTGCGCAACGGACAATCCGCACTGACCGGCCCGGTGGCCCGAGGCGATACCGCGGCTGTGGGCAAACACCTCGAAGTGCTCGAGGCCGTCGATCCACGGATCGCCGCCGGTTACCGTGCGCTGTCGCTGCGGTCCGCCCAACGTATCGGTGCCGCAGCCGATCTGATCGAGATTCTGGAAGGGAAGCGATGACCCTCGCGGGCAGCTACACGAAGGGGCAGTTGACGGTTCACCACGATCCCGCGGTGATCACGTCGGTGTCCAAGGCCCTACGTGGCGTCGGCAAGCAGGTCGCTCTGGTGCCGACCATGGGTGCACTGCATGCCGGCCACCTGCAGTTGGTGCGCCAGGCGAAGCTCACCGGCGCGGTCGTGATCGTGTCGATTTTCGTCAATCCACTGCAGTTCGGCGTGGGGGAGGACCTCGACGCCTATCCGCGGACCCTCGACGCCGATGTCGAACTGCTCCGCGGTGAGGGCGTGGAATTGGTATTCGCGCCGTCCGCGTCGCACATGTACCCGTCCGGACCGCGCACCACGGTCCATCCCGGTCCGCTCGGTAGTGAACTCGAAGGTGCCAGCAGGCCAACGCATTTCGCGGGAATGCTCACCGTCGTGGCCAAGCTGCTGCAGATAGCCGCTCCGCATCGGGCGTACTTCGGGGAGAAGGACTACCAGCAGCTGACGCTGATCCGGCAGATGGTGCGAGACCTGAACTTCGACGTCGCGGTCATCGGAGTCCCGACGGTTCGCGAGCAGGACGGTCTGGCGCTGTCCTCGCGCAACAGGTATCTCGATGCCGAACAGCGTGACGCTGCAGTGGCGTTGTCGGCTGCACTCGTGGCCGGGGCGCACGCTGCGGCCGGCGGAGTCGAGGCCATCATCGCCACCGCGCGTGCCGTCCTCGACGAGGCACCACTGGTGCAGGTCGACTATCTGGAGGTGCGCGACCCGCATCTCGGCCCGGCTCCCGAACGTGGGGACGGCAGACTGCTCGTGGCGGCCAAGGTGGGTACCACGAGATTGATCGACAACGTCGGTGTCGCCGTCGGCACTGGCTTTCTGGAGTACCCGGACGATCCGAAAAGTGGAGAGTGACACGATGTTTCGTACCATGATGAAGTCCAAGATCCATCGCGCCACCGTCACGCACGCGGACCTGCACTATGTGGGCTCGGTGACCGTCGATCAGGAGCTGATGGAAGCAGCCGATCTGCTCGAAGGCGAGCAGGTCACCATTGTCGACATCGACAACGGTGCGCGGCTGGAGACCTACGTGATCACCGGCGAGCGGGGCAGTGGCGTCATCGGAATCAATGGGGCCGCAGCGCATTTGGTGAATCCGGGTGATCTGGTCATCCTGATCGCCTACGGGGTCATGAACGAGCAGGAGGTTGCCGACTACTCACCACGGGTGGTGTTCGTCGACGACAAGAACCGGCCGGTCGAGCTCGGCAGCGACCCGGCTCATGCGCCCGCCGGTTCGGGTCTGATCACGCCGCGAGATCTGCGGGCCGACTCCGTGCTGGTCTGACTCGATGCTTCTCGCAATCGATGTACGCAACACCAGCACGGTGGTCGGGCTCTTCACCGGCACCGGGGATCACTCGAAACTGCTGCGCGACTGGCGTATTCGAACCGACCCCCATGTGACGGCCGACGAGCTGGCGTTCATGCTGCGGGGGTTGTTGGGCGAACAGGCCGAGCAGATCACCGGGGTGACTGCTCTGTCCACGGTGCCGTCCGTGCTGCGCGAGATGCGGACGATGCTCGTGCGCTACTGGGATCACGTAGTGCACGTGGTGGTCGAACCCGGTGTGCGGACCGGGGTTCCGCTGCTGGTCGACAATCCCAAAGAGGTCGGGGCCGATCGCATCGTCAATACCCTTGCCGCACATGATCTGTACGACTCGGCGTGCATCGTGGTGGATTTCGGGACCACCACGTGTGTCGACGTGGTCTCGGCCAAGGGCGAGTTCCTTGGCGGGGCGATCGCGCCCGGTCTCGAAATTTCGGCCTCGGCCATGTCGACTCGCACCGCGACGCTGCGTGAGGTCGAGATGGTGCGGCCGCGGTCGGTGCTGGGCAAGAACACCGTCGAGTGCATCCAGGCGGGCACCATCTTCGGTTTCGCCGGCCTGGTGGACGGGCTCGTCGGACGCATCAGACGTGAGGTGCCGGAGGTCAAAGGCACCGACGTCGCGGTCATCGGTACCGGGGACATCGCTGCGCTGATCCTGCCCGAGTCGACGACCATCGAGCATCACGAACCCGACCTGACGCTCGAAGGACTTCGACTGGTCTACGAACGCAACATGGCAAAGCGGCGGCCACGCTGAATGTTTCAGCGGCGGCCACGCTGAGTGTTTCGGTGAAGCGGGGTAGCGCGTCGGGCGTTCGTGTGTCAGAATCGTCGGCGTGATGACGTGCATGGCCACCCAGGAGTGTTGTCGAGGCTGACCGCTGCCTCGTTCGTTACACACCCCTGGAGTAGAGCTTCATGCTTTCCACACCTGTATTTTCTGCACCCACCCGACCCCGTTCGACCTCGCGGTCGGTCTCGACGTTGCCGACTCGGCTGCGTCCTCCCGACCTGCTGCGCATCACCGATCAGGGCGCATCGGACGTCCTAGAAGGGCGTTTCGACCACCTGCTTCCCGGCGGTGGACAGTGGCCCACAGACGAGCGTTGGGCCACTCGCCTGCACTCCGACGACGATCTCGACGTCTGGTTGATCAGCTGGGTTCCCGAGCGATCCACCGAACTGCACGATCACGCCGGATCGCTCGGTGCATTGACCGTCCTGAGTGGTTCTTTGCTCGAATACCGTTGGGCGGGAACCGAACTGAAGGAACGTCATCTCGACGCGGGAGATCAGGCAGCCTTCCCGTTGGGATGGGTGCACGACGTGATGCACGATCCGGCGTCGAGCACGACCGGGCCCACCCTCAGCGTGCACGCCTACTCACCGCCGCTGACGGCGATGTCGTACTACGAAGTGACCGAGCGCGCCACGCTGCGCCGTACCCGCAGCGAGCTCACCGCCGAACCCGAGAAGGCCACGAGATGACCATCGTCGAAATGCTCGAATCCGCTCGCGAGACCATCGATCGCATGACCGTCTTCGAGCTCCGTGACGCTGTCGACCGCGGCGCGGTCGTCGTCGACATTCGCCCGCAGGCGCAGCGCGCAGTCGAGGGCACCCTGCCCGGTGCGTTGGCCATCGAACGCAACGTCCTCGAATGGCGTCTCGATCCCACCAGTGACGCGCGGCTGGCGATCGCCACCGACCACGACGTCGAGTGGATCGTCATCTGCTCCGAGGGCTACACCTCCTCGCTCGCGGCCGCGTCGCTCAAGCTGCTGGGTCTGCACAAGGCCACCGATCTGGTCGGCGGCTATCAGGCACTGAAGTCGGCCGGGCTGCTCGGGGTGTTGACGCAGGCCAAGCACTGCGTTCGCGAGGCCGAGGCCGTCGCAGCGCACTGATTGTCTCGACAGTCTCGGACTGTAAAGTGTGTGCGCGTGAGTGATACAGCTTCTACCCAGCCGGCCGACGACACCCCGGAGCAGCTACGGATTCGTCGCGCCAAGCGCGCTTCGTTGCTCGAGCGCGGGGTCGAGGCGTACCCGGTGTCGGTTCCGCGGACCCATTCGCTGCTCGAGATCCGCACCCAGTTCCCCGAGCTCGACGCCGACACGACGACCGGCCTGATCGTCGGGGTCGTCGGCCGCGTGATCTTCGTCCGTAACACCGGCAAGCTGTGCTTCGCCACCCTGCAGGAGGGCGACGGCACCCAGCTCCAAGCCATGATCAGCCTGGCAGGTGTCGGCGAGGACGACCTCGCAGCGTGGAAGGCCGACGTCGACCTGGGCGACTTCGTGTTCGTCCACGGCGAGGTCATCAGCTCCCGTCGCGGTGAGCTCTCGGTGATGGCCGACGCGTGGCAGATCGCATCGAAGTCGTTGCGGCCCTTGCCCGTCGCGCACAAGGAACTCAGCGAAGAGACGCGGATCCGGCAGCGCTACCTGGATCTGATCACGCGTCCGGAGGCCCGAGAGACCGCCCGCAAGCGCATCGCCGTCGTTCGTGAACTGCGTAACGCACTCGAGCGTCGCGGCTTCCTCGAGGTCGAGACCCCGATGCTGCAGACGCTGCACGGCGGTGCCGCGGCCCGGCCGTTCGTCACCCACTCCAATGCGATGGACACGGACCTGTACCTGCGCATAGCGCCGGAGCTGTTCCTCAAGCGCTGCGTCGTCGGCGGCATCGAGAAGGTCTTCGAGATCAACCGCAACTTCCGCAACGAAGGTGCCGACTCCTCGCACTCGCCGGAGTTCGCGATGCTCGAGACCTACGAGGCCTACGGCACGTACGACGACTCGGCGAAGATGACGCGGGAACTCGTCCAGGAAGTGGCGGTGGCCGCACTCGGATCCACCGTGGTCACCCTGCCCGACGGCACCTCCTACGATCTCGGCGGCGAATGGACGACGCTCGAGATGTACCCGTCGCTGTCGGAGTCGCTCGGATTCGACGTCACCCCCGACACCACCGTCGACGAACTGCTCGCGATCGCCGACAAGGTCGGGCTGGACGTCCCCCGCAAGGACGGCGTCTCGATCTACGGCCACGGCAAGCTCGTCGAGGAACTGTGGGAACACCAGGTGGGCGACGCGTTGACCGAACCGACGTTCGTCCGTGATTTCCCCGTCGAGACGTCGCCGCTGACGCGTCAGCACCGCAGCAAGCCGGGCGTCACCGAGAAGTGGGATCTCTACGTTCGTGGATTCGAGCTGGCGACCGGCTACTCGGAGCTGATCGACCCGATCATCCAGCGCGAGCGCTTCGAGGACCAGGCGCGTCAGGCTGCAGCAGGTGACGACGAGGCGATGGTGCTCGACGAGGACTTCCTCGCTGCAATGGAGCAGGGCATGCCGCCGACCACCGGAACCGGTATGGGAATCGACCGTCTGCTGATGGCGTTGACCGGGCTGGGTATCCGAGAAACGATCCTGTTTCCGATCGTCAAGCCGTCGCAGGCCTGATCGGAGCGCAGAAAGCTGTTCGCCAGCAGCGGACAGCGATGGGGAAACGTTTTGCAAAGTGCCTGCGTTATGAACAGTAAGCACACGAGGCGGTCCGTCTCGTTGCCGGATACGCAGTATTTCAGGGGTGGAGGGTCGGCGTTCGTCACGTCGGCCAACTACAGTGAGACACAGTCTTACCTTCGAATGCACAAGCGACCGAGTGTTCAGGACACTGCGGCGCTGGAAGAACTGGTGGGCGAGCTACCACCCACCGAGAAGTGAGGGAGAGCGATGTTCGAGAGGTTCACCGATCGCGCGCGGCGTGTTGTCGTCCTGGCTCAAGAAGAAGCCCGGATGCTCAACCACAACTACATCGGCACGGAGCACATTCTGCTGGGCCTCATCCACGAGGGTGAAGGTGTTGCAGCAAAGTCTCTCGAGTCGCTGGGCATCTCCCTCGAAGGAGTTCGCAGCCAGGTAGAGGAAATCATCGGCCAGGGCCAGCAGGCTCCGTCCGGTCACATTCCGTTCACTCCGCGCGCCAAGAAAGTACTCGAGCTCAGCCTGCGTGAAGCACTGCAGCTCGGCCACAACTACATCGGCACCGAGCACATCCTGCTCGGCCTGATCCGCGAAGGCGAAGGCGTCGCAGCTCAGGTTCTGGTCAAGCTCGGAGCCGACCTCAACCGCGTGCGCCAGCAGGTCATCCAGCTGCTGTCGGGCTACCAGGGCAAGGAGCCGTCCGAGAGCGGCAGCGGCCGCGGCGAGGCGGGCACCCCGTCGACGTCACTGGTTCTCGACCAGTTCGGGCGCAACCTCACCCAGGCCGCGCTCGAAGGCAAGCTCGACCCGGTCATCGGTCGCGCGAAGGAAATCGAGCGCGTCATGCAGGTGCTGTCGCGTCGTACCAAGAACAACCCTGTTCTCATCGGCGAGCCCGGTGTCGGTAAGACCGCAGTTGTCGAGGGCCTGGCCCAGGCAATCGTCAACGGCGAGGTCCCCGAGACGCTCAAGGACAAGCAGCTCTACACCCTCGACCTCGGCTCACTCGTGGCCGGCAGCCGTTACCGCGGTGACTTCGAGGAGCGCCTGAAGAAGGTGCTCAAAGAGATCAACACCCGCGGCGACATCATCCTGTTCATCGACGAGCTGCACACGCTCGTCGGCGCAGGTGCCGCCGAAGGTGCCATCGACGCAGCGTCGATCCTCAAGCCGAAGCTGGCTCGTGGCGAACTGCAGACCATCGGTGCCACCACCCTCGACGAGTACCGCAAGTACATCGAGAAGGACGCCGCACTCGAGCGTCGTTTCCAGCCTGTCCAGGTCGGCGAGCCGACTGTCGAGCACACCATCGAGATCCTCAAGGGTCTGCGCGATCGCTACGAGGCACACCACCGCGTCTCGATCACCGACGGTGCACTCGTCGCGGCCGCCACACTGGCCGACCGGTACATCAACGATCGGTTCTTGCCCGACAAGGCAATCGACCTCATCGACGAGGCGGGCGCGCGGATGCGCATCCGCCGGATGACCGCGCCGCCAGACCTGCGCGAGTTCGACGACAAGATCGCCGACGCGCGCCGGGAGAAGGAATCGGCCATCGACGCTCAGGACTTCGAGAAGGCTGCGAACCTGCGCGACAAGGAGAAGACCCTCGTCGGTCAGCGTGCCGAGCGTGAGAAGCAGTGGCGCTCCGGTGATCTCGATGTCATCGCCGAGGTGGACGACGAGCAGATCGCCGAGGTTCTGGGCAACTGGACCGGCATCCCCGTCTTCAAGCTCACCGAGGAAGAGACCACTCGTCTGCTCCGCATGGAAGACGAGCTGCACAAGCGGATCATCGGCCAGGTCGAGGCAGTCAAGGCCGTCTCGAAGGCGATCCGTCGTACCCGTGCAGGTCTGAAGGACCCGAAGCGCCCGTCGGGCTCGTTCATCTTCGCCGGCCCGTCCGGTGTCGGTAAGACCGAGCTGTCGAAGGCACTCGCGAACTTCCTCTTCGGCGAGGACGACGCGCTCATCCAGATCGACATGGGCGAGTTCCACGACCGCTTCACCGCGTCGCGTCTGTTCGGTGCTCCTCCCGGATACGTCGGATACGAAGAGGGTGGCCAGCTCACCGAGAAGGTCCGCCGCAAGCCGTTCTCCGTCGTGCTGTTCGACGAGATCGAGAAGGCACACCAGGAGATCTACAACACCCTCCTGCAGGTGCTCGAAGACGGCCGTCTCACCGACGGCCAGGGACGCACGGTCGACTTCAAGAACACCGTGCTGATCTTCACCTCGAACCTCGGTACCTCGGACATCTCGAAGGCAGTCGGCCTCGGATTCTCCTCGGGCGAAGGCACCGGATCGAACTACGAGCGGATGAAGCTCAAGGTCAACGACGAGCTGAAGAAGCACTTCCGCCCCGAGTTCCTGAACCGTATCGACGACATCGTCGTGTTCCACCAGCTCACCAAGGACGAGATCATCCAGATGGTCGATCTCATGCTCAACCGAGTCGAAGGTGCGCTCAAGAACAAGGACATGGCGATCGAGGTCACCGAGAAGGCGAAGTCTCTGCTCGCCAAGCGCGGATTCGACCCCGTCCTGGGTGCGCGGCCACTGCGTCGCACCATCCAGCGCGAGATCGAGGACCAGTTGTCGGAGAAGATCCTCTTCGGCGAAATCGAAGCCGGCCAGATCATCCTGGTCGACGTCGAGAACTGGGACGGCGAAGGCGCTGGCGAGGACGCGAAGTTCACGTTCCGCGGTGAGAAGAAAGCCATCATCGTCCCCGACGAGGTCCCGGTCGATCTGGCCAAGGCCGCCGGAGACAGCGACAGCGAGTAAGTTTCACAGCTCCACACAACGGGCGATCCTCTTCGGAGGGTCGCCCGTTGTCGTATGTCCACAAGCCAACCCACTCACCCGCCCGCCCGGCCCGCGCACCCCCACCCGCCCGCGCACCCCCACCCACCCCCGGCCCGCCACCCACCCCCCCGGATCAATGTGGGTTCCAGTCGGTCAGACTGCAACAAAGGCGCATTGATCCAGGCCCGGGCCGCGCAGAAGCCTCGGTGAAGACCCTGATTACGGTGCTGAGATCAGGCGTCGCTTTCGTGAACGAGGTCCGCGATCCAGGGCAATATGTCGGTGTATGCGGCCAGGGCTCCGGGTGCATGATTCGCGCCGGTTATCGGGACGACCGGAAAGTCGTATTCGCGGTAGGTGACGTCGGCACCGAGCTCCTGCCAGCGTTCGAGCAGAGTGCGGGACTGCTCGATCGGTACGACGTCGTCCGCGACGCCGTGCGACAGGTAGACCGGCATGCTCGGTGCGATTCGGCCGACGGTGTTCGCATCGATCACGTCTACGATTCCGGGGTCGTTCAGGTGGGCGGTGAGTGGGCGTCCGTCTCGGGTGAGTTCGCTGGTGTCGACGGTGTCGTTCGCTGCACGGTCGGTGCTGCACCAGTTCTGCGCGGCGTCCAGCAGTGCGGTGCCGTCGGCGTCGAACACGCTTCGGATGTCGTCGGCACGTTCGGGGTATGCGTTGCTCATGCCGTCGACCGCGAACAGGACGGCGCTGCCGAGTGTGGTGCCGTCGAGGGGCTCGATGTTGAGCGTCGGATCTGCCGGTGGCGCACCGACATACGCGCCGACGATGTTGAGCTCGGGGGCATACCCATTGGCAAGTTCGGCAGCGGCCGCAGATGCGAACCCACCCTCCGAGTACCCGTACAGCACCACCGGCGCGTCATCGTCGGCGGTTCTCGCTACGTCGAGCAACGCGTGTCCCGAGGCCAGACGGTTCAGATACGTGTGCCCGCCCGGAGTGCCGAGTCCCTGGTAGTCGGTCGCTACGACGCGATAGCCGGCCAGCAGTAACGGCAGGATGGCGGGGGACGAGCCGATTGTGCCGAGAACCGCCGATCCGGCACAGCGATCGGCCATCCCGGATGTGCCGGGCGCGTAGGCGATCACCGGTCGCGGTCCGGGGCCGGGCCACGGCGCGGTGGGGGTCATCGTGTACCCGGAGACGGTCATGGGTTCGCCGTGCGTATCTGTGGAGGTGTACAGGATTCGTTCGATGTCGAAGCCGAGTCCGAAACCTTTGGGCGAGTTCATCGGTCGTACTCGCACCACATCGCCGGGCGAATGTGCCGTCGATTCCACCGGCAGGTCGTAGAAGTCCGACAGGGGATCGGCGACGACGGGTGCCGACAGCGTGACACCCCAGACGAGCGCCGCCGCCACGATCATCGCTGTTCGCCGCAGGCAACTGGTGGCTCGCTCGTTCGTCATCTCGAGATCTCCGCACTCGATGGCCCGGTCACCCCGCCGACGTTAGCCTGAGTATCGGCCCTATGAAGGGTCGACGACGAAAGGACTCGGTTCGATGCCAACACGTACCTCACGCACCGCATGGAATGGAACTCTCGAACAAGGTTCCGGCCAGGTGGAGCTGTCCAGTTCGGGTGCAGCGACGTTCGACGTGTCGTTTCCCAAGCGTGCCGCCGAGAACGCCGACGGCACCACCAGCCCGGAGGAACTGATCGCGGCGGCTCATTCGAGCTGTTACGCGATGCAATTGTCGGCGCTGATCGCCGAAGCAGGCGGTACTCCGCAGAGTCTCGAAGTGACCGCTGATGTCTCGCTCGGTCCGGATCAGCCCGGTTTCAAGCTCACCGGTATCAAATTGACCGTCCGCGGCGAGGTGGACGGTCTCGACGCCGACGGGTTTGCGAAGGCAGCGCAGGCAGCGAAAGAGACCTGCCCGGTCAGCAAGGCTCTCACCGGTGTCGAGATCACGCTGGACGCCGCGCTCGAAGGCTGATCGAACGGATCACCCGATGTGAGACTGGCGAACAGTCGTCAGGTTTGAAATAGTTCGTGAATCGACCCATCCACGGATGGTTCGGTGCCGAATCGAGGTCAAGCATCGGGTTAGATCGGCTGTTGCATACCTTCGGGGAATGTAACGACCAGCCTAGGAAGGATGTGCCCACCATGTTGTGGACGCGCTTCCTAGGCCTGGGTGCCCTCGCAGTCGCAGCGCACGCTGCAGCCCCGCAGGGATTACCCCGCGACATCGTCTATGCAATCGTGGTCCTGGCCACAATGGCGGCATTCGTCTATCGGTACCTGCGCGAGAACGGTCCGGATCGGCGCACATGGAAGTACATGGCCCTCGGTGTCGGCTGCTGGGGCGTGGGCGACGGCTTGGTCGCCCTGATGCAGTACGGGGGCGGTCGGGTCTCGACCTTCTCGGCCGCGGACGTCCTGTTTCTGGCCGGGTACGTGATCATTGCTGTGGGATTCGCGCGTGCGGCCGACGAGAACGGGCTCGTTTTCGGTCTGGAAGAGCTCCTCGAATGTCTGGTGGTCGCGGTGGGCGTCGGTCTGGCCGCGTGGATGTTCGTCGTTCCCGGCGACTGGACGGGGTCGCTGGCCTCGATGCTCTCGTTCCTGCCTGCGACCGTCTACCTGACCATCGACGCGTTCTTGCTCACTCTCATCGGCAGTCTCTATCTGTTGACGCGTTCGACCGGAATCTCGGTCGTGGCTGCCACCATCGGCACAGTGCTTCTAACCGTGTCCGACTTCGCCACCTACTCTCGGATAGACGATGTCGAGCTCTACCGCTCGCTGATCCCGAACACGCTGTGGCTGGCGTCCTACGTGTGCTTCGGAGTCGTTGCGCTGTTCGTGCCGGAGCGGGCGGTCGCACGCATCGAGCGGCCCAGTCCGTTCAGGTTCGGGCGAGCACGATTCGTCGGTCTGGGTCTCGCGGTTGCCGTCACGCCGGCGGCCATGGCCGTGCAACTGGCTCGCGGAGTGCCCGTCGCGCAGTGGGGTTGGGTGATCGTGCTGTCCTCTGCGTTGGTCATATCCCTGGTCGGCGGCAGGATGGCCTGCTTCCTCGGCACGCTGCGCAGGCAGGCTTCGGTGCTCGAGAACGTGGCACGAACGGATGCCGTTACCGGACTGGGCAACCGCAGGCTGCTTCGGGAGCGGCTCGACACGATGCTCGCCACGCGCGGCGAATCGGACGTCTTCACGCTCGTGGTCGACATCGACCGTTTCGCTCAGATCAACGAGACCTTCGGTTACAGCGTGGGCGACAGCGTGCTCCGCGAGATCGGACATCGCCTCGTCGCCTCGGTGCGGTCCGACGATCTGGTGGGACGGTTGGGAGGCGATCAGTTCGTCGTGGCGATGCGTCGGCTGCCGGGCAGGACCGATATCTTCGAGATGGCTCATCGGCTCCAATTCGCGGTCAGCAGAACGATGTTCGTGCACGACATCAACGTCGCCCTCGACGCGGCGGTAGGGATTGCGGCGTTCGAGGAGTGTTCGGGAGCGTCCGAGACGAACGGCGTCGACGGCGAAGCGATGTTGCAGCGAGCTCATGTGGCGTTGACGTCCGCGAAGGCAGGCCATGCTCGCATCGGTCTGTACGAGCCCGACATGGACCGAAACCGACACGATCAGATGCGACTGTTGGGCGAGCTCGACACGGCGATCCGTGACCATCAGCTCCGGGTGTTCTTCCAGCCGTGTCTCGATCTCGAGTCGGGCAGCGTCGATCGGGTCGAGGCTCTGCTGCGGTGGCTGCACCCGCGCGAGGGTCTGATCGGGCCGTCGACGTTTCTCCCCGATGCCGAGCGCACCGGCATGTTGCCCGCCATCACCGCGCTGGTACTGGACGAGGCACTCGCGCAGTGCAGCGCACTACGACGGCGAGGCATCACTCTGTCTGTCTCGGTGAACCTTTCGGTTCGGAATCTTCTCGACGAGACACTCACCGAACAGGTCGCCGCGGCACTGGCGAAACACTCGGTACCAGCGCACGCCCTGGAGTTCGAGGTCACCGAGACCACCGCCATGACCGACCCGGTGCGATCGGTGGCTGCGTTGACCTCGTTGCGCAGCCTGGGGGTGACTCTGGCCATCGACGATTACGGGACCGGCTACAGCTCGCTGGCGTACCTGCAGACCTTGCCGGTGCAGACCCTCAAGATCGACCGCTCGTTCGTCTCGAAGATGAACTCCGACGACACCGACGCGTCCATCGTTCGCTCGACCATCGACCTCGCCCGCAGTCTGGGTGTGCGAATCATGGCCGAGGGCGTCGAGGATGCAGGCACCCTCGACGCCCTTCGTCGGCTGGGTTGCGATGCGGCACAAGGCTTTTACCTCGGTCGCCCGATGCCTGCCGAGCTGTTGTTCGACGCCGTGCACAAGCTCGATTCCGATACGCCCACCAGACTGGAGTGGGAGCTCGCCCGTCAGCCCATCTGACGGGCGAACTGCGTCGTCACGAGGTGGCGGGCACGTCCAGCACGACCTCGAACTCCAGCAGTGACGCGCCCGACGCGACCGGCTTGCTCTCGCCGGAACCTGCGTGCGCCTGCCGTGACGGGCCACCGGACCAGGCCTGGAACGACTCCTCGTCCTCCCACTGGGTGACGACGAAATAGCGTGTCTCGCCCTTGACCGGACGGAGCAACTGGAACCCGAGGAAACCGGGCGAACCGTCGACCGTTCCGGCACGCGCGGCGAAGCGCTTCTCGAGCTCGGGGCCTGCGCCCTCGGGTACGTCGATCGCGTTGATCTTCACAATGGCCATTCTCGGGAGACTACCCCGCCGATATGCTCGGCGGTGATGCTCTACGACGAGGGTGGATCCGGCCGTTCGATACTGCTGCTGCACGGGCTGATGGGCAGTGCGGCGACGTGGCGACGCCAGATTCCGTGGCTCCGAGAATTCGGGCGGGTGCACACCTACGACGCCCCGGGCCACCGTCGGCCTCCGCCGCCCGAACTGACGACCGAGGCGTTCGTGGACGACCTGATCGAGCACCTCGAAACGGTGGGTCCCAGTGTGCTGGTCGGTCATTCGATGGGAGCGCTGCACGGCTGGTGTGCGGCTGCGCGGCGACCCGATCTGGTCACCGCGCTCGTCGTCGAAGACATCGCGCCGGACTTTCGCGGTCGAACGGCGGACGGCTGGGCGGCGATGATCCGGGCGTGGCCGCGACCGTTCCCGGACGCCGACGCGGTACGCGCCTTCTTCGGAGATGTTGCCGGACAGTACTTTCTGGATTCGTTCGAGCTCAGCGACGACGGCTGGCGACTGCACGGTGACGTCGATACGTTCGAGGCCATTTCGCAGGAGTGGGGGACGCGGCACTTCTGGAACGAATGGGATGCCGTCCGTGCTCCGGTTCTGTTGATCGAAGGTGAGCACACCATCACGCCTGCCGGACAGATGAGCAGAATGCACTCGGCCAAGCCCGGATCGGTGTACGTCCGAGTCGAGGGTGCGGCGCATCTCGTTCACGACGAAGCCCCGGAGCGGTATCGCGACGCCGTCGAGGGGTTCCTGCGCACACTAGGATCATCCGAATGCCGCTCGCACAGCTCAACGGAATCGACCTGAACTACGACGTCACCGGTGACGGACCGCTCGTGGTTCTGGTGATGGGAACGGGAAGCCCGGGCCGCGTCTGGCGAACCCATCAGGTTCCCGCGCTGGTGAAGAGTGGATATCGCGTGGTCACATTCGACAATCGCGGTATCGCACCGTCGTCCGAGTGTGCGCGCGGGATGACGCTCGACGACCTGGTCGCAGACACCGCCGCCTTGATCGAACATCTCGGCGGCGGAAAGGTGCGCGTCGTCGGCACGTCGATGGGCGCACGCGTCACCCAGGAATTGGCGTTGGCGCGGCCGGATCTGGTGTCGCACGCAGTGATGATGGCCACCTACGGCAGGAACACGACGATGCGTCAGCAGCTGACGAAGGGCGAGAAAGATCTGTTCGACGCCGGAGTCGAACTTCCGGCCTCGTACCGGGCGGCGATGACTGCGATGCAGAACTTCTCGCCCAAGACTTTGGCCGACGAGGCAGCGATCGGCGACTGGCTGGCGGTGCTCGAATACTCCGGCGGCAAGAAGACGGCCGGTATGCGGGCACAGATCGGACTCGAAATGCGTGCCGGCACAGACAGATTGACAGCGTATCGCCGAATTTCGGCCAAGTCGCTCGTCGTCGGATTCGCCGACGACCGGCTCATCCCGGTGCAGCAGTGTCGTGAAGTAGCGGCGGCGATACCCGGTGCGCGCTACGTCGAAATCGCCGATACGGGCCACTTCGGCTACCTCGAACGACCCGATGCGGTCAATGCGACTCTGGTGGAGTTTCTGGCGTCCTAGCTGTCCGAACCCTCACCGGCCAGCGCGAACAAGCCCGATTCGGTCTGCTCGATCAAGCCGTCGGTCAACAGTGAGTCCAACGCGCGGTCACGCTGGGTTGGGTCGGTGGGCCAGACGATGTCGAGCTGAGCCCGCTCCACCGGCCCGGTGCTCTCCCGCAGGACCGACATCAGTTTGCCGCGTACCTGTCGATCGGTTCCGGCGAATTTCTGCACCTTCTTCGCCGGGCCGGTGTGCGCAGGCCGCCCGGCCTCGATCCAGGCGCACTCGGGAAGTGGGCACAGCAGGCACGCCGGATTCTTGGCGGTGCAGATGAGCGCACCGAGCTCCATCAACGCCGCCGAGTATCGGGCGGCGCGGGGCACGCTGACCGGAAGCAGTTGTTCGACGTCGGCCAAATCCCTTGTCGTCGAGGGATTTCCAGGCTCGGCGTTGCCGTGCAACGCACGCGCGACGACGCGTCGAACATTGGTGTCCACCACCGGAACTCGCTGGCCGTACGCGAAAGTCGCCACCGCCCTGGCCGTATAGGCCCCGATGCCGGGCAGGCCGAGCAGGGTGTCGACATCATGCGGAACCTCGTCGCCGTAGTCCTCGGCAAGCACCCGAGAACACTCGTGCAGACGCAATGCGCGACGCGGATATCCCAGCTTCCCCCACGCCCGCAGCACCTCGGCCTGCGAAGACGCGGCCATCGCCGAGGGGACCGGCCACCGCTGCACCCACTGCTCCCAGATGGGAGCCACCCGCACGACGGGCGTCTGCTGCAGCATGATTTCGCTCATCAGGATCTGCCATGCGGTCACTCCCGGACGACGCCACGGCAGGTCGCGTCCGTCGGTATCGAACCATCCGAGCAGGGCCTCGGGATCGATCGGCAACTGTGCGCCCTTCTTCTCGTGTCTGTGACGGGTACCAACAGTAGTGAACCCGACTCGCCGGTAACCCGCTGCGCGTGCACAATGAGAGCTATGCCTGCTTCGAATCCGATCGCTGCCTGGAAGTCACTCAAGGAAGGCAACCAACGGTTCGTCTCCGGAGAGGTCCTGCATCCGTCGCAGGGTATCGAGGACCGCGCCCGGCTCGAGAGCGCTCAGCACCCCGGGGCCATCCTGTTCGGCTGCGCCGACTCACGCGTCGCCGCCGAGATCATCTTCGATCAGGGCCTCGGCGACATGTTCGTCGTTCGTACCGCCGGCCACGTCGTCGATTCCGCCGTTCTCGGCTCCATCGAGTACGGCGTCGCGGTCCTGAATGCACCGCTGATCGTCGTGCTCGGACACGACCACTGCGGTGCCGTCCAGGCGACCGTCGACGCACTCGAGAGCGGCGACGTGCCCGGCGGCTACATCCGCGACGTCGTCGAGCGCGTCACCCCGTCGGTGCTCTCGGCCCGACGCGACGGCCACGAAGCCGTCGACGAGTTCGAGGCGCGCCACGTCCAGGAAACCGGCAACCTGCTGATGCAGCGTTCGCGCATCGTCGCCGAGAAGGTCGAAGCCGGCGAGCTGGCGATCGTCGGACTCACGTACCAGCTGTCCAAGGGGCGTGCGCAGCTTCGCGAGGTCATCGGCGACATCGGCGAACAGCCCGCTTGAACGGTCGAGCAGCCCCCGAAAGCCCGTTCGCCGGTGCGACACGCCGCGTGGGCTCAGGGATAGCGTGGCTTCGGCCGCATACGGTTGATTCGTGTTGGAACCGACCGGGCCATTGCCTCCCGAAATCTATTGGCGACGCCGCGCACTCGCCATCGGTGCGGCCGTTGTCGTCCTCGGCTTGATCGTGTGGTTCATCGCCTCGCTCAGCGGTCGTTCCGACGACCCCGAGGCCGCTCCGGCCGGGGTCGCAGCTCCGGCGACCACGTCCGCGCTGCCGTCGCCCAGCTCGTCTGCCACGCCCGGTGGTTCGGGTGGCTCCGGTGGTTCGGGTGAGGGATCGGGCGGTTCCGGTGGGTCCGGTGGTTCGGGCGGCGGTACCGACTCCGCAGCCGGCGGTGGCACGACAGCAGCAACGACCAGTGGTGCGCCCGCTCCGGCTCTCGCCAACCAGTGCCCGGATCAGTCCCTCGCGATCAAGGTGACGCCCGAGAAGGCCACCTATCGCCTCGGCGAAGAGCCCGTGTTCACCGTCGTGATCACCAACATCGGGTCAGCGGAGTGCCAACGCGACGTCGGTGCCGGGCTGCAGCAGGCGCTCGTCTACACGCTCGACAATCAGCGCATCTGGTCCAACATCGACTGCTTCCCGAACGCTGCGTCGGATCTGCGAACCTTCAAGCCCGGTGAGCAGGCCGGCTTCACGGTGAAGTGGTCGGGCACCAACTCGGTTCCCGGTTGCGGTGAAGAGCGCGTCCCGGTCGGCGTCGGTGCATACCAGGCCATCGCACAGCTCGGCGAACTCAAGAGCGTGCCGGAACCGTTCAACATCACCGGCTGAGTACGGTCGAATCTCATGACCACCCCGACAGCGCTTGCCCGAGCGGCCTACACGACGCTCGAACCCTTCCATGTGACCGCGTACTTCAATCCTGAACTCGGATCTGCGTACGAGGACACCGGACTCGACGGTCATGCCTGGTACGTGGGCGCGAGGGCCGCGCCGATGGGTCCGTGCGCGCCCAGCGTCGTCGCGGCTGCGTTCTACAACTTCAACCCGGTGTTGATCGAGCAGGCGTGGCCGGCCGCTGTGGCCGTCGGTCTGGATGCAGTGTCCGATCGTCGGTGGGCACTGCTCGACTCCGTCCTCGGCGCAGCACTGGGTTCCTTGGCCTCCGAGCCCGATCTCGCGACCATCGCGGAGCGGTTGCGCAGCATCGGCGACGCGGCGTCCTTCGCCGGCCGTCCTCTCGCAGCAGCATGGCATTCCACCGAACGACCCGACGTGCCTCATCTCGCCCTGTGGCATTCGATCACCGTGCTGCGTGAGTGGCGGGGCGACGGCCACCTCGCCGCGTTGATCGACGCGGAACTCGACCCCGCGGAAGCAGCGGTGTTCCACGAAGCCGTCCGCCCGACACCGCAGCCCGGGCGCCGAGCGCTCGGCAAGCGCATCACACAGCTGACGCGACAGTGGTCCGAGACCGAATGGGATTCGGCTGCAGAACGACTCGCCGTCCGGGGGCTGCTCACCACTTCTGCCGAGGGGGAGACGTTGACCGAGGCCGGCACCGCTCTCGATCGGCACATCGAGGATCGCACCGACGCCATGGCTTCGGCAGTGTGGAAGACCGTTCCGGATGCGGAGCAGCTGATCACGAGCGCACGGCCCTACGTGAAAGCCGTGATCGACGCTGGTTTCCTCCCGGGGACCAAGAAGCGGTAGGCGTTACCGGTTCCCAGTGGTTCCGGGTCTCGGTCGTAGCGCTTCCTAGTCGTAGGGCCCGGAGATCGAGGCCTCTGCCAAGCGCGACAGCCCCTCTCGAATGTGCCTGGCCCACAGGCCGCCGATGCCGTCGACCGACTGCAGATCGGCTGCGGTGGCGGCCAGCAGGCCCTGCAAAGTGCCGAATGCGCCCACGAGTCGGTGAATCTGGCTGAACTGCAACCGCGGCACTCGCGTCAGTACGCGATAACCGCGCGGACTCATCGGGGTGTCCAACGCTTCGATGGTCGCGGGATAACCGAATGCCCGGGACAGAGTCGTCAGGTCCAACAGGTCGACATCGGTCAGCTTGTCCAGCGCCGCGAGCGCTTTCTCCACGCCGGTGGTGCTCGACGGTTCGTTGCCGGCGAGATAGTCGCGCACGATCAGTTGACGGTCGATGTCGTTGTCGCCCAACAACTCTTCGAGCTGGAGAGCGAGCTGACGGCCGTCGGTGCCGAGCTCGAGGACGTTCTGCTCGATTTCCACCGACACCCGTCGCACCATCTCGAGGCGCTGCGCGACGGTCAACGCGTCGCGCAGGGTCACGAAATCTTCGATCTCCACGACCGAGAGCTGACGCGTGTTCTCGTCGAGCCGGGCCTTGTATCGCTCGAGCGTGGCGACGGCCTGATTGGCGCGCGAGAGGATGGTGGCCGAGCCCTCGACGACGTGCCTGATGCCGCTGATGTAGACACTGACGATGCTCATCGACTGGCTTACGGAGACAACGGGATACCCGGTCTGCATCGCGGTTCGCTCGGCTGCGCGGTGTCGGGTGCCGGATTCGACGGTAGGAATCTTGTGGTCCGGGACGAGCTGAACATTGGCCCGAACGATGCGCTGCCCGTCGGTCGAAAGCACTACTGCGCCATCCATTTTCGACAGCTCGCGCAGTCGTGTCGGCGCGAACTCGACATCGAGCTCGAACCCGCCGTCGCAGATGGCCTCGACCTCTTCGTCGTAGCCCAGGACGATCAATCCGCCGGTGCGGCCGCGCAGGATTCGCTCGAGACCGTCCCGCAGGGCGGTGCCCGGTGCCAGTCGAGCGATGGTCTCGCGTAACGCCGGGGACTGCGCGGCGCCTTCCATGGCCAACCCCCTCGTGTCGTAACGGCATGCGGCAGATCTGGAGCTCGTGCCCAACAAAGACTAACGCGCCGCCGAATGCGGGCCACGCCGTTGCACACGGGCAGCGCCGTAAAGGGTACCGCCCGGTGTCATACCGGCCGCATACGCGTGTACGTCAGGGCCTCACCGACGTTGGTGACGGTTTTGACCTTGATGCCGGGCGGGATGGGGCCCGCGTCCTCGGGGACGATGGCGTAGTTGAACCCCAGTCTGGCTGCCTCGGCGAGGCGGCGCCCGAGCCCGGCAACGCGTCGTACCTCGCCGGCGAGCCCCACTTCCCCCAGAATCACCATTCCTGCGGGCAACGGTTGATCACGCACCGCCGACGCCACCGCAGCCGCCAGAGCCAAATCTGCGGACGGCTCACTCGTGCGCATCCCGCCGACCGTCGCGGCATAGACCTCGGCCTTGGACACCTTCACCCCGCACCGGCGTTCCAGGACGGCCAGAATCATCGCGACACGGGCGTGATCGAGTCCGCTGACCGCGCGTCGCGGTGACGGCATCGCGGTGTCGACGATCAGTGCCTGCAACTCGGCCAGCAGCGGCCGCTTGCCGTCCATCGTGACGGTGACGGCGGTCCCGGGGACGGCGTCGTTGCGGTGATGCAGGAACAGCCCGGACGGGTCACTGATGCCGACGATTCCGGTCTCCCGCAATTCGAAGCAGCCCACCTCGTCCGAGGCACCGAACCGGTTCTTGACGCCGCGAATCATGCGCAGCGTGGAGTGCTTGTCGCCCTCGAAGTTGAGGACCACGTCGACGAGGTGTTCGAGCGAGCGTGGGCCTGCCACCGCGCCTTCCTTCGTCACGTGCCCCACGAGCAGAACGGCGACTCCGGTGGTCTTGGCCAGCGTGGTCAACGCACTGGTGATGGCGCGGACCTGAGTGACACCGCCGATGACGCCGTCGACGTCGGCGGCGAGCATCGTCTGCACCGAATCGACGATCAACAGGCTGGGCTTGACCTGTTCGACGTGTCCGAACACGGTTGCCAGATCGGACTCGGCGGCGAGAAAGACGCGCTCGTGCACCGCGCCGGTACGGTCGGCTCGCAGCCGAACCTGCCCTGCCGATTCCTCACCGGTGACGTAGAGCGCGCGGCGGTCGGGAGCCGAACGCGCCCACCGATGCACCACCTCGAGCAGCAGCGTCGACTTGCCGACGCCCGGCTCACCGGCCAGCAGAACGACCGAACCGGGGACCAGACCGCCGCCGAGGACACGATCGAACTCCTCGATGCCGGTGGTGTTCGCCTGCGAGGTTGCGCTGCTGATGGTCGTCAGTGCAGCTGCGGGCGTCGTCGGGATCATGGCGCCGCCGCCCGAGCGCAGCGCCGATGCACCTGCGCGCGACGTGAGTGGTGCCGCGGTGGCCTGGACCTCGTCCATCGAGCCCCAGTCGCCGCATTCGGGACACCGACCGACCCACTTGGAGACCGAATGATGACACGCGGAGCAGCGGTAGCTCGACTTCAGTTTGACCACGTCGGAAGCCTAACGATCGGCACCGACAGGTCCGGTGACCTCGTACGGAGGGGTCAGTGCCCGCCGCTGTGCTCGGAGACTGCCTCTTCGGAGCGCTCGAGTTCGTGACCGGCGTCGACGGGGACGTTGACGACAACATCGCCCGCATTCGCGAACTCGAAGGTGACCGGCAGCGTCAGGCCCGGGCGCACGTTCTCGCTGATGTCGGCCATCTCGACCTTGATGAGCTGGATCGGAAGCAGAGGATCGTCCAGCTGCGTGTCGGCGGGTGATCCGGCACCGAGCGCGGTCAGCGGAGCGATCTCGGTGCTGCCCGGTTCTGCCTCGTCGACGATGGTGACCTGAGCCTCGGGAGAGGAGATCCCGGTCAGCTCGTCCGCCACGGCGGGGTTGGCGTTGATGGCCGTGAACCCGAGCTCGACGGTGCCGCCGGGCTCGATGCTGTACTCCTCGGAGGAGGGGTACACGACGTGCACGTTGCGAAGCTGAATGTCTCCGACGTCGACGGAATTGCCGTTGACCGCCGCGACCTGAGTGGCCGTCTGCGAGATCTGACCTGCGCCGCAGGCGGTGAGTACGAGGGTGCCACCAGCGAGAAGCGCGAGGGCGGCGGCCGTTCTGCGATGGCGGCCAAGCGGTGTCGCAGTGTCGATTGCAGTCACTTCGGTCGTCCTCCATGTGGTGCCGGGCCGGCTCGGTCCATCTCGTCCACTAGGCAGAGTAGTAGTTCTCGTCCACCGACCGCTCGTGGGGTCCGCCACTGCTCACGATGCGCCAGGTAGGGCAGCCTTCCGCACGGAACGGGGGTGTTACGACCGCGGCCGAAATGTGGCATCGGATACACGTCGAACGGTCTGTGTCAACCCCTGATTCGGCAGCACTGTGCCCCTGACCTGCGCCGTTGATATTGGGCGTGGTATTCTGGATAAATCGAAAGGGGCACTTGTCACATGATTTTCAAGGTCGGAGACACCGTCGTTTACCCCCATCACGGAGCGGCGCTGATCGAAGCGATAGAGACACGCACCATCAAGGGTGAACCGAGAGAGTACTTGGTTCTCAAGGTCGCGCAAGGCGACCTCACCGTTCGAGTCCCCGCGGACAATGCCGAGTACGTCGGCGTTCGCGATGTCGTCGGGCAAGAAGGCCTCGACAAAGTCTTTCAGGTGCTGCGCGCACCGCACACCGAAGAGCCCACCAACTGGTCGCGTCGCTACAAGGCCAACTTGGAGAAGCTGGCTTCCGGTGACGTGAACAAGGTGGCAGAGGTCGTTCGTGATCTCTGGCGTCGCGAACAGGATCGTGGATTGTCGGCAGGCGAGAAGCGGATGCTCGCCAAGGCGCGTCAGATCCTCGTCGGCGAGTTGGCACTGGCCGAGGGAACCGACCAGGCCAAGGCCGACACCATGCTCGACGAAGTTCTCGCCACCGCTTCGTAGAGTGAGCAGCTTCGCAGAATGAGCAGCTTCGTAGCGTGAACGGTACCGCCGGCGACGTTGTCGCCCTGGTACCCGCAGCAGGTAAAGGCCTTCGGCTCGGACACGACGAGCCGAAGGCTTTCGTCTGTCTGGGTGCCGACTCTCTTCTCACGCGATCCGTGGACGGACTGCGTGCCTCGGGTGCCGTCGACCGCATCGTCGTCATCGTGCCCGTCGATCTGCTCGACGCGGCCCGCGGGCTCGTCGGCGACGACGTCATCGTCGTGGCAGGCGGCCGCGAACGCACCGATTCGGTGCGCGCCGGTCTCGCCGTCGTCGGAGACGCTTCCGTCGTGCTCGTCCACGACGCCGCTCGCGCTCTCACCCCGCCCGCGTTGATCGCCCGCGTCGTCGCCGAGGTCCGAGCCGGACGCCCAGCGGTCATCCCGGTGCTGCCTGTCGTCGACACCGTCAAGGAAGTCGACCTCATGGGCGCTGTGGTCGGCACGCCCGATCGCGCGAGTCTGCGTGCGGTCCAGACCCCGCAGGGCTTCGACGCCGACGTCCTGCGTCGCGCCTATGCCGCCGCTACCGACATCTCCACCGACGATGCGGGACTGGTCGAGCGCATCGGCGAGACGGTGCACACCATCGTCGGCGACGCGCTCGCATTCAAGATCACCACTCCGCACGACCTACTACTGGCAGAGGCGCTCCTATGAGAGTCGGCATCGGCACCGACGTCCACCCCATCGCTCCCGGCCGACCCTGCTGGCTGGCCGGACTGCTCTTCGAGGACGCGGACGGGCTCGAGGGCCACTCCGACGGCGACGTCGCCGCGCATGCGCTGTGTGACGCCCTGCTGTCCGCTGCGGGCCTGGGCGATCTGGGGTCGGTCTTCGGCACCGGGCGTCCGGAGTGGGACGGGGTCAGTGGAGCCGCGATGCTGACCGAGGTACGACGGTTGCTCGACGCCGACGGGTTTGCGGTCGGCAACGCTGCGGTGCAGATCATCGGTAATCGGCCCAAGATCGGACCGCGCCGCGTCGAGGCGCAGGACGTTCTGTCGGGTGTGCTCGGCGCCCCGGTGTCGGTGTCCGCGACCACCACCGATGGGCTCGGGCTGACCGGTCGCGGCGAAGGAATCGCGGCCGTCGCGACCGCACTTGTCATGACGAGGTAAAACCACCGGTAGCATTGCTGGTCGTGACCCTTCACCTACACGACACCGAGACGAGGGCCCTGCGGGAATTCACCCCCTTGGTCCCTGGCCATGTATCGGTGTACCTGTGTGGGGCAACGGTGCAGGGTGAGCCTCACATCGGCCACGTACGCAGCGGAGTGGCGTTCGACGTCCTGCGCCGCTGGCTGTTGGCACACGACTACGACGTCGCTTTCGTTCGCAACGTGACGGACATCGACGACAAGATCCTGAACAAGGCGCGCGACGCCGGTCGTCCGTGGTGGGAGTGGGCGGCAACGTACGAGCGTTCGTTCACCTGGGCCTACGACCGACTCGGTGTGCTGCCGCCGTCCGCCGAACCGCGTGCGACGGGCCACATCACTCAGATGGTCCAGATGATCGAGCGGCTGATCGAGCGTGGGCACGCGTACGCCGATTCGTGCGGAGACGTGTACTTCGACGTGCAGAGTTTCCCGAGTTACGGCGCGTTGTCCGGTCACAAGCTCGACGACGTCCACCAGGGTGAGAGCGTTGCCGAGGGCAAGCGCGATCCTCGCGACTTCACGCTGTGGAAGGGTGCCAAGCCCGGCGAGCCCTCGTGGCCGACGCCGTGGGGCCCAGGCCGTCCCGGCTGGCATCTCGAGTGCTCGGCGATGGCGGAGACGTACCTCGGCGCGGACTTCGACATCCATTGTGGCGGACTCGATCTGGTGTTCCCGCATCACGAGAACGAGCGGGCTCAATCCATGGCGGCCGGCGACGGCTTCTCGCGCTACTGGCTGCACAACGGCTGGGTGACGATGGGCGGCGAGAAGATGTCCAAGTCTCTCGGCAACGTCCTCTCGGTACCCAACGTGCTCAAAAAGGTTCGGCCGCAAGAACTTCGGTTCTACCTCGGTGGCGCGCACTATCGCTCGATGCTGGAATACTCCGACACTGCGCTCGAGACCGCGGCGGTGACGTACCGGGGCATCGAAGGATTCGTCCGGCGAGCCGTCGAACGCGCCGGTGACGTGCCGATGGGCAAGTGGACCGCCGGGTTTGCCGCGGCTCTCGACGACGATCTCGGAGTGCCCAAAGCGTTGGCCGAGATTCACGCCACCGTCACCCTCGGCAACACCGCCCTCGAGTCCGGTGATCTACCGGCAGCCGTGGAGCATGCGGGCAGCGTGCGGGCGATGCTCGACATCCTCGGTGTCGACCCCCTCGATCCGCACTGGTCGAGCGACAGTGGTTCGGACGCAGCAGCTCTCGGTGCACTCGGCGTTCTCGTCGAGGCCGAGCTGGAGCGTCGGGCAACGGCGAAGGCGACCAAGGACTGGGCCGTCGCCGACGAGATACGCGATCGACTGGCGCAGGCCGGAGTCGATGTGACAGATACACCCAACGGGCCCGAATGGTCGCTGGGTACGAGCAAGACCGACGAAGCAGGTTTGTGATGGCAGGCAATTCGAGTAGGCGCGGCGCAATCCGCAAGGACGGCACCAAGAAGGGACAGGTCGCCGGATCCGGAGGCAAGCGTCGTAAGGGCCTCGAGGGCCGCGGCGCGACGCCCCCCGCCTCCGAGCGCACCAAGCATCCCGCAGCGCGTCGGGCCAAGCTCGCCGAGAAGTCCGCGCAGAACCGCGGCGCTACCACCGGAGGACGCGCGGGTGGACGCCCGGCCGGACGTAAGGCCGAAGACGGTCCCGAGGTGGTACTCGGGCGCAACCCGGTCGTCGAGTGCCTGCGTGCAGGCGTGCCCGCCACCGCCCTGTGGGTTGCCGTCGGCACCGACAGCGACGATCGACTCAAGGAAGCCGTGCAGCGCGCAGGCGACGCACGGATCTCCATCCTCGAAGTTCCCCGCTCCGATCTGGACAAGCTCAGCGCCAACGGACTGCACCAGGGCCTGGCCCTGCAGGTGCCGCCGTACCGCTACGCGCACCCCGACGATCTGATCTCGAACGCGCGCACGCACCAGGAAC
This sequence comes from Rhodococcus sp. Leaf233, assembly GCF_001426165.1. Lineage (NCBI taxonomy): Bacteria > Bacillati > Actinomycetota > Actinomycetes > Mycobacteriales > Nocardiaceae > Rhodococcus > Rhodococcus sp. Leaf233. The sequence goes on from NZ_LMRO01000001.1 coordinate 442,314, forward strand.
CCGCACTGCTGGTGGCGCTCGACAACATCACCGACCCGCGTAACCTCGGTGCCGTCGTGCGTTCGGTGGCCGCGTTCGGTGGCCACGGCGTCGTGATTCCGCAGCGTCGCAGCGCCAGCGTGTCCGCGGTGGCATGGCGCACCAGCGCCGGTGCCGCAGCCCGACTGCCCATCGCGCGGGCGGTCAATCTGACTCGTACACTGAAGGATTGGCAGTCCAAGGGCGTCACCGTCGTCGGCCTCGACGCAGGCGGCGACACCGACCTCGACACCTTCGACGGTAAGGGACCGGTCGTCATCGTCGTCGGTTCCGAGGGCAAGGGCCTCTCCCGTCTGGTCAGCGAGACCTGCGACCACATCCTGTCGATTCCGATGGCCGGGCCGGTCGAGTCGCTCAACGCCTCCGTCGCGGCCGGCGTCGTGCTGGCCGACATCGCGCGTCAGCGTCGAGGCTGAGGTTGCGCGGGGCCTGATCAACCGGCAGCGCGGAACTGGATCCGCGTTCCCGGGGTCAATTGCGCAGCGGTGGACATATCGTTCGTGGTGACGACGGCGATCACCGGATAGCCGCCCGTGACGGGATGGTCGGCGAGAAACAACACCGGCTGTCCCGATGGCGGTACCTGCAGTGCCCCGAGAACCATTCCCTCGCTGGGCAATTCGTCGTCGACCGCGCGGGTCAAGGGCTCCGCGCCGTCGAGCCTGATGCCGACGCGATCCGAATCCTGCGTGACCGTCCATGGCTGCTGCACCAGAACCGATCGGGCATGCTCGGTGAACCAGTCCTCGCGCGGGCCGAACGTGATGTGCAGTGTCTGCTCGAGCGGGTTCGGTACTACGAAATCCGTTGCAGGCCACTGGTCTGTGGCGTCGCCGACCGGGAGCACCGTCCCGGGGGAGAGTCGATCGGGCCCGAGGCCCGACATCGTGTCCGTCGATCTGCTGCCGAGAACCGGAGGGACGTCGACGCCTCCTCGGACGGCGAGGTAGCTGCGCAGACCTGATGTGGGCGGCGACAGAGTCAACTCCTGCCCGGCTCGGACCACGAGCGTCGAATGCAGTCCCTGCACGGTGCCGTCCACGCGGCAGATCACGTGCGCCCCGGTGACGGCCATGACGGCGTCGAACTCGGCTCGGACCTGCAGGCCACCGAACGTGACTTCCAGGGTGGCGGCTCCGGAGTCGTTGCCCACCAGACGGTTTGCCGCATCGTGTGAACGGAGATCCGCTGCACCGGATCGTCCGACGCCCACCGCCGCGTGGCCACGTCGTCCACGATCCTGGACGGTGCACAGCGGTCCCGTCTGCAGGACGGTCAGGGTCTTCATGTCGACTCGAATCGGACGGTGGTGCCGGGTGTGAGCAGTGCAGGTGGAGTGCGCTCGCTGTCCCACAGCGTCACGTCGCTGCGGCCGATCAACTGCCATCCCCCGGGTGAGGATCGCGGGTAGATGCCGGAGAACTCGCCGGCCAGACCCACTGCGCCTGCCGGGACGCTGGTGCGCGGTGAATCACGCCGCGGCACGTGCAGTCGGGTGTCGGTGCCGACGAGGTAGCCGAAGCCGGGCGCGAAGCCTCCGAACGCGACCGTCCAGGTCTGTTCCGTATGCGCTGCAACCACTTCGGCGGTGGACAGGCCCGTCAGGCGGGCGACGTCGTCGAGATCAGCGCCGTCGTAGGTGACGGGAATCGTGACCGCCTCGGATGCGGGAGTGGGGTCGTCGACAGCGGGTTCCAGCGCCGCGACCCACTCGAGTATCGGTGCCGATGCCCCGTCGAAGATCACCAGCACGGTGCGGGCGGCAGGAACCAGATCGACGACCGCGTCCGGCCGTTCGCGGACCATGGACCGGTGGTACGACATGGTCTCGGGCAGGTCGGCGAACTCGATCAGCAGCGCGTTCTCGCCTGCGGGTAGGAGGCGCATCAGACGAAGGGTGTGATATCGACAGCGTTGACGCGCAACAGATCCCGCACGGCATTCGCCATCGCCACTGCGCCGGGGGAGTCGCCGTGCAAGCAGATCGATTCGGCGCGGACTTCGACCGTTGTGCCGTCCACCGCCTCGACCGTACCGTCGGTGATCATCGTCAGTACCCGCTTGGCGACCGCCTCCGGGGCGCTGAGCACGGCTCCCGGTTCCGAGCGCGAGACCAGAGTTCCCTGTGGGGTGTAGGCGCGATCGGCGAAAGCCTCTGCGACCGTGCGTAACCCGACGCGTTCGGCTTCGTCGAGGAATGCCGAACCGGGCAGTCCGAGTACCGGCAGGTGCGGGTCGTACGCGGCTACTGCCTCGGCGACGGCTTTCGCTTGCTCGCGGTGATGCACGATCGCGTTGTACAGCGCACCGTGCGGTTTGACGTACGTGACGGCCGAACCGGCCACTCGGGCAAGGCCGTCGAGGGCACCGATCTGGTAGATCACGTCGGCGGTGAGGTCTGCGGGGGCGACGTCGAGAAAGCGTCGACCGAATCCGGCGAGGTCCTGATAGCCGACCTGAGCCCCGATCCGCACGCCTGCGTTCGCAGCCGAGCGACACGTGCCCAGCAGAGTGGTCGGATCACCGGCGTGAAAGCCGCACGCGACGTTGGCACTGGACACCACTGCGAGCATCGCGTCGTCGTCGCCCAGAGTCCACGCACCGTAGCTTTCGCCGAGATCGGCGTTGAGATCGATGGCCGTCACCTTGGACAGTCTAGGCGGCGACGAGCCGTCCGGAATTGGCCTTGCGGGTTGCCCCGATGCCGCGGCAGAGGAGGTAGATGACGAACGAGATGGTCGTGACGAAAGTCGAGACCGGGAGCCCCGGAGCGAGCGAGAGCAAGATGCCACCGACAGCGGCGATCTCGGCGAAGAGGATGGACAGCAGCGTCGCCTTCAGCGGGCTGGCCGTGACCCGCGCGGCGGCCGCGGCAGGCGTGATGAGCAGCGAGAGCACCAGCAGCGCGCCGACGATCTGCACGCCAAGTGCGCAGGCAACACCGACGAGTACGGCGAACACGACCGAGAGTGCGCGAACGGGGACGCCGCGGGCCAGGGCCACCTCGGGGTCGGTGCTGGCGAACAGCAGCGGCCGGTACACGACGGTGAGGACGATCAGCACGAGGACGGCGCACACCAGCAGCAGCTGGATTCCGCTCTGCCCGACGCCGACGATCTGGCCGATGAGCAACGAGAAGCTGGTGCCTGTTCGGCCCGGGTACAGCCAGATGAACAGCACCGACAGGCCGAGGCCGAACGACATGATGACGCCGATGACCGAGTCGCGGTCGCGGGCCTTGTTGCCGAGGAGGGCGAACATCACCGCGGCGACGACGGATCCGACGATGGCCCCGAGTCCGACGGTGATACCGACGAGCAGTGCTGCGGACGCACCGGTGAGGGAGAGTTCACTCGATCCGTGCACCGCGAAGGCCCACTGCCTACTGACGATGAGCGGTCCGAGCGCGCCGGCGAGCAAGCCGAGAATGGCAGCGGCGATCAACGCCTGCTGAACGAAGTCGTAGCTCAGCAGATTCGCTGTGGTGTCGAAGTCGAGCATTTTCGAGAATGCGTCGAGAACCTTCTCGTTCATGCCTTGTCTTCTCCGTCGTGCGGTACGGGTGGGTGGTGGGCGCCGGCCGAGCCGAGCGCATCGATCGAGTCGCCGGTTCCGACGACGACGAGCCGGCCGCGAACCTTCAGCACCTCGACCTCGGTGCCGTACAGCTCGGACAACACCTCGGTGGTCATGACGTCCTCGGGAGTCCCGATCCGGAACCGGCCGTCGACGATGTAGACGACGCGGTCGACGAGCGGAAGGATCGGGTTGATCTCGTGCGTCACGAACAGCACGGCTGTGTCGTGCTCCCGCCGTCGGCGATCGATGAGGCCGGAGACCAACGATTGGTTGGCGAGGTCGAGGCTGAGCAGGGGCTCGTCGCACAGCAGTACCGACGGATCGCCGACGAGTGCCTGGGCGATCCGCAGTCGCTGCTGTTCACCACCGGACATCGAGCCGACCGGTGCGCCGGCGAAGGAATTGGCGTCGACCTGATCGATGGCGCGCTGCACCGTCTCCTTGCGCTGCCGCATGCCGCGCAGTCCCATGCCCCATTTGTGGCCGTCCCAGCCCAGACCGACGAGATCGCGTCCGCGTAGCGGCAGATCGTCGTCGATGTTGCGTTGCTGGGGGACGTACCCCACGCCCGACTGGCCGCGGCGAACGGGACTGCCGCCGATCGAAGCGGTGCCGGACGTGAGGTGGTTCTGACCGAGCAGCACCTTGAGCAACGACGTCTTACCCGACCCGTTGGGGCCGAGGACGGCGACGAACTCGCCCGCCGCGACGGACAGATCCAGGTTCTGCCAGAGTGTGCGGTCGCCGAAGGCCAGTCCGGCATCGCGCAGTTCTACAGCAGGCATGCGTTACAGCTTTCCATCAGCTGCCCACCGTTCGGGAGGCGGATCGGCTCACGGGTTGGTGCTGAGCGCGGCCTGCAGGTCCGTCGCGGCCTTGGTCTGCCACTCGATGAACGTCATCCCGGCGGGCAGAGTTTCGGTGACCTCGACGACGGGGATGCCCGCAGCCTCGCTGGTGGTGCGAATGTCCTGTGTGACAGCGTCTTCGGTCTGAGTGTTGTAGACCAGCGCGCGGACGGACTTGGACGTGAACAGATCCCGTGTCGAGGCGATCGATGCGGGCGACGGGTCGTTGCCCTCCTCGATGGCGTCCTTGAAGTCCTCGGGAGTGCGGTCGTCGAGATCGGACTCCTCGAGGAGGTAGTGCGCGATCGGTTCGGTCTGTGCCACCGGTGCGTTCGGGAACTCGGCGGCGATCCGGTCCGTCACGTCGGTGATGGCGTGGATCTGCTCATGGAACGTTTCGGCGTTGGCGGTGTACTGCGCGGCGTTGTCCGGGTCGAGCTGACCGAGCTTGTCGGCGATCTCCTCGGCGGTGTGCGCTGCGACCTCGGCGTTGTACCAGACGTGTTCGTTGACCTCACCGTGCGAGTGGCCGTCTTCGGTCGCGGGCTCGGTTGCGGACTCTGTTGCTGCCTCGGACGTCGTCTCGGAGTCGTGATCGTGGTCCGCGTCGAGCAACGTGAAGGCATCGACGGACGGCACGTCCTTGCCCTCGGAGCCGAGGATGTCCTCGATGAACTGGTCGTAGCCACCGCCGTTGTAGACCACCAAGGACGCCTCGGCAACCGCGGCAGCGTCACCGGGGCTCGCCTCGTACGAGTGTGGATCTGCCGACGGGTCGGCGATGATCGACTTCACGGTGGCCAGGTCGCCCGCAACGGCCTCGGCAACGCTGCCCCACACGTTCGTGGACGCGACGATCGTGATCGGACCGTCGACGGGGTTGGCCGGAGCGGACTCGGTGCTCGTCGGCTCGTTCGAGCTGCACGCGGTCAGTGCCAGCGCGGCAGCGCAGGTCAGGCCGATGAGGGCCGAGCTCTTGACCCGAGACGGGCGGTGGAAGGACGACATCGATGTACTCCTGAAGGCAGGGCTTGACGCTAATGGAAACCGTTACCGTTGTACTCTAGCTCTCGGGCGGGCTCGGTATCGAATCGGACGAGCCCAACCTCGATTTTCACTGCAGCGTGGTGTGGGACTAACGTCCCGGTTATGGCCAGGTCAAGCGAGCCCCGACGTCAAGCGACGTTGGCGTCGATCGCAGCCGAGCTGAAGGTATCGCGAACCACCGTCTCGAACGCCTACAACCGACCCGATCAACTCTCGCCCGAACTGCGCGAACGCGTTCTCCAGGCAGCCAAGCGACGCGGTTACGCAGGCCCGGACCCGGTCGCGCGATCGCTGCGCACCCGCAAAGCCGGAGCCATCGGACTACTGCTCACCGAAGCCCTCAGCTACTCGTTCCGCGACCCCGCCGCCATGAGCTTCCTCGCCGGTCTCGCCGAATCCTGCGAGGCCGCAGGACAAGGGCTGCTGCTCATCCCCGCCGGAGCCGAACGCGACGACGTCCAAGCCGCAGCCGTCGTCCAACAAGCAGGAGTCGACGGGTTCGTCGTCTACTCCGTCGCCGACGACGACCCCTACCTGGCCGCAGTGCGCGAACGACACCTACCGATCGTCGTGTGCGACCAACCCCGCAACATCCCCGAGGCCGCCCTCGTCGCAATCGACGACCGCGTCGCCATGAAAATGCTCGCCGCACATCTGATCTCGCTGGGACACGAACATCTTGCAGTGCTGTGCATGCGGCTCGGACGCGACCGCCGCGATGGCGTCGTACCCCCGGGGCGGCTGGCCGACAGTCACTTCCACGTCCAACGTGAACGCATCGCCGGAGTCCAGGCCGCGATGATCGACGCCGGACTCGACCCCGACACCCTCACCGTCGTCGAACGATTCGACCACACCGTGCGCTCCGGCCACTCCGCCGCAGCCCAGGCACTACAGGCCAACCGCGAGACCACCGCACTGCTCTGCACCACCGACGTCATCGCCCTCGGTGCACTCAACTTCGCCAGAGTCTCGGGAATCGATGTGCCGAGCCAACTCTCGGTCACCGGATTCGACGGCATCTCCGACGCCATTCGCGAGAACCTGACCACCGTGCGCCAGGACGCCGAGGAAAAAGGCCGCCGCGCAGGCAAACTGGTGCTCTCGTCCTCGCACTCGGGCATCGTCGCCGCCGAAACCCTCCCGACCGAACTCTTCCGCGGCCGCACCGCAGCACCGCCGCCGGCTCAACCGCCCGCAATCGCCTGAGCTGTCCTCGCGCGCTCACTCCAGATTTGCGCCCCAGATTTGCGCCCCAGATCTGCGCCCCTTTTGGGATCAATGTGGGTTTCAGTCACTCAGAGTGCAACAAAGCCACATTCATTCAGTGTCGGTTGGAACCCCGTTCGGGATGAATGTGGATTTCAGTCAGTCTGACTGCAACAAAGGCGCATTGATCCCAACTGGGGAGGAGTGAACCGGGTGCGCGAGGCGGGGCGGGGGGTCATGCAGGCTGAGCGCTGAGCAATCTCGCGCAGCGCAGCAGACCAAGGTGACTGTAGGCCTGGGGGTGGTTGCCTAGCGATCGTTCGGCAATCGGGTCGTATTCCTCACTGAGCAGTCCGGTCGGTCCGGCGGCGCTGACGAGTTGAGCGAACAGAGCCTCGGCCTCGGCGCGTTGGCCCACCAGCAGGTATGCCTCGACGAGCCACGCTGCGCAGAGGTGGAATCCGCCCTCGCCGCCGGGAAGACCGTCGTCGTGGCGGTAGCGGTAGACCGTCGATCCGCTGCGCAGTTCGGCTTCGGTTGCGGTAACGGTGGCTGCGAAACGCGGGTCCGACGGCTCGATCAGTCCGGACAGGCCGATGTACAGCGTCGCGGCGTCGAGGTCGGTGCCGTCGTATGCGGCGGTGAAGGACTGCACTTCGTCGTTCCAACCGTTGGCGAGCACTTCTTCTCGGATGGTGTCACGAAGCTCGGACCAGCTCGATTCGGCTGTGCGGCCGAAGGTTTCGGCCAGACCGATGGCGCGGTCCACCGTCGTCCAGCCCATCACCTTCGAGTAGACATGGTGGCGGGGATTGTCTCGGATCTCCCAGATGCCGTGATCGGGTTCGAACCAGCGTCGCTCGACGGCTTCGACCATCGCGCGGACGAGGTCCCAGTCGTCGTCGGAGAGGCCGTTCTCGGACCCCGCGGCCTTGCGGGCGTGTGCGAGGGCGGACACCAATTCGACGATGGGCCCGAAGACGTCGAGCTGAACCTGTTGGTTGGCAGCGTTTCCCACGCGGACCGGACGTGAACCCGCGTAGCCGGGCAGCTCGTCGATGACGGCCTCGGGTGGCAGGCCCAGGCCCCAGATGGTGTAGAGCGGGTGCAGGCGTTCGGGTCCCGACACCGATTCGAGTACCCCGTGGATCCACGACAGGTAGTTCTCGGCCTCGGCTGTCGATCCGACGTCGACCAGTGCGGTCGCGGTCAATGCTGCGTCGCGCAGCCAGCAGTATCGGTAATCCCAGTTGCGCACTCCACCAATGTCTTCGGGCAGTGACGTGGTGGCGGCGGCCATGATCGAACCGGACTCGGCGTGCACGAGGCCGCGCAGCGTCAGGGCCGATCGCTTCATCAGGTCGCGCTTGAGCGGCGGCAGATTCAGGCCGTCGGCCCAGTCCTTCCAGTACGACTCCGATGCTCGACGCCGTTCGACCTCGGGCCACGGGTGCTCGCTCAGATCGTCTGTGCCGAGCCGTAATTCGAGAACGATCGGCCCGTTCGACGGGTCGACCTCGGCGTGGGCCGATTGCTGGGATCCGTCGGAGACGATGTTCCAGGTGACACCGGGGCTGCGCAGGACCATCGGGTCCGCGGTGCCGAGGATGCGCAGTCCGTCGACGTCGGGTTCCAGTGACGCCCAAGCCTTTCCGAACTCCGGACGCGGCGCGAACGTGACGATGGCCGGTGCCTTACCGGTGATGACGCGGGTCAGCGCGGTCTGGCCCTGGCCGATGTCGTGCGGCAGGTAGTCGGTGACCTGCAGGCTGGCCCACTTGGTCTGCACGGTCATCGTGCCGTCCACGTACTGCTGGCTCAACGGAAGCGATGCGCGGACGGGTCCGATGCTGAAGTGTCCGGCCTGATCGCCGCCGAGCAGGTGCGCGAACACCGCTGCCGAATCGGGCTCGGGGTGACAGAGCCAGGTGACGTCGGCATCGGGAGTGAGCAGCGCGACGGCGTTGGGGCTGGCCAACATCGTCAGTCGTTCGATGCGTGGGGCGTCCGCTCCGGAAAGCCATTGCCGACGCTCCTCGAGCAGGAACGCCAGTGCCAGTGCCACGTGCTCGGTGCTGTCGATACGGAATTCGGCGAGAGTATCGCCCGGTCCGATCTTGACCCCGATGTCGGGTCCGTGCAGGTGGCCGAATGCCTTCTCGTCGGTGACGTCGTCGCCGAAAAAGACTGCGGCAGTGGAGGCTTCCTGATGTCTGAGGATATCGAGGGCGACGCCCTTGTCGGTGATGATGACGGCCAGCTCGATGACGGACTTGCCTTCGGTCACCTGGACGCCGTCGCGTGCGGCAGCACCGGAACGCACGGCGGCCAGGGCTTCCTCGCCCGCGGCGGGCTCGGCGTTGCGCACGTGCAGTGCGACGCTGGCCGGCTTGGTTTCGATACTCACGCCCGGATGGGCGTCGGCGATGGCTTGGAGCTCGCCGGTGATGACGGTGAGGAGCTTCTTGGCGTCGTCGTCGATGGCGTTGACGAACCCGGCGTCGAACTCGCTGCCGTGGCTGCCCACGAGCTGCACCTCGGACGGCAATCGCGAGAGGATCGCGAGATCGCGAAGAGCGCGGCCGGAGATGACCGCAGCGTTGGTGCCGGCGAGGGAGGCGAGCCCGCGCATGGCGCTGACGGACTCGGGGTGCGGAAAGGCCTTCTGCGGGTCGGAGACGATCGGAGCCATGGTTCCGTCGTAATCGGACGCGACGAGCAAGCGCGGAGTCCGAGCGACTCCGACGAGTGCGCGGCGAAGTTCGAGCGGCAATTCGAGAGCAGTCACGCGTCGAATCTAGGCGATGAACCTCGTCTCGGCGTACCTGGCTTCGTGCGCCCGGTGCATCACTGCTGGTCGGGAACCAGACCGGGCGACGGCGTCACACCGGAAGCAGCCGACATCGACCTCGCGGACTTGGTGACGATGGCCAACATCGCTCGCTGGGCGGCGTCGGCGTCACCGGACTGGATGGAGGACGCGACCACTCCGTGCAAGCGAATGGCCTCGGGGTCTGCTTGCCGCGACATCAAGGCATGGCGGGTGCGTCCGGCGAGTACCTCGACGACGATGTCCGACATCGACCGCAACATGGGATTGCCCGACGCCTCCAGCAGTGTGCGGTGAAAGTTGCAGTCGTGTTCGAGGTAGGCCTCCGAGTCCGCGGACCGCGACGTCGACGACATTCCGATGACGGCAGCGGTGAGCGCCCCGCAGTGCTCGGGGGTGGCTCGGTGGGCAGCGAGTTTGGCTGCCAAAGGTTCGATACCCGACCGCAGTTCGCTGAGCAGCAGCAGCTGCTCGGCGCGGGCAGGCCCGGCCAGTTGCCAGCGGATGACCACCGGGTCGAGGGAGTTCCAGTTCTGCGAACCCAGCACCGTGATGCCGACGCGTCGCCGAACGGTGAGCAGGCCCAGCGACTCGAGAACACGAACGACTTCGCGCACCACGGTTCGCGATACGGCGAACCGCACGGCGACGTCGTCGGCCGAGATTCGGGTGCCACTCGGGATCGCGCCACTCACTATGTCGCGCCCGAGCTCGTCGAGCACCGAATCGTGGAGTTGGCGAAAATCGTTGGTCTCGGTCATGTCCGATCGATCGTCCCACGGGTTGCCCGGTTTCTCGCGTCTGTCCGATCCCGATGCACCGGATGGAGCAGTATCGAGGCATGGCAGCAGAGAAGACAGGCAGAGCGCACCATCCGGTTCTCGTGGTGATGGGGGTATCCGGATCGGGCAAATCAACCGTGGCAGGCATCCTCGCCGGAGCCTTGAAATGGGACCTCCAAGAGGGCGACGACCTGCACCCGGACGCCAACGTCGCGAAGATGGCGTCGGGTCAGCCCCTGACCGACGAGGACCGATGGCCGTGGCTCGACATCATCGCCGAGTGGATCACCGACCACACCAGCACGGGACGATCGGGAATCGTGACGTGCTCGGCACTCAAACGGTCGTATCGGGACGTACTGAGCGCAGGGGCCAGGGACGGGGCACCGGTGATCTTCGTGCATCTGGCCGGAACCAAGGACCGAATCAGCGGGCGTCTGAATGCACGGATGGACCACTTCATGCCGTCCTCGCTGCTCGACACCCAGATCTCGACACTGGAACCCCTCGGCGACGACGAGAACGCCATCGTCGTCGACATCGGCCCGCCGCCGACCAAGATCGCCGAACACGTCCTCGTCGAACTCGAAAAACGCGCAGGAATGTCCGAAAGCCACTGAGTGCTGCCTGCCTTGGTCCTCTCGCTCCCCACCCGGGTTCGGATCAATGCGGGATTCAGTCGGTCAGAGTGCGGCAATGGGACATTGATCCACACCCGGGGGCCGAAACAGCGCAGAGGTCCGGGGCGGAGTGTCCGGTAAGTGCATATTCCAAGCAAGCGCGCTTGATTTTAAGTACTACGAATGACCGAAAGGACTTGTAAAAGTACGACGAATGCGAGAAGGTGAGCTTGTTCACTTTTCAGTGAGGAGACAGCTCATGGTGCGAGGCGCACCCGCCAGGCCGGTCCAACTTCCCGTTCCCAATGCAGATGTCTGGGACTGGCAACTCGACGGTCTGTGTCGTGGTCTCGACTCGTCCGTGTTCTTCCATCCCGAGGGGGAGCGAGGCCGTGCCCGCGCCACGCGGGAAAAGACCGCCAAGCAGGTCTGCGGCCGGTGCCCGGTGCTCGAGCAATGCCGTCAGCACGCACTCGAAGCGAACGAGCCGTACGGCGTGTGGGGCGGAATGTCTGCACACGATCGCGCAGACTTCTACCGCGGAGCCGTTCGTACCGCTTGATCCTGCTGTGCCGGTGCTGCGGAGACTTCGTAGACGATCTCGAGGCCGTCCTCGTCATCCCATTGCTCACCCACTTCGATGAACGCGAAGCTCTCGATGAGGGCCAGCGAGGGCGTGTTGTTCGGGCTGACGGTGGCGCGAACAGTACGCACGTTCTTGTGTTGCCGTGCAACGGCGAGAAGGGTTTCTACCGAACGTCGGGCATGGCCTCGTCGACGAAACTCAGGATCGACTCGGTACCCGATCTCCACCATCCCCGTCTCGTCGGGAGCTCCGTGGAAGCCGGCCACGCCGACTGGCATGGCGACGTTCGGGTCGACCATCAGCCGCGTGATCCACGATGCATCACCGGGGATGTCGATGATCTGCTCGCTTCTCCTCCGCCACAGGCTGCGGCATTCGACCCCGGCGAGATAGGGCGAAACACGGTGGTGTGATGCGGGAATCGACTGTCCCGTTGCCAAGGCATGCAGCATCTCCGCGGGAATTGCGTCCAGGCGAAGTCGTGACAGCTGGGGCTGGGGATGACGCCACGGGGCACTGGTCATAGTCATTGGCGATACCTTTCCACTCTTTCCCGCCGATCAGCCTTTCATTCTCGGTCCTCGATGAGGTCGAGCACAACGCCGCTCGAGTCGAAGCCGAAACGGGAGTTGAGCGGCATGGGGTGTGCTTCAGGTTTCAAATCTTCGATACCTTGGCGAACTATTTTGGCTCAAACCCTTGTCTCGGACGTATATGCCGTTTTATGTTCGAAGCGTCCAGAAGCACGAAACAACTCATGTTTCTCGAGGAGTAAACATGCAGGTCAGACGAGCTATCGGGGGAGTATTCATCGGGGTTGCCGTTCCCGCACTGGCCATGGCGGGAGTGCAATGAGCCTCGGCTGAACCTATTCAGCCGCAACCGCAAACGCCCGCTTCCGTCGCCGGCGGCTTCGCTCTTCCACTCCACGAAACCGGTTGCGTGGTGGGCAATGGCAACGGCCGATGTGTTGGCGGCGGGGTGTACAAGCGAGAGGATGCGAGATGGCAGCACCACTGATCAATTCATCGCAAATTCCTGCCCCGATCAAGGTCGGGTCGCGGATACCACAAGGCACCTCGATAGATCGCATCATTGCTGCGCTGGAGCCTCTGGACGGGAAAGTGACGCGTGTAAGCGAGACGTCAGCCCGGATCAACGCCGGCAACATAGCCATTTACCGAATGTTGGGAACATCGCTAGCTCTCGGGCGGCGTAACTTGCCAATTGCCGTCTCGATCGATTTCAGGGACCAAAAGCCCTCAGTTTCAGTGACATTGAGAGACACGATTGCCGTGGTACTTCGTGTGCGGAGTGAGGGTGATGCGCTGAATGAACGCGTCGCGGAGATCAACCAGCTTCTCGATGTTGTATGACTTCCGATTCCGCGGTACTCCGATCTACTGATCTCACAATATCGGTGGCGGATCGCGCACTAGGGCAGTATCTCCATTGCGTTGCTCGACGCTCTCGCACGCTCAGTCGCAGGGGTCCATCCCTGGCGTTGTGCTCCTTGGTGGCCATAATGGTTTTGCTTCCAGCTGGATACATGGTCCGAATGTGGAAAAGGTGGGGCGACGGAGGCGCAGTCTGGAAGCGGATTGCCTCGTTATCATCGAGCGTTCACTCGTCCGAGCCGTGATCGGAAGTATCGGGGTGGAGTGCAGCACACGGTGCCGGACGTGATCTGCGCACTGGATTCGGGGCCACCAGCGTGCTCGTCGCCGAACCTGTCGGTGGGCTCGTGTTTCATGACGACCCATGAACAAGGTCCTGCGTGCGACGCTCGTCAGTGCGGTCGTCATCACCACCGTCATCGGAATCGCGTCGTTCGTGTTGAGTTTCGCCGCACTGTGGGATCTCGCCACGATGGCGGGCGTCCCGCGATCACTGTCGTGGCTGTGGCCGGTGATCGTCGACGGCACCATCCTGCAGGCTACGATCTCCGTCATCGCACTCGCCCAATTCGAGGAACAACGCAGTGGTCGACGCTTCTTCTGGGGCGTGTTGATCACGGCAGCTCTGGTCAGTATCGGCGCAAATGCCATGCACGCCTTCATTTCCGACGCCGGAACACTGCATCCGGCGCTGTCGGCGGCCATTGCGACGGTCGCCCCGGTCAGTCTGTTGGCCGCGACCCACGGACTCGGCATCCTCGTCCGAGTACCGGCCGAACTGCCGAACAATCCAGAGATCCCGGACGACGCCCGAAGCCTCACGCAGGCAGACGACGACACCGTGGCCGCCGACGTGGTGCCGCTGCAGACCGGGATCGAACCGAGACCGGAACTGGCTGAGCCCGCGTCTGCTGTGTCATCCACCCCGGTACCGGCCGCACCCGTCGAGGACGTTCGTCGCGAGGTGCCGGCGCGCGATATTCCGGTCACCTCCGTGCGTACGGTCGAACCTCTCGACGACGTCGACCGCTGGATTCTCGACGAGGAACGGGTGGACGATCTCTATCCCGTCGACGCTCCGTGACATCCGGTGGCACCATCGAGTGATGAGCCAGAATCTGCCGAGATCCGTAGTTCCCGAGAAGCCGAAGCCTGGTCAGGAGTCGGTGTGGGATTACCCCCGTCCACCGAAGCTCGAGTCCTCCAACCGTTCGCTGGTCGTCCGGCTCGGCGGCGAGGTGGTCGCGCGCACCACCGCTGCGTACCGAGTGCTCGAAACCAGCCATCCGCCCACCTGGTACATCTCGCCCGCAGACGTGGTTCCGGGTGCGTTGACGCCGTCCGAGGCCCGTTCGACGCACTGCGAATGGAAGGGCGCGGCGACGTACTGGGACGTGCACGGCGGAGATGCCGTCGCCCCGGCCGCGGGGTGGAGCTACGAGAACCCGACACCGCGGTTCGCCGAGATCGCCGGCTACCTCGCGTTCTCACCCAGCCGACTCGACTGCGAAATCGACGGCGAGGCGGTCCGGCCGCAAGAAGGCGGTTTCTACGAGGGCTGGATCACCGACGACGTGGTCGGCCCGTTCAAGGGCATCCCGGGCTCCTACGGCTGGTGATCACTCACCCCGCGGGTAGCTCGGCGCGGGGGATGATCTGAATCGAACTCGTTGCGCCGGGGTCGCTACCGGTCACCAGCACGTCCCCGGTGCGCGGGTCCACGGCAACGGAATTGGCCTGTGTCACGGTCGGGACGTCGCCCAGGATTCGCGGTGCGGAGACGTCCGAAACATCGACCACGCGCAGCAGATTCGACGCGGTCAACGTCACGAACAACATTGCCCGGTCGCGGTCGACGGCAAGTCCGTACGGATTTCCCGGGGCCTCGACCGACGCGGTCTGGCGAATACTCCCCGCGGCGTCGACCGAAGCGAGAAGAACGGTTCCGCCGTCGGTGTCGGCGAACCCGGCTGTTGTCTCGTTCACCGTCACGGCGTGGGTCAGCTTGACGCCGATCGGGGCCTGCGCCACCTCCCGCTGGGTCGCGCCGTCGTAGACCCACACACCGTTGCCCTGCACGTCTGCGACGGCGGCGTACGGGCCGAGAGCGGCAGCGCCACCGGGCTGGACCGGGCCCGGCGGTAGCTCCGACAAGACCGATCCCTCGCGCAGGAAGATCACCCCGCCGCCCATCTCGTTGGTAGCCACGATCGTGCCGCCGGAGGTGAGCACCGCGTCGTGCGGTTGGCGTCCGACACCCGTGGCCGTGGACAGGATCGCGCCGTCGTTCAGCGCCACTTCGAGTAGTTCGTCACTGCCTTCGAGCGGGGCCAGGACCGGGCCGTCGAGACCTGCCAGCGACAGGTGCCGGGGTGCGCCCGTCGTCTGGACCATCTGCCGGACGGCACCCGTCGCCGCGTCGAACAGCACCACGCCGTCGGGCTCGCGTACTCCGGCGGCGGCGATGCCCGACGTCCCCACGACGATGCCCTCGGGAGCCCCGGGGAGCGGAACGACAGTTCCGACGGGATCGGCAGAATCGGGTGCCTGGGCCGGTTCGGCTGCCGGAGTTGTTGCCGGAGTGGTTGCCGGCGAGGGGGATTCGTCAGGGGCAGGAGAGCACCCCACGAGCAGGAGGCACGTGACCGTCGCCGCGGTGAGAGCGGTTTTCACGATCGGCGGTACTGCTCGAAGTGCAGGGCATCGTCCAGTGGACGCCCCGTGCGCCAGCCGAATCGCTCGAGATCCGGTACCTCCTGGAACGACTCGACCGGGCCCACACACAACCATGCGATCGGACGCACCGGGGCGGGGATGTCGAGCAGTTCGGTGAGGTACGCCTCGTCGTAGAACGACACCCAGCCGACCCCGACGTTCTCGGCTATCGCTGCGAGCCAGAGGTTTTCGATGGCCAGTACTGCCGAGAACAATCCGGTGTCGTCGACGGTGTCGCGACCGAGGACGTGCGGGCCTCCCCGGTTCGGGTCGTACGTGACCACCACTCCGGTGCCGCTGGTCTCGATCCCTTCGATACGGATGGGATCGAACGTCTGTCGGCGCTCGGAGTCGAGCTTGTCCGCGAAGTCCTGTCGGCAGTCGGCGACGTGTGCGGCGAAGGCGCTCAACGTGTCGGGTTTGCGGACCACCACGAAATCCCAGGGCTGGGTGTTACCGACGCTCGGTGCCTGATGCGCTGCGCCGAGGATGCGGCGCAAGGTGTCGTCGTCGACGACGGTTCCGTCGAACTCGGCTCGCACGTCGCGGCGAGATCGAATGGCCGCGTATACCGACAGTGTGGCTTCGGTCATGATATCCGTTCTCCGATAACAGTTTTCAGGTTCTCGTTCAGTTCGTAGACGAGGGCGGGCAGGTGCTCGCCGGGGGTGGGGCGGCCCAGATGGAAGCCCTGCGCCCGTCCGCATCGCAGCTCACGCAACACCGATACCGTCCTTTCGTCCTCCACGCCTTCTGCGGTCACCGACAGCCCCAGTGTGCGCGCCAGTTCGATGGTCGAGCGAACGATGGCGGCGTGAGTGGCGTTGTGCGACATTCCGCTGACGAACGTTCGATCTATCTTGAGTTCCTGGACCGGGAGGCGCTCGATGTAGGCCAGAGAACTGTAGCCCGTGCCGTAATCGTCGATGGCGACCTGCACTCCCATGGCGTGCAGACCGGCCAGCACCTCGGTGGCACCGGCGGGGTCGGTCATCGCGGAGCTCTCGGTCACCTCCAAGGTCAACTGCTCAGCAGGACAATCGAACTCGGACAGGACCCGGGACACGTGGAAGATCAGGCTGTCGTCGAACAGGTTTCGGGTGGAGATGTTGACGGCCATGCGCAGGTGCAGGCCCGATGCCGCCCATCGCTGTCGTTCCGCCAGGGCTTGCTCGAGGACGTAGCGGGTCAGTGGGCGGATCAGTCCGGTGTGCTCGGCCGTGGGCAGAAATGCGCTGGGAGAGAGAATGTCTCCGCTCGGGTGGTGCCAACGCAGCAGGGCTTCGACCCCCACCACGGTCATCGAGTCCAGGTCGACCTGGGGCTGATAGCGCAGTCTCAGTTGATCCGACGCGAGGGCGGCGGTGAGCTCGCCCAGCATGATCAACTGCTCGCTCTTGTCCCGGTCCATGGACCGGTCGTAGTACGCGACGCGCGATTGCACGGTCTTCGCGGCCTGCACGGCGAGGTCGGCGCGTTGCACCAGACGGTCGGGTGTGGCGTCGTCCTCGGCGACGCGCGCCGGGGCGTTCGTCGCTACCCCCACGCTCGCTTCGATGAGCAACGACATGTTGCCCACCTCGAACGGCGTCGAGAATTGTTCCAGTATGTCGCGGGCGAGGGCCGCGGGATCCATCGAATCCGACTCACCGCACAGCGCGAATTCGTCACCGGCCAAGCGTGCCAACAGGATCGCGTCATCGCCCACCGTGCGCAGACGGGTGGCGACGGCGGCCAGCACCTGATCTCCGAGGCCCCGTCCGAACGTGTCGTTGATTTCGGTGAAGCGGTCGATGTCGACCGTCAGCAATGTCGATTCACCGGCGTTGCCGTAGATCCGGTGTTCGAGGGCGCGCAGATTGGCCAGCCCGGTGAGGTGGTCGGTGTCGGCGACGGCGCGGAGCTGAACGGTCTGGGTGTGCAGCAGCCGCAGCAGGTCGGTGATGCGCAGGATCACCAGGACCACCAGAATGCCCGCGCACAGCATGACCGCCCATCCCCATTGTGCGATCGGCTTCTCGCGCACGACTTCGACGACCATCACGGCGGGGGCGGTGAGCGTGGCGGCGGTCAGCACGACGACGGACGGTGTGGTGAACGACGCCATCAGGTGGGCGTCGGATTCGATGGTGGGGCTGGTGATTCTCCGCATCGACGGGTGGAGTGCGGCGACGCCGATGAGCACGTAGGACAGCGTCCACCCCGCGTCGAGCAGCGAGCGGTCGGCCGAGGAATCGGACACGATGGAGAAGTTGTTGGCGGTGTCGGTGACGACGAGCAGGACCACCGCCGCGGTGAGCAGTCGGTAGGACAGTGCCCGCCACTGACGAGAGCCGACGAAGTGGGCGAGCAACCCGAGCAGAAAGATGTCCATCGCGGGATAGGCGACGTCGACCAGCCCGGCAACGCCGGAGATACCGTCCCCGTCCAGCGATGGTTGGACCGCAAAAACCCAGGTGAGCAGTGCGAATGCGACCATCACGATAGCGCTGTTGGCGATGTGGCCGCGTTCGCTCGCCCGCCACTTGTGCCGGACCAGCAGGAACAGTCCGAAACCGTAGATCGGGTAGCCGACGAGGTAGAGCGCGTCGGCGAGCGACGGATAGGGCACGACGCCTCCGCCGGCGTGAAGCCACTCGTAGACGATGTCGCCGAGCACCCACACCGCGGTGCCCGCGGCGATGCTCCACCAGGCGGTTCGGTTGCGCGGACGGTTCAGCCTGGTTCCCACGATCGTGGCGGCGACGGCGGACGCCCCGACCACGACGAAGATCGATTGCGACCAGACGGAGTCGGGCACCGCGAAGTAGGCGATGCAGCCGAGTACGCCGAGTGCTCCGTACCACCGCCACCAGGCCGTCACAGTTGTCTCCAGCCGTTCGCGTGATCCGACGACTCAACAATGGCACATCAGGTGACCTGGGTCACTTTCTCGGGGTGTTTTTCGGGCTCGATGCAGGTAACGGGGATGTCGGTGCCTCGTGGGAGCATGAAAACGTGGAGTCGAGCGCCGAAAAGGCGAAGAGCGGGGAAGCGAGCATCATGCATGCCGATCTCGACTCCTTCTATGCCTCGGTGGAGCAGCGAGACGATCCGCGGCTGCGGGGAAAACCGGTGATCGTCGGCGGGGGAGTGGTACTCGCGGCCAGCTACGAGGCCAAGGCCTTCGGGGTACGCACCGCGATGAGCGGTGGGCAGGCGCGGGCGGTCTGTCCGCAGGCGATCGTGGTGCCGCCGCGTATGGAGGCGTACTCCCAGGCGAGCAAGGACGTGTTCGACGTCTTTCACGACACGACGCCGCTCGTCGAGGGAATTTCCATCGACGAGGCCTTTCTCGACGTCGGAGGCCTGCGCAAGATAGCGGGCAGCGCACTCGACATCGGGCAGCAACTGCGCCGCGACGTCGCCGAACAGGTAGGGCTCCCGATCACCGTCGGGATTGCCACCACCAAGTTCCTGGCGAAGGTGGCCAGTGCGTTCGCCAAACCCGACGGGCTGCTGTTGGTGCCACCCGGTGGTGAACTCGAGTTCCTGCACCCGCTGAACATCGAAAGGCTGTGGGGCGTCGGCAAGGTCACCGCCGAAAAGCTGCACGTACTCGACATCAGAACCGTGGGAGACATCGCGGCCTACGGCGAGAGATCGCTGGCCTCGGTGTTGGGAAAGGGCGCAGGAGCGCACCTGTACGCACTGGCCATGGGACGAGATCCGCGCCGCGTGCAGCCCGGAAAGTCGCGCAGTTCCATCGGTGCCCAGCGGGCCCTGGGCCGCGGGCGGCACGACGCGGCCGAGGTGGAGGCGTCGTTGATCGGCCTCGTCGATCGCGTCACGCACCGAATGCGGGGCGCGCAGCGGACCGGCCGAACCGTGATGTTGCGCTTGCGGTTTGCCGATTTCACCCGGGCCACCCGATCGCACACCCTCGATCGCGCCACCGCCGACACCCGGGACATCCTCGATGCCGCACTCGAGCTGCTGCACGAGGCGGCTCCGCTGGTCGCGGAGAAGGGCATCACTCTGGTCGGGGTGACGGTCTCGAGCATCGACAGGGGCGGAGCCGAGCAACTGGAACTGCAGTTCGACGCCCCCTCGGTACGCAGACCACCCGAGGCGTCGGCACTCGACCGTGCGTTGGACGGGGTGCACAAGAAGTTCGGGTCGACGTCGCTGACGCGCGGGGTACTGCTCGGACGAGACCCGGGGGTATCGGTACCGCTGCTGCCGGACTGACTACGTGCGCACTGTCGGCTGCACCCGAAAGCCCTCGGGCATCATGGTCAGCCGCTCCGTGACCTTCAGTCGATACGACGGGTCGGCCTGCAGATCGAAGCGTTGCAGGACGGTTCCGAGTACCAGTACGGCCTCATGGATGGCGAATTGCCTTCCGATGCACGCTCTTTCGCCCGTCCCGAAGGGCTTGTACACGTGCGCCGGCCGAGCTTTGATACGGGCGGGCAGAAAGTTGTCGGGGTCGAATTTCTCCGGCCGATCGCCCCACACCGGATCTCGATGCAGGGCCGTCGCGAGCACGATCGCCCAGTCTCCTGCCGCCATGGGGTAGCCGTCGCCGATGACGGTGTCGGCTCGTGCGCCGCGTCCGAACGCGGGAACCGTCGGCCACAGACGCAGTGATTCGTCCAGGACTCGGCGAACGTACCGGAGTTTGGGGACCTGGCCGAACTCCGGTTTGTCGGTGCCCCAGATCTCGTCCACCTCGGCCCGGGCACGTTCGAAGACCTCGGGGTGGGTGGCCAGGAAGTACAGCGCGAAAGACAATGCACCAGAGGTGGTCTCGTGCCCGGCGATCAAGAACGTCAGAATCTGGTGGCCGATGTTGGCTTCGCTCAATGCATTCGGGTTGTCGGCCTCGCGCGCCGCGTCCATCATGATCTGCAGTAGGTCGGTGAAGTCCCCGTCGGACTGTCGACGAGTACGTACGACGTCGGTGAGTACCTCGGCCAGGTACTTCTTGTTCTGCTCGTATCGGCGGTCCGATCGGGCGAACAGCGGCGCGGCGAACGCCGGGATCGATACCAACGCCCGCCGTTGGTTGTACGTCAGTGCGCCGACCATCGCGGACACGAACGGGTGTGGTTCGGCGCGGGTGAACGAGCCGAAGCTGTAGCTGAATCCGGTGCGTCCGATGGTCTCGAGTGTCAGCTTCGTCATGTCCGAGGACACGTCGGTCGTCGACGCGTCGCGTGAACGTGCGGTCCAGTGCTCGATCAGATCGTCCGCGACGTTCACCATGATGTCGTGGTAGCCCCGCATGGCTCCGGCGGTGAACGCCGGCCGCAGCAGATCGTGGGCCCGTTGCCAATTGGGCTCGTGGTTGTAGGCGGTGAACAGGCCGTCGGCACCGATGTCGCGTAGGCGTTCGACGCCCGGCGGCAGGAACTTCTCGAAGCGGTGTTCGTCGCACAGATCGCCGACTACGTCTGCACCCGAGGCGAAGACGAAGCGTTTGCCGAGAATGTGGCGCTCGAACATCGGTCCGAGCCGGGCGGCCAGAGCGGTCGAATCCTGGATCGGCGAGCGCGGGTCGACGCCGATGACGTCGCCCAGTATCGGCAATCGATACGGCGGATGCGGTAGTACGCCGTCTCGTAGTGCAAATCCCGTCGACATGGCCGCTCCTCAGTCCCCGAACCGACTCGTTGAACCGGTGTCAAATAGTGACCGTACTCACCGTTGAACTCGTGTCAAGTAAGGTTCGAAACCCCATGACCACACCTCGAAAACGCATGACACCGGAGCAGCGGCGTGCGCAGCTGGTCGAGATCGGGTCGACCCTGTTCGCCGAACGTCCCTACGAGGACGTGTGGATCGAGGAAGTGGCAGACCTGGCCGGGGTCTCGCGGGGTCTGATGTACCACTACTTCCCGTCCAAACGGGAGTTCTTCGTCGAGATCGTGCGCACCGAATCCGAGCGCAACCTCGCCGTCACCGCCCCGGACCCGTCGTTGCCGGTCCTCGAGCAGATAGCCGCCGGACTCGACGCCTACATCGCCTACACCGACGAGCATGCGCACGGCGTCCGAGCGGTCAATCGAGGCGCGCTGCTCGGAGACGACCGCATCAACGACATCCTCACGCGCGAGTTCGACATCCAGCAGCAACGCATTCTCGACGCGCTGCCGGACGAGTTCCACGACGACGAGATGATCCGGGCCGCGCTCCGAGGGTGGGTGGCATTCGTCCGCGCGGTCTGTCACGACTGGGTGGAGCGCAGGACTCTGAAGAGGGAACAGGTTCGCGAGCTGTGCCTGAAGGCGATCGCAGGTCTTCTCGAGGTGTGACCTGCGGGTCTATCGTCGGGGAATGTGCCGAAACATCACCACCCTGCGGGGCTTGGAACCACACGCCACCGACGACGAGATCGAGGCTGCGGCGCGTCAGTACGTCCGCAAGATCAGCGGAGTGCAGAAGACGTCCGACGCCACCCGCGACGCGTTCGAGACGGCAGTCGCCGAGGTGACGGCCACGACGCATCGGCTGCTCGACGCCCTGCCGGACCGGCGGCAGCCACCTCCGACGGTGCCTCCGCTCAGGCGTCCGGAAGTGCAGGCGCGGATTGCCGCCAAGGCGGCTGCCGGGGCCTGACGCGCGCTAGCAGACCACTGCATCGAATGGATGGTTTTCCGCAGAATCGGACGCGCGATCGGGGTCGAGGGTGGCAAACTGGTCGAGTCAGGCAAAGGGGGTGACGATGACCGATCGACGACGACGACGCACGTTCGATTCCCGAGACGGTGACGCCGAGGTCGCCGAGCCGCTGCTGCGAGCGGTGTTGTCCTACGCGCCCCGCGACGAGTCCCCGATGCCCCATCCTTCCGAGGGCATCACCTTGCGGGCCGAGAACGGATCCGGTTCGATCCGCCTGGAATTGGCCATCGCCGACGAGCTCGGCGTAGGCGTACCGGGACCGTTCGGATCCAGATTCTACGAGTGTGGATCGTTCGAAGTGGTTGTGCCGCAACGAGACCCACGCGAGGGTGCGTTGTTGATGATTCACCTGCTCGAGGCCCAGGCTCCGCATCGATTCGAGTTCACCGCATCCATGCCTGCGTGGTGGGAGTTGCGGCTCGAGCGAGACGGCTCCGTATCGGTGTTCGACGACACGGGCGACGCGGTGATATTCATCGGCCGCCCTTGGGCTTTCGACTCCGACCTGCACCCGGTGCACGTGTACTACACCATCGAGAACGGCCTGTTGGTGCAGAATGTCGGAGCTACGTCCGACACCGGATACCCCATTCTCGTCGACCCCGATCCCGAGGCGATCATCACCGGAGACGGCAGGCTCGTCACCGAGAGCTGGACACCGCGGTTGGTCGTCGGTGGCATCGTCGAGGACCTCCCGCCGCGGTCGATCTCCGGCTGAAAAGTGTTGTAGCGCAGTCAGAACGGATCGTGCTGAATGTGCTCCATCGGCGTACCGACCTTGCGCAGTGCATACAGCGTGGTGCGCACCATCGACGGCGATCCACAGATCTGAATCTGCCGATCGGCCCACGAGCCGAACCGGGTCACCACCTTGCCCACCGGGCCGTGCAGCCGATGATGCATGCCCCACGGGAGTTCGCGCGTCGGACCCGAATGCCACCACGGATCCTCGAGCTCCTCGGTCACCGGCACCACCGTCAGCCACGGATTCGACAACGACAGCTGCCACAGTGTGTCGAGGTCGTAGAGGTCGCACGGATACGTCCCACTGACGAACAGATGCACCCGCGGATTGGTGCTGCGCTGGGCCATCTCCATCACCTGCGCGCGCAACGGTGCCAAACCGGTGCCCCCGGCGATCATCAGCACGTCCTCGCCGATCGTGCGATCGACGTGCATGCCGCCCAGCGGCGGGCTGATCAGCCAACGGTCGCCGACAGTCGTTTCGGTGACCATCGCCGGTGATACCCAGCCCCCGGATACGCGTCGAACATGGAACTCGATCTCGCCGTAGGGGTTGCTGGGAATGGCAGGGGACAGGTAGCGCCACAGTTTGGGCCGCTGCGGAATCTGCACACTGACGTACTGGCCGGGGAAGTACGGAATCTCCCCGTCGGTCTTCAGTCGCACCACGGCCAGGTCGTCGAGCAGGCGGTGATGTTCGACGACCGTCGCGCTCCAGTACGGGGGCAGCTCGTCGTTGTCGGCGGCGGCGGCCATCGCGTTGCTCACCACGGTGAGGGCGTCTCGCCAGGCGGTCTCGACCTCGTCGGTCCACATCTCGGTGCCGGCGAAGCTCCGGAAGGCGCTGATCAGCGCCGAACTCCCCGCCCGGAAATGTGCCCCGGAAATTCCGTGCTTGCGGTGGTCCCGGCCCAGCTGTTCGAGGAACGGCTCGACGCGGTCGGCGTCGTCCAGATTGTCGAAGATGTACCCCAGTGCCAGGACGAAATGCTCGCGCAATGCGTCCATCGATGCCGGGAACAGGGAACGGAAGTCGGGATACTCGGCGAAAAGGTGAGCGTAGAACGACCGGGACAGCTGTTCGGGACCGTTCGGTGCAGCCGCTACCGACTTGAATCCGGTGCGGACCAGGGAGACCGTGCGTGCGTCGAGCAACCTCCACCCCCACCGATTGACACCTTCGACCGTCACCAAAGTAGACCGATCGAGACTTTCGCGCATCAGGGCTGCGCCCTCGTGCGCGTCTTGCGCCCCTCCAGGTACGCAAAACGCGCACGAGAAAAACTAAGGTTGAGCGGAACAGACTCAACTTGTCTATGGTTGTACCCAGCGACACGCTCGAACCCCACACTGGAAAGAAGGTGACCGGTGGACAGTTTCACTCCCACCACGAAGTCGCAGGCAGCACTTTCCGCTGCACTGCAGGCCGCATCCGCGGCCGGTAACCCGGATATTCGTCCGGCACATTTGTTGGTGGCGTTGCTCGATCAGACCGACGGCATCGCCACACCACTGCTGAAGGCCGTCGGCGTCGACCCCGCAACGGTGCGTCGAGAAGCGCAGAACCTCGTCGACCGCCTGCCCTCGGCATCCGGTTCGACCACCACTCCGCAACTCGGCCGTGAAACCCTCGCCGCGATCACCGCAGCGCAGCACCTGGCCACCGAACTGGACGACGAGTTCGTTTCCACCGAACACCTCATGGTGGGTCTCGCGACCGGAAACGACGACGTCGCCAAGCTCCTCTCCGGCCATGGTGCCGGAGCCAACGAGCTGCGCGACGCGTTCCAGGCGGTCCGCGGCAGTGCCCGCGTCACCAGCGCGGATCCGGAGAACACCTACCAGGCGCTGGAGAAGTACAGCACCGACCTGACGGCGCTCGCCCGAGAAGGCAAGCTCGATCCCGTCATCGGCCGCGACACCGAAATCAGGCGTGTCGTCCAGGTGCTGTCCCGGCGAACCAAGAACAACCCCGTTCTGATCGGTGAACCCGGTGTCGGCAAGACCGCCATCGTCGAAGGACTCGCACAACGCGTCATCGCCGGCGACGTACCCGAAAGCCTGCGAGGCAAGACCGTCGTATCCCTCGATCTCGGTTCGATGGTCGCCGGCGCGAAGTTCCGCGGTGAGTTCGAGGAGCGGCTCAAGGCCGTGCTCGACGACATCAAGAACTCCGCCGGTCAGGTCATCACGTTCATCGACGAGCTGCACACCATCGTGGGCGCAGGAGCCACCGGCGACTCGGCGATGGACGCGGGCAACATGATCAAGCCGATGCTTGCTCGCGGCGAGCTCCGACTCGTCGGCGCGACCACCCTCGAGGAGTACCGCAAGTACATCGAGAAGGACGCCGCCCTCGAACGCCGCTTCCAGCAGGTCTACGTCGGGGAGCCGTCGGTCGAAGACACCGTCGGCATCCTGCGCGGACTCAAGGAACGCTACGAGGTGCACCACGGCGTCCGCATCACGGACTCCGCCCTGGTGGCCGCCGCGACCCTCAGCGACCGGTACATCACGGCCCGGTTCCTGCCGGACAAGGCGATCGACCTCGTCGACGAGGCTGCATCGCGTCTGCGCATGGAGATCGACTCGCGTCCCGTCGAAATCGACGAGGTGGAGCGAGCCGTCCGTCGCCTCGAGATCGAGGAGATGGCCCTGGCCAAGGAGACCGACGACGCATCGAAGGCCCGGCTGGACAAACTGCGTCAGGAACTCGCCGACCTGCGGGAGAAGCTGGCCGAGCTCAGCACGCGGTGGCAGAACGAGAAGAACGCCATCGACTCGGTGCGGGCGCTGAAGGAAGAACTCGAGAACCTGCGCGGAGAATCCGATCGTGCCGAACGCGACGGTGATCTCGGCAAGGCCGCCGAACTGCGGTACGGCCGGATCCCGACCCTGGAGAAGGAGCTCGCGGCCAAGACCGAGGACTCACCTGCGCAGGGCGACGTGATGCTCAAGGAGGAGGTAGGCCCGGACGACGTCGCCGACGTGGTGGCGGCGTGGACCGGAATTCCGGCCGGCCGAATGCTGGAAGGCGAGACCGCCAAACTGCTGCGGATGGAAGACGAACTCGGCAAGCGAGTCGTCGGACAGAAAGATGCAGTGCAAGCGGTGTCCGACGCCGTCCGACGGGCCCGCGCCGGGGTGGCCGACCCGAACCGTCCGACGGGCTCGTTCCTGTTCCTCGGACCCACCGGCGTCGGTAAGACCGAGCTCGCGAAAGCGTTGGCGGAGTTCCTCTTCGACGACGAACGCGCGATGGTGCGCATCGACATGAGTGAGTACAGCGAGAAGCACGCCGTCGCCAGGCTCGTCGGTGCCCCTCCGGGCTACGTCGGCTACGAGGCCGGCGGGCAGCTGACCGAGGCGGTACGCAGGCGTCCGTACACGGTGGTGCTCTTCGACGAGGTGGAGAAGGCTCACCCGGATGTGTTCGACATCCTGCTGGCCGTGCTCGACGAGGGCAGGCTCACCGACGGTCAGGGCCGCACGGTCGACTTCCGCAACACGATCCTGATCCTCACCTCGAACCTCGGTGCCGGCGGTACCAAGGACGAAGTGATGGACGCGGTGCGGCGCTCGTTCAAGCCCGAGTTCGTCAACCGGCTCGACGACGTCGTCGTGTTCGACGCACTGTCGGAGGACCAGCTCGAGTCGATCGTCGACATCCAGCTCGGCTTCCTCGCGAACCGTCTGGCAGCTCGTCGACTGACTCTCGACGTGTCGTCGCCGGCCAAGATGTGGCTGGCCGTACGCGGTTACGACCCGCTGTACGGTGCTCGACCGCTTCGCCGACTGATTCAGCAGGCAATCGGCGACCAGCTGGCGAAGCTCCTCCTCGCCGGCGACGTGCACGACGGCGACGTGGTGCCCGTCAACGTCAGCCCCGACGGCGAACGGCTCATCCTGGGCTAACGCCCGAGCCGGCAACCAGCCGGAGCAGGCCCGCACGAGACCTCGTGCGGGCCTGCTGTCGGTAGCCACTGTCGACGTTCTCGGCGTGGGTACCCTCGTGGAATGACAGATCCGGACGACCCGCGAGCACCTCGAGATCGCGATCAGGACGCGGCGCAGCAGCCGGAGTCATCCCAGCCGACCCAGGACTACGGGCACCCAGGTGCCCAGCAGTACCCGGACGCCCAGCAGTATCCGGATGCCCAGCAGTATCCGGGCGCTCAGCCGACGGAGGCGTATCCGACCCAGGCCTATGACAATCCGAGCCCGCAGGCGTACCCACCGGGCTACCAGCCGACGCAGGCGTTCCCGCCCTTCGACCCGGCGCAGCAGGCGGCCGCGAACCAGGCCTACGGACAGGCCCCGGGATACGACACCCAGCAATACGGTCACACCCAGCAGTACGGTCACACCCAGCAGTTCGGACAACCACAGCAGTTCGGGGGCACCCAGCAGTTCGGGGGTGCGCCGCCGCCGCAGGAGCCGAACAGCGTCGATTCCGGCAGTAAGGGGCCCCGTCCGTGGGTTCTGGCGCTGATCGGGCTCGTTGTGCTCGTCATCGTCGTCTCGTTCGGGATTGCGTTTCTGAGCGGCGGGCGCGACGAACCGGGCACCACCGCCGCGGCACCGTCCACCTCCATCCGGCCCTCGCCGTCCAGCGCGCCCACGACCACGCCGCGGCCCACGGAATCGGGTGCGACAACCACACCCGAGCTCATCCCGGGCGGCATTCCCGAGATCCTCGGCCAGCTCGGCTCGTCGGTGGGAACGATCAACGCCAACGACGGTTCGACTCTTACGCTCGACGGCCTCGACGGCGCTCCGGTCACAGTGCAAACCACACCGCAGACCCAGATAATCTCGTTGTCCGGTCGCGATCTCGCGTCGTTGGCCGTCGGTGCTTTCGTCGTGGTGCAGGGCGAGGCCGTCGAGGACGGAATCATCCGTGCGAACGTCATCATCGAGACCCCCAAGCTCGGGGGGTAAGGCGGGAGTGGAGCCTGCGGAATGACCCGCAGCTCTCCGTGCGGCTCCTATGACCGTTCACAGGAGTCGGCGGCCGTGGACGGGCGCGAGGTGGAAGTCGATTAAGGTGGTTCGCGATGACGGCAATGTGGTTCGGCCTGGCGGTAATTGCACTCGTGGGCGCAGCAGCGCTGCTCTACATCGACCGATCCAAGCGAGATAGATCCGGTCGGGTTCGGCAGATGTGGGCCAAGGCCCAGGGGTACGAGTACCGACCCCACGACCGGGAGCTGGTCACCCAGTTCTCGCGCGCCGCGCTGTCCAAGCCCGAGTTCGATGTGGCTCTCGGTGTCGTCACCGGAGTTCGGCGTGGTGAGGAGTTCGTACTCTTCGACGTCGAGGAGACGGGCACCATCGTGGCCGTGCAGCGTTCCGTCGGCTCCGATGTCGATATCGACCTGAGACCCCGCTCGACGCCACCTCCGCGCGACGAGGACATGCAACTGCTCGGGTCCATCGGACCGCGAGTCGTGTTCGCCACCGACGTCGACATCGCTCGTCGTGTCTGTGACCAGCGGATGGCGGCGTTCACCGAGTCGATTCCCGAGAATCTGCAGCTGTTGTGGAGTGAACAGGACTGGACTCTCGGATCGATGCCCCTGACCAGCTCGGGGCGCGATTGGGATGCCGCGATCGATGCGGTGGCGCGACTGTCGGGGATGCTTCACGTTCTGCCGCCGGTCCGCGGTAGCGCCGTGTACGGCTCGCGTCCGGGCGGCGGCGAGTCCGTTCGTGATCGAAGCGATCCGGGTCGACCGTTGGTGCAGGAACCGCGCGTCGGGCCGCCCCGCAACCAGCAGTCCGGGAACGTCCCGCCGCGCGGTGTGGAGCCGCGCAGTGTCGAGCCTCGCGGTGTGGAGACGAGAAGTCCTGCTGCCGATTCTCGTCCGCAGGAGGCGACTCGACGGCCGAGTCCACCGAGGCCGGATCAGAGCGGACCGCAGGCCACGCGATCGGTGAATCCGGTGCGACCGGTGCCGCGTCCGCCCGTGTCCCGTCCGATTCCGTTCGATGCGGATCGGCGACGCAACCAACCCTGATCATTCTCGGGCGTGCCTACCGGCCTCGGCGGCTGGGCACCGTTAAATTCGTACCTCGTGACGGTTTTCTCGGGCGTTGTGGTCCTCGTGCTGGTACTCGTCGTTCTCGGTTACGTCCTGAGTGTGGTGCGCCGCCTCGCGCGGTACCGCGGTCTGGCCGAGCAGAGCGCACGGCTCGTCGACATCGAGCTCGAGCGTCGATACGAGCAACTGCAACCGTTTCTGACTGCGGCCGAGTCGGCGGACCTGTCGGGCGACCTGCTGCGTCAGCTCGCCGGAGCGCGTTCGTGGTCCAAGGCAGTCCGTGATCGCGGACTGGGCCTGCAGGCGCAGGCTGCAGCCGAGAACGCTCTGTCCGCCGCCTTCCATGCGGTTCTCGACGACGCCGAAGCGCGCCGCAGTGTCGTCGGCAACTGGGCGTTCCAGGGGCCGGCCGGCGACCTGACGGTCACCGAGAAGCGGATTGCCGGCGCGGTGCGGGTGTACAACGACACGGCGTATCAGCTGTCCGAGGCCGTCGGATCGTTCCCCTCGTCGCTGGTCGCGAAGGCTCGATCGGTGACCGCGCCCGAACCGTTCGTCGAAACCAAGGAGTCCCTGAACGAGCACCGCGCCGCCGAGGTCGCCGCGTAGGGGAGCGCTGCGCCCAGTACCCGGGTGCGGGTGGTCGAGAATCTCGGTGGGTAAGTTCGTACCGACCCGACCGCCTCATGGCACGACGAGAGGAACCCGAACATGGCTGACAGCGCTGCGAATTCGGACAGGCAGGAACTGGCCGATCTGGTGAAAGAGCTCGCCGTCGTGCACGGGAAGGTGACGTTGTCCTCGGGCAAGGAAGCCGACTACTACGTGGATCTGCGTCGGGCGACCCTCCATCATCGCGCAGGTGCATTGATCGGTTCGCTGATGCGCGAACTCGTCGCCGACTGGGATTTCGCGTCGGTCGGCGGTTTGACCATGGGCGCAGACCCGGTGGCGATGTCCATCATGCATGCCGAGGGTCGTCCGATCGACGCGTTCGTGGTGCGCAAGGCGGCGAAGGCGCATGGCATGCAGCGTCAGATCGAGGGACCGGACATCGTCGGCAAACGTGTTCTGGTGGTGGAAGATACGACGACGACCGGCAATTCGCCCCTGACCGCAGTTCGAGCCCTGCGCGACGCGGGCGCGACGGTGGTCGGGGTCGCCACTGTCGTGGATCGGGCGACGGGTGCGGACGAGGTCATCGCCGCCGAAGGGCTGGAATACCGATCACTGCTGGGCTTGGCAGACCTCGGTCTGTAGCCACTGTCGCGGCCGGACCGGGGGCCCGGCCGCGACAGTGATTGTCTACAAGCCTGTTTCAGCGAATCAACTGCGCGACGACGACGAAGTTGTCGTCGGTAGGCTCGCCGCCTTGGACGTCGCAGTTGGCCAGGATCAATCGACCGGGTACCGATTTGCGCAGTTCGTTGTCTGCCAACAGTGATCCCTTCGGCAGGGGTCCTACGGTTTCGACTGCGTATTCCAAGGTGCCGCTCGAGGTACGCAGCACAACGGTGTCGCCAGGGGTTACCACCCGCAATGCCTTGAACGGGGCGTCCCGCTTCGAATAGTTGTGTCCGGCAACAACTACCGTCTGCTCGGTCGAGGTGCCCGGCATGCCACTCTCGGCCCACCAGGCCGGTAGTTCGTCCACCGGGTTCAGCACCTGCCCGCTTTCCCCGCCGCGATAGAGGGGGTCCGGATGAATGGGACTGCTCAGATAGGTCGACCCGTCCGCCGAGCGCAGCTCGATGTACTCCGGTCGAGAGGGGGCGACATCGCCCGTCGGTGCAGCCCCCGAGATCTGTGACTGCACCGGCGAACGATCGGGTGCGGCGATCCCGACTTCGTCACTCGCACAACCTGATACGAGAAGAACGAACGTCAGGATCGCCGTCCACAGCCAGCGGGTGTTACGAGGTGGCATCGGTGGAGCTGCGGCGACGCAGGTAGAACGCGCCACCGGCAGCTGCGACGACGACCACGCCGACACCGGCCAGGATCACCGGGGTGTTCGACGAGCTGTCCGAAGCGCCCGACGCCTCGTTCGAGGAATCGCCGAGTGCCAGATCGACCGGCGGGAGCTCTCCGGCCACGCTGACGACGCCGTTGTCGTCGGTGGTGAAGTAGTCCGCGACGGTGAAGGATCCGTCCTCGTTCTTGACGCCGACGAGCGAGACTCCGGTCTTGTCGACGACGACGGTGTTCTCGTCGACCTCGGTGACGGGTACGTCTTCCTTCACGGTGTTGCCGAGGTTGATGGTCCACTCGAACTTCGGTCCGCTGGCTGCCAATTCGGCTGCCTCGGCCTTGAGATCGGCCTCGGCCTTCGCCTTGGCGTCGGCTTCGGTCTTGGCGGCCGTTGCGGCGTCCTGAGCCGTCTTCAGCGTGGCTGCTGCCTCCGTGGCCTTGGTCTTGGCGGTCGCGGCTGCGTCGGTCTTGGCCTGCAGGTCGGCGTTCGCCGTCTCGACGGCCGTATTCGCCGTCACCAGTGCCGCTGCGGCTGCGTCGGCCTTGGCCTGCAACTCGGCGACATCGGCGTCCGACGGCGCGGAATCGAGTGCAGCCTGGGCAGCGGTTGCCGCCTCGGCCTTGGCGTCGGCATCGGCCTTTGCTGCGTCGGCTGCAGTGCGGGCGTCGGCTGCGGCTTTCTCGGATGCAGTGTCTTCACCTGCGGCGGCCTCGGCTGCGGCTTCGAGGTTCTTCGCGTTCTGCTCGGCCACTGCAGCCACTGCGGCAGCGGTCTGAGCCTCGATGTTCAGTGCCAGCGACTTCGCGGCAGTGGCAGCGGCAGCGCGAACTGCAGCGGTCACCTTGGTGAGGTTGAAGTTCTTGAACGAATCCTGAACAGCGGTAACGGAATCCGCGAGCGCCTTGTTCGATGCGTCGGCTTCGACCTTGGCGGTGGCGGCGAGTTCGGCCTTCGCGTCGGCGTCTGCGCGAGCCGCCTCGGCTGCGGCGGTGGCCTCGGGGTCGCCCGAGACGGCTGCGGCTTCGAGCTCTTTCGCCTTCGCCTCTGCCTCGGCTGCGACTGTTGCAGCGCTGTCGGCGGCGGCCTTGGTTTCGTCGGCCTTGGTCTTCAGTTCGGCAGCGGTGTTCTTCGCTGCGGTGACCGCTGCGCTCGCTGCTGCGCTCTCGACCTTGGCGTTCGAGGCGGCCGTGACGGCGGCCTTGGCCTTGACGTCTGCCTCGGCAGCAGCAACTTCTGCCTTGGTGGCGTCGGTGCTCGCGGTGGCCTCGGCTGCCTTGGCCGTCTCGAGTCGTACCTGGGCGGCAGCCGATGCGGCTGCGGCTTCCTTGCTGGCGGCCTCGGCGTCGGCGATCGCCTTCTTCTCGGCGTCGGACAACTGCGGAATGACGTCGAGATTGACTGTGGCCGTGCCGTCTTCGTTGAACACGACGCCGCCGGTGATCTGCGGCAGTGGACGAACGGCGGAGGGGGCTTCGGGTGTCGGGACTGCGGCTGCGGCGGCCGCGGCTGCGTCCTCGGACGTGACGGCCGGGACAGGAGCGTCGATCTGTCCTTCGGCTGTTGCGGTGCCCGATCCTTCTACTGCGGCACCCTGTTGGCCTGTGGGAGCGGCGGGTTCGACGCCTTCGGATTCTTCGCCCGCCGGTGCTTGAACCTCGGAGCTTTCCGGCGTACTGGGCTCCTGAGCACTGGCGATTCCCGGTGCGGCGATGGACAGGGACAGTGCCATGGCGGCCCCGGCTGCGGCGAGGCGCGCCTTCTTGGACCTGGCGATCGACTTCTGCGACATGGAGATTGTGGCCCTTCGGTCAGTGGCAGCAGTGAGCTGCGCGCACCCGTCCTCCCACGCGGAACGAGTGTTGTTGGTGAGTCACACGAACAACCGTGATGACGTGACCGTAAACCAACCGGACGGTACATCGAACCGAAAAGTCCTTTACTGAGGTATTGGTTACCAAAGTGTTACTGATGAGACGGATGTGACGAATGAGGCCATTGATACACGCCGACGGCCGAGAGTGATGCTCTCGGCCGTCGGATCCAGCGGTTGATCGGAAGGCTCAGTCGCCTACTGTCACCGCGCGGGCTTCGTCGATGCTGTGTGGTGCCGGCTCGTGTTCGTCCACGTGGGAGAGGACTTTTCGGCCGGTCGCCAGGACGACGATGGCCAGGGCCGTGCAGGCCGCGCCGACCCAGAACGGGACGTGCATGTTGGATTCACCGAGCTTGCCGGCCAGGTAGGGAGCGGCGGCACCGCCGGTGAAGCGGACGAAACTGTAGGCCGCCGACGCGGTCGAGCGCTCCACCGGTGCCGAGATCATGACGGTCTCGGTGATCAGAGTGTTGTTGACGCCCAGGAACAGGCCGGCCACGACGGTTCCGACGATCAGGACGGTCTTGTTCTCGGTGAACATCGCCATGACGCCGAGGTCGACGGCGAAGAGCAGGAGCGAGAGCATCATCATGTTCAGCGTTCCGTAGGCCCGCTGCAGTCTCGGTGCGATGAACACCGATGCCACGGCCAGGCAGAGGCCCCAGCCGAAGAAGATGAAACCGATCGAGTAGGTGCCCATGTCCAGGGGGAACGGGGTGTACGCCAGCAGGGTGAAGAAGCCGTAGTTGTAGAGCAGTGCGGTGATGCCGACGGTCAGCAGTCCGCGGTGTCGCAGTGCCCGGAACGGGTCGAGGATCGACGTGGTGTGCGCGGGCTTGGGGGTGTCCGGGAGCATGACGATCAGCAGGATGAACGCGATGGCCATCAGTACCGCGACGCCGAAGAACGGTCCGCGCCAGCTGAATCCGCCGAGTAGGCCGCCGACCAGCGGGCCGGTCGCGATTCCGATGCCCAGTGCGGCCTCGTAGAGGATGATCGCGCGAGCGACGCCGCCGGATGCTGCACCGACGATGGTCGAGAGTGCCGTGGCGATGAACAGGGCATTGCCCAGTCCCCAGCCGGCGCGGAATCCGATGATCTCGCCGACGGAACCGGACATGCCGGCGAGGGCGGCGAAGACCACGATGACGGCCAGGCCGGCCAGTAGCGTGCGTTTGGGTCCGAATCGGCTGGACACGACGCCGGTGATGAGCATCGCGACGCCGGTGACGAGCATGTAGCTGGTGAACAGCAGCGACACCTGAGACGGCGAGGCGTGCAGTTGTTCGCCGATCGGCTTGAGGATCGGGTCGACGAGACCGATGCCCATGAAGGCGATGACGCTGGCGAACGCGACGGCCCACACTGCGCGCGGTTGCTTCAGCAGGCTGTCGGGGGAGGTGCTGGTGGTCACGAAAGAGTTCCTCTCTTTTCGCGATCGACGGGTTCGAGGATGCTGCGAAGCTCGCTCAGGCCGTCGGTCAATTTCTGGATTTGTTCCGGGTCTCGGTCGGACAGGTACGGGACGAGTCCGTCGACGATGTGACGGCGACTCGCGGCGAGCCACCGATGGCCGGCCTCGGTCATCTCGACGAGCACGGCCCTCGAGTCGTCGGGGTCGGACGTCTTGGTCACCAGGCCGTTCTTGCCCAACTTCGCGAGCAGTGCCGTGGCCGAGGGCTGCGAGCATCGGTCCAACTCGGCGAAGGTGCTGATGCGCAGGGGCTGATACTCCTCGAGCAGCGACAGTGCCCGCATCCACGCTCTGGGCCATTCTTCGCTGCCGAATCGGGCAGCCAAGCGAACGAAGCGTGACGAACTGGTGACCAGCTCCGAGACCAGATCTTTGAGGTCGTCGTGGGAATGGCTCACCGGTTTATTGTTACATACACTAACTATCTATCGCAACGCGAGGCTCGCCGGCCGTTGAAATCGGGTGGGGTGAGCTCGGGGGAAGAGAGCGGTCAGTGTCGACTCAGTAGATCGGCGATCTCGCGATCCCACTCGGCGTTTCGGCGCCCGTCGTAACGGAAGCGCATGACGTAGTAGAAGCCGATCAGCGCAGTGGCCGCCAGGATCCAACTTCCGACAGCACTGAAGATCGCGGCAGCGACGACATCCGACGAGGTCAGTGGCCGCAGGCTCAGCTCGCCGGCGTCGTTCACCCAGATCTGAGCGGTCGTACCGACCGGCGACCCGGTGTCGACGCTGACGCGGCCGGTGTGCTCGACGCCTCGGTAGACCCACTGCGAGGGAACGGCCGTCACGGCGGCACCGTTGGTGGAGTCGAAGCTGGTCGCGGCAGTCGGTGCCACGGTTGCGACATCGGTCGTGGTGGCCGTCACCTGGTGAATCGACGTGCGCTGCTCATCGAGTCGTTGCTGCTGCTCGGAGTAGGCACCGGTGCCGATCCACAGCGAGAACGGCGCCATGACGATCAACAGGGTGACGACCCAGCGCTTGATCTGTGCCTGGCGAAGGTCGCAGGCGCGGAGAAGCGGATTGGGGTAGCCGGCGACCTCGTCACCTGCGATGCGAGTGTGCCCGGTGAGTTTGCGGCGCATGATGGTCCCCAGTGCTTTCGAAAATGATCCGACCGACCTGTCCACGATGCCCACGCTCACTGCGAGTATCAAGCGATAGGGGTCAGGGTCACATGTGACGGTCGTTATGACGGATTCGCCCCGGAAAGGTCGGAAGTGAACATCGATCGGGTGGGATGTGCCCGCGTTGCCGCGTCGGTAGCAGGTGCGGTGACAGTGCTCGGGGCGTGGACGGGCTCGGCACGGCTGCAGAAGATCGCCAAGCCGCTGATCGTTCCTGCATTGGCCACCGCCCTCGATCCGGTACACGACCGGGTGCTGGCGACGGGGCTGGTCGCAGCCACCATCGGCGACGTGCTGTTGATCGACCCGGACGACGACTCGGCGCTCGAACTCGGTGCCACGGCATTCGGAGTCATGCAGAGCTGCTACACGTTTCTGCTGTGGCGTCGTGGTGCGCGACCGGTTCTGCTGGACGCCGTTCCGCGATACGCGGGCTGGCTGGCCGCGTCGATCCTGCTGGCTCGACGCCAACCGGCGGTTGCCCCGACCCTGTCGGCCTACGGCGGCGTGCTCGCGACGACGTCGACGTTGTCTGCGCGGTCGGTCTCGCGTGGAGGTGATCGCCGGCTCGTCGTGGGCGGCATCCTGTTCACGCTGTCCGACGCGCTGATCGTCCACCGACGACTGTTCCTCACCGACGAACGGCAGCGCCGTACGGCGGAGGCGGTGATCCTGTCCACGTACGTGGCCGCTCAGATGCTCCTCGTCGACGCCCTGGCCACTACTCGTCGACGCCGTGACGGGGAAGCAGCAGAACACGCTCTCGATGGGCCGGGTCCACTCGAACGGCGATGACCGTGCCCGGCTCGAAGTGTGCGGTGTCGGCTCGGGGGATGCCGTAGACGATCTTGCCGAAGTAGCTGCTCGAGCCCGGCACGGTGAACTCCAGGTCGAGCTCGGCGGTGTCGTCGTCGATGCGCCGGATCGCGTCCACCGTCGCCCACCCCTCGACGCCGTGTTCGATCAGATCCTTCTGCTCGCGCGTGGGGCGTCCGGCGATCATCATGGCCAGGCCGAGGGCCGCGCCGAATCCGGCCACCAGGGCTGCCAACTGGTACGGCAACGTGCCGGGCGGGGTCTTGTCCACGAGCCAGCCGATCCAGACTGCCAGCACTATCGAATAGCCGATCGCCACGACGACGACGGCTCGCACGATCCTCGAGTCGTTCACTTCGGTACTCCTGTGCCGTCGGGAGACGGCGTTCGATCGATCGGAGATTGGGGGTTACTCGTAAGTAGGGTTACATGTACGGTGATCGATGTGACTCGACCAACTGTCTTCATCTCAGGTGCCGCGGCCGGCATCGGCCGTGCAACGGCACTCAAGTTCGCTGCCAACGGTTACCTCGTCGGTGCGTACGACATCGACGAGACCGGTTTGGCGTCACTCGGCAAGGAAGCTGCTTCGCTCAGCGGTCGGGTGTTCACCGGTACTTTGGATGTAACCAACTCCGACCAGTGGGAAACCCGGTTGAAGGAGTTCGTTGCCGAGGGTGACGGTCGACTCGACATCTTGATCAACAATGCCGGGATCCTCGCTGCAGGGGCCTTCGAAGACATGCCGCTCTCGGTGCATCGCCGCCAGATCGACATCAACGTCAACGGCGTCGTCTACGGCACCCACGCTGCATTCCCCTACCTCAGGGACACCCCGGGCGCGCAGGTCGTCAACCTGTGCTCGGCCTCGGCCATCTACGGTCAGCCCGAGTTGGTGACGTACGGCGCATCCAAGTTCGCGGTGCGCGGCATCACCGAGGCGTTGGATCTCGAATGGAGCAAGTACGACATCGCGGTCAAGGCCATGTGGCCGCTGTTCGTCCAGACGGCGATGACCGAGAAGATCTCGACGGGCACCACGAGCTCGTTGGGCATCAAGCTCACCGTCAAAGATGTGTCCGACGCGATCTTCGACGCCACCCGTCCGGTGAAGCGCCGGTTGCACAAGGTGCACTTCCCGGTCGGGCTGCCCTCCAAGGCGCTCTCGCTCGGTTCACGGTTCTCGCCTGCGTGGCTCACCCGTGAAGTCAACCGCCGTCTGAGCCACACCTAGAACGCCGCACCGGACGATGCCGGCGCTGCGCCGGTATCGTCTGTCTTTCGAGCAGTAGGTGTCGAAAGGTGGGTCGGGTTTTCTTCATGCTGAGCACGGTGCGGTCGAGCAGGACAAGACAATTCGGGACAGTGCGATTCGGAACGGTGCGGGCGTGGGCGGTCGCGGTCGGGATCGGGTCGGCGCTCGTACTCACCGGCTGCAGTAGCGAGTCGGCTGCGCAAGCGCCGCCTCCGTCGTCGACCACCACCCCCGTGCCGACCACCACGACGACCGCACCGACCACGACTCCGCCGCCGGTGACGACCACGTCGGAAGCGCCGCCGCCCCCGCCGGTCGAACCACCCCCACCGGTCGCGGAGCCGCAGACGACGTACGCCGCGATCGGCGGGGCCTATTACTTCACTTCGCCCGACGGGCTGTTTCAATGCGGCATCGTGCCGCTGTCGAGTCGCACCGAGGCCGGGTGTCAAGGCACGACCACCCCGGTCCCGCCGCGGCCCGACGACTGCATGATCAACTGGGGCAACGGTATTCGCGTGACCAACGACGGTCCCGCGGCATTCATGTGTTCCGGGGGAGTGGTGTACACCTCGGGTGGCGAGTCGATGGATCCGCCGCTGGCTGTCGGTGCGACCATCGCCGAGGGTGGCTACACCTGCACCTCGGCCGAGAACGGTATCTCGTGCGCGAACGACGCCACCGGTCACGGATTCCGGATCGCGCCCGACAGTAACGAAATCTATTGAGCGAGAACGAGATCGACGGCCAACCGGCCGAAGCCGGTCCCACCGAATGGGGTGAGAACCCGAACGGCGTCGGCCCGTGGTCGGACACCCACGACGAGCCGCCGCCCGACGACCCGCGACTGGACCCCGAACTGCTCGCCGCCGGTGATCGACGCAATGTCGTCGACGCATATCGATACTGGCGACGCGAGGCCATAGTCGCCGACATCGACACGCGCCGTCATTCACTGCACGTCGCCATCGAGAACTTCGCGAACGACGCGAACATCGGCACGGTGGTGCGCACGGCCAACGCCTTCGCCGCGCAGGCGGTGCACATCGTCGGGCGGCGTCGATGGAACCGTCGCGGCGCGATGGTCACCGACCGGTACCAACACATTCACCACCACGATTCGGTGGAGGCGCTGATGGCGTTCGCCGAGGACCAGGGACTCGTCGTCGTCGCCGTCGACAACACCCCGGGCTCGGTGCCGATCGAAACGGCAGAATTGCCGCGCAACTGCCTGCTGCTGTTCGGTCAGGAGGGTCCCGGCGTCTCCGAGAGTGCGCGGGAGTCCGCGTCCATGACGGTCTCGATCGCGCAGTTCGGGTCGACACGCAGCATCAATGCCGGTGTTGCGGCCGGGATTGCGATGCACTCGTGGATTCGTCGCCACGCCGATCTCGATACCGCATGGTAAAGACAGGGCCTTACCAGGACGGGATGTAACGGTTCGGCAACGGTAGTGGCAGGATTGCGGGTATGCAGGAGTTGTGGTCGCAGCGTGCCGACGCTGCGGAGGGGGCCGTCGTCGCACGGCACATGCGTCGGCTGTGGGGACTGCCCGGTACGGCGCTCGGAGTCGTCGCGTGGCCGCCCGTCAAGCGTGAGCGTGCCTTCCTGCGCTGGCACTACTGGTGGCAGGCACACCTGCTCGACTGCGCAGTGGATGCCGCCGACCGCGAACTCACCACAAAACGTCGACGACGCCTGACGAAGATCACCCGCGCGCACCGCACCCGAAACCTCACCGGCTGGACCAACAACTACTACGACGACATGGCCTGGCTCGGGTTGGCCCTCGAACGTGCGCAGCGTCAGCACTTCGTCGGAAATCGCAGCGGCATCCAGCAGATCGAGATGGAACTGTTCGACGCCTGGGCTCCGGCCGAAGGCGGCGGCATCCCGTGGCGCAAGAAATCCGACTTCTACAACGCGCCTGCCAACGGCCCGGCCGCGATCATGCTCGCCCGCACCGGTCGGCTCTGGCGGGCCCAGGAGATGTCGGACTGGATGGACCGCACCCTGCGTGACTCGCGCACCGGTCTGATTCTCGACGGCATGCATTCCACCCGCGCCCTCGTCGACGCGGGCAAGTCCGGCGAGGTCGAACGCGCGATCTACAGCTACTGCCAGGGCGTCGCACTCGGCCTGGAAACCGAACTCGCACTCCGTCTCGGCGAGCCGAGGCACGCGCAGCGCGTCCACGCTCTGGTCGACGCCGTCGAGAACCACCTCACCCGCAACCTCGTCATCACCGGCGGCGGCGGGGGAGACGGGGGCCTGTTCAACCCGATCCTCGCGCGCTACCTCGCATTGGTGGCCACCGAACTACCCGGCGACACCGACGCCGACGACCGG
The DNA here is from genome assembly GCF_001426165.1 of Rhodococcus sp. Leaf233. NCBI lineage: Bacteria > Bacillati > Actinomycetota > Actinomycetes > Mycobacteriales > Nocardiaceae > Rhodococcus > Rhodococcus sp. Leaf233. The sequence goes on from NZ_LMRO01000001.1 coordinate 482,291, forward strand.
GCACGAGAGGTCGCCGCTGCAATCGTCCTCGCCTCGGCCGAGGCCGCATGGGAGAACAGACTCGAAGTGGAGGACAACCCACTGTTCGGTGCCGACTGGACCCGCGAAGCACGATTCCCGGGGCAGGGCCTGCACATCGCCACCTTCGCCGAGGGAACGGTCCGACCGTCCGAGGTGCCCGAACGCGACCTGTCCGTCCAACTCGGTGGCTGGATGCTCATGGAAGCGGCCTACCGCGTCTGCGCTGGTGGATTCTAGGTCGTTCCGCAGGCTGCACTCCCGCGGTTTCTAGGTCGTTCCGCAGGCTGCACTCCCGCTGGTTTTTAAATCGCTCCGGGCTACTACTCAACAACCTCGTCGACGACGATCGTCTCTTCGGGACGCGCCATTTCCTTGCGGTATTGCCAGATGCCCAGACCCGTTCCGACGACCAGCAGCACGATCATGCTGATCAGCACCGCGGGCATCAGCCACGGGATGCGTTGGATGAACGAGCCGAAGTAGAAGCCGACGAGCAGCAGCACCGGTGCCCAGATGATTGCGCCCAGAGTGCTGGCGATGGTGTAGCGACGGTGATCCATCTTCGCCGCCCCGGCGACCATCGGGCACAGCGTGCGCACCCACGGGATCCAACGCGCGACGAGAACCGCCCAGAATCCGTGCTTTTCCAGCAGCAGATTGACCTTGTGCAGGTTCTTGGTGTTGAGGTACTTGCCGTTCTTGCGGGCCACCAGCGTCGAACCGGTTCGGTGGCCGATCATGTATCCCACCTGGTTGCCCGCGATCGCCGCAACCATCGCACCGACCGAGAGAGCCCAGATGTGGCCGGTGCCCGACGCGTGCGTCGCCATGACGATGCCCGCCGTGATAAGCATCGAGTCACCGGGTAGGAACAGGCCGATGATCACCGCGCATTCGATGAACACGAATGCCATCACGATCACCCACACGACCAGCGGACCTGCCGACTGCAGCGGTCCGAAACTGCCGACGGCCTCGGTGGACACGGTCTGCAGTGCGGTGGCGGTCAATGCTGTGGCGCTCAGTGACACGGGCTCGATCGCTTTCGGAATTTCTCGATCAGGACTTGGAGTCCGGGGCGTCGGCTTCGATCGCGTCGGCTGCTTCCCCGAGTGGAGTCTTGCGGGCCTTGATCATGCGCTTGCCGACCTCGATCACGATGGGCAGTACGGACACGGCGACGATCAGCAGGAAGATGATGTCGACGTGGTCGCGGATGAACGCGATCTGTCCGAGCAGGTACCCCAGAACCGTGACACCCGCGCCCCACAGGATGCCGCCGACGACGTTGTACGTCAGGAACAGCGAGTACTTCATGTGCGACGCACCGGCGACGACCGGCGCGAACGTCCGCACGATGGGTACGAATCTCGCCAGGATGATCGTGATCGGGCCGTGCTTCTCGAAGAAGACGTGCGACTCGTCGATGTACTTCTTCTTGAAGAACCGGGCGTCGTTGCTCTTGAAAAGGGCAGCACCGCCCTTGGTGCCGATGAGGAAACCGACCTGGTCGCCGAGGATCGCCGCGATGGGAATCAGGATGACCAGCGTCCAAATGGACGCGAATGGCTCGATCTCGGTGGACTTCGACGCCGCGATCAGGCCGGCTGTGAAGAGCAACGAGTCGCCGGGCAGCAGCGGGAACAGCAGGCCGGACTCGATGAACACCACCAGCAGCAGACCGATCAGGACCCAGTGACCGAAGGAATTGAGCAGGTTCACCGGATCGAGGAAACCGGGCAACAGGGCCAGATTCGTCGTCACCGATTCCGAAGCAGCAAGAAGACTCACCGCGCCCACACTACCGGCCGAAACCGGCAACTCCTGAACAGTCGGTGTCGGCCGACCGTGAACTCGATGGCCTGTTCGGCACCCCTCGACGGACAACCACCCGAGAGGGACGTGAGCGGGTACGCACGACACCGAGCGCGGAGGTTGCCATACTGCACAGGACACAATCGAACTTTCAATGGAGGAATGACGCCGTGCCTATCGCAACTCCCGAGGTCTACGCCGAGATGCTGGGCCGGGCGAAGGAACACAAGTTCGCCTTCCCGGCAATCAACTGTGTGGGTTCCGAGTCCATCAACGCCGCCATCAAAGGCTTCGCCGACGCGGGTAGCGACGGCATCATCCAGTTCTCGACCGGCGGCGCAGAATTCGGCTCCGGCCTGGGTGTGAAGAGCATGGTCACCGGCGCTGTCGCGCTCGCCGAGTTCGCCCACGTCGTGGCCGCCGAATACGACGTCACGATCGCGCTGCACACCGACCACTGCCCCAAGGACAAGCTGGACACCTACGTGCGTCCGCTGCTCGCGATCTCGCAGGAGCGCGTCGACGCCGGCAAGAACCCGCTGTTCCAGTCGCACATGTGGGACGGATCGGCCGTGCCGATCGACGAGAACCTGGAGATCGCGAAGGATCTGCTGGCCCGCGCTGCGGCCGCGAAGATCATCCTGGAGATCGAAATCGGTGTCGTCGGCGGCGAGGAAGACGGCGTCGAGGCAGAAATCAACGACAAGCTGTACACGTCGAACGAGGACTTCCTCAAGACCGTCGAGGCACTCGGTGCCGGAGACGCCGGCTCGCGCTACCTGCTGGCGGCGACGTTCGGCAACGTGCACGGCGTCTACAAGCCGGGCAACGTCAAGCTCAAGCCGTCCGTTCTCGCCGACGGTCAGCGTGTGGCCAGCGAGAAGCTCGGCCTGGCATCGGGCTCGAAGCCGTTCGACTTCGTCTTCCACGGCGGATCGGGCTCGGCGAAGAGCGAAATCGAAGAGGCGCTCGAGTACGGAACGGTGAAGATGAACGTCGACACCGACACCCAGTACGCATTCAGCCGCCCGATCGCCGGACACTTCTTCTCCAACTACGACGGTGTGCTCAAGATCGACGGCGAGGTGGGCAACAAGAAGGCCTACGACCCGCGCAGCTACCTCAAGAAGGCAGAAGCCGGAATGACGGCCCGTGTGATCGAGGCCTGCAACGACCTGAAGTCGGCCGGACGCAGCGTCAGCGCCGGATAAGCGGCTGCGCCCCATGTGAGCGGAACCTCGTAGCCCACTACGAAGTTCCACTCACATGGGTACTCAGCTGCACACCTTCCACTGATCGCCGTCGAGGCTCAGGTCGAAGGTGCGCGGCGAGCGATCGTTCGGGTTGGCGTCCGTGTGGGCGATGACCTGAGCGATCGCCGTGGTGTCGTCGGTGACCTGGATGGCGTCGATGCTGTCGACGGTCGGGATGTTGCCCTGCTCCACGGACACCCGATGCACGTCGGCGAACTCCGTGTCCGGGATGTCGCGATAGAACGTCGCCAGGTCTCCGCAGGACGTGCTGCGCAGCGTGGCCAGATCTCCAGCGGCCAGCGCCCTGGTGAACGACTCGACCGTCGTGCGAATCTGCGCTTCCGGGGAGTCTTCGACGCTCGTGCGGTCGATCAGCAGGTACGCACCGGCGGCCACTGCCGCGATCACGACTACCGCGGCCACCAGAGCCGCCCACCACTTCTTGTGACTCGGTTTGTTCGGTTCCGCAGCCGGCGGTCCGACGCGGCGTGGTCCGACCTGCTGCGGCCGAGCCTTCTGCGGTTCGATCTTTCTGGGCGCGATCTTCTTGGGCGTGATCTTCTGGGGCTCGGCTTTTCGAGGCGCAGCTACCGGCGAATCGGCTTCAGGTGCAGCGATCTTCTCGGTGGGGGCGTCCGTCGATTCGTCGGCCGGCTTCTTCTTGTTCAGGTCGATCTTGGTCGTGTCGGCCTCGGGGGTCGCATTGTTCTTCTCGTCCGACATGCGTTCTCCCTCGTTCACCGAATTCCTCGAAAGCTGTAAGTCCGAAATTTCGTCAGCTGGCAGCCTATCGACCGCGTGTGCAGCGCAGCGTGAGCGCCGCCGGGGGTGTTCGGACACGATTGGGTGACGTAGGGGCACAATGAGCGCCATGACTTCTTTCGGTGATCTGCTCGGACCTCAACCAACGCTGTTGCCCGGCGACGACGAGGCCGAATCCGCACTGCTGAATCACGAGGCTCCCGAGACGGTTGCTGCGGCCCATCCGACGGCGTCGATCGCGTGGGCGTATCTCGCCGAGGCCGCTCTCGAATCGGGTGCCACCATCACCGCGTACGCCTATGCGCGTACCGGTTATCACCGAGGTCTGGACCAGTTGCGTCGTAACGGATGGAAGGGATTCGGGCCGGTCCCGTACAGCCATGAGCCCAACCGCGGATTCCTCCGATGCGTCGCAGTCCTCGCCAAAGCCGCCCGCGACATCGGCGAGCACGACGAGTACGCCCGCTGCCTCGACCTCCTCGAAGACTGTGACCCCAAAGCAGCGGAAGCGCTCGGCCTGGGCTGATCGGGCCCGCGCGAGCCGGGCGCGTGGCCGAACCCGGATGAAGGCGGGCACCGAGCGGCTGCGGTTGTCGTTGTTGCCCATCGTGCAGTGCGCGTTGGCGGCCGGGGTCGCGTGGTTCGTCGCTACGGACCTCGTCGGTCACGAACGTCCGTTCTTCGCGCCCATTGCGGCCGTCGTCTCGCTCGGTGTGTCCCTCGGGGCGCGGTTGCGCCGATCGGCCGAGCTGGTGGCCGGCGTGACGGTCGGCATCGGCGTCGGCGATCTGTTGATCTCCCTGATCGGCAGTGGGCCGTGGCAGATTGCGCTGGTGGTCGTGCTGGCGATGTCGGCTGCGGTGTTCCTCGACGGCGGACCCATCATCGCGATGCAGGCCGGATCATCCGCGGTGCTGGTGGCGACCCTCATTCCGCCCGGCAACATGGGTGGCCCCAACCGCATGGTCGACGCGTTGGTCGGTGGTCTGGTGGGCATCGCGATCGTGGCGTTGATTCCGACGCATCCGGTGTGGCGGGCGCGTAAGGATGCGGCGAACGTGTTGGCGACTGCGGCGAGTGTGTTGCAGAAAGTGGCCGACGGGTTGGTGGCCAACGACCCGAAGCCCATCGAGGATGCGTTGCGCAAGGCTCGGGCGACGCAGTCCGGAATCGATGCTCTGCGGACCGATCTCAAGGGCGGCCGGGAGATCGCGCGCATTTCTCCGATGTACTGGAATCATCGCACTCGGTTGGCGGCCCTGGCGGCGACAGCCGACCCCATCGACAACGCTGTTCGCAATATTCGGGTGCTGGCACGGCGGTCGTTGACCTTGGTGCGCGACGACGAAATTCTGGACCCGCGGGTGGTCGACGAGGTGGAGAAGCTGGCGCATGCGGTGGAAGTCCTACGTCAAATGATTCTCGCCGATCCGGGGCAGAAACCGGATGCGGCGGAGGCCGCGCGGGTGTTGCGGTCGGTCGCTGCCGGAGCGAAGCCGGAACTGATCTCGAACGCCGGGTTGTCGGCGACGGTGGTGCTCGCTCAGTTGCGGTCGATCATCGTCGATCTGTTGCAGGTCGCCGGGCTCAAGCGCATCTCTGCGTTGGCGACTCTGCCGCCGACGGTCAAGCATCCGCACGTCCCGCCGGAGTTGTGACCCGAGCACACCGTTGCATATATGCGTATGTACGCATATGGTGACTGCCTGAAGTCGTTGCAGTCACGAGGGGGAGTCATGGGCGCGGGTCACGGACACAGCCACGGCGTGGGTGGTCATTCGCCCGACGGCGCGGGACCGCCCAGATCTCGGGTTCGCAAGATGATCGTGGCGTTGGCCGTTCTGGTGGTGTTCCTGGTGGTCGAACTGACCGTGGCGCTGGCCATCGGCTCGCTCGGTCTGCTGGCCGATGCCGGCCACATGCTCACCGACGTACTCGGGATGTCGATGGGCTTGATCGCTCTCGTCCTTGCGCGAAAGGGAAGTGCCGCAGCGGCAAGGACATTCGGTTGGCACCGTGCCGAGGTGCTCACCGCGATCGCGAATGCTGTTCTGCTGCTGGGCGTTGCGGCGTTCATCATGTACGAGGCGATATCTCGCATCGGCGATGCGCCCGAGATCCCCGGTCTTCCGTTGATTCTCACCGCTGCGGCCGGTCTTGCCGCGAACATCGTCGTCATGATGCTCATCCGCGGCGATGCGAAGGACTCTCTCGCCGTTCGCGGTGCCTACATGGAGGTGCTGGCCGACGCCGTCGGCAGCGTCGGTGTGTTGGTGGGCGGTGTGCTCATGCTGGTGTTCGGGTGGACCTGGGTCGACATCGTCGTCGGCGTGCTCATCTCGCTGTGGGTGGTTCCGCGTGCGATCAAGCTCGCCGGGTCGGCACTGCGCATCCTCACTCAGGCGAGTCCTGCCGATGTCGACGTGGACGCGCTGACCGGAGATCTGAGCGCCCTTCCCGGAGTGACGGGAGTGCACGACCTACATGTGTGGACCCTGACCACCGGAATGGACGTGGCCACCGTGCACCTGGAATGCGAGGGGTCGTCGTCGATGGTGCTCGATCGCGCGCGCTCACTGCTGTCTACCTACGGACTCGACCACGCCACCGTGCAGGTCGAGCCGACCGCACACGGCCGAACCTGCAAGGAAGAGCTCACCTGGTGACGGTGCGTACCTCGGTTCCCGGGCGCCAGACGTCGATCTGCATGTGATCGTCCACCAGGGATGTCAGTACCACTTCGCCGATGTCGAGATCGAACACGTGATACGGCACGAGTTCGCCGGGAGCCGCGTCGAATATCGGTTGCAGCACAGCAGGATCGGTGATCTCTGCGGCGATTCCGCTGATCTTTGCGTCGCCGCCCTCCATCGAGTGATGGCCGGGATTGCTGTGCAGTGCGAACCGGCCGTCGCGCTGAAGATCTCGCGCTTTGGCGGCACCGAGCATCGATCCGAGTCGCAGCACCCCGGTGTCCACGAACTCCACCTCGGTTCCGCTCACGCGCGGTGAGCCGTCTGCTCGTAGCGTCGCAAGAACATGGTGCTTGTGCGCGGTGAATCGAGCCCGCACCGCGGACGCGAGAGTCGGGGCCGCTGCCGAGAATTGGTTCCACGTCGTCATGCGCACATTATGCGATCGACCACCGACAGTATTGGGCAGGAATGCACGGAACCTGCCCGAATATTCGGAATCCCGCCGATCGCGTTCGATACCGTGCAGTGTTTCCCGCTGGACCTGTCAGATCCAGAATCGCATCAGGTAGTTGCCGTTTCCGGCGAAGAACTCGGGGACCCCCGACAATCCGAACAGGGTGTAGATCGCTCCGAAGAAGACGGCGTTGACGGCCGGCACGAAAAGCAGAGCAACGAGGACGAGAATTCCGTATCCCTTGAACTGGTTCAGCGACGCTCGGGTGGTGTGTGAGAGCGAGGGTTCGAGGGCTGCGTAGCCATCGAGTCCGGGCACCGGGATCAGGTTGAGGATCGTAGCCATGATCTGCAGAAACGCCAGAAAGCTGAGCCCGTACCAGAAGGCGGCGTTGGTGCCGTCGGTACCGAACAGCTTGATGACCGTCAGAAGAACAACGGCGAGAACGGCATTGGCGAACGGGCCGGCCAGTGCGATGCGCCGCTGGGTCGACGCCGAGAACTGCCCGGTGCGCAGATAGACGGCACCGCCCGGCAGGCCGATCCCACCGATCGCGATGAACACCACCGGGAGAACGATGGACAGCAGCGGGTGGGTGTACTTCAGCGGGTTCAGGGTCAGGTAGCCGCGGAGCTCGACTTCGCGATCACCGGCTCGAAACGCGGTGTAGGCGTGGCCGAATTCGTGCAGGCAGACCGACGCGATCCACCCGGCGAGAACGAGCACGAACACTCCGATGCGCGCGGCGACGGACGTGACGTCGTCCGCCGTCCAGGCAAGGGCGCCACCGATTCCGGCGACGGCGAGCACCGCGACGAAGATCGGGCTCGGCAGTACGGGACTTCGCCGCACCGGAACGGTCATCGGACCAGCAACCACTCCTGATGGTGGCGGTAGAAGGTCGACCGCTTCACCGCCTTGCCGCCGGCGATGCCGTCGCGCGTCAGTTCGGCGGCGGGGGAGCCGAGTTGCATGGCGCGGCCGCTGACCCAGCGGCGCGGCAGAAATCGGCGACGGCCGACGACGCGTGCGCGGAGGCCGGGCATGTCCGGGGTGGGAGCCACCTCGACTCCGGGCACGACGCCGGAGAACAACCGGGTGTCGTCGACGTACGCCTCGCCTTCGAGGTCGGTTCCGTCGGCACCGCCGAGCAGTGCCCTCCCGACGACGGCCTTGCCTGCATCGTCGCGGATGAGGGGTGTGCTCGACGCCGTACCCGTCAGGGCGACCTTGGCGGCACGTGACCCGGTGCCCAGCTTGTAGATGTGCGCGGCATCGGTTGCGTTCTCCGGCACGAACGCGACCTCGACGTGCAGCCGTTCGGTGCGCATCAGGCGCGTCAGCAGCGCGGCGAGGGATGCATCGTCGCCCAGGACGATGATGCGTGGCTCGGGAGCGGATTCGATGTCGGAGAAGATCGCGCTGCAGTCGTCGTCGGTCGGTACTGCGTCGGCGTTGCGCAGTGGGACGTCGGTCAGCGTGATCGGCAGCAGCGGGTTGCCGCACTGCAGAACGAACGGTGTCACGGCGCTCCTAGATCTTCCGATGAATCCTCGTCACGACCATAGTGCCCTCGTTCGGCGTCGACCGTAGCGGCATGCGGGCCAGCTCACCGCCTCGGCTAGACTGTTCCCCCGGCCACTGTCGCGCCTGCGACGAATGGTGACTGCTGCATTCGCTCGAGTACATCTGCAGCACGTCCTTGCACGAAAGCAACGTAGGAGAGCACATGCCGGCGATAGTCCTGATCGGCGCCCAGTGGGGCGACGAAGGCAAAGGCAAAGCCACCGACCTGTTCGGCGAACGACTTCAGTGGGTGGTTCGCTACCAAGGCGGCAACAACGCCGGCCACACCGTCGTTCTTCCCAACGGAGACAAGTTCGCACTGCACCTGATCCCGTCGGGAATTCTGACGCCGGGCGTCAAGAACGTCATCGGTAACGGTGTCGTCGTCGATCCGGGTGTGCTGCTCACCGAGCTCGACGGCCTCGAGAAGCGCGATGTCGATACGTCGAACCTGCTGCTCAGCGCCGATGCGCACCTGATCATGCCGTACCACGTGGCCATCGACAAGGTCACCGAGCGCTTCCTCGGAGCCAAGAAGATCGGCACCACCGGGCGCGGCATCGGCCCGTGCTACCAGGACAAGCTCGCCCGCGTCGGAGTGCGTGCGGCGGATGTGCTCGATGAGAAGATCCTGACTCAAAAGGTCGAGGCTGCACTGGAATTCAAGAACCAGGTGCTCTCGAAGATCTACAACCGCCGGGCGTTGGACCCACAGCAGGTCGTCGACGAGGTGCTCGAGCAGGCCGAAGGTTTCAAGCACCGCATCACCGATACGCGCCTGCAGCTCAACCTAGCGCTCGAGCGCGGCGACACGATTCTGCTCGAGGGATCGCAGGGCACGTTGCTCGACGTCGACCACGGCACCTATCCGTACGTGACGTCGTCGAACCCGACGGCAGGCGGTGCGTCCGTCGGCTCCGGCATCGGCCCGAACAAGATCACCACGGTCCTCGGCATCCTCAAGGCCTACACGACGCGTGTCGGTTCGGGTCCGTTCCCGACCGAGCTGTTCGACAACCACGGTGAGTACCTGGCCAAGCAGGGCGGCGAGGTGGGCGTCACCACCGGTCGTGCCCGACGTACGGGCTGGTTCGACGCGGTCATCGCTCGGTACGCCACCCGCGTCAACGGCATCACCGACTACTTCCTGACCAAGCTCGACGTGCTGTCCAGTCTGGATACCGTCCCCATCTGCGTCGCCTACGACGTCGACGGCGTCCGTCACGACGAAATGCCGATGACGCAGACCGGTTTCCACCATGCGAAGCCGATCTACGAAGAGATGCCCGGTTGGTGGGAAGACATCTCCGGTGCCCGGACATTCGAGGAACTGCCGATCAACGCGCAGAACTACGTCCTGCGTCTCGAGGAACTGTCGGGCGCGTACATGTCGTGCATCGGTGTGGGACCGGGCCGCGACGAAACCATCGTCCGTCGAGACATCCTGCGGTAGCCGAACCCGTTATCGAAAAGCCCCGAGGCGCACTGCCTCGGGGCTTTTTGCTGTCTTCCTGCGGTCCGAAGCCACTGAATTCGCCGATCGGGACAAAGAAACTTCAGGTCGGATTTCGCGTTGAACCGCCGACGTCTCTTCGGGTTCAGGCCACTGTCCAGACGTGGCGTGAAGTCCGATTCGGCCGATTCCGGAAACGTTTCATCTTTACAGTCGTGTTGTAGATGTAACTGCCCGTATTGAGTCGGTCCACAAAATCGGGCATAAGAAAACTCTCGGACTTTTATCCCAATAGGGGTAACAGACCGCCCGGTTTAGGAGAAACAATGATCGACGCACCCTGTTGCGCAGCCCTTTTGACACAAGGGGCACCGACCCGTTGGGGTCCTCAACCGCCCTCTTCGTCAGGGCCACCGAAGAAAGTTGAAACAATGAACAAGGCAACCAAAGGCGCTGTAGCGGCGGGCGCGGCGGCGGTTCTGCTGCTCGGCGGTTTGGGATCCTATGCACTGTGGAGCGATCAGGAGACCTTGGGCGGAGGGACCATCACGTCCGGTGATCTCAGCCTGGCCCCTGTTGCCACTCCCGCGCCTCAGTGGCGAGATGTCTCCCCGGATGTTGCCGGAAACCCGAAAGTGATCGACCCTGCTACGTTCCTGATCGTGCCTGGTGACATCGTCGAGTACACGGCAAGTTTCACCATTCAGGCCAGCGGTAACAACCTACTCGCCGACCTCAGCGCCGATACCTCTGCCATCACCGGCGACGCGTTGCTGCGATCGAAGATCACCACCTCTGTCACGGCCACCTCGGGTAGTACGACGCTGCCGACCACCGGTGCCAAGACTCGGATCACTTCAGCGGACCAGAACGTCGCGGTCAGCGTCAGATTCACCTTCGACCCGGGCACTGAGAATCAGGACGCACAAAACCAGTCCATCAACCTCGCAGCCTTTGCTCTGAAGCTCGAGCAGTCTCGAACCTGAGCCGAAGTTCGACTTGAAGCACGCACGATACTGGGCGTTGGCAGCCGCGTCCGTCCTTGTGGTGATCTTCGGATCGGCGCAGGCGACGGGCGCGCTGTGGCGCGATCGAGAAACCCTGGGCGGCGGCACCATTCGGTCCGGCACGCTCGACATCAAAGTTGGAACGTCGGGTGCTGAGGTGAACGACTTCTTGTATCAACTTCCCACAATCCTGGGAGCTACCAACATTGGTCCAGGGGGCTACTCGCAGGCCCCACTCTCGGTGCGTAACAGCGGAACTGTGCCGATGAGATACAGGTTGAACAGCACTTCTCAGACTGGTTCGCTGAACTTCACCCTCACCGCGTCGAAAGTCACCGCAGTGACGAACTGCCCGGCCATCGGCGTGCCGTCGGGCACTGTCGAGGCTCTCTACAATGGTCCATTCACTGGAGCCCAGGCGCCGGCGAGCCCCGCTTTTCGCCAACTCGGAGTCGGGCTTGCTGAAGTTCTCTGCCTTCGAATGACGCTGTTGGACAGCTCTACTCAAAGTTCGTCCTCGCAGGTGAAGTTCTCGTTTCTGGCGCAGTCGCGATGACACATCGACCGATGGACAACTCGAGTCGACTCGACGACGTGACGGAGGAATGTGCAGTCGTCGACGTGACGGGCGCGACCGACGACCAAGAGCACGCCGGGCTGTGGTGGTGGATCAAGCGCGCGGCGTCCTACCTGTTGCTGTTCGCAGTGCTGGCGATATTGCTGGCTGCCGTTGTGATTCCGCGTATCTCCGGTGCGATGCCGTACACGATTCTCACCAGTTCGATGAAACCGAGCTATCCGCCGGGAACGATGGTGGTGATCGAGACCGTCGATCCGGCCGAACTAGGAGTCGGTTCGGTGATCACCTATCAGCTCGAGTCCGGCAAGCCGGACGTGGTGACACACCGCATTGTTGCCACCGAGAGAAGCGGCACCGGTGAACTGCGATTCATAACCCGCGGTGACAACAACGGGGTGGCCGACGAGATTCCGGTGCGTCCGGAACAGATCCGCGGAGAGCTTTGGTACGCAGTTCCTTTCATGGGCTACGTCAGTCGATGGATGACGGGTGAGCAACGAAAGTACGCCGTCGCCGCAGTGGTGGTCGTTCTGGCTGGGTACGCACTGTTCATGTTCGCCGGTGCCGCCGTCGATCATCGCAAGAAGCGGAAGGAGCCCGCTGCGCCATGATGAACAATGCAGTTGTGGTCAGCGCCGCTGGAGCTGCGTTCCTTGCAATCATTGTGCTGATCGGGGCCGGTCCCGCGCGGCCGGTTCAATTCGTCACTTACAGCACCGACGGTCGGCTGTGGCTGCAGAGCCTGGCCGAGCCCCTGGTGGACAAGGATGTGCGGTGGGTGCCGGGCGACAGCCGGACGTCGGAGTTTCACGTTCACAACGGGACCGATAGAGACGGACGACTTCAGGTGATCGTGGACAGCGATGATTCGGCTTTTGCCCGCGCGCTGAGCGTGTCCATTGCCGGCCGAGCCTTCGGAGCCTGCGCACCGGTCGATGTATCCGCAGGTGAACAGAAGCGGATCGACGCAACGATCACCATGGCCGATACGGCCGGAAACGATACTCGAAACTCCTCTGCCGAAATCGACCTCGTTCTTCGGTGGAGTGACGGCACCAGCTCTGCGTGCTCGGATTTCGCAAGCCGAGGGCCCGATCAGGAAGGGGCGCAGCCCTGATGGCGCGTCATCACGACACAGTCGGATTCGCGGTGGTACTCCGCCGGATCGGTGCTGCGCTGATCAGCGCGCGGGCCCGAGCAATCATGTCGATCGGTATGGTGCTCGGACTCGGCACAGTGGGAACTCTTGCTGCATGGTCGGATACGGCAACGGTAACGTCGGGCACCTTCACCACGGGCAAGCTCGACATCAAGGTCGGCAATCCTGCGGTGGACAACAATCCGACCGATTTTTCGACGTCGTTGACGAAGACTGCCATGTTCCCAGGCGATACGGTCGCAGCAGGGCTGTTGGTCACCAACGCAACAGGTTCTGTGGCGAACACTTACACGATTTCGGTTGTCTCGACCAACTCGACTTTGGGCGGCGTGCTGAATTCGTCGGTGTACACCGGATCGCCGTCCGCCGGGGTATGCACGGGCACGCTGCTGAGTACTGTGACCGGCCTCGGCACCTCGAAGCTGTTCCAGCAGACCACACCGACGGTCGGTAACTTGACTCGGTCTTTGCCGTTGAACGGCCAGGACCAGCTGTGCATTTCGGTCACCATGCCGTCGACGGCCACCTCGCCGTCCGCTGTCCAATCGGGCACCATCACCTACACACTGACCGCGACATCGGTGTAGACATGGTCGCCGACGACAGTGTGGTTGCGCCGAACAGCAGAGCCCGCATTTTCCGTGAACTCGCTCTCAGTGCAGGGGCGTTCGTGGGTTTGGTGTGCGTTCTCTTCGCCTTGGCAGCAGTGTTCTTCGGGATCACCCCGCTCATCTTCAGATCCGGATCCATGTCGCCCGCGATCGACACAGGCGCGTTGGCTCTGAGCAAGAAGACACCCGCCGACGATATCCAGATCGGTGACATCGTCAACGTCACCAATGCAGGTGGCAGCAGCATCACACACCGCGTTGTCGACATCGGTGCGGTCGGAACCGGCAGCGTTCAGCTGTTTCTCAAGGGCGACGCCAATGCAGACCCTGACGTCGAGTCGTACATCGTGTCCGACGCTCGACGCGTCTTCTTCAGCGTCGACAAACTCGGCTATGCGGTCGCGTGGCTGAGCGGACCGATCGCGGTTTTCCTGGGTGGCATCGCCGTGGGTGCGTTGTTGATGTTGGCGTGGAGACCGCGCGGGGAGCGCTCCGCAGGCAACCGGCCGTCCGAGGCATCCGAAACACCGCCTGGACGGCACAGCAGGTCGCCCCTGCCGGTGATACTTGCCATCGCATGCGTAGGTGCTGTGGCGATCACGGCATCGAACACCCCGACGACCCTCGCTGCAGGCACAGATACAGCCACCGCGACGAGCGGCAGCTTCACCACCGGACTGATACCCGCACCAGGTCCCCTCGGCTGCACCAACAAAACGAGGTCGCTTCTCGGCATCGGGTTGCTGCCGTATGTCACGCTGTCGTGGACCACGGCCGGTGCCGGCTATACCTACCGCCTGACTCTCACCAAGTCGGGATCAGCGGACATCGTGATCCCGATCAGTACCACCGCCGCGACGGGGAACATCACCCGCGACGTGGAGAACGGTGCAATTCTCAATCTTGCGCCCCTCACCGGAACGTATACGGCTCGCGTACAGGCGGTGTCCGGGACACGCTCGTCAGCTCCCAGTGCAACGTTCACGATCGACTTCAGTGCGGTCATTGTGCTGTTGCCCTCCGCGGTGTGTGGAGTCGCGGGTTCGGCAGGCGTTGCAGCTCGAAGCGCGCCGGCAGCGGCGGCGACCACCACAGAATCGCTACCACCGGTTGCGTCGACAACGACTGTTCCCCCGACAACGACGACCACGGTTCCCCCGACAACGACGTCGACAGTTCCGCTGACCACGACGACAACCACAGTTCCCGCACCGCTTCCACTACCACCGACCACTACATCCACCACGACCACCTCGCCGTCTCCCGCGCCTCTGTCCACCCCAACGACGTCCCCATCGGGTGCCTCGACTGCCCGTGTCGTCGATCTCGACGGCTCTCCGACGCTGCAGATCGTCGACACCGCAGGCACTGTTCAGTACAGCGCTCCCGCTACTTCCAGCGAGGCGTACGGCTATGGCGTCAACTGGTCAGCCGGGGATCAGCTGTGGTTGCTCGGACCGAATCAGCTGATTCGGTTGGACGCGTCGGGTGGCAGTTGGTCCCGAACGGTGGTCGACCCAGAAGCGACGGATGAGGTCCCCGCCGAGATTCTGGCGCTTCTCCAATAGCTGAGACGCCACATATATCTCCGAATCGAAGTGCGCATTTGCGCAACGGGTGGATAATCGAGGCCAAGTAAAGCGACGGAGGGCCGGTCGATGACTGAAAATTACAATGGCTTGGAAGTTTTCAGCTACCAATTCGATCGGTTTGCTTACGAACACTCGTGGATCGGGGCGCAGACCGGCGAATTCATGCTCGGTCCGCAAGGGGGCGGCATGTTGGAGTTCACCCACGCGATGGTGTTCGCCCTCCCCGAGGGTGGTGCACACGAGGTGCATGGTCCGATACTGGATTGGTACCTCGGTCACGGGGGACCCTATGGCGCACTTGGCTATCCGATCAGCAACGAGCGCCCGACACCCACCGGTTCCGGGCGGTACAACCTGTTCCAGCGGGGAGCGATCGGCTGGCTGCCGGATACGGGCGCATTCACCATCGGCGGTAGAGAAGAGGATTCCGATGTCAGTCCGGGTCCCGACGCCGCGACGGTCTCCGTTGTCGACGCCTCGATGTCTTCGGTCGGCATATCTGGCTGACAAAGCCAACTTCAGTCCTGTTTTTCATCTATTTATTCGGTCGAGAAGTATCTTTATCGATTGCCGATGAATTCAGAACAGCGTCGGCTCGTCGAATCCGGCGACGCCTTCGATGCCGAGAATTCGTTGTTTCGTATTCGCCCCGCCGGGAGCGGAGAAGCCGCCTACCTCTCGGCCCGCGCCGAGCACGCGATGACACGGAACAATGATCGGTATCGGATTTCGGCCCAGTGCCCCGCCCACCGCCTGGGCCGCGCCCGGCACCCCGAGTCGACGCGCGATGTCTCCGTACGTCAGCGTTGCGCCCCGGGGAATCGCGCTGCACACGGTGTAGACCGAGGCGTCGAACGCCGACACCTCGAGCACCAACGGGATCGGGCTCATGTCCACGGCGCGCCCGGCGAGGAGCGCCACGATTCGATCGATCGCGTCCTCGGCGAGAGCGTCGACCGGACCTAGTTCAGCGGCGAAGCCGGCCAGGTAATCGAGCATCGCCTCGTCCGACGGCTCGGGTAGTGCCACGGCCATCACGCCGTCCGCGCTCCAGGCAAGACCGCATCGCCCGATGGCCGTGTCGAAGAGGGTGCTGCTCGGCATGGGTCGAGTATCCACCGGACGCCTACAGGCAGTCCAGTCGAACGCCCAATGGACTTGAAAG
Organism: Rhodococcus sp. Leaf233; assembly: GCF_001426165.1. Classification (NCBI taxonomy): domain Bacteria; kingdom Bacillati; phylum Actinomycetota; class Actinomycetes; order Mycobacteriales; family Nocardiaceae; genus Rhodococcus; species Rhodococcus sp. Leaf233. The sequence continues at coordinate 498,425 of NZ_LMRO01000001.1, forward strand.
TTCGATGCCAGTGGGTGAATATGGGCTGTATGGCCTCCAGAGTGCTCAATGCAACGTCGCTGGCACGAGATCTCGGAAGCTGGCGCGGCGACGCGTCGGCCGATGGATCCGGCAGGCGCAAGGCCACCCGTCCCACGTACAGGGCTCTCGCAGACGGGGTTCGACTGCTCATTCACGACGGCCGTATCCCGTTGGGTGTCGGGTTGCCGAGTGAACGCGATCTGTCGGCTGCTCTCGACCTGAGTCGCACCACGATCACCTCGTCGTATTCGGTGCTGCGCGACGAGGGCTATCTCATCAGCAAACAAGGATCGCGCAGCACCGTGGCGTTGCCTGCCGCGCCGACACCGAACGGAATGTTGATTCAGTCGACGTCGCCGTCGGGTCCGGTGGTGGACATGAGTCATGCGGCCATGTCGGCGGCCGACGGAACGATGACGGCAGCGTACGAGTCTGCGCTACAAGCACTTCCGACGTATCTGCCCACTCACGGTATGGAGCCCATCGGACTCGCAGTGTTGAGGGAGGCCATCGCGCAGCGTTTCGTCGAGCGTGGATTGCCCACCACTGCCGACCAGATCATGGTCACTTCGGGTGCGCAGCAGGCGGTTCGGTTACTACTGGGTACGTTGACCGCGCCCGGTGATCGCGTCCTGATCGATCACCCGACGTATCCCAATGCACTCGAGGCCATCAGGCGTGTCGGTGCCCGGCCGGTGCCGGTGCCGGTCCGTCCCGTCGAAGGGGATTGGGATCTCGACGGAATCCGCAGTGCAGCAAGGCAAACCGCCGCCAAGGTGGCGTACTTGATTCCCGACTTCCACAACCCCACCGGGCAGGTGCTCGACGCGGAGGGGCGCGCCGAGCTCGCGCGCATCACCCGAGACACCCGAATGACGCTCATCGTCGACGAAACCATGGTAGACCTGTGGCTCGACGCGCCACCGCCGCCACCGGTCGCATCGTTCGGGCGGGTGTCGGGATCGGACATCGTGACGATCGGGTCGGCGTCGAAGTCGTTCTGGGGCGGTCTGCGCATCGGATGGATCAGAGCGCATCCATCGCTCGTGTCGCAGCTCGCCGGCTCGCGAGCAGCACACGACCTCGGTACCTCGATCGTCGATCAACTGGCGTCGTCGTTCCTGCTGCAGGATGCCGAACCTGCTCTGGAGGTCCGTCGATCCCAGCTGCGCGAGCGTCGAGATGTGCTCGAAGATGCTCTGGCCGAACATGTTCCGGAGTGGAAGTACCGACGCTCGGAGGGCGGGATGTCGCTGTGGCTTCAGCTCCCCGCTCCGGTGTCGAGTGCGCTCGCCGCTACTGCGCCTGCGTTCGGGGCTGTGTTGGCCGCGGGCCCACGGTTCGGGGTCGAGGGTGCGTTCGAGCGCTACCTCCGGCTGCCGTACACCCGTGAGCCGCAGGAGCTTCGGGCTGCGGTTGCAGCCACCGCCGCGGCGTACCGAGCCTTGGCACCGAGCGTCGAATCCGAACAGCCGGCCCTGGTGTTCTGACCGCGAGCTCGAAGTTATGGACGAGAATCAGCCGAAAAGCATCCACAACTTCGAGTTCGGCGCAAGAATTACGCCCAGACGGATGCGATGTCGGTCGCCGTGGCGGGCGGTGGCGTCGGGACTCCGTTTTCGGTGCGGGAGAACCGCGGTGCCGGACGGTGCTGCGTCACGCCACCGATTTCGATGAGCGAGTCTCGGTCCTTCATGTGCGGGTGGCTCGGGGCCTCGGCGAAGGTGAGGACGGGGGAGGCGCAGGCGTCGGTGCCGTCGAAGATCGCGGCCCATTCGTCGCGGGTCTTGGTCAGGAATGTCGCGGTGAACTTCTCGCGCAATTCGGGCCAGCGCGACTTGTCCATCTGTGACGGCAGGTCTGCATCTGCGAGGCCGAGACCGGTCACGAGCTGAGCGTAGAACTGTGGTTCGAGGGACCCGACCGCCATGTACTTGCCGTCGGACGTCTCGTAGGTGTCGTAGAACGGCGCGCCCGTGTCGAGCAGGTTGACGCCGCGGTCGTCGCTCCATGCTCCGACGCCTCGCCAGGCCCAGATCATGTGCGACAGTGCTGCGGTGCCGTCGACCATGGCCGCGTCGACGACCTGGCCCTGTCCCGAATTCTGTCGCTCGTACAGTGCCGCCATGATGCCGAAGACGAGGAACATCGATCCGCCGCCGAAATCACCGACCATGTTCATCGGTGGCACCGGCCGCTCGCCGTCGCGGCCGATGGCGTTGAGGACGCCCGTGACGGAGATGTAGTTGATGTCGTGGCCGGCGGTCTGTGCCCAGGGGCCTTCCTGCCCCCAGCCCGTCATGCGGCCGTAGACCAGGCGGGGGTTCCGGGCGAGGGCGTCGTCGGGGCCGAGTCCGAGTCGTTCGGTGACGCCGGGGCGGAAGCCCTCGATCAGTACGTCGGCGCGTTCGATCAGGCCGAGCACCTTCTCGATGTCGGCGGGATCCTTGAGGTTCGCTTCGACAATGGTGCGGCTGCGCAGCTGGTGGTCGTGTGGAGAGACCTGTCCGGCGCGCTGGACGCGGACGACGTCTGCGCCGAGGTCGGCCAGCAGCAGCGCTGCGTGCGGGCCGGGCCCGATCCCTGCGAGCTCGACGACGCGGAGCCCTGCGAGCGGTCCACCAGTGTTAGCCACGTTTGTTGCCTCGTTCCGACTCGTCAGCTGCGATTGTGAATGGAGACTAACGTGTACTAGGGCGTCCAAGTGATGTGGGTGTGGATAATAAGGCTGTGACTGCCCCAGATCCCGTCCGCATCGGTACTCCACTGACTCCCGGTGCCACCCGGGTCATGCTCCTCGGAGCAGGTGAGCTGGGCAAAGAGGTCATCATCGCGTTCCAGCGTCTCGGCGTCGAGGTGATCGCCGTCGACCGTTACGACAACGCCCCGGGCCATCAGGTGGCGCATCACGCGTACACGATCGACATGAGCAACCCCGAAGAGCTGCTGGCCCTGATCGACGCTCAGCAGCCGGACTTCGTCGTCCCGGAGATCGAGGCCATTGCCACCGATGCGCTCGCCGAGGTGGAGGCCAAAGGACGCTCGGTGGTCATTCCGACCGCGCGCGCAACACAATTGACGATGAATCGCGAAGGAATCAGGCGGCTCGCGGCCGAGGAACTCGGTCTGCCCACCTCGCCGTACGCGTTTGCCGATTCGTTGGACGAGGTCCGACAAGCGTTGTCCCACATCGGCTTCCCCGCCGTCATCAAGCCGGTGATGTCCTCGTCCGGTAAGGGGCAGTCGGTAGTACGAACCGAAGCCGACGTCGAGACGGCCTGGGACTACGCGTTGAAGGGCGGTCGAGTCGACCTGGGTCGCGTCATCGTCGAGGGATTCGTCGATTTCGATTACGAGATAACACTTCTGACCGTTCGCGCGACCGACGGAACGTCGTTCTGTGAGCCGATCGGCCATCTGCAGGAGTCGGGCGACTACATCGAATCCTGGCAGCCGCAACCGATGTCCGACGCCGCTCTCGCGTCGGCGCGTGAGGTGGCCGAGAGAATCACGACGGCACTCGGCGGTCGGGGTCTGTTCGGCGTGGAGCTGTTCGTGCAGGGCGACAACGTGTACTTCTCCGAGGTCAGCCCCCGGCCACACGACACCGGCCTGGTAACGCTTCGTACGCAACGGTTCTCGGAGTTCGAGCTGCACGCCCGCGCCGTTCTGGGGCTGCCGATCGACACGACGCTGCTCTCGCCGGGAGCGTCGGCGGTCATCTATGGCGGCGTCGATGCGGACGGCATCGCATTCGAAGGCGTCGCCGATGCCCTCGCGGTTCCCGAAACCGACCTTCGGCTGTTCGGCAAGCCCGCCAGCTTCGTCCGGCGGCGAATGGGTGTTGCGGTGTCCACCGCGTCGGATATCGAGACCGCGCGAAGCCGGGCCCGCGAGGCAGCAGGCAAGGTTCGACCGACCGTCTAGATTGTGGCCACCACCGCGGCGGTAGCAAGGGCGTTGTTCATCGTGTGCAGTGCGATGCCCGGAATCAACGATCGGTGCAGCCGAACCAGCAGGGCCGCAGCAGAGCCGATGCAGACCATGATCAGCGCGATGGCGGGCAGCACGTGGACGGCCCCGAAGCACACCGCGGATCCGAGAACCGCGATCTGCCATCGTGTTCGGGTGTCGAACCACCCGAAGATCACCCGACGGAAGAGGACTTCCTCGAGTACCGGTGCGATCAGCACAGTGCAGACGATGGTGAGGGTTCCGGCGACCACACCCACGTCGAGTGCATCGAGAGTCGACGCGCTTCCGCCGGCATCCGAGGCGGGAGCTATGTCGACGGCGCCGGCGAGTGCGATGCCGACGCCCATGGCGGCGATCCACGCGACGGGTACTTCCCACAGCAGGTGCCACAGCGATCGTGGACCCGACGTGAGCTGCAGATCCTTCCACGTCCAGCCGCGGCGACTCAGCGACTGCCACAAGGCAACTGCGAACACCGCCGTCGCCAGCGGAATGGCGTAGCCGAGTACCCAATTCAGGTCGGACACACCGACGAGAAGCACGACCGCGGCCACCACAGCGATGGCACCGATGAGCAGGCTGCCGATGGACAGCAGGGCGTCGCCGCCGGAAACAGGACGTTCGAAAGTCGCGGTTCGGGGCACAGGCGTCAACTTACCGGCGATCGGCGTGCACACTTGACCACCATGAGCGCTCTCGGAGAAATACTGGTCGGCCTGGTGATTCTGGTCGGACTCGTCGGCATCGTCGTGCCCGTCCTGCCGGGCACCATCTTGATCTTCGCGGCTGTTGCGGTGTGGGCGTGGGTTACCGGCGGCACCGCCGCGTGGACGGTGTTCGGCATCGCGACGGTGCTGCTGGTTCTGAGCGGCGTCGTGAAGTACACCTGGCCGGGCCGTCGGATGCGCGAGGCCGGCGTGCCGATGCGGTCGCTGATCGTCGGCGGCCTGCTCGGCATCGTCGGCTTCTTCGTCATTCCCGTGGTGGGCCTGTTCATCGGTTTCAGCGCCGGCGTCTACGTGGCCGAACTTCCCAGGCACCGCAACCATTCCGAGGCCTGGCGATCGACCGTGCATGCGACCAAGGCGGCCGGGCTGTCGATCCTGGTGGAGCTTTTCGGCGCGTTGCTCGCCTCGGCCGTGTGGCTCGGGGGAGCAGTACTGATCTAGGGGACCCGATACCAGGCCCGGGCGTTACCGTCGAGCACAGCGGGGAGGTCGCCGCCGACGGCCCCGGAGATGATGTCGATGTCGGTCTCGGAGAACGGCCGTGGGGCTCGCGTACCGGGCAGATCGGTGCCGAACAGCAGTGCCTCCGGGTTCACACGGTGGATCTGCTGAAGGGTGTCGACGATGTCGAGGTCCACGCGGCCGAATCCCGTTGCCTTGACGCGTACTCCGCGGTCGACGAGGTTCAACAGATAGGGAAGTCCCTGCGTCGACAGTCCCAGATGGTCGATGCTCACCGCCGGTAGTTTCGCGAGGATCGGCTCGAGCGAGAGCAGCAACGACGCGTCGACGTACAGCTCGGCGTGCCAGCCCACCAGTTCGTGCACTCGTCGGGCCTGCGTGGTGAGCATCTCGACGTCGGTCTCACCGCGTTTGAGGTTGAATCGCATCGCCCGCACGCCAGCCTCGTCGAGGGCGACGATTTCTTCGTCGGTGCACCCCGGATCGAGCTGGGCCACCCCCACCCAACCGCGTCCGAGCGTCTCCAGTGCGGCCAGCAGATAGCTCTGATCGGTGCCCTGGAACGATGCGGTGACCACGGCACCGCCGGTGATCCCGAGCCCGTCGACGTCGTAGAGATAGTTCGAGACGGTGTACGGATCCGGCGTGTATCCCTGGTTCTCGATCAGCGGAAATCTGGGGTCGATGATGTGTAGGTGGGCGTCGAACACGGGTCCCAGCATGCCAGCTCGCCGATTCGCCGTCGCGGCGACCTGGCTCGGTGTTTGAATGCGAAATATGAAACCGGAGACCACCGTCGTTCTCGACGGATACACGTATTTCGAATGTCCACGCTGGCACGACGGGAGGATCTGGGTATCGGACTTCTACAGCCATCGCGTCGTATCCGCCCTCGAGGACGGTTCCGATGTGCGAGTCGAAGCCGAGGTGCCCAATCAGCCGTCGGGCCTCGGTTGGCTGCCCGACGGGCGGCTGTTGATCGTCTCGATGCGCGATTACAAACTGCTACTGCGCGAGCACGACGGTTCGCTGACCGTCCATGCCGATCTGTCGACGTACGTGAAGGCGAACCTCAACGACATGCTCGTCGACGCGCAGGGACGCGCGTACATCGGCAATTTCGGGTTCGATCTGATGAACTTCGCGCCCGTCGAGACGGCCGATCTGATTCGCGTCGATCCCGACGGGTCCGCGCACGTCGTGGCCTCGGATCTGTACTTCCCCAACGGAATGGCGTTCACCGATTCCGGTGAACTGCTCGTCGACGAGACGGTCGGGAACCGGGTCAGTGCCTTCGACATCGCCGAGGACGGATCACTGGGGGAGCGGCGTGATTGGGCGACGTTCGGTGAACTGCCGTCGTCGACGGACATGGCAACGGCCATGAGTGAGGTGAAGGTGGCCGCCGACGGCTGCTGCATCGACACCGACGGCACGATGTGGATCGCCGACGCACTCGGTCAGCGCGTGTTGCACGTCGCGCCGGGCGGAGAGGTTCTCGAGCAGCTCGACTTCGATCTCGGAGTGTTCGCGTGCGGACTCGGCGGATCCGACGGCCGCACGCTGTTCGTCTGCGCCGCACCCGATTTCAACGAGCATCAACGCAAGATCGAAACCGAGGGAAAGCTGCTGGCGGTTCGGGTGTAGGTGCCGAAGGCAGTGGTGTGGTTATGTGCCGCAGAGGGCACTCAACCACACCACTGCCGCAGGCACTCAGGCCTTGTCGGGCTCGGAGGCCTTCAGCATGTCCTCACGCTCGACGACCTTGACGCGCTCGCGACCCTCGGGCTCGCCGAGTGAACGCTCGTGGGCGTCGAGGCGGTACCAGCCGTCCCAGGTGGTGAACGGAACCTGCTTGCCTTCGAGGAACGAGGTGACGGCATCCAGATCGGGCTCGGCCGCACCGGCGAAGCTCGGCGCATCCTCGAGCAGGTTCGCGACGGTCTCGTTGGCGTCGCCCTTGGTGTGGCCGATGAGGCCGACGGGTCCGCGCTTGATCCAGCCGGTGACGTACGTGGCGGGTACGGGCGTGGTGGAGTGCGGCGATTCGACGACGCGTCCGGCCTCGTTGGGGATGGTGCCTGCCTGCTCGTCGAACGGGAGCTGGCTGATGTTCTGGCTGAGGTAGCCGACGGCGCGGTAGACGGCTTGGACGTCCCAGTCGTTGTACTTGCCGGTGCCGCGGACGTTGCCGGTGCCGTCGAGCTCGGTGCGTTCGGTACGTAGACCGACGACTTTGCCGTCCTCGCCGAGTACCTCGTGCGGGGACTCGAAGAAGTGCAGGAACAGCTTGTGCGGGCGAGCGCCGACGTCGCGGATGGCCCAGTCCTGCAGGGTGTTGGCGACCATGTCGATCTGCTTTGAGCTGCGGCGAGCCTGCTCGGAGCCTTCGTCGTAGTCGATGTCCTCGGGTGCGACGATGACCTCGATGTTGGGCGAATGGTCGAGCTCGCGAAGCTCCAGCGGGGTGAACTTGGCCTGAGCCGGTCCGCGGCGGCCGAAGACGTGCACCTCGAGAGCCTTGTTGGCCTTGAGGCCTTCGTAGACGTTGGCCGGGATTTCGGTGGGGAGCAGTTCGTCGCCGGTCTTGGCCAGCACGCGTGCGACGTCGAGGGCGACGTTGCCGACACCGAGGACGGCAACCTTCTCGGCGTCGAGGGGCCAGGTGCGCGGCACGTCGGGGTGGCCGTCGTACCAGGAGACGAAGTCGGCGGCGCCGTAGCTGCCGTCGAGGTCGATGCCGGGGATGTTCAGTGCGCGGTCCGCGTTGGCGCCGGTGGAGAAGATGACGGCGTCGTAGAAGCGACGCAGGTCGTCGAGGTTGATGTCGGTGCCGTAGTCGATGTTACCGAGCAGGCGAACCTGAGGCTTGTCGAGCACCTTGTGCAGGGCGGTGATGATGCCCTTGATGCGTGGGTGGTCAGGGGCAACGCCGTAGCGAATGAGCCCGAACGGGGCCGGCATCCGCTCGAAGAGGTCGATGCTCACGCCCGGTCCGCTGACATTGTGGTCGGACTTCATGAGCGCGTCGGCGGCGTAGATGCCTGCCGGTCCGGCACCGACGATGGCGACGCGGAGTGGACGAGTCTGATCAGTCATGTGCAGCGAGCTACCTTCTTCGAGGGAAGTGCGGACACCCCAGCATAAATTAAGGACAACCTGAGCTGGGGCAGTGGGCAACTTGCCGTATTCCCCGGGTTCCGGTAGGAATTGACCCGTGCAGACGACATACCTGGTCCGACGGTTCACCGTCGACTTCTGTCGCACCTGCACCAACATGTGTTGTCGGTGACCTGACCCGACGCCCAACCCCTCTCCCGGGCAAGATCCGCCGGGACGGGATCCCTCTTTCGACGGCAGCGCTGCCTGAGTCAGCCCTTTCGCCGTGCACAGATTCGAGGACACATGACCACCCTGGAACAGACCGCCACCCTCACGCTCGACAAGCTCGGCCCGAGCTTCGGTGCCGAAGTCATCGGCCTCGATGTCGCGTCGGCCTCCGATGCGCAGATCCACGCCGTCCGCCGAGCTCTCGTCGAGCACAAGGTTCTCGTGCTGCGAGGTCAGTCGATCGACGACGCAGGCCACATCGAGTTCGGGCGCCGACTCGGTGACCTCACTGCCGGGCACCCCGTGCACGACAGTGGTCACGTCGCCCCCGAGGTCTACGCCCTCGACAGCCAGGACAACGGATTCGCCGACGTCTGGCACACCGACGTGACATTCATGGAGCGCCCGCCGATGGGGTCGATCCTGCGGCCCGTCGTACTACCGCCGCACGGCGGCGACACCAACTGGGCCGACAGTCAACTCGCCTACGAGTCCCTGTCCGCGCCGGTTCGCCGAATGATCGACGGGCTCACCGCAATTCACGACGGCAACCGCGAGTTCGGCTACTACCTCGCGCAGAAGCGCGGCGGTAAGGGCAACGTGTGGGACGGCAAGGAAGTGACCGCGCTGGTCCCCGTCGAACATCCCGTCGTGCGGGTGCATCCGGAAACCGGCCGCAAGGGGTTGTTCGTCAATCCGGGTTTCACCTCCCACATCGTGGGCGTCTCGGAGGCGGAGAGCCGCGGAATCCTGGATCTGCTGTACGCGCACCTCACCAAGCCCGAGCACATCGTGCGCCACCGTTGGCGTCTGGGAGATCTGGTGCTGTGGGACAACCGCAGCACCTCGCACTACGCCAACCGCGATTACGGCACCGAGCACCGCAAGATGCACCGCATCACGTTGCGCGGCGACATTCCCGTCGGACCCCGGTAGTTCCGGGCACGTCGGATCGAGGAAGATTGCCTACATGGCGTCGTGGAGTGAACGTAGGCAGCAGTGGGTCGACAGTCGTGAGGAAGCGCGCAACAACGCATCTCAGGCGGCTGCCGACTCCGGTGAGCAGCGTCCGCCCACCGCGTGGCCGTTCATCATTGCCGCGGGCATCGTCGTCGTGCTGCTCGTCGGCATCTTCGCGGCGTCCAAGTTCGCCCCCGCGGAGGACAACGTGACGCAGGCGCAGTTGCTCACTGACGCCGTCGACGGTTTCCTCGAAGCACAGAACACCGGCGACGCGGATCTGCTGCGTGCGAACACGTGCGCCGATCAGGTCGAGCGCCTGATTCCCGGCGACGACGCCCAGTACCGCACCGACCGCGCAGGCGACGTGGAACGCAACGGCGAGACGTCGATCGACGGAGTGCCCACGGGGTACGAGGTCAACGGCGACCGCGGCGTCGTCACGGTACCGCTGAAGGAAGAGAAATCCGGAGCGCAGACCGACGACAAATGGAAGTTCGTGCGGGTGAACGACACCTGGTTGGTGTGCAATGTCTGATCTCGGTATGTGTGTCGTAACAGCAAGTGACGGAAGGCTGATCCAGTGACCTACGCAGGTGACATAACCCCGCAGGCGGCGTGGGAGTTGTTGCAGAGCAACCCCGATGCCGTTCTCGTCGACGTCCGCACGCACGCCGAGTGGCAGTACGTCGGCGTACCCGACACCTCCGGCATCGATCGCCCGACCCACCTGATCGAGTGGGTGAGCTACCCCGACGGCGCTCGCAACACCGACTTCGTCGACGAGCTGAAAGCGGCAGGCGTGGACGGCGATCGGCCGGTGGTGTTCCTGTGCCGCTCCGGTCAGCGATCCATCGGTGCGGCGGAGGCCGCCACGGCTGCGGGAATCGGCCCGTCCTACAACGTGCTCGACGGTTTCGAAGGCGCCACCGATGCCGACGGCCACCGCGGTGCCGTGGGGTGGCGTGCGGTCGGGTTGCCCTGGAGGCAGTCGTGACGAACATTCCCAGAGGCGGGGGTTTTCAGAAGCCGCTACCCGACGGTGTGGGTCAGGGAACGCTGGGAGTTCGCGGCGGTCTGATGCGATCGGGCTTCGACGAGAACGCCGAAGCGCTGTATCTCACTTCGGGTTTCGTCTACGAGAGTGCCGGTGCCGCCGAGCGGGCGTTCACCGGTGACATCGATCATTTCGTGTACTCGCGCTACGGCAACCCGACGGTCAAGATGTTCGAGGAGCGGTTGCGGCTGATCGAGGGTGCCGAGGCGTGTTTCGGCACGTCGAGTGGAATGTCGGCAGTGTTCACCGCGCTCGGCGCACTGTTGAAGGCCGGTGATCGATTGGTCGCTGCGCGTAGCCTTTTCGGTTCCTGCTTCGTGGTGTGCAACGAGATTCTGCCGCGCTGGGGCGTCGAGACCGTCTTCGTCGACGGCGAGGACCTCGAGCAGTGGGAGCAGGCGCTGTCGGTGCCGACGACCGCGGTGTTCTTCGAGACCCCGTCCAATCCGATGCAGTCGCTCGTCGATGTCAGGCGGGTGTCCGAGATTGCGCACGCCGCCGGCGCAACGGTGGTGTTGGACAACGTGTTCGCGACGCCTCTGCTGCAGCGCAGTCTCGAACTCGGTGCCGACGTGGTGGTGTATTCCGGCACCAAGCACATCGACGGTCAGGGCCGGGTACTCGGCGGTGCGATCCTGGGATCGAAGGAGTACATCGACGGTCCGGTGCAGACGCTGATGCGGCACACCGGGCCTGCCCTGAGCCCGTTCAACGCGTGGACGTTGCTCAAGGGACTCGAGACCATGCCGGTGCGCGTGCGGCATTCGGTGAACTCCGCGCTGCAGATCGCCGAATTCCTCGAAGGGCATTCGGCGGTGCGGTGGGTCAAATACCCGTTCCTGCCGTCACATCCGCAGTACGAGCTGGCGACGTCGCAGATGTCGGGCGGCGGCACGGTCGTCACGTTCGAGCTCGATGCCCCCGAGGGCGCAGGCAAGCAGCGTGCTTTCGAGTTGCTCGACGGCCTGAAGATCGTGGACATCTCGAACAACCTCGGCGATTCCAAGACGCTCATCACCCACCCGGCCACCACCACGCACCGCGCGATGGGGCCGGAAGGTCGTGCCGCAGTGGGCATCACCGATGGCGTCGTGCGGATCTCCATCGGTCTCGAAGACACCGAGGACCTGATCGGGGATCTGGACCAGGCGTTGAAGTAGCTGGGTCAGTTCTCGAAGACGCTGAGTACCGTTCTGAACTTTGCCGTGGTTTCGTCCAGCTCGGCGTCGGGGTCCGAGTCGGCGACGATGCCGCCGCCGGCTGTGGCGGTACCGGACAGGCCGTCCGCGGTGAGTTCGATGCACCGGATCGCGACCATCCATTCACCGTCCCCGCTGCCGTCGGTCCATCCGAGCGCACCGGCATAGAAGCCGCGTGATCCCTCGATCTCGGTGATCGCTCGCATCGCGGCGGCGCGGGGAACACCGGCGACGGCAGCGGTGGGATGCAGCGCCAATGCGAGGTCGAGGGCCGACGTCGACGGGTCGGCCAACGTACCGACGATCGGCGTGGACAGGTGCCACAGCTGCGGAGTGCTGCTCAGCTGAGGTGTCGCGGGTACGTCCAGTGTCTCGCAGAACGGCGCCAGTGCTGCCTTGATCTCGTCGACGACGAAGCGATGCTCGGCCTGGTCTTTCGCGCTGGCCGCCAGTGCCGCCGAGATACGCGCGTCCTCGTCGGGGTCGGTGGAGCGCGCGGCCGTCCCGGCGAAGGGATGGCAGCTGACGACGTTCCCGCGTTTGCGCACCAGCAGTTCGGGGCTTGCGCCGACGAGATGTCTGCCGGGCTCGTCTGTGGGCGAGAGGTCTGCGAAAAAGCCGTTTCCCATCGGATCGCGAGTCACCAACGCGCTCAACACCGCTGACGGATCGATGGGCGACTCGGCGGCCAGTTCGATCGCTCGTGCGAGCACGATCTTCTCGGCGACACCGGCTTTCACACGCCGCACGACCTCACGTACCCGTTCGACGTGCACGCCCGGGTCGGGGATCTGGCGTACGACGGTGATGGACGGAAGCGGCGGCTGTGCGTCCGGTACCGCCCACGCACCGGCGCGTCGGTAGAACTCCGCCGGCTCGATCAGCGCGGTGGCGTCGGACATGTCGAAAGGCAGTACCCCGACGACGTTTCGGCCTTGCTGTACCGCCGCGACTGCGTCGGCGACGTCCGGAAACTGTTGCTGCACTCCCAAGCCGACGACGTGATGATCCTGCCGAGACAGAACGAATCGGAGTTTCATCAGAACGGGTTCTGTGTGCGGCCCACCAGGTCTGCGACGGAATCGAGCACTTTTGTCGGACGATACGGGTACTGCTCGACGGACTGCACGGTCGAAATACCGGTCAACACCAGAATGGTCTGCAATCCGGCTTCCAGGCCGGACAGCACGTCGGTGTCCATCCTGTCGCCGATCATCAGAGTGTTCTCGGAGTGCCCGCCGATGGCGCGTAGAGCCGAACGCATCATCAACGCGTTGGGCTTGCCCACGTAGTACGGCTCTTTGCCGGTGGCCTTGGTGATGAGTGCGGCGACCGAACCGGTCGCGGGCAGCGAACCCTCGCGCGACGGACCGGTCGCGTCGGGGTTGGTGGCGATGAAGCGCGAACCCTTCTCGACGAGACGAATGGCGGTGGTGATGGCCTCGAACGAGTACGTTCGGGTCTCCCCGAGCACCACGTAGTCGGGGCTGGAGTCGGTGAGGGTGTAGCCGATGTCGTGCAGCGCGGTGGTCAGGCCGGACTCGCCGACGACGTACGCACTGCCGCCGGGCCGCTGATTGCCGAGGAACGTCGCGGTGGCGAGAGCAGAGGTCCAGATCGACTTCTCCGGAATGTCCAAGCCGGTGAATGCGAGACGTGCGCGCAGGTCACGTGGGGTGCGGATCGAATTGTTCGTCAACACGATGAACGGGATCTCGTTGGCCTGCAGCTCGGCGAGGAACGTGTCGGCACCGGGGATCAGGTGATCCTCGTGGACCAGAACTCCGTCCATGTCCATCAGGTACGTCCACGGCAGGGGCTTCTCGATATCGGTCACCCCTCCATTGTGGACCATCCGGCGACCTGCGGACCATCTTCTGGTCGCGGCCTAACTTGCCCGCCGCTCGTGGTCGCGTCGCGAGTTGGCCCGATGCACCAGCCGTTCGCGGGCCGTCATGCCGCCCCACACTCCGAACGGTTCGTTGGCCGCCAACGCGAACCGCTTGCAGGCGTCGAGCACTCCGCAGCCTGCGCACACCTGCTTGGCGCGATCCTCGCGTTGGCGACGCGCCGTTCGCCCCTCACCGGAGGGGGAGAAGAAGATCTCCGAGTCCTGACCCCGGCACAGTGCGTCGAGCTGCCAGTCCCAGGATTCGGCGGCAGACGAGGAAATCCTGCGTTCGATCATGGCGATTGCGGTGTTCTTGGACGAGGCAGATTCGTTCGGCATCGTGGCGACCCATTCCTTTCGTCGACGCTGCGCGAGACTGCTCCCGCACAAGGCCATTCGCCAGGAACTCTCGCCGCGTCGCGGGCGCGAGGCAAGGGTTGGAATCAGGGTGATTCGAGGTCGCGGTTCAGGACACGTCGGGGGTGTACCGATAGAGGGCGTTCACTCGGTCGTCCAGCATGAACAGCGGAAGGATCACAGCCTGGATCGCGGCAACCACGGCAGGGAAATAGTCGCCTGCGACGACACACACGAGACTGCCGAGACCGAACAGAATCAGTGTCGTACGGGGAAGGAGCCACGTCGGCTCTCGGTCGGTTCGCCTGAGCGCGTACAGAATTGCGGCTGCGACCGCAACGAGGATGGCGCTATGAGTGGCCAGACGTATCGAATCGGACGTGTCGGCCGCCCGAAACGTGCCGATCACGACCAGCGAACCGAGAAAGACGACACTCGCTGCGTTCAGCTGCCGATAGCGCGGCGTTTTTCGAAAGCCATCGCCACCGATCCTGGCTTTCCACACGTGCATGGGTCGAATTCTCGCACGAGGGTGGTGGAGTTCGCCGACCCTCCACAGATCCAACCCGGGGGCGGTTGCGCCGGTGGCAAGGGTTGAAATCATCGTGATTGTAACCGAATGCGCACGTGCACTTGACGTTTCGATAGATTGTTCTGTACGTTCCTGTCACCATCCAGAGCGACCGAGAGACCTTGGCTCGATGACGTCGCAGCAACCCCGCCCTACGGCGTGTGGGTGCTACCGCCAGGACCGATGGAGGCACGCCCGATGAACATCTGTATCTGTACGCACGCTTGACCGATCGGCGTACTCACAGCACGAAATCTTCGAAAGGCAACCCAGCGATGATCGCTGCCCATCCGACCCGGCGGTTCCGGTGACTCAACTCGACTCTCGACCCGTTGCGGATACGACGGACGACATTCCCGACGAACAACTCGTCGTTGCACGCACGTGGCACCCGTGGCGCTGGGTGATCGCGGTCGCAACGCTGATCGTGGTCGGTCAGTTCCTGCACGGCTTCGTCACCAACCCCGGCTGGGATTGGGGCACCTTCGCGCAGTACTTCACTGCAGCATCGGTGATGTCGGCGCTGTGGTTGACCATCCAGCTCACCTTCTGGGGAACGCTGATCGGTTTCGCCATCGGTATCGGCCTGGCGGTGGCCCGGCTGTCCGACAATCCTGTGCTGCAGGTTATTTCCTGGTTCTACATCTGGGCCTTCCGTTCCATCCCGTTGATCGTGCAGCTTCTGTTCTGGTTCAATATTGCGTACCTGTACCAGACTCTGTCTTTGGGAATTCCGTTC
This sequence comes from Rhodococcus sp. Leaf233, assembly GCF_001426165.1. NCBI lineage: Bacteria > Bacillati > Actinomycetota > Actinomycetes > Mycobacteriales > Nocardiaceae > Rhodococcus > Rhodococcus sp. Leaf233. The sequence goes on from NZ_LMRO01000001.1 coordinate 513,715, forward strand.
GGTCCCAGCTTCTTTCAATTCGACGTCAACAGCGTCATCAGTGGATCGACGGCGGCCATCATCGGCCTGGCCCTGCACCAAGCGGCCTACTCCGCCGAGATCGTTCGGGCCGGCATCATCTCCGTGGACCAGGGGCAACTCGAAGCTGCAGCAGCGCTGGGTATTCCGAAGAGGCGGGAGTTCTTCAAGATCGTTCTGCCGCAGGCGATGCGAGGGATTCTCCCCAACGCGGCCAACGAGGTGATCAGTCTGTTCAAAGGCACGTCGATCGTGTCGGTGATGGCCATTGCCGAATTGTTCTATCAGGTGCAAGTCATATACGGACGCAACGGGCGCGTGGTTCCGCTGCTCATGGTCGCGACCGTCTGGTACATCATTCTGACGTCGGTGCTCTCGATCGTGCAGTTCTACGTCGAGCGGCACTACGCCAAGGGCGCGGTACGCAACATTCCGCTGACGCCGATCCAGCAGATACGCCACAAGCTCTCCAACGTCAACTTCGCGCCGAGAGGGGCAACCCGATGACCACTCTCGATGCCTCCACATCCACTGCCGCAACGAGATACGCGGTCGAGGTGCGCGGCGTCCACAAGTCCTACGGCGGGCTCGAGGTGCTCAAAGGCGTCGACCTCCTCGTACGTCCCGGTGAGGTGACCGCGATTATCGGCCCCTCGGGTTCGGGCAAGTCGACCCTGCTGCGCGCTCTGAACCATCTGGAGAAGGTGGACCAGGGCACCGTCCGGATCGGCGGTGATCTGGTGGGATATCGGCGCAGAGGCAACAAACTGCACGAACTCAGCAACAAGGAGATTCTGCGGCAGCGTTCCCAGATCGGTTTCGTGTTCCAGAACTTCAATCTGTTTCCTCACCTGACGGTCCTCGAGAATGTCATCGAAGCCCCGATCTCTGCGCAGAAGCGCACGCGTTCCGACGTCGAACCCGAGGCGCTGGCTCTCCTCGAACGAGTCGGGGTGCACGCGAAAGCCCATGATTATCCGCGACGACTCTCCGGCGGACAACAGCAGCGGGTCGCCATCGCGCGTGCACTTGCCCTGCGTCCCACAGTGATTCTGTTCGACGAGCCGACGTCAGCGCTCGACCCCGAATTGGTGGGAGAGGTTCTCGAGGTCATCCGCGGCCTGGCACGCGATGGTGCCACCCTGGTGATCGTCACGCACGAGGTCGGGTTCGCCCGCGAGATCGCCGACACCGTCGTCTTCATGGATGGCGGCGTCATCGTCGAACAAGGCTCTCCTGCAGAGCTTCTCGATTCACCCAAGGAGGAACGCACCAAGTCGTTCCTCGCTCACGTTCTCTAGCTTTCACTCACACTTCACCTGCACCCACGAACGGGGAAAGTCATGTCCGGATCATCTCGTAGGCTCGCGGTAGTAGCATCCGCATTCGCTGTCCTGGCACTCACTGCGACAGCATGCAGCGAACCCACTGCCGAATCTCAGGTCGTCACCGATGACGGCGGAACGTTCGATCTATCACCCGAGCAGGCCGACCGCGTTCGCGCCGAGAAGGTCGACGACATCGCAGCCGAAGTGCCGCAAGCGATTCGTGATCGCGGCACGCTGATCGTCACCGGGTCGGGCGGTACCGCACCGCCGCTGCGCTTCTACGCCACCGACGACACCACCATCGTGGGGTCCGAGGTGGACTTCTCGTACCTGATCGCCGACATTCTCGGTCTCGACGTCGATCTTCAGGTCGCAGATTGGTCGCAGAACTTCGTGAAGATCGACTCCGGCGAGAACGACGTGTTCATCTCCAATGTCACCGTCACCGAGGAGCGCAAGGACAAGTACGACTTCGCGACCTATCGACTGGACAACCTCGCTTTCGAGGCGCAGAAGGACACCGATTGGACAGTCGAGAAGCGTCAGGACATCGCAGGAAAGAAGATCGGGGTCGGCTCCGGTACCAACCAAGAGCAGTTGCTGGTCGACTGGAACGAGCAGAACGTAGCCGAGGGTCTGGCTCCCGCCGAGATCGCTTATTACCAGAACACGTCCGACTACTACCTGGCGCTCGGGTCGGGCCGTATCGACGGGTACCTGGGACCGAATCCGTCCGCGGTTTATCACGCGGCAACCGGTGGTGAAACCAAGATCATCGGCACGTTCTCGGGTGCCGGAGATGCGCTGCAGGGTGAGATAGCAGTACTGACCAAGAAGGACAACGGGCTCATCGACGCCGTGCAGGACGCAGTGAACCACGCCATCGAGGACGGCAGCTATCAGAAGGTGATCGATCGTTGGGGCCTGCAGTCCGAGGCAGTGACCGAGTCCGTCATCAACCCGCCCGGGCTACCCCGCAAGGAAGGTTAGACAACTGAGCAGAGGTGCCGTCGGCCGGGAAGCTGGTCGCTGATCTGGTCGACAGTTAATCGAGACAGGAAGCATATGAGCGCGACGTTCGATGTCAACATTCGCAGTGCTGACACGGGTCCAGGACGCGTGGACTTCGTCGAGGTCGATCAGCACGATCGGCTGGCGATGCCCCTGCTGCAAGAACTGGCGATCGAATATTCGTCCCGGTACGGCCGGAGCCCCGGTGTCCAATACGAGGAACTGAAGTCCTATCCTGCCCGGGAGTTCGCACCGCCGGATGGTGTGTTGGTAATTGCCTTGGCCGATGGCGTTCCTGTCGCCGGAGGTGCGTACCGGAAATACGACTCGGAAACCGCAGAGCTGAAACGTATTTGGACATCGAAAGAGCACCGCGGCAGGGGATTCGGCAGACTCGTCGTGGCCGAGCTGGAACGCAGCGCACGTGATCGCGGATATCGCAGGGTCTACCTGACGACTGGCTGGAATCAGCCCGAGGCCGTTGCGCTGTACCTGGCAGCTGGATACACCCCGCTCTACGACCGAAGTCTGCCGTCCAGAACAGTCGGATCGCACCCCTTCGAGAAGAGTCTCGAATGAGCCCGGTTCAGTGATGCCCGACTACGGCCCGAGTGGGGTGCGGTGTCGCCGAGCAATGTTTGTCAGCCCGACGTGTCGGCGTGGTGTTCCAGAGCTGCACCGACCCAGAACTGCAGTGCCTGTTCGCTCGTCAGCGCTTCTGCATCGACGGTGATCCAGCCTTCACCCATCGACCGCCCCTTGCCCATGACGGCATGGTGGGCCCCATCGAGCTGGAGGTATTCGGGTTCGCGTACCCCGTCCACACGAACAAGCAAGGCACGGTTTTCGGTGCCGACACACACCACCATTCTGTCTCGCACCATGAACGCCAGACCGCCGAACATCTTCTGCTCACGCAGACTCTCCTGGTCCCAGAGAGCGTCGCGGATGCGGTCCGCAAGAAGCTCGTCGTACGCCATGCGCTCGTACTCCTCCTGAGATGGTTGTATCGATGGAACCCCCTGGTCGTGTCGAGCGCAACTGTGGGTCGACGCAACGGGGGATTCGGTATCTGCGTTGCAGTCCTGCCGGAGGCAGGGCTGTGTCGATGGCCGGGTGGTGCGACAGGCAGAGCTGTGCCGTGGTGGTGGTGTGGGTCGTCATGCGGGTTGTCGTGGTTCCTCGTCGCCGGTGTCGCCCGTGTCGCTGTGGTGGTCGGGTGGGTACAGGACTTCCTCGGGGTGGTGTGCGTGGTTGATCAGACCACGGCGTGTGGGGTCCATCCCGGTGGGTGGGTGCCACAGGGTGCGGCCCGGATAGCGGTGTCCTGCTGTGGTTTTGGTGGTTGCCCACTTTCCGGGGCCGGTGCCGACGAGTGCGTGGTGCATGTCGCAGGCGAAGGTGACGGAGTCGATGTCGGTGGGTCCGCCCTCGACCCAGTCGTCGAGGTGGTGCGCTTGGCACCAGGTCGCGGGGCGGGTGCAGGAGGGGAAGCTGCAGCCGCGGTCGCGGGCGATGAGGACGATGCGTTGGTCGGCGGAGGCGATGCGTTTGGATCGGCCGAGGTAGAGGGCTCTGCCGTTGTCGTCGAAGATGGTGAGGTAGTGGTGGGCGTGCGAAGCCATGCGGATGGCGTCGCGGATCGAGACGCGGGATCCGGTGGCGGTCATGGCGTAGCCGCAGCCAGCGTCGAGGTCTTTCGAACTCATGGTGACGATGGCGGTGACGGGCAGCCCGCGGTGGGTGCCGAGGGTGCCGGAGGCGAGGGTGTGCCGGAGCGCCATCTTCAGTGCATCATGACGGCGTTCGTTCTGGGTGCGTCGATCCCGCGCGGCGGCAGCGTCGCGAGCAGCGGTGTCCGATGCGTCGGCGTCGGCGTGGCCGCCGGGTTCAGCAGTGCTGTCGGAGCCTGCGTCGTCGTTGGTGTCCTTGGGTGCCGCTGCGTCCTTGGCTGCAGCTGTGCCGTTGGACCCTGTGCCGCAACCACAGTCGTCACCGTCGCACTCGCCGCAGTCGCCTTCGCAGCAGTCCTCGTCGCCGCAGTCCTCGTCACTGCAGTCACTGTCCCCGTTGCGGGTCGTCCCATCCCACAGGCCTGCATCGCTCGACCCGGCATCACCGGACGACGGCTCGGACGTCGGCTCGGACTGCTCTGCAGTGGACTTGCTGTCAGCTTCATCCTCGTGGACGACCGATGTCGGGTCGGCAGGATTGTTCACACCGGGTTTCGCGGCTTTCGAGAACAGGGCTTCGAGGTAGGCGCGTAGCTCGGAGTCGACGCAGAACGTCCCCTCGGACATCCCGTCGGAACCCTGCTCACCGAGGTAGAAGAACGCATCCCGTTTCCGTGGCCTCGGGTTCGCGTTCTTGTCCTCGTCCTCGTTCTCGTCGAAGTCGCCGTCGGGGTCGAGGATCGAGTCCAGGTGCGCCACCAGTGGCGCGAAGTCGTCGGGCCGCCTCGTCGACGCCAAGCCCACCAACTGCTGTTCGGCGCGATCGCGGGTCTGCGGATCCACACTCGACGGCAAATGCTTGAAGAATTCACGGATCATCTGCACGTGCTGGGCATCGAGCAACCCTGCCCGCACTGCTGCAGCGGTGTGCGGCAACAACGGAGGCAGCACTTCGCCGGACAATGCGGTGCGGTCACCCAACTCCGCAGCCAGACGTACTCGCGCCCCGGCCGCGCGTGGGGTGATCCGCAGCATCCATGCCACCGAGCACGGCACCGAACCCGGATAGACGTCGAGGCCGTGTTGTGCGATCAGTTCGTTGAGCCAGGTGTGCGAGTACGCCGTCACAGACCGCGACACAGTTTCCATGCGTTGGATTGGATCACCGCACGCCGGTCGGCATTCGACCACGCCACCGACGCCTGCCCCGCCAACTCCGCGACCGCCGACTCCACCGCCTCGACCAACCCAGCCAAGACAGGGTCGGACACGTCAGGGGCAGGCGGCACCGTCTCGATGCCGTCCACCCCTGATCCGCCGTCCCCCGAAAGCATGAACAGAATCTACCGCGACCCACCGACAAGTATTCGAACGTACGTTCCCGCATCATTGGGCTGTCGCTGCGGCCCAGCTGGAGTCGGAGCACGGCACTATGCGGCCAATTACATATGGACCAAAAGTGTGACGTTGTCGGTTTTGTACAACCACGAGTCGCGAAGATGCTGGTGGCGGCGTTCAATATCCCCCAAGGCGGACGTAACGACCACAGCAGCGTTGCTCGCATCGGTGACGAAAGCCACTGCTCGACGGTATCTCCGAACGCGACTGTCGAGCCGGTGTCCAATGTTGTGTGTTGACCCAGTGGGGATGATCGACATGAACGACTCGTGTGGCTCCGCGCTTTCGTGCAGTTCGCCCAAGGACATGATCACCCGTCTCCAGTTCGGCACCGCCGACCTGTGGCCAGAGGGCGCGGCGCTTCCTGCCCGCTGGCGCTACATGGCCGATCTGGTCGACTCCGATCGCGGCATTCTCGCTGAGCTCCACGGTTCGGTGTCGAATCCGGTGGCGGATGCTCTCGCTGCGGCTGCGGAACTGTGCAGACAATCGGCCGATGAGCCTGTGACCACCGGAGACTGGGCGCTACTCGGACGAGCACTGGCGTGGCTCGGCCCCGGCGGTTCCGATATCGATCGCGCGTTGCTTGCTGTGGGAGAAGAATTGACACTGATCGGTCTCGACGGTGCGGAACAGGACTTCTCGGTCGCGACCTGGCTCTGCATGGACGTCCTCGTCCGATTCGCTCATGCGGGCGAAGCGATCGACTACTGGGTGCACCGCGTGAATGCGCCAGAGTTGAACAAAGTTGCGTCGCATGATGATTCGAGATCTTGCGCGAGTGGGAGCGCTGGACTGGCGCTGGCCGTCTGAACGGTAGGCGTCGGTCCGACCGCGCTTCTCGCGTCTACTATCGGCGGGTTTTCCTACCCCGGTTGGCAACCGGGGCGATGCTCTCGTAGTATCGGAAACTGTAGGACCATCCAGAGCGACCGAGAGACCTGGCTCTATGACGTCGCAGCAACCCCCCGCTCGTCGGGTGAGGGTGCTACCGCCGGGACCGATGGAGGATTGCACGTGAACACCCGAGTTGCCGCAGGCTTCGTCAACGGTTGCCGCCGTCTCCATGTCGATCTGTGCCGCCTCAACGGTTCGACCTGTCGCAGCTGACATTTCGTCACAACTCGTACTTCACACCTCACCTCATCATCTGCGCGCACTCCTTCCTGGGCACACCCAGCTCGGATGCGGGATCGTGCGCGCGATCGACCAGATATCGGAGACGCCTACGTGTCCACTCGTCCTGCATTCCTGGTGGCCGGCCTGATCGCCACTGCGGCCACAGTCCTCGCCGGATGCGCCGGTGGTGCCGCCACCACGGCCGCCGACGCCGGTCCGGCCCAGCCCGGCGGAACTCTGCGTTACGGCTTGTCCGGGGCCCCGACCTGCTCGGATCCCGCCCAGTCCGGCACCAACCAGACCATCTACGTCACCCGTCAGGTCGTCGATTCACTCACCGATCAGAACCCCGAAACCGGTGAGATCGAACCGTGGCTGGCCGAGCGGTGGGACGTGGGTGCCGATGCGAAATCCTTCACATTCACGCTGAAGGACGGCGTCACCTTCAGTGACGGCACGGTGCTCGACGCGGCGGCGGTGAAGGCGAATTTCGACGCGATCATCGGCCTCGGCGCAGCGAAGGCACCGTTGGCGGCGAGCTATCTGACCGGTTATCAGAGCGCCACGGTGGTCGACCCCTCGACGGTGCGCATCGACTTCGCAGCACCGAATGCGCAGTTCCTGCAGGCGAGTTCGACACCTCAGCTCGGAATTCAATCCATCGCGACCTCGGCGCAGTCGGCCGAGTCGCGGTGCTTGGGTACCAATATCGGATCGGGACCGTTCACCTACGCGGATTACCAGCAGGACCGTTCAGTCACTCTGGCCAAGCGAAGCGGATACAACTGGGGTTCAGCGGTATTCGGTCATACCGGCGAGGCCTATCTCGATCGCATCGATTTCACCATCGTGCCCGAGTCGGGCGTCCGCACGGGAAGCTTGTCCTCCGATCAGCTGGACGCTGTCAGCGACGCGTTGCCGCAGGACGCTCCGCAGATCGAAGCGACCGGCGGCCGAATTCTGACTACATCCAACCCGGGCGTTCCGTTCGGCATTCAGCCCAACGTCACTCGCGGGGCGCTGCAAGACCCCGCCGTCCGGACGGCCCTGGTACCGGCGATCAATCGTCAGGAACTCGTCGATACCGTCCTCGGGCCCGACTTCCGCACGGCGACAAGCACGTTGGCCAGCGCTACCCCAGGTTACGTCGAACTCGCCGATGTCACCTACGATCCCGAGAAGTCGAAATCGCTGCTCGACGACGCAGACTGGGTTCCCGGTGCCGACGGAATCCGTGAAAAGGACGGGCAGAGGCTGAGTTTCGAGGTCATGTACTCCGCAGTGTTCGCTGGCAACCAGGCGATCCTGGAGTTGACGCAGCAGCAGCTACGTGCGGTGGGCGTCGACCTGCAGCTCGAGTTGGTCTCGACGTCCGAGGCGACAGCACGTCAGGGCACCAAGGACTACGACTCCACGTACTACAACAGCACCCGCGCCGACGGCGACATTCTGCGCACCACGTTCGCCGTCGACGGACGTAACCTTAACGCGCGCAGCACGATTCCTGATCTGGATGCTTCGCTGACCGATCAGCTCTCGACCACCGATGCAACGGCGCGCAACGACATCCTCGCCACCGCTCAGCAGCAGGTGCTCGACAACGGACTGTGGATCCCCACGATCGAACTGTCGCAGGCCGTCGGCGCGGCGTCGAAAGTGCAGGACCTGAAGTTCGAGGCCTCCGCTCGACTGCAGTTTTTCGATGCCTGGCTGAGCGCATGATCCGGTACCTCGGGCAGCGCGTACTGCAGGCAGTGGCAGTGCTGTGGGCCGCGTTCACCATCTCGTTCGGCGTGCTGTTCCTGCTGCCGTCGGACCCGGTCAGTCTCGCTGTCGACTCTGCCGGTTCGGGCACACCGGTCGACGCGGCGGCCGTCGCAGAATTGCAGGCCCGCTACGGTTTGGATCAGCCGGTGTGGGTGCAGTACTGGCATTCGCTGTCTGGGGCTGTGCAGGGCGATTTCGGATTGTCCATCGCCACCGGACAGCCGGTGACGACGGCGATCCTCGATGCCGTGCCGAGCACGCTCGGCCTCGCAGGCACCGCACTGGTATTGGCGGTCGTGTTCGGGTCGGCACTGGCGTACGCCGCGACGTACACCCGAACGCCGTGGCTGAAAAATCTGTTGTTCGCACTCCCGCCGCTCGGGGTGGCTGTACCGACCTTCTGGGTGGGACTGCTGTTACTGCAACTGTTCTCGTTCCAGTTGAGGTGGTTCCCGGCCTTCGGTGACGCCGGGGCGGCTGCACTGGTGTTGCCTGCGGTCACATTGGCATTGCCGACCGGTGCGGTCATCGCTCAGGTGTTGGCCACCAGCATGTCGACTACCTGGAAGCAGCCGTTCGTCGATGTTGCTCGCGCCAAGGGCGTCTCGCGGCTACGGGTGCAGACGCGGCATATAGCGCGGCTGTCGTCCATCCCGGCTTTCACGATCGCGGGTGTGTTGGTGGGGACGCTGCTCGCCGGATCGGTCGTCGTCGAGACGGTCTTCTCGCGGGCCGGAGTGGGACGGCTGACCCAGACCTCGGTGTTGGCCCAGGACATTCCGGTGGTGCAGGGCATCGTGGTGCTGACCTCGCTGGTGTTCGTCGTGGTGAACCTGGCCGTGGACCTGCTGTATCCGCTGATAGACCCGCGCATCGTGCGCGAGTACAAGCCTGCGCGCGCGGTCGCGGAACCGGAGAAAGCTCATGTCTGACATTCTGATTCGTGACCGCGAGGTTCGGGCAGAGGCGTTGCTCGAGGCAGAGCCGGTGCCGTCGACAGCTCGGCGTCGCCGGGTTCTGACGGACGCCCTGAAGCACGTGTGGCTTACCTTGTCCGCGCTCGTGCTGCTGCTCGCGCTGGGATTCGCACTCTTCCCCTCCGTGTTCGCGAGCGGAGACCCGTTGGTGGGCGTGCCCGCCGACAAGCTCCAGGCCCCCAGCACGGCACATTGGTTCGGCACCGACAACATCGGCCGTGACGTCTTCACCCGCGTGGTGCACGGCTCCGGTCTGTCGTTGACCGCGACACTGCTCGCCGTCGGGATCGCACTGGTCGTCGGATCGCTCGTCGGCCTGATCTCCGGGGCAGTCGGGGGCCTCGTCGACGCCGTGCTGATGCGCATCGTCGATGTGCTGCTCTCGATTCCGACGCTGCTGCTGTCGCTGGCCCTGGTCACAGCGCTCGGCTTCGGAACCGTCAACGTTGCCATCGCCGTGGGGGTCACCCTCATCGCCAACTTCGCCCGGGTCATGCGGTCGGAGGTGTTGCGTGTGCGTCGATCGCTGTATGTCGAGGCGGCGTACGCCTCGGGTGTGCGATGGTTCGACGTCTTTCGCCGACACATCCTCCGCAACTCGTACGGTCCCGTGATTGCCCTCGCAGCAGTCGAATTCGGTATGGCGGTCCTGGCGGTCTCGGCGTTGAGCTTCCTGGGATTCGGCGCTGTTCCGCCCACACCGGAGTGGGGATCGCTGATCTCCGAGGGTCGGAACTTCCTCGCCACCGCCTGGTGGATGACCACCTTGCCGGGCCTGGTGATCGTGGCAGTCGTGCTGTCCGCGCACCGTCTCGGGCACGCACTCGAGAGGCGATCCGAATGAGCCCCATCCTCGAAGTCGACAACCTCACGGTCGGCTACGGCACGACGACGGCCGTGCGCGGAATTTCGTTCACCGTCGAACGCGGCGAGGTACTGGCCGTCGTAGGCGAATCCGGTTCGGGAAAATCCACCACGGCCCACGCGGTCATCGGCTTGCTGGCCGGCAACGGCCGGATCCGAAGTGGCTCGGTGACCTTCGACGGCCGGCGCCTGGACACCGCATCGGACAAGACACTGAATCGCCTGCGCGGTCGGCATATCGGGCTCGTCCCGCAGGATCCGACCACCTCACTGAACCCCGTCGTACGCGTCGGAGACCAGGTGGCCGAGGTGCTGCGTGTGCACGGGTTGGCAGATCGGCGTACCGCGAAGCTCGAGGCAATCCGCATTCTCACCGACGCGGGCCTCGACAACCCCGAGGTGCGGGCACGCCAGTACCCGCAGGACCTGTCCGGTGGGCAGCGGCAGCGGGTACTGATCGGGATCGCTCTCGCGTGCCGCCCCGAACTGGTGATCGCCGACGAACCGACCAGCGCCCTGGACGTCACCGTGCAACGACGCATCCTCGACCATCTGGACGCCCGAATTGCCGAGACGGGTGCTGCAGTTCTGTTGATCACGCACGATCTGGGCGTTGCGGCCGATCGCGCCGACCGGCTGGTCGTCATGAGTGGTGGTGAGATCGTCGAAACCGGTCCGACTGCAGAGGTGTTGGCGAACCCCACCCATCCCTACACACAGAAGCTGCTCGCGGCCGCGCCGTCTCTGAACTCGACGCTCCGTCCGGCCAGGACGGGTGCGGGCGATCCAATTCTGTCCGTCTCGTCGGTGTCGAAGCGCTTCGCCATCGGACGAGGCGTTCACCTGGATGCGGTGCGAGACGCCACGATCACGGTCGAGCGGGGTCGAACCGTCTCTGTCGTCGGCGAATCCGGTTCGGGGAAGTCCACCCTGGCGCGTATCGCGATCGGCCTGGAAACACCCTCCGTGGGCACGGTCACGTTCGACGGAATCGATGTCACCGGCCTTCGTGGCACGGCGAGTCGGGAGCTGCGGCGTCGAGTCCAGATCGTCTATCAGAACCCGTACGCATCACTGAACCCGAAGTTGCGCGTCGGCGAGATCGTGCGAGAACCGCTGGACGCGTTCAAGATCGGGACGTCGCGAGACCGCTCGGCGCGTGCCGCGGAACTGCTCGACCAAGTGGCTCTGAGCAGTGACCACCTGGCGCGTCGCCCGGCCGAGTTGTCGGGTGGTCAGCGTCAACGCGTCGCAATCGCTCGGGCACTGGCGTTGGCACCGGAGGTGGTGGTGCTCGACGAGCCCGTATCGGCCTTGGACGTGTCGGTGCAGGCACAAATTCTTTCGCTGCTCGGCGATCTGCAATCCGAGTTCGGTCTGAGCTATCTGTTCATCTCGCACGACCTGGCCGTGGTTCGCCAGATCAGCGACACCGTGGCTGTGATGCAGTCGGGCGTAATCGTCGAATACGGCAGCACCGCTTCGATATTCGACAACCCCCAGCAGGAATACACCCGCGAGTTGCTCGCGGCCATCCCAGGAACAGCGACACAGAGAGTGGGTACCGGTGTCTGACAAGCTTTTCGTCACGGCAATCGAACCGAGGGGAACCGGCGCACATCCACAGGCGTGGCGGCGACAGGATTCTCGCGCCGAGGAAGTGTTCACCGCGGCATTCTGGATCGATCAGCTTCGCGCGGCAGACCGGGCCGGGATCGATCTGGTCTTTCTCGCAGACTCCTTCGCTTCCCGGACTCTCGAGGCGGTTGCCGTGGCAGCCCGGGCTGCTGCGCTCACCGAACGCATCGGTTTGATCCCGACGGTCACCGTCACCCACACCGAGCCGTTCCACATCTCGAAGCAGATCGCGAGTCTGGACTTCGCCTCACACGGTCGCGCAGGTTGGCAGGTCGAGGTGTCCGGCGGCGCGGAGCAGGCAGCACTGTTCGGGCGTAAGGGCGAGCAGGACGAAGAGAGCCTGTGGCAGGAGGCCGACGAGGCCATCGAGGTCGTCACTCGGCTGTGGGACAGCTGGGAGGACGACGCCGAGATTCGAGACGCTGCGACGGGTCGGTTCGTCGACCGAGACAAGTTGCACTACATCGACTTCCAAGGTGAGCACTTCTCGGTGAAAGGGCCGTCCATCACGCCGAGGTCACCTCAAGGACAGCCACTGGTAGCAGTGCGCGCCCACTCCGCCGAATCCACCGCGGTAGCGGCCGCCAGAGCGGACATCGTGCGGATTGCTGCAGACTCGATCGAGGGCGCAGCTGCCCTCGCGGCGCGTGTTCGACGGGCCGTCGTGGCCGAGGGCCGCGACCCGGTGGACGTGTTCGTGCTACTCGACGTCGAGACCTTGGTGTCGGAGACCGCGGCCGAAGAATTGGCGCAGCTCGACAACTGGGCAGGCCGGGTACGTACGCCGCAATCGCTGCAGTACGTGGGCGACGTCGCCGGGCTGAACTTGCTACTCGGAGCGGCCGAATCCGCGGGACTGGACGGGGTCACCCTCGTGCCGCTCGCGCTTCCGTCGGGAGTGAAGACACTCCCGGCCACGGACAGCAGAACCGGAGCGACGGTGCGCGAGCGCCTCGGCCTGGCTCGTCCGACAAATCGTTTTGCAGCACCCGAAAGGAACAGTCGGTGACGATCTCGAAGCGGACCAAGAAGCAGATCCACCTCGGCGCGCATTTCCCTGGCGTCAACAACACCACCGTCTGGACCGACCCGGCGTCGAAGAGCCAGATCGAATTCGATTCGTTCGTCCACCTGGCCGAGTCCGCAGAGCGTGGGCTGTTCGACTTCTTCTTCCTCGCCGAAGGTCTGCGATTACGCGAGCATCGCAACAAGATTCACGATCTCGACGTCGTCGGCCGTCCGGACACGCTCACGGTGTTGAACGCGTTGGCATCGGTGACGACGAAGCTCGGACTCGCCGGGACGATCAACACCACGTTCAACGAGCCCTTCGAGCTCGCCAAGCAGTTCTCTTCGCTGGACCACCTGTCCGACGGGCGCGCGGCGTGGAACATGGTGACCTCGTCCGACGCGTTCACCGGAGAGAACTTCCGACGCGGTGGCTACCTCGACCGGGCCGACCGCTACGTGCGAGCGAACGAGATCATCGACGTCGCCCGAGAGTTCTGGGATTCGTGGCAGTCCGATGCGTTCGTCGTCGACCGGGATCGAGGTGTCTTCGGCCGAGAATCCGAGATCCGCACGGTCTCGCATTCGGGTCCTCAATTCGATGTGACGGGCCGCTTCACGTTGCCGCGCAGTCCGCAGGGACACCCGGTGTTGTTGCAGGCCGGCGATTCCGACGAAGGTCGTGAGTTCGGTGCGGCCAAGGCGGATGCGATCTTCACCATCCACGGGACGCTGGAGGACGGTCAGAAGTTCTACACCGACGTCAAGGGAAGGTTGGCCAAATACGGCCGCGAGCACGCAGACCTGAAGGTGCTGCCCGCCGCGACGTTCGTCCTCGGGGACTCGGCCCAGGATGCAGCCGAGAAGGCCGACCATATTCGGCACCAGCAGGTCAGCGGCAAGACTGCTATCTCGTTTCTGGAGCAGGTGTGGGGACGAGACCTGTCCGAGTACGACCCGGACGGACCGCTGCCCGACGTCGAGCCGAGTGGTGACGTGAGCATCACCCGTGGTCGCGCTCGCCACGGTGACCCGAGAACCCTTGCGCAGCAGTACCGTGAGCGTGCCGAGGCCGAGAATCTGAGCATCCGGGAGCTCATCATCGCGGTGACGACCCGGCAGCAGTTCGTCGGAACGCCGGCACAGGTAGCTGAGGACATCGACAGCTACGTCCAGAACGATGCGTGCGACGGGTTCATCCTCGTCCCGCACATCACACCGGCCGGGCTCGACGAGTTCGTCGACAAAGTCGTCCCACAACTGCAGGATCGCGGTAGTTTCCGTACCGAGTACACCGGGAACACGCTGCGTGATCACCTCGGTCTGCGTCACCCGTACCAACAGCGTGAAGGAGTGCGAGCATCGTGAGTGGATTCGAGCAGGACTGGAAACAGTGGCATGCGGACCGGGAAGCGTCCTACGGCGATCCATTGGGATGGTTGTCGCTGGCCGGATTGTATTGGCTCACCGACGAGTTGGAGATCGTAGCCGATCTGCCCGGTCGATGGCGGGCCGACTCGGACTCGGTGACCGTCGAGGGGGTGGACGGTGTTACGACGCTGAATCCGGTGGAGGGTGCGCCCGGGATCCTCGTCGACGACGGTGAACGCCGTATCGAGGTCATCCGCCGCACCGGCGCGGTGGCGCTACGGGTCCACGATCCGAAAGCTTCGACCCTGCAGTCCTACAACGGAATACCGGCCTACGAACCCAGCGAGGAGTTCGTGGCCCGCGCCACGTTCACGCCCTACGACGCCCCGGTCACCGTGACGACAGGTGCCGTGGTCGAGGGTCTCGAACACCACCACACTGCGGTGGGCACCCTCGATTTCGAGCTGGCCGGTACAGCCCAGCAGTTGGTTGCGTTCGGCGGCAACGACACTGGTTTGAAGGTTCTGTTCACCGATGCCACGAGCGGGGTCACCACGTACCCGGCAGCGCGGATCCTTGCTGTGGCGGAACCCCAGGATGGCTCCGTGACACTCGATTTCAACCGAGCAGCGAACCTGCCGTGCGCGTTCACCGACTACGCGACGTGCCCGGTCGCGCCGGCGGAGAACCGGCTGACGGTGGCTGTCGAAGCAGGGGAGAAGACGCCCGGATGACGCGCGTGCCGCTGTCCGTTCTCGACCTGGCACCGATCAGCGCTGGGTCGAGCACTGCTCAGGCGCTCCGGAATTCGCTCGATCTGGCACGACAGGCCGAAGAGTGGGGCTACGAGCGCTACTGGGTTGCCGAGCATCACTTCGTCGCTGCGGCCAGTTCTGCGCCTGCCGTACTGGTGGGTTTGATTGCGGCTGCCACCAACCGCATTCGTGTCGGATCGGCTGCGGTCCAGCTCGGTTTCACGACAGCTGCTGCCGTAGTGGAGTCCTTCGGAACGGTGGACGCGCTGTATCCGGGTCGTATCGATCTTGGTGTGGGTCGATCCGGGCAGCGCAGAGCAGCAGCCCTGACCGGTGCACAGCAGGCTGCGCCCGAGCACGCGGTGTCATCGGAACACGGTGGACTGTTCCCAGTGGCGCCCGCTGCGGCGACCCCGCGAACGACCCCGCTGCTGGCTGCGTCTCTGGCTGCGCTGCAGCAGCCGCACGCTGAGGTCCCGGAATTGGTCGATCAACTCGACGACCTTGTTGCGCTGCTTGCCGGTAGCTACGAGCGCGACGGGGTGCCGTTGACGGCACGCCCGGGTGTCGGGGCCGATGTGGCGCTGTGGCTGTTCGGCAGCAGCGCTGGGCCGACTGCCCGTGAGGCCGGTGCCCGCGGTCTGCCGTTCGCGGCGAGTTATCACTTCAGCCCGGGGACGACTCTCGAGGCTATCGACGAGTATCGCCGTGCTTTCGTGCCGTCGGCCCGGTTGTCCTCACCGTACGTGGCGGTGTCGGCCGATGTGGTTGTTGCAGAAACGGATTCGCAGGCCCGTGAGCTGGCAGCGTCTTTCCCGCAATGGGTGCACAGCATTCGCAGCGGTCGAGGTGCGATCGAGTACCCGGATCCGAAGAACGTGGCACCGCTGACCGGCGAGCAATACGAGCTCGTCGCTGATCGAGTGGACACTCAGATCGTCGGATCTGCGGCGACGGTCGCGGTGAAGCTCGACGCCCTGCAGGAAGCGACCGATGCGGACGAACTCGTGCTCACCTCGGTCACATACGACCATGCGGACCGGCTGCGCTCGTACGAATTGCTCGGTAGGGAATGGGGACTGCCGCGCCTGCGGATCTGAGCGGAACATTTGCGTCGTGGTGACCGTTGTACCGCGCATGACACGAGTTGCAGTTGCAGCGTCCTACGGTGGACCGGACGTCATCGAGATCGTCGAACGAGAGCTGCCTGAACCATCCGAGGGCCAGGTTCTAGTCGAAGTCAAAGCGATTGGCGTCAACCCCTTCGACTACAAGAGCTACAGCGGTGCATTCGGCACCGACGCGTCGAAGCTTCCGATCGCGTTGGGCAGCGAGGCGTCGGGCATCGTGCTGGCGGTCGGCGGAACCGTCGAGGGGCCGGTCGGTCCTGTCGCCGTCGGCGACGCGGTGGTTGTCTCCGGCCAGAACGGTACGTACGCCGAGCGAATTCTGGTTCCCGCGCGGTTCGTGTTTCCGAAGCCGGAAGCCCTGGACTGGAACGTTGCTGCGGGTGTACTCGCCGTGGCTGGAACTGCCTACGACGCACTGGAATCCGTCGGTGTCGAGAGCGGAGACACCGTTCTCGTGCACGGGGCGGCGGGCGGCGTCGGGTCCGTGGTGGCTCAGCTCGCTCTGGAGCGTGGGGCCACCGTCATCGGGACTGCGCGCCAACAGAACCACGACGCGCTCCGGTCCTACGGTGTCGAGCCCGTCGAGTACGGCGACGGACTGATCGACCGGGTACGAGCAGCCGCGCCGAATGGGGTGGATGCGGCAATCGACACGGTGGGCACCGACGAGGCCGTCGACGTCTCTCTCGAATTACTGACGGACAGAGCGAGATTGGTCAGCACGGCCGCCTTCGGACGAGCTTCGGCAGACGGGTTCCTCACCGTTGGTGGGCCGGTCAGTATGGAGCGTCGACGCCTCGCATCCCCGGTGCTGCTGGAGCAGGCGGGTGCAGGCGTATTCGAGGTCACGGTTGCCAAGACCTTCCCGCTCGAGGACGTGGCGAAGGCGCATGCCGAACTGCAGTCGACGCACCCGCGTGGAAAGTTCGTTCTGGTTCCGTGAGGACAAGGCCCGGCGCACGGGTTCTTACGAGCGATCGATGAACGCCTCGGTCACTCTCTGCGCGATGCCGTCGGGATAGGGGCCGGGGAGGATGAGAACGACATGATCGAATCCGGCGGCCACCGCGTCGCCGATGTCGTTTCTCAACCTCTCGGGTTCTTCGAACGACACCCCGAGAGCGATCGATCGGGTGATCGCCCCTGGATCGCGCCCGATCTCGGCGCAGTACCGGTCGAGTAGTCTGCCTCTGTCCAGTGCGTCGGCCAGGTCCCCACCGGGAATGTTCCATACGTCGGCGTGTTCGGCGACGAGGCGCAGCACTCCTGCCGCCCGGCCGCCGATCACGATCGGCGGGCCCGGTCGCTGAATCGGTTTCGGATTCTGGAACGCCCCGACGAGGTCGACGTGGCTGCCGTGAAAGTCGAAGGGTTCGCTCTCGGTCCAGAGCCTACGAATCACCGTGATCGATTCACCCAGTCGCGCAACAGCGTTCGCAGCGTCGCTGTAGGGCAGCCCGCTCCCGTCGTACTCCCGTCTCGCCATCGGCACGCTCGGCCGTGATCCGGCACCGATGCCGAAGTCCAGCCGCCCGTGCGAGACAGCGTCGACCGTAGTGGCGATCTTCGCGAGGATCGCGGGTGGACGAATGCGGTTGCTGGTGACCATGATTCCCAATCGCAACCGCTCGGTACGAGCGGCCAATGCGGACAGCATGGTCCAGCCTTCGAAGATCGGGCCGTCGAGGTCACCGCCGATGGGCATGAGGTGATCGAACAGCCACGCGTGCTCGATTTCCGGAATGCCGTCTGCCTCGCGCCACACCCGGAGCAGGTCGGCGTAGGAGACGTTCTGGGGAGGGGTCATGATCCCGTAGCTGACCATGTCAGCGTCTCCGCAGGGAGGCGTCGAGCAGTGCCGGCGGAGTGTCGAACTTGTCGTCCGGCGCGAGATCGACTCCTGGAGCCACGATCTCGTCGATTCTGTCGAGGACATCGGCCGGGAGGACGGTGTCGGCGGCAGCGAGCTGCGAGTGTAGGTGCTCGACGGTACGCGGCCCGACTATCGCGCTGGTGACTCCCGGATGAGCCGTCACGAAACCGAGTGCGAGTTGGATCAGTGTCAGTCCGGCTTCGTCGGCAACGCCGACCAGTTTCTCGACGGCGTCGAGTTTGGCCCGTCCCGTGGGAGTGTCCGTGCCGAATCGCTCGGGCATCATCGCCGAGCGGTTGGTGGTGGCCTCTCGCCCGGCCCGGATGGCTCCGGAGAGGAAGCCGCCCGCCAGGGGACTCCACGCGAGCACGCCCAATCCGTACTCCTGCGCGACCGGGAGGACGTGGGATTCGATGCCGCGCTGCAGGATCGAGTACGGCGGCTGCTCGGTGACGAACCGCCCGAGACGGTGCTCCCGTGCGGTCCACTGCGCCTGCACGATTCGGTAAGCCGGGTAGGTGGAGGAGCCGAAGTATCGAATTTTCCCGGCACGCTGCAGATCTGTCAGCGCCGAGAGGGTTTCTTCGTCGCTCGTGGTGGGGTCCCAGCGGTGTATCTGGTAGAGGTCGACGTGATCGGTACCGAGTCGGCGCAGACTGTTCTCCAGTTCGGTGACGATCCAGCGGCGGGAGCTGCCCTGATGATTGCGTTCGTCGCC
The DNA here is from genome assembly GCF_001426165.1 of Rhodococcus sp. Leaf233. Classification (NCBI taxonomy): domain Bacteria; kingdom Bacillati; phylum Actinomycetota; class Actinomycetes; order Mycobacteriales; family Nocardiaceae; genus Rhodococcus; species Rhodococcus sp. Leaf233. The sequence goes on from NZ_LMRO01000001.1 coordinate 532,363, forward strand.
CATGGGGTTGAACACTTTGGTGGCCAGCACGATGTTCTCGCGCCGACCTTCGATCGCCTTGCCGACCATTTCCTCGGATTGTCCCTGGCTGTACATGTCCGCGGTGTCGATGAGGTTGATACCGCCCTCGAGTGCGGCGTCGACGATCGCGGTTGCCTCGTCTTGCGTGGTGCGTCCGATGGCACCGAAGTTCATCGCGCCGAGCGAGAGAGTGCTGACCTGGACGCCGGTGCGTCCCAGTGTGCGGTATTGCATCGGGATCTCCTTGTGGCCTCTGGAGGGGTTACTCTGCGAGTAAGCGGAACAACGTTCCGTAAACAAACATACGGAACGTTGTTCCGTTTGTCGATGGCTGGAGGAACAGTGACCGAGGCCGAAGCCGAGCAGCCCAGAAAGCGGGCGGATGCGAGGCGCAACGAAGCGACCCTGCTCGACGCAGCGGCGGCTGCGTTCGTCGAGTCGGGAGTAGAAGTCCCGGTGCGCGATATCGCCAGGCGGGCCGGCGTCGGCGTGGGAACCATCTACCGGCACTTCCCGACGCGGGGCGACCTCGTCGTCGCCGTCTTCCGACATCAGGTGGAGGCCTGCGCCGTCGCCGGTCAGGAGCTTCTCGCCGGCCGCGAATCACCGCACGCGGCGTTGGTGCTCTGGATCGATCGGTTCGTCGACTTCCTGGTCACCAAACACGGTCTGGCCGAGGCCATGCAGTCGGACAGCGCCGGATTCGAGACCTTGCACAGCTACTTCCTGAACCGGCTGGTTCCGGTGTGCGAGTCATTGCTCGACGCCGCTGCGGACTCGGGGGAGATCGCCCCGGGGCAGACCGCATTGGAGTTGATGCGGGCGGTCGGCAACCTGTGCATCGGTCCCACGGACAGCCGCTACGATCCCCGCAAGATGGCGCGGGTGCTGATCGCCGGACTGCGCATCGCGCCGTGATCCGGTCCGTTGTTCGGCCGACCGACGGTTCAGCGGCTGTGCCGCAGTAGTTCTGCCGCGAGCTGGTCGTTGTGTCGGAAGAACCCGGCGTTGGTCCTCGGCCGCGGAAAGGCGCTCGACCACGTGTGTCCGGCGACCCACGGACCCACCGCGTAGCGGTTCTCGGCAACCTCTCCCGACGCGGTGATCAATCGAGAGCGCCCGTCGACTGCTACTTTCGCTGCGCTGTGCTCGGTGGCGCGGATGTCGGTGATGTCGCCGCGCGCATGCAGGGTGCGAAGCAATTCGTCTCCGGCGGCGGCGATCGTTGCGACGGGTAAGCGCGCGTCGATCAGAGTGTCGGCGTGCACCACCACATCGTGTGCAGAGCTACGGGCGACGAACGACCCGTTCTCCGGGGAGAAGGTGACATCGGGGCCGAGGAAGTGAACGATGTTCGCCCGGCTGAGGGCCAGGAGTTGTTCGAGCCGTTCCGGTGGCGGACCGCTCGCGACGAAACTGAAGAACGAGTGCAGCCACCCTTCCACATCGTCTGCGACCGACTGCGCCCGAATGCGCCCGCGTCGCAACAACTCTCCGATGGTCATGTACACCGAGAGCAGTGCCGAGAAGACGGCGGCATCCGAGCTGTAGTAGGGATCTGCTCGACGACGAAGGTCCGTCTCGATGTAGGTCTGCAGCTCGGTACGTACCTCGTCGAGTCCATCGAAACGCCGTCCGGCAAAGGGCTTGTCGAGCCGTGCCAGATCGATGCGGTCCTCGTCCTTCGGAACGAATTGCTCCACGAAGGCGGTGAGTTCCTGCGATCCCCAGGTGATCTCGCTCAATCCGATCTCGAACTCCGGCCAGGAGCCGACTGTTCGCTCGGGGTGGGCCGTGAACAACTCGTAGTAATGAGCCCAGGCCAGTTCTTTGGATGCGAGCGGCCAGATTTCGTCGCGGAAGTGCAGAGGGCCGTGGCCGGGGAAGGCGTCGGCGGTGAAAAACTTCGGGAGGGGCGGGCGCGCCGCGGCGATGTCGTAGGAGATCTTCGCGTGGTACGGAACTCCGCGCCGCGAACCCGCATAGAGAATCGGTTCGCGGCCGGAGGCGGTGTACTCGAGCACGCCGTCCGCGTTGCGGGCGAACGATCCACCGCGAGTTTCCGCGAGCAACACCATCCAGTCGATGAATGCCAATCCGAGCCCGGCAATCAGCAACGGTTCTCCCGCAGGCACTCGGCTGGGATCGAGATCTGCGGTGTATCCGGGGCCGATGTACGTCAGCCCATGGGTTCGGGAGAACTCATCGAGCTGTGATTCACGATGCGATGCAAGCGCATCCGGATGTCCCTGTGCCAAGAGCACGGCATCGGTGCGGATGGTCGATCCGTCGTCGAGTAGCAGTACCTGGTCGGCGGTCAGGTCCGTCACCCGTGCTCGATGAACGTGAACGTGCGTGTCGGTGTCGGCAACGGCGTGCTCGAACACCCAGCTGAGGTAGCGACTCTGTAGAGTCCGCGACGCGAAGGAATGCGGACCGAAATCGCGCAGTTCGTCCCGCAATTCGGGGTCCTGGCGCAGGGTGTCGGCATGTTCCAGAACCCACTGCGCCAGCGTCGGACCGGGGCGGATCGGACCGTCGACGACGGTGGTGTCGTCGGTGAACATGGTGACGTCAGCGGCCACCGAATTCATCCACAGCAGCGGTGGTTGACTGCTACGCCAGATGCGACCGGCCCCCGGAGGGAACAGATCGACGACGTGGATGTGCAGCTCCGCATCGGACCGGCGCGCCAGCAGTCGTTCGAGTACACCGGTGCCGCGCGGACCCGCACCCACAATGGCGATAGTGAACGATTTCACCGGCGGCCCTCCATCTGACACTGTCCCACTACGAGAAGTATGCACACGCCGAAAGTCGTTGCTGCAGGGGCAAAAAATCACGATGAGCGAATGTCTTGCGTCCTGGCGGTCGGCTACCCTTGCTTCATGAACTCGTCCGCGGACCACTTGGTCGAGCAGTACCTCGATGCACTTCGACGGGCCGACGTCGATGCGGTCCTGACTCTGTTCGCACCCGGTGCGGTTGTGCACTCGCCGCTGTACGGACCGACGCCCGCATCCGACTTCTATCGCGCGCTTTTCGCGGACACCTCGGGTGCGACGCTGACCTCGAAGGGCGTCGCCGAAGGTCGTACGTCCGAAGGCGCTCGACTCGTCACGTTCTGGTTTCATTTCGACTGGAGACTGCCCTCGGGTGTGGCGGCCCCGTTCGACGTGGTCGACGTCGCCGAACTCGACGAGAACGGACGCATCACTGCACTGTCCATCGTCTACGACACCGTGGATGTGCGGCCGGTCTTCGAGCGTGAAACCGGGTCCTCGTGGAGGTCGACGTAGGTCGCACGACCTGATCGGTGACCGTAGAGAGGTGGTCCGGGCCCGCGAGAGCGGTGACCTCGTGCTGACACTGCGCGTCTACGTACCGGCATCTACGTCCTTCGAATCAGCGTGATCGCAACGGGTGTGCTCTACAGCTGATGAACCTAGGGTCCACGTATGACCTGGCTGAAAGCACTGGCAGCGGCGTTGATCGATCGACTCGGAGCTCACCCTGCCTGCACCGCCGCGGCGCTGGACTTCGGAACTCGTGGTTGAGCCGTCCGGTGAAGATCGTCGGTACAGGAAGCAGGAACACGATGAGCGCGAAGGGCTGAACCGAGGATGACCGAGACGTTGTACTTCGCCGTCGAACTCGACGGGTTCGACGAGACACCCGCGCTCCTGAAGCAGAACGTCGCCGACGCCGAACGCGCCGGCTTCACCCTCGTCACCTTCGGTGATTCGCTGGTCTCCTCACGCGAGCGCCTCGATGCAGGTACTCGTGCGGCATTCGTCGCCTCCACCACGTCCACCCTCGGCCTGGCTCCCACGGTCCACACTCTGACGACCGAACCGTTCTTTCTCGCAACACAACTCGCGAGTGTGGACCACGCCTCGCACGGCCGCGGGGCCTGGGTGGTCGGTGTCGACAACAGCGCGGACACTCACGCGGCTGTCGGATCCGAGGTCCGCTCCGAGACCACCGCCGAAGTGCGGGACGTCATCGACGTGGCGCGGCGGCTGTGGGATTCGTGGGAAGACGACGCCGTCGTTCGAGACGCGGAGTCCGGCCGGTATCTCGATCCCGCTCGCGTGCATCACGTGCGCTTCGAGGGCGAATTCTTCGACGTCGTAGGGCCACTGATCACTCCTCGTCCGCCGCAGGGGCAGGTCGTCGTCATCGGCGACGCCGACCTGGGAGTCACCGATCTGCTCGATGTCGCACTCGTACGCGGGGACGGCATCGGCGAGCAGGCCGACGCCGCTCGCCGCGACGGAGCCGCGCTGGTGTTCGCCGATATCGACCACCTGTCGAAGGCCGAGGCCCTCGCCGGTGTCGTCGACGGCGTCCGGCTGCACCTCGGTGGTGCGGCGTTGAAAGAGCTTGCCGTTCCGGCACATCTGATTCGTCGACCGACGCCGGGACTGTCGCTGCGGGAGAACCTGGGGTTGCCGCGTCCGGTCAGCCGCTACGCCGCGGCTGCGCACGAGTAGAGAAGAGCTGTCATGGGCATCATCGACCATCATCCGGACACCGGCGCACCGTTCGACCAGAACGCGCAGATTCATCTGGGCGTGTTCTATCCAGGGATAGGCGCGCAGACGGTCTGGGAGGATCCGAACGCCCCCGATCAAGTGGCCACCGACACGTTCGTCGAAGTCGCCGGCACACTCGAACGCGGTTTGTTCGACGCGTTCTTCCTCGGGGACGGTCAACGTATCCGAGAAAACCGTGGCGACATTCTCTCCACCGACATCGCCGGCAGGCCTGACGCCATCACGCAACTGGCGGCTCTGGCGTCGGTGACCGAGCGCATCGGACTTGTCGCGACCCAGAACACCACGTACAGCATCCCGGTGGAGTTGGCTCGTCGGTTGGCCACCCTGGACGCACTGTCGGACGGGCGCGCCGGATGGAACATCGTCACCACCGACAACGCCTGGACGGGTGAAAACTTCAGGCGCGGAGGGTGGTTGGAGCACGAACGCCGTTACGAGCGCGCCACCCAGGTGGTCGAACTGGCGAAGCAGTATTGGGCAGGTTCTCCTGTGGAGTTCCACACCGATCTGCTCGAAACGGTTGCGGCACCCAACGTTCGGTCCAGTGTGCAAGGTAGGCCGGTGCTGTTCCAGGCCGGCGATTCGCCGGGAGGACGGGACCTCGCAGCCCGGCACGCCGACGTCGTCTTCTCGGCCAACAACGCCTACGACGCAGCGGTGGCCTACGCCAAAGATCTACGTGCCCGGACGGTTGCCTACGGCCGACCGGCCGATGCCGTGAAGATCTTGCCCGGGGTGACCGTCGTACTCGGCGATACCGAAGCCGAGGCCGAAGAAAAGGTTCGGTGGCTTCGATCCAACGCGCACAACGGTGTTCGAGCCATCGCCTTTCTCGAGCACTACTGGGGCAAGGACCTCTCGGCGTACGACCCGGAGGGCCCACTACCCGACATCGATCCGGTGGACGCCGAGCTGGATCCGTCACGCGGCACGCTGTCCATCGACGCTCGGACCGGCAAACTGACTCAGATCGCGCAATGGCGAGCCCTCTCGGAAGAGAAAGGGCTGTCCATCCGAGAGTTGGTGCTCGAAGTGTCGCCGGCGTCGCGCTTCCACTCGGGAACCCCTGCGGCAGTGGCAGACCACTGGGCAGCCCTCGTGCGTCACCGTGTGGTCGACGGCTTCAACATCAACCCGTACCACTTGCGCGACGCCATCGGCGATCTGGTCGACAAATTGGTCCCGGCATTGCAGGAGCGAGGGGTGTTCCGGACCGAATACACCTCGACGACGTTGCGGGGACACCTGGGCCTGGACGGTGACGCTGTTTCCGACCGTGCGCGGGCGTCGTAAAAATACGTCACGCGGCGGACGGGAAGCGGTAGCTTGATCAGGTGCTGGTTCTGGGAGCGCCCGATACGGCGGGGCAGAAGCGGGAAGTGACGCGATTGCTGTCCCTCGGTGCGACTACCGTCGAGTGGCGGTATCCGGATGGCGCCGATTTCGTCGTACTGGCGGATACGGAAGGCAACCGCTTCTGTGTCATCGACAACGCGAGAGCTCCCGAGGGCTTTCGATTGGACTTCGACCGCATCTCCGGTCGAAGCTAACGATCAGGTCTCGGGTCGGGTCCGATGGAAACGTGAACGCTCTACCATGGGCCTATGACTGCTGACCCGACCACGCCTGCACCGTCGACCAGCTCGGCGAATTGGAAGCGGCGCGGCATCCTGCTCGGTGCCGGCGTCGTTCTTCTGTTGATCGCTTACTTCGTTCTGGCGGCGTTCCTGCCGCGGTGGTGGAGCCTGCGCGTCGAGAGCCTGGCTGATCGCACGTTCACCAAGGGAATTCTGTGGGGCCTGCTGTTCGGAATCGTCTGCACGTTCGCGCCACTGATGTTCTTCTGGAGTGCGTGGTCGGTCCGAAAGGGTAGGGCGGGAAAGCAGTTGGCGATCGGATCGGTGATTCTCGCAGTCGTCACCGCCATCCCGAACCTGCTGACTCTGACCATCGTTCTGGGTACCAGCAACGCCGCCCACGCCGGCGAACGCACCCTCGATACCAGCGCACCCGGCTTCCGTGGCGCGACGGCACTGGGCGCGATCATCGCGGTGGTTCTGGTCGCGTTGCTCGTGTTCGTGGTGGTACGGCGCAACCGTCGACGTCGAACAGCAGCACTGACGCGGTAGTCGTGTAACTGATCTCAGGCGCTGCGCAGCACCGACGGCTCGGTGATGACGCGAATTCCGGGCTCGGGGTCGAATCGGTAGCCGGTGCCGCGGACCGTCGTGATCAGTCGGCCGTACTGCCCGAGTTTGGTTCGCACCCTGGAGAGATGGACGTCGACACTGCGGCCGCCGTTCGAGTCACTCAGCTCGGATCTGTTCACCACGACACGAGGATGCTGGGCAAGATAGGCGAAGATCTCGAACTCGGTGTGGCTGAACCGAACGCTCTTGCCGGCGAGAACCACATCGCGCGCGGGTAGGTCGATGACAAGGGGAGCGTTGAGTTCGTTCACCCGGACGTCGAAACGCGTCAGGATCTTGGCATGTGGTGCATAGCTTTTGGCGGCGACGCGGAGAGCATCGGCGAGGGCGTGCAACTGCGGTCGAGTCAATCCCTGCAAGGATGACGTCCCGGAATCGGAGATGCGAAGAACGACGGTCGCTTCGGTGCTCATGGCTGTGGCTCCTGTGACAAGTGTCGACTGTGACAAGTGCTGTCGACGGTGGGGAGGTCGGATGGTCAGCGTGGGCAGCGACAGTTCGTGTTCACGCTGTCACAGTGCACGACGACGACTGATCGCACCAGCAATAAACTCACCGTGATTGCAGCGGTTGACGGCGGCCCGTAGCGCATGGTCCGATCGAGCGTGACCGATGTAGCGCAGTCCCGAACAGACCTCGTCACCCGCGCCGTCGACTGGAACCATCCCGACGCCGAATCGCTCCGTGCAGCAATGGCATCGGAGGTGGGTCCCCGATACGCGGACCCAGCGGCCTTGATGGCGAAGACGCAGGCCAATGCCGTGAACGAAGGCGACGTGCATCGCACGTTCGTCGTCTATCGGTGCGATGCGCAGAACGTCGAGCAGGCCGTCGGGCATGCCGCTCTGCGGTGGAACGGCCCCGACCTCGAACTGAAGCGAATGTTCGTTCATCCTGATCACCGTGGGTCGGGAGTCTCCACCGCGCTGCTGCAGGCGTCCGAGAGTGCGGCCCGCGACCAGGGATTGCGGCGTTTGATTCTGCAGACCGGTGATCGTCAGCCCGACGCGGTGCGGCTGTACGAGAAGAGCGGCTACACCCGCATCCCGGTGTTTCCGCCGTACGAACTGCTGCCGTTCTCCAACACCTTCGAGAAGCGTTTGTAACTCACTACCGACGCAGAATCACGAACGTAGGGTCATGATTTCGGCCCCGCTGTCGGTGATGACGACGGTGTGTTCGCTGTGCGCGGTGCGGCAACCGGTGGTGCTGCGCAATGTCCACCCGTCGGGGTCGGTGACCAGCTCGTCGGTATCCGCCATCACCCAGGGCTCGAGCGCCAACATCAGGCCGGGGCGAAGGCCGTAGCCGCGGCCGGGCCTGCCGGTATTGGATACGTGCGGATCCTGATGCATGGTCGACCCGATTCCGTGACCACCGAACTGAACGTTGATGGGATAGCCGGCTTCGCGAAGAACCGTCCCGATGGAGTGGGAGATATCGCCGATCTTGTTGCCCGGACGTGCCGCGGCGATACCCGCGGCCAACGCTCGTTCGGTGGCATCGATCATCGCCAGGCTCTCTGCCGGCTTGTTCTCGCCGACGACGAAACTGATGGCCGAGTCCGATGCCACGCCGCCGAGGATCACGGCAAGATCGAGCGTCAGCAGATCGCCGTCGGCCAGGTTGTAGTCGTGCGGTAAACCGTGCAGCACAGCGTCGTTGACCGACGTGCAGATGTAGTGGCCGAACGGTCCGCGCCCGAAGGACGGCGCGTAATCGACGTAGCACGACGTCGCCCCCGCCCCGAGGATGATGTCCTTGGTCCATTCGTCGATCTCGAGCAGGTTGGTGCCGACGGTCGCGCGTTCGCGGACGGTCTCGAGAATTTCGGCGACGAGTGCACCGGTTTCACGGGCAAGGGGAATCTTGCTCGGGGGCAGGATTTCGATCACGGAATGCCTTTCGGTTCGATGCGAATAACTATACCGGTATAAGTATTGGTGACGGAGTGGGTCGTGAGCAACTGACCGAGCCCGACATGGGACGCTGACCGACGTGTCTGTTCACCCTCTCGACGATCCCATTCGTACCTCCCTCGGTGGTCCGCTGTCGCGGTTTGCGATCACGCGCGGCCGAGTGATTCGCGCTGATCCCCAGGTCTCGCCCTTTCTGGCGCATCCCGACGTTCTGCAGCCACGGGATTGGGACGACATCGCAGTGCTGTTCGGGCCGCGGAGCATCGTGGGATTGCGGGGGCCGGTGCTGGATGTGCCCGAGGGGTGGTCCGTGGTCGACAGCTTCGGGATCGTTCAACTCGTGGGCACCGAACTCGAGACTCGGCCGTTGGCCGAGGCGGTAGAACTGACAGCCGACGACGTGCCCGAGATGCTCGATCTCGTGCGACGCACCGAGCCGGGCCCGTTCCTTCCTCGCACCCGCGAACTCGGCACGTATCTCGGTATCCGACGAGGCGGCGCTCTGATCGCGATGGCAGGGGAGCGCATGCGTCCGCCGGGGTGGACCGAGATCAGCGCAGTGTGTACCGACCCGGCTCATCGCGGACAGGGCTTGGCCACCGAGCTGGTCCGCGCGGTCGGTCACGGCATCAGGGCCCGAGGCGACGAGCCTTTCCTGCATGCCGCCGCGACGAACATCCGCGCTATCGAGCTGTACCTCTCCATCGGATTCTCTCTGCGCCAGACCTCGCAGCTGACGCTGGTGAGAACGCCGGAACGAGCGGCCGACGTCTGAGGTCAGAATGGCGGCTCCTCGTCTTCTTCGTTGGTCGGTTCTGGCTCGGGGGTCGGGTTGTCGGGGTAGGCGATGACGCCTGATCGTCTGGGTTTGGTGGGGATGTACGGCCGGAGGTCGTTGCCGATGATGGGTACGGCTGTTCCGTTGGCTGGCAGGGTGATTCGGGTGGTCTTCGAGGTGGAGGTCCACAGGATGGCGCCGCCGGGGAGCATGACGGCGGTCCAGTAGCCTGCGGTTTTGACGCTGTGGTGGTATTCGCAGAGGCATTGGAGGTTGTTGACGGTGGTCCAGCCGCCGCCGAGGGGATTGGCGTGGTCGAACGGGTTGACGTGGTCGAGTTGGCAGCGTGTGGCGGGTCGGTGGCAGCCGGGGAAGCGGCAGTGGCGATCGCGTAGTCGTACGGCGGCGGTGGTGAGGGCGTCGGGTCTGTAGATCAGGGCTCGGTCGGTGAGTGGGTCGCGCGGGGGAGGTCGATGTCACCGGCCTCGAATGCGGCTTTCAGCAGAGGAAGCCGGGTGTGCAGCGCCACGCCGACGGACACGTACGCTTCGGCGACGGTGGCGGAGCAGCTCAACGCGAGTGCCATTTCGGTGCGTCCGTACCGGCTGTACTGCCGATGCTTCGCATCCTGCGCGATGCAGGTGAGGTGGAAGTCGTAGCAGGCAGCGATCTTTCGGGCATTTTTCACCCCCCGGTGACCCCCAGTTCAGAACGTGCGTTCGAACCGAAGAAAGAGTATCTCGACCCACCGACAGGTTTCGAGATCACGGTTGCGAGAGCGTCCCGAGCAGGCCTACCGTTAACTATGCGAACAACACCCACGGTCCACTACGACGACGGTCTCGTGCGCGTGGACGACAGCGGGGTCACGTTGCGGCACTACTACTTTCCGTTCGCGATCGAGAAGTTCGTCCCCTACGGCGACATTCGCGCCGTCGACACCGCCGTGCTGGGCAACTGGAACGGACGTTGGCGACTGTGGGGCGCGTCGACAACCGACCAGTGGCTCCCGCTGGACGTCATGCGTCCGAAGAAGGACACTGCAGTGGTGCTCACCATCCGCCGCATCTCGCCGGTCTTCACCCCCGACGATCCTGAACTCGTTTCCCGACTCATTCGCGAACGCATCACCGCTCCAGCGTGACGCGTCCCGACGAGCGGTTCACCCTCGCCAGTGAACGCACCTTTCTTGCCTGGCTGAGAACCTCGCTCGGGTTGCTCGCCGGCGGGATCGCAATCGTTCACCTGGTTCCCGGATTCAGCACCGGCTGGGTTCGGACTGCACTCGGCCTGATTCTCATCGGCCTCGCGGCCGCCGCACCCGTCATCGGACTGCGGCGATGGATGCGTGTACGTGCCGCCCTCGAGAGCGGAGCGCCCATGCCCGAGTCCCGGGACCTGTGGATCTTCGCGGTCGGCATCGGCGCAGTAGCAGTATTGGCTGCGGTGGTCACTGTTCTGGGGATCCAGTAGCACACCGCCAATCGCCACAGGTGCACAATCGAAGTACTAGACGACCAACGACAGGAGTTCGGCGTGGCGCAGGGTCTCAAGCTCGGGTACAAAGCATCGGCGGAGCAGTTCGGGCCGCGGGAGCTCGTCGAACTCGGTGTTCTCGCCGAGCAACACGGTATGGACTCCGCGACTGTCAGTGACCACTTTCAACCGTGGCGTCACGAGGGCGGCCACGCCCCGTTCTCTCTGGCCTGGATGACGGCCGTCGGCGAGCGCACTAAGACGATCCAGCTCGGGACGTCCGTTCTGACGCCGACGTTCCGCTACAACCCGTCGGTCATCGCGCAGGCGTTCGCCACGATGGGCTGCCTCTACCCCGGGCGCATCATGCTCGGAGTGGGAACCGGTGAGGCGCTCAACGAGATCGCCACCGGGTTCACCGGCGAATGGCCGGAGTTCAAGGAGCGTTTCGCACGACTGCGTGAGTCGGTTCGCTTGATGCGCGAGCTGTGGCTCGGCGATCGCGTCGACTTCGAGGGCGAGTACTACACGACCAAGGGCGCGTCGATCTACGACGTCCCCGAGGGCGGCATCCCCGTCTACATCGCCGCCGGCGGACCCGTCGTCGCGCGATATGCGGGACGCGCGGGCGACGGCTTCATCTGCACGTCGGGCAAGGGCATGGAGCTCTACACCGACAAGCTCCTCCCGGCTGTCGAAGAGGGTGCAGGCAAGGCAGAGCGTGACGCCGGCGAGATCGACAAGATGATCGAGATCAAGATCAGCTACGACACCGATCCCGAACTGGCACTGGAGAATTGTCGCTTCTGGGCTCCGCTGTCTCTGACGCCGGAGCAGAAGCACTCCATCGACGACCCGATGGAGATGGAGAAAGCCGCCGACGAGCTGCCGATCGAGCAGGTCGCCAAGCGTTGGATCGTGGCGTCGGACCCGGACGAGGCCGTCGAGAAGGTCAAGCAGTACACCGACGCGGGCCTGAACCACCTCGTGTTCCACGCGCCCGGACACGACCAGAAGCGCTTCCTCGAGCTGTTCGAGAAGGATCTGGCACCGCGCCTGCGCAAGCTCGGCTAGTTACGTCGAAGTGCGGGGATCGGCCGAGAGTGCGAACAATCGCATGTCTCGGTCGGTCCTGGTTTCGTACTCGCCGTACACCTCGACCATCGCGTCGAACTGTCGGTAGATACGCGCCTTCTCGTCGCCGGTGATTCGGGTGGCCGTCACCGGTATTTTCCTGCCGCCGATGGCCACCACGGCCTTCGGATCGGCCAGAAGATTCGACGTCCATGCCGGATGGTGTTGTTGGCCGAAATTGGATCCGACGACGAAGATCCGATCACCCTCCCGGTAGTACAACAGCGGACTCGTCCTCGGCTTACCGGATTTGCGTCCGGTGGTGGTCAACAACACCACCGGGGCAGCGATCGGTCCGAGGACGGTGAATCGGCCGTTCGACTTGGTCAACAACCAGCGGTCGACGCCTGCGAGGTTTCTGATCACCCACGAACCGGGCTTGGTCGACGCGAACTTGACGGCGGGCTTGCGGATGAACGATGTCTCGCTGCCCCAACGAACATCCGGAAACGGTGATTCGGCCATGGCTCATGGGACAACCCGACTGTGCTCGGTGTCAACACCCCAACCATTAAGCTGGCGGCCATGGCTGAGTCCACCGGCGCCGAGACGGCTGACATGTATCCCTCGAGTATTTATGTCGCGTCACCGGAAGGCGACTCCGGCAAGTCCACGATTGCGTTGGGTGTGCTGCAGATGCTCGCCGCGACGACGGCCCGGGTCGGTGTGTTTCGGCCTATCGCTCGCTCGACGGAGGAGCCGGATTACATTCTCGAATTGCTCGTCGAGCACACGACCGCCGATCTGAGTTACGAGCAGTCTCTCGGGGTCACTTACGAGCAGGTGCATTCCGATCAGGATGCGGCGCTGAGCGAGATCGTCAGTCGGTATCACGAGGTGGCTGCGCAGTGCGACGCCGTGGTGATCGTGGGTAGCGATTACACCGACGTCGGCAGCCCGAGTGAACTCGGCTTCAATGCGCGCATCGCGGTCAATCTCGGTGCCCCCGTGCTCCTCGCGCTGCGTGGCTCCGATCGAACCCCCGACGAGATTGCTCAGTTGGCGGCGCTGTGCCAGGCCGAACTGCGGCAGCACCACGCCCATCTCGCCGCGATCGTGGCGAACCGGTGCGATCCGGATCAGTTGGACGCCGTCACCGACGCATTGGCGTCGGTCGACGTTCCTGCGTGGAGCCTTCCCGAGATCCCGTTGCTCGTCGCGCCGACCATGGCGGAGTTGCTCGACGCGGTGGACGGAACGCTCTACAGCGGCGACTCGTCGTTGCTGCAGCGAGAAGCGATGCGGGTGATGGTCGGCGGTATGACGGCCGAGCACATTCTGGAGCGGCTCACCGAAGGTGTCGTCGTCATCGCGCCGGCAGACCGGTCCGACGTACTTCTCGCACTCGTCAATGCTCATGAGGCGGAGGGTTTTCCGTCCCTCGCCGGCATCATCATGAACGGCGGCATCGAACCGCACCCGGCAATCGCACGACTGGTCGCCGGTCTCGGTCCGAGACTGCCGATTCTGACCACCGAGCTCGGAACCTTCGACACCGCATCGGCTGCGGCGCAGACCCGTGGCCGTGTTGCCGTCGGTTCTCAGCGCAAGGTCGACACCGCGCTGGGCCTGATGGAGCAGCGGGTGGACGCCAAAACCCTTCTGGGACGGCTCGATATCGCCATCCCGACCATCACGACGCCGCAGATGTTCGAATACCAGCTGATCCATCGAGCGCGTGCCGATCGCAAGCACATCGTGCTCCCCGAGGGCGGCGACGACCGGATTCTGCGGGCCGCCGGAAGGCTGTTGCAACGCCAGGTCGCGGACCTCACGATCCTCGGCGAAGAAGGCCCGATTCGACGTCGTGCATCGGAACTGGGAGTGGATCTGGATTCGGCGACCATCCTCGACCCCAAGAACTGTGACTACGCCGAGGAATTCGCGCAGGAGTACACGGAACTGCGCAAGCACAAGGGGATGACGATCGAGCGTGCCCGCGAGATCATGGCCGACATCTCCTACTTCGGAACCATGATGGTGCACAAGGGCATTGCCGATGGCATGGTGTCGGGAGCGGCGCACACGACCGCGCACACCATCAAGCCGTCGTTCGAGATCATCAAGACCACCGAGGGCGTGTCGACGGTCTCGTCGATCTTCCTGATGTGCCTGTCCGATCGCGTACTGGCCTACGGCGACTGCGCCGTCGTGCCGGACCCGACGGCCGAGCAATTGGCCGACATCGCCATCTCCTCGGCGCAGACCTCGGCCCAGTTCGGTATCGAACCGCGAGTGGCGATGTTGTCGTACTCCACCGGCGAATCCGGCTCGGGAGCCGACGTCGACAAGGTGCGGCAAGCGACGGCCATCGTGCGCGAACGTAACCCGGAACTGTTGGTGGAGGGCCCCATTCAATACGACGCGGCCATCGAGCCGTCGGTCGCGAAATCGAAGCTGCCGGATTCCGACGTGGCAGGCCGCGCGACGGTGTTCATCTTCCCCGACCTCAACACCGGCAACAACACCTACAAGGCCGTTCAGCGCAGCGCCGGTGCCGTCGCTGTCGGGCCGGTACTGCAGGGCCTGCGCAAGCCCGTGAACGACCTCTCGCGTGGGGCACTGGTCGAGGACATCGTCAACACCGTCGCCATCACCGCCATTCAGGCGCAGGGTATCTCCCAGCAGGAGGCACAGGCGTGAGCATCCTCGTCGTCAACTCGGGTTCCTCCTCGGTCAAATTTCAACTGGTCGATCCCGATTCGGGCGAATCGCTGGCCAGTGGTCTCGTCGAGCGCATCGGTGAATCCGACGGGCGCGTCGAACTGGACCACCGCGGCGAGAGCGCCGAGCGAACACAGCACATCGAGGACCACGGCGACGGGTTGGCTCTCGCGTTCGAGATGCTTGCCGACGCCGGCATCGAACTGGGGTCCGACGTCACCGCCGTCGGGCACCGAGTCGTCCACGGAGGAACGGTGTTCTACCGTCCGACGATCATCGACGACGCCGTTGTGCAGCAGATCTCGGACCTGAGCAGTCTTGCACCGCTTCATAATCCGCCGAACGTACTCGGCATCGAGGTTGCCAGGAAGCAGCTGCCGGACGTCCCGCACGTGGCGGTGTTCGACACGGCCTTCTTCCACTCGCTGCCCGACGCAGCCGCGACCTATGCCATCGACGCGACCGTCGCCGCCGAGCACGACATCAGGCGCTACGGCTTTCACGGCACCTCGCACCACTACGTCTCGGACCAGGTGTCGCAGTTCTTGGGACGCGATCTCGCAGACCTGAACCAGATCGTCCTGCACCTGGGCAACGGAGCCTCGGCATCGGCGGTCTCCGGGGGCAAGGCAGTCGACACCTCGATGGGCCTGACCCCGCTCGAAGGACTCGTCATGGGTACTCGCAGCGGCGACATCGACCCCGGCGTCATCATGCATCTGCGCCGCAGCGCAGGTATGAGCGTCGACGATATCGATGCCTTGCTGAACCGGCGGTCCGGACTGATCGGACTGTCCGGGGTCAACGACTTCCGGCAACTACAACAACGGATCGACGACGACGACGCCTCCGCGCGGCTGGCGTACGACGTCTACATTCACCGACTGCGCAAGTACATCGGCGCGTACATGCTCGGACTCGGCCGGCTCGACGTCATCACGTTCACCGCGGGTGTCGGCGAGAACGCGTCCGCCGTGCGTGCCGACGCCCTGGCGAACCTCGAGGGATTCGGCATCGAGATCGACCCGGAGCGTAATGCAGTGCGCAGCAAGCAGGCTCGGGTCATCTCGACCGACTCGTCGACCGTGACCGTGTTGGTGGTGCCGACCAACGAGGAGCTGGCGATCGCTCGGGCGACGGACGATCTGGTTCGTGACGGCGACTAGAACAGTGAACGGGGCCGGATAGCGTTCGCCAGGTCCACCAGTGAGAAGCGATGCGCGCGATCGGTGGCGTTGCGGGCCAACGCCCGCAGCCCCTTCTCGGTGCCACGCCGCAATCCGTCCTCGGTGAACGGGACGCTGAGAATCGGCTCCCGTTCGGCCGTGGCGGCGTGGCCGGAGACGATCCAGTCCAAGGCCATCGCGAGCACCAGCGTCCGCATCTGCAGTGCTCGGCTCTCCGCCTTGGGGAGCAGCGCCACTCGCCGTGCGGCAGAGCGGAAATCGGCCTCGGACAGCTCGGCGCGCGAGCGATCCATCAGCAAGGTCAGCACACTGGTCATCCGTGCCATCGAGTAGTGCCGCGAGCTGATCGGCACCTGGTCCAGTGCCGCGATGGCACCGGTCTGATCACCGCGGCGCTGCAGCTGCCGGGCCAGACCGAACGCCGAGCTGACGATGCCCCTGTTGGTGCGCCACACAGCGCGGTACAGGCCCTCGGCTCTGGCCCGCCATTTCTCGGCGTCCTCGTCGTTGCCGAGCGCGACATGCCCCAACAATTCCGACGTGGCACCGAGCGCGAGTTTGGGCGCGAGCTCGCCGGGCATCGCTCCGAGCACGTTGTCGAAACTCGTGAACGCAGAATCGTATTCGTGGTGCAGCAAGGCGATCAATCCGGCGTACCACTGCACCCGCCACGGATCGGCGGCATGATCCTCGGATTGCACCTTCGACAGGATGTCGGTGGCCTCCACGACGTGCCCCAGATCGAGGTGCGCCTTGACCTCGGCGAGGGTGATCTCCAGGCTCGCTCCCGCGGGCGCGGAACCGGTGGCACCTGACGTACCGGCCGACACCCGCTCGATGCCGTTCCGCTTGGCATGCTGGAGCGAGTCCAGAGTCTGCTGAGCTTCGACGTGCACGGCGGCAGCCAGCAGGGGAGCGCTCGGATCGTTGGGATCTACCAGGGGAACCGGCAGTGCGGCAACCACTTCGGCTGCCGTCATGCGCTCGTGGCGTACTTTGCCGTCGACGTAGGTATCGGTACGACCCACCGACTGCTCCGTACCGAACGTCGTACGCGGCGGGCTGAACACCGCGGACAGGCCGGGCCGCTCGACGCCCGTCCGGATCGCCAGGATCTCGCGCAGTACGCCGGTCGCCTGCCCCGCGAATTCGTCGGCGGACCGGAACCGCCGCGTCGGGTCTGCGTTGGTGGCTCGAAGCAGCAGGCGATGCAGCGACGGGAACTGCTGCAGCACTTCCGATTCTGCGACGGAGGGCAGGCCGTCGAGGTACTTGCCGTTCTTCGACGGCATGTCCAGCGTCAGCACCGCGAGGGTGCGGCCGACGGTGTAGATGTCCGACGCCACCGTCGGCCCGGTCTTCACGATCTCCGGTGCCTGGTACCCCACCGTGCCGTACAGGTAGCCGTAATCCTCGATGCCCGCGACCGCGCCGAGGTCGATCAACTTGATCTGGTCCTCGGAGACCATGATGTTCTCGGGCTTGAGATCGTTGTAGACCAGCCCGATCGAATGCAGATAACCCAGTGCCGGAAGCACTTCGAGTACGTAGGCCAGCGCCTGCTCGACCGGCATGCGGGCGTCGTCGCCGCACGCGGTCAGGATGTCGCGCAGCGAACGACCACCCACGTACTCCATGACGATGAAGCCGACGGAAGTGCCGTCGCCGCGGGGTTGTTCGACGAAGTTGTAGATCTTGACGACGCCGGGATGCGCTACCTCGGCGAGGAATTGACGCTCCGCGACCGCGACCGCATGGGCTTCCTCGTCGCCGAAATGCAGTAGGCCTTTGAGTACTACCCAGCGGTCGCTGACGTTACGGTCGATGGCCAGGTAGATCCACCCCAGACCGCCGTGCGCGATGCAGCCCTGAACGTCGTACTGGCCCACCACTCGATCACCCGGCTCGAGCAGCGGAGTGAAATCGAAGGTGGTGCCGCAGTGCGGGCACACGCCCACCGAGATGTCGGGCTCTCCCGGTTCGCTGCGCCCCACTTTGGCGTTGCACTTCCAACAGAACCGTTTGTGCTGCGGCACCGTAGGATCCGACATCACCGCGGTCGCCGGATCGATCGGCTCCACCCGCGGAACCTCCACGAGGCCGCCGCCGAGGCGACGCCGAATGCCGGTACTGCGGGAGCGACCGGACCGAGATCGACCGGTCCTGGCTCGAGTGGACGCGCTCTGCGACATGCCGGATTTGGCCGCTGAGGATTTGGCAACCGCAGATTTCGAGTTGTCCTCACCTACCGGCGAATTCGGCCCCGGAGTCGGTGCGGTTCGATCGTCGATCGGCGACCGGGACACCGCCTGCGTGCGTTCGACGCCGTCGGTCGGCGTGGCTTCCGGCCGCGAGACCGCCTGCGTGCGTTCGACGCCGTCCGTCGATGTGAGCTGATCCCGTGACACCGCCTGCGTGCGTTGCGCGGGAGCGGTGGGTTGCTGTTCGTCCTCGTCCATGACGTGCGCCTCTAATCGCTGTACGACGCGGTGGGTGGACCGGGGGAGGGGCCGAGCACCGTCAGCCATTTGTTGTAGATGCGGTTCCAGGTGCCGTCGGACCTGATGCGTGCCAACGTTCCGTTGACGAAGCGCACGAGATCCTCGTTCTTCTTGTTGATGCCCACGCCGTACGGTTCCGGGCTCAGACTGTCGCCGACGATCTCGAGGTACGGGTCCTGTGCGGCAAGTCCGGCCAGGATGGCGTCGTCGGTGCTGATGGCGTCGACCTGTCGTTGTTGCAGTACCACCAGGCAATCCGACCACATCGGCACCGTCACCACGGTCGCGGCCGGCTGCACCCGCTGCAGGCGACGCAGCGACGTGGTGCCCTCCACCGCGCACACCCGCTTGCCCGCCAGATCCCCGACCCCACGGATACCCGAGCCCTGCACCACCAGAACTCGGTGCTGCGCTTGGAAGTACACGGTGGAGAACTGGACGTCCTTACGCCGGGCGCACGTGATCGTCATGGTTTTCACCACGATGTCCACCGTCGAGTCCTGCAGAGCTTCGAGGCGCTGTGCGGACGTCAGAATTCGGAAGTCCAACCGGTTCGGGTCTCCGAACAGGTCGCGTGAGATCTCCCGAGCGATGTCGACGTCGAACCCGACCAGCTGCCCGGTCATGGGGTCGCGAAAGCTGAAAAGGTTACTGCCCGTGTCGAGGCCGACGACGAGGCGACCCTTGGCGCGGAGTGCATCGATGGTCGGCTGCGGAGGCAGTGGCACGTCGGTGCCGGTCGGTAGCGGCCGCAGACTGGCCGTGGGGCGGGCGCACTCGTCGTCCGCCGGTGTTTCGGTGGGCCGAGCTGCGACGGCGGCACCGTCGGGCAGAGGGGGTTCGGTGAACGTCGTATCAGTCTGTGCCGCAATCCTTTCCGGCGGCGAGCACCCGACGAGCAGGGCAGTCGCGACGAGGCCGGCAGCGAGCAGACGTTTCACAGGTACTCACGCAACCTCGGGAACAGGCCGACACCGAACGCCACCGACGCCACGACCGTCAGCACGTACGCACCGTTCGACAAACCCGACAGGACCCAGACCGATCGGTCGATGTTGGAGCGCAGTTCGCCTCGAGCACTGTCGATCCCGTCGACCAGCACACTGTCGAGAGCATTGAACGCGGCCGCCGAATCCGAATCACCCGATCCGGTCGCTATCGACACCGCACCGTTGAAGTCGCCCACCTCGAGCGCCGAATCGATCCGCGCATGCGAGGCCGACCAGTTGTTCAGGGCCTCGGTCACCTCGGGGTCGCCCTCGAACATGTCCGCGAGCCGAGAGACGTTGCCGGCGAACGACTGTCCGTAATCCTGGCTGCCACCGCGGCGGGCCAGGTCGAGTGTCTCGTCCGCCCTGGCCTGCTGGGCCAGAATGAAACCCGTCGTGTAGGACTTCAGCGGCGCCACCCCGCGGTCGATCGCGCGGTCGGTGGCGATCGACGAGATCAACCCCACCACCAACATCCACCCGAGCAAGCCCGCCAGAGCGGCCGTGGCACCGAGAAAACCGACATTCAGTGTGCGACGCGTCGTCCGGGACAGGTACCACTGAGCGAGACCGGTCATCAGCAACAGGAACACCACCGACCCGATCGCGAAGTACGGGGGACTGGTGAACCTCTCCTGATCGGCCGAGACGCGGGAGGCCTGCTCGGTGTACAACTTCTCGGCCAGCGGCAACAGGCTGGACTGCATCATCGTCGACGCCTCGCCGAGATATGCCGCACCCACCGGGTTCCCGCTGCGATTGTTCGCTCGCGCCGTCTCGACCAGCCCGCTGTACACCGGCAACCCGGTAGCGATCTGAGTCAGCACTGCGCTGGTGGCCTCGTCCTTGTCGGTGACCCCGGCGGACGCGGCGATCAATTCCGACGACGCCTCACCCAATGCCTGCGAGTACCGGTCACGTACTTCGGGTTGCTCGAGCCCACCGGCAATGAATGCCGACGCGGCCGCCGCGTCGGCCACCGACAGGGCACCGTAGAGATTCTGAGCCGAGTTGGCGAACGGCTCGGTGCGCACCAGCAGTGTCCCGAGAGTGTCGACTCGATCGGTCACCGCCGTGGACGCGAGATTTCCGACCGTCAGCGCCAAGACGACCAGCGCGGTACCCATCGCGACCAACCGCGCAGGCGTCGAACGCATCGTGTATCGAACCGGTGGCTTGCCTGCAGCGGCACCGACGTGGGGTGCCGTTGTCGGGGGGACGGCAGCAGAGGGAGTAATGCCGGCCGCGATCACGCATCGAGCATATAAGCAGGCGGACCGCACTGCAGCCACTACAGCACAGTCACTGCGGCGAGGCGGTTCACCTAGGGTGGGGAGCATGCGCGGTGACGGGGACGGTTGGGTGATCGGTGAGAACGGTTCTCGGCACTGGGGCAAGCACGGTGCCGCCGGTCTGCTGCTCCGTGCGCCCTCCGATGCGGGCGAACCGATGGTGTTGCTGCAGCACCGCGCGTTGTGGAGTCACCAGGGCGGAACGTGGGCCCTGCCGGGCGGGGCTCGCGATTCGCACGAGAGCACCGAGCACGCGGCGGTCCGCGAGGCGCACGAGGAAGCCGGTATCTCGGCCGAACAGTTGAGCGTGCGCAGCGAGCGTGTCACCGCCGCAGTCCCGAGCGGTTGGTCGTACACCACGGTCATCGCCGACACCGATCACCCGCTGGCCACCGTCCCGAACGGCGAGAGCACGGAACTGCGGTGGGTGCCGGAGTCCATCGTCGGCGAGCTGCCACTGCACCCGGGTTTCGCGTCGAGCTGGCCGTCGCTGCGTACCGAGCCGCTGCGCGTGCTGCTCGACACCGCCAACGTCCTCGGCTCCCGGCCCGACGGCTGGTGGAAGGACCGCGCCGGCTCGACCGGCGCACTGTTGACGTCGCTGGCCGCGACACTGCCGCGCACGGTGGAACTACCCAGCGGCCAGTACGGCTGGCTCACCCGCATCGAGGCCGTGCTCGAGGGGCAAGCGCGCGACGCCGTTGTCGACGATCCGCGCATCCCGGTGATCCTCGCGGACGGCAGTGGCGACGACACCCTCACAGATCAGGCCCACCGATCGACAGACCTGACCGCGCTGGTCACCGCCGACCGCGGACTCCAGAATCGACTGCCCGGCGCGGTGCACGTGCTCTCGCCGTCTGCCGTGCTCGCCTGGCTGTGACGTCAGTTCTGTAGCGCCTGTACCAGCGCGCGCGCAGCGGCCTGCGGATCACGTGCCTCGGTGATCGCCCGAACGACCACGATGCGCTCGGCTCCCGCCGCTCGAACCTGATCCACATTGGTCGCGTCGACGCCGCCGATGGCGAACCACGGGCGCTCCGGCAACGCATCCGCGGTGGCCCGCAGAGTTTCCAGGCCGGCGGCCGAGCGGTTGGGCTTGGTGGGCGTCGGCCACACCGGACCGACGGCGAAGTAGTCGACGCCGTCCTCGATGGCGGCGAGCGAGGACTGCGCGCGGTTCTGAGTCGAGCGTCCGATCACCACGTCCGGGCCCAGAATCTGGCGCGCGTAGTGCACCGGCAGGTCGCCCTGGCCCAGATGCAGGACGTCGGCACCGGACGCCAGCGCCAGATCCGCGCGGTCGTTGACGGCCAGCAAGGCACCGTGACGTTTGGTGGCCGCGAGCAGAATCGCCAGCGCAGCGAGCTCGTCCTTGGCCTCGAGCGGCCCGAACTGGCGCTCACCGGCGGAGTTCTTGTCGCGCAGCTGGATGATGTCGACGCCACCGGACAACGCGGCCTCGGCGAACTGCGCGAGATCGCCCTTGTCGCGTCGGGCATCGGTACACAGGTAGAGGCGAGCGGACGCAAGACGCTCGCGAGGAGTCTGGTTGCGGACGGTCTGAGTTGGGTGCACGAAACGAACTGTATTCTCATGGCAGCCGCGACCGACGACGGAGTGGCCGACATATCGCGGGAGTCCCGGGGATCGTGGGGTTGAGAGTGGGTTCGCCGCCCTTACCGTCAATACCTGAACCCGATCATGCGGGCGCAGGGAGTGAGGACGTGAATCGCGTGCATATCGTCGTTATCGGCGGAGGCGTCATCGGGCTGTCGACGGCACTACGACTGGCGGAGGACGGCCATCGGGTGGTGGTGCACGATCCTGCGCTGGGTCGAGGCGCGTCGTGGGTCGCCGGGGGCATGCTGGCCCCGCTGTCCGAGGGGTGGCCCGGTGAACACGAACTCCTACGGCTCGGTGCCGCGTCGCTCGAGCGGTGGCCGGACTTCGCCGGACGCCTCCCCGGCCCGGGGGTGTTCTCGGCCACCGGATCGATGACCGTCGCCCTCGACTCCGCCGACGCCACCGACCTGCGCACGATCGCCGAATGGGTGGGCGAGCAGGGACACGAGCTCGAGATTCTCGGCCGCGCGCAGGTGCGTGAACTCGAACCTGCATTGGCGCAGAACATTCGGCTCGGGTTGTTGGCACCGACCGAGCTGTCCGTCGACAATCGGGCCCTGGTTACGGCGCTCCAACAGGGATGTCTCGACGCCGGAGTGGAGTTCGTGGCAACCTCGGTCGACGCAATTCCCGACGCCGATCAGGTGGTCCTGGCCGCCGGTTCGCGCTGCGCCGCACTGTGGCCGACGCTGCCGGTCAGGCCGGTGAAAGGCGAGATCCTGCGGCTGCGTCGTAGGCCCAGCGCCGCACCGCCGCCGCACCGCACCATTCGCGGAACCGTGCACGGCCGCCCCGTGTACCTGGTGCCACGCGGCGACGGATTGGTCGTCGGCGCAACACAATACGAATCCGGTGAGGACACCCAGGTCACCGTGGCGGGGGTACGAGACCTGATAGCCGACGCCGAACGACTCATGCCGAGTATCGGCGAGTACGAACTGTACGAAACCGCTGCAGGATTACGGCCGATGAGCCCCGACGGACTGCCGTTGATCGGCAGACTCGCCGACAACGTGATCGTCGCTACCGGGCACGGCCGCAACGGCATTCTGCTCGCGCCGATCACCGCCGACGCCGTCGCCGCGCTGATATCGGGCGAGACGCTGCCCGAGGCGAAAGCGGCCTCACCCGAACGCTTCTCACAGATCGACTCTTCTCGAATCGAAAGGACACCATGACACAGGTTGCCATCGGCATCACCGTCAACGGCGAGGACCACCTGCTCACCGAGGACATGACCATGCGTCGGCTGCTCGAATTCCTCGGCTTGCCCGAGAAAGGCATTGCCGTCGCCGTCGACGGTGCCGTGCTGCCCAAGAGTCGATGGGACACCACCGACGTCCAAAAGGGTTGGACCATCGACGTTCTCACGGCGGTTCAGGGTGGCTAGCGCACTCACCATCGCCGATCGCACCTTCACGTCCCGGCTCATCACCGGCACCGGGGGAGCGGCCAACCTCGCCGTCCTCGAGGAAGCCCTCGTCGCATCGGGAACCGAACTGACCACCGTCGCGATGCGCCGCGTCGACGCCGCGGGTGGGACGGGAGTGCTCGATCTGCTGCGCCGGCTGAACATCGCTCCGCTGCCGAACACCGCGGGGTGTCGAGGATCGGCCGAGGCCGTGCTCACCGCGCAGCTGGGCCGCGAGGCGCTCGAGACCGACTGGGTGAAACTCGAAGTGATCGCCGACGAGCGAACCCTGCTGCCCGACGCCATCGAATTGGTCAAGGCCGCAGAGCAACTCGTCGACGACGGTTTCCAGGTGCTGCCGTACACCACCGACGACCCGGTACTGGCCAAACGTCTCGAAGACATCGGCTGCGTGGCCGTCATGCCGCTCGGCTCACCCATCGGCACCGGCCTCGGCATCGCCAACCCGCACAACATCGAGATGATCGTCGAGGCCGCAGGGGTGCCGGTGATCCTCGACGCGGGCATCGGCACCGCCAGCGACGCAACCCTCGCGATGGAACTCGGCTGCGACGCAGTGCTGCTCGCCACCGCGGTGACCCGCGCGAAGGACCCGGCGCTGATGGCGTCGGCGATGAGACATGCGGTGGCGGCGGGTTACCAGGCCCGACATGCAGGCCGCATCCCGAAACGATTCTGGGCGCAGGCAAGCTCACCGATGTAGCGGCTGCGTCGGCGGCGCAGCGCTTTGTGTGGTGCTGCGTATTTCGCAAACGCGAGCGCGTTTGCGAAACGCGCGCAGAATAGTGGCGAAAACAAGGGCGAATCCCCGCGCATCTGGCAAACGCGCGCGCATTTGCGGCCGCGCTTCTGCGACCGCGTGACCCAGCCAGGCCTCGGCTGTCTCAGGGTCTGTGTCATCCAAAAGGATGATGCAAGTCGCGACTGTGGGGCGATGTGGAGACGCCGTCGATCGGGGACAGTTGTCCCATGATCGAAGTGACAGGACTGACCAAGCAGTACGGAGCGGTGACGGCGGTCGACAACCTCACCTTCACCATCAAACCCGGCATCGTGACCGGCTTTCTCGGACCGAACGGTGCGGGCAAGTCCACCACGATGCGGATGATTCTCGGGCTCGACCGCCCCACCTCGGGGACGGCGACCATCGAGGGCAAGAGCTACAGCCACCTGAAGCAGCCACTGCGTACCGTCGGCGCTCTGCTCGACGCCAAATGGGTGCACCCCAACCGGTCTGCGCGTGCGCACCTGGAATGGATGGCCGCGTCCAACGGCATCCCCAAGTCCCGCGTCGACGAGGTGCTGCGGCTGGTGGGCCTGTCCGAGGTCGCGAAGAAGAATGCGGGCGGATTCTCGCTCGGCATGTCGCAGCGGCTCGGTCTCGCCGGCGCTCTTCTCGGTGACCCCAAGGTGTTGCTGTTCGACGAGCCGGTCAACGGACTCGATCCCGAGGGCATCGTCTGGATCCGAAAGTTCATGCAGCGCTTGGCAGCCGAGGGCCGCACGGTCCTGGTGTCGAGCCACCTGCTCTCGGAGATGGCGCAGACGGCCGAACACCTCATCGTCATCGGACGCGGCAAGCTGATCTCGGATTCCCCGGTGCAGGAATTCATCGACCATGCCTCCGAGGCCTCGGTACGCGTGCGCAGCCCACAACTCGACGGCCTACGTCAGGTGCTGACCACCGCCGGCCTCACGGTGCGTGAGCCGGACAAGTCCGACGAACTGCAGCCCTCGCTCGTCGTGCTGAACTCCACCACCGACGCGATCGGCGACCTCGCCGGCCGGGCCGGAATCACATTGCACGAGTTGGCCTCTCAGCGCGGCTCGCTCGAGGAAGCATTCATGAAACTCACCGGAGACACAGTGCAATATCACGGCTCGGGAGCCGAAGACCAGAACACTCAGCAAGCAATGGGCGGTGCACTCTGATGGGCGTCTTGGCAGCAGAAAGAATCAAGTTCACCTCGACCAAGTCGCCGTGGTGGTGCAGCGCGATCGTGGTGGTCTTCGGCCTCGGGTTCGGAGCCATCCTGGGTTGGGCCGCAAAGACCGCCGTCGGCCCGGATGCGCCGGAAGGTCTGCCACCGACCACCGCATACGACGTCGTCGGCAGCGGCGTCGGCGGACTCGGCATCATGGTGCTGATGATCCTCGGTGCACTCACCGTCACCAGCGAATACCGCTTCGGCCTGATCCGAACCACGTTCCAGGCGATCACCAACCGGGCCTCGGTGCTCGGTGCGAAGGCACTGATCGTCGGCGTGTACGGGGCAGTGCTGTCGTTGGTTCTCGCCTTCGGCGCGTTGTTCCTGGCCAAATCCATCGCCGGTGAGGAAGCCGGCGCATTGCTGAGCTTCGACGTCGACGGCACCTGGCGCGTCGTCTACGGCACCGCAATTCTGGCGTTCGTGCAGATCGTTCTGGCCGTTGCCGTGGGTGCGCTGATTCGCCAGTCCGCCGGTGCCATCGCCGTGTTGTTGTTGTGGCCGTTGCTCATCGAGAACCTCGTCGGGATCATCCCGAAGGTCGGCGAGAAGATTCAGCCGTTCCTGCCGTTCAAGAACGCCGACCATTTCCTCGGCGGATCCGCGGGAACGGACTTCCACTGGGGACCCGTCGGCAGCCTGATCTACTTCGTCGTCTTCACCGCGGTGATCTTCGGAGTGGCAGTGTTCGTCGTCAATCGCCGGGACGCCTGACACCTGCCTGGGTAGGGTGTCCGCTATGCGGATTTCCTTGCTTGCAGGTAGCGCCGTCACTGTCCTGATTCTGGCCGGTTGCTCGTCCTCCTCCGGTACGGGGGACGAGGAACCGGCCAGAGTTTTCGCGACACCCGACGGGGCCGGACTGTCGGAAGCGGTCACCGAGGATGCCCTCGTCGGGCACCTGCAGGAATTAGAGGACATCGCCGCCGCGCACGACGGTAACCGCGCGGCCGGGACTGCCGGATACGACGCGAGTGTCGATTACGTTGTCTCCCAACTGGAATCGGCCGGATTCGACGTCACCACTCCCGAATTCGATTTCGACACCTTCGAGGCGCAGACGCAAACCCTCTCGCTCGCGGGCACCGAGATTCCGGTGTTCGCGCTCAGCTACTCGCCCACCACGTCCGCCGAGGGGATCACCGCACGCGTCGTCGGCGCTCCCGCCGGGGCAGACGGGTGCGAGGCAACCGATTACGCCGGTCTCGACCTGAC
The DNA here is from genome assembly GCF_001426165.1 of Rhodococcus sp. Leaf233. NCBI lineage: Bacteria > Bacillati > Actinomycetota > Actinomycetes > Mycobacteriales > Nocardiaceae > Rhodococcus > Rhodococcus sp. Leaf233. The sequence continues at coordinate 559,357 of NZ_LMRO01000001.1, forward strand.
GGGAGCGGTGGCAGTCGTGCCGCGAGGGGTGTGCCCGTTCGGTGCGAAGCAGACCGTCGCCGCCGAATTGGGTGCGGCAGCAGCGATCATCGTCAACAACGAACCCGGACCACTGGATTCGGGAACGCTCGGTGATTCCGAGACCGCGAAGATTCCGACCGGCGGTGTCAGCCAGGAGGACGGGGCAGCGGTCCTCGCGGCCCCCGATGTCACGTTGACGCTCGTCACGACGACCGAGTCGACCACGAGCCGCAACATCATCGCGCAGACCACCACCGGCTCGACCGAGAACGTGGTGGTCGCGGGCGCCCACCTCGACAGCGTCCCAGAGGGCCCGGGCATCAACGACAACGGCACCGGCACCTCCGCCGTGCTCGAGACTGCTCTGCAGATGGGCAGTGCGCCCGAGGTGACCAACGCGGTCCGGTTCGCATTCTGGGGTGCCGAGGAGAACGGGCTCGTCGGTTCGACAAAGTACGTCGAGGGCCTGTCCGACGAGGACAAGCGAAACATCGCGCTGTACTTGAACTTCGACATGATCGGCTCGCACAACCCCGGCTACCTCGCCTACGACGGCGACGACTCCGACCAGGTCGGTGAGCCCGCGGGACCGGCCGGATCCGACGCCATCGAGCGCACGTTCGTCGAGCATTTGGCGGCCGACGGTATCGCCGTCGACGGTACGGATTTCGACGGTCGATCCGACTACGGGCCGTTCATCGAGGTCGGCATCCCCGCAGGCGGCGTCTTCAGCGGCGCGGACGAGAACAAGACCGCCGAGCAGGCCGCGAAGTGGGGTGGCACGGCCGATCAGACGTTCGACGAGAATTACCACACCGATCAGGACACCCTGGCGAACGTCGACCGCGCGGCGCTGGCGAAGAACGGTGCCGCCGTGGCGTACGGCATCGGTGTCTACGCGCAGTCGGTGGAAGGCCCCAACGGAGTACCGGTCGGGGCTGCGCGCGAGGCCGCACGCGCCGAAGGGTAAGGGAAGTATGTGTAACCGTGAGTTACGCTCGATGCTGTGAACGCAGTCGTCTCCTCGGTGGTGGAGTGGGTCCGCACCACCAACCGAGCGCCCACCGTCGTCGGGGCGGTTCGGCGTGTGCGTCGCGCATTACCCGGTGACCCCACGTTCGGTGATCCGCTGTCGATCGACGGCCCGGGACGCGCACTGGCCGTCGCGCGGGTGGCGGATCGGTTCCTGGCAGCGAACGGACTCGACGACGAACCGGGTGCCTCCCGCGAACTCGGCCTCGGTGCCCTCCAGGTGTGGCAGGCCATCCTCGAGCGAGCCGGTCGGGGCCGCGGCGACGAGGACGTCACGATCGTCTTCACCGATCTCGTCGGATTCTCGTCGTGGTCACTGCGCGCCGGCGATACCGCCACATTGACGTTGCTCCGTAAAGTCTCCAAAGCCGTCGAACCCGAGGTCGTGTTCCGCGGCGGGCACGTCGTGAAACGGCTGGGCGACGGCATCATGGCCGTGTTCGCCGATGCGGGCAAAGCCGTGGACGCCGTGTTCGCGGCGCGCGAGGCCCTCACCAGCGTGAACGTCGACGGCTACACCCCGACGATGCGCGTCGGAATCCACACCGGAAGCCCGCGTCAGGTCGGTTCCGACTGGCTCGGTGTCGACGTCACCGTCGCAGCGCGGGTCATGCAGACCGGCGGAAACGGCAACATCATGATCTCGGCCGCCGCACTCGACGCCGTGTCACCGGAGGTGCTCGACGCGTTGCACGTAGTCGCCAAGCCCTATCGGCGCAGTTTCTTCGCGCCGAAGATCAAGGGCGCACCCGACGACCTACGCATTCTCCGACTCGTGCAATCGCCACAGCGGTGACACCGGGCCGTGGCCCGCACCGAGGTCGTAGGACGCGGCGAGGCAACGGGTGACCCATTCCTTGCCGAACGCCACCGCGTCGGGCATCGAGTATCCGTGGGCCAGCGCCGACGCGATCGAGGCCGCGAGGGTGTCGCCGCCGCCGTGATCGTTGCCGGTGTCGATGCGTTCGCTGGTGAATTCGAGGAAGGTGTCGCCGTCGAACAGTAGATCGGTGCTGTGGGTCGAGGTGCGGAGGTGACCGCCCTTGACCAGGGCCCATTGCGCGCCCAATCCGTGCAGCGCCTCGGCGGCGCGACGCGCGCCGGCGTCATCGACGACATCGATGCCGGTGATCAACCGAACCTCGTCGAGGTTGGGAGTCACCAGCGAGGCGATGGGAAACAGCGTGTGCCGGATGGCGTCGAGCGCCTCGGCGTGCAGTAGGGGGTCACCGTGCATGGACGCGCACACCGGGTCGACGACGAGCGGAACCGGGTGGTCGCGGCCGATACCCACCTCGGTGCACACGGCCGTGACCGCCTCGATGATCGCGGTGGACGCCAGCATCCCGGTCTTCGCTGCGCCGACGCCGATGTCCGATACCACCGAGCGAACCTGAGCCGCGACGATCTCCGGCGGGATCTCGTGGAAGCCCGTGACGCCGACGGTGTTCTGGACCGTCACCGCCGCGACGGCAACACATGCGTGCACGCCCAACATGGCCATCGTGCGACTGTCCGCCTGGATTCCGGCACCGCCGCCGGAGTCGGTTCCGGCGATCGTCAGCGCGCGGACGGGAGTCTCGCCGTTGGGCGTGAGCGGTAGGAACTTCACGAGAGACGACAGTACCGGCGGGCCGCGATCGGCAGGGTCTCGGCAGGCGAGACGCCGGAGGTGAATGTTGGTGAAAACATGGTGACACTTTGAATGTTGTTGTATCACAACGGCGCACGGGGACACTTATGAGCTGTACCAGCATCCGGTTCGGGATCGATGGACAAACCTACGCATCCGAAGGTTTGTTGGTAGAAAAGGTGACAGACCCACCTCGCGCATGTTTAATAGTGGTGCACGTCACATACCGTCTCGGTTCCGAAGTTCCTCCACCACTCCACACCCAGCAAAGGAGGCGTCCATGCTTGCGAGTTCTCCCAGTGCTGATGTCTCGATCAACAAAGACCAGAATCGCTTCGAGCTTCGACTGAACGGCGACCTCGTCGGCATCGTCGGATTCTTCGAAGTCGAAGGAAACGGAGCCCGTGCGACACGCACGCATGTCGTCTCCTTCATGCACACCGTCGTCACCGAGGACTTCGGTCATCAAGGCTTGGCCGGCATTCTGGTTCGCCGCGCCCTCGACAGCGCGCGGTCCTACGGCTGGAAGGTCAAGCCGGTCTGCACCTACGTGCAGCGCTTCGCGGCAGCCAACCCCGAGTACAACGACATGCTCGTCGCTCTCTGAGTACTCGCACTGCCCGGCCGGTCACGCCACGGCTGGTTACGTAAAGGACTCGACTCGGCGTCGATCGGTGCACTTTCCCCGCGACACTCGAGCAACTCTGGTCTCATAAGTGACATGAGTCACATTATTCACCGCCGTTCCGACGCGGCGATTCCGGTCGAGCGCCCCTCGGTCCGCATCGAGGACAACGCCGATCACAACAGATTCGATCTGTTCGTCGACGACGATCTCGTCGGCATCCTCGGCTATCGGTTCGGCGATGGCGACGACGCAGCCGGCGACGAATCGGTCGTCGCGCTGATGCACACGGTCGTCAAAGAGGAATACGGCGACCGCGGCTGGGCAGGGGTGCTCGTTCGCGCATCGCTGAACACCGCGCGCGACCGTGACTGGCGCATCGTGCCGATCTGCACCTACGTCCGTCGCTACCTGGCGCAGCACCCGGAGTTCTTGGACCTGGTCGTCGAATAGCAGAGACGACCGCGGCTCAGTCGATCTCCACGATCACCGGAGCATGATCGCTGGCACCCTTGCCCTTGCGCTCCTCGCGATCGATCGATGCGCCGGTCACGCGAGCCGTCAGAGCAGGTGAGGTCAACGCCATGTCGATGCGCAGACCTTGCTTCTTCGGAAATCTCAGCTGGGTGTAGTCCCAGTACGTGAACGTCCTGGGCTCGGGAGTGAACTGCCGCGTCACCTCGGTGAAACCGGCCTCGGAGAATGCCGCGAAGGCATCACGCTCCGGCTGCGAGGTGTGAGTCTTGCCCTCGAACAGGGCGGGATCCCACACGTCGTCGTCGGTGGGAGCGATGTTCCAGTCGCCGACGAGCGCGATCTGCGCCTGTGGGTCCGCCGCCACCCACGCCTGCGCGTCGGCCTTCAGTGCCGCGAGCCACTCGAGCTTGTAGGTGTAGTGCGGGTCGGCAAGCTCGCGGCCGTTCGGCACGTACAGGCTCCAGATACGCACCCCGTTGCAGGTCGCTCCGATGGCGCGGGCCTCGTCTGCGGCCTCGACCTCGGGATCCTTGCTGAACCCGGGCTGGTCCTCGAAGCCGACCTGCACGTCGTCCAAGCCGACGCGCGACGCGATCGCCACGCCGTTCCACTGACTGAGCCCGACGTGGGCAACCTCGTAGCCGATCTCGGTGAACCGCTCGTACGGAAACTGTGCGTCCTTGCACTTGGTTTCCTGCATCGCCAGCACGTCGACGTCGGATCGCTGCAACCAATCGACGATTCGATCCTGCCGAGAGCGGACGGAGTTCACATTCCAGGTAGCAAAGCGCACGGGAAGGAACCCTATAGAACGCGTCCGACAGGCTCGCGGCCGATCGCGTCGTCCGGGCGCGCGTAGCGATAGCGGTGATGCTCGCCGAATCCCAGATCGCGGTAGAGCGACTGGGCATCGGTGTTGTCGACGGCCACCTGAAGGTATGCGTGCGTGGCGCCGTTCTCGCGTCCCCACCGCACCAACTCACCGCAAATCAGCGTGCCGAGACCGTTGCGGCGATGCTCGGGGGACACCCAGAGCGAGGTCAAGCCCACCCACGACCGACCGTCCGGGGCCGCGGTGACGGCCGCTCGGCCCACTGCGATCGATCCGACTCCTGCGTTCCCGATCGCGCCGAAACCGAGAGTTCCGTTGCGCACCGCCGAGACCACCTCGGCAGCACCCGTCGTCGCCTCTCGGCCTTGGTAGCGCAGAGAACTCAACCAGTCGGCGGTCGGTTCGGGAGTGACGGTGACAGGCGAGTCGCCTTCGCGTAGAACCAGATTCGAGATGTCCGCCGCCATGACGACGGTCTCGTTGAACGTCGACCAGCCGGCCGGTGCGGTCGCGAGACGGTCGGGGAGGGCGAGGATCGGCGTCAGTCCTCGTGCGTCGTAGCGGGCGGAGATCGCGGCCACCGTCTCGGAATCTGCTGCTGCGCCGGGCTCGAGAGGCACGGCCGAATTGGCGCGCCCGGTGAAGCCGTGCCCGAATCGCAACTGCCAGCCGGTGATCCACTCCTGTTCGACACCCGGCCACCCATCGGCCGCGGCCGCCTCGAGAGCCCGAATCTCCGAGGTGCGAACAGGTTTGGGGCCCAACGGCTTCAAGGCCACTATGCGATCGGCGGCCACCTGGACCAGAGCGCCGTCCTTGGCGCGGACCGACACCGCGACCGCGTCGGCCGACACCAATTCCCCGATGACGTCCGTCATCGGATGGGTGTGGCCGGGTGGCAGTCGGTACCGCAGCATCACCCGCGTCCCCGGCGGAACGGTCACGGCAGTGATCAGTCCTCGTCCTCGTCGTCGTGGCCGAAGGGGTCGTCGACGGTGCCCGGCACCCAGCTGAGGCCGGGGACGCCCCACCCGGAGCGCTTGATCGCCTTCTTCGCCGCTCGCGCGTGGCGACCGATGAGCACATCGGTGTAGAGGAAGCCGTCGAGGTGACCCACCTCGTGCTGCAACATCCGGGCGAAGAACCCGCGGCCCTCGATGTCCACCGGATCGCCGTTGGCGTCGGTACCGGTCACTCGCGCCCAGTCGGCCCGACCGGTGGGGTACTGCTCACCGGGGACCGAGAGGCACCCCTCGTCGTCATCGTCGGGGTCGGGCATCGTCTCGGGAATCTCGGACGTCTCGAGCACCGGGTTGACGACCTCTCCGCGGCGGCGGAACACCTTGCCGTCCGCGCCTTGGTCGGGGCAGTCGTAGATGAACAGACGCTTACCGACGCCCACCTGGTTCGCGGCCAGTCCGACGCCGTTGGCAGCCGCCAACGTCTCGTACATGTCGGCGATCAGCTCGGCGAGCTCGGCCGGCGACTCGGTGACGGGATCGGTCGCAGTGTGGAGCACCGGATCGCCGACGATCCGGATGGGAAGAATTGCCATGGTCGACAAGGATAGTGGGTGACGCCCGGCCCACCCACCGGCCCGTCGGGAGCGGAGCCGGTGGACGAGTGTCGCACCGACGGTTCGGTCGTCGACGAACACGCCACGCGCGAGTACCTCGCGGGAGCCGGGTCCGGGCGGTCGAACGTGGTTGAATGATCCCCGAAGTACAACTGTGTAATTCGCTCGAAGTTCGGTCGGTACTCGTACGGGTGCCGGCAGCACTGGGGGAAGCAGATTTCCTCGGGGTCGGTTGTCGCACGGGCCCAGGGGAGTCGAGAAGTCGAGGAGTGGGATGGACGGCGCAGCAGCGCGTGACTCGAACCAGTCTCAGCAACCGGGATCGGACGGCTCTCACGATCCGAACGAAGTCGGTGCGGACGGCTTGAGCCGACGAGAGCACGACATCCTGTCCTTCGAGCGCCAGTGGTGGAAGTACGCCGGGGCCAAGGAAGAGGCGATCAAGGAACTCTTCTCCATGTCGGCAACCCGCTACTACCAGATCCTCAACGCGTTGGTGGATCGTCCCGAAGCCCTTGCCGCAGACCCGATGCTGGTCAAGCGACTGCGCCGTTTGCGTGCGAGCAGGCAGAAGGCCCGCGCCGCACGTCGGCTCGGTTTCGACGTCTGATCCCCCGCGCCGGGTTTCGACTCTGCCGAGAGATGTTGCTCCCTGGGGAAGGTGCAAGCTCCGTTGAAAAGGTCTCGATCGACGGTCGGCTAGGGTCGAGTACGTGAGCAGCCCCAACCCGGAACAGACCGGGCCACCCCTCCGTGCCCTGGCCATGGTGCTGATCTCGCTCGCGATCCTGTTCGCAGCGGTCGGTGCACTGTCTCTGACCGGCTCCGATTCCGAGGATGCCGCCGCAGAGGCGCCCGCTGCCGCGACGACGACGGCTGCCGCTCCGGTGGCGCAAGCTCCCGGTACCCAAGCTCCCGCCGCGCAGGCTCCTGCCGCGTCGTCGACCACGTCCTCCGCAGCAACCACCTCTCGCGCCGCCGCCGATGTCGAGGTGCGCGTGCTCAACAACTCCAACGTCTCCGGGCTCGCCGCCGGCACTGCGAGCACACTCACCGCCGAGGGCTGGACGGTCGCCGAGACCGGCAACTTCAGCGAAGCCCAGTTCGCCCAGACCGCGGTGTACTACGGCACCGACACCGGTGAGCAGCAGGCAGCGCAGACGATCGCCACCCAACTCGGCATTCCGGCCGAGCCCAAACCAAGTTCACTCGAATCCACCGCGGGTGTCGTCGTCATCGTGACGCAGTAACTCGCCGGCATGACAACCTGTCCGGTTCGGCCGAATCGGTCGGCACGTTATGATTTTGCAAGCCCTTCACCCTGCCCGAAAGAGGAGCACTCTTCGATGGACCTGTTCAAGCGACGCACTGCTGCGACCCGCTCTTTGCGTTACGTGGCCCCGGTCCTCGCGATCGCCGCTCTCGGGCTCTCCGCCTGCAGCAACGGCGAGGTCGCGTCCGACACACCCGGCACGGTGCCGCCGGTGTGGACCGGTGAAGCAGACCCGTCCGCGGCCGCAGTCGCCGGTGACGGTCGGGCAGAGAGTGGCTCGGAAGGCAGCTCCGAGAACATGATCGAGGGCGTGCTCCGCAACGCGTCCGGTGCCGAGGTGGGCACCGTGTCGTTCGCGTCGGAGGGCGAGAAGCTCACCGTCACGGCCGAGGTCGAGAACATGACGCCGGGCTTCCACGGCTTCCACGTCCACACCGTCGGGGCCTGCGAGCCCAACTCGGTGGCACCTACCGGCGGTGAGCCGGGCAACTTCCTCTCTGCGGGTGGTCACCTGCAGGTCGACGGACGCACCGAACACCCCTCCAGCGGCGACCTGTCGTCGATCCAGGTGGGCGAGGACGGCACGGGCCGCCTGGTCACCACCACCGATGCGATCACGCTGGACGACCTGCGCGCCGGTGGTGCCGGAACGTCGGTCATCGTGCACGAGGGCGCAGACAACTTCGCCAACATCCCGCCGCGGTACACGTTGCCCGACGGTGCTGCGGTACCCGACATGGCGACCCTGATGACCGGTGATGCCGGTGCTCGGGCGGCGTGCGCGGTACTGAAGTAGTTTGAACGCTCCCCGGATCGACTTCGCGAGTTCTCCGCGACCCACGCTCGGCGTGGAGTGGGAAATTGCGCTGGTCGACAAGAGCACGCGGGATCTCGTCAACTCCGCCGAGGCAGTCATGGACGGCGTTCGTGACCTCGCCGGAGACACGCCTCGGGTGACGAAGGAACTGCTGCGCAACACCGTCGAACTCGTCACCGGAGTGTGCGAGAACGTCGGGGAGGCCATGGAGGACCTCGGCGGCTCGTTGGACCTGGTGCGCCGAGCCGCGGATCCTCTGGGGATCGATCTGTTCTCGGCCGGGACGCACCCGTTCGCGGAATGGTCGACGCAGCAGCTGACCAGCTCCCCGAGCTACGACGAGCTCATCGCGCGTACCCAGTGGTGGGGCCGACAGATGCTCATCTGGGGCGTGCACGTCCACGTCGGGGTGTCCTCTCCCGACAAGGTCTTTCCCATCCTCAACTCGTTGCTGCTGCAATACCCGCATCTGTTGGCACTGTCGGCGTCGTCGCCGATCTGGGCGGGCAACGACACCGGATACGCCAGCAACCGAGCACTGATGTTTCAACAGTTGCCGACGGCCGGTCTGCCGTTTCAGTTCGACGACTGGTCGCAGTTCGAGGGATTCGTTCGTGATCAGCTCAAGACCGGCGTCATCGAGCAGCTCGGGGGCATGCACTGGGACATCCGCCCGGCTCCGAAGTGGGGAACCATCGAGGTTCGGGTGTGCGACGGCGCATCGACCAAGCGTGAACTCGCGGCCCTCGTCGCGTTGACGCACTGCCTGATCGTGCATCTCGACGAACGACTCGAAGCAGGCGAGACCCTGCCGACGATCCCGCCGTGGCACGTCCAGGAGAACAAGTGGCGAGCTGCCCGGTACGGCCTCGACGCCGAGATCATTCTCGACGCCGACAGCAACGAGCGGCTGGTCACCGATGATCTGCACGACTTACTGGAGAAGTTGACTCCGACGGCGGTCCGGTTGAATTGCGTCGACGAGCTTGCCGCGGTGGCCGACATTCCCCGCCTCGGTGCCTCGTATCAACGCCAGCGTGCAGTGGCCGCGAAATCCGGCGGCGATCTACGTGCCGTCGTGGAGTCGTTGGTCACCGATCTCCAATCGTGACCCTCTGTATTTAATTTTGTGTTCACTCAGCGTTTACGATCAACGGCGTGCTGCAGGGGGACGTCGAGAGCGTCGAGGTCGATGCGACACGTGAGGACTCTGTTCGTCCTCTGATCGTCGGTGCGGTCCTTGTCGCAGCGTTTCTGCTGACGCTGCAGGTCGTCGCGTGGAAATGGAACTTCCCCGGCCCGTTGCCGAGCATGTGGAACGACATGTTCGGAACACCGAAGTCGATGTCGCTGCCGTGGGCGGCGCTCGTCCTGGCCACGGTAGGTCTGAACAGCTCGTCCCGCCTGCGCGTACTGGCCGTCGCTGCCGCGCTCGATGCCGTCGTACTGGGCGGCCGGTATCTGTTCGATGTGCCACCGACCGTCGGGAACGGGCCGTCGCTGGTGCTGGTCGCGCTCGCGTTCCATGTCGTCCGGCGCCATGACGCTCGGGCGATGCGCGGCGTCGCCCTCGGCGCACTGTTGCTGCTCGCGACCAAGGCCGGCGATGCCTGGTTGCACATCACGACCTTGGTCCGGCCCTACGTTCTCGACGAATACGCATACGCCGCCGATCATGCGCTGGGAAATCCGTCCTGGGTGCTCGGCAGCATTCTGGACCGACTCGGCCCGGTCGCCGAGGGAACGCTGCACTGGATCTACATTCAGCTCCCCGTCGCGGCGATCATTGTTGCGCTGTACCAACTGCGTGGGGTCGCCGCGGGCTCAGCGTGGCCGAGACACTTCCTGTTCCGCACGTTCCTGCTCATCGGACTCGTCGGACCGGTGTTCTACCTGCTGTTCCCGGTGGTGGGCCCGATGTTCGCGTTCGAGTCGTGGCCGACGCAGTCGGTTTCGCTCTCGGGCAGCCTCGGCGAGATCCCGTTCGACTCGCAGACGCCGCGCAACTGCATGCCGAGCCTGCACACCGCGTGGGCTCTGAGCATCTTCATCCATTCCCGACGCGGCCCCTGGTGGCTGCGCACCGGCGGCACACTGTGGCTGTTGGGAACACTGGCTGCGACGCTCGGATTCGGTTACCACTACGGCGTCGACCTGGTGGCGGGCGCGGTCCTGTGCCTCACCATCGAATCTTTGCTGCGCGACCCGGAACGGGGATGGGACCGCGACCGGATCACGCTGGTGACCTACGGTTGCGTCGCGATGGCCGCCCTACTGCTGAGCTACCGCTACCTCGCCGAGGAATTCGCCGCGAACCCACTGGTGTTCGGTCCGCTCGTGCTCGGAATTCTGATCGGCATGGCGTTCGGATTCCATACCGCGTTCTTCGCCGATCGCTCGCGCTTCACTGATCGGGTTCGTTCGGTTCCATCTCGTTGACGATGAGCAGGCCGTCGCGCCCGCGCTGTTCCCGGTAGGCGACGCGTCCCACGGTGTGCGCAATCACCGGAGCAGTGACGAGAGTGAAGATGCCGACCAGCACCAGCATCCAGATGTCGACATTGCCGCGCAGGCTGATGATCGCGCCGACCAGCACCATGATCAACCCGACCACCTGCGGCTTGGTGGCCGCGTGCATGCGCGAGAGCGTGTCGGGGAAACGCACGATGCCCACCGCGGCCGTGAAGGCGAACAGCGCTCCCAACAGGATGAAGACAGATGCAATCCACTGGGCTGCGGTCATCGTTCGCCCCTCACTGTGTCGTTCATTCGTCCCTCACTCTGAACCGTGCGATGCTGACCGACCCGACGAAGCTGACCAGGGACAGCGCAACGATGGCAGGCACCAGCGTGGTGTCGCGGCTGTAGACGGCCCACACACCGAGCCCACACATCGACACGGCAAGGATGGTGTCCATCGCGACCAAGCGGTCCAACGTGCTCGGGCCGTCGAGCAACCGGAATGCGGTGAGGATCGCGGCGGCGATCAGCAGCGCGCCTGCGATCGCCAGTACTACGGTCACGACCAGTCCCCCTTCCTCTTGTCGTCGGTCCTCTTGTCGTCGCGCGGGGTATCGAGATCGCCCGATTCGGGATCGTCGCCCAGAACCCCGTGGTACTGCTCGTACTCCTGGTAATGCAGGGGGCTCGGCTTCCAATCGGAGTCGCGCTCGAATCCCGCGATGAACAGCTTCTCGAGGTTCCGAACGTACGTGTAGAACCCGTCGACTGCCTTCTGCGTGCCCATGTCCAGCACATGCACGTACAGCAGGCGTCGGGTGCGATCGATCTCGAGGACCATCGTTCCCGGAACGAGATTCATCGCGTCGACGAAGAGGGTGAGCACCAGATCGGACTTGATGGCGATGCGGCAGCGCAGCACACCGGTGACCGGCGGTGCCTTCGGGCGGATCGCCAACCACGCCACGCTGACACTGGATTCGGCTGCGTAATAGAGGAATACGACTGCGAGCTTGACGAGCGAGAACACGTGGATGCGTCCCTCGACCGGCACCCGCGGCAACGGCAACAGCACCATGATGAGCAGGCCGACCGCGAGTCCGCCGAGGATGTTGGCCGCAGAGACGTTGCCCCACAACAGAACCCAGATAGCCGTCAACCATCCGAGTGTCCAGATCCGCAGCAGGAAGGAACGGTTCATCTTCATCGGGTGCCCTCCTCGTCTGCGCGTGCCTGTTCGTAGGCCTGATCGCCGACGAACTCGGCTCCCCGCACCGCGTCGATGTACACCGAGCGATCCCGCAGATCCGCCGCCGCCCGATCGCTGATGTCGATGATGCGCCCGGCGAATACCGTCATCGCCAAACCGACGACGACCAGGCCGATCGTCGGGATCAACATGAAGGCGGGCATCCGGCCCACATCCTCGCGGTCACCGAACTGGATGTCCGAGGAATCGTCGAGCAGGGCAGAGGGGCTGTTGTCCGCGAGGTCGCCTTCCGGTGCGTCGGCGCGGGCTCGCCAGAACGCCTTGGTCCAGACACGAGCAACCACGTAGAGCGTCAGCAGGCTGGTGACGGTGCCGCCGGCCACGAGCAACCAGGCCAGTACGCTGCCCTGGTCGCTGCCGGCCTGCAGCAGGGCGACCTTGCCGATGAACCCCGAGAACGGTGGAATACCACCGAGATTGAGGGCCGGCACCAGGAAGACGATGGCCAGCACCGGGCTGGCCGCGGCCAATCCACCGAGCCGTCGCAGTGACGACGAACCGGCCTGACGTTCGATCAGGCCGACGACGAGGAACAGGGTCGTCTGCACCAGAATGTGGTGGGCCACATAGTAGATCGAGCCGGACAGTCCCGATTGAGTCGACAGCGCGACGCCGAAGATCATGTAACCGATGTGACTGACCAGAGTGAACGAGAGCAGTCGTTTGATGTCGCTCTGTGCGATGGAGCCGAGGATGCCGACGAGCATCGTCAGCAGGCCGCAGACCATCAGAACGTTGTCGAGCGAGCCGTCCGGGAACAGCAGCGTGTGCGCGCGAATGATCGCGTAGACACCGACTTTCGTCAGCAAGCCGGCGAACACCGCGGTGACCGGAGCCGGGGCCGTGGGGTACGAGTCGGGCAGCCACGTGGACAGCGGGAACACCGCGGCCTTGATGCCGAACGCAACGAGCAGCACCGCGAAGATGGCCGTACGAGTGCCGGACGGGATGTCGTCCATCCGCACTGCGATGTGGGCCAAATTCAGTGTTCCGGTGGCACCGTAGACCAGTGCGATGCCGATCAGGAAGATCAGCGAGGAGACCATCGAGACCATCACGTAGGACACGCCGGCGCGGACCCGGTCGGCACTCGCACCGAGAGTGAGGAGGACGAACGACGCCGCGAGCAACACCTCGAATCCGACGAACAGATTGAACAGGTCGCCGGCGAGAAACGCGTTGCAGACGCCTGCGGTCAAGGCCAGATAGGTGGGCAGGAAGATCGAGACCGGCTGATTCTCACTGCCGTCGCGGATGCCCTGGCCGATCGAGTACACCATGACCGCGAGCAACACGATCGACGAGACGACGAGCATCATCGCCGAAAGTCGATCCACCACCAGCGAAATGCCCAGTGGTGAATCCCAGCCACCGACCTGCAGTGCGCTGGTCCCATCGCGATCGGCGAGGTAGAGCATCATCGACGAAATCGCGACCACCGCGGTCAGCGCGGCGAGAGTGATGAAACGCTGCGCGCGGGGGCGACGTCCCAGCACCAGCGTCAAGGCCGCGGCGAGCATCGGGATGAGCACGGGCAGCGGCGTCAGGGCATCGATCACGCCCGGGGAGATCGTCACTTGTCGTCTCCCTTCGTGTCGTCGGTGCTGGTGTCGTCAGCGCTGGGGTGCTCCGGTCGGCTGTCGTCTTTCTCGGCCGTGTCGAGTCCGTCGAGACCGCGGAGCTGGGGGTTGTCGTCGTCGTTGTCGAAGTCGCCGTCGTGCAGATCCTCGTAGCACTCCAGGTCTTCGAGGTTCCTGATCTGCTCGAGCGGAATCGGATTGCCCTTCGAGTCGAAAGCGTCGCCGCCGAAGCTCGGCTCACCGGTGACCGGGTCGTCGGAACGGTCGCGGTCCGGTGCTTCGGCCATCGAACGGCGCTGGGAGACCTTGGTGTCCTCGGGGTCGTTCTCGAGGTCGTCCTTGGTGTTGAGCGTGAACGATCGATACGCCAGCGCGAGCACGAAGGCGGCGATACCCATGGTGATGACGATCGCCGTCAGGATCATGGCCTGAGCCAGCGGATCGGCCATGTTCTGGTGCAGCGAGTTGTCTCGACCGACGATAGGCGGGGTACCTGCCGGGCCGCCGACGGTGAGCAGCAACAGATTGACTCCGTTGCCGAACAGCAGCAGACCGAGCAGCATCTTGGTGATGCTGCGTTCGAGCAGCAGGTACACACCCGATGCGACGAGAACGCCGACGATGACGAGCATTCCGACATCTGCGGTCATCGGGCACTCACTCGGCCTTGGCTCTGCATTTCCACCTGTGCGTCGAGACGCGCTCCGAGACTGCGGAGCACGTCGAGTACCAACCCGACCACGATGAGATAGACACCGAGGTCGAAGAACAATGCGGTGACCAGCTTGATGTCACCGAGAATCGGCAGTGTCACTTCCAACGTCGCCGACGACAGTGCCGGAGCGCCGAGGAACATCGACGCCACCGCCGTGCCGGCCGCGAAGATCAACCCGAGACCCAGGATCTTGCCTGCGTCGATCGGGACCGCTTCGCCGAGCTCGTACCGGCCGCCGGCGAGATACCGCAGCACCAGCGCGAGGCCCGCCGTCAGACCACCGGCGAAACCGCCGCCGGGGGCATTGTGTCCGGAGAAGAAGAAGTAGATCGACAGCACCATGATCGTCGGGAAGATCAACCGCGTCGTGACTTCGAGAATCAACGAACGATGCCGCGGATCGATCAGATCGCCGCCGAGCAGCCACGTCGTCTCCGCCGCGTCGTTCGTGTCCGACGACGATGCGGGGGCGTCGGACACCCGCGGAGCGCTGCCGAACCGCCGGTTGCGGAACACCAGGCTGGCCACGCCCGTCGCGGCGACGAGGAGTACGCAGATTTCGCCCAGTGTGTCCCAGGCGCGGATGTCGACGAGGATCACGTTGACGATGTTCTTGCCGTCGCCGAGCTCGTACGCGGCCTCGGGGAACTGCAGTGAGACCGGCGCGGCACTGCGGGCGTTCATCGCGAACGCGCCGAGCACGCTGACGGTCGCTCCGACGGCGACGGCGAGTGCGGCGCGGGGGCCACGCGAACCTGCCGAGCCCCGGTCGTCGACCTCGGCGGGCAGTTTGCGCAGTACCAGGACGAACACCACGAGGGTCAGCGTCTCGACGAGGAACTGAGTCAGGGCGAGGTCGGGAGCGCCATGGATGGCGAAGATGACGCCGCAGCCGTACCCGGTGAGTCCGACCAAAATGACACTGGCCAGACGGTTGCGCATCACTGTCGCGCCGAGGCCACCCGCGATCATGATCACTCCGATGACCAGCTGCAGCGGGGTGTTCCACAGCGTGTAATCCAGGCCGGGTTCTTGGCCGACGATCAACACGATGATCGGCAGCAGCACCAGCGTCAGCAGGATCGTGCCCTGAGTGAGGGGGAGCGAACCACGCTGCGTGGTGCCGGTCAAGCGAATGGACAGGGTGTCCATGGACTTGAGCACGTTGTCGTAGATGCGGTCTGCGTTACCGAGCGGCGGATGCTCGAATTTGAGTCGGTTGACCACCCGGTGTGCGATGAACAGCCCGACGCCGCCGGTGACGACGACGACGGTCAGCGCCAGCGGCAGGTTGAACCCGTGCCACAACGCCAGGTGGTAAGGCTCCTGCCCGTACGACGGCAGGGTTCGGGCGTAGGGACTGACGATGTGGTCGACGACCGAGGACGTGAATCCGGCGATCAGACCCAGAACGGCGAGGAACGCGGGCGCGGCGAGGAACAATGCGGAGGGTGCATGCATGGCCCTGACGGACGGGCTCGGACGCTTGAGCTGTTTGCGGGCGAACGCGCCCCAGACGAACCGAATGCTGTAGGTGACCGTCAGAATCGAGCCGATCACCAGGCCCGCGACGACGACAGCCGCGACCGTGGGGTCGAGCGTCGGCGTGCTGATCACGGCCGACAGGGCTGTTTCCTTGCCGACGAAGCCGATCATCGGTGGTAGTCCGGCCATGCTCGCCGCCGCGAGCGCTGCGATGGCGGCGAGCCACGGGGCCTTCTTGCCCAGGTGGGCGAGCTTACGAATGTCTCGGGTGCCGGTGGTGTGGTCGATGATGCCGACCACCATGAACAGCGTGGCCTTGAACATCGCGTGCGCGATCACCATCGTCAGACCGGCCAACATGGCCTTCTCGGATCCGATGCCGACCAGGACCATCAGGAAGCCCAGCTGGCTGACCGTGCCGAACGCCAGAATCAGTTTCAGGTCGAATGCACGCAGTGCTCGCCACCCGGCCAGAATCATCGAGAGCAAGCCGAGGCTGATGACCGTGGCGCGCCACGGACCGGAGTCCGCGAAACCCGGAGCGAGGCGCGCGACCAGGTAGATACCGGCCTTGACCATCGCGGCGGCGTGCAGGTAACCACTGACCGGCGTCGGCGCGGCCATGGCACCGGGCAGCCAGAAGTGCATCGGCACGATGGCCGATTTGCTCAGTGCGCCGATGAGGATCAACACGATCGCCACTCCGGGCAGCCAGCCGCCCGGGGCGTTCGCGACGACGTCGGACAGGTTGTACGACCCAGCGGCCTGGCCGAGGACGATGATGCCCACCAGCATCGCCAGACCACCTGCGGTGGTGACGAGCAGAGCCTGCGTCGCGGCGCGCCGACTCGACGCGCGTTCTGCGTAGTGACCGACGAGCAGGAACGACAACACCGTCGTGATTTCCCAGAAGATGTAGAGCACGAGCATGTTGTCGCTGGTGATCAGACCGAACATGGCTCCGGAGAACGCGACCATCTCGGCGGCGAACAGGCCCAGCCTGGGCTCGTCGTCCTCGAAGTAGCGCGCGCAGTACAGCAGGATCAGCGAACCGATGCCCAGAACGAGCAACGACATGATGGCGGCGAGCGAATCGAAGCGCATGTCGATGTCCATCGACAGGCCGGGAACCCATTCGATGTGCAGCTTCTGGTCGGTGTTCCAGTTGCCGAACACCCAGATCAGGCTGAGCAGTGGCACCAGGGCCAAAGGGAAGAATGCAGTACGTCCCCACCACCGGACGAGAAGCGGCGCGAGCAGCGCGGCGGCGGCATGCGCAAGAAGAATAGCGAGCAAAAATCACTCCGTCGTCTCGGTCGCCTCGGCTTTCGGGCCGGGGCGGTGGTCGTAGGGCGGCGATGAGTAGGGTCTTGAAATTGTGTGTGAAATCGACCTGGGTCTCCGAAGACTCGGTCTGTGAGAAATAGCGGACCGAC
The DNA here is from genome assembly GCF_001426165.1 of Rhodococcus sp. Leaf233. Classification (NCBI taxonomy): domain Bacteria; kingdom Bacillati; phylum Actinomycetota; class Actinomycetes; order Mycobacteriales; family Nocardiaceae; genus Rhodococcus; species Rhodococcus sp. Leaf233. The sequence continues at coordinate 576,589 of NZ_LMRO01000001.1, forward strand.
CACCGAACGGTGGCGGGCACGTTTGTCGGTTTCCATCCTACTTTGCGTGGTCGACGGCGTGCCATGCGGTACAAACCGGACGTTTCCTATAGAGAGAGTCGATCGTCGATGAGTGAACCGAGACCCATTCGCACCGCCGGTCTTGCGTACGTTCGCCACCGCCGCATGCTTCAGACGCGGTCGACGGGCAAATCTGCCTTCTACATGGCCGGCGGCAAGATCGATCCCGGCGAGTCGCCCGAGCAGGCGCTGCACCGCGAGATCAGGGAAGAACTCGACGCCGCGGTCATCGACGTTCGGCTGCTCGGAGTGTTCGAGTGCCAGGCCTGGGGCCATCCGATGGGCACCCCGCTCGAGATCACGTGTTTTCTCGCCGATCTTGCCGACGAGCCGACGCCGACCAGCGAGATCGCCGAGATTCGGTACTTCACTCGCGACGAGTACGCCGCCATGCCCGATGTCGCCCCGGGGTCGTTGATGGTGTTCGACCGAATGAAGGCCCTCGATTTGATCGACTGAAGCGCGTATGTTGGATGTGGGAGAACGTACGTTCTCCACAACCGCCGCGAAGGAGTCTCCATGACCGACCTGTCCCAGAAGGCCACCACCCTGCTCGAGCTGCACCAGCCGGGCAACCCGGTCGTCCTGCCGACCGTATGGGACGCCTGGTCCGCCAACCTCGCCGTGTCCGCCGGCTTCACTGCACTGACCGTTGGCAGCCACCCCGTCTCCGACTCCATCGGCAAGCCCGACAACGAGGGCATCACCTTCGACGAACTGCTCACCCGCATCTCCCAGATCTCCGCCGCCGTGGACGCACCGCTCTCGGTCGACATCGAATCCGGCTACGGAGAAGACCCCAAGCGCCTGATCGACGGACTGATCTCCGCCGGAGCCGTCGGCCTCAACATCGAGGACACCGTCCACAGCGAGGGCGGCCGACTCCGCGAAGCACAGGAACACGCCGACTTCGTCGGAGCCCTCCGCGCGGCATCAGACGCCACCGACGTCCACGTCGTCATCAACGCCCGCACCGACCTGTTCGTCAAGCAGATCGGTGACGAGAACGATCGCGTCGACCGCGCCATCGCACGCCTGAAACTGGCCGCCGCTGCCGGTGCCGACTCGCTCTACCCCGTCGGCTTCCACAACGACGACGACTACAAGCGTCTCGCCGAAGAACTCCCGCTGCCCATCAACGCCATCGCCAACCCCGCCGAGGGCGACCTCTCGCACTTCGCTTCCCTCGGCGTCGGTCGCATCAGCTTCGGCCCGATCTTCCAGATGGTGCTCGCCAAGCGCGCCGAAGAAGTTCTGGCCCGCTGGAAGTAAGTGCTGCGCAGTGGTGTGGTTATGTGCCGCGGAGGGCGCATAACCACACCACTGCCGCTAGGCACTCCCGTAAGCCCGCAGATGCGCCACCTGCTCGGGATCGAGTGACGGTTTGACCGTCGCCCGAGCGGTGGCGACATCCTCGGCGGTGACGTCTGCTGCGTCCATCGACCGACGCATCGCCGTCAGTGCGGCCTCGCGCAGCAGGGCCGCGCAGTCCGCGGCGGAGTAGTCGTCGAGATCGCGTGCGAGGGCTTCGAGATCGACATCCTCGGCGAGCGGGATCGACTTGCCCGACGCCTTCAGGATGTCCACTCGCGCATCGGCATCCGGCGGCGGGACGAAGACCAGGCGCTCGAGCCTGCCGGGCCGCAGTAGAGCCGGGTCGATCAGATCGGGCCGGTTCGTTGCGCCGAGAACGACGACGTCGCGCAGTGGTTCGACGCCGTCGAGCTCGGTCAGCAGTGCCGCGACCACTCGGTCGCCGACACCGGAATCCGAACTCTGCCCGCGACGCGGTACGAGGGCGTCTACTTCGTCGAGAAAGATGAGCGAGGGGGCGGAGTCGCGGGCGCGCTGAAACAGTTCGCGCACAGCCTTTTCCGAGGACCCGACCCATTTGTCCATCAGTTCCGCGCCCTTGACCGAGTGCACGCTGAGCTGGCCCGAACTGGCCAGGGCGCGCACCAGAAACGTCTTGCCGCATCCGGGTGGGCCGTACAGTAGAACCCCTCGCGGTGGCTCGATGCCCAAGCGCGCGAACGAATCCGGATGACGCAGCGGCCACAATACGGCCTCGGTCAGGGCCTGCTTGGTCTCGACCATGTCTCCCACGTCCTCGAGGGAGAGGCTGCCGATCGCCAATTCCTCGGCACCCGAGCGCGACAACGGCCGAATCACCTGCAACGCGCCGATCAGGTCGTCGTGCATCAGTGAGGCGGCGGTGGCATCGTTGGATGCCCGCGCAGCCGCTCGTAGCGCCGCTTCGCGCACCAGGGCAGCGAGATCGGCGACAACGAAACCCGGTGCCCGTGAGGCTATTTCGACAAGGTCGACATCTTCCTGAGGGACCTTCTTCAGTAGATGCTCCAGTAACGCTCTGCGACCGGCGGCATCGGGGAGAGTGAGGGTCAGTTCGCGATCGCACAGATCCTGCCCACGCACTCTGGCGTCGGTGGCCTCGGGATGTGCCGTCGTCACGATCAGTGCGAAGCCGGGAGTGTCGACGGCACGGCGCAGCACATCGAGGACGAACGTCGACGCAGGCTCCGGATCGGACGGCAGCAACGCGTCGACATCGGTGATCAGCAGCACCCCCGAGCCGGTCAGTTCGTCCACCGCAGCAGTGACGCGTTCGACGCGAGCCGACGCCTCCAATGCGCCGATCGACGGCCCGTCCAGCACGACGCATCGCCGTTCGCCGATGACGGCGCGTGCCAACGTCGTCTTGCCCACTCCGCCGGGGCCGGTGATCAGCACACCCAGATGCGGAGATGCGCCGAGGGTGGCGAGCAGTTCCGACTCGTCGAGCGCCAGTCGTAGCCACTCGGTGAGTTTGGCCTGTGCAGTGCTCATACCCACCAGGTCGGCTGCGCTGACGCGTGGCGGGGCCGCAGCTCCGGGCGTCGGAACCGATGTGGCCGAGGCCGATTCGGGTGATCCCGAGGCGACCGTGCCGCGTCCCCAGCTCACCGCAGAATTGGGTTGCACGCTCACGGGACCGCCGGAGGGTTCGACGGCCGAGACCGTCAACAGTTCGGTCGTCCACGCCACCCCGAACGTTCGCGACAGTGCCTGCGTGGCCGTCGACGTCGATGTGCCGGGCCCCAGATCGCGGGGGAGGAGCGACACGGTGTCGCCCACGGTGAGGACCTTGCCGAGTAGCGCTTGGCGCAGGGTGGCGTCGGAGATGGAACCGGTGGCCAGGGCCGATCCGGTGACCGTGACGGTTCTCGCCCCGTAGACCGTCACGGGAGCGACTGCCACAGAGGCATTTTCGCGTAGTCCGGCGTTGGAGAGCGTGACGTCGTCGAGTAGCGCGGTACCCTGCGGGATTCCGTTGGGAGCCTCGGCAACCACCGCAGCCGTACGCCGAGAACCGATGAGCGAGACGGCATCCCACTCCCGCAGACCGAGCGCCGCCAAGACCTCGGGATGGAGTCGGACGACGCCTCGCCTGGCGTCGGCGGCCGAGGTGTTCAATCGGGTGGTGAGAACGAGCTCGGGGGTTCGGGATTCGGTCACACGTCCAACCTAATGGGGTCGTCAGCTGCGCGGTCGGCGAAGTCCCAGACGCGCCTGCGACCGGCGCGCGTTGCCGGGCGACCGTCGAATGGCGCGGCGTTCCGCGCGACGCTCGGCCGGCTTCGCATCCCACGTGTACGGGCGTGCAGCCGTCCAGCGCTGCGAGCGCACCGCGAACGGAATGTGTACGAGGTAGGCGAACACCAATCCCATCAGCAGGACCAGCGGGAAGGTGATGAGCGCGGCAGCGAGCAGCGCGACCAACACCAGCAAACCGGCGGCCAAGCGCGGTGGCACCGAGACCGTCTTGAGCGCGAGAGTGGGGATGGTGCTCACGATCAGGCCTGCGGTGAGGATCGACCAGCCGGCGACGACGTAGAACGAGGCCCACCAGCCGTCGCCGAATTCCTCGAATGCAGCGATCGGGGCGAGCGCGATGAGTGCACCTGCGGGTGCGGGGACCCCGGTGAAGAACTCGCGGGCGTACGCCGGGGTGTCGTCCTCGTCGAGCAGGGTGTTGAACCGGGCGAGGCGGAGCACGATGCTCACGGCGTACACCAGTGCGACGATCCAACCGCCACTACTGCCCTCGAGCAGAGTCACGTAGAGCACCAGGGCGGGCGCGACGCCGAACGAGATTGCATCGGACAGAGAATCCAGCTCGGCACCGATCTTGCTGGTGGCGTCGAGCAGACGAGCGATGCGGCCGTCCAGTGCATCGAGTATCGCAGCGGCACCGATCATCGCGAGTGCGGTTCCGAGTTGACCGTCGAGAGCGAACTTGACCGCCGACAGCCCGGAGCACAACGCGAGAATGGTGACGACCGACGGAAGCAGACGGATAGCAGCAGGCGGCTTGGCGCGTCTGGTGATCATGTCGTTTCTACTGGGGGAGCTCGGCGAGTACCGTCTCGGCACCGACCGCTCGTTGGCCGCGTTCGACGAGGAGCGTCGTCCCGGCCGGGAAGTAGGTGTCGACGCGGGAGCCGAATCGGATCAGGCCGTACGTGTCGCCGATGGAGAGCACGTCTCCGACCTTCGCGTTGTTGACGATGCGTCGAGCGATGAGACCGGCGATCTGCACCACGCCGACGTGGTGACCGGATTCGGTCTCGATGTGCATGCTGTTGCGCTCGTTGACCTCACTGGCTTCGGCCAGGTCTGCGGACTTGAACTGGCCGCGGCGATGCACGACCTCGACCACGCGTCCGCCGACGGGAACACGCTGCACGTGCACGTCCAGAACGGACAGGAAGATGCTCACTCGCGGCACGGGCTGTGCACCGAGATCGAGCTCGGCGGGCGGGATCGCGGTGTCGACGAGGGTGACCAAACCGTCGGCGGGAGCGACGACGACGCCGGGGCGGTTCGGCGGCACGCGCGACGGGTGGCGGAAGAAGGTGGCGCAGGCTCCGGCGGCGACGAGCCCGGCATTGCGGACCCACTTCGACCGACGGCCGAGCACTGCGACGGCCAGGGGACCACCGACGAAGGGCAGTCCGGCGGGGTGCAGCGGTGGAACCGTTTCGCGAACCAGGTCGACGATGTGAGCCACTCCCGTGCGGGGTGGTTGATCAATCGGGGCGGGACGGCGTGCCACGGTCTCCTCTTACTGTCGGGCGAGCTCGGATGCGGGCAGGGATTGGACGCCGGGAGCTGATCGGACGGCGAACAAAACGACTGCCGGGGCCCTCACAGAGTACGTGAGCGGCCCCGGCAGTCGGGAAGTGCGAGTGAAATCAGACGCGGCTGCGACCGGTCACGAGCTTGACCAGGAACAGCAGGATGCATGCACCGAGGATGCAGGTGATGAAGCTGAAGATCAGGCCGCCACCTTCGACGTCGACGCCGAAGACCTTGAGCAGGTATCCACCGATGAGGCCGCCGATGATGCCGACGACGATGTTCAGGATGATGCCCATCTGAGCATCGGTCTTCATGATCTTGCTGCCGATCCAGCCGGCGAGACCGCCGATGATGATCCAGCCGATGATTCCGAGACCCAACATGTGTTGCCCCCACTTTCCGTGTGTATCGATTGCTTGTCGAAACCATGGATGCCCAGGGGTAACAAACCTGAAACCTTCCTGAGAAAAGTTATTTTCGGCTCGACTTTTCGCTTTCGGTCTTGATGCGTCGGAGCGTGCTGTTCATGCCTTCGACCAGCTCGACATCGAACTCGTCGATCCCGCCGAGGATCCGCTTGACCAGCAGCGACGACACGGCCGAGGTGCCGCTGGGGGCTTCCCGCTTCTCGACGACGGTGGTTCCGTTTGCCGTCGGAGTGAGCGTGTACGACCAGATCGTCTTGTTCTCGACGATGCGGAACGCCAGTGCCTTGTTCGGCTCGAAGGTGACGACCTTGGCGCTGGTCGGCCACACGAGCAGGCCCTTGCGGTTGATGTTGAGCGTTCGGGTGCCCTTGCCGACGGGTCCGCCGAAGACCTTCATCTTCTTGCACTGCGGACTCCACTCGCCCATGCGCTGTAGGTCCGAGACGACCGACCACACGGCCTGCGGACTGGCATCGATGTCGATCGTGGCTTCGAGGGTCTTGCTCAACGTGGGCCTCCGGGTTGTAGGAATAGCTGCAACTGATCGTCACACCAATCGTGTGCATCCTATGTGGCCGTGACCACACTCGGCCACCATGTGAGTGGAACCTCGTAGCCCACTACGAACTTCCACTCACATGCGAGCGAAGCGAGCTCCACTCCTGCTCACATGCGAGCGCGGCGAGCCAGAACGAATGCATACAGGCCGTACAGAGCGATTCCCACGCCGGCGAGGATCAACAGAACCTGCCCGTACGGCTGGGCTCCCAGGGTCTTGACGGCACCGTCGATTCCGGTGGCCTTCGACGGGTCCGACTGCAGTACCGCTACGACGACGAGGATTCCCGCCCCCACGAGCGCCGTGCCCTTGGCCGCGTATCCGGCGATGCCAAGCTTCACGACCGCTCCGCTCTGACTGCCTTCGAGGTCGTCGAGGAAATTCTTCGAGACGCCCTTGTAGACGTGGTATCCGCCGACGCCGATGACGATCAGGGCGATGACGATCAAAACGAGCTTGCCGCCACCGGATTCCATCAGTCGCGCCGAGTAGCCGGCGTTCTGTTGCCCACTGGACTTACCGGATCCGGTCGCGAAACCGTAGGTAGAGAATGCGAAGGCGATGTAGACGACGGCCAGCGCTGCCGCCTTCAGTCGATCCATCGCGCTGCCCTCGTCGGAATCGGACTTCTTGCCGACGATGGCCTCGACGATGCGCCACAGGGCCAGTGCCACGAACGCGACGACGGCAACCCACAGTGCGATCTTGCCGCCGGGCTTCTCGGCCAGTTCTGCGAGTGCTCCGGACTGGTCGGCGTTACCGCCCTGACCGAACGCCAATCGGATGGCGATGTACCCGATCAGGATGTGCAGCACTCCGCTGACGAAGTGGCCGGCCCGGGCCGCCTTCTCGAATGCACCGTTGTCCTGAACCGAATTGGCCAGTGATTTTCCTGTTCCCGAATGTCCCGACGTGGATTTTCCCGACGTGTTCACGAACGTTCCCCGATCAGTTGATGTGGGCCGATGTTTACCCCACGTAGAGCGGGGAGAAACGGTCTTTCGGCGCGAAACGCCGTACGAGATCCCAGCCCGGCGTTAACGCCGGGCGGACACTGATCGATGTAGCAAGCGGAGTGTCGGGACCAACGAAGAAATTGTTCGGAGTGATCCACCGTGAAATTACAGTCGATAATGCGTCGTACAAGCAGTGATCTGCCCCTGTTGAAGACCGCCAGGATGAGCGGCAGTCCGCGTACCTGGCCTGCCGAGAAGCTCGAGCGGCTGCTCACCCCGCAGGAGATCGATCTGATCAGGCGCGGCCGAATCTGACCCTGCTGTTCCCAGGCTCGACGCCGTCACTCACCTCCCATAGGGGGTCCGGTGGTGGCATGCTCATGAGGTTGACGAGCACCAGTCCTGGAGGGTCATGAAACCGGTCATTCTCAGCGTCGACGACGATCCCGGAGTATCGCGTTCGGTCGCCCGCGACCTGCGCCGCCGGTACGGCGAGCAGTACCGCATCGTGCGCGCGGAATCCGGTGCCGGGGCGCTCGATGCACTGAAGGAATTGACGTTGCGCGGCACTCCGGTCGCGATTCTGTTGGCCGACTACCGCATGCCGAACATGAGCGGCATGGAATTTCTCGAACAGGCCATGGATCTGTTCCCGACGGCGCGGCGAATCCTGCTCACCGCCTATGCCGACACCGACGCTGCGATCGACGCCATCAACGTCATCGATCTCGACTACTACCTGCTCAAGCCGTGGGATCCACCCGAGGAAAAGCTCTACCCCGTCCTCGACGCTCAGCTCGAAGCCTGGTGTGCGTACGACCACCGGGCCGTGGAGGACACCAAGATCGTCGGTCACCGCTGGTCTGCGCGGTCCTCGGAGATCAGGGAGTTCCTCGCCCGCAATCAACTGCCGTACCGCTGGTACATGTCCGACGAATCCGAGGGTGCGCGGCTGTTGGCCGCGGCCGGAGTGGCAGACGACCGGCTGCCGGTGGTCATCACCACCGAAGGTGACGCGCTGATCGAGCCGTCCGATGCCGAGCTCGGCAACCGCCTTGGGCTGACGGTCTCGCCGTCGGAAGAGTTCTACGACCTCGTCGTCATCGGCGGCGGCCCGGCCGGACTCGGCGCTGCGCTCTACGGCGCGTCCGAGGGCCTGCGCACCACGTTGATCGAGCGCACCGCGACGGGCGGGCAGGCCGGGCAGAGTTCACGCATCGAGAACTACCTCGGTTTTCCCGACGGCGTCTCGGGTGCACAACTCGCGGAGCGGGCTCGGCGGCAGGCGCTGAAGTTCGGTGCCGAGGTGGTCACCACGCAGGACGTCGTGGCCTTGGAGACCAACGGCGCTGCGCGGACCGTGCGGTTCGCCGACGGCCGCAGCATCAGCGCCCAGACGATCATCCTGTCCACCGGCGTCGCCTACCGCCGGTTGGAGGCCCCCGGAATCGACGACTTCACCGGTCGCGGAGTGTTCTACGGATCGGCGATGACCGAGGCAGCTCGCTGCGCCGAGCAGGACGTCTTCATCGTCGGCGGCGCGAACTCCGCAGGCCAGGCGGCGGTCTATCTCTCGCGGGGCGCGAGGTCGGTGACGATCCTGATCCGTGCGGCGTCCCTCGAGGCATCGATGTCGTACTACCTCATCAAGCAGATCGAGGAGAACCCGAAGATCAGCGTTCGGCCGTGCACCGAGGTCGTCGGCGTCTCCGGTGACGGGCACCTCGAGCAGATCACGCTGCACAACAGGGCAACCGACGAGACGACGACGGTGGACGCGCAGTACCTGTTCCTGTTCATCGGCGCGGCACCGCGGACCGATTGGCTCGACGGCGTGCTCGTGCGTGACGATCACGGATTCGTGGTGACGGGCCCCGATCTGGTGGTCGACGGCCGCGGTCCTGCCGGGTGGACACCCGCGCGGTTGCCGCACCACCTCGAGACGAGCGTGCCGGGAGTGTTCGCGGCCGGTGACGTCCGGTCGGACTCGGCCAAGCGGGTTGCCTCGGCAGTGGGAGAAGGAGCGATGGCCGTGATGTTGGTGCACAGATACCTGGCAAATCCGTGAACGCGCCCCTGTGCGATCCGGAGGAGTTGCGGACGCTGTTCTTGTTCGAGCAGCTCACCGACGCACAGCTCGCCGAGCTGTGTCGAGACGGCCGTATCGAAACGATCGAGCCGGGGCCGGTGTACGCGGAGGGCGACCCAGCGACGTGCTTCTACGTGTTGATCGAGGGCTCGGTGGTGCTCTCGAAGCTCTCGGGCGGGGAAGACCTGGTGGTCAATCGCACCTCGCAGCGCGGGGTGTATGCCGGTGCGTGGCAGGCGTATCTGGGCGATCGAGTACCGCAGACCTACCAGGGTTCGATGCGGGTGACCGCGCAGTCCCGGTTCTTCGTCCTCGATGCCGACTGCTTCGCCTCGATCGTGCGCGAGTGGTTCCCGATGGCCCTCCATCTGCTCGAGGGATTGTTCTTCGGAAACCAGAACACCAAGCAGGTCGTCGAGCAGCGAGAACGCTTGTTGGCGTTGGGTTCTCTGTCGGCCGGGTTGACGCACGAGCTGAACAATCCGGCCGCGGCCGCGGTGCGGGCGACGTCCGCGTTGCGAAATCGGGTGGCGCACATGCGGCAGAAATTGGCAATGATTGCCGGCGGGACTCTCGATCGCTCGAGCTTGTCGCATCTGGTCGGACTGCAGAACGAGGCCGTGGAGTTGGTGGCCAAGGCGCCCAAGTTGACGGCCATGGAGGCGTCGGACCGGGAGGACGAGCTCGGAGAGTGGTTCGACGACAACGGAATCGACGGGGGATGGGATCTGGCCCCCACTTTCGTCTCGGCGGGTCTCGACGTGCCGTGGCTGGATCGGGTGTCGGCGACGGTGGGGGATCCGGCCATGCTCGAAGGGGCGATCAGGTGGCTCAACTACACGGTGGAAACCGAGTTGTTGATGAACGAGATCTCGGATTCGACCACTCGGATCTCCACTCTGGTCGGCGCGGCCAAGCAGTACTCGCAGATGGATCGAGCGCCCTACCAGACCGTCGACGTACGGGAACTGCTCGACAGCACGCTGATCATGTTGGGGCGCAAGATCGGTGACGATATCCGCGTGGTGAAGGAATACGACCCGTCGGTACCTCCCATTCCCGCGTATGCCGCCGAGCTCAATCAGGTATGGACCAATCTGATCGACAATGCGGTGCAGGCCATGGAGGGCCGCGGCACGCTCACCGTCCGCACACTTCTCGACGACGATCAGGTGCAGATCGAGGTGTGCGATACCGGACCCGGTGTGCCGGAGGATATTCGGTCGCGAATATTCGAGCCGTTCTTCACCACCAAGGCCGTCGGTGAGGGCACGGGGCTCGGTCTGGACATCTCGTGGCGGATCGTGGTGAAGAAACATCAGGGCGATCTGCGAGTGGTGTCCCAGCCGGGGGACACCCGATTCATCGTGCGACTGCCCGTTCATCCAGCAATCGAGGAGGCATTATGACAATCGACGGTATCGATCCGACAGTCCCGCCGTCCGGCCCGGGCTGCGTGGAGTGCACGCAGACGCAGGGGTGGTGGGTGCATCTGCGGCGATGTGCGCAGTGCGGGCACATCGGGTGCTGTGATTCGTCTCCGTCGCAGCACGCCAGCAAGCACGCCGAATCCACTCGGCACCAGTTCGTGCGCAGCTACGAGCCCGGTGAGGACTGGTTCTACAACTACGAGGACGAGCAGATGTACGACGGGCCCGAACTTGCTCCGCCGCAACATCATCCGCTCGATCAGACGGTTCCGGGCCCCCGTGAACGGGTGCCCTCGAATTGGCAGAGTCTGATCAACTGAGTGGGCTGGGCCGACTGAACAGTCGATTTCGCCCGGATGAACACCGCAAATCCAGCGCGCACTGTGGGTAATCTCGCAGCATGACCTTGATTGCGGAGGACCTGCTGCTGTTGTTGCTCGACGAAGAATCGGGCAAGCCATCGGCCGATTCCACCAAGTTGCCCCGTGTTCTCGCGGGTGCGCTGGTCGTCGAGCTCGCCCTGGGCGGGTCGCTCCGCATCACCGGTCCCGGTGAGCAGACCAAGAAGGACCACGTCGTCGTCGCGGGAGATCCGCCCGCAGACCCGTTGCTGCGCCGGGTGTTCGATCTGGTGGCAACGGCGTCGCGGCCGATGAAGCCGCAGAAGGTGATCGAGAAGTCGCAGAAGAATCTGGCGAAGGAACTGGCTGCGCGTCTGGTCGCGCAGGGCTTCGTCACCGAGAAGCAGGACAAGGTCTGGGGGCTGTTCCCGACGACGACGTGGCCGGCTCGCGACACCTCGCGGGAGAAGGTGCTGCGGGATGCACTGCGGAGCGCTCTCGTCGACGGCACAACGCCGACGCCGCATTCGGCTGCTCTGATCTCACTTATCTCGGCAGTCGATCTGACGCACAAGGTCATCGTCGATGCCGACAAGAAGGTGCTGAAGACGAGGGCCAAGCAGATCGCCGAGGGTGAGTGGGCGGGTGCAGCTGTCCGCAAAGCGGTCTCGGACGTCAATGCCGCGGTGACGGCAGCGATCATGGTGCCCGTCATCGTTTCGACCACGAGCAGCTGAGGGCGAAAATGAGAAGTATTGCGATTCTGTTGTTCGACGACGTCGAGGTGCTCGATGCCTGCGGGCCGTTCGAGGTGTTCTCGGTGGCCAATCGGGTGGCCCAACGTGCCGGTAGCGCGGTGCCTTTCGACATGACGCTCGTCGGGCTCGACGACGCAGCGGTACGCGCGCGAGGTGGGATGAGGATCGGCGTCGACACCACGATCGACGATCCACGGACCTACGACCTCGTCCTGGTTCCCGGCGGTGTCGTCGACGCGGTCGAAGCGGACGGCCGAGTGCTTCAGTGGCTGCAGCGACTTCGACCCACCGCAGAAGTTGTCGCATCGGTGTGCACCGGTGCTTTCGTTCTCGCCGCGGCGGGCCTGCTCGATTCGCGTCCGGTCACCACGCACTGGGAGGACCTCGACCTGTTGCGCACCCGCTGGCCCGCGCTGGCCGTGCACGAGGGAGTTCGATACATCGACCACGGTGATCTGGCGACGTCGGCCGGTATCAGTGCAGGCCTGGACCTTGCGCTGCATCTGGTCGCGCGGTGGACGAGCGCCGATCAGGCTCTCGCCACCGCGGGCCAGATGGACTACGACTGGTCAGGCGCTGAGCACCCGTAGGACCAGGGCAACGACGGCGAACACGGCCAGGCCTGCCGCCGGACCGAATTCCTTGTCCTTGATGCGCAGGTGCGCGACGACTGCTCCGACGAAGTACGCGATGACGCCGATGGCTGCCGCGACCCCGATCGGCCATGCGAACAGGCCGACGAGCAGGCCGATGGCACCGAGGATCTCCGCGTAGGCCAACTACGGAATCTTGTCTGCGGGCACGCCCACCTGTTCGAGCATCGGGACGACGGAGGGGTTGCGCGTCAGCTTTCCGACGGCGGAGAACGTGAGTGCCACGGCCAGCAGCACCGACACGACGACTGTTGCGATGAACATGAGCCCTGCTTTCATTTCTGAGGCCACTAGTGAATCAGAAGTGGCAAGGCAGACAGTAGCACTTCGGTACGGTGGGGTCATGGCCGCGAACGAACCCACTCACGAACCTCGTGCCTGCGACGGAGCCCTGACCAAAGCGTTCGGCTTCCTCGGCAAGCGATGGAACGGAATTCTGCTGGCCACCCTGATGAACGGGTCGATGGGATTCGCGGACCTACGCCGGGCCGTCGGTGGTATCAGCGATTCGGTCCTGTCCGAGCGGCTCGGTGAGCTCGGCAAGGCCGGCCTGGTCCAGCGAACAGTGGACAACGGACCGCCGCTCTCGGTGCAGTACAGCCTGACGCCGTCCGGTGCGGCGCTGCTGCCGTCCCTGCAAGCATTGACCGACTGGGCTTCGAAAAACCTCTGACCCCCGCGAACAATGTCGCGAGGGCCAGAGATCGGTGGTTGAGAAGGTGCTCAGTCCGCGTTCTTGCTGACGTTCTGGCCTTCGGCCGAATCTGCGAACTCCTGGGTGTCGAACACTTCGCCGCCCAGGGGATCGACCGGTGCGTTGTCACCGGAGTACTCGACCGCACCCGTCTCGGGGTGAATCTCGAGTTGTTCGGTGGGCACCTCGTGCACCGCCAGCACGACGCTGCCGTCCGTGCGCGGCGGCGTCACCCCTTCTCGAGACGGTGCCAGGCCGGAGAATGTCGACGAAATTCCGGCACTCACTCGCTTGCGTACCGCCGGTGACACCGGTGCTGCCTGAGGCTCGTCCTGCCCCACATCGGGTGTCGCGGTGACGCGCAAGTACCGCGGGGTGGTGGCGACGTCGTAGCGGAAGGCCTTGAGCATCGATATGCATGCGAGCACAAGGATGATCGAGAACGGTACTGCCGTGGCTATCGACATCGTCTGCAGGGCCGTCAACGATCCTGTCCCGCCGATCAGGAGCAGCACCGTTGCTGCCACGCCTTCGAGAATCGACCAGTACACGCGGGTGATCTTCGGGGGCTCGAGGTCACCGCCGGTGGAGAGGATGTCGATGACCAACGAGCCGGAATCGGAGGAGGTCACGAAGAAGAACACGATGACGAAGATCGCCAGCACGCTACTGATCGTAGCCAACGGCAACGTGTCGAGCAGCTGAAACAGACTCGTGTTGGTGTCGACGGCACCGTCGACCAGCAGGTCACCGTTGTCCCGCTGACGCAGAATGCCGGCATCACCGAAGATCGTGAACCACAGCGAACCGATGATGGTCGGTGCCAGCAGCACTCCGAACACGAATTCGCGGATGGTACGGCCGCGTGAGATGCGGGCGATGAACATGCCGACGAACGGTGCCCAGCTCATCCACCAGCCCCAGTAGAAGATGGTCCAGGCACCGGCCCAGCCATCGTCGGAGAAGGGCGACGTGCGCAGCATCAACTCGGGCAACGCCTGGACGTAGCCGCCGAGGTTCTGCACCCAGGACTGCATGAGGAACAGGCTCGGTCCAGCGATCAGAACGAAGACGGCCAGCGCCGCGGCCATTCCCATGTTGATGTTCGAGAGCCATTTGAGCCCTCGTGAGACGCCGGATACGACAGAGAACGTGGCGAGGCCGGTGACGCCGGCGATGATGAGGACCGTCACCCAGTTGTTGGTGTCGACCCAACCCAGGTACTCGAGACCGGCCGAAATCTGCTGCACACCGAATCCGAGCGAGGTGGCCACACCGAACAACGTGCCGATGATGGCGACGGAGTCGATCGCATGGCCGATGCCGCCCTCGATGCGCTTGCGTCCCAGCAGCGGCTCGAGCAACCAGCGCACGGACAGTGGGCGTCCTTTGCGGTACGTCATGTAGGCCAGCCCGAGTCCGACCACGACGTAGATCGCCCAGGCGTGCAGACCCCAGTGGAACAGGGTCAGCTCCATCGCCTGACGGGCGGCCGGGTCGGTGCTGCCGGGAATGCCCCCGGCTTCGGGTGGCGTGACGTAGTGCGAGAGAGGTTCGGCGACGCCGTAGAACACCAGGCCGATACCCATGCCGGCGCTGAAGAGCATCGCGAACCAGGACAGGACGCCGAACTCCGGCTTCTCGTCGTCGCGGCCCAGGCGAATGTTGCCGACCCTACTGAGGCCGCAGTACAGCGCGAACACCACAAAACCGGTGGTGGCCAGGATGTACCACCAGCCGACGCCACTGGTGATGGCGTTGTTGAGCTTGTCGAACGCGTCGGCGGCAGTGCCGGCATAGATCACCGAGAAGGTGATCATCACAAAAATGACGATAGATGCGGGGACGAAAACCGGCTTGAGCAGGCCGCCCCACGCTTCCTTTACTGCTTTCACTTACTTGACTTCCTTACAACTCGAGTCGAGGTGATCGGCTGACCACTATCGGTATGCCGTTCTTTTTCCCTTGTTTTGGTCAAGTACCGGTAATCACCATAAACGACGTCGGCGCGGGCGGCGAAACGTGACCGAGCCGGTGAGCTGGGGAGACAGGCCCGCGTCGAAAGTCTGCCGAGTCGCCGCGAGCACCCGAACGGACTACAGTTCTGTCGATGTTGCGGTCTCGCCCGGTCGTCCCCTTGTGGAGTCGATGTGCCGCGAGTAGCACTGCTGCACAGGAGATTCCGTGAATCCCGGCCAGCTGCAGCCGGGTGCGGAGTTCGCCGGCTTCCGGGTGCAGCGTCGCCTCGGGGTCGGCGGCATGAGTGAGGTGTACCTCGTACTCGGCCGCGGACACGATCGGCTCGAAGCTCTGAAGATCCTCGACCGCGACGCCTCGCGCTCGCCGCGACTGCGCACCAAATTTCGGACCGAGGCCACGGTGGCCGAGCTGCTGGTGCATCCGAACATCGTGTCGGTGCACGAACACGGTGAGTTCGAGGGCCAGTTGTGGATGTCGATGCACTACGTCGACGGGTACAGCGCGGCGCGGTTGGTCGCTCGCGGTCAGATCGCTCTCGACGTCTCCCGCGTGGCACGCATCGTCGCCGAGGTGGCCAAGGGCCTCGACTACGCCCACTCGAACGGCGTCCTGCACCGCGACGTCAAGCCGTCGAACATCCTCATCTCCACCGAGCGGGTGGACGGGTACGAGCAGGTGTTGTTGTCCGACTGGGGAATTGCGCGTCTGGTCGACGACTCGACGCCGCTGGTCGTCGGCGGAACTGTACTGGCGTCCATCCACTACGCGGCACCGGAACTGCTTCGCGGGGGAGTGCTGAGCGCGCAGACCGACGTCTACGCATTGGGGGCGACGCTGGTCGAATTGCTGACCGGGCGAACGCCGTACCCGTTGGCCACGCCGCTCGCGATCACGGCCGCCCATCTGTCGGCCGAACCGCCTGCGGTGACGAGGCGTCGGCGATCACTGCCGCGGGGTCTCGACGCGGTGGTCGCACGCGCGTTGGCCAAGGACCCGGCAGATCGATTCCAGACCTGCGTGGAGCTTGCCGATGCCGTGGCTGCTGCTGTTTCTGCCGGAGTGCCGGAGCCGCCGGCGCGACGCTCACCGTTCACCCGCTCGCGATGGCTCAGGTTTTCGTGACTCCATGAGCAGGGCCCCGCATCGGGTCGATGCGGGGCCCTGGCTCGAGAGGGGGTTGGGAAGGGTCACTCCTCCGGTTCGGTCGGACGGTTGGCCACCACCGGGTACTGGCCGGTGTAGCCCATTCGTTCTTCGGCCACCGAGAGCACCTTGGTGCGCACCAGGAACCAGCCGCCGATCAGTGCGGGGATGATGACGACGAGGGTCGCGATGGTCCACGAGCCGATCGGGGCATCGAAGGCCATCAGGACCAGCACGCCGAACAGGAAGACCAGCGTCGCGTAGCTCGTGTACGGCGCACCGAACAGACGGAACTTGGGCCGCTTCAGGATGCCCTTCTTGGACCAGCGGTACAGCTGGATCTGGCACAGCACGATGGTTGCCCAGCTGGCGATGATGCCCAGTGCGGACATGTTCAGCACGATCTCGAACGCTTCGCCCGGGGCGATGGCGTTGAGGGCGACACCGAACAGTGTGATGAAGCAGGTCAGCAGAATGCCGCCGAACGGTACTCCGCCCTTGGTCATCTTCTTGGTGAATTCCGGTGCGCTGCCGTTCATCGCCATCGACCGCAGAATTCGGCCGGTCGAGTAGAGACCGGCGTTGAGGCTGGACAGCGCCGCGGTGAGCACCACGATGTTCATGATGGTGCCCGCGCCGCCGAGGCCGATGCTCGAGAAGAACGTCACGAACGGCGAGGTACCGGCCTGATATGCGGTGTACGGCAACAGTAGTGCGAGCAGTACCAGCGAGCCGACGTAGAACAGTGCGATACGGGCGATGACCGAGTTGATCGCCCGCGGCATGATCTTCTCCGGGTTCTCGGTCTCGCCGGCCGCGGTCCCCACCAGTTCCACTGCGGCATAAGCGAACACGACACCCGAGATGACGATGACCAGGGGCCACGCGCCGGACGGGAACAGGCCGCCGTTGTCGGTGATCAAGCTGATTCCGGGCATCTCGGAACCGACGGGGATGCGGCCGGCCAAGAAGACGATGCCGACGATCAAGAAGGTCACCAGCGCGATGACCTTGATCATGGCCGCCCAGAACTCCATTTCACCGAACCACTTGACCGACACCAGGTTCAGGCTCATCACCAGAACCAGTGCGACCAGCGCGATGGCCCACTGCGGAATCACCTCGAAACTTCCCCAGTAATGCATGTAGGTCGCGATGGCCGTGACGTCGACGATGGCCGTCATCGCCCAGTTGAGGAAGTACATCCACCCGGCGACGAATGCGGCCTTCTCGCCGAAGAACTCGCGAGCGTACGAGACGAAGCTGCCCGACGACGGGCGGTGCAACACCAATTCGCCGAGGGCGCGGAGAATGAAGAAGACGAAAATTCCACAGAGGGCGTAGGCGAGGAACAGGCCAGGCCCGGCACTGGCGAGGCGTCCGCCTGCGCCGAGGAAAAGGCCGGTGCCGATTGCGCCACCGATCGCGATCATCTGCAACTGTCGAGGTTTGAGGCCCTTGTGGTAGCCCTCTTCCTCGTGGTCCATCGCCGAGTTGTCGTACGACGTGTCGACCGTATCGGACATATTCGATCCTCACTGTCGCTTTTGCGGGGGTTTGTCCGAATTTCTCGGGTGTCGAAACCGTTGTCGCTCAACGGTATTAGCGTCACGGGTCCGATGCACAGTATTCGGATGTTAACAATGCGTACAGGTGTGAACAGTGTGTGACGGATACCGGCTCGGCCGAGCATCTGCTCGGCACCTGCGTCCCGCGGTGGCGTCGAGCATGGGGGGTGCGGCGGTTCGCCGGCGGCGGACGACCTTGCACTCACCATGGGCGAGTGCTAGAAATGCAGTTGGCACTCTCGACACGTGAGTGCCAGGTCGGGACACGGTGAGGCCGGGGAATCAACGACACCCCTGGTCGTCCGTCGCGGGCACCGAGCTCGGCCAGCAATGTGTCACCCCCAATCCGGAGGATCACTTCGCAATGGCCAAGATCATCGCGTTCGACGAAGAGGCACGCCGTGGCCTCGAGCGAGGCCTCAATGCCCTCGCCGACGCAGTAAAGGTGACGTTGGGCCCCAAGGGTCGCAACGTCGTACTCGAGAAGAAGTGGGGAGCTCCCACGATCACCAACGATGGTGTTTCCATCGCCAAGGAGATCGAGCTCGAAGATCCCTACGAGAAGATCGGTGCCGAGCTCGTCAAGGAGGTCGCCAAGAAGACCGACGACGTCGCAGGCGACGGCACCACCACCGCTACCGTTCTCGCTCAGGCACTCGTCCGTGAAGGCCTGCGCAACGTCGCAGCCGGCGCGAACCCGCTCGGCCTCAAGCGCGGCATCGAGAAGGCTGTTGCAGCCGTCACCGAGTCGCTGCTCGCGTCCGCCAAGGAGATCGACACCAAGGAGCAGATCGCTGCTACCGCTGGCATCTCCGCAGGCGACCCGTCCATCGGCGAGCTCATCGCCGAGGCAATGGACAAGGTCGGCAAGGAAGGCGTCATCACGGTCGAGGAGTCCAACACCTTCGGCCTGCAGCTCGAGCTCACCGAGGGCATGCGCTTCGACAAGGGCTACATCTCGGCGTACTTCGCCACCGATGCAGAGCGTCAGGAAGCCGTCCTCGAAGACGCGTACATCCTGCTCGTCAGCTCCAAGATCAGCACCGTCAAGGACCTGCTGCCGCTGCTGGAGAAGGTCATCCAGTCCGGCAAGCCGCTCGTCATCATCGCCGAGGACGTCGAGGGCGAAGCTCTCTCCACCCTCGTGGTGAACAAGATCCGTGGCACCTTCAAGTCCGTCGCCGTCAAGGCTCCCGGATTCGGTGACCGTCGCAAGGCGCAGCTCGCCGACATCGCCATCCTCACCGGTGGCGAGGTCATCAGCGAAGAGGTCGGCCTCTCCCTGGAGACCGCCGGACTCGAGCTGCTCGGTCAGGCACGCAAGGTCGTCATCACCAAGGACGAGACCACCATCGTCGAGGGCTCGGGAGATTCCGACGCCATCGCCGGTCGCGTCAACCAGATCCGCGCCGAGATCGAGAACTCCGATTCCGACTACGACCGCGAGAAGCTGCAGGAGCGCCTGGCCAAGCTGGCCGGTGGCGTTGCAGTCATCAAGGCCGGAGCGGCAACCGAGGTCGAGCTCAAGGAGCGCAAGCACCGCATCGAAGATGCCGTGCGTAACGCCAAGGCAGCCGTCGAAGAAGGCATCGTCGCCGGTGGCGGCGTGGCACTGCTCCAGGCAGCGCCCGCACTCGACAACCTCAAGCTCGACGGTGACGAGGCAACCGGCGTGAACATCGTTCGCGTCGCACTGTCCGCCCCGCTCAAGCAGATCGCATTCAACGCAGGCCTCGAGCCCGGCGTTGTTGCGGACAAGGTCTCCAACCTGCCCGCAGGTCACGGCCTCAACGCCGCGACCAACGAGTACGAGGACCTGCTCGCTGCAGGCATCAACGACCCGGTCAAGGTCACCCGCTCGGCACTGCAGAACGCAGCGTCCATCGCGGCTCTGTTCCTCACCACCGAGGCCGTCGTCGCCGACAAGCCCGAGAAGGCCGGAGCGCCCGCTGGCGATCCGACCGGTGGCATGGGCGGCATGGACTTCTGAGTCCAGCCCCTCGCTGAAAAAGCCCGACTCCCTTTCGAGGGGGTCGGGCTTTTTCGTGTGCGGTAGTCAGTCCTGGTGATACGCGATGTTGACGACGTTGCCGTCGGGAGCGCGAACGAAGAAGCGGCGCACACCCCACGGCTCGGTCGTCAATGGGTGCACGATCTCGTAGCCCAGTTTCTGCGCTTCGGCGTACGCGCCATCGACATCGTCGGTGTGCACCGACATCACCGAATCCTCGGGTGCGCTCCGGTCGCTCGTCACCAGCTGAACGCTCACCGGGCGATCGGGTGACGACAGCCGCGCGACCCACCCCATATCGAACTCCTCGGATTTCAGACCGAGGAACTCGGTGTAGAACGATTTGGCCTCGTCGACGTCCGGAACCCGCAGGTTGGTGATGATGCTCGTCGTTTTCATCGAACTCCCTTTCCGAACGTGGGCCGGTCGGAGACCCGGGAGGTTCGACGCTAGCAGCGGAGTTGCCGGCTGTTCGGTGGTTAGTGTGGGGCATGACGCGAATCCGCTCGATGACGGTCGCACTCGCTCTGGCAGCGGCCCTCGCAGGCTGCTCCACCTCCGGAACTGCCACGCCCGTGTCTGCACCGACCACAACCGATGTCACCGCCACCATCGATGGAGCCGCGCCGACGACTACAACGCCAACCACTACCTCGAGTGCCGCCGAGCCGTACGTCGTCGGCAGTACGCGCATCACCGGATCGACAGCGCGTGCGACCTACGACGTCGCGATTCCACAGCTGAGCGGCGGCAATCCGGCCGTGACAGCCGAATTCAACGAGTCGATGCGCGCGGCGTTGCAGGATCAGATCGACCGCGATTACGGGAACGACTTCGCTCTCAGCGACGGCTACTCGACGGGTACGACCCACGTCGGGCGGCGCGTGATCAGTGCCGAACAGATCACGAGTTGGATCGCCGTGCCGCCCGGAGCACACGGTAATTCACTGCTTGCGACCGTGACGATCGACGCCGATACCGCACAGCCGATCACCCTCGGTGATGCCTTCACCGACCTCGATGCCGGCCTGTCTCGACTGTCCGATCGAGCAGCGGAGATTCTTCCGACCACCCGCGCGGGCGGCAGCTTCGAGCGCTCGGGCATCGAACCGACGGTGGCCAACTTCGGGAACTGGACGGCATCGCCGGAAGGTATGAACATTCACTTCGGTGACTACCAGGTGGGGGCCTATGGCATCGGCCTCGTCACGATCACGATCCCCTGGACCGACCTGTCGGATGTCCTCGCTCCCGGCATGGAGGACGTGCTGAGCAGCTGACCCTCAGCCCGGCAATGCGAGCATGGACCCATGATGATTCGCGCAGGGGTGCTGGAGGTTGCGTACGACCGCGTCGGTGATCCGTCGGGCCGATCGGTGGTGCTGATGCACGGGTTTCCGTACGACCCGCGCAGTTACGGCGACGTCGCCAGGCTGCTCGCTCAGTCCGGCTACGACGTGGTGGTGCCCTACCTGCGCGGCTTCGGACCGACTCGCTTCGTCGACGCCGGCACGATGCGCTCGGGTGAACAGGCTGCGATCGGCCACGACCTCCGCGAGCTGATCCTCGCCCTGGAGCTGAACGACCCCATCGTCGCCGGCTACGACTGGGGTGGCCGAGCGGCGTGCGTCGTCGCCGCGCTGTGGCCGGAATTGGTGTCCGGTCTGGTGAGCGTGTCCGGGTACCTCGTGCAGGACATCGAGGCGGCAGTATCCACGCCCGTGCTGCCGCACCTCGAGAAGCGGTACTGGTATCAGTACTACCTGCACTCCGAGCGCGGCAGGGCCGGGCTCGCGGCCTACCGCGCCGAAATCGCCCAGACTCTGTGGACGGATTGGTCGCCGACATGGCGGTTCGGGGACTCCGAATTCGCGGCCACCGCGCCCTCGTTCGACAACCCCGACTTCGTGGACGTGTCCGTGCATTCCTATCGGCACCGATACGGCATCGAGGCGGGCGACGCCGCTTACGCCGCGACGCAGGAGTTGCTGACACGGCAACCGGCGATCACGGTGCCCACGGTCGTGATCGATCCGACCGAGGACACCGTCGCCTCGCTGTACGGCCGCCCGGACCACGCGGCGCACTTCAGCGACCTGATCGATGTTCGTCAGGTCGAGTGCGGCCACAACCCGCCCCAGGAGTTGCCGGGGCAGTTCGCCGACGCCGTCATGACGCTCGGCCAGGTGATCCGGGATCGCGAAAGGAACTAGTCGACCGCGAGTTCGCCCAGTTCGTTCCAGTCGGTGCCGTCTACTTCCTGGCTGATGATCTTCGGCGTCTCCACCAGGTACGGCGGAAGATCCTTCTGGGCCTGCTTGAAGTGATCCGAATTCACATGGGCGGCACCGGCATCCGGGTCCTTGAACGCCTCCACGAGGACGTACTCGGTGGGGTCGTCGAGGGTGCGGGACCAGAAGTACCAGAGGCATCCTTCCTCGGCCTGGCAGGCTTCGGTGAAATCGCGTGAGATCTCGGGCCAGTTGTCGGCGTGCTCGGGCTTGACCTTGAACTTGGCGGTGATGAAGATCAACGTTGCTCCCTGTGGTTGTAGTGACGAATCTGGGTTGTACCCGATTTCACGGTACGAGAATCGCGCGGCCGCGAACCCGTCCGCTGTCGAGGTCGTCGATGGCGCTCTGGAAGTCGTCCAAGGCGTACGTCTGCGTGTGCAGGTTGACGGCACCACGGGCGGCGAGGGACATCAAGTCGCACAGGTCGTTGTAGGACCCGACGAGATTGCCGACGATGTTCTTCTCCGCCGACACCAGGTCGATGGTCGGCACGTCGACGTTCTCGCCGTACCCGATGACGTGGTAATCGCCGGCCCGCCTGGTCATCGCCAATCCCTCTGCCGTGGAACCGTTCTCGCCGACGAAATCGAGTACCACCTCGGCGCCGAAGCCGCCGGTGAGTTCCATGACCTGATCGACCTGACTGCCGTCGGCGACCACCGCGTGATCGGCCCCCAAGGTGAGCGCCAGTTTCACGGCGTCGGCATTGCGGTCGATGACGATCAGCTCGGCGGGCGACAGTGCCTCGAGTACCTGAATGCCGATGTGGCCGAGGCCGCCTGCTCCGATGACGACGCACTTGTCGCGGGGAGTCAGACGCCGGGCCGCCTTCGCGGCCGCGTGATATGCCGTCAGGCCGGCATCGGCAAGCGCAGCGACTGCGGACGGTTCGAGTGAATCATCGATCTTGACGACGGTTCGCGCATTGGTCCGTAGGTAATCGGCGTATCCACCGTTGGTGTCGATACCCGGGAAATCGCTCGTCTCGCAGTGGACGTCGTCGCCCGAGCGGCACGCCCGACACAACCCGCACGTGACGAGTGGATGCAGAATCACCTTGTCGCCCTCGCGGACGTTGGTGACGGCCGAGCCGACGGCGTGGACCCACCCGGCGTTCTCATGGCCGATCGTGTAAGGCAGTGTGACGCCGGATTTCTCGGCCCACTGGCCTTCGAGAATGTGCAGATCGGTACGGCACACGCCGGCACCGCCGATCCTGACGATGACGTCGAGTGGGCCCTGTACTTCCGGAATCGGAACCTCGGTCATCTCCAGATTCTTGTGATATCCGACGACCTGGACGGCGCGCATCGAACTCATGAAACATGCTCCTGTGTAGTGCGGAGGGGGACAGTGAGAGTGGTGAGAGGAACGAACGCGCCCTCTTCGCGGGGGACTTGCTGTTCCTCTGCGCCGGGGTAGCGGGTCTGCAGCAATCCGCGGCAGAAGTGGGCGTTGCCGTCGATCGAGACTCGGGTGGCGCGGGCGCGTCGCATCACCATCGTCAGGTCGCCGGTATGCGGGCGTCCCGCATGATCTACTAGTGCCGGTGCGGCCGGATCGGTCCGCAGGCCGAGAGCCTCGCGTCGGCGAAGCAGCGCGGTCGAGGTGCGATCATCCGGTAGGTCTCCGAGAACCACTGCGACCAGGTCGTTCTCGGTCGAGTCGGGATTGGCGCGCAACCACGCCATGAGCGACCGTTCCATCGCCGCCACGTACGCCTTGCGGCGGAACGTCGCTCGTAGTTCGTCGAGGTCCTCTTCTGCCTCGTGCCCGAAGGTGCCCCGATATCCCGCGTCGGCGGCGAGCCCGGCGTTGATCTTGTCCGAGTCGTGGTGATCGTCGAGTTCGACGAGAACGTGCTCGGTCCACGGCAGTGCCGTCAACACGTCCTTCGCATCGCCCGACATCAGGTACGCGAAATTCGGTGAGCAGAACGACGTGGGCAACCGCAGATGAACGTGGACGGTGCCGTCGTCGACCTCGAGGGACCGCACGAACCCGAGATCGGTGATGGGCTCGTCCAATTCGGGATCCAGGACGACGCCGAGCGCGGCGTAGGCCTCGTCGTGCCTCGACAGGGTTGCAACGACCGTCATCTCACACCGCCGCGAGATCGGCGCGCTCGGGCTGACGCGGTCCGGTCTCGGTTTCGTTCGCGTCAGGCAGCTGCAGCTCGGCGGGCACCGGGATGTCGTACAGCTTGGCGGCGTTCAGTCCGAGCACCTTCTTCTTCTGTTCGAGCGTGATCGGCGCGTACTCGTCCAGGGACTCGTGGATCTGGAAGTCGACGAATCCTTCGACCAGCCACTTGGGCGTCCACAGCGCGTAGTCGGAGGAGAAGAAGATGCGGTCCTCGCCGAGCCAGTAGAGCAGCTCGCCCATGATCTGACCGAAGTACTTCGGCCGCGTGTGCATGAACGGGATGGCGACCGCGAGGCCGGCGTACACGTTGGGTTCCTGGGTGGCGATCCAGCAGAAGTCCTCGAGTCGCGGAAGGCCGCAATGCTCGACGACGAAGTTCAGATCCGTGAAGTCGGTGGCCACGTGGTCGACGTCTGCGACGTCGAACGCATCGCGATCGAGCGGACGGATGGTGGGTCCCTTGTGCACGTGGATGTTCTTGATGCCGACCTCGCGGCACACGTCGAGGTAACGCCGAGTCCAGTCGTCGTCGAGCTTGTAGCCACGAGAATCGCCGTGCCAGTCGGCGGTGTAGAGCTTGACGCCCTTGAGCCCGAAGCGTTCTGCGTCGGCACGTAGCTGGTCCAGGCCACGTTCGCCGTTGCGTGGGTCGAAGTGGTGGTTGTAGGTGAGCTTGTCCGGGTGAGCTGCAGCGAGCGCCGATGCCTCGTCGGTCTGGCCGAACCCGCGGTGGTAGAACTCGCCCAGGTGAGCGGGCTGGAAGATGGCGTGGTCGACGTATCCGATCTCGAACAGGTCGCGCATCAACCGATCGCCGCCCTGGTAGAGGTACTCCTCGTAACTCCACAGCTCGCTCTCGGGGGAGAGATTGCGGTGGTAGTCGTAGAAGCAGTCGATGAACTGCTTGCCGTGGATGTTGCGTTGGTTCTCCTGCCGCGCATCCCAGAGCGCGACGTGGGCGTCCACGATGAAGTAGTTCTCGCCGTTCTTGCTGTACATGGCTGACCTCCAGAGACTGTGCGTGACGTCTGTCACAAGCGATCTGTGGATGACGGTAGGCGCGGCGGAGGCTCGACGAAGTAGCGCGATGTCTCAATTCGAGACGCTGGTTTCGGATCCATGGCGACCAGCGAATGTAACCTGAATCACATGGCAGATCCCGAGGGTCTCGTACGGGCCCGCTTGCACTCGGAGCCCCTCGCTGCCGTGTCGCATCGGTTGCTCGCATCGTGGCACCGAAGCCAGGAATTCGGAGTGCCACTCGAAGACGTCGTACCAGCATTTTCGGGCACCTACGACGGCGAATCGCTGTTCTACCGATGTGGGCGCGAGGTGCTCGACGGACTGCGCGACACGTTGGCGAACGAGCCGGTGTCGATGATGCTGACCGACGCCGACGGTCTGGTGCTCGATCGAGTGAGCGCGGACCGCGAGCTGTTGGCAGCGCTCGACCGTGTGCATCTGGCCCCCGGGTTTTCCTACGGCGAGAATCAGGCGGGCACCAACGGCCTCGCCCTCGCGCTCGCCGATCGAATTCCCGCAGTGGTGCGTGCCTCGGAGCATTACTCGCTTTCGCTCACCGGGTACACCTGCGCCGCGGCGCCGGTGCTGAACCCGATGACGGGCACCGTGGAGGGCTGTGTCAACCTCACCACGTGGTCGGAGTCGTCGACGGATCTGCTGCTGGCCCTTGCTCAGTCGGCGGCAGGGAACACCGCGGCGATGATGCTCGCGCGAGCGCAGGGACAGCACGCGCGTCCAGCGCCACGTGGGACGGTCTTTCGCGTCGAAGCGTCATCGGGTCGGCCGGGCGCGGGCAGCGTCCCGACACTGTCGACGCGGTGGAATCAGGCTCTCGCGTCCTCCGAAACAGCTCTGAGCCAACATGATTCGGTCCTGCTGGTAGGAGAACCGGGAACCGGACGTGCCACGATTCTGGCCCGAGCGCTGCGTACCATCCGCCCACGGGGTCGAATTCTGAGTGCCGGAGTTCCGGCGGCGCGCGACGTCGACGCCTGGCTGGATCTGTGGACGCCCGAGCTGCCCAAGCCGGACACCGCCGTGATCGTCCGCGACGTGGACCGGCTGCCGGCGCGAGGGGCGGACGCGTTGGCGGAACTGATCTCTCGCGTCGGTGACGGCGTGCCCGTCACCCTCACGGCCTCCGATTACGACGCTGTTCCCGCTGCCCTGGCGCAATTGGTGCGTTCGGTCGTCGAGGTCCCGCCGCTGCGCGATCGGCCCGAGGACATCGCTCCGCTCGCTCGGCATCTGGCATTGCGGGCGCGTGGACGCGAGGTCAGCCTGACCGGCGACGCCGAACGAGCCCTCGTCGGATATTCGTGGCCGGGAAACGTCACCGAGTTGGCGACGGTGATGCACGAGGCGGCGGTCCGCGCCGACGTCGTCGGCGTCAATCATCTTCCGCCCGAAGTGCTTTCGCGCACCACGCAACGTCTGACACGAATCGAGACGTTCGAGCGCGACGAGATGATTCGAGTACTCAGCCGGCCCGGCATCACGATGAACCAGGCGGGCGAGGAACTGGGAATGAGTCGGGCCACGATCTACCGCAAGCGAGACCGCTACGGCATCACGCTGCGTTCCCACACGTAGCTTCGGTGGACCTGCGAGAAAAACTCCGACTTCCGAGCGCGCGCGGCCGCGGGTACATCTAGTGTCGCTGGTATGGCATCTCCGGCAATAGAACTCGAGGTGGGTACGCGCACGGTGCGCATCTCCAACCCCGATCGGGTGTATTTCCCCGAGAGCGGTGCCACGAAGCTGGACCTGGTGAACTACTACCTGAGCGTCGGCGACGGCATCGTCCGCGCGTTGCGGGAGCGGCCGTGCATGATGCACCGGTTCCCCAAGGGCCTCGCCGGCGAGAAGGTGCACCAGAAGCGGGTGCCGCACGGAGCCCCGCCGTGGTTGGAGACCGTCGAGGTGACGTTTCCCCGCTACAACCGCACCGCGGACGAGCTGTGCGTGACCGAATTGGCGCACGTCGCGTGGGCGGTGCAGATGTCGACGGTGGAGTTCCATCCGTGGAACTCGCGCCGCGCCGACGTCGAGATGCCCGACGAATGGCGCATCGACCTCGATCCGATGCCCGACTGCCCCTTCGATCGGGTGCAACGCGTCGCCGGTGTCGTGCAGGACGTGCTCGATGACCTCGGCGCAGTCGGCTGGCCCAAGACCTCGGGCGGTCACGGCCTGCACATCTACGTTCGCATCGACCCCGCCCACGGCTTCAAGGACTTGCGAAGGGGCGCACTGGCATTCGCGCGGGAGGTGGAGCGCCGCGCACCCGAGGACGTGACGACGACGTGGTGGCGCAAGGATCGCGACCCGTCGAAGTTGTTCGTCGATTACAACCAGAATGCCCGCGACCACACGATCGCCAGCGCGTATTCGGTGCGGGGAAACCCGAGGGCGACTGTGTCGACACCCATTTCGTGGGCCGAGGTACCTGACGTCGATCCACGCGAGTTCACGATTTTCACCGTACCGGCCAGATACGCCGAACTGGGCGACCTACATGCGGGTATCGACGACGCGGTGTTCGCAATCGACGAGCTACTCGAATGGGCGGAACGCGACGAGCATCAGGGCCTGACGGAGCCCGAGGAGTAGCCGAACTCGAAGTTATGGACGGAAATCGGCAGAAATCCGTCCATAACTTCGAGTTCGGCAGCCAGAAGTCAGTCGGTGCCGGACTCGATTGCGGCGTGGTCGAGGGCTGCGGAGTCCACCGAGTTGTCGGCGCTGCTGGCGGCGATGGCGTCGGCTCCACCGGGGGCGAGTTCGCCGATCAGGTCGCCCCAGGCGGTCAGCTGATCCTGAGCGGCGTACTGCTCGAGTTTGCTGCGCGAATCCGCGATGTCGAGGTTGCGCATGGTCAACTGGCCGATGCGGTCGCCGGGGAAGAAGGCCTGCCCCTGGCTGCGTTCCATCGACAGTTTCTCGGGGTGGTAGCTGAAGTTGCTGCCCTGGGTGTCCACGATGGTGAAGTCCTGACCGCGGCGCAGGCGAACCGTCACGCTGCCGGTGACGACGTTGCCGACCCAGCGCTGCAGGCCCTCGCGCAGCATGAGTGCCTGCGGATCGAACCAGCGGCCCTCGTAGAGCAGGCGCCCGAGGCGGCGGCCCTCGTTGTGGTACGAGGCGATGGTGTCCTCGTTGTGGACGGCGTTGACGAGCCGCTCGTACGTGATGTGCAGCAGTGCCATGCCCGGGGCCTCGTAGATGCCGCGACTCTTGGCCTCGATGATCCGGTTCTCGATCTGGTCGGACATGCCGAGCCCGTGGCGTCCGCCGATGGCGTTGGCTTCCATCACCAGGTCGACGGCACTGTCGAAGGACTTGCCGTTGATCCGAACGGGACGGCCTCGCTCGAAGTCGACGGTGACGTCCTCGGCTGCGATCTCGACCTCGGGATCCCAGAAGCGGACACCCATGATGGGCGAGACGATCTCGAGGGACGTGTCGAGGTATTCGAGACGCTTCGCCTCGTGGGTGGCACCCCAGATGTTGGCGTCGGTGGAGTACGCCTTCTCGGCCGAGTCACGGTAGGGGAGGGTGCGCTGGGTGAGCCACTGCGACATCTCGTGCCTGCCGCCGAGTTCGGCGACGAATGCCTCGTCGAGCCACGGCTTGTAGATGCGCAACTCGGGGTTGGCGAGCAGGCCATAACGGTAGAACCGCTCGATGTCGTTGCCCTTGTACGTCGAGCCGTCGCCCCAGATGGAGACGCCGTCCTCCTGCATCGCGCGCACGAGCAGCGTGCCGGTCACCGCGCGGCCGAGGGGAGTGGTGTTGAAGTACGTCTGCAATGACGATCGGATGTGGAACGCGCCGCAGGTCAGTGCCGCGAGGCCTTCCTCGACCAGCGGTTCGCGGCAGTCGATCAGCCGGGCCTGTTCGGCGCCGTACGCAAGGCCGCGGGCGGGTACGTCGGACAGATCCGGCTCGTCGTACTGGC
This sequence comes from Rhodococcus sp. Leaf233, assembly GCF_001426165.1. NCBI lineage: Bacteria > Bacillati > Actinomycetota > Actinomycetes > Mycobacteriales > Nocardiaceae > Rhodococcus > Rhodococcus sp. Leaf233. The sequence goes on from NZ_LMRO01000001.1 coordinate 605,824, forward strand.
CGATGTCGGCGGTGTAGGCAAACGGGATCGCGCCGTGCTCGCGCATCCACGCCACGGCCACCGAGGTGTCGAGACCACCGGAGAATGCAATGCCGATTCGTTCACCGACCGGGAGGGAGTTCAGTACCTTCGTCACGGCCAGCAGCTTAGTCGTACGGTCAGCTGGGCCGATCGGCGAGCGACTCCACTGCACCACGGACGGCGTCGAGGTGGGCGGTCATGGCGCGGGCTGCTGCGTCGTACTCGCCGGATCGGATGCCGGCGACGATGGCGTCGTGCTCGACGTTGGACTGCTGCTGCCGGTGGGCGACGAGGTTCAACGTTTCGGACTGCCGCGTCAAGGCGTCCCGGATGTCGACGACGATCGACTCGAACACGCGGTTTCTGCTGGCCCGCGCGATGGCGGTGTGGAATTGCGCGTCCAACAGGACCCAGGCCTCGTGGTCGTCCTCGGAACGCATCTCGTCGGCGAGGCCGGAGAGAACCGCCAACTCGTCGTCGGTGCGTCGTTCGGCCGCCCACCCGGCTGCGGGTACCTCGACGTGGGGGCGGGCCTCCATGAGTTCGCGGGCCTCGTAATTGCCGATGTCGAGGTCGCTACCCACTCGGTCGCGGACGACGAAGGTGCCGAGGCCCGTCTTGGTTTCGGTCAGGCCGAGCGCGTGGCACGAGCGCAGAGCCTCGCGGATGACGGAACGACTGACGCTGTGCCTCGCGGCCAGCGCCGCCTCGGACGGCAGCTTCTGCCCGACGGGGAGCTTCCCCGACGAGATCGCAGCACGCAGGTCGGCGAAGACGGCCTCGGCGGCGCTCATGCGGGCATTGGTGGGCGCACTGACTGCCCAGCTGTCCGACAGGTTCATGCAGTGATCCTATCCCGGGGTTGACCGACGAGGTGTTCTGCGCCACACTCTACCTGTCAGACAGCCGGACAGCTGGACACCCCCTGAAGGAGCGCACCCACCGTGGCCGATACCCGCATCGAGAAAGACCTTCTCGGCGAACGCGAGATTCCGATGACCGTCTACTGGGGGATTCATACCCTGCGTGCGCTGGAGAACTTTCCCATCACGGGGCGGCCGATCTCCACCAACGCCCACCTCGTCCGCGGGCTCGCAGCCGTGAAGTGGGCGGCCGCGGCGGCCAATCAGGACCTCGGAATCCTCGACGCCACCCGCGGGGAAGCGATCCGGGCCGCGTGCCAGGAAATTCTCGACGGCCAGTGGCACGAACAGTTCGTCGTCGACGTCATTCAGGGTGGCGCGGGGACGTCGACCAACATGAACGCCAACGAGGTCATCGCCAATCGTGCCCTGGAAATCCTCGGCCACGCGCACGGTGACTACTCGATGCTGCACCCCAACGAGCACGTGAACGCCTCGCAGTCCACCAACGACGTGTATCCGACGTCGGTGAACATCGCGACCATCTTCGCGGTGCACGAGCTGATCGCATCGATGAAGGTCCTGCGAGATTCGTTCTCCCGCAAAGCAAGCGAGTTCGCCACCGTCGTCAAGATGGGCCGCACCCAGCTGCAGGACGCGGTGCCGATGACGCTCGGCCAGGAGTTCGGCACCTACGCGATCATGATCGACGAGGACTGCTCACGGCTCGAAGAGGCAGCACTGCTGGTGCACGAGATCAACCTCGGGGCCACGGCCATCGGTACCGGCCTCAATGCTCCTGCCGGATACACCGAGTCGGCCGTCGCGCACCTGCGCACCATCACCGGCTTGCCGTTGGTCACCGCAACGGACCTCATCGAGGCAACCCAGGACGTCGGTCAGTTCGTGCACCTGTCCGGTGTGCTCAAGCGCGTCGCAGTGAAACTGTCGAAGATCTGCAACGACCTCCGACTGCTGTCCTCCGGGCCGCGCGCGGGCTTCAACGAGATCAATCTGCCTCCGATGCAGGCGGGTTCGTCGATCATGCCCGGCAAGGTCAATCCCGTCATACCCGAGGTTCTCAATCAGGTTGCCTACGAGGTGATCGGCCACGACGTCACCATCACGATGGCCGCCGAGGCAGGGCAGTTGCAGCTCAACGCTTTCGAGCCGATCATCGTCAAATCCCTGTCCGACGGTATGGCGCACCTGAGTGCGGCGTGCCGCACCGTCGCGCATCGGTGCGTCGACGGCATCACCGCGAACGTCGATCTGCTGCGCGAGCGGGTGGAGAACTCCATCGGTCTGGTCACTGCGCTCAGCCCGTATCTCGGGTACGTGGAGTCGACGGCCATTGCGCAGGAAGCGCTGGTCACCGGCCGCAACGTCGTCGATCTGGTGCTCGAGAAGGGTCTGCTGGCCCGAGAAGAGCTGGATCGACTGCTGAGCCCCGAGCATCTCGCGAACCTGCGGGTGGCTCCCACCGAGCATTCCGTTGCTCCCGAGACGTCGACGAGGTAATGCGATGAGCACCGAGAACCCGACCCAGAAGCAGGCCTTCAGCGAAGAGGAGCTGGGGTATCGAAAAGAGCTGGCCCCGCGCCAGATTCAGATGATCGCCATCGGCGGCGCGATCGGCACCGGCCTGTTCATGGGTGCCGGTGGGCGACTGCGCGACGCCGGGCCCGCGTTGGTTCTGGTCTACGCACTGTGCGGATTCTTCGCATTCTTGATCCTGCGCGCACTGGGTGAGCTGGTGATGCACCGCCCCTCGTCCGGATCGTTCGTCTCGTACTCCCGCGAGTTCTTCGGTGAGAAGGTCGCGTTCGCGGCCGGGTGGTTGTACTGGATGAACTGGGCGATGACGGCCGTCGTGGACGTGACGGCAGTGGCGCTGTACATGAACTTCTTCAAGAAGTACTGGGCACCACTGGGCAACGTGGATCAATGGGTGTTCGCGCTGGCCGGCCTGGTGTTGGTTCTCGGTCTGAACCTGGTGTCGGTCAAGGTGTTCGGTGAGCTCGAATTCTGGTTCGCGCTGATCAAGGTCGTGGCCCTGGTGACGTTCCTCGCGATCGGCACCTACTACGTCATCTTCGGTACCCCCATCGACGGTCAGGCTCCGGGTCTGAGCGTCCTCACCGACAACGGCGGTCTCATCCCCAACGGACTGCTTCCGGCGATCGTCGTGATCCAGGGCGTCGTATTCGCCTATGCCTCCATCGAATTGGTCGGAACCGCCGCCGGAGAGACGCAGAACCCCGAGAAGGTCATCCCAAAGGCGATCAACACCGTCATCGTCCGCATCGTCGTCTTCTACGTCGGCTCGGTGCTGCTGCTCTCGCTGTTGCTGCCGTACACCGCGTATCAGGCCGGGGAGAGCCCGTTCGTCACGTTCTTCGGAGCGATCGACGTCGAGGGTGCCGACGCGATCATGAACCTCGTCGTGCTCACCGCAGCGCTGTCGTCTCTCAACGCCGGGCTGTACTCCACCGGTCGCATCCTGCATTCGATGGCGGTCGCCGGCTCGGCACCGAAATTCGCGGCCCGCATGAACAAGCAGGGAGTTCCGTACGGCGGCATCGCACTGACGTCGGTGGTGACGCTGCTCGGGGTCGTCCTCAACGCAGTCGTCCCGGCGCAGGCGTTCGAGATCGTGCTGAACCTTGCTGCGCTCGGCATCATCAGCGCGTGGGCCGTCATCGTGGCGTGCCAGCTCAAGTTCTGGTCTCTGTCCAAGACCGGCGCGGTCACCCGGCCTGCGTTCCGGTTGTTCGGTGCCCCGTACACCGGCTACGCAACGCTAGGCTTTCTGGCGTGTGTACTGGTACTGATGGCCTTCGACAAACCCGTCGGTACATGGACCGTCGCGTCCATCCTGCTCATCGCGCCGATGCTGATCGCCGGATGGTACATGTGCCGCAACAGAATTCGAGAGGTAGCCGCCCGTAATGACTGAGGAGTGGAGCCTGCCGGAACGACCCGACAGTGCTGAGTTCGTCGCGTTGTTGACCACCGGTGGGACGATCGCCAGTAGTCGCGACGAGCACGGGGTTTCTCGGCCGGTCGCAGGCGTGGGCGTCGACATGGACGGCGTGGTGGTGCGCGAGGTGATGTCGAAGGACAGCTCCGCCCTGGACCTCGCCGATCTCGACGCCATTCGTACTGCCGTGGTCGACGCGTTGGACGAGGACGGCTGCGCCGGAGTGGTGGTGTTGCACGGCACCGACACCATGGAGGAGTCGGCGTTGTACGTCGACCTGTTCCACGACGACGCGCGTTCGGTGGTGTTCACCGGGGCCCAACGCACCGCCGATCATCCGGACCCGGACGGCCCCGGCAACATCGCCGCCGCGGTGACGGCGGCGCGGTCCGAGCAGGGAGTGCTGATCGCGTTCGGCGGACGAGTACTGCCGGCCCGCGGGGCGATCAAGAAGCACACTTCCGAACTCGACGCCTTTCGGTCGGCAGCAGTGCCGAGGCCGGACCCGCTGCGGTGGCAGCCCGTCGCGGGAGTGCGCGTGGACGTCGTGGCCCTGTACCCGGGCGCGGACGGGGTGCAGATCGATGCCTGTCGCGAAGCAGGGGCGTCGGGCATCGTGCTCGAGGCGTTGGGCTCGGGTAACACCAACGCTCTGGTGGTGCACGCGGTGAAAGAGGCCGTTGCTGCCGGGCTGCACGTGGTCGTCACGACGCGGGTGCCGTTCGGTGAGACCTCGCCGACGTACGGCGGCGGAGGCGGCGGCCACGATCTGCTCGACGCCGGTGCGGTCTTCTCTCGCGAACTCCGGGCCGGACAGGCGCGCATCCAGTTGGCGGCGCTGGTCGCCACTGGAGCCACTGACGTAGTTGTCCACAATTGCTTCTCGTAGGCGGGATCCCGCCTACGGAGCCGAATAGTGGACACTCAGCGCACCAGGGAGGCGTGACGTGAGCACGATCGAGATCGAGTTCGCTCCACATTGGGTGAACGCGTCCTTGGTGCGCACGCTGGCGCGGCCGTTCGTGACGATCGACGGCGTGGAGCATCGCCAGTCGTGGTCGGAACCGTCGACCTACGAGCTGGCACCGGGTGGCCACGAGCTCGCCGCATTCATTCGGTACCGCGGCACGACGTCCGCACTCGGCACCGGGCGGCGACGCGTCGAACTCGGTGCAGAACAGCATCTTCGGCTGCGAGCTCGAAACGGGTGGGCGAACCACATGCCGTTCGAGTTACAGCTCCGACTCGCCCCAGGTCTCGACGCGTAGTTCGTCCCCGACCGAGATGGTTCCTTCCTCGATCACCGAGAACTTCGAACCGAAGGCGACACCCTTCTGCCGGGCCCGGCGGTAGGTGCCGAGAGTGCGCAGAGGTTCGGGTCCGGTGCGAACACCGGTGCTCTGCTCCACCGTGGTGACGGCGCAGCGGATCGCCAGCTTCGTGTACGCCAATCGTGCGTCGCCGATCGAGATGTCGCGCACTTCGTCCTCGACATGAGCGTCCTGCGAGCCGTCGACGACGATGTTGGGCCGAAATCGGTCGATCGGCAGCGGGGCGTCGAGGCGGGAGTTCAGACCGGCCAGCGTGGCGGTCGAGAGGATGTGGACGGCGGCGCTGTCGGCGAAATGGGCCGAGCCGGGACGGATTCCGTCGGTGACGCGGCCGTGATCGCGGGGCGCGGCGACGAGGCGTGAGGGCTCGCCGATGACGTCGGTGAGCCAGGCGGCGATGTCGTCGCCCTGGTCGATGCCCCGCAGCGGCGCGCCGAACATCGTGACCCCGCGGTCCGCGGAATCACGATCGACGACGGCGGTGACGCTTCCTGCGCTCTCGTGGCGCAGTGTCAGTGAGCCGTTTTCCACCGAGCATCGAACGACGGCCAGCACGGGATCGGTGCGTTGGCTGCGGAACGAGCCGTCGGAGTCGACGATCATGAACGCTCGATCGTGTTCGAGACCGGCTGCGCTCACCCGGGCCGAGTCCAGCGCCGTACCGGCACATCCTTTGACGGGATAGGTCACCAGAGACGACACGCGCACCCGTCGAGGATACTGGGACACATGACTCGTGCTCTGTTGGTAGTCGATGTTCAGAACGATTTCACCGAGGGTGGTGCTCTGGCCGTGGTCGGCGGTGGGGAGGTGGCGCGCAGGATCAGCGCGTACCTCGCCCGGAGCGGCGACGACTACGACCTCGTGGTGTCCTCACGCGACTGGCACGACGGCGACAGCGACAACGGTGGACATTTCGCCACCGACGCTGCCCCGGATTTCGTCACCACGTGGCCCGTGCACTGCGTCGCGGGAACGGTCGGCGCGGAATATCACCCGGATTACCGAACCGGCAGCGTCGACGTGCATGTCTACAAGGGGCAGGGCAGACCGTCGTACTCGGCGTTCGAAGGCGTCACCGAGGACGGAACACCCCTGTCCGAGATCCTGACCGCCAACGAGGTGACGGCCGTCGACATCGTCGGTCTCGCCACCGATTACTGCGTGCTGGCGTCGGCGAAAGATGCAGTGGCACAGCACCTGGACGTTCGGGTTCTCACCGATCTGGTGGCCGGGGTCGCTCCCGAGACCTCCGCAGCGGCTCTCGACGAACTCCGCGAAGTCGGAGCAGCAGTGGTGTGAAACAGCAGTGGTGTGAAACAGCAGTGGTCTACGAGTCGATCGTGGTGGTGATGGACGTGACCGACGGTGCCGCGGGGGTGCTGCCGAAACCGAACGTCACCGGGGGAGTGACGGGCGTCAGCGAGCCGAGGTCCTCTCCTTGCCAGGATGCGACGACGTCGACGACGCGGTGCTGGTGCCTGGCTCCGTAGTATTCGCGCCTGCCTCCGCCGGCGCTGCCGCGAGTTCGCACTCCGCGCAGTATCACTCGGGCGATGGGGTCGCTGATCGTGCAGAACCACGGTGCGGTGGACACGGCGTCGGGGACGAGGCTCAGGGCGCGGCCGAGAACCGTCGGTCCGGCCACTCGAATGCGTAGCGACAGATCCGCGGCGACGACGGACCGCCAGCCGTCGGGCTGGTCGGAGAAGGTGACCGGTACCAGCTCGGTGGAATCGAACGAGTATGTCGCCGTGACGAATTCACGTACTGCCTCGTTCGGTGCCACGAGTAGGCGTCGACCGTCCGCGAATTGGACCATCACATCGGTGAATTCGCCGAGGGGTGAGCGCGTCCAGTGTCCGACGACGATGCGCACTCCCGACGTCGTACCTACCCCGTAGATCTCTCCGTGAAACCGTGATCTGGTCATCTTCGTGCACTCTCACCTAGGTAGCACTACGCGGTGCATAGTGGAGGTCATGGCGTCCTCGCAACCCACTGTATTCGTCCTGTTCGGCGCGACCGGAGACCTCGCGAAGCGAATGGTTCTGCCGTCGTTCTACCAACTCCACGTCGAAGGCCTGCTGCCGGAGAAATGGATCCTGATCGGCAACGGTCGTAAGGACTCGTCCGACGACGAGTTCCGCGACCACGTGAAAGATGTGCTCGACGAGTTCGCCGAGAACGTGGCCGACGACGATTGGTCGGCGTTCTCGAAGCGAATCCGATTCGCGGGCAACGGCTTCACCGTCGACGATCCCGGCAAGCTCCCTGACGTCGTCGCCGACGCCAGGAAAGAGATCGGTGACGACGCACAGCTGGTGCACTACATCGCGCTGCCGCCGAGCACGTTCGTCGACTACACGAAGGCCCTCGGTGCACACGATCTGGCCGAGGGTTCCCGAGTGGTGTACGAGAAGCCCTTCGGCACCTCGCAGCACAACTTCGAGGAACTCGACAAGGCCGTGCACGAGGTCGTGAAGGAGGAACAGGTCTATCGCATCGACCATTTCCTCGGTAAGGAAGCAACGCAGAACCTGCACGTGTTGCGGTTCGCCAACGGCATGATCAGCGGCATCTGGAACTCGGAACACGTGGAGCACGTGCAGATCGACGTGCCCGAGACACTCGACATCGACGACCGCGCCGAGTTCTACGACGAGACCGGTGCCGTTCTGGACATGCTGGTGACCCATCTGTTCCAGGTGGCCGCCGAGGTGGCCATGGAACCCCCTGCATCGTTGAAGGCCGAGGATCTGCAGTCGGCTCGCGAAACGGTCATCGGGCAGTTCCGTCCACTCGACACCGACGAGGTGGTTCTGGGGCAGTACGACGGCTACCGCGACGTCGACGGCGTTGCCGAGGATTCGACGGTCGACACGTTCGTGGCCGCGAAGCTGTGGGTGGATACCGATCGCTGGCGTGGGGTGCCGTTCCTGCTTCGTACCGGCAAGATGCTCGGTGCCGGAGCGCAGCGGGTGTCGCTGGTGTTCCGCAAGCCCGCCGACAGTCCACTGTCGACGCTGCCCGAAGACGGCGCGGTGCTCTCGTTCGACCTGTCCGGTGACGGCAGCATCGATATCGCCATGACGGTCAAGGAACCCGGACCGGATTTCGACCTGTCCGTCGGACATCTGTCGTTGCCGCTGAAATCGGTGCCCGACGCGGAGCCGTTGAGCCCGTACTCCCGGCTGATCCTCGATGTACTGAACGGGGACCGATCGCTGTTCACCAGACCCGACGGCCTGGCCCACGTGTGGGAGGTGGCGGCGCCGCTGTTGAACGATCCGCCCGCGGTGAAGAACTATGCGCCGGGCTCGATGGGACCGACGGAAGCCGACGATCTGGCTGCGCCCTGCGGTTGGTTGATCACCGGGAAAACCGAGGACTGATCACCGGAACGGTGAAGAACCGGGTCGGCTTTCGAGCCCCGAAACAGCCGGTGGGTCCTTTTTGTCCGAAACGATGGAATGGATCGCGTCTGGAACGTTATGTTCCTGTGGCCTGGTCACCCTCCGGCTCGGGCCACGACGTGTCTTTCGAAAGGCTTACCCATGCTCCTCGATCTCCTCACCGGCCTCCTGCCCATCCTCGGCGGCGGCGAAGACGGTGGCATCACCGGACCCATCACCGGTGGCCTCACCGATGGTCTCGGTGAACTTCTCGACGGACTGCTCGGCGGAAGCACCGGTAGCTTCGGCTCCAGCTAGGCCCCATTCCGCGAAGTCCGACGGCAAGGCCCCGTTCCTCCACCGGCGAGGATGCGGGGCCTTTCCGCGGTGGCGGGAGCTCACGGGCGGCGCGGCATCAGCATCAGGGCCGCCAGGTAGATCAGCACGACTGTGCCACCGCTCAGCACTGCACCGGCGACGGTGGCGACGCGAACGAGGTTGACGTCCCAACCGAAGTAGTCGGCTATACCGCCGCAGACGCCTCCGATCATCTTCTGCGAGTTGGACAGGGTGAATTCTCTGGGGGAATTGCTCTCGAATGTCATGGTGAGAAGTCTGCGTCGCCGACGCCTGTGGGCACATCGGGGCTTTCACCCATATCGACCCGGAGAATCGAACGATCGAGAAAGGGGTCGCCGAACAAGTTCGGTGACTTTTACGACGCAGACACTCGACCTGTTGTCGGCGCGAGGATTACGGTCGGATGTGTCGGTCGCTTCCGGTCCGTCCCCCTTGCAGACCGGAAGCGTGTCCGATGCGTCCGGTTGCGCTCGGTGTTCACCGAATCGCCATGGACCGGTCACCGATGAGCACTAACTTTCGGCGCATGACCGACTTCGATCTCCGCAACGGCGTGGCTGCACGCAAGAATCTCAGCGACGTGCGGGACATCACGACCGCCGTGGATCTTGCCGATACTTCGGGGTTCGTCGTCGACGACTCCGATGACGACGACCCGGTGCTGCTGACGGTACCGGGCGGTCACGTCGTCGACACGTGGCGGGAGAACTACCCCTACGACGAGCGTATGACCCGCGCCGAGTACGAACTCGAAAAGCGGCTGCTGCAAATCGAACTGCTCAAGCTGCAGATGTGGTCCAAGGACACCGGACGACGCCACGTCATCATCTTCGAGGGTCGCGACGCCGCCGGTAAGGGCGGCACGATCAAGCGGTTCATGGAGCACCTCAATCCCCGCGGCGCACGCGTCGTCGCGTTGGAGAAGCCGTCGGTGCGGGAGTCGACGGAGTGGTATTTCCAGCGGTACATCGGGCATCTGCCTGCGGCCGGCGAAATTGTGATGTTCGACAGGTCTTGGTACAACCGTGCCGGTGTCGAACGGGTCATGGGGTTCTGCACCGAGGAGCAGCATGCACAATTCGTTCGGCAGGCACCGCTGTTCGAGCAGATGTTGGTGGACGAGGGCATCAGCTTGACCAAGTTCTGGTTCTCGGTGTCGCAGCACGAGCAGCGCACTCGCTTCGCGATCCGGCAGGTGGATCCGGTACGGCAGTGGAAACTGTCGCCGATGGATCTTGCGTCACTGGACAAGTGGGATGCGTACACCGCTGCGAAGGAAGAGAACTTCCGCGCCACCGATACCGACGTAGCACCGTGGACCGTGGTGAAGAGCAACGACAAGAAGCGCGCGCGGATCAACGCGATGCGGTTCGTGCTCAACAAGTTCGACTACGCCAACAAGGACTCCGAGATCGTGGGCGAAACAGACCCGCTGCTCGTCGGACGCGCGAAAGACGTGCTCGGAGAATAATTCTGGGCTACATACCGGGGTCTGCTCGGTGAACGTCCTGCGTCGCTTCGGTATCCGCGCAGCGAGTTCGTGCCGCGTTGTGCACCGCGCCGGTGGTTGCGGTAGGAAAGTGGTAGGCCGTATTACCTACGGCTGTACGAAGAGACGAGCATCAGGAGTTCTCATGGGTTCAGCTGCGCAGTTCATCACCGACATTGCAACCGGAGTCTACGACGGCATCGTCGACGCGATCGTCGAGCAGATCGTCGGCGTGCTGACGTCGGGTAGCGCCGCGTAATTCGTCGGTCCACGAGTCGCGGTCGCTGTCGGGGGCGGCCGCGACTTTTCGTCTCCGTGACCGTTTTGTGACAGCTCACCAAGATTTCTGACTTTTCGATGCCAATGCGTGTACGAAACGTTATCCGTTCGGGTAGAAATCTTCATGCAGAGATAATCGAGTGACGACCGTCACGTTCGATCTGCACATCCCTCGAACAACAAGGAGCCTGTCGCATGTCCGCTGAACTCGGTGACCTCTTGGCAATCTTCATCCAGCTCTTCTCGGGTATCAGTTCTTCCTCCGACTGACATCCCGGCTCCGCGCCGTAGGCCTCGGCCAGGACGGCCGACCGGAGCCGAATCGATGAACAGTAAGGCTCGCGACGCCGCGTCGGCGGCGAATCCCCCTCTCTCGAAGGAGTTTTGATGGAATTTCTCTCGCTGTTGCTGCAGTTGCTCGCTGTCGGCAGCTCCGAAGGAACAGGTTCGGTCGTCAACATCCCCGGCACGCTCCCCAGCTGAAGCGCGACCCCGAAGCCGGGCCCGACTACCGTCGGGCCCGGTTTTCGTGGTTTCGAAGTGTCATTCGTTCGACCGAAATATCCTCCAGCGGTCGATGATTCGCCGCCGACCGGGTAGACCTGAACCTCATCCTCGATGCGCTCGGTATCGACGGTAATAGAGGTGGTGCCATGCTCGAAGCCGTAGTCGGATTCATCAACAGTCAATTGTTCTGGTTCAGCTGGTCGACCGGTAGCTACCACCCGATCATCCTGTGAGGTAGTGCCCTGGGGAAGGTGCGGTCGCACCGTCATAGGGTTGGCCGATGCAGACGGTTCCGATTCAGATGCCCGACGGTTCGACGGTGCCGGTGACGCTGTTTGCGAGTGAGGGCCGAGACGATGCGCCCGTCATCGTCGTTCTCCCGGGTCTCGGCATACCCGGCGGTTACTACCGGCTGTTCGCCGAAGCGCTCGTCGCACGCGGATTTCATGCTGCGATCGGCGATCTTCGGGGCCAGGGGGACAGTAAGCCGAAGCCGAGTTCGTCTAGCAGGTACGGATATCAGGAATTGGTGTCGGTCGACTTTCCGGCGATCTTCGAGGTGGTGCGCGAGCAGTTCCCCGCCGCAACCCCGTATCTGCTGGGCCACAGTATGGGCGGACAACTGGGCGCGATGTACGCCGCCCGAATTCGAGGCAGGCTCGGTGGCTTGATCCTGGTGGCATCCGGGTCGCCGTACCACCGCGGTTTCGGCACCACTCGCGGGGTCCCGCTCTACTTCGGCGCGGCGGCGATGGCGATCACCAGCAACATCGCCGGATTCTGGCCGGGGGACCGCATCGGGGTCGGCGGATTCGGCCGTCAATCACGAGTGTTGATCGACGACTGGTCGAGGTTCGCCCGAACGGGCTCGATCGAGCCGGCCGGTGCCGACATCGACTACGAGGAACGGATGGGCCGGCTGACCCTACCGGTGCTGGCAGTGACCATCGAGGGCGACGATCTGGCACCCAAGGGTTCGATGGAGAATCTGACGGCCAAGCTTGCCAACGCCGACATCACCACCGAACACATCGACGAGCCGCTGGGCCACAACGGGTGGATCCGCAATCCCACCGCGGTGGCCGACCTGGTCGAGCGGTGGATGCACCGCTGACACAACCCCGTGCCGAACGATACGGTCGTTTGGATTAATTCATGCGATAAGTTCCAACTCCGCGCCCGTTCTGGTGTACAACGCTAGTGACTCAACTTCTGTTCTGCCGAAGATAGCGAGCACGTGTATGAACGGCCTGGGGGCTACAGCTCGTCGGATCGGTAGGGGTGTGCTCGTGGCCGCGTGTATCGCTGCGTCGGCCGCGCAGGGCACGGCCCTCGCCGCGCCCGACGCGTCGACGTCGTACGTGGTGCGTACGGAGGAGGCCGACGCCGTCGCCATGACGGCGTTCGTGCATTCGGCCGCGATGGATCGGACCATCCCGCTGAAGATTCTTCGTTCTCCGGACCGTGCGAAACCGAGCCCCACCGTGTACCTGCTGAACGGCGCGGGCGGTGGGGTGGACGGTATGGACTGGTACACCCAGACCGATGTCGTGTCGTTCTTCGCGGACAAGAACGCCAATGTGGTCACTCCCGTCGGCGGGGCCTACTCCTACTACACGGACTGGCAGCACGACGATCGCGTGCTCGGCCGCAACAAGTGGGAGACCTTCCTGACCCGCGAACTGCCTCCACTCGTCGACCAGCTGCTGAAGACCAACGGCCGCAACGTCATTGCCGGAATCTCGATGGCTGCGACGTCGGTGCTCAATCTGGCGGCACACAACCCCGGTCTCTTCCGGGCGGTCGGCTCCTACAGCGGCTGCGCCTCGACCACCGATCCGTTGGGTCGCGCGTACGTCAAGACCGTCGTATCGATGGCGCTCGGAGCCGACGTGAAGAACATGTGGGGCGCGGACGACGACCCCGACTGGGTGCACAACGACGCTGTCGTCAACGCCGACAAGCTGCGCGGCACCGCGCTGTACATCTCCAACGGCAGTGGCCTGGCGGGGGCATCGGACACCTTCGACGGAACCAACACCAACGGCCCCGGTTTCGTGCTGCTGAACCAGATGGTGGTGGGCGGTGCCATCGAGGTCGCGACCGGCGACTGCACCCGTCGACTGAAGAGCGCGCTCCAAAAGCTGGATATCCCAGCTCATTTCGAGCTACGGGAACGCGGCACGCACTCCTGGGGATACTGGCAGGACGATCTCCACAATTCCTGGCCGATGTTCGAGCAGGCTCTGGCCGTCTGACATCACCGGCTCTCGAGCTGCCGCCACAGGAACTCGTACGTCAGTGCGGTCTTGAACGCCAGCTGCGCATTGTCCGACGCCCCGCCGTGGCCGCCCTCGATGTTCTCGTAGTAGCTCACGTCCTGACCGAGCTCGGCCAGCCGCGCAGCCATCTTGCGCGCGTGTCCGGGATGGACTCGATCGTCTCGGGTGGACGTGGCGATGAGTATCGGTGGGTATTTCCGCTCGGACGCGGCCACGACGTTCTGGTACGGGGAGTACTGCGAGATGAACTCCCATTCGGCGGGGTCGTCGGGGTTGCCGTACTCGGCCACCCAGGATGCTCCCGCGAGCAACAGGTGGTACCGCTTCATGTCCAGTAGCGGGACCTGACATACCAACGCCCCGAACAGTTCCGGGTACTTCGTTTCCATGATGCCCATCAGCAGGCCACCGTTGCTGCCGCCCTGGGCGGCCAAGCGATCGGCGGTGGTGATCCCGCGGGCCACCAGGTCGCGGGCGACCGCGGCGAAGTCCTCGTGGACCAGATGCCGGCCCGCCCGCAATACCTGGGTGTGCCAGGACGGTCCGTACTCGCCGCCGCCGCGGATGTTGGCAACGACGTAGGTGCCGCCGCGCTCGAGCCACGTTCGACCCATCGCTCCGCTGTAGCCGGGCGTCATCGAGATCTCGAAGCCGCCGTAGCCGTACAGCAGTGTGGGGCCGGGGCCTGCGTCGCCGCGTCGGACGACGAAGTAGGGGATCGCGGTGCCGTCGTCCGACTCCGCGAAGAACTGTTGCACGGTCATGCCGTCCGCGTCGAAGAAAGCGGGAGCCTGCTTGAGTACCTCGAGCGCGCCGCCGACCGTGCCGACCAGCAGCGTGGCCGGGGTGAGGTAACCCGAGGAGCCGAGGAAGAACTCGTCCCCGTTCTCCTCGGCGTCCGTACCGATGATCTCGGTCGACGCCAACTCCGACAGCCCGTCGACGGTGGCCGTGTCCCACTCCGTCGTGCGCGTTTTGCGCCCCTCCAGGTACGCAAAACGCGCACGAGGGGTGAGCACATGCAGACGAGTACGGACATCCTGCAGCGTCACCAGCAGCAGATGATTCTCGGTCCACGCGTACTGATGCAGGGACGTGTGCTCGTCCGGAGTGAACAGAACCGCCAGAGATGCTGTGCCGCTCATGAATTCGTCGAAGTCGGCCGCGAGCAGAGCGCCCGCCGGATGGGTGACGCCGTCGTAGGTCCACTCGGTCATCGTCCGAACCAGCAGCCAGTTCTCGTGGACCGAGGTCGATGCGTCCGTCGGCGTCGGAATGCGGGTCACCGCCGTACCGTCGAGCACGTAGGTCTCGGAGTTGTAGAAGTCGGTGGACCGCTGCACGAAGTCGCGCTCGAATCCGGGCGTGCGGTCGTGCCACGCGGAGATCGAAATGTCCTGGGATTCGCCCTCGTAGACGGTCTCCGCGTCGGCGAGCGGGGTGCCTCGGTGCCATCTCTTGGTGATCCGCGGATAGCCGGATTCGGTCAGGGACCCCGGTCCGAAATCGGTGCCGACGAAGACGGTGTCGGCGTCGATCCAGCCGATGTCGGTCTTGGCCTCGGGCAGCGTGAAACCGCCGTCCTCCCCAGCGCGGAACGTGCGGGAGTCGAGATCGAACTCGCGTACCACCGTCGCGTCGGCACCGCCTCGGGACAGCGTCACCAAAGCGCGCAGCTGGTCGGGGCGCAGTACCTGAGCGCCGCCCCATACCCAGTTCTCGCCCTCGTCGGCGGCCAGGGCATCGAGATCGAGCAGGACGTCCCATGCGGGTTCGTCCGTGCGGTACTCGTCCATCGTGGTGCGCCGCCACACCCCGCGGATGTGCTCGGCGTCGCGCCAGAAGTTGTAGAGGAACTGCCCGCGCCTGCGTGCGTACGGAATCCGCGCATCGGTGTCGAGAATCTCGCGTACACCCGCCACGGTGGCGTCGAAACGCTCGCCTGCCAGCGCCTGGATCGTCACCTCGTTCTTCTCGCGTACCCACGCGAGTGCGTCGTCGCCGGTGACGTCTTCGAGCCAGAGGTACGGGTCGTCCGAGAAAGCCATGGCACAGTTCTAGCAGCACACGTGCGGTCGGGTGCAGGACGCGTGCGAGGCTACCGGCTGGTAACGAAGACCAGGTCGAGACAGTGTCGGAGGGCACGACTACGCTGGGGACTCGTGACCTCACACTATGACGTCGTTGTCCTCGGAGCCGGTCCCGGTGGGTACGTCGCTGCTATCCGCGCGGCACAACTCGGACTCAGCACTGCCATCATCGAGAAGAAGTACTGGGGCGGTGTGTGCCTCAACGTGGGCTGCATCCCCTCGAAGGCGCTTCTCCGTAACGCCGAGCTGGCGCACCTCTTCACCAAAGAGGCCAAGCTGTTCGGTATCTCGGGTGAAGCATCCTTCGACTTCGGCGCAGCATTCGACCGCAGCCGCAAGGTCGCGGACGGACGCGTCAAGGGCATCCACTTCTTGATGAAGAAGAACAAGATCCCCGAGTACGACGGCCAGGGCACGTTCACCGATGCCAACACCATCGAGGTCGAACTGTCCAAGGGCGGCACCGAGACGATCACGTTCGACAACGCGATCATCGCGACCGGCAGCACTACCAAGCTGCTCCCGGGAACCGAGCTCAGCAAGAACGTCGTCACGTACGAAGAGCAGATCATGACCAAGGATCTGCCGGGCTCGATCCTCATCGTCGGCGCAGGTGCCATCGGTATGGAATTCGGGTACGTCCTGAAGAACTACGGAGTCGACGTCACCATCGTCGAGTTCCTCGATCGCGCGCTCCCCAACGAGGACAAGGACGTCTCGAAGGAGATCGAGAAGCAGTACAAGAAGCTCGGCGTCAAGGTCATCACCGGCGCGGGTGTGCAGAGCATCGACGACGACGGCTCCAAGGTCACCGTCGAGATCAAGCACAACAAGTCCGGTGAGAGCGAGACCTTCACCGTCGACAAGGTGATGCAGTCCGTCGGATTCGCCCCTCGCGTCGAGGGCTTCGGTCTCGAGAAGACCGGTGTCGAGCTCACCGATCGCGGTGCCATCGGCATCACGAACACGATGCAGACCAACGTCCCGCACATCTACGCCATCGGCGACGTCACCGCCAAGCTCCAGCTCGCCCACGTGGCGGAGGCGCAGGCCGTGGTGGCTGCCGAAACCATCGGCGGCGCAGAGACATTGCCGATCGACGACTACCGGATGATGCCACGCGCCACGTTCTGCCAGCCGCAGGTCGCCAGCTTCGGTCTGACCGAGGACCAGGCCCGCGAAGAAGCGCAGGCTCGTGGATCCGACATCAAGGTCGCGAACTTCCCGTTCGCCGCCAACGGCAAGGCACACGGCCTGGGCGACGCGACGGGCTTCGTCAAGCTCATCGCCGACACCGAGTACGGTGAGCTGCTCGGTGGCCACCTCATCGGACCGGACGTCTCGGAGCTGCTGCCGGAGCTGACCCTGGCCCAGAAGTGGGACCTGACGGTCAACGAGCTGGCCCGCAACGTCCACACGCACCCGACGCTGTCGGAGGCACTGCAGGAAGCGATCCACGGCCTCGCAGGCCACATGATCAACTTCTGATCTCTGCTGTAGAACGACGAACGGCGGCGACCACCTCGGTGGTCGCCGCCGTTCGCTTCGTTCTGGGGTGCTAGGACTTTCGCCAGTGATCGAATCGGCCCTTGATGTCCGATGCCACGTCGCCGATTCCGTTGCCGACGGCGTCGACGGCACCGGTGAAGCCGCTGCCGATGTCGCGGACCGTCTTGATCAGCGGGTCCTCAGACGTGTCGAAGTTGTTCTTGTACGTGCGGGCCGCGTTACGGAACTCCTCCGACACCTTGGCCTCGTGGTCGGTGGACCGGCGCGGGTAGTCGCCGCGAAGGACCGCCGCGTACTCGCCCCTGTCGACCCACTTCTTCAGTTCCGCAGCTCGCAGCACCGAGAACGGGTGCGAGAGGAGTTCGAGATTGAGCAGCTTGAGCACGCCGTCGCGCAGGTCTCCACTGGCCTCGTACTCGGCGGCCTGAGCGAGGAAGGCGTCGACGTCGATTTCGCTGATACGTGCGCCGCCCGCCAACTTGAGCTGCACGCTGATCGCGGTGTGCACGTCCTGTCCGCACAGCAAACCTGCTCTGTCGCCGGACAATTCGGATTTGCGCTGCCATTCCATCAGTCCCGCGATGACCGCGCGCAAGGCCCAGCCGCCCACCGGAACCCAGCCGACCGTGCCGGCGAGGCGCATCAGGTGCATGAGAACGGTGCGGTACACCGCGTGGCCGGACAGGGCGTGGCCCAGTTCGTGGCCGACGACGAATCGCTGTTCCTCGTAGGTCATGATGTCGAGCATGCCGGTGGTGAGAACGATGAACGGTCGATCCATCCCGATGGTGAACGCGTTGACCATCGGCGACTGAACCACGAACAGCTCCGGAGTTTCCTCCGCGCCGAGAATTTGCACACAATCGGCTCGAAGATCGTTCAGATCCTTGAACTGGCGTTCGTCGACACGCACCGCGGTAGCCAAGTACATCAGGCGATGCTGTCTCTCGCGCAGCAGTCCGGACAGCGTTCGCAGCACCGTGTCGAAGCCCTTGAGGGTACGAAGAGTGACCAAGGCTGCTCGGTCCGAAGGGTGTTCCCAAGTGCGAGAAGAGATATCGGGAAACTCGATTTGAGTACGGTCCGGTGCGTGTGTCACTGTGTGGCTCCCAGTCTGATCGGTCTGTTTGCCAAAGTATCAGTAAAAAGCCCTTCCGGTTCGTTCTTGACCACGGTCAGGTCTCGCATTGCCGGGGGTGTAGCAGGGTCGGTAGCGCTAATTCTTGGTGGCACTGACGAATTGGGCGAGACCGCGGATGTCCTGCTCGATGTCGGTCATGCCCGCAGCAGCAAACATCTCGGTGAACTGCCCCTTCGGGAACATGCGTACCCCGACGGCGGCAGATCCCAGGCCGACGACGGTACGCAGCGGTGCCAGGCCCAGTTCACAGCTGGTCATGATGGCGATGCGACCACCCGGTCGCAGGACGCGGATGAGCTCGTCGACCACCTGCAGTGGATGTGGCACGAGATACAGTGCGGCATAACAGCATACGGCGTCGAATGTCGCGTCGGCGTACGGGAGTTCGGCCGCATCGCCGCGAACGTACGCCGCACGCGGCCCCCGATTGTCGCGCACTGCGCGAGCGATCATGGCCTCGGAGATGTCGAAGCCGACGGCGATACCGTCCTCGGTCAGCTGCTCGGACAGGAATCTGGTGAAGTTGCCGGGGCCGCAGGCGACGTCCAGGACTCGCTGTGGCCCGTGTAACCGCAAGTCGGCGACGGCCTTGGCGCGTTCGGCGGACATGGGCAGCCCGCCGATTCCCATCATCGATACTCCGAACGGTCGCCAGATGTTCTCGTAGATCGCCGCGACACCGCGGTTGTTCATCGCTCGGCTGGCCATCGTCGGATTGGGGGCTTTGGCGTTGCCCATGAGTTCGACGTAGCCGCCGTCGATCCGGGCGCTCGTGCGGACCGACTCCGGTTCGATCATCGCCAGAGCGCGGCGCAGTGCAGTCTCGGGTGTCTCGTTCATCGTCGTGGCGGCCGGTCGCCGTAGTCGCGTTCGACGCGGAGGGTGCCCAATGTGGTTGCGAGCCCGTCGTATTGGGTGACCAGCAAGACGAATTCGATGAGGCGACGTTCGTCGAACTGGGTCGCCAGTTCGGACCACGTGGCGTCGGTGAGCGTCTTGGTCTCGATCAGCTCGTCGACGGCAGTGAGGATGGTGCGGTAGCGAGTCGACAGCCCAGGGGCGTGCGGGCCGGTCATGATCAGCTCGAGCAGGTCTCGGTCGATGCCGGCTCGACGGCCCAGGCGGATGTGGTGGTCCATCTCGTATGCCGATTCGCGCAGGTGCGCCACCCGGAGAATCACCATTTCCGATTCCTTGCGGGAGATCTTTCCGCCCGGCATCAGATGGCCGCTGTAGAACAGCCACGCCCGGTACAGGCCACCGGTTCGACCGAGAGTGGTGAACAGGTGGGGGTTGGGTACTCCCGCGCCTTTGGCGATGACCTTGCAGATGACCCAGTTGACGGGGCCGAGAGTGCGGGCGGTACCGGACGGAATGCGAGGAGTGGTCACGATCACATCCTACCGACTGGTAGCTCCGCCGTCCGGGGACGCGGTTCGCAACGCCTTGCAGGGTAGGCTAACCTCTTTTGTGTCTCGCATTGTTCTACCCGGAGGTCCCTCGAAGTGGTGCAGTTCAAGCTCGGTCTGACAGCGTTGGCCATCACCGCGCTCGCGGTGGCGGCAGGAGCGACGGCATGCTCGTCGGCCGATACCGCCGACGGGTCCGCCGGCGAAGCGACTCGAACGGTCGAGACCGTTCGAGGCTCGATCGACGTTCCCGACAATCCTCTGCGGGTCGTCACCCTGGAACCGGTGGAACTCGACACCACGGTCGCGCTCGGCATCGTGCCCGTCGGCACGGCGGTGCTCAGCGAAACCGCCGGTGTGCCGGCCTATCTCGGTACGGAAGCGGCCGGCATCGCCACGGTCGGCACGGTGGCCGAACCGACCATCGAGGACATTGCTGCCGCGCAACCCGACCTCATTCTCGGGACGGAGACTCGGCACGCGCAGTACTACGACCAACTCTCCGCCATCGCGCCGACGGTGTTCATCGCCTCCCAGTCCGATCCGTGGCGCGACAGTGTCCGATTCGTCGGGCGCGTTCTCGGCAAGGAGGCGAAGGCCGAGGAACTGCTCACCGCATACGACGACCGGTGCGCCCAGATCGCCGAAAAGCACGACACCGCCGGGAAAACAGCGCAACTGATCAGGCCGCGAAGTGGTGAGCTGACCCTGTACGGGCCGTCGTCGTTCGCCGGAAGCACGCTCGAATGCGCCGGATTCACCACCCCGCCGCGGCCGGAATGGGCCGACGAGATCTCGGTCGACCTCTCGCCCGAGCTCGCGGCTCAGGCGGCAGCGGACCTGATCGTCGTCACCGCCGACAACCCGTCGGACCCCGCCGCCATCCCGGCGTCGATCACCGCTAACGCTGCGACACTGCCCAATCCGCATGCGGTGGACCTGTCGTACTGGATCACCGGCGTCGGGCCCATGGGCGGACAAACCGTGCTCGACGACATCGACCGAATCTTGTCGGACTAGTTGGGTCGTTCCGCAGGCTCCACTCCTGTCGGATGCCAACTGACGCGTCAGATTCGGACCGCGCCGGCCAGTGCCGCGGCCTGACGGGCGCGCTCGACCACTCGGTCGCGGGACGAATCGATATGTGCAACAAGCGTATCCAGCGCCGTGTCCAGCTGCCCGGCCAGTAGGTGCTCGACGATCGCGAGATGTTCATCGATCGCCGAGACCACGGCCGACGCGTCGAGACCACCGAGAATACGCACGGGCCGCACCTTGGCGTTGACGGCGCACAGGGCCTCGGTCAGAGCCGCATTGCCAGACGCGGCCGACAACGCGACATGGAACTGCTCGTCCATGGCGACCATGTCGTCGGTGGTCTCCGGTGGGTGCGCCCGCAACCCGGCCCACGTCACCGCCAACGCCGACAAGGCTGCCCGATCGAAGGACTGCGGCGTCGAGCGGGTGATTCCGCGGGACTCGAGAGTCGACCGCAGTTCGTACAGATCCGGTAGGTCGCCGAGCCGGGGACGATAGGGATGCAGACCGGCCTCGTCGCGCACGACCAGACCGTCGGCTTGCAGACGTGCCAGCGCCTCCCGCACAGGAGTGCGCGAGACGCCGTACAGCTCGGCGAGACGCTCCTCGCCGAGCCGTTCCGTGGAGCCGATCGCACCGGAGATCAGATCCCGGCGCAGTGACGAATAGACCTTCTCGCGAAGGTCCTTGCGCGGCACGATAAGCCCGGTCAGATCGCCATGGCTGCGCGCACGTCGGCTTCGGAATCGGATCCGCCCACACCGGTGGACGTGATCCGGCCGGCCTCGAGAATGTAGTACTTCTGGGCAGATTCCAATGCGAAGCCGATGTGCTGCTCCACCAACAGAACTCCGAGACCGCCGCGGCGGGTGAGCTCGATGACGGTGCGCTCGATCTCGGCGACGACCGACGGCTGAATGCCCTCGGTCGGCTCGTCGAGAATCAGCATCCGCGGTTCGGTGATCAAGGCTCTTGCGATGGCGAGCTGTTGGCGCTGGCCGCCGGACAGCAGGCCGGCTCTGCGATTCAGCAATTCCTTCAGCGCCGGAAAGAGGTCGAGTGCCTCGTCGATCAGTGCCTTGCCGCGCTTGCGCCCGTCGGCCACCACCTGCAGGTTCTCCGCTGTCGTCAACTGACCGAAAGACTGCTGGCCCTGTGGCACGTAGGCCAGTCCGCGGGCGACGCGGGCGCTGGGCCGCAACGCACTGACGTCCTCACCGTCGAACATGACCTTGCCAGAGTTCACTTTCAACAGCCCGACCGCCGCGCGCAGCAGCGTCGTCTTGCCCGCACCGTTGTGGCCCATCACCGCCGCGACACCGTCGGCCGGAACCGTCAGCGACGCACCGTGAACGACCTCGCTGCGGCCGTAACCTGTTCTGACGTCGACCAGTTCAAGCATGATCGGCTCCCTCTTCTGCAATGTGCTCGAGTTCCTCGCCCGCCGCGGCGGTGCCGAGATAGACCTGCTGAACCTTCGGATCGGCCTGCACCTCGGCCACGGTGCCCTCGGCCAGAACGCGTCCGGCCGCCAGTACTGTCACCGAGGTCGCGAACATCCGCATGAAGTCCATGTCGTGCTCCACCACCACCACGGTCCGTTCACCGCCTATGCGTTGCAGCAGCTGGCCCGTCTCCTCACGTTCCTCGTGGCTCATGCCGGCGACCGGCTCGTCGAGCAGAAGCACATCGGCGTTCTGCACCAACAACATTCCGATCTCGAGCCACTGCTTCTGGCCGTGCGCCAGAATTCCTGCGGCCTTGTCTCTCTGGGCCGTCAGACCGATCGTCTCGAGGGCCTCCTCGATCTGCGGCAGAACCGATGCCCGACGGCGCAACATCGTCAGTACCGACCGGCCGGACCCGGCGGCGATATCCAGGTTCTGCAATACCGTCAGATTCTCGAAGATGCTGGCCGTCTGAAAGGTTCGACCGATACCGAGCCGGGCGATCTGATGCACCTTCTTGCCCAGCAGTTCCACTCCGGACTTGGTGACCGAGCCGGTGGCCGGAACGAGACCGGTGATGGCGTCGATCAGCGTGGTCTTGCCGGCTCCGTTCGGGCCGATGAGGAAGCGAAGATCGCCCTGCATCAGCGTCAGATCGACGTTGGTGTTGGCCTTGAAGCCGTCGAAACTGACTGTCAGATCACGGACTTCGAGGTACTGACTGGACATGCCGGCGTTGCCGCCGAACGTGGGCTGCGGGCCTTCGACATGGATCATCGTGCGAGCTCTTTCTCTGGTTCCGCGCTGGCCTCGGGGACCGATTCGGGCTCCTTCTTTCGCTTGCGCAGTGCGAAGAGTCCGGCGATGCCGGCGGGGAAGAATCCGACGACCACGACGAACAGCAGGCCCTGCGCATACGTCCAACCGGACGGGAACTGCTCGGACAGCGTGGTCTGCGCCCACGCGACTCCGAGCGCGCCGAGAACCGGGCCGAGCAGGGTGGTGCGGCCGCCGATGGCGACGCCGATGAGAAACGCGATGGACGGAACGATGCCGACGTCGTTGGGGGAGATGATGCCGACGATCGGGACGAACAGCGCACCGGCGAGACCGGCGAAGAACGCTGCGGCGACGTACGCGACGATCTTGACGTTCGCCGGGTCGTAGCCGAGGAAGCGCACTCGCTCTTCCTGATCGCGGACGGCGACCAGTAGTTCGCCGTAGCGCGAATACATCAGCTGGCGGGTGATGGCGACGACGACGAGCAGTACGCCGGCAGCGATGAAGAACAGCATCTGCTTGTTGGCGGGGTCGTTGAGGTTGAACCCGAAGAACGTGCGGAACCTGTTGAGCCCGTTGGATCCACCGGTGGTCTGCTGTCCGATGAGCAGGATCGCGAAGGCGGCGGCCAGTGCCTGACTGAGGATCGCGAAGTACGCGCCCTTGACGCGACGCTTGAACACGCCGAGGCCGAGCACCAGCGCCACCAGTGCCGGCACGAACAGGATGCCCAGAATCGTCGTGATGGGCGAGGTGAACGGCAGCCAGTACGAGGGCAATTCACGGATACCGGCGATGGACATGAAGTCCGGTACCGCGTCGCCGCGCAGATCGGCGTCGGAAATCTTCAGATGCATGGCCATGATGTAGGCACCGATGCCGAAGAAGACACCCTGGCCAAGGGTGAGCATTCCGCCTCGGCCCCAGGCCAATCCGATACCGACAGCCACAATTGCGTAGCAGATGAACTTGCCCAAGAGGTTCAACCGGAAGTCGCTGAGGACGGCGGGCGCCACAGCGAACAACAGGATTGCGGCGAGCGCGAAACCCAGCAGAGCGCCGCGCTTGGCGATGAACTCGCTCATACCAGGCTCCTTGTCTTGACGGCGAACAAGCCCTGTGGGCGGGCCTGCAGGAAGATCACGATGAGGACGAACACGATGACCTTGGCGATAGAGGCCGTGGTGCTGTATTCGATGAACGAGTTGAGGATTCCGAGGGCGAAGGCGGCGATCACCGCGCCCTTGATCTGGCCGAGTCCACCGACGACGACCACCAGGAAAGCGTCGATCAGGTAGCTCTGTCCCACAGTGGAACTCGTGGATCCGATCAGAGTCAGTGCCACGCCCGCGACACCCGCCAAACCGGAGCCGAGGAAGAACGTCGAGATGTCGGTCCGGCGGCTCGAGATGCCCGAGGTTTCCGCGAGATCGCGGTTCTGCACCACCGCGCGGATGCGTCGACCCATTGCGGTCTTCTTCAGCGCGATCGACAGTGCGACAACGGCGACGACCGCGAGGACGAGAATGAAGATTCGGGTCTTGGGCACCACGGCACCGAGGATGTCGACGCCGCCGCTGAGCCATTCCGGCGAGACGACGTTGACCGCCGGGGCACCGAAGATGTCGCGAGCGAGCTGCTGCAGTATCAGCCCGACGCCGAACGTGACGAGCAGGGTGTCCAGTGGACGGTGGTACATGCGCTGGATCAGCGTCACCTCGAGCAGCACACCCATTGCGCCGCCGACGAGGAAGCCGACGATCAGGGAGATGAACAGTGATGCGCCGCCGGTCGAGACGATCTGCTGCACTACGTAAGCCGTGTACGAGCCGGCCATGATGAACTCGCCGTGCGCCATGTTGATGACGCCCATCTGACCGAACGTCAGTGAGAGCCCGAGGGCGGCGAGCAAGAGAATGGATCCGATCGACAGGCCGGTGAACAACTGTCCGATCACGACGTCCATGGGGGAGCTCCTTCGGAGCATGTGAGTGGAACTTCGTAGCAGGCTACGAAGTTCCACTCACATGGGTGGTGGTCAGTTGAGGTCGGAGGCCCAGTCGTAGGTCTCGAGGAACGGGTCGGGAGCGATGGCCTCGGGGGACTCCCACACCGTGTAGATCAAGCCGTCGGGCCGGATCTCACCAATGCGGGCGGTCTTGGAGATGTGGTGGTTGTCGCCGTCGATGACGACCTCGCCCTCGGGAGCGGCGAAGCTGACACCGTCGGCTGCGGCCTGAATGTCGGCCACCGCGAACGAATTTGCCTTCTCGACGGTGTTCTTCCACAGGTAGACCGAGGTGTACGCGGCTTCCATGGGGTCCGAGGTGGGCTTGTCGGCACCGTACTTCGCCTTGTAGTCGGCGACGAACTTGGTGTTCTCCGGGCTGTCGACGGTCTGGTAGTAGTTCCAGGCAGTCAGCTGGCCCGCGATGTTCGCGGCTCCGATGCCCGCCACCTCTTCCTCGGCGATGGACACCGAGATGACCGGCATGTCAGCAGCTTTCAGGCCGGCGTTGGTGTACTCACGGAAGAATGCAACGTTGGAATCACCGTTGAGCGTGTTGAACACGGCATCGGCGTCGGCGGAGCGCACCTTGTTGACGATGGTGGAGAAGTCCGTCGAACCGAGCGGGGTGTAATCCTCGCCCTTTATCTCGATACCGTTGGCGGCCGCATACGCCTTGATCTCGCGGTTGGCGGTCTGCGGGAACACGTAGTCGCTGCCCACCAGGTAGAGGGACTTGACGCCCTTCTCCTTCAGGTAGTCCAGGGCCGGGATGATCTGCTGGTTGGTGGTGGCTCCGGTGTAGAAGATGTTCTTCGACGCCTCGAGGCCCTCGTACTGCACGGGGTAGTAGAGGAGAGCGTCGTTGTCCTCGAACACCGGCAGCATCGCCTTGCGCGACGATGACGTCCAGCCACCGAAAACGGCTGCGACACAATCGCTGCTGATCAGCTTCTCGGCCTTCTCGGCGAACACGGTCGGCTCGGATGCGCCGTCCTCTGCGACGACCTCGATCTGCTTTCCGTTGACGCCACCGGCCGCGTTGATCTGCTCGACGGCCAGTGCGATCGAATCACGCACTGTCACTTCGCTGATCGCCATCGTGCCGGACAGGGAGTTGAGCGAGCCGACCTTGATGGTGTCACCGGAGGTGTCCACACACGAGGTGGACAAGCCTCCGCCGCCCTCGGCGGTGGTGGGGTCGCTCGCCTTGCTACCGCAGGCAGTGGCAACCAGGCTCAATGCAGCCAGTGCTGCGGGAACGACCATGACGCGCTTGACGGACATGCGCTTCGAGACAGCAGGCATCTACGGCCCTTTCGGAAAGTGTGTATACGGAGATGTATTCGCGATTGCGAACAGTAAAGGCAACTTATTGCGTTGGTATTTTCTGCGGTGACGAGTCTGTTTCTCGCGTTACGAGCAGGTAAAGGCGAGCGAATGACAAGACTGCTTGACATTTCATGCCAAGCAGAGTTGACTTTTTGTCATGCCCGGATCCAACAACGTTCGCGCGCATCGCAAACAGGCACGCATCACGCAGGCCGAACTCGGCACCATCTGCGGAGTCAGCCGGCAGAGCATCGTCTCCGTCGAGGGCGGCGACTACGCACCGAGCGTGTACCTGGCACTGCGACTGGCCCGAGCACTCGACACGACAGTCGAAACACTGTTCGGCGACGACGAAGGGAAACGAACATGAGCGCATTCACCAAAGCTGCCCGCTTCGTGGGAGACCTGGACGACGACTTCTACGCCGACGAATTGCAACGCGACATCTGGAACGAGGCCTCGGCCGTCGGATTTCAGTCCCTGCTGTGGATCGGAATGATCGCCGGCGCTGTACTGCCCTTCGCGGCGGGTGTCACCGGGGCCTGGGTGGCATTGGGAATCTTCGTGGCTCTGACGGCCGTCGCGAACGTGGTGTTGGCATACGCCCGCGCGCGGGGGATCGACATGTACACCTCGCAGGAACTCCGGCGCGCTCGAATCGCATTGGCGGGCGTGCTGCTTTTTCTCACCGGCGGCGGCGCAATGATTCGTCTGCTTGCTCATTACGGTGGCGGTGACCTCGGGTCTGTCGCGATCGGAGCCGCAATAGGTGCACCCGTGGGCCTGGCTGCCGTAGTCGTGGGTGTGAAGATGCATCAGCTCCGGCAACGAAAGGCCGAGCATGCCGCCGAGCTGGCCGAGCAGCGGGCTTTCGATACGGACGAATGAATTGGGTCTCGAATGTGTCGCACGATCTGTTACAGGGTGCAAGGATGCGTAAAGGCTTCGGTTGGACCGTCTCCGTTTCGCAGATTTGCAGGCCGGAGGGTATGTTCTGACCGATGACATCGCGATTTCTCGGTGTTGCGGCTGTAGGGGTGCTGTTCGGCGGCGGTTTCGGTAACGCGGACGGATGCACGTTCGATGTAAAGGGAGGCTCGGGTGGACGGCGATGACGACGTGTAATACCAATCCGTCCTCCGTCGCGCCACGAAGTACCAACGAGACCGTGTCGGGCGTCCACCCTCCGGTGGAGCATGCAAACAGGGAAGTCGAGACCGTGCGCAGAGAAAAGAGCTACCTCAGACTCGTAGGGTCGAGCACTCCCACGATCGAGGTTCTGGGCGGCCCCAGAACCATCACCGTCGATGTGGACAACGTTTTTCCGGGTCAGGTATGCGAGGTCCTGCACAACGGCATGCTGTCGCTGAGCCCACGCGTCGTCGTGGAAGACAACGCGACAAGCATCTCCATCACCACGTTCGCGCTCAAGCCGGGTGAGTACAACGTCTCGCTGCGTCTGGACGGACGCCTGGATTGCGTCACCGAATCGCAGACTGCTGTCGTCGGCGAGCAGTTCGAGGTCCGACGTAGTTCGTAGGCCGGACACAGCTCCTAGGCGGGACGCAAGGCCCGGTCATTTCAACACAGCGAAGCGGCGCGTAGCTCAGGTGAGCTACGCGCCGCTTCGCTTCGTTGTCGGTCCTCGCTGCCGTCAGGTCGCGCCAGTCAGTGACAGGTGCTGCCGGGATCGGTGTGGCAGTGCTTCGGCTCCGATGGTGCGACGTCGAGCGAGGGGTTGCGGTCGAAGAAGCCGAAAGGCTTGAGCCAGAACGAGACGGTGTCGGACGGCATCACCGGCCAGTCCTCGGGCCTGGTGATGTGATGGATGCCGAAGGTGTACCAGACCACCACATCGGTGTTCTCGATCGAACGGTTCTTCTCGGTCCACTCGGGGAGGCCATGGTCGACGCCACTCTGATTGACGAACTCGCCACTGGGCCAACGCTCGTCGGGTGAATTGGGCGTGACCCATACGGTGTGACCGATCACCTGGGAACGCTGGAAGATCGGCGACGCCGGATCGAACATCGCCGGAATCGCCGAGCCGGGCACCAACTTGTACGCGGGCCGGGTGCCGAGACCGTTGGTGACGTTGTCGTTGACCACCTTCCATGCCTTCTGCGTGTTCCAGTCGTAATCCTGCTTGCCCTCGGACTCGGTGGTGAGCGGGGTGTTCACTTGCGTCAGGGCCAGGCCGTACGGATTGTCGGGACCCATCGGAACCATTTGGGTCTGGCTGGAATAGACGGTGTTCTCGGTGCCGTCGATGTCCAGATCGAGCCGGGCGACCAGGAAGTGCTGGTGGTACGGCGCATACGTGCGATTGTCGATCAGCGTGCCCGACGGATGGGTGCCGCCCTCCTCGAAGTGGGTGACGACCATGATGCCGGTGGCGCGCACCTCGCACTCGATGTTGCCGTCCTGATAGAAGCGCCAGTAGACGAGATACTCGTAGTTGGCGACGGTGGCGTGGAAGCTGACGGTGAGACGGCGCATCCGACGCACCTCTGCCCCGGCGTCGTGATCGACGTGCTTCCACAGCACCGCGTTGTCTTCCTCGTGGATGCAGATCGCGTTGGTGATCGTGTACGGCTCGCCTTTGCTGTTGTGCAGCACGGCATCGAGGTACCGGATCTCACCGAGGCAATCGCAGCCGAGCTCGAGCGAGGTGGTCATGAAGCCCAGGCCCCACTCGCCGATGTCGAATGCGGTGCGCCGATAGTGGTCCTCGGTGTGGTCACGATACGGAACGACCATCTCCGCGAACGACATTCGGTTCGCGACGGATCGCGTGTTCCCGTTGTCGTCGTAGGTGACGGCGTGCAGCGTCATGCCCTCGCGGTAGTTGAACCCCACACGCAGCGACCAGTTCTGCCACGTCAGCTTGTTGCCGTCCAGCTCGAACGACGGGCCGTCCGGCTGGGTGATCTCGAGCGGCTTCAGCGGCGGACGGCTGCTGGCGTTACGGATGCGCTCCGGAATATGGCGGGGTACATACTCGCCCATGATCTCCGGCCGCTCGACGCGGTAGGTGTCCTCGATTTCGAGCAGTTCCATCGTGTTGGCGTCGATGACGCAGTGGAAGCCGCCCACCGGCCCCGCGTACGGATTGGCACCCTCTGCGGCTTTGACCCACGTGTCGGACCAGCCCAGGCGTCGACCCTTGTACTTCTCGGGCGTCACCGCCTCGCCGTACGTCCAGGTGTCCATGAACACCAGATCGAGATCGGTGATCCCGCGATCGGCAAGCGCGGCAATCACATCGGGGTGTGCACGCAGCGCCGCGTCGGCCTCTTCCCACTCGTCGACGGTGAAGTTGGGCTGCACGTCCGGGATGTGGGTCCAGGATTCGGTGCTCCTGTTGTCCAGTGACACCACGGCTTTGAACGTGCTGTTCTCGGCGCGGTTCAACACCACCGAGACTGCGCGACGGGCGGGGACGGTACCGTCCGCATCGAACGCGGCGACCTCGGACTTGGACGGTTCGATCATCTCGATCGAGGCGAATCGCCACCCGTCGCCGACACCGTGTTCCCGGCCCAGAACCTCGGCGACGGTAGAGAATTCGTCGCTCGAGAGTGGGTCCAGGGGATGGAATGTCATGCGATGGTCTCCGTCGAGCTCATCACGTGCTTGATGCGGGTGTAATCGTCCACGCCGTAGGCCGAGAGGTCCTTGCCGTAGCCGGAGTACTTGAAGCCACCGTGCGGCATCTCGGCCACCAACGGGATGTGGCAGTTGACCCAGACGGCACCGAAGTCCAGAGCCGCCGAAATGCGAAGCGTGCGAGCATGATCGGACGTCCAGACGCTCGACGCGAGACCGAAGTCGACGTCATTGGCAAGTTCGATCGCCTCTGACTCGTCGGAGAACTTCTGCACCGTCAGCACCGGGCCGAACGTCTCCTCCTGCACGATGGGATCGGCTTGCTGCACGCCCGTGATGATCGTGGGCTCGTAGAAGAATCCCTTGTCGCCGATGCGCTTTCCGCCGGTGACGATGGTGGCGTGCGCGCCGATACCGTCGACCTTGGAGCTGACCTGGCCGAAGTGGTTGACGTTGTTCAACGGGCCGAGGAAGGTGTCGGGGTCGTCGGGCAATCCGACCTTCAGTGTCTTCGCCTTGGCGACGAGTGCGTCGACGAGCGAGTCGTGTACCGACTCGTGTACCAACACGCGAGTGACCGCCGTGCAGTCCTGGCCGGCGTTGAAGAACGCGGCCTCGGCGACGCCGTCGGCGGCCTTGGTGATGTCGACGTCGTCGAACACGATGGCCGGTGCCTTGCCGCCCAGTTCGAGGTGCGCGCGCTTGAGCTGCTTGGCAGCGGCGACGGCGACGGCGATGCCTGCCCGCACCGAACCGGTGATCGAGACCAGGCCGGGCGTCTTGTGTTCGACGATGGCTGCGCCGGTGCCGCCGTTGCCGAGCACGATGTTCAGCACGCCGTCGGGGACGATGCCCTTCGACAATTTCGCCAGCACCAGGGTGCTCTCGGGGGTGGTGTCGCTCGGCTTGA
Organism: Rhodococcus sp. Leaf233; assembly: GCF_001426165.1. Taxonomy (NCBI): domain Bacteria; kingdom Bacillati; phylum Actinomycetota; class Actinomycetes; order Mycobacteriales; family Nocardiaceae; genus Rhodococcus; species Rhodococcus sp. Leaf233. Next base: position 636,608 of record NZ_LMRO01000001.1, read on the forward strand.
GAACGACGGTGTTGCCGGCTGCCAGCGCAGGCCCGATCTTCCAGATCGCCATCATGAACGGGTAGTTCCACGGCGTCACCTGCCCCACGACGCCGATCGGCTCGCGGCGTACGTACGAGGTGAACCCGTCCATGTACTCGCCGGCCGACTTGCCTTCGAGCATCCGGGCAGCCCCGGCGAAGAATCGAATTTGATCTGCTCCGACGGTGACTTCCTCGGCGGCGATGGTGGCCTTCGGCTGACCGGTGTTACGACTCTGCGCCTCGACGATCTCGTCGCTGTGGGCCTCGATGGCATCGGCGAGCTTCAGCAGTACCTTCTGCCGCTCACTCGGAGTCGTCTTGCCCCAGGTCTCGAAAGCTTTGGCGGCAGCCGACATTGCGGCGTCGACATCGGCAGCATCGGAAATCGGGGCTCGAGCGACCACCGACTCGTCCACCGGACTGACGACATCGAGCATCTCGGTACCCGAGGGGGTCACGAATGCCCCGTCGATGTAGTTCTGCAGGACAGGCACCGTCATCACAACCCCTAGCGTCGACTATTTCGGTTCTGCAAAGCCTGCACCCACGGGCGAGACTTTGCCACCCGACAAGATGTACACGACGATGCGAGTAATCAGGACGAAACGTCAGAAGAACAAGCAAGTACAGGAGATGCTGAGCGGATAGCCTGTGGCAGTGCGAAACACCGAGGTGGGATACCAGCAGATCGCCGACGACACCTGGGCCTTCATGCGTCCGCCGGGCAGTTGGGGGCAGACCAACACCGGGCTCGTCGTGGCACCCGGTTCGGCGTCGATGCTGATCGACACCGTCTGGGACGTGAACTGGGCCGAGCGGGTTGCCGCCGGCACCGCCGAGTTGGTTGCCGCCGCACCGATCACCGAGGTCCTCAACACGCATTCGGACGGTGATCACTGGTGGGGAAACGACAGCGTGCCCGCCTCCGCACGGATCACCACCAGTGCGGCGTCGCTGCACGCGATGAAGGAGGAGACCCCGCCGAAGGGAGTATCCGCATTCGCGTCCTTCGGCAAGGCAGTCGGCTGGGTGCCGGGACCGATCGGTGCCATGGGCTCCTACATGAACCGTGTTCGCGGCGATGCGCTGTTTCCGTCGGCGCTGCCCCGCCTGCCTGATCACACCTTCGAAACCACCGAAACCATCGATGTCGCAGGACGATCGGTGCACCTGCGCTACCTCGGTCCGGCGCACACCGAAGGCGATCTCATCGCGCACCTCTCGGACGTGGGGGTCGTGTTCGCGGGCGACCTGCTCTTCATCGACGCCACCCCGGTGCTCTGGCACGGCCCTCTGCAGAACTGGATCGACGCCCTCGACCACCTCCTCGAACTCGACGCCGACGTGTACGTCCCCGGCCACGGACCCCTGTGCGGCACCGACGAAATACGCGCCGTGCGCAGCTACTGGACCTGGGTGGCCGAGGCCGGACGAGCGTGCTTCGACGCGGGCCTCGGCTCCACCGAGGCCGCCCTGAACCTGCTCAAATCACCCGAATTCGGCCATTACGCGCACTGGGATTCGCCCGAGCGACTCATCCTCAGCATGAGCACGCTCTACCGCCTGTGGCGAGGCGAACCCGCTGCGCCACCCACGCTGACGCGTCGAGCACGCGCGTTCGCCGACGCGGGACGGTATCTGCGGGAGCGCTAGTGTCAGCCTTTCGGTGAGGCTGTTGGTTACTGGGCTCCTAACTCCGTCGTCAAGGACGCGGCGTGCGCGAACAGTGGGGTCGGATCCGGTTGTTGTGCAGACGGTTCGAGTACAACAGTGGTCGCGCCCGCATCGATCCAGCGCTGCAGGTTGCTCATGGCGGCATCGGAATCGGATCCGACGGCGACATAGACGACGATGTCGTGACCCGGCCCCGCGGCGATATGCCCGACGGCAGTCCGCAGCTGATCCGGGTCCGTCTCGCTCGTGAGAATGGTGCCGACACTCCTGCGGCCGCTCAGAGCAAGGGTTTTCGGGCCCGTGGCCCCGACGAGCAGTGGAGGTGCCTGCAGCGGAGGCCAATCGAGCTGCACATTGTCGAGTGAGACGTACCGACCCTGCGTGGTGACGCTCTCGCCCGCGAGGAGAGCGGTGAGGGCTGTCATCTGCTCGTCGAGCAACGTCAGCGGAGACTGCACTCGTGCGCCGATCTGGCCCATCCACGACTGGACGCCGTGGCCGAGTCCCACGCGGAGCCGGCCCGGATGGACCCGAGCGACGGTCGCGATCTCCATGGCCGTCGACGCCACGTTCCGCATCGGAGTGGGCAACACCCCGATGCCGACGTTCACGCGATCGGTGCTCGCGAGAATCAGTGCAGCAGTGGACAGCCCGCCGGAGAAGAAGCAGTCTTCCCACAGCCAGATCTCGTCGACGCCCGCGGCATCGGCTGCGCGAGCCGCGTCGACCAGCGCCTCCGGGGCGATCTCGGGCCGGAGTACAACGCCGATTCGGGTCATGGGAATTCTCTTTCTACTCAGCGAACGAGGTACGGGGACACCGAGCTTCGGTGCTCGTCTATGTCGAGATCCTTGCCGAGCGGCGGAAACGCACGCTGCGGGCAGTTCGAGCGTTCGCAGACCCGGCAACCCGCTCCGATCGGAGTTGCGACCGCCGAGCCCTGCACGTCCAGTCCATCGGCATAGACGAGCCGTCCGGCATGGCGCAGTTCGCAACCGAGGCCGATGGCAAAAGTCTTGCCGGGCTGCCCGTATCGAGCGGCGCGGCGTTCCACCGTTCGTGCGATCCACAAATAATTGCGGCCGTCGGGCATCTCGGCGATCTGCGTCATGATCTTGCCGGGATACGCGAACGTCTCGTACACGTTCCACAGCGGGCACGTGCCGCCGCTGGAGGAGAAGTGAAAGCCGGTGGCGGACTGTCGTTTAGACATGTTGCCGGCGCGATCGACCCGGACGAACGAGAACGGCACACCGCGCATCTCGGGGCGCTGCAGCGTGGAGAGACGGTGACAGATGGTCTCGTAACTCACCGAGAAGAAGGCCGACAGCCGCTCGATGTCGTATCGGAAATCCTCGGCGACATCGTGGAACTGGTGATACGGCAACACCGTCGCGGCCGCGAAATAGTTGGCGAACCCGAGCACCGCCAACTTCTTCGACGCCTCGCTCGTGAAGTTTCCCTCGTCGGCCATCTTGTTCAACAGATCACCGCATTCGAGATACGCGAGCTCGGCAGCGAACTTGAACACCTTCTGCCCGCCGGAGAGGTGAGGCGAAATCTCCAATACCCTTGTCTGCGGGTCGAACCGATGCAACACGTTCTCACCGAGGTCGATGCGATTGACGATCTGCACGTCGTGCACCGTGCGCAACCGCTTCGCGATCTCACCGCCCACATCGGCGCGATGGAACCGAATTCTCGACGTCAATGCCTCTGCGGCGGTATCCAATTCGTGCAGATAGTTCTGTCGTTGATAGAAGTAGTCGCGCACCTCTTCGTGCGGCTTGCTGATCGAGCCGCTGCCACTGCCGTCGGAGAATCGTTCCTCGGTCGCTGCCAACAGCTGAGCCGTCGTATTGCGGTATCGGCGATGCATATTGACCATCGCCCGAGCCAGCTGTGGGTGCGAGCTGACCATCTGCGCGATCTCGTGCGGATCTGCGTCGATGCCCATGTCCTGATCGAGTGCGACTTCGCGCAACTCGGCAACCAACCTGGTGTCGTCCTCGGAGGAGAAGAACGATGTGTCGACGCCGAAGACCTCCGAGATGCGCAGCAGTACCGGAACCGTCAACGGACGCACGTCGTGCTCGATCTGGTTGAGATAGCTGGCCGAGATGCCGAGCTTCTGCGCCAGAGATACCTGGCTCATGCTGCGTTCACTGCGGAGCTGCCGAAGGCGAACGCCGACGAAAGTCTTGGACACGGTTGCCAGGCTACGCCTGCGAAGAATTGCCTTAACACCGTTCGCAACTAGCTGCTGGGTCACGATTCGGTGACCGTCGGGAACATTAGCCGAAGTAAAGGCGTATACCGATATACGAGCTATTCACCACGCACCTCGAGGAGCGGTCATGTCCAATCGTCAGCGCACATCGGAAATCGTCAGGGACGTCGTCGTCTTCGTCACCGGAGCCGTTCTGGTCGCCTCCACCGTCTGGCTTCCCGTCCAGGGCGACCAAGAAGTCACCGGAGCCATCCTGGTGCTCGGCATCCTTGCGGCATCGTCGGCGCTCTGGGCCATCGGATCCGCGTCCAGGCAGAGTCACTGGACTCACGTCGGCCTCGGTGTGTTGCTCGCCGTCTCGCCCGCGCTGATGGTATTCCCCTCCGGATTGCTGGCCGCGGACCTGTTCGCCATCGTCGGCGGACTCGTGATCGCCGCCATGGGTGCGCTGGGAGTCATCGCATCGCGCCGGGTGCCGGTCACCTCGCGAGTAGTGGCCTCCAGCGACGAACGCACCGGCATTCGCATCTGAGCCCTTCTCTGCAACTGATGATCCACTTCCCGGGACAGGCGCGATGAATCTCGTGTGCGGCCCAGTGAGTGGAGCATTGTGTGCAGTCATCGCCGCGATGCCCGGCGCCGCCTGACAACCGACGCGATTTCGCCCGCAACGCGATCGGGTGCAGTGAGCACATCGAATGCCGAGTAGCGCAGCACCAACCAACCATCGAGGATCAGCGCGTTCTGTCGTCGGCGATCCTTGCTGAATACGGCTGCTGCACTGTGGAATTCGCGACCGTCGACTTCAATGATCGTTCGGCTGCGGCGGTCGACGAAATCACACACGAACGGACCGACTGCAGCGTTCATCTCCAGGCGCAGGCCGAGTCGATGCACTGCGCGGCCCAGGGCGCGCTCGGGCTCCGACGCAAATCTCGATACCGCGAGCCGCACCTGACGAGCCAGCTCGACGTTCCCGTGCCGACCCGGGAAGCGGTCGAGTAGGCAGAGCAGCGAAGCCGGGTCCATTCCGAACTTCAGGCGCTCGTCGATCAGCAACTCGGCATCGGGGCGGGGGAGTAGCGCCAGGCAATAGAGCATCGTCTGCGCAGAGATGGTGCAGGGCAGCGCCGCGACCTCGTCGACGAGCGTGGAGTCCATGTCGCGACGGTGCAGCCGAAGCCAAGACGGAGGTCTCAGCCGCGCAGTTCGGGGGACGGTGGCGTCGAGCATTGTCGGTTCGGTGGTCCAGCCGCGCAGGTACGCGGCCGATCGATGACTGAGGACGGCGTCGGGTCGCCACAGCGTGATCGCCCGACAACGGTCCATCGTCGACGGCTCCCCGCGCATATGGACCGTCGGCAGGACGCGGGTGAAGCGACGCGAGATGGTGCTGGGGTGAATCCCTGCGGCGACGAGATCCCCCCAAGTGGTGGGAGTGGAGCCTGCGGGGTTCTGGCGTGTCATTGCTGCAGCATCGGCGCGTCGTTGTGGGGCGATGATCAATCGACCTGGGGAAATGGAATGGCCTGTGCATGGCCGATGGCTTGTGGATGGTGCAATTCCTGCTCCACTCGACGCACTCGCACGGGGGATTCTCCAACGAGAGATCGCGAGTGGAGCACCTTGTGCAGCGTCCACATCGTGAGACAAAGCGTGTGTGACGTCCATCACTACCAAGCTGTTTTCTGACTCGATTCAGACGCTCGATTCAAACCGTACAAGCGTCCCGTAAAGAATTTTGTTCATTCCGTTCACCAACTGGGGATTCGTCGCTACCGACGAGTAACCACGCCGCCCGATCAGTGAGGTATGTGAGCCCCAAAAATTTGCAGACTTAGCAAAGGGCTCTGGAAAGCTAGCCAAGATTGGCACTAACAACTGGTAGACGCCTGTTTTCGGGTGTGCCATTGTTTTGGAGTACACCAGAAGGGCCTGGCAACGATGTGAAGATTCGTCTCGCGGCAGGCCGAGAAGCAGAGAAGAGACTGGAGCTCCGATGTCGACCACCGGCACCCCGAAGACCACCGCCGAGATTCAGCAGGATTGGGACACCAACCCGCGCTGGAAGGGCGTCACCCGTAACTTCACCGCGCAGCAGGTCTCCGACCTCCAGGGCACTGTGGTCGAAGAAGCCACACTCGCTCGCCGCGGCAGCGAGATCCTGTGGGATCTCGTCAACAACGAGGACTACATCAACTCGCTCGGTGCCCTCACCGGCAACCAGGCCGTGCAGCAGATTCGCGCCGGCCTCCAGGCGATCTACCTCTCCGGCTGGCAGGTCGCCGGCGACGCCAACCTCTCGGGCCACACCTACCCGGACCAGAGCCTCTACCCGGCCAACTCGGTTCCGTCGGTCGTCCGTCGCATCAACAACGCACTCCTGCGCGCCGACGAGATCGCCAAGATCGAGGGCGACACGTCCGTCAAGAACTGGGTTGCACCCATCGTGGCCGACGCCGAAGCAGGCTTCGGTGGCGCACTGAACGCGTACGAGCTGCAGAAGGCCATGATCGTGGCCGGCGCTGCCGGCGTGCACTGGGAAGACCAGCTCGCATCGGAGAAGAAGTGCGGCCACCTCGGTGGCAAGGTGCTCATCCCCACCCAGCAGCACATCCGCACCCTGACCTCCGCCCGTCTGGCCTCGGACGTCGCCGACGTCCCCTCGGTCATCATCGCCCGCACCGACGCCGAGGCAGCCACGCTGATCACCTCCGACGTCGACGAGCGTGACCGCGAGTTCCTCGACGGAACCCGCACCGCAGAAGGCTTCTTCGGCGTCAAGAACGGCATCGAGCCCTGCATCGCTCGCGCCAAGGCCTACGCACCGTACGCAGACCTCATCTGGATGGAGACCGGCGTCCCGGACCTCGAGGTCGCCAAGAAGTTCTCCGAGTCGGTTCGCAGCGAATTCCCGGACCAGCTGCTCGCCTACAACTGCTCGCCTTCGTTCAACTGGAAGGCACACCTGGACGACGCCACCATCGCGAAGTTCCAGAAGGAACTCGGCGCCATGGGCTTCAAGTTCCAGTTCATCACCCTCGCGGGCTTCCACTCGCTCAACTACGGCATGTTCGACCTGGCACACGGCTACGCCCGCGAAGGCATGACCGCGTTCGTCGACCTGCAGGAGCGCGAGTTCAAGGCTGCCGAAGAGCGTGGCTTCACCGCCATCAAGCACCAGCGTGAGGTCGGCGCGGGCTACTTCGACCGCATCGCCACCACCGTCGACCCCAACACCTCGACGGCAGCACTGAAGGGCTCCACCGAAGAAGGCCAGTTCCACTGAGCTAGCCCGCCTCCCCGGAACTTCAGCGCACTAGTCAGGCGGCCCCAGCGTTTCGCTGCGGGCCGCCTGATTTGTATCGCCTGGGTTCTGGGCGTACCCCGGAAGGGTTACCCTCATCTCGCTTTAAGCTGTTGTGGTGCAACATTATTCGCTAGGAGTTTGCTGTGACGGTGGAGAGGGTGGGGATCGTCGGAGCCGGACAGATGGGTGCGGGAATCGCAGAGGTCTGCGCCCGCGCGCACGTCGACGTGGCGGTCTACGAACAGACTCGCGAACTGGCGACGGCCGGCCGCAGTCGCATCCTGCAATCACTGGACCGCGGAGTGAGCAGCGGCAAGATCACCGAGCGCGAACGAGAACACGCCGCCTCCCGGTTGCGGTTCACCTGCGACCTCGGGGACTTCGCAGACCGCCAACTCGTCGTCGAAGCAGTCCTCGAGGACGAAAAGGTCAAGTCGGCAATATTCGCAGAACTCGACGCGGTGGTGTCCGACGCGAATGCCGTGCTCGCGTCCAACACCTCGTCCATTCCGATCACGACGCTCGCGTCGGCCACCACGGCACCGCAGCGCGTCGTCGGACTTCATTTCTTCAATCCGGTACCGGTGTTGCCACTCGTCGAGCTGGTCACCACGAGCACAACGTCCGATGCGGTGGCCGACCGCGCCGAAGCCTTCGCCGGAGATGTTCTCGGCAAGCAGGTGGTGCGATCCGCGGATCGCTCGGGCTTCGTCGTCAACGCACTTCTCGTTCCGTATCTGCTCTCGGCGATCCGCATGGTCGAGTCGGGATTCGCCACCAAGGAAGACGTCGACAAAGCGACGGTTCTGGGTTTGGCACACCCGATGGGACCGCTCGCGCTCGCGGATCTCGTAGGTCTCGACACCGTCAAGTCCATTGCCGACTCCATGTATTCGGAATTCGACGAGCCGCTGTTCGCGGCACCGCCGCTGTTGCTGCGCATGGTCGAGGCGGGACAGACGGGCAAGAAGACCGGGGCCGGGTTCTACCGCTACGAGAACGGCCGCGTAGCAAAGTAGTGGGCGTCTCGGGCGGGTCGCCGCGCAGCGGCTTGCCGAGCGCTATTGTCGGTCTGCCGGTGCAAATCCATCGATCCCAGGGAGCATGTCAGTGAGCAAGTCCAAGAAGTCGAACGGTCTGGTGCCCAAGGCATTCGGAATCGGGTTGGCCGCAACAGGCGCGGCCCATTTCGTGGTGCCGGAGGCCTTCGAGGGAATCACCAAGCTTCCGTTCCCCAAGGACACTCGAACCTGGATCAGTCGTAACGGGGCCACAGAACTGGCCGTCGGCGTGGCGATCGCGTACCCCAAGACCCGCAAGATCGGACTGGTCGGTCTGGCAGCGTATGTTGGATGGCTCGGCGTCAATATCGCCAAGAACAGCTGACGTTACTGTTGCGAACGACTCGTTCGGAGCAGGAATAGCCTGGTCGTAGCGGTAGCTGTGTTGCGCTTACACAGATGCGTAGGTAGCAATGTAGATATGACTTCAGCTACCGCTTACCAGGCCACCGCTCCGGACGCCCCGCTCGAGAAGGCGACGATCGAGCGACGTGCAGTCGGACCGCACGACATCCTCATCGACGTCAAGTTCGCGGGCATCTGCCACTCCGACATCCACACCGCCCGGAACGAGTGGGGCGGCACCACGTACCCCGTCGTTCCCGGACACGAGATCGCCGGCATCGTGGCCGAGGTCGGCTCCGAGGTGACCACCCGCAAGGTCGGCGACCGCGTGGGCGTCGGCTGCTTCGTCGACTCCTGCGGCAAGTGCGAGGCATGTCTCGACGGCGACGAGCAGTACTGCACCAAGGGCGTCGTCCAGACGTACAACTCCACCACCTACGAGGGTGAGTTCACCAACGGCGGCTACTCCACCCAGATCGTCGTCACCGAGAAGTTCGTACTCGGAATCCCGGAAGGCGTCGAACTCGACGTCGCAGCGCCGCTGCTGTGCGCAGGCATCACGCTGTACTCGCCCCTCAAGCACTGGGGAGCCGGCCCCGACAAGAAGGTCGCCATCATCGGTATGGGCGGCCTCGGACACATCGGCGTCAAGATCGCTCACGCCATGGGCGCGCACGTCACCGTGCTGAGCCAGACGGATGCGAAAGAAGCAGACGGCAAGGCCTACGGTGCCGACGAGTACTACGCCACCAAGGACACCACCGCTCTCAAGGATCTGCAGGGCAAGTTCGACCTGATCCTCAACACCGTCTCGGCCAACCTGCCCATGGGCAAGTACCTGGGACTGCTGGCCCGCAACGGCACCCTCGTCGAGCTCGGTGTTCCCGAGAAGCCCCTCGAGATCCCGGCATTCGCCCTGTTGACCAACCGTCGCTCGTTCGCGGGCTCGATGGTCGGCGGCATCGCCGAGACCCAGGAAATGCTGGACTTCTGCGCCGAGCACCACATCGGTGCCGAGATCGAGGTCATCCCGGCCGAGAAGATCAACGAGGCCTACGACCGCGTCGTCAAGTCCGACGTGCGCTACCGCTTCGTGATCGACGCAGCCACGCTGTAACTGTCTCCTTGGACGCGTGAATGGTCCATCGACCTGCCCAGACGGGGGTCGATGGACCATTCACGCCTTCGAAGGGGGTTCAGCTCTCGGCGAGTCGCTGCTTCTCGTGTTCGACATCGAAATCGGCTGCGGGCCAATCGAGATCGAGCTTTTCGAGCGCGTCGATGAGAATTTCCGTGACGGCCAGTCTGCTGTACCACTTGCGGTCGGACGGGACGACGTACCACGGTGCGTGGTCGGTATCCGTGCGATCGAGAACCCGCTGATACGCCGTCCGGTACTGCGGCAGGAAACCACGCTCGGTGACGTCGCCCGGGTTGTACTTCCAGTGCTTCTCGGGTCGATCCAGCCGTTCCTGCAGTCGCTTCTTCTGTTCGTCGGCCGAGACGAACAAGGCCACCTTGACGACGACCGTGTCCTCGTCGACCAACTCCTTCTCGAAGGCGTTGATCTCGTCGAATCGCTTCTCCCACACCTGCCGTGGTACGAGGTCGTGGACTGCGACGACGAGAACGTCCTCGTAATGGGACCGATCGAACACCCCGATTCGGCCTGCGCGCGGAAGAGCTTTGCGGATGCGCCACAGGTAGTGGTGTTGCTTCTCCTCCTGGGTCGGCACCCCGAACGACGCGAGGTCGACGCCCTGCGGATCGACCATCCCGATGACGTGCTTGACCATGCCGCCCTTGCCCGCAGTGTCCATGCCCTGCAGCACGAGCAGAACCGACTTGGTGCCGCCCGCGCGCCCGTGGGCATAGAGCTTTTCCTGGAGCGCCGCCAGCACCGCACCGCGCTGCTCGAGCGCGTCGTTGCCGTGCGCTTTCGCGCCGTCGAACGCCGGAGTGGCGGTGAAATCGATGTCCTCCACACGAGGAGAGGCACTGGCGCGCAGCACATCGACGGGAGAGAGCGTCCACAGTTTCGACTTGTCGGCCATAGGCGGAAGACTACTTCTCTACCATGGGATTCATGGCCCCTACCATCGCAAAAGCCGAGACTGTGTCGCGTGAGCAACTGCTCGAATTCGTATCTCCGCGGCACCACCACACCCTGATCACGCGTAAGCGCGACGACGGTCTGCAGGTCTCCCCGGTGTCCGCAGGCGTGGACTCGGAAGGCCGCATCGTCATCGCCACCTACCCCGAGCGCGCCAAGGTGCACAACATCCGCCGCACGCCGGCCGTCACCGTGTTGGTACACAGCGACGACTGGAACGGCGACTACGTCCAGGTCGACGGGACGGCCGAGATCATCGATCTCCCCGACGCCGTCGAGCCTCTGGTGGAGTACTTCCGCAGCATCGCCGGTGAGCACTCGGACTGGGACGAGTACCGCGCGGCGATGGTGAAGCAGGGAAAGTCGTTGATCCGCATCACGATCGACACCTGGGGCCCGATCGCCGCGGGTGGCTTCCCGCCCGGGAGAGTGTGACAAGCCCCCGGGAAGAGTGTCGCAAGCCCTCCCGGGCGGGTGTGAGCTAGGCCTTCAGTGGTGCTGCGAACAGTGGCACTGCGTTGTCCAATGCATATCGGGTTCCCGCGACCGAGGCGGCCGAGAATGCGTTGGACAGGTCGGTGTCACCGAGCACGACGAGGCGTCCGTCGCGGGCCGACGGGAGTCCCTGGATGAGCGGGTTCTCGGTGATGACCTCGGGTCCGCTGCCGATGGGGAACATGACGGTCAGGTCGGCGTCGAGGTTCGCGATGTTCTCCTCGGACAGGTCGACGCTGAACTTCCCGGGTTGGGCGAGGTCCTGGATGGCCGGGGCGTTCGTCAGTCCGAGTGCTTCGAGGAAGTCGACTCGGGTGTCGCCGCGTACGTAGGCCCCGCTCTGGCCGCTGTACAGCGTGCCGACGGCGACGGACTTGCCGGCGAATTCCGGGTTGGCAGCCACGGTCTCGGCGAATTGGGTCTTGGTGTCGTCGATCAGCTTTTTGCCTTCGTCGACTTTTCCGAGCGCCTCGGCGACGATCTCGGTCTGCCCGTCCCATGTGGTGCCGTAGGCGACGTCGGTTCCCGGAGGTGCCGCGACAGTGGGGGCGATGTCGGACAGCTGGTCGTACACGGCCTTGTCGTTGGTGCTCCTGGTCCACAGGATCAGGTCCGGTGCCAGGGCGGCGACCGATTCGACGTCGATGTCGTAGGTGGCCAGGATCGTCGGGTCGGTGTCGTACTTTTCGGTGACCCAGGGGCCGAGGCCGTTGCCGCCGACGCCGAGCCAGTCACTGGCTCCGACGGGCTGCACGCCGAGAGCCAATGCGGTTTCGGCGTCGGACCAGCCGAGCGCAACTACTCGCTGGGGGTCGGCCGGCACCTCGACCTCCCCGAACATGTCGGTGACGACGGTGCCCGCAGCAGCCGAATCGGCCGGGTCGCCGTCGTCGGAATTACCGGATCCGCACGCGGTCAGGGTCAGGGCGAGGGCCACGGCTGCCGCAGGCAGGGCCAGAGATCGAGAAATGCGCATAGGGCACGCTAACCTATCAAGCGCGGAAGTGCTCCACGATCTTCGCGCAGAAGGCAGGCAGGTCGTCGGGGTTGCGGCTCGACACCAGATTGCCGTCCACGACCACTTCCTCGTCGACGACGGTGGCACCGGCGTTACGAAGGTCGGTCCGAATGCTCGGGTAGGACGTCAGCGTGCGGCCTTTCAGTACGTCTGCTTCGGCCAACGTCCACGCGCCGTGGCAGATGACTCCGACCGGTTTGCGCGCCTGAACGAATGCGCGCACGAACTCCACTGCGTCCGCATCCACGCGCAGTTGATCGGGATTCGTGGTGCCGCCGGGCAGGATCAACGCGTCGAAGTCGTCGACCGATACCTCGCCCGCGATCTTGTCGACACTGAACGTGTCGCCTGCGTTCACGTCGCTGTTCATCGCTTGGATGTCGCCGTGATCGAGCGACACCAATGTGACTGTGCCACCGGCATTTTCGACGGCTTCACGGGGCTGCACCAACTCGACCTGCTCTACACCGTCGGTGGCGAGAACGGCAATGCGGCGTCCGGACAATGTTTCGTTGCTCATGCTCGTTCGGATTACCGGCGCGATCGAGTTTCAAACGAGAACCGTGTGCGCGGCAGTGGTACGAATGGACACATGAGCGAATCACCGATCGAATCTCCGACCGAGGATCGCGTCGAGCAGAATCTGCCGATCGCGGACGAACCGGACGAGCCGGATGCGGGCGATCTCCCCGTCGAGGCCGACGCCACGGACGTCATCGAACAACGCACCGAAGTTCCGCTCGACGACGAATACGACGAGCGCTAGGACTTACCCGGCTCGTCGTCCACCAGAGGATGCGGCTGCGACTTGAACTTGGCCGGTGAGCCGTCGGCCATGGCCACGCCGTGGATGCCGCCCCACATCATCATGCAGAGGTAGTCGATCAGGTCATCGGCGGACATGGACTTGTTCGAGATCCACCAGTGCGTGGCCAACTGGACTGCGCCGACGATGGCGAACGCCCACGGCACCGAGCCGCCCGAATCCATCTCGCGTTGGCGCAGCCGCTCACCCAACACGGTGGAGAGGAGTTCGGCGATCATGCGCTCGGACTCGGCCACCACGTCCCGGTTGTTGCCGGCGTTGTTGGCCATCACGTAGAGGTACACCTCGGGATCGGTGGCCACCGTCTCGACGTAGGCGGTCACCACCACCCGGGTCAGTTCGTACTCGTCGAGCTCGTGGGAGATCGCGGAGTAGATGCGCGGCGCGAGGGTGGTTTCGACGTATCGAGACATCGTCGCGCTGGTCAGATCGTTCTTGTCGGTGAAATAGCGATAGAGCACCGTCTTCGAGATACCGATCTCCGACGCGATCTCGTCCATCCCGATCTCGCGACCACGCAGCCGGATCGCGGCCAACGTACCGTCGACGAGCTCCTCGCGTCGGGCAATCTTGTGCTCTCGCCATCGACGCTTGCGGCCGTCCGGCTTCTCGATCTTGGGCTTGTCCGCGTCCGCCTCGGGGGCGTCCTCCGAGGCTGCCGCCGCACTATTTTTCACCACGTCACCCACCTTATGCGTCGGGTGCGACACAGGAGGGGGCCGTGCCCGGTTGATCGGTTGCGATTCTGGGCACAATGTCGGGTGTGCAGCTCATGAACTTCGACGACGAGACCAAGCGTCGCGACCTCCGCAAGATGAAAACCGTCGCGACGGGATTCCTCGTCTTCGCCTCGATCGTCTATCTCTTCTGCCGCTGGCAGGAATCCACCGGGGCCGGGGCATGGGTGGGGTACGTCCGAGCGGCGTCGGAGGCAGGCATGGTGGGCGCGCTGGCGGACTGGTTCGCAGTGACGGCCCTGTTCAAGCATCCGCTGGGCATTCCGATTCCGCACACGGCCCTGATCAAGAAGAAGAAGGACCAGCTCGGTGCCAGCCTGAGCTCGTTCGTCGGTAGCAACTTCCTCGCGCCCGAGGTCGTCTCGGAGAAGGTCGCGTCGGCTCAGGTGCCGTTGCGGCTCGGCACCTGGCTCGCCCAACCCGACAATGCGGAACGGGTGGCGGCCGAGGCGGCAACGGTGCTGCACGGCGTGGTCGACGTGCTCAACGACGAGGACATCACCGCCGTCATCGACAGCACCATCGTGCGCCGACTGGCCGATCCGCAATGGGGTCCGCCGATCGGCCGCATCCTCGACGAGCTGCTTCGCGAGAACCGTCAGCTGCCGCTGATCGACATGCTGGCCGAGCGGGCTCATCAGTGGGCACTGGGCAGCCAGGAAATGATCGATCGTGTGGTCGCCCGGGACTCGCCCAACTGGTCGCCGAAGTTCGTCGACACGCTGCTGGGGGAGAAGGTCTACAAGGAACTCGTCGAGTTCACGTGGAAGATCCGCTCCAATCCCGAACACGAGGTGCGCCTGGCGGCGAACAAGTTCCTCGTCGACTACGCCAACGATCTGCAGAACGATCCGGCCACCATCGAGAAGGCCGAGAAGCTCAAGGCACAGATCATGGGCCGCGAGGAGATCACCGGGCTCGCCGCGTCGACGTGGAAGGTGGCCAAGCGTCTGATCACCGAGTCGGTTGACGATCCGACGAGTACTTTGCGCAACAAGATCAAGGAGAACACGGCCAACTTCGGCATTCGACTGCGCGACGACGACGAACTGCGCGGAAAAGCCGACGGATGGCTGCTGGGTGGGGCCCGTTACATCGCTGCCAACTACGCAGACGAGATCACGACGATCATCGGCGACACCGTCGCGCGCTGGGACGCCGAGGAAGCGAGCAGGAAGATCGAACTGCAGGTCGGACGGGATCTCCAGTTCATCCGGATCAACGGCACCGTCGTTGGTTCCATCGCAGGCCTGGCGATCTACACCGTCTCCGATCTGATCTTCGGGCACTAGTGCTAGCAGAGTGCTTGCAATAGTTAGCACCCTTCGGTACCGTCCAGTAGGACACCGAAACCAGGAGGCCGAGATGGCCGAGAACGAGGGGGATCTGGTCGCCAAAGCGACCGAGGCGACGCAGGTGGTCGCCGAGGCCGGAGACCTTGTCGCCGCAGTCGTCACGACTGCAGCCCAGGACATCGGAAGCTACATCCGGTCCCAGCGAGAAGCCGCACAAGTATCCATGCGGCAGCTCGCGAGCAGGGCCGGAGTGAGCAACCCGTATCTGAGCCAGATCGAACGCGGACTACGCAATCCGTCCGCAGAAGTGCTTGCGCAGATAGCCAAGGGTCTGCGCGTTTCCTCCGAGGTGCTGTACGTCCGGGCCGGGATCTTGGAAGCGCGTCCCCACGGTCCGGTGCGCGAAGCTCTGCTCGGCGATGAGCACATCACCGAACGGCAGAAGCAAGTGCTGATCGAGATCTACGACTCGTTCTGTCGTGAGAACGAGTCGACGCAAGAGCCCGAAACCGACGAACAGGAGACACCAGATGTCTGATTCCAAGAACTTCGAGAACGTCAAGACTCCGATCTACGCAGCTGTCGGTGCCGGCGACGCAGTCGTCCAGGCCGTCGCAGACGTCGTGGCACAGGTGCGCTCGCGCGCCGAGAGCCGGACCAGCGAGGTCAACGCTCGCATCGCAGACCTCTCCGACGAGGTCACCGAGGGCGTCGAGTCGCTCCGCGAGCGCCTGACGAACCTGCCCGCAGAGCTGCCCGACGAGATCGCCGAGCTCCGCGAGCGCTTCACCCCGGACGAGCTTCGCAAGGTAGCCGAGGCGTACCTCAAGGTCGCGTCCGACCTGTACACCTCGCTCGCCGAGCGCGGCGAAGAGACCGTCGAGCGCATCCGCCGCACCCCGGCAGTCGAAGAAGGCCTCGAACGCGCCAACTCCGCCGCCAACGATGTCGTCGACCTCACCGAGCACGCTCTCGGAACTGTCGCATCGCAGACCCGCGCGGTCGGCGAGCGCGCCGCAGCTCTGGCCGGCATCGCGTCGGACAAGGTTCGCGAAGGTGCCGACGAGATCTCCGAGGCCGCCGACGAGCTCGCCGAGAACATCGACGAAGCCGGCGACGAAGCCAAGGACAAGGCCGTAGAGGCGTCCGACAAGGTGAGCGGCGTGGCAGGCAAGGTCGAATCCAAGACCCGCGGCACCGCCGACGCACCGATCAAGAAGGCTGCTCCGGCACCGGCCAAGAAGGCTGCCCCGGCACCGGCCGCCAAGAAGACCGCACCGGCACCGGCTGCCAAGAAGGCTCCGGCCAAGAAGACCACCAGCTAAAGCACTCGTAAAGAAAACGACCCCTGCACCGCACGGTGCAGGGGTCGTTTCTCGTACACTGTCGCCTGTGAGCATCGCAGGCAGTTTCAGCTTCTATATCCTGACCTTCCTCCAGCTACTCGGAGTGGCAGGAGCGGCCTACGCGATTTTCCACGCACTACGTCAGCGCTCGGACGCTTTTCCGGCCGTGGACAAGCTGACCAAGAATGCCTGGCTCGCAATCCTGTTCGTCGGTCTGCTGCTGATCCTTGTCTCGGGCGTCATCGGCTTCCTGGGCATCATCGGTGTCGTCGCAGTCTGCGTGTACCTGGTGGACGTGCGTCCCAAGCTCGACGGCATTCAGCGCGGACCGCGCTGGTAGAGGGGCTTCGGCGCCCGTTCGGCGCTGGGCGTAACCTCTACCGCACCCGCTCGGGGGTCACAGGTAGAGGGGAATATCAGTGGTTTCACGCAAGGTAATCGAACGTTCGCTGCTCGGAGTCGGAGGCATCGCCGCTGCCGCGAGCATCGGGGCCTTCGTCGTTCGGCGACGTCGACTGCATTCGTTCACCAAGACCACGGACGTGCAGCCGGACGAGTTGCTGCAGCATCCCACGGCCGAGCCGACCGTCACCGAAGTCGTCACCGACGACGGCGCACACCTGCACGTGCGCAGCTACGGTGACCCCGATGCCGAACCCGTCCTGTTCAGTCACGGTTGGACCTGCTCGGCCGATTACTGGTTTCCGCAGATCAATGCGCTCGCAGGTCGCTACCGCGTCATCGTCTACGACCAGCGCGGACACGGGCGCAGCGACGTCGGAACGCGTCCGCTGAGCCCCGACGTACTGGCCGACGACCTGTCGGCCGTTCTCTCGGCCACCGTCACCGAGGACAACAAGACCGTCCTGGTGGGGCACAGTATGGGCGGCATGTCGATCATGGCGTGGGCCGGAAATTACCCCGATCAGGTCGACCGCCTGGTCAGCGCCGTGCTGCTCGCCAGCACGGCGACGGATTCCCTCGTCCGAGAGACCACCGTCATCCCGTTGCCGCAGCGCTTCCCACGGGTACCCGCTCCGGTGGGACGCGCTGTGCTGAGCTCGGCGCTACCGCTACGGCCGTCCCCGGTGACCCGCCAAGCCATCAAGTACATCTCGATGGCCCCCGGTGCCACGCCCGCCGAGGTGGCGTTCTGCGAGAAGATCGTGCTCGAGTGCGCGCCGCGTACCCGGGGTATCTGGGGCGCTGCGTTGAGCGACCTCGACATCCGCGAGGCGCTCGAGAACATGTCCGTGCCCACCAGCGTGCTCGTCGGATCTGCGGATCGACTGACCCCGCCCGTGCACGCGCGCAAGCTCGCCCGAGCACTCGACGACCACGATCACCTGAGCCGACTGATCGTGATCCCCGGAATCGGTCACATGAGCTCGGTGGAAGCGATCGACGACTTCAACGCCGAAGTGGTTCGCCTGCGGAACCTGTGACCCTAACGGTCTAGCTGAACACCACGGTCTTGCGTCCGTGCACCAGGACGCGATCCTCGAGGTGCCAGCGCAGGCCGCGGGAGAGCACCAGCTTCTCGATGTCGCGCCCCTGACGCACCATGTCGGTCACCTCGTCGGAGTGGTCGACGCGGATGACGTCCTGCTCGATGATGGGTCCCGCGTCGAGCTCGGCGGTCACGTAATGGCACGTTGCGCCGATGAGCTTGACGCCACGGGCGAACGCCTGGTGGTACGGCCGAGCACCGACGAACGACGGCAGGAAGCTGTGGTGGATGTTGATGGCGCGACCGGCCCAGTGCTCGCAGAGCGACTCGGGCAGCACCTGCATGAAGCGCGCCAACACCACCGCGTGCGGGTCGTAGGAGTCGACGAGCGAGCGGACTTCCTCGAAAGCCGGTCCGCGCTCGGACGGGTCCTTCGCGAACTCGACGTGATGGAAGGGTGTTCCGTGCGCCGCAGCGACGGGCTCGAGCGACCTGTGGTTGCCGATCACCGCCGATATCTGAGCGGGTAGCTCCCCGCCGGCCGCGCGGCCCAGGAGATCGTGCAAGCAGTGTGCTTCCTTGCTCACCAGCAGTACGACTCGCTTGGGTGCGCCCGAATCATGCAGTGCCCATTCGGTTTCCGGGCCGAGCTCGGCAGCCACCTCGGCGAAGCGGGCACGCAGATCCTCGACACTCATGCTCACCGACGAGGCCCGCACGGCCTGACGCGTGAAGAACCAACCGGTATCGGGATCGGCGTGATAGGCGGCCTCGACGATCCAGCCGCCGACCTCGGCGAGGAACGTGGAGATACGGGCGACGATGCCCGTCTTGTCTGGGCAACCGAGGGACAGAACGTAGCGGCGATCCTCGGACACGGAAGAACTCATGAGGGCAATTCTCTCAGGGCGCTCGCAACCCGGTTGCCACCAGTGTCCCGAGATCGATCGAATCGATGCCGCGCTCGGTCAGCGACGCGAACAAGTCCGCTCGAATCCGCCCGACGGCTGCGTCGTCGAACGGGGTGAGGGCGCCGCGCAGAGCACTGCCCAACACGAAGCTCCACACGAACGACTCCGTGGCGGGTACATGATTACTCAGCTCGACCGCCCGGACGTCCGTCGTACCGGCCGCCGCGAGCCACGTACCGAGCAGATCGGCCGTCTCCATGCGCCGGATCGGGTGCTTGTCGTACCCCTCCTGCGCGAGGCGGCCCACCTGCTCGGTGGACGGTGAATGTGCTGCGATCACCTCGAAGTACGCACGGGAGAACGCCTCGATTGCGCCCTGACGCCACACCGTCACCCCGACGCCGCCACCAGGCCGGACCAGCGACACCAGACGCGAGAAGTCCCGCTCGGGATTCGGCAGGAAGAAGATGCTGTACGAACACGCCAGGGCGTCGTATCCGGCGTAGGGAACGGTCGACGGCGGTTCCCAGGCAGTGGCGTCGGCGACGACGAAGTCGATGTTGCGTAGGGCGCGCTCGGTGGCGTTCACCCGGCCCACCTCCAGCAGGTCGTCGGCGAGGTCGACGGCATGGACCAGGCCGTCCGGGCCGACAGCTGCCGCGGCGGGAAGCGCCGACGCCCCCGTGCCGGAACACACGTCCAGTACGGCGTCGCCGGATCGCAGCCCCAGAGCGAACGTCAGCGACTGCCCGGCCGGGCCCCAGACCAGCGGCGTCACCGCGTCGAACTCCCTGCTGGTGGCGTTGAACGTGTCGGCGAGCGAGGCTGCGTCCATAGCCGAGAATGGTAGACCGACAGGGCCGCGACATGCGGTGCTGTGAAAAGCTGGGTTCATGACACTCACCCGCGCCGCCCTCGCCGGAATGGTCGATCACACCCTGCTCAAGCCGGAGGCCACGGCCGCCGATGTGGAGGCCCTCATCGAGGAAGGCCGCGAGCTGGGAGTGCTCGCGGTGTGCGTCTCCCCGTCGATGCTGCCGATTCGCGCCGAGGGAATGCTCACCGCTGTGGTGGCCGGATTCCCGTCGGGTAAGCATCATTCGTTGATCAAGGGATCCGAGGCGCGACTGGCCGTGCAGCAGGGTGCCGACGAGGTCGACATGGTGATCGACGTCGGCGCGGCCATCGCGGGGGACTACAACGCCGTTCTGGCCGACATCGTGACCGTCCGTGAAGGCATCGGCGACGCCGTACTCAAGGTGATCATCGAATCGGCAGCGCTCACCGACGAGGCGATCGTCGAAGTGTGCCGCGCCGCGGAGAAGGCCGGAGCGCACTTCGTCAAGACATCCACCGGATTCCATCCCGCAGGCGGCGCGAGCGTCGAGGCGGTGCGGCTGATGGCCGAGACCGTCGGCGGACGATTGGGCGTCAAAGCCAGCGGCGGCATCCGCTCCACGGATGCTGCCCTGGCCATGATCGACGCCGGTGCCACGCGGTTGGGGCTATCGGGGACCCGCGCGGTGTTGGACGGGCTGAACTAGAGCGACTGCGTCGCACGTGCACGGAAACTCGTAGTGGGCTACGAAGTTCCACTCACATGGATTACGCAACCAGCGAGCAACCCTCGGGCGTCTGCTGATTCTGGTTCTGCTGGGTGGCCGGGATGGTGTACTGGCCGCCTTCGAGGGCGAGTTCGATGCCGGAGTCGGTGACGGTCAGCGACGTCGGAGCCATGTCCAGCGGGTACGCCTGCAGGCTGTCGGTGAGCACGCCGACGACGGAATCGACCAGATCGGTGGGGATTCCCAGGCCCAGAATCGATGCGTCGACGGTTTGGACGTCGACCTTGCCGCCCGTGACCTGCGGCTTGACGGTCAGCTTCGCAAGCGCGCCGACGGCGAACTCCAGGGTGCCCGCCGACGCGTCGGACGTGACCCCGGAGACGATGGCACCGATGCCCTGGCTCTGCAGGGTGCGGGTGATGCCGTCGGTCGACCACGAGATGTCGGCACTCGAGCTACCGATGGTGCCGCCCGAGTCGGCGCTTTGGGTCAGGTTCAGATCGTTCGCCTCGGCGTGCACGACCATGCCCTCGGCCGGGCCGAATCGAGCATCGTCGCTGTCGACGGTCACCGACGAGACCTTCTTGTCGACCAAGGACAGCAAGACCGGCTTGAAGCCGAGACCCACCTCCACCTGGCTGCCCAGCTCGGACTCGAGCTGGCCGGCGAGGCAGGATTTGATCTGCTGCCGAACGAACAGTTCTCCGCCGATGACGGCGACGAGGAGGACGACAACAACGGAGACTGCGATCAGCGGTACTGTGCTGCGCCTGGCTGAGGATGTCATTCCCGGCAGTCTTCCCGAAGTTTCTGAGCAAGCTCTGTGAAACTCGCCGAGTCCGGGGATTCGATTCGAAAGTTTGTGATGTGTAACACATTCTGACGTACTCTTGCTGCATGAGCACGATAGGACCGAGTGCGCAGGAGCTGCACTCGCTCGCTACCCGGCAGGACGGCTACTTCACCGCCGAACAGGCCGGTGAACTCGGCTTCGACTCTGCGATGGTGCGCGTCAACCTGGCCACGTCCACGTGGACTCGCGTCGAGCGCAACCTGTTTCGGCTCGGACAGTGGCCGCACAGCGAACTCGAAGTGTTCGCCATGTGGTGCGCGTGGTTCGGCGGCGAGGCAGTGATCTCACACCAGAGCGCCGCCGAATTGCACGGTTTCGGACACCTGCACCCGCAGTTCGTACATCTCTGCGCGTTCGGCGACCTACGACTCACCGACACTCGCCTGGCAGTGCATCGACTGCGGCTCGAGCCGCGTGACGTCGAATCGGCCGGCACGTTCAACATCACCACTCCCGTACGCACGGTCCTCGACCTCGCCGCAGGTGGCATCTCGCAGATCACCCTCGACGAGGTGGTGGGCGACGCCGTGGCTATCGGTCGCGTCGACCCGCAGGCGCTGTACTCCGAGGCCGGCAGCAGCACCGATCGAGTGGCCGAACGCGTCGAACTGGCACTGTCCGCCTGTACGTGATCGCTAGCCCGCGTGCACGATCCGGGTGCGGGTGACGACGAAGCCTGCGCGCTCGAAGGCCGCTCGCATGGGTGCGTTCGCTGCATCGGTGGTTCCGACTATGCGGTGCTGCCCGTCGTCGTGGTGTATCCGGACCATCTCGGACAGTAGATCGTCGACATAGCCCTGACCACGATGCTCGGGGAGCACCCCGAGATAGCTGATCGCCGCGTCGTAGGCATTTCTGGTCGGGACGACGAAGCCCACCGTCGTGCCGTCGAGTCGGCCGGCGATCTGCCAGGACTCCCGCCGACCCGGTAGCGAACCATAGAAGGCGAGATCGTCCGCGGCGAGTGCGGCGACGCCGTGCTCGGCGACCATCTCTCGAGTATGGGAGTCCAGGCTTCCGGCCGCGACGGCTTCGAACACCTCGAGGAACTCTGCATCGGTGCCCGCCGAAAAGCGCAGTCGGGTCGACGTCTCGGGCCGCGGGGCGTCAGCCGTCCGGGCGAACGAGACGCGTTCGGTCGTGCGGGTGAAACCGCCCCTGTGTGCAGCCGATGCGCGCCACGCCAACGCCCGCGACAGGGAATCGTCCATCGAGTTCCCCACCGGCACATCGACATTGAACTCGAGTGCGGTGCTGCGATCGAACGCCGCACGGGCGGCACCGACCAGGGCAGCGCCGACGTCGTCCGGTCTCTCCTCGTCCGGGGCGACCGACAAGCAGTCGAGGGTGACCGGGCTCGTTGCGTCGGAACGGCCCCACCACACCGCGCGCCCGACCGGACGACCGGCGCGTTCGGCCAGCCACATCCACTCGAACCGGTAATTGCCCGATGCCATATCCTCGTGGAGGCGAGCCGAATCGACCCACTCGACTGGATCCACAGTGCGCCACTGCTCGAGGACCTCGAGGTCGTCGCGCACACACGGCCTCACCGTGAGAGGGCCAGGTGGCTTCATGCGGTTTTCTTTCGCAGCAGGGTCGGTCACCTCGGGGCGACCGTCGACCAGGGCACTGTGAGCACGTTGTCTCGCATGCGGCGGCGGGGGAGTGTTACCGGGAGTCCTTGCTCTGCAAGCACTTTCAATGCCGCCCGCCAACGCAGTCGGGGGCCGAACGGGGCCAGTGGTGCCGAGACCGACCACGCGCGGTCGGCTCGGCGGAGCACATCGTGGATCAGCTCGCCCTCGATGTTGCGGTGTATCAACACTTTCGGAAGCCGCTCCGCGATGTCCGACGGCATCTCGATATCGAACGGGTCCCAGGCCAGAGTCAGAGATCGCGGCCCATCGGCGTCGAGCAGCACCCACGCGCAGCGTCGACCGAGTTCGTCGCACGTGCCGTCGACCAACAGGCCGCCGGGTGCCAGGCCCGACAGAATGCGGTGCCAGGCACCGGGAACCGCGTCCTCGGGATATTGCCGCAGCACGTTGAAGGCCCGCACCAGATTCGGTCGCAGTCCGGCCAACTCGAAACCGCCACGGGCGAATTCGACGCCGCCGCTTCCTTCGACCACCCGCGCGGGATCGATTTCCAGACCGGTGACTCGGAGATCGGGCCTGACGGTTCGAAGTCGGCCCGCGAGTTCGAGAGTCGTGTTCGGCATCGCCCCGTACCCGAGGTCGACGACGAGGGGGTCCGGTGATTCGCGCAGGACGCGTCGGACATCGGGATCGTGCATCAACCACCGGTCGCTGCGACGCAACCGATTGATGCCGGTGGTGCCGCGGGTGATGACACCCTCAGGCTTGTTCAGGGCTAGGCGTTCTTCTCGAGCCAGGTGGCGGTCACTTCGCCCTCGCCGCGCCACAGGTCGATGAGGTTGACGAGCATCAGTTGCTCGAGTTTGCCGCCGATGAACGGCAGGAACACCTTGGCTTCGGAGGACGTGCGCAGCGTCGAGCCACCGTTGGTGGGGAACAGTGACGTGGTGCCCTTCAGTGAGCCGGGTCCGGCCGGAATCGACGCGTCGTAGTGCCCCGCCGTGGTTTCTCCGTACGCGTCGAAATGCACGTTGCGGGTGATGACCATGTCTTTCTTCATCACCGTCTGTGCGATGTCGGGCAGTTCGGTACGGGGGATGACGTGGTGCATCACGATGTCGATTCCGGCGTCGGACACCTCGAAGCTCTTCAGCTCGTTCTCCGAATACTTACGCATCTCCTCGATGCGCGCGTCCCAGTGCTCGCGACTGGACAGCGCTGCATAGACCTGCTGCGTCGAGTGGGTGAACCGGGCGGAGTAGTTCATTCGGCGAGCCATAGTGCGCCAGGTTACCCAGGAGTGGAGCCTGCGGAACGACCAGGCTCAGCTGCTTGCTTGCGCGGCGATCCAGTTACCGGTGAAGTCCTGCTCGTTGTCGATGAGGGCGAGGACCTGCTCGCTGATCATCGCTTCGATCTTCCCGCCGAAGATGGGGACCTTGACCTCGGTGGTGCCGGCCAGCGCGACGGTGGTCGTCTCGCCCTTGCCGTCGAGGCTGGTGGTGCCGGTGATGCGCGCGGGTGCTCCTTCGACGGTGGCTCCGAAGGTGCCCGCGGCGTGGGTGCCGTCGAACTGTCCCCAGCTCTCGGTGCGTTCGATGATGAGGTCGCCCTTCTTGAAGGCGGTGACCGCGGACGGCAGCTCTTCTTCGGGGACCGACTGGGCCATGACGACGTCGATGGTGCCGTCGCCGACGGTGACGCTCTTCAAGCTGGCACCGGGGCCGCCGATCTGCTCGATGCGGTCCTTCCAGTACTGCTCGGACGTCAGCGCTGCGTGGACCTTGTCGGCGGAGGCGGGCACAGTCGAGCTGTGCTCAATAGGGCGAGGCATCCCCGCAGGTTACCGGGTGACTGAGGACGTTCGTGCGCGACCGGTAGCGTGAGAGTCCGTGCCTACTGCAATTTCCGAACTCACCACCATCCGGGTGGGCGGCCCAGCCCGTGAATTCACCGTCGCGACGAACGCTGACGAGTTGGTCTCCCTGGTGCGTGACGCGGACCGTGCAGGGACGGATGTGCTGGTCATCGGCGGCGGATCCAACCTGGTCGTCGGCGACGACGGGTTCGACGGCCGTGTGGTTCGGGTGACCGGCTCGCGGTTGGAGATCGACGGCGAGCGGGTGACCGTGGACGCCGGTGTCGAGTGGGATGCCGTCGTGCAGGCGACGATCGATGCGGGTCTGTCCGGGATGGAAGCGCTGTCGGGGATTCCTGGAACGACGGGCGCGACGCCCATTCAGAACGTCGGCGCGTACGGCGCGTCGACGTCGGAATTGCTGCACAGCCTCACCGTCTACGACCGGCAGACGCAGGAGACCTCGGTGTGGACGCCCGAGCAGTGCGGATTCGGAACGCATCGGTCGTCGGTGTTCAAGCGATCGTCGCGTTACGTGATTCTGGACGTGACGTTCGCGCTGAAGAAGACCACCGAATCGCTGCCGGTGCGCTATGCCGCGTTGTCGGAGCGGCTCGATGTGCAGATCGGCGACGTCGTTCCGGTGCCGGACGTACGCGCAGCAGTGCTCGCGCTGCGCGGTGAGCGTGGAATGGTGCTGGATGCGGCCGATCACGACACGTGGAGCGTGGGGTCGTTCTTCCTCAACCCGGTGTTGCCGGAGGTGCCGGAGCAGGCAACCCACGCGCCGAGCTTTCCCGACCCGGCCGGCACGAAGATTCCGGCCGCCTGGCTCATTCAGAACTCGGGATTCCCGCGGGGCTACGGCACCGAGTTCGGCCGCGGTACCGCGGCCCTGTCGACCAAACATGTACTCGCGATCACCAACCGGGGTGGGGCCGCCGCGTCGGACATCATGGCTCTTGCCGCGCACGTCCGAGACGGTGTGCGAGAGAAGTACGGGGTCACGCTGACCCCCGAGTGTGACCTCGTCAACTGCGCTCTGGGTTAGGGACGCTCGAAACGGCGCATACGATGGAGATTCGAGAGTTCGGCTCGTAGGAGGTAAGTCAGTGCAGGTCACCAGCGTGGGGCACGCGGGATTCCATATTCGGACCGAGGCGGGGAGCATCCTGTGCGATCCGTGGGTGAACCCGTCCTTCTACGCGTCGTGGTTCCCTTTCCCCGACAACTCGGGCCTGGACTGGGACGAGTTGGGTGATTGCGATTACCTCTACGTCTCGCACCTGCACAAGGATCACTTCGATCCCCGCAACCTGGCCGAACACGTCAACAAGGACGCGACGGTGTTGCTGCCGGACTACCCGGTGCTCGATCTCAAGCACGAGCTGGAGAAGCTCGGCTTCCACAAGTTCTACGAGACCACCGACTCGGTCAAGCACACGCTGACCGGGCCCAAGGGTGATCTCGACATCATGATCATCGCGCTCCGCGCGCCTGCCGACGGCCCGATCGGCGACTCGGGCCTGGTGGTGTCCGACGGGAAGACCGTCGCGTTCAACATGAACGACGCGCGGCCGGTGGACCTGGACATGATGACCGAGCAGTTCGGTCCGGTCGACGTCCACATGCTGCAGTACTCGGGCGCGATCTGGTACCCGATGGTCTACGACATGGTCTCGCGTGCGAAGCGGAACTTCGGTATCCAGAAACGTCAGCGACAGATGGATCGTGCGCGTCAGTACATCGAGCAGGTCGGCTCCACCTGGGTCATTCCGTCCGCGGGCCCGCCGTGTTTCCTCGACGACGAACTGCGCTCGCTCAACGACGTCTACGGCGACCCGGCCAACGTGTTCCCGGACCAGATGGTGTTTCTCGAGCAGATGCGACTGCACGGCCACGACAAGGGTCTGCTGATGATTCCGGGCACGACGGCCACATTCGAGGGTTCGGATCTGAAGTCCCACGAGCATCCCATCCCCACGGCCGACGCCGAAGCCATCTTCACCACCGGCAAAGCCGACTACATCGAGGCCTACGCCCAGCGTCAGGCGTCGGTCATCGCAGCCGAGAAGGCCGGCTGGGCACCGGCCGAGGGTGAGCCGCTGCTCGAGCCGCTGCGCGGACTGTTCGAGCCGATCATGGCGCAGACGGATCTGATCTGCGACGGCATCGGCTACCCCGTCGGAATTACGATGGGCGACGAGACAGTTGTGCTGGACTTCCCGAAAAGGATTGTCCGAGAACCGATCTCGAACGAGAAATTCCGTTACAGCTTCACCATCCCGCCAGAACTCGTACGCACCGCAGTGCGTGATCAGGAGCCGGACTGGGTCAACTCGATCTTCCTGTCCACCCGGTTCCGGGCCCGACGCGTAGGCGGGTACAACGAGTTCCTGTACACGTTCTTCAAGTGCCTCACCGACGAACGCATCGCCTACGCGGACGGCTGGTTCTCCGAGGCGCACGACGACACCGCCACCATCACGATGGGCGGCTACGAAATTCAACGTCGCTGCCCGCACCTGAAGGCGGACCTGACGAAGTTCGGCATCGTCGAGGGAAACAAGCTCACCTGCAACCTGCACGGCTGGGACTGGAACCTGGACTCGGGCCGCTGCCTGACGTCGAAGGGACACGAGCTGCGCTCGCAGAAGCTCTGACTCGTCGTCGACGGTTCGCTGTGAGACTGCCCCCAAAAACAGTGGGAAATGTGGGGTAGTTCGCAGACGCAGGTACGTTGGACAACGTGCATGAGCAGGTAGAACAGACAAAACGGACGCGCATGGTGTGGTTGGTCACCGTGCTCGTCGCACTGGTTGCGTTAGTAGCCGGCTGCACCGTCGGATCGGGCGACAAAAGCCCCGGTGCTTCGGCACCGACGACCGAGGCAGCGCCCGTCGCGCAGATCACGCAGAACCCGGCCGAAGGTGCCACCGACGTCAGCCCGGTGGCACCGATCTCGGTGTCGGTGACGAACGGAACGCTCACCCAGGTCGAATTGACGAACCCGGACGGCAAGGTCGTGCAGGGGGCACTGGCACCCGACAACGCGTCCTACGCCGTCACCGAGCCACTCGGGTACGGGGTGAAATACACGTGGTCCGGTTCCGCCGTCGGCGCGGACAACAAGACCGTGCCGATCGAGGGCAGCTTCACCACCGTCGAACCGGACAGCCGTACCTCGGTGAGCACCAACATCGGCGACGGCCAGGAAGTCGGCATTGCAGCGCCGATCATCCTGCAGTTCGACTCGGCGATCGAGGACAAGGCAGCCGTCGAGAAGGCGCTGACCGTCACCACCAACCCGCCGACGCCCGGTGCCTGGGCGTGGTTCCCCGACGACAACGGCTCGCGCATCCACTGGCGTCCCACCAACTACTGGACGCCCGGCACGACGGTCTCGGTGAACGCCAAGCTCTACGGCGTGAACTACGGCGACGGTGCCTACGGGGCCGACGACGTCACCCTCAACTTCAGCATCGGACGCAGTCAGGTCGTCGTCGCCGACGCCACCAGCCACCGCATGCAGGTGGTCCGCGACGGCGCGACGATCATGGACATTCCCGTCAGCTACGGCGAGGGCAACGAGGATCGCAACGTCACCCGCAGCGGCATCCACGTCGTCACCGAGAAGCACGAGGACTTCCTGATGTCGAACCCGCCGTTCTACGAGAACGTGCGCGAACGCTGGGCGGTGCGCATCTCCAACAACGGCGAGTTCATCCACGCCAACCCACTGACCACCGGCGTGCAGGGCGCATCGAACGTCACGAACGGATGTATCAACCTCTCGACGGAGGACGCGCAGCAGTACTTCGGCACGGCGATGTACGGCGACCCGGTGGAGGTCACCGGCACCCGCATCGACCTCTCCGCAGCGGACGGTGACCTGTACGACTGGGCCATCGACTGGTCGACGTGGGAGTCGATGTCGGCGCTCCCTGCCGGCGGGGCACCAGCAACGACGACGCCTGCGACAACGGCACCCGCGACGACAACGGCACCTGCGCCCGCTGGGTGAGTGCCTACAGCAGTGGTCCGGTTATGTACCCCAGGGGGCACTTAACCGCACCACTGCGCGCAGCGCACTACTACTTACGGGAGAAGCGCCCCGGACCGGCCTGATCGCGTGGCTTGATGATGATCTGATCGAGATTGACGTGCGACGGGCGGGAGGCGACGAAGCCGATCACCTCCGCGATGTCGCTCGCGACCAACGGCGTGATGCCCTGGTAGACCGCGTCGGCCTTGGCCGCGTCACCGTCGAAGCGGACGAGTGAGAACTCGGTTTCCACGGCACCCGGTGCGACCTCGGTCAACCGCACCGGTTTGCCGAGCAGCTCGCCGCGCAGCGTCCGATGCAGTACGGCCTGAGCATGTTTGGCGGAGGTGTAGCCCGAGCCGTTGTCGTAGGCCTCGAATGCCGCGACGGAGGTGATGGTGACGATCAGGCCGTCTCCGGAATCGATCAGCTTGGGCAGCAACGCTTTCGTGACGCGGAGTGTGCCGAGAACGTTGGTCTCCCACATCCAGCGCCAGTCGTCGAGGTCGGCGTCGATCACCGGGGCCAATCCCTTCGCGCCACCGGCATTGTTGATCAGGACGTCGACGCGGGGGATGACGGCGGTGAAGGCGGCCACCGAATCCTCGTCCGTCACATCGAGTTCCAGGGCGGTGCCGCCGATCTCCGAGGCCAGTTCTTCGAGTCGGTCGAGCCTGCGTGCGCCGATGACGACGTGGAATCCGTCGGCGGCGAGTTGGCGCGCGGTGGCCGCGCCGATGCCGGAACTCGCTCCGGTGACGACGGCGATGCGGGTATCGGGTGCGATGTGTTCGGGCGAGGTCATGGAGAAATTCTAGTTCGGGAGAAACAGCGCATCCGGACGGGCCCGATTGGACAATCGGGCTTCGAGTGCTAATTTTGGGTTCATGTCCGCCAGCGAGACCACCGCGATGCGGGTCACCTATGTGACCGCGTCCCTCGGGTCTCGCCTCCCGCTTCCTCGGGAATTGTGTTGTCTCGGCCAAGGAACCTGTCTCTAGCCTTCTCGCGCTACGGGCAGTCGATTCGCGTGACGTGGACCTCCCCGGTCCGCCTCACCCCTTGACCTGCATCACTTCGCACCTTCGTCGACGTCTTACACGAGACGGAGGTTTCCACTGCTGAGGAACACGACGGATGTCCGTATCCACGCTGCACCACCACTCTCGCCCCACCGCGCTGCGCTCGCCGGCGCGGTCCACCTCCCACGCCCCGCTGCGATCGCGGGTCCAGCTCGTCGCGCCCGATCTTCGGATTGCCGACAGTCCCGCGGCGTCGGTACTGCGGGTCGCATGCGTCGAGGGCCCGATCTCGCGTGACAGTGCTGCGCGCACAACGGGTTTGAGCATTGCCACGGTCAATCGTCAGGTGTCTGCTCTGCTCGGCGTCGGATTGCTGCGCGAGCGCGCGGACCTCACGGCCGCCGGTGCGATCGGACGACCCCGCGTGCCGTTCGAGGTCAATCACGAGCCGTTCTCGACCATCGGGATCCATATCGGTGCCGTCGTCACCGGAATCATCGTCAGTGACCCGCGCGGAAAGATCCTGGGGGCTGTGGAGATTCCCACGCCGAGCGGGTCCGCCGATGCAGCGCTCGCTTCGATCACCCGCAGCGCCGGGGCCTTCGCCGGCAGATGGCATCGGCGCACCCCACTGTGGGTGGGGGTTGCCCTCGGCGGCCGTGTCGACACGACGACGGGCACTGTCGATCATCCGCGGCTGGGCTGGGAGAACGCCCAGGTGGCGGGTGTCATCGGCGGTGGGTTGGGGCTACCGATCTCTGTTTCCGGCCACGTCGAAGCGATGGCGGCGTCGGAACTTCTGCTCGCGCCCCGCGTATCGGACGCCGCTGCTCCGTCGAGCAGCACCGGCACCTCGCTCTACTTCTATGCACGCGAAAGCGCAGGCATGGCGCTGACGATCGACGGCCGCGTGCACACTCCGTCCAGCGGACCCGGGTCGATCGCTCACCTGCCCACCGGCTCGTCGGTGCTGTGCAGCTGCGGCAACCGGGGCTGCCTCGAAGCGGCCGTC
Source organism: Rhodococcus sp. Leaf233 (assembly GCF_001426165.1). Taxonomy (NCBI): domain Bacteria; kingdom Bacillati; phylum Actinomycetota; class Actinomycetes; order Mycobacteriales; family Nocardiaceae; genus Rhodococcus; species Rhodococcus sp. Leaf233. Next base: position 667,398 of record NZ_LMRO01000001.1, read on the forward strand.
AGCGATCGCGCGATAGTGACCGCGGCGATCGACCGCAAAATTTTCGCGAGCGTAGCCCGCGGAGCCCGGCCGACTATCTCCGCCGTGTACCGAGCCGCGACCGACGGCTCGGAGGCGGCCAGGGACTTGCTCGTCGAACGGGCCGTCACGTTGGGTCGGACGGTCGCCCTGTTACGCGACATGTTCAATCCGGATCGAGTGGTACTCGGTGGCCAGGCGTTCACGGCGTATCCCGCAGGGATTCCGCACGTGGGGGAGGCCTTCGCCGCCAATTCGACGTTGCCGCGCAGGGACATTCGGGTCACCGGATTCGGCGACAGGGTGCAGGAGTTCGCCGCAACGGTGGTTTCGCTCAGTTCCCTGTACTCGGATCCACTGGCCTCGATGCGCCGAGCAGCCGCGTAAGTTGACCCCACATGAGCACCCCTGCAGCAGGACCGGTTCGGCAGGCCACCGGCATCGACGGAACGAACATCGTCTACCGCGTCACCGGTGACCCGGCGGCGAGACCGCTGGTTCTGCTGCACGGGTGGGCGCAGAGTTCGGCGTGTTGGGGCGACGGGCTGCTGGCCGATCTTTCGTCGCGCTACCGCGTCGTCGCCGTCGACCTGCGTGGCCACGGCTACTCCGATGCCCCCGAGGCCGGATACGACGACTCGAAGATCTGGGCCGGGGACGTGGCCGCGGTGCTGGACGCCGAGAACATCACGGCGGGCGCAGTGCTGCTGGGGTGGTCGTACGGCGGGCTGGTGATCTGCGATTATCTCGCGACTCACGGCTCGGACGCGATCGCGGGCATCGTGCTCGTGGGCGCGATCACGAGTATCGGCAGAGGCGAGGCAGGCGGACGGGTGGGCACGGCCATGCGGGCGGCAATTCCCGGGGCGATGGCCGAGGAACCGCGTATCGCGATCAAGGCGCTGGGTAGTTTCGGTAATGCGTTGACAGGCCCCGTCGAGGGAAAGGGCACCGAGGCGCAGGCCCTGTTCGGGCTGACCCTGTCCACCCGGCCGAGGGTTCGCGCCGCGTTGTTCGATCGGGCCGTCGGCCACGACGAGCTGCTGCGCAACCTCGATGTCCCCGCCTTCGTGCTGCACGGAACCGACGACACCGTCGTCGATGTCTCGGCCGGTCGGCACGCCGCGGACCTCATTCCCGGAGCCGGCGCGTCGTACTGGGACGGCGTCGACCACGGCCCGTTCGTCGCCGATCCCGAGCGCTTTCTCGGCGAGGTGAGCGAATTCGTCGACGGTCTGGACGGGTGAGCAAAAGCGCAGGCCGTGCGAAGCGGCAGACGTGGCGACGTAATGTGGAGGCGTGCACGCTGAAGAAGTGACTGGACGCCGGCTGAACAGGGTCGCTGTGTTGTCCTTGCATACCTCCCCGCTGGCGCAGCCCGGAACGGGCGATGCCGGGGGAATGAACGTCTACGTACTGCAGAGCGCCAAGCAGTTGGCCGAACGCGGCGTCGAGGTCGAGATATTCACCCGCGCGACGTCGTCGAGCGACGCGCCGGTCGTCGAGGCCGCTCCCGGGGTGCTGGTACGCAACATCGTCGCGGGGCCGTTCGAGGGTCTGGACAAACACGACCTGCCCACTCAACTGTGTGCGTTCGCGGCCGGGGTGCTCCGCGAGGAAGCTCGGCACGAGCCCGGCTACTACGACCTGGTTCATTCGCACTACTGGCTGTCGGGTCAGGTGGGGTGGTTGGCACGTGACCGCTGGGGAGTGCCGTTGGTGCACACGGCGCACACTCTCGCCGCCGTCAAGAACGCGTCCCTGGCTCAAGGCGATGCACCCGAGCCCGCGGCCCGTCAGATCGGTGAGCAGCAGGTGGTCGCCGAGGCCGATCGATTGATCGCCAACACCACCGAGGAAGCGAAATCGCTCGTCGAGATCTACGGGGCTCGGCAGGAGTCGATCGACGTGGTTGCCCCGGGAGCCGATCTGGCTCAATACAATCCGGGAGACAAGCGGGCCGCACGTGCCGCACTCGGACTCTCGCAGGACGAGGCCGTCGTCGCGTTCGTCGGGCGGATCCAACCGCTCAAGGCCCCCGACGTTCTGGTCGCAGCGGCTGCCGAAGTGCTGCAACGACATCCGAGCATGCCGCTGCGGATCCTGATCGTCGGCGGGCCGTCCGGCAGCGGGTTGGACCGACCCGACAGTCTGATCGATCTGGCCGATACGCTCGGGATCACCCCGCACGTGACGTTCATGCCGCCGCAGCCGTCCGCGCGCCTGGCGCAGGTGTACCGAGCCGCCGATCTCGTGGCGGTGCCGAGCTACAACGAATCGTTCGGTCTGGTGGCGATCGAAGCCCAGGCCTGTGGAACACCGGTTCTCGCAGCAGATGTCGGCGGGCTCGGTGTCGCGGTGCGATCCGGTGAAACCGGGCGACTGGTGCAGGGACACCGCATCACGGACTGGGCCGACGCCTTGGCGTCGATGCTCGTCGATCGAGCGGCGTTGTCCGAGATGGCAATTGCCGCACCGCTCCATGCGCGAAACTTCTCGTGGGAACACACCGCGGACGGCCTGATCGAGAGCTACCGGCAGGCCCGATTCCACTTCGATCGAGGCGAGGCACCCAGTGAATTCTCGCCGCGACGAGTCCGAGGATTGTCGAAATTGCGCAGATCGGGAGCAGTGACTGCATGAGCGAAACCGCCGAACTGATCGACCGGGTCCTGAAGGATCGCGAACTGGACTACACGCGGCGCGGCGAGGTGTTCACCGTCGAACTGCCCGGGGAACGCAAACTGAAGACGACGACGATGTTGACCGTCGGACACCACGGGGTGCGCATCGAGGCGTTCGTCTGCCGCAAGCCCGACGAAAACTTCGAGGGCGTCTACAAATACCTGCTGCGTCGCAACCGTCGGCTGTACGGAGTGCATTACACGATCGACAAGGTCGGTGACATCTACCTGGTGGGCCGAATGTCGTTGCGCGCCGTCGACGGTGACGAACTCGATCGGATCTTCGGTCAGACCCTCGAGGCCGCCGACGGCGACTTCAACGTGTTGCTCGAGCTGGGTTTCGCGGAGTCGATCAAGCGCGAATGGGCCTGGCGTGTGTCACGCGGTGAATCGCTCGCGAATCTGAAGGCGTTCGAGCACCTGGTGGCCAGTGGCAGCAGCGACGAGCCGGAACATCCGTAACTCGCCGGAAACGGCTGGGTATTGCCCTCGGTAACGTCCGGTTCCTAGCCTGAGGTCATGACCAGGCCCGAGGACACTCGCCCGCCGCTGCTGCAGATGTTCGGCTACGGCATGCAGCACATTCTGTCCATGTTCGGCGGTGTCATCGCCGTCCCGATCATCGTGGGCGGAGCAGCGGGACTGTCCGGGGCCGATCAAGCGCTGCTCATCTCGTGCGCGCTGCTCGTCAGTGGCGTCGCGACCGTGCTGCAGACCGTCGGAGTTCCCTTCTTCGGCTCGCAACTGCCGCTGGTGCAAGGCATCTCGTTTGCATCGGTGTCGACGGTGCTGACCATCATCGGCAGCGCCGAGGACGGTAGAACCGGGCTCCGCACGGTCCTCGGGGCCGTCCTGGTGGCCGCGCTGATCGGTTTGGCCATCGCCCCGTTCTTCTCGAAGATCGTCCGCTTCTTCCCACCCCTGGTGACCGGAAGCATCATCACCGTCATCGGGCTGTCGCTGATGCCGGTCGCCGCACGCTGGATCACCGGCCAGGAGATGGTGGGCGGTGCGCCGAACCCCCAGTACCTGGACCCCGGCAACATCGGACTGGCGATGTTCACCCTTCTCGCGGTGCTGGTGATGACCAAGATCAAGGTGCTCTCGCGCCTGTCCATCCTGCTCGGGCTCGTCGTCGGGACGATCGCAGCACTGATCGTGGGCAAGACGGACTTCGGCGGCGTCGGGGACGCCGCGGTGGTCGCGGTGCCCACCCCGTTCGCCTTCGGCTCGCCGATCTTCGCCGTCGGTGCGATCGTGTCGATGACGATCGTGATCCTGGTGGTGATGGTGGAGACCACGGCCGACATCCTGGCCGTGGGAGAGGTCGTCGGAACCGACGTCGACTCCCGACGTGTAGGCGACGGATTGCGCGCAGACATGGTCTCCTCGGCCGTCGCCCCCATCTTCAACACGTTCCCGGCGACGGCGTTCGCACAGAACGTGGGACTGGTTGCGATGACCGGCATCAAGAGCCGCTTCGTCGTCGCCCTGGGCGGCGGCGTGCTTGCGCTGCTGGGTCTTTCGCCGGTTCTCGCGGCGGTGGTCGGCGTGGTTCCGCTGCCCGTGCTCGGCGGTGCCGGAATCGCCCTGTTCGGAACCGTCGCCGCCAGTGGAATCCGCACCCTCGGCAAGGTGAACTACGACAACAACGCCAACGTCGTCATCGTGGCGGTGACCTTGGCTTTCGGTCTCATTCCTGTTGTTGCGAGCGACTTCTGGGACGAGTTCCCGGACTGGTTCGTCACGGTGTTCCATTCCGGAATCAGTGCCGCAAGCATTGTCGCAGTGGTGCTCAACGTATTCTTCAACGTATTCAAGCCCGGTACGCCGTCGAATCCATCGGTGGTCGCCGCGGGCCCGGCAGTGATGGTGCGCGAGGACGAAGCACGGGTACTCGGCGAAGGCGGAACCTTGCCCGGCAAGGTCACGCCCGAGTCCGATACCTGAGTGAAATCCTGCGCACCCAGGTTCGCGCGAGTACCGTCCCGAAACAGACGAAACACACATCGATATTGGAGGACATCTTGTCATTCGTTACCCGCACGAGTACGCGGAAGGCAGCACTCGGCGGCGTCGCGTCGCTCGGTGCCATCGCCCTGATCGCAGGCTGTGGATCCGCACCCGAGAACGAAGGATCGGGCGGGGGCGGCTCGAGTGACTTCCTGCCCTGCATGGTCTCCGACAGTGGCGGATTCGACGACAAGTCGTTCAACCAGCTCGGATTCGAGGGACTCACCGAGGCTGCAGGCGAGCTCGGCGTCGAGCCGCGCACCGTCGAGTCCGCGTCGCCCACCGACTACGCCCCCAACATCAACAACCTCGTCGATCAGGGCTGCAACCTGATCGTCACCGTCGGATTCGACCTGGCCGACGCCACCAAGGTCGCGGCCGAGGCCAACACCGACATCGATTTCGCGATTATCGACGACTCCTCGATCGATTTGCCGAACGTCAAGCCGCTGACCTACGACGCGTCGCAGTCGGCATTCCTGGCCGGTTACGCCGCCGCCAGCTACAGCAAGACCGGAGTCGTCGGCACCTTCGGCGGCTCGCAGCTGCCGACCGTCACCATCTTCATGGACGGTTTCGCCGACGGTGTGAACTACTTCAACGAGCAGAAGGGCAAGGCAGTCCGCGTCATCGGCTGGGATGTGCCTTCCCAGAACGGCTCGTTCACCGGTGGATTCACCGCCAACGAGGTCGCCAAGAACACCGCCCAGGGCCTGATCGACCAGAACGCCGACGTCATCTTCCCGGTCGGTGGACCCATCTATCAGAGTGCGGCGCAGGCCATTCGGGACTCCTCTCGTCCGGTCGCACTGATCGGTGCGGACGCCGACGTCTTCGAGTCGGACCCGTCGGTCGGCGACCTGCTGCTCACCTCGGTGACCAAGGGCCTCAAGACCAGTGTCGACGAGGTAGTGGCCAACTCCGGTGCAGACAAGTTCGACAACAGCCCGTACGTGGGCACGCTCGAGAACGACGGCGTCGGCATCGCGCCGTTCCACGACTTCGAGTCACAGGTCGACCCCGCGCTGCAGGGCGAACTGGACACGATCAAGGCCGGCATCGTCGACGGGTCCATCACCGTCGAATCGCCGTCGGCACCCAAGTAGCCTCGGTCGTAAAGGGATATGAAGCTCGAACTTCGCGGTATAACCAAACGATTCGGCTCGTTGATCGCCAACGATCACATCGATCTGACGGTCGAATCCGGCGAGATCCACTGCCTCCTCGGTGAGAACGGCGCAGGCAAGTCCACGTTGATGAACGTGCTCAGCGGCCTGTACCGCGCCGAGGAGGGCCAGATCCTGCTCGACGACGTCGAGCAGAACTTCGCCGGACCGGGCGAGGCGATGACTGCAGGAATCGGCATGGTGCATCAGCACTTCATGCTGATTCCGGTGTTCACCGTGGCCGAGAACATCGTGCTCGGCAACGAAACCACCTCGCTCGGTGGACGACTCGACCTCGTGGCAGCACGAAAGCTGGTACGAGAAATATCCGCGAGGTTCGGCTTCGACCTCGACCCCGATGCTCTCGTCGACGATCTCCCCGTCGGCGTGCAGCAGCGGGTCGAGATCGTCAAGGCGCTCTCTCGAGAAGCCAAGGTGCTCGTGTTCGACGAGCCCACGGCCGTGCTGACGCCGCAGGAAACCGACGATCTGATGCGGATCATGCGGGAACTTGCGGCGTCGGGCACCACCATCGTGTTCATCACCCACAAGCTCCGTGAAGTACGCGAAGTAGCAGACAAGATCACCGTCATCCGGCTCGGCAAGGTCGTCGGCGAAGCGAAGCCGACGGCAGGCAACACCGAACTCGCCGCGTTGATGGTGGGACGTGATGTGCAGCTGACCGTTTCGAAGGAACCGGCCGAGCCGGGTGCTGCAGCATTGGTCGTCGAGAACCTGTCGGTGTTCGACGCCCAGGGCAACAAGACCGTCGACGACATCAGTCTCGAGGTCGCCGCGGGAGAAATCCTCGCCATTGCCGGCGTGCAGGGCAACGGGCAGACCGAATTCGTCGAGGCGCTACTCGGCTTGCAGGAGAACGTATCCGGAAAGATCGCCCTCGACGGCCGCTCTCTCGTCGGGGCGACAGTTCAGCAGGTGCTCGACGCCGGCGTGGGGTTCGTGCCCGAGGACCGGACCGTCGACGGCCTGGTGGGGGAGTTCTCGATTGCCGAGAACCTGATGCTCGACCGCTCCATCAGCGAGCCGTTCGTGCGGCGCGGAGCGGTACAGCGGGAGTATCTCGACACGTTCGCGTCGGAGAAACTGACCGAATTCGACGTGCGGGCACCGGGAATCGGAACCGCCGTCGGACGCCTGTCCGGTGGTAACCAGCAGAAGGTGGTGCTCGCACGCGAACTGAGCCGCGATCTGCGACTGTTCGTCGCCGCGCAGCCCACTCGCGGAATCGACGTGGGATCCATCGAATTCGTACACAAGCGCATCGTCGCCACCCGGGATTCCGGGATCCCGGTCATCGTGGTGTCGAGCGAACTGGACGAGGTCGCCGCACTGGCCGACCGCATAGCCGTCATGTATCGAGGAGCAATCGTGGGAATCGTCCCCGGGGATACGTCCCGCGAAACACTCGGATTGATGATGGGCGGCGAGCGCGGTGAGTGAGACCGAGCAGCCGTCGAAAGCTCATGTCGTACTTCGGCAGATCTTCACCGGCAGTGCCATCATCTCGGTTCTCGCGGTCCTGCTTGCGCTGATCGTCGGAGCCGTCCTCATTGCCGCGACCAACTCCGGCGTCCAGGAATCGGCAGGCTACTTCTTCTCCCGTCCGTCGGACATGCTGACGGCGATCTGGGATTCGGTGTCCGGCGCGTATTCGTCGCTGTTCCAGGGGTCGGTGTACAACTTCCGTCGTCCGGGGTTCGAGAACGGCATCCGGCCGTTGACCGAGACGTTGACGTTCGCGACACCGCTCATCGTCGCCGGACTCGGTGTGGCCCTTGCCTTTCGAGTCGGTATGTTCAACATCGGTGGTCGTGGCCAGATGCTCATCGCCGCCGCGTGTGCGGGCTGGGTCGGTTTCGGGGTGAGCCTGCCCGCCGGCATTCATCTGCTGGTGGCCGTCGTCGCAGGCGTTGTCGGCGGCGCGGTCTGGGGCGGCATCGCCGGATTTCTCAAGGCCCGCACCGGTGCTCACGAGGTGATCGTCACGATCATGCTCAATTACGTTGCGTTCTATCTCATCTCGTACCTGCTGCGTACCCCCGGTGCGCTGCAGGCTCCGGGATCGAACAATCCCAAGACGGCCCCCATCGAATCGACGGCCGTGTTCCCGAAGCTGTTCGGCGACAAGTACAACCTGCATCTCGGGTTCGTGCTGGTCATCCTCGTGACGGTCGCGGTGTGGTGGCTGCTCGAACGATCGAGCCTCGGATTCCGATTCCGTGCCGTCGGTGAGAACCCGCACGCGTCACGCGTCGCCGGAATGAACGTCAACCGCATCTACCTCTACGCGATGATCCTTTCCGGAGCTCTCGTCGGCCTGGCCGGCGTCGCTCAGGTGCTCGGTACGGTCACCACCGGCTTCAGTGCCGACATCGACGCCGGTATCGGATTCGACGCCATCACCGTGGCCCTGCTCGGGCGATCCAAACCGTGGGGCGTCTTCTTCGCGGGAATCCTGTTCGGCGCGTTCAAGGCCGGCGGGTTCGCCATGCAGGCGGCCGAGGGCGTACCCATCGACATCGTGCTCGTCGTGCAGTCGGTGATCGTGCTGTTCATCGCCGCACCGCCGTTGGTGCGAGCGGTGTTCCGATTGCCCAAACCCGGTGAAGAGAAACTCGCCAAAGCCGAGACCGCGAAGGTGGGTGCACTGTGACCACCTCCGTCGACTCACCCGCAGAGACGGTCCTCGGTCGTAGTTGGAAGGTGCCCACGATCCTCGGGGTCGTGACACTGCTGGCGTTGGTGCTGTTCGTGGTCCGAAAAGGCTCGGGCACCAGTACATTCGCGCTGGCCTCGGAAGACGACTTCTTCGCACTGCCCGCCGTCGGCGTACCGTCGTACGGCGCCGGCCTGGTCGTGGTGGTACTACTGGCCGTCATCACCGGCTACGCGGCGCTGTTGGCGTCGCGTTATCGGTCGACGCCGCTGTGGCTGCTCGCCGTGTTCGCAGTGCTGTTCGTGTTCGGATTCCTCGCGTGGGCCGCGGACGGGGAGACGATCCCCGTACCCGGATTGCTCATCGGCGCAGTCGCTTTGAGCACACCGCTGATCTTCGGTGCGATGGGCGGAGTGATCTCCGAGCGTGTCGGCGTCATCAACATCGCCATCGAGGGGCAGCTGCTGGCAGGGGCTTTCGTCAGCGCCGTCATCGCGTCGATCACCGGTTCGACCTACGTGGCCTTGCTCGCCGCTCTGGTCGCAGGCGCACTGACGGCGTCTCTGCTGGCCGTGTTCTCGATTCGCTACTTCGTCAATCAGGTCATCGTCGGTGTGGTGCTCAACGTGCTTGTCGTCGGACTGACGAGCTTCCTGTATTCGGTGGTGCTCACCAAGAACGCCGAGACGCTGAATTCGCCACCGCGCTTCGCGCGCATCGACATTCCGGTGCTCTCGCAGATTCCGATCCTCGGTCCGGTGCTGTTTCGACAGACACTGATCGTCTATTTGATGTACATCGCCGTGGCCCTGGTGTTCTTCGGTCTGTTCCATACCAAGTGGGGTCTGCGACTACGTGCCGTCGGTGAGCATCCGCAAGCCGCCGACACCGTCGGAATCAACGTGGCCCGAACGCGGTTCTGGAACGTCTGCCTCGCCGGTGCCATCGCCGGGCTCGGCGGTGCGTATTTCACGCTCGGGTCCGTCGGAGCCTTCGGCAAGGAGATGACCGCAGGTGCCGGCTACATCGCACTCGCCGCGGTCATCTTCGGCCGATGGGATCCGGTGCGCGCCACCCTGGCCGCATTGCTGTTCGGATTCGCGTCGAATCTGCAGAACGTACTGGGCATCATCGGGTCCCCGGTGCCGAGCGAGTTCATGCTGATGCTGCCGTACGTGGTCACCATTTTCGCCGTCGCCGGCCTGGTGGGCCACGTGCGAGGACCGGCCGCGGCGGGCAAACCGTACGCGTCCAGGAGTTGACGGTTTCGCCATCTGACTCAGCGGTAGGGTCGCTGTCCGATGTGACCGCTTTCACTGTAAGGTTCGATCATTGTTGCCGCAGTTTTTCGAAGGAGAGCCATGAGCTTCCGCAGTCCCTTTCCCGACGTCGAGATCCCGAATCTGAGCGTCTACGACTTCCTGTTCGGGTCCATCGCCGAGTCCGATCTGGACAAGCCTGCGCTCATCGACGGCACGTCGGGTGACGTCACCACCTACAAGAGCCTGATCGGCCAGGTCGACGCGATCGCCGGGGCGCTCGCTGCCCGTGGGCTCGAGGTCGGCGACGTCGTCGGACTGCATTCGCCGAACGTCCCCGCATTCGCTTCGGTGCTGCACGGCATTCTGCGTGCCGGCGGAACCGCGACGACGATCAATGCGCTCTACACCGCCGAGGACATCGCCAAGCAGCTCACCGGCTCCGGCGCGAAGTTCCTGTTCACCGTCTCCCCGCTGTACCCGCAGGCCAAGGCCGCCGCGGACAAGGTGGGTATCGACGCCGATCACGTCATCGTGCTCGACGGTGCCGAGGGCCACCCGAGTCTGCGGGACCTGCTCACCCAGGGCGCGCCTGCTCCCGAGGTCTCGTTCGATCCGGCGACGCACGTTGCCGTGCTGCCGTACTCGTCCGGCACGACGGGTGTGCCCAAGGGCGTCATCCTCACGCACCGCAACCTCGTCGCCAACGTGGCCCAGATGGAACCGCGCGTGGGCATCGACAGCAACGACGCGATCCTGGCGCTGCTGCCGTTCTTCCACATCTACGGCCTGACGGTGCTGCTCAACATCGCCCTCAAGCTGCGCGCGCATCTGGTGACGATGCCGAAGTTCGACCTCGTCGAGTTCCTGCGCATCATCCAGGACCAGAAGCTGACCTACCTGTTCATCGCCCCGCCGGTGGCCGTCGCGCTCGCCAAGCACCCGATGATCGATCAGTACGACCTCTCGAGCGTGCACACCATCTTCTCCGGCGCGGCCCCGTTGGACGAGGAGCTCGGCAAGGCCGTCGCCAAGCGCTTGAACACGCGGGTGCGTCAGGGCTACGGCATGAGCGAGCTCAGCCCGGTCAGCCACGCGATCCCGTTCGATCGCGACGACATGCCGCTCAGCTCGGTGGGCCAGCCACTGGCCAACACCGAGAACAAGCTCGTCGACCCGGGCACGCTCGAGGAAATCGAGCTGCCCACAGAGGGATTGAGCAAGCCGGGCGAGCTGTGGGTCAAGGGACCGAACGTGATGGCGGGATACCTGAACAATCCTTCCGCCACCGCGGAGACCCTCGACTCCGACGGTTACCTGCACACCGGCGACATCGCCGTCGCCGACCACGAGGGTGTCGTCTACATCGTCGACCGCCTAAAGGAACTGATCAAGTACAAGGGCTACCAGGTGCCCCCGGCGGAGCTCGAGGCGCTGCTGCTCACGCACGAGGAAATCGCCGACGCGGCCGTCATCGGTGTTCTCGACGACGAGGGCGAGGAAATCCCCAAGGCGTTCGTCGTCCGCCAGCAGGGTGCCACGATCGACGAAGAGGGCATCATCGCGTTCGTCGCCGAGCGCGTCTCCCCGCACAAGAAGGTCCGACGCGTCGAGTTCATCGACATCGTGCCGAAGTCTGCGGCCGGCAAGATTCTTCGTAAGGATCTGCGGGCCGCGGAGGCCGGAAAGTAATACTCCGTTCCACGACAACACCCCGTCCCACACTCAGTGGGGCGGGGTGTTGTGTTGTGGCGCAGACGTTTCGATAGTGCGCACCCATTTTTCCGACCGCGCGACCCTCCTCGGGCGCAAACATGGGCGCTCAGTCGGTAGCAGGGGTGTGAGGTTGTCGTGGAACCGCGCTCGAATCAGCCGGGTAGACTCATCGCCGGGCATCGGGTGAGGCGGTTGTATTCGTCCAGGGTGGTCAGTGGGGGACGGTCGACGAGAGACAACGGTGCCACGCTCATCGAGAGCTGAGTTCCGGTGGTGGAGAACGTGGTGAACCCGGCTCCGGAATCGCTCAGGCCCAGGCGCGAGAACATCGTGGCGATGATCTGCCGACTCATGACAGCCAACTCCGACGTCGGCCGATTTCGATGCCGTCGGGTTCCCAGTCCGACCTGGCCGATCGCGCCGATACCCAACCGGTCGCACGTATCGAGCAGTACACCGATCTCGACTCCGTAGCCGGGGGCGAACGGAAGTGCTTCCAGGAGGCGACGAGTCGCGGCGTATTCCCCGCCCAACGGTTGGAAGACGCCGGCGAGTTCGGGCCGAAGCGCCGTCAGTAGAGGACGTACCGTCAGCTGCGTGACGCGGCCGCCGCCGTCCTCGTCGGTGGTGTCACCGATCGTCAGCGGCCGACGGTAGAAGCCTTTGACCAACTCGACGTCGTCGGACATGACCAGTGGACCGACGAGGGAGGGAACGAAGTGCGAACCGGGATCGACCAGATCGGAGTCGACGAACACCACGAGGTCGCCCGAGGTGGCGGCCACTCCGCGCCACAGCGCTTCACCCTTGCCGCGAACCACGGGTGTGCCGGGTAGGGCGGCCTCCCTGGAGACGACGGTGGCACCGGCGCAGCGGGCCCGCGCCGCGGTGCGGTCGGTCGATCCCGAATCCAGCACCACCAGCTCGTCGATCAGGCTGCCCAGATGGGGAGTCATCGAGGCGATGACGCCGGCGACGGTCTCTTCCTCGTCGAGAGCGGGCAGCACGACCGAGACGGTCCGGCCACGTTTGGCCCGGATGATGTCTGCCAGTGGCCACGGTGAGCGGGCCCAGGTGGCAGCCAGAGCCGGAGTGCCCGCAACGTCGGTTCGGTTCATCGCTTTTCCTTCGTCATCGCTCGAGGAGTGCACGGCTCAGGACGGGCCGGTCGGCAGCCCCAACGACGGTGCGATCACCGACCACGAATCGTGGAGATCCTGTTGCCAGTAGGCCCAGGAATGGGTCCCGTTGGGTCGGAAGTTGTAGGTGGCCTCGATGTTCAACTCCTGCAACCGTTTCTGCATCTGTTGCGAGCACACATCGGTCGTCGCTTCGATCACTGCGCCGACGGCGAGTTGTTGGGCGAGCTTGCCGTAATCGCTGCCGATACCGGGGCCGCCCGGCACGTCGAACGCACCGGGCGCTCCCGTTCCGGACGAGATGTAGACGGCCATGCCGCGCAGCCCCTCGGCATTGACGTAGGGGTCGTTGGCAATCCAGTCGGCGCTGCCCTGTGGTCCCCACATGTTGGCGGTCGACCCACCGCCGCGGGCCTCGACGACGGACCTGACGTACATGGCACCCACCGGGTCGCTGGTGCGTGCGCATCCACTGAACGCGGCGACGGATCGATACACCGAGGGATGGGCGATGGCCAACTGCAGAACGGACGTGCCTGCCATCGATATACCGGCGACCGCATTGGCCCCGTTGCCGTCGAGCAGAGCATCCATCACCGGAGGAAGTTCGCGACCGAGGAAGGTGGACCACATGTTTCGGCCCAGTACCGGATCGTCGTTCAACCAGTCGGTGTAATAGCTCGCAGCGCCGCCCCGCGGAACCACCACATTGACGTTCTTGTCTCCGAAGAAGCCGGCGATGTCGGTCTGGTCGAACCAGCTGCTTCCCCCGTCACCGCCCGCCGCCCCGTTGAGTAGATAGAGCGTGGGTGAACCGGGCTGAGCCGACCGAAATACGTCGAGCTGGATATCGCGGTCCATGGCTGCCGAATGCACCCACACGATGTCTCGTCGGTCGGCGACTCCCTCGACGCCGACCACCGACGAGACGGTGTCGGCGGAAGCCGACCCCGTCGTGATCGATAGGAGAACGACGGCGGTAGCGAGCACACTCAGCGCCGACAAGGTCGCCTGACCGAGGCGAAATCGACTGGGCATCAACGGTTCCTGACATTGTGGGAGCCACGCACGACAAATCTCCGGCGAGCGCGATGTGCCTTTGGACGGTAATGCGGATCACTGGTGTCGACAACAATGTTGACGATCCTTCAGTTCTGACACAGATATCCCGCGAATCGTTGTCAATTTTCCAAAATGCTCGTCGACGGGGTTTCTCGGCCTCTGCCCGGGTGATGCACTGGCCCCTCCGACGCACCTCGCCGCGTCGAATCGCTCTGTCTCCTTCGAAAGGTTGTGTCGTGGTCGCATTCGGACTCATCGACGAGTGGAAGCCCGCTCCAGGACCGCTCACCACGTGGTCACCCACCGTCGCCTCACGAGCTGCTGCCGCGGCTGCGCCCGTTCACCCGGCACCGCCCTCGCACATCCAGCAGGCGTATCTCGAAGCCGCCTACCGCAACCGGGGATCGTCGTTCCGATTCTCCCGGCTGTGCCTGGTGACGTTCAAGATCGAAGGCACGCTGGACCGCACCGCGATGGGACGAGCATTCAACACGTTCGTCACCCGACACGATTCGTTCCGTAGCTGGTTCTCGACGACGGCCGAGGGTTCGACGCGCCACCTCGTCGACGTCGCCGACATCGCGCTCGAAGCGACCGATTTCGGAACGCCTGCGGACTCCGAGGCCATTCGGCGTCACGTGCAGGACAGCACGCCCGGTCCCGAGAGCTGGGACTGCTTCTCGTTCGGAACGATCGAACACGACGATCACTTCGTGGTGTACGCGGCGGTCGATCACCTCGACACCGACGGCATCTCGCAGGCCCTGACCTACTACGAACTGCGCCAGCTCTATCGCAACGCGGTGACGGGGGAGTCCGACGGCCTGTTCACCCCGGGCAGCTACCTCGAGTACTGCCAGCGCGAACGCCTCGAGAGCGACGCGACAACTCTCGAGAGCCCTGCGGTTCGGACCTGGATCGACTTGGTCACCGACAACGGGGGCGATCTGCCGACGTTCCCACTTCCGTTGGGACGCAGCAGCATCGACTACACGCGGACCTCGCACAGCTCGTTCCCGTTGTTCGACGGTGCCACCGCGCAGGCAGTCGACGAGGCGTGTGCAGCCGTGGGAGTCAAGTTCATCGGCGGAATCTTCGCCGCCGCAGCGCTGGCGGAGTACGAGCTCGCCGGCCGGGGCAGCTACCTCGGTCTGACGCCCAAGAGCACGCGGGCGACCCCGGGCGAATTCGCGTCGATCGGGTGGTATTCGAGCCTGATTCCGGTGCAATTCGACCTCGGTGAGCAGCCGACGTTCCGTACCCTCGCAGTGCTCGCACAGGCAGCATTCGACTCCGGAAAGTTGCTGGCGAACACCTCGTACCACCGGGTGCTCGAGCTGGCCTTGCCGGAACACGGAATCACGACGCAGCCGGGATGGACCGCGCCGATGATCTCGTACGTCGACGTTCGCAAGTTGCCGGGCGAAGCCGAATTGGATGCGGCGGGAGCGGGTCTGTACGGCAACCGCGGCAGTTCCGAGGAAGTCTTCATGTGGATCAACCGCTTCGAGGACCACACCGGCGTCGAGTTCCTGTACCCGGGCACCGACGAGGCCGATCGTTCGATCGACCTGTACTTCTCCAAGATCTCCGAAATCTACGCCGCCGTGGTCGACAAGGGCGACTACATCCCACAGCCACCCGAGGCTCACGTGTTGGCCCACGAGCTTCCGGACGTCAGCAGGGTATGACGCTCCCTCGCCGCGGGTCGTGGCTGACGCTGGGTGCCTGCCTGCTGGCCGTCACGATGCAGATGATCGACGTCACCGCCGTCACCGTGGCGTTGCCGACGATCGCGCGTGACCTCGACGCGTCGGGCACCCAGCAGGTCTGGATCCCGACGGCGTATCTGCTCGCCTTCGCCTGCGCGCTGCTCACGATGGCGCGCGCAGGTGAGGTGTTCGGGCGCAGAACGGTATTCGTCACCGGCACTGCGCTGTTCGCCGTGACATCGGTGCTCTGCGCCTACGCGCCCACGGTCGAACTGCTCGTCCTCGCTCGCGTGCTGCAGGGGCTCGCGGGAGCGGCGATGTCGGCGCAGACGGTGGCGATCGTGACAGCGGCCTACTCCGGCACGCGGCGCACCACCGCGTTCGCGCTGTACGGTGGCACCGCGGGGCTGGCCGGGCTCGCCGGGCCGTCCATCGGCGCAGCGCTGCTGCACCTCGACATCCTCGGAACCGGTTGGCGAGCACTGTTTCTGATCAACGTCCCGATCGCGGCGGCGGCGGTCGTTCTCGGCCGCAGGTTCGTGGCATCGGGTACCGAGCAGGTCCCGGCCGGACACGGCGGGCGGTTCGACCCGGTCGGTGCCGTCCTGTGGTCGATCGGGGCCCTGCTGATCGTCTGTCCCGTCATGATCAGCTCGAGTGTCGCCGCAGCGTTGCCCGCGGCTGCGCTCGGTCTGACGACGCTGGCCGGGTTCGCGATGTGGGAGCGTCGTCGACGTGCTGCAGGAGCACACGTCATGGTGAACATCGGCGTCTTCGGTGAGCGAGGATTCTCCGTGGGATGCGCAGTATCGGCTCTCGTGTACGGGACCTTCACCGGGTTCGTTCTGACGATGTCGGTGACACTGCAATCCGGATTGGGTGAGAGCGCGTCGACGGTCGGTGCGATCACTGTTCCCTTCGCGCTCGGGGCAGTGCTCGCTTCCGTGAGCGCGCCGATCTCGTTCCACCACTGGGATTCTCGCGTCGTTGCGGCCGGCGCGGCTGCCATGGGACTGGCTCTGCTCGTTCTCGGCGTCACCACCGAATATCTGGACCGTGCCGGCTTTCCCTGGTGGGCGGTCGCGCCGCTCGGGGTACTCGGCGCGGGTCTCGGGTCGGTGATCGCGCCGTTGCAGAGCACCATCGTCGCGGGGGTGGCCCCGCATGCCATCGGCTCGGCATCGGGAATTCTGCCGACCGTCCAACAAGTGGGATCGGCTGTGGGAACCGCGGTGTCCGGGGCCCTGTACTTCGGTCTGCTTCCTGCGGAGCCGGTTGCCGCGGACTATCTGGCGTCTCAGCGGACGGTGTTGTTCGGGCTGGCCGCGACCATGGTGGTGGCCACCGCATTCGCGGCCGCGCTGCCCCGCGGCGTCGTCGAACGCAGCTCGTCGATGGTCTCCCAGGGTGTGCCGTGAATATTCGTAAGTGATTGTTCCGCAACAGTATCCGACAATGTCTCACCCGGACCAGGAGTTCGGGCCGATCGAAATCGAGAAGAGTTACACCATGTTTCGCACCCTCGTGACCTCGACACTCGTCGTCGGGTTGATGTCGCTGTTGTTCGTATCTGCTCCCCATGCGTCGGCTGCGCCCGGTGATCCGGCCCCGGTACCCGGCACGTTGTATGCGGCGGCTGCGGACCTGAACGGGAAGAACAACGGCGATGTCGTTGCCAGTCGGCGGTTTTCGAGCCCCCTGTATCCCGGTGCCGACATCTGGCAGCTCCAGTACCGGTCGTCCGATTCCCGAGGCGACGCCATCGCCGCAGTGACAACCGTTCTGGCACCGACGAACCGCGCACCCAGTGGGCCTCTACTGTCGTATCAGCCGTTCGTCAACGCGCTCGGGTTGCAGTGCGCACCGTCGGAGTCCCTGTTCGGTGCCGACCCGACGACCGGTGTGCAGGAACGCGAATTCCTCAACCTCGCGCTGATGCGTGGATGGACCGTGACGGTACCGGACCACCTCGGGCCGAAAAGTGCGTACGGCGCAGCCAAGTTGGGCGGACAGATCACGCTCGACGGCGTCCGCGCCGCACAGCGCGTGCCGGAACTCGGTTTGGCAGCGAGCCCGGTAGGCATGGCCGGTTACTCCGGCGGCGGTATGGCGACGGCGTGGGCCGCGGCGCTCGCTCCCAGCTATGCACCCGAGCTGAACATCGTGGGTGCCGCAGCCGGAGGTGTGCCTGCGGATCTGGACAACATCGCTCGCGCCTTGGGTTTTCAGCCCCATCAGGCATTCGGTCTCGCGTTCGCGGCCGCCCTCGGACTCGAACGTGAATACCCGGATCGCCTGCCGATCACCGCGCAGCTCAATCCCACCGGTCTGGCGTTGAAGGATCAGGTGTCGAATGCGTGCACGCCGGTGATCCTTGCGACCGGAGCCTTCAAGAGCGCGCTGGCGGTCTCGACCACTACGTCGTTGGTGGACAGCCCCGAGGCGCAGCAGATCATCGACGAGAACAGTCTGGTCAAGTACGCGGGTGTGCCGACGGCACCCACACTGCTGTGGGGAAGCGACAACGATCCGCTCATTCCGATCGGTGCGTTGCGTGACACTGCTGCTCGGTACTGCGCGAGTGGTGCCACACTGCAGTTCGACGTCGTGCACGCACCGCAGCACATCCAGGCTGCGTTCGAGGGCCTTCCCGCGGCACTGACATTCCTGGACAACAGGTTCCGGGGTGTCGCGCCGCCGACGAACTGCCTCCGATGAGACGACTGGCAACCGTCGTCGCTGCTGTGACGACGGCACTGGTCGCGGCTTCCGCGCCCGGATATGCAGCGGATCTTCCGGTCCTGGCACCGCAGACGCTCGGCGACTTCTCGGTGCAGACTCGGTACTTCGACGTCGTAGTGGGGCCGGAACACGACCAGCACTGCACCGTCGTCGGAGATGTGTACGTTCCTGTCGGGCTGGGACCGGACCACCGAGCTCCAGCCATTCTGACCAGCAACGGTTTCGGCGGATCCAAGGACGACCAGGCCGGTGCCGCTGCCAGATTCGCCACTCACGGCTACGTGGTTCTGACGTACTCGGCTCTGGGTTTCGGCGGCTCGACATGCAAGATCTACTTCGCCGATCCCGATTACGACGGCATGGCCGCATCGGCTCTGATCGGCTATCTCGCCGGTGCGAGCGGCGGGGTGTTCACCGATCCCGCACGGACGGTGGCCGCCCCCGCACTGGATGTCGTTCGCCTCGACGCACCGGGTGACCCGCGCGTCGGCTACCTCGGCGGTTCCTACGCCGGCGCAACGGGATTGGCGACGGCATCGGTCGATCCACGATTGGACACCGTCGCGTCGATGATCACCTGGAACGATCTGGCGCGGTCGTTGGCACCGGACGGGGCCGGCCGCAGATCCGTCGGGCCGGTCAAGAGCGTGTTCGGTTCGGCATTTCTGGCCGCCGGTGCCGTTCTGACCGGACCGGGCGGATACGCCGTGGATCCGGCACGGGCACAGGGGTGCCCGAACTACGCCCAGTGGGTGTGCGACGCCGCGTCCGCCTTCACGGCCAATCGCGAACCCGACCTGGGAACTCTGGCGGCGATGCGTCATGTCTCGCCCGTCGACTATCTCGATCGAGTCGATGTGCCGGTGTTGCTCACGCAGGGGCAGAAGGATTCGCTGTTCAGTCTCGACGAGGCCGCAGCTACATTCGAGGCCCTGCGGGCGCGGGGAGTGGAAACGTCCATGGTCTGGCACTCGTGGGGACACAACGATCGCAAGGGTTATCCGGGTGAGTTCGACATCAAGGCCCCCGACCCGTTCACTCAGCACGAAGCGGCACTGGTGGGCAATTGGCTCGACCGACACCTCAAGGATCGTGACGTCGACCCAGGACCGGCTTTCACCTACTTCCGGGACTGGGTGCCCTATACCGGTGTCGCGTCGCCGGCCTACGTCGAATCCGAGACATTTCCCGTCGGTGCTCGCCGCACGTTCCGTTTGTCGAATGGATCACTGGCGGAGGGGGATTCGTCGAACGAAGTGTGGACGCAGACGATTCGGGGTGCAGGTGCGCCGATACCCACCACGTTCGGACTGCCGAATCTCGCGGCCGAGTTGCCCGTGCCGCGGGTCTCGCTACCCGGCTCTGCCGCGAACTGGACGACGCCGCCACTGACCGAACCCATCGACGTCGTCGGCGCACCGGAACTGTCCATCGGTCCCACGGTGTCCGGTCCCGCGACCGTCTTCGTCACCGTGCTCGACGTAGCACCCGACGGTGCGCGGAGCCCGATTCACGGACTTCTCGCACCCGCCGTACTCACCGGATCCGGTGAACCGGTGACCATCTCGCTGCCCAGCATCGTCCATCGATTCGACCGCGGTCACCGCGTCGCCGTCGAGATCACCGCGTCGGATCCGTCCTTCGCAGGTGGGCCGGGCCCAGCGGACGTCACCGTGTCCTCGACGGATCCGATCAACCAGTTCTCTCTTCCCGTAGTCCCGTGATCTTCGATTTTGCTCACCCGAAAGGCTCGCTGTGATCCGAAAATTCTTTACCCTGGGGTCCATCCTGGTGGCACTCTGCGCGTCCCTGTTCGCAGTGGGAACAACAGCTTCGGCGGCTCCCGCGCCGACGGCCCCGGATCCGGACGTCTTCTACGCGGCACCGGCCGACATCGCCGATCACGCGCCGGGTGACATCCTGGCCAGCCGACGGGCCGACGCCTGGATGTACCCCAACACCGACATCTGGCAACTCAAGTATCGGTCCACCAACTCCGCAGGTGCACCCGTCGCCGCGGTGACGACCGTGCTGATGCCGCGAGGCAAGGGCGCGGGAACCCCACTGGTGTCCTATCAAGCCGTCATCAATGCCCTGGGCGTCAAATGTGCACCATCGCATGGTCTTTTCACGTACGAGATCGGTGAAGCGCCGAGCCTGTACGTCGGTATGGTCGCCCGCGGTTGGGCGGTTGCGGTGCCGGATTACCTCGGCCCGACCGGAGCCTACGGAGCCGCGGAGTACGAAGGTCGTTTGACGCTCGACGGTGTGCGGGCCGTGCAGAACTTCGAGCAGTTGCCGCTGAAGGACAGTCCCGTTGCTTTGCTGGGTTACTCGGGAGGTGCACTGGCGACCTCGTGGGCCGGTGCCATGGCACCCACCTACGCGCCGGAGCTGAACATCGTGGCCAGCGTGCACGGTGGAACCCCGGCCGACCTGGGATTGATCGCACAGAACCTGGGTTACAGCGCGATTCCCCACCCCGCCTTCGGAATGGCACTCGCGGCATCACTCGGACTCGAACGTGAATACCCGACGGAATTCCCCGTCTCGGAGAACCTGAATGCAGCGGGCCTGGCCCTGCGAGATCGCGTGAGCAACGAATGCAGGCGCCCCATCATCATCGGCGGAGCGTTCAAGAGCGCAAGAGATCTGTCGAACGTCGACATCGCGTCCCTGCCCTCTGCGCAGGCGGTACTGAAGAAGAACAGTCTCGTCGACTACGACGGCGTCCCCACGGCCCCGGTGTACATCTGGCACGGCATCAACGACTTCATCACCCCCTACGCGCCGGTGAAGGAGACGGTCGACCGCTACTGTGCAGCCGGGGCAACCGTGCAGTTCCGGGCGTATCCACTCGCCGAGCACTTCAGCGGATCGATCGTCGGACTGCCCGAGGCCTACGCGTACGTGGACGCACGATTCCGAGGGGAGCCGGCACCGTCGAACTGCGGCTGATGTCCGCTCGGTGGTGACCTCACACAGCATTTGTCGACTGCGCGCCCTTGCTCTCGAGTGAGCGGGGGCGCGCAGTCGGTAGTAAGGGTGTGAGGTTGCCGGGGAACCGAGTCGGGGCTCGCCGCGTCCAACCAGTTGTGAGAGCAACAGGGCGCTGGGTGACGGGTGTGGTCGGACTGATGATGCTGGTCGCCGGATGTGGTGAGTCGACGCCGAGTGCACCGAATGCTGCGTTGCCGACGTCGACCAGCGTTGCGCCGATCGCCACCGAGCCCTGGGATCCATGCACCATCCCGGACAATGCCGTCGAGGCCGCGGGATTGGATGTGGGGAGCAAGACCACGAATTTGTTCGGAGACGCCCCGATATCCCTCGATTGGAAGATTTGCTCCTGGAGAGACCCCGACCCGGGTTCTTGGTATTTCCTCGGAGTGTTCTCGTCCGACCACGATCTCGCGTACTTGAAGACGAATGACCAGTTCGACGAGTTTGCCGTGGTCGATAGCTCCGGAGCTGTTCAGTTCCAGCGAACTGCGAACTACGACGAAGTCAGTTGCGGTCTCGCTTACGAAGTGGCTGGGGGGATTGTCTACTTCATTCTCGACGGGCGCGCCTCTCGCGAACCGCAGGGCGATCCCTGTGTCGAGATCGGGCGCGTTGGAGAAGCGCTTCGCTCATCGTTGCCGCCGTCGAGCCGATAGGGGGGCACAGTGGGGTCAGAGTCGAATGAACTCGGCGTCGCAATGCTGAGGTGGCAGGAGTTTGCTTCGAATGCTGAGTCGGGTCAGCTGCAAATTCCAGAGGGCGTCGCGTTTCAATGCGACAGAGTCTGCGCGGAGTACGTTTTGCACCTCGAAAAGATGTTGGAGAAGACGAAGTGGCTAGTCGATACCCGCGCGTTCGGCACCCTTCCGTCAGCTCAGATGTTGGGTGCGAAGTTCAAGCGACTGGCCGATGGTGAGGAACGGTCGGCGGCTGTTGCGATCAGGCAACACATCGAGGTCATCGAATTGATGCGCTCGGTGTTTCGGCGCTATTTCGTCGACACCGAAGAGGTTGATCAGAGCGTGGGCGCTCGGGTCGGCGAGATCGGGGCGGCGCTGGGGGATTAGTCCCGCAACCTCACACCCTTTCTCCGGACCTCGCACCCCCGCTATGCGCGGAACCCCGGCGCGCGGTCGTCACAAAGGGTGGGAGGTTCCGTGAATCGCCAACGCCATACCGTCGACCCTGCCCGAAATGTCCGTAAAGGCAACTACGGCAACGCAATCACGACAACATTCGCGAATCGGATGCCTTACTCTGCCTTCGTGAATCTTTCCACGGCCCGGCTGGTACAGATGCGTCCGCGCGATCCGAACGAACCGCATCGCGCGGCGAGTCCACTCGAATTGTTCTTCGACCTCGTGTTCGTCGTGGCCGTCAGTATCGCGGCGGTGCAACTCCATCACGCGCTCACCGAGAACCACGTCGCCGACGGTCTGCTCAGTTACGCCCTCGTGTTCTTCGCGATCTGGTGGGCGTGGATGAACTTCACGTGGTTCGCCACCTCCTTCGATACCGACGACTGGCTGTATCGAACGCTGACCGTCGTGCAGATGGCCGGTGTGCTGGTGCTCGCCGCCGGAGTCGAATCGGCGTTCGTGGACAAGGATTTTGCGGTCGTAGTGCTCGGCTACGTCGTGATGCGCGTGGCGATGGTGACGCAATGGGTTCGAGCGTCTCGGACCGGTGACTACAAGAAGACCGCACTGACATACGCGACAGGCATTGCGGGCGTTCAAGTTCTGTGGATTCTCTGGCTGGTGCTGTTCGACGGCACAGCCGCCGTCGTCTTGTTCTTCGTCCTGGCAGCGGCGGAAATGGCGGTTCCACTGATCGCCGAACGCAGCGGGTCGACGCCATGGCACCCGCATCACATCACCGAACGCTACGGGCTGTTCACGCTGATACTGCTCGGCGAGAGTCTGCTCGCATCGGCCAACGCCATCATCGAAGCGCTGCACGACGAGACGGCGCTGGCACCCTTGATCTCGATTTCCGTCCTCACCCTCGTCGTCACCGCGAGTCTGTGGTGGATCTACTTCTGGCCGCCGCATCACCGGGCCATCGGAAAGTTCGGCAACTCGCTGATCTACGGCTACACGCACTACTTCATCTTCGCCGCGGCGGGCGCGTTCTCGGCCGGCATCGAGGTCGAGATCGATGTGCTCACCGAACACAGCAAGCTCGGCGACGTCGCCGCGTCGTTCACCGTCACGGTGCCGATTGCGATATTCGTCCTCGGCGTCTGGCTGATCGCCATCCGCGCCCACGCGGATCGCGTCGTCAACATCGCAGTTCCGGTCGGTGCCGTGCTCGTGTTGTTCGACCCGATCATTCCCATCCCGATCACCCTCACCGCGGTCGTCATGATCGTCGTCGTCGGCGTGCTCGTCGCACGCGGGCCACGACCCCCAGCGTTAGGTCGTTCCGCAGGCTCCACTCCCCAGCGTCCCGCATGAGAAACTGACCACATGAGTATCGGAACCCTGATTCTGCTTCGTCACGGCGAGAGCGAATGGAACGCGTCCAACCAGTTCACCGGCTGGGTCGACGTGCGACTGACCGAGAAGGGCGAGGCCGAGGGTAAGCGCGCCGGCCAGCTCCTCGCCGAGGCGGGCGTCCTGCCCGACCTGCTGTACACCTCGCTGCTGCGCCGCGCGATCAGCACCGCGAACCTCGCGCTCGACGCGGCCGAGCGGCATTGGATCCCCGTCGTGCGCGATTGGCGTCTGAACGAGCGGCACTACGGCGCACTGCAGGGCTTGAACAAGGCCGAGACCAAGGACAAGTACGGCAACGAGCAGTTCATGCTGTGGCGTCGTAGCTACGACACCCCGCCACCCGCCATCGAGGTCGGCAGCGAATTCAGCCAGGATGCCGATCCCCGTTACGCCGACCTGGACAGCGTTCCGCTGACCGAATGCCTCGCCGACGTCGTCGAACGGCTCATCCCGTACTTCGAGGAGACGATCGTCGCCGATCTGAAGGCCGGCAAGAACGTGCTCGTCGCCGCACACGGCAACTCGCTGCGTGCACTCGTGAAGTACCTCGACGAGATCTCCGACGCGGACATCGCCGAACTGAACATCCCCACCGGCATCCCACTGCAGTACGACCTCACCGAGGTCGACGGCAAGCTGAAGCCGACCAATCCGGGTGGCACCTACCTGGATCCGGAAGCAGCGGCTGCGGGTGCGGCTGCCGTGGCAAACCAGGGCGGTAAGTAACTCCGCCACGCACAAACCGGCAGTTTGTCGAAACTGCAGGTGAACGAACGAAGAACACTGCCGACGAGGGCTATGACGACCAGGGAAATGCCTGCACCCTGCGTATGTGAGCCGTCCATCGAACGTACGATTCCGGTGTGAGTGTTGCATCGGCCGTACTACTGGCAATTGCCGCGGCCTTCGTGGGATACCTCGTCGGCGGTGTTCTGATCCCGTACCTCAACACTCGACACTCGGAGCGTCGCCGCGCCACCTCCGGATTGACGATGTCGCAGGTCCTGGACCTCATCGTGCTGGCGTCGGAGAGCGGTATCGCCGTCGTCGATCAATTTCACGACGTCGTGTTGTCGAATCCTCGGGCCGAGGAGCTCGGCCTGGTGCGTAACCGTTCCATCGACGAGCGGGCGTGGGCCGCGGCGACGAAAGTGCTGTCCGACGGCAATCCCGTCGAAGTCGATCTCAGTGCAAAGGCCCCCCGGCCCGGCCGCGACAAGATCGCCGTCCGGTGCGTCGCGAGACTTCTCAGCAAAGAGGACCGACGGTTCGTCGTTCTCTTCGCCGACGACGATTCCGAGCAGGTACGGATGGAGGCCACGCGTCGCGACTTCGTGGCCAACGTCAGTCACGAACTCAAGACACCGGTCGGTGCCATGAGCCTGCTGGCCGAGGCGCTGCTCGAATCCGCCGACGATCCCGACTCCGTCCGGCACTTCGGCGGCAAGGTCGTCGCCGAATCCAAGCGCCTGGGCAACATGGTGACCGAGCTGATCGCACTGTCGCGTCTGCAGGGGGCCGAGAAACTGCCCGACCTGGAAGTGGTGGACGTGGACACCGTCGTCAACGAGGCGATGGACCGGTCCAAACTCGCTGCCGAGAACGCGGGCATCTCCGTCACCACCGACCACCCGAGCGGGCTCGAAGTACTCGGCGACCAGGCGCTACTGGTGACGGCGCTCGCCAATCTCATCCAGAACGCGATCGCGTACTCCTCCGACGGTTCGCCCGTTTCGGTCAGTAGGGCATTGCGCGGCTCCAACGTCGCGTTCGCCGTCACCGACCGAGGAATCGGTATCGCCAAGGCGGACCAGGAACGCGTCTTCGAGAGATTCTTCCGCGTCGACAAAGCTCGGTCGCGGGCCACCGGCGGGACAGGCCTCGGCCTTGCCATCGCCAAACACGTCGCAGCCAACCACAACGGCAGCATCTCGCTGTGGAGCAAGCTGGGCACCGGATCCACCTTCACCCTCCAGATCCCCGCGTACTTCGAAGAAGAAGACGACGCCGCGGTTACAGAAAGAGAGAATCAGTGACCAACGTTCTGATCGTGGAAGACGAAGAGTCGTTGGCCGATCCACTGGCCTTCCTGCTCCGCAAAGAGGGGTTCGAGGCCACCGTCGTCGGCGACGGACCGTCGGCTCTGGCCGAATTCGATCGTGCCGGCGCGGACATCGTGCTGCTCGACCTGATGCTTCCCGGAATGAGCGGCACCGACGTGTGCAAGCAATTGCGTTCGCGCTCAGGCGTTCCCGTGATCATGGTGACCGCGCGTGACAGTGAGATCGACAAGGTCGTGGGGCTCGAACTCGGTGCCGACGACTACGTCACCAAGCCGTATTCGGCTCGTGAGCTGATCGCTCGTATCCGCGCCGTACTGCGCCGCGGCAGTGACGCCGAGGTCGACGGCGGCACCGACACCGGAGTGCTCGAAGCCGGGCCGGTGCGGATGGACGTCGAACGGCATGTGGTGATGGTCGGATCCGATCAGATCACGTTGCCGCTCAAGGAGTTCGACCTGCTCGAATACCTGCTGCGCAACTCCGGCCGGGTCTTGACCAGGGGCCAGTTGATCGACCGAGTGTGGGGTGCGGACTACGTGGGCGACACGAAGACTCTCGACGTGCACGTCAAACGACTGCGGTCGAAAATCGAGACCGACCCGGCCAAGCCGGAGCATCTCGTCACCGTGCGCGGTCTGGGCTACAAGCTCGAGGGGTAGAGCCTGCGCGCAGTGGTGTGGTTAAGCGCCCCCTGCGGCACTTAACCACACCACTGCCGGAGGCACTTACCGGCGCTGGGCCTCACGAGTGGCCGGATGTACGGCAATCAGACCGAGGCCACGGCGACGCTTGCACAGGGACGCCAACTCCTCGTACGCAGCCTTGCCGAGCAGCTCGGTCAATTCCGGCTTGTACGACTCGAACACCTGCTTGGCTCCGACGTGCGCGTCGGGTGAGCCGGAGCAGTACCAGTGCAGATCGAGTCCGCCTTCGCCCCAACCGCGTCGGTCGTACTCGCCGATGGTGGTCTTGAGAATCTCGGAGCCGTCGGGCCGCGTCACCCAATCCTGGGTGCGCCTGATGGGCAACTGCCAGCACACGTCGGGCTTGACCTCGAGCGGCTCGATGCCCTTGCGCAGCGCCATCGAATGCAGTGCGCACCCGATGCCACCCTCGAACCCGGGTCGGTTCTGGAAGATGCACGCACCCTTGTAGCGGCGCGTACGCAAAGATTGTTCGTCGTCGAGATCGTCGTACTCGACGTATCCCTTCTTGCCCAGACCCTTGTCCATCAGCTGCCAGTCCTGCGGCGTGAGCAACTTCACCGACTCGTCGAGCTTGCGTTTGTCGTCCTCGTCGGACAGGAACGCGCCGTGCGAACAGCATCCGTCGTCGGGGCGACCCTCGACGGTGCCCTGGCAGGCGGGGGTACCGAAGACGCAGGTCCAGTTGGACAACAGCCACGTCAGATCGGCGGCAATGACATGTTCGGCATTGTCGGGGTCGGGAAACTCGACCCATTCTCGCGGGAAATCCAACTCGACCTCTGCAGCGAACGACTGCTGCTCACGACCTGCTGTCACAAACGACGACGGTAGACCCAGTACCGTGGGGTTGTGCGATTAGGGGTGCTCGACGTCGGTAGCAACACGGTGCATCTGCTCGTAGTGGACGCACACCGTGGCGCACACCCGACGCCGATGAGCTCGAGCAAGGCGACGTTGCGCCTGTCGGAGAACACCGACGCGTTCGGCAACATCACTCCTGCGGGTGCCGATCGGCTCGTCGACGAGGTGCGTGAGTTCGCCGCCATCGCCGCTCGGTCGGGTTGCAGTGAATTGATGGCGTTCGCCACCTCCGCGGTGCGCGACGCCTACAACTCCGACGACGTTCTCGCGCGGGTTCTCGCCGAGACCGGAGTGGCCCTGGAAACCCTGTCGGGCGTGGACGAGGCCAGATTGACGTTCCTGGCCGTGCGCCGCTGGTACGGCTGGAGCGCCGGGCGCATCCTCGGACTCGACATCGGCGGCGGATCGCTGGAACTGACCAGCGGCAGCGACGAGAATCCCGACGTGGCGTTCTCCCTGCAGCTCGGTGCCGGTCGCCTCACCCGGGACTGGCTCGACGAGGATCCTCCGGGAAAGCGTCGTATCGCCGTGCTTCGTGACTGGTTGGATGCCGAACTCGCGACACCGGCCAAGGAACTGTTGGCTGCGGGCGACGCGGACCGCGCGGTGGGAACGTCGAAGACATTTCGTTCGTTGGCTCGCTTGACCGGTGCTGCGCCTTCCGCGGCCGGTCCGCGAGTGACGAGAACGCTGACGGCGAGCGGTCTGAGGCAACTCATCGCGTTCATATCGCGGATGACGGCCGCCGACCGTGCAGAATTGGAAGGCATCAGTGCCGACAGGTCACCACAACTGGTGGCCGGGGCGCTGGTAGCGGAGGCGAGCATGCGGGCACTGTCGGTGGAGTCACTCGAGATCTGTCCGTGGGCGCTGAGGGAAGGTTTGATTTTGAGGAAGCTGGACACCGAAGCCGACGGCGATCTGGTGGTGAGTTCGAGATGAGCGACGCCAACCCGGAAGACACCGGGCAGATCTCGGTCGCCGAGTTGTTGGCCAGAAACGGCCAGAAGACCAACCTGACGGCAGGAGGGCGACGCCGGCGAGGCGTCAAGGGCGGCATCTCCGTGGCCGAACTGACCGGGGAGATTCCCGTCGTTCGTGACGAACCCGGCGACCGCAGCGCACCCGTCGTCGACGAGCCGCAGGACGAAGCTCCTGCTACCGCTGCGAACGAGCCCACGAGCAGTGCATCCGACGGCAACACGACCACGTCGTCCAGGCCGCAACCGGCCCGGCCCCAGAGCACCCGCCCGACCCCGTACCAACCGGCAGGCAAGCGCGACAAGCAGCAGCCCGAACCGGAACTGCTGTCGGGCTCCACGACCGTCGCCGGAGACCTGCTCAATCGATCTCACGACGACACCGCGCGCGGGTTGCGGCCCGCTGCTCCTGCCGCGCAGGGATCGGAGCGACGCCCGTACGGGTCGACCCAGGCCGAGCAGGGACGGGCCCGTCGATCGGCGGGATTCCAGCCGCCGCGTTCGACCGAATCCGCCGAACCCAAGACCGACGTCACCTCGCGTGCGCCGCTGGTGGAGAGCCCACATGCCGCTCTCGTCGAAGTGGACGACCTGGCGAAGACCGCGGTCACCCCGCGCGTCACGCGCGACAACGAGGTCGACGACAAGAAGACCGCCGACAAAAAGACCGCCGACAAGAAGATCGCTGACGAGAAGGCCACTGATGAATCGGCCGACGAGGCCGGCACTCAGGTCATACCCGAGGTAGTCGACCTCACGAAGCCGACCACCGACGACGACCCTGCCGACTCGACGACCGCCGACCCGAAGACCGCCGACACCGCGAGTACCGGCTCGCGTGCCGATCGACGCAAGTCGGCGAGTAGGGACAAGGCGAGCAAGGACATGGCGAGCAAGGACACGGCGAGCAAGGACAAAGCGCCGGTCAAGGGCAAGGGCGGCGCGGTTCGGCAGTGGCTGGTGCTCATCGGGCAGGCCGTGGTGTCGATCGTCGTCGGTGCGCTGCTGTTCAAGGGCTTCGAGCAGCTGTGGGACGTGTTGCCGTGGGTGGCGCTCGTGCTGTCGGTTCTGGTGATCGTGGGTCTCGTCGCGGTGGTGAGGATTCTCCGGCGTACCGACGATCTGGTCTCGATCGTCATTGCCATAGCCGTCGGTGTGTTCGTCACGCTCGGTCCGTTGGCCTTCCAGCTCAGTACCGGCTGAGTTTCGACAACGATGGCGGCGAAGCGAATCAAGGTCGGATTGTCCACGGCCTCGGTGTACCCGCAGAACACCGAGGCAGCGTTTCGCTACGCCGCCGATCTGGGTTACGACGGCGTCGAACTGATGGTGTGGGCCGAATCGATCAGTCAGAACGTCGATGCGGTGGCTGCGCTGTCACGTGAGTACTCGATACCGGTGCAGGCCATCCATGCGCCGTGTCTGCTGATCTCACAGCGGGTGTGGGGATCGGATCCGATCGTCAAACTGGCCCGGTCGGTCGAAGTGGCCGAGAAGCTGGGTTCGGCGACAGTCGTCGTGCATCCGCCGTTCCGCTGGCAGCGCAAGTACAGCGACGGATTCGCCGATCAGGTGGCGGAACTGGAATCGAACTCCCACGTCGTGGTCGCAGTGGAGAACATGTTCCCGATGCGTGCCGACAGATTCTTCGGGCGCAAGGAGAAATCCGCCCAGCGGCTGGAACGACGCGGAGGCCCGGGAGCGGCGCTGTCGGCGTTCTCGCCGTCGTACGACCCGACCGATGTCGGTCACGGCCACTACACACTCGACCTCTCGCACACCGCGACGGCGGGCTCCGACGCACTCGAGATGCTCGACCGTATGGGCGACGGGATAGCGCATCTGCATCTGGCCGACGGCCGCGGCGCGTCCGTGGACGAGCACCTGATCCCGGGGCACGGCAGCCAGCCCTGCGCCCAGGTCTGCACCGAACTGGTGCGGCGTGGATTCGACGGCCAAGCCGTCATCGAGATCAACACTCAGAATGCGCGCACGGTGCCCGAGCGTTCGTCGATGCTGGACCAGGCGCTGCAGTTCGCCCGCGCACACCTGTCCTGACTGCCGGTAAGTTGTCCGGAATGAGTTCCACCAGCCCGTTCCGGGCCGCAACCACACTGGTCCCACTCGACGTCTCCGCCGACACCGCGTCCTTCGCCGGTGCGATCGATTCCACCTGGACCATCGGCCCCAAAGTGCACGGCGGGGCGATGCTCGCCATCTGCGCGGCCGCGGCGCGTCAGCAGATCGTGCTGATCGACCCGGCCCAGGTCGAGATCCAGCCGCTGGCCGTCAGCGTCAGCTATCTGGCCGCGCCCGACCCAGGCGAAGTGGCGCTCACGACGATCGTGCGCAAGCGCGGCAGGCAGGTCTCGCACGTCGACGTCGAGCTGACTCAGGCCGGACGTGTCGCAGTGCGGGCGGTGGTCACCCTCGGTCGGCCCGACTCGGAGGAACCGAACCACGAAACCCCGTTGTCGCTGACGTCGATGGCCGCGGAGCCTCCTGCGGACACCCTCGCGGTGGCAGGCGATCACCCCATGGCGTCGATCGTGCACGTCGCCAAGGGCTGCGAGATGCGGATCGAACCGTCGTCGGCATCGTTTCTCACCGGTCAGCAGGGTGAGGCCGAAATTCGACTGTGGGTGCGCCCCTTCGCGGGCGACGAAGCCGACGCCGACACGTCGGTGCTCTTCGCGTTGATGGCAGGCGACATCTCGGCCCCGGTGACGATGAACCGCGGAATGTTCGGCTGGGCACCGACGGTCCAGCTGACGACATATCTGCGTCGCCGCCCGGCTCCGGGGTGGCTGCGAGTGGCAGCGACCAGCTCCGTCATCGGCAGCACCTGGTTCGAGGAGGACCACCTGATACTCGACTCGACCGGTGCGGTGGTGGTGCAGAGCCGACAGTTGGCGATGGTGCCGCGCTCGAACTGACATGGCAGGCTTGGCCGTATGACGAGAATTGCAGTGATCGGTGGCGGACGGATCGGCGAGGCATTGATTGCGGGACTCCTCGAGGCCGGTCATGCCGTGCGCGACCTCGTGGTCGCCGAGAAGTCCGAGCCGCGCGCCAAAGAGATCGCGAAGGACTTCGGAGTGCTGACCGCCAGTGTCGCCGACGCGGCCGAGGGAGCCGACGTCATCGTGCTGGCGGTCAAGCCGGCCGACGTCGAGGGCGCACTGAATCAGATCACCAAGATCGAGCTCGACGGTGACCGCGAACAACTCATCGTCTCGCTCGCCGCAGGCGTGCCCACCGCCAAGTTCGAGCCCAAGCTCCCCGCCGGATTCCCGGTCGTACGGGTCATGCCCAACACCCCCATGCTGGTAGGGGAGGGCGTCAGTGTGCTGGCCCCGGGAAAGTACGCCCGCGCCGAGCACCTCGAGCTCGTGCGCTCCATCCTGTCGGCCGTCGGCAAGGTCGTCGTCGTCAAGGAACATCAGCTCGATGCGGTGACGGCCGTGTCCGGGTCCGGTCCGGCCTATTTCTTCCTGGTCGCCGAGGCCATGATCGACGCGGGAGTGGGCCTGGGATTGAGCCGGGATGTCGCGTCTGCACTCGTCGCACAGACGATGGTGGGGTCGGGAGCGATGCTGGATCGCTCGGACGAGTCCGCCAGCGAGCTTCGGTACGCCGTGACCTCCCCGGGCGGAACGACCGCCGCGGCGGTGCGCGAATTGGAGCGAAACGGCCTCCGAGCTGCGTTTTTCGATGCTCTCGGTGCAGCCAACGCCCGATCGATTGAGATGGGCATCACAGCAGAATAAAAAATCTTTTCCCCACACCCGTCGCAGTAACCCCATCCGTCCCTATAGGCTCGGGGGCAGCACGTGCGTGTCTGTTCGGCAGGAGGGGAAGCCTGCCGCATGAGACGTGCCGGAGGTAAGTGGATTGATGGCGTCTATAAACAAGCCGTCCAAGGGTTCGTCCCCGGACGGTCAACCGGCTTTGGCCGGAACACAGTTCCTCACTGTCGCCGAGGTGGCGACTCTGATGAGAGTTTCGAAAATGACCGTGTACCGACTGGTGCACGGCGGAGAGCTGCCCGCGGTACGGGTGGGTCGATCTTTTCGTGTGCACGCCAAGGCGGTACACGACTATCTCGAGACCTCGTATTTCGACGCAGGCTAGTGCACGTAGCTAGGTCGTAAGACCGGGCCGGTTTCGTAAGTCACGGCTCACACCGGTAGGATTGGCGTTCGTCGTGCCAGCCAGCCGGTGTGCAGCCGTGGGCGAGTACGTGGCCCCAGCGCCAGCTCGGTGACCAAGGTTGTTGGCTCGAAGCCTTCGGGCTTGGTTGTCAGGTAGGCGTACGCAAACGGCGTGCGCGAAAACGCTAGAGAAGAACGTGAGGACACCCGCATGGGTTCAGTGATCAAGAAGCGTCGCAAGCGCATGTCGAAGAAGAAGCACCGCAAGCTGCTTCGTCGTACCCGCGTGCAGCGCAGGAAACTCGGCAAATAAGCCTGCCGTCATCTGCTTCACGGCCGAGCCCGTCACCATCGGTGGCGGGCTCTGCTCGTTCGAAGGCGAGTGGCACCTTTCCTCTCGGGACCTCCTTTCCTTCCAGGCCTCCTTTCCTTTCAGACCTCGCGGAAACCTGTCGATCCAGTAGGCTCGGCACGGGAGCCGAAGTTGGGGAGGCGCAGTGAGTCCGAGCGATCGTGGTGTTGCCGCGCCCCGGGTGGTGCTCGTGACCGGTGCCAGTCGATTCCTCGGCGGATACCTCGTCACCCGGCTCGCTCAGAACCCTCGCATCGAACGTGTCATCGCCGTCGACGAGAAATCTCCGAGCAAAGATCTGCTGCGACG
Source organism: Rhodococcus sp. Leaf233 (assembly GCF_001426165.1). NCBI lineage: Bacteria > Bacillati > Actinomycetota > Actinomycetes > Mycobacteriales > Nocardiaceae > Rhodococcus > Rhodococcus sp. Leaf233. The sequence continues at coordinate 700,516 of NZ_LMRO01000001.1, forward strand.
TATGGGTCGCGCCGAATTCGTTCGTGCCGACATTCGAAACCCGTTGATCGGCAAGGTGATTCGTAACGCCGGCGTCGATACCGTCGTGCATGCGGCCACGGTCGCCAAGCCCCCGAAATCCGGCGGTCGCGCGACGATGAAAGACCTCAACGTCATCGGAGCCATGCAGCTGTTCGCGGTGTGCCAGAAGTCGCCGACCGTGGAGAAGGTGGTCCTGCGGTCGTCCTCCTCGGTATACGGATGCAGCGCCAAGGATCCGGTGAAATTCACCGAGGAGATGAGTGCCCGACGCCCACCGAGCGGCGCGTACGCCAAGGACACCATCGACATCGAGGGCTACATTCGCGGACTCGGTCGTCGTCGCCCGGATATCGCGGTATCGATCCTGCGTATGGCCCCACTGATCGGCCCGCGGCTCAACGGCACCATCTCGCGGTACATGACGTCACCGCTGATCCCGAGCATCGTCGGACGCGACGCGCGCATGCAGCTGTTGCACGAGGAAGACGCCCTTGCGGCCCTCGAACGCGCGACCATCGGCGGGCCTGCAGGCACGTTCAACATCGGTGCCGACGGCACCATCATGCTCTCGCAGGCGATTCGACGTGCCGGTCGAGTGCAGGTTCCGGTGCCGTTTCCACTGTTCAAGAGCGTGGGGCGGGCACTCATGGGCGGAATGATGCGCGAATTCACCACCGAGCAACTCGATTACTTCCATTTCGGTTGCGGGCTGGACACCACACGGATGCGGTCCGTGCTCGGGTTCGAGCCTCGGTGGACCACAGTCCAGGCGTTCGACGACTTCGTGCGCGGCGCGGCTCTTCGGCCGGTCGTCCGAACCGAATGGGTCGACGCGATCGAGAATCGGCTGCTCGGGGCCGTCGACACGGGGGCGTCCGCGGCGCGCGTACTGGCCTCGCTCGGCAGTGCCGACACGGCGCGAGAATCCGGAGCGGACAGGTGAGCGACGTGGCCAAAGTCATTCCCTTGCACGGCGGCGCGTCCGCCCGGTCCGCCCGCGCAGCGCAGGGTTCACGCGAGCGGCACCCATCGGCCTACGCCGATCCACGTGAGCCGACGCCGCTGGTGGACCCGACCCCCGCCGCTTCTGCGGCCACGATCGCCGCAGAAGCGGCACCCGTGCTGTCGATGATCGACGACACCAAGACCGCGATCGTCGACCAGATCTCCTCGGTCGCCGAGTTCGTGCGTCGACGCCTGGCCGGCGACTACAGCGTCGACGAGTTCGGCTACGACCCGCACTTCGCCGATGCCGTCTGGCTGCCGCTGCTGCGTCCGCTGTTCGACAAGTGGTTCCGCGTCGAGGTCAAGGGCATCGAGAACATCCCCGCTGAGGGAGGTGCGCTCGTCGTGGCCAACCACGCCGGAGTCGTACCGGTCGACGCGCTGATGACGTCGGTTGCCGTGCGCGATCATCACCCTGCCCACCGGCCGTTGCGAATGTTGGCTGCCGACATGGCATTCGAGATGCCCGGCGTCGGCACGATCGCCCGCAAGGCCGGGCATACGTTGGCGTGCAATCCCGACGCGGAGCGGCTGCTGCGCACCGGGGAAGTTGCCGCCGTGTTCCCGGAGGGCTTCAAGGGCATCGGCAAACCGTTCAGCGAGCGGTACAAGTTGCAGCGGTTCGGCCGCGGCGGCTTCGTCTCGGCTGCGCTGCGAACGGGTGCGCCGATCATTCCGTGCTCCATCGTCGGATCCGAGGAGATTTACCCGAAGATCGGCGACATCGCCCCGCTGGCACGACTGATGGGGATGCCGTACTTCCCGGTGACACCGTTCTTCCCGCACCTCGGGCCGCTGGGCCTGATTCCGTTGCCGTCGAAGTGGTACATCGAGTTCGGCAAGCCCATCCACACCGACTCCTACGACGCCACCGCGTTCGAGGATCCGATGGTGCTCTTCGAGCTGACCGACCACGTGCGCGAAACCATTCAGCACACGTTGTACCGACTGCTTGCCAAGAGACGCAACGTCTTTCTCGGATAGCTCGGGTTATCCTCTGCCAGTGCATATTCGCGACACCACGGTAGAAGACCTCCCCGACATTCTCGACATCCACAACGATGCGGTCGCCAACACCACCGCCATCTGGGACGAGGAACAGGTGGACCTCGCCGATCGCACAGCGTGGTTCGAGGGACGGATCGCTGCCGGGTACCCGGTACTCACCGCGGAGGTCGACGGCCGGGTCGCCGGCTACGCGTCGTACGGCCAGTGGCGAGTCAAGAGCGGCTACCGGCACTCGGTGGAACATTCGGTGTACATCCACCGCAACTTCTATCGCCGCGGCCTGGCCAGTGCCCTGCTGAGCGAATTGATCGACCGGGCCCGAGGCTGCGACGTCCACGTGTTGGTGGGGTTCATCGAATCCGAGAACACCACGTCCATCGCACTGCACGAGAAGTTCGGCTTCGTTCGCGTCGGACAGATGCCGGAGGTGGGGGTCAAGTTCGGGCGCTGGCTGGACCTGACCCTGATGCAACTGACGCTCTGACCCGACGGACGGGCGAGGTCAGGCCTTGCGGCGACCGATCACCGCGGCGAGACCGCCGCCCACCGCGCCCAGGGCCAGCGCAGTGGGAACACCGATCTTGGCGGCCTTGCGTCCGGTGCGATAGTCGCGAATCTCCCAGCCGCGGTTCTTCGCCAGCTCACGCAGGTCCGGATCGGGGTTGATCGCGACGGCAGTACCGACGAGGGACAGCATCGGCACGTCGTTGTGGCTGTCCGAATACGCGGTGCACCGCTTGAGGTTGAGGCCTTCTCGTACGGCCAACGACCGCACCGCATGAGCTTTGCCGATGCCGTGCAGGATGTCGCCGACGAGACGGCCGGTGAAGACGCCGTCCTTACTCTCGGCGACAGTTCCCAGCGCGCCCGTCAGGCCCAGCCGCTTCGCGATGATCTGCGCCAGTTCGAGGGGAGTGGCGGTGACCAGCCACACCTGCTGACCTGCGTCGAGGTGCATCTGGGCGAGGGCACGGGTGCCCGCCCAGATCTTGTCGGCGATCATCTCGTCGTAGATTTCCTCGCCGAGCCGGCTCAGCTCGGCAGTGGGGCGACCAGTTATGAACGAGAGCGCCTTCTCGCGGCCACTGGCCACGTCCTCGCTGTTCTCCTTGCCGCTGACCCTGAATTTGACTTGCTGCCAAGCGAATTGGGCGACGTCGCCCGTGGTGAAGTACTTTCGGGCGGCGAGCCCGCGCGCGAAGTGGATGATCGACGCGCCCTGCACCATGGTGTTGTCCACGTCGAAGAAGGCGGCTGCGGTCAGATCGCGGGGAACCGCTCCCTCGGACTCGACCTGCAGGGCGAGAGCGGCATCGGCGCTCGCTTCACCCGCGACGTTGGCGCGTACCTCCGCATCGGACGGGCCGAACGGATTGCGAATCCGGCGAATACGCCGCTTGCGCTGCTTGTCCCCGTCCGGATCGTTCGTGTCGACCATGTCGACATCGGGCGTGTCCTCGATCGGCAGGTCTGTGCCCCCGTCAGTCACCACGTCCACCTCCCTCGCCAGTACGTCACTCGCAGCCTAATGCGTGCGTCCGACACGAGCGTCGCACGACGGCACCTACCGACGATGAACAGTTCCCGACGCACCGCGCAGCTGTGACCTTCGTCTCTGTTGCCGGCATGTCAGAGTGGACGGATGGAAACGACTCCGTCCGGCGTGGCACTTCTCACCCGCGCAGGTTGCCATTCCTGCACCCACGCGTCCGCGGTGCTCCACGAGGTGTGCGCCGAATTCGGCGTCGCCGTGACGGTCATCGACGTGGACGAGGCCGCGGCCGAATCGCCTGACCTGCGCGCGGAGTACGGCGACCGAGTGCCCGTGGTGCTACTCGACGGTGTCGAGCACAGTTACTGGGAGGTCGACGTGCCCCGATTGCGGGCCGATCTGGGCCGGGCAGGGCACCCTAAGAACGTGTGATTGCTCTCCGTGTGCAGGTGAGGGCCGGTATGCGCAACTTTGTTCATTCGTTCACAAGCAGTTACCGTGGTGTGAACAGCATTCGTGAAATAGACACGAACGCAGGATCAGCGTGAAGACCGGCATCGACGCCGTTCGGACGAGGAGCCCCAGACGTGACCGAAGAGCGCCCGTCGCCCAGCGGCGTAGAGCGGGTCATCCCTCAGGCTACGGTCACTCGTCTGGCGACATACCTGCGGGTCCTCTCGATCCTTGCAGACGAAGGCGTTCTCATCGTCTCGAGTGAAGAGCTTGCCACCGCAGCAGGCGTCGGATCTGCGAAATTGCGCAAAGATCTCTCGTTCCTCGGACCCAACGGTGTGCGCGGAGTCGGTTACGACGTCGCGCGCCTGCGCGCCAAGATCGACAGTGCTCTCGGGCTCGACCGTGGCCACCGCGTCGTACTGGCCGGTGTGGGCAACCTCGGTCAGGCCCTCGCCGGATACGGCGGTTTCGCACGTCGCGGATTCACCATGGTCGGCCTGTTCGACAACGACCCCGCGCGAGTCGGCACCGAGGTCGAGGGACTCACCGTTCGGCATATCGACGAGCTCGAAGACGCCTGCCGCGAACTCGAGGCGACCATCGGTGTCATCGCCACTCCCGACGAGGCCGTCCACCAGGTGGCGGGCCGGTTCGTTTCGGGCGGAGTCGAGTGCATCCTGAGTTTCTCGCCGATGGTGCTCGACGTCCCCGACCACGTCGAGGTACGCCGAGTCGACCTGGCCGTCGAGATGCAGGTTCTGTCCTTCAACAGCTCCCGCAACGTGTCCGGGCCGACGATCGTGACAGCCCCGGTGCCGACGCCCGTGTCGGCGTCACCACTGCCCTCCACCTCGCGTCTGGGTCGCAGTCACGGCCCGCGCATCGCCGGTAATCCAAGCCCAGTCAACAGTTCGACAAGAAACGGATCGGTGATTGCACCGTGAGTGTCCTTCTCGTCGGGATATCGCACCGTAGCGCTCCCGTCGCAGTCCTCGAGCGTGTCGCCATCACGGACACCGATCGCCCGAAACTGACCGACAAACTGATGGCCAGCGGAAACATCTCCGAGGTCATGGTGGTCTCCACGTGCAACCGCGTCGAGATCTACGCGGTCGTCGACGCGTTCCACGGCGCACTGACCGCCGTCGGCGAAGTTCTCGGTGAGCACTCCGGCCTCGAAATCGCCGACCTGACCAAGCACGCCTACGTTCGGTACAGCGAGGCAGCCGTCGAGCACCTGTTCGCCGTGGCCAGTGGCCTGGACTCGATGGTCATCGGAGAGCAGCAGATCCTCGGCCAGATTCGATCGGCCTACGCCGCCTCGGACGGTCAGCAGGCATCGGGCCGCGTCATGCACGAACTCGCGCAGCAGGCTCTGCGAGTCGGCAAGCGCGTGCACAGCGAAACCGGCATCGACGCCGCCGGAGCCTCGGTGGTGTCCGTCGCTCTCGACCGCGCCGCAGACGTGTTCGGCGGCTCGCTCCGCGGCCGCACCGCGGTGGTCCTCGGCGCAGGAGCGATGGGCGGACTCGCCGTCGCACACCTGGGCCGCGCCGGAATCGACTCGCTGACCGTCGTCAACCGCACCCGCGAACGAGCCGACCACCTGGCCGAAAACGCCGTCTCGAACGGAATCACCGCCTCCTCGGTCGCGCTCGAGAACCTGGCCGACGCAGTGGCCGCCGCCGACATCCTCGTCACCTGTACCGGTGCGGTGGGGGCCGTCGTCTCCATCGCCGACGCCCACCTCGCACTCGCCCGCCGCGACGCAGACCGGCCGCTCGTGATCTGCGACCTGGGACTGCCGCGCGACGTCGACCCGGCCGTCTCCGGTCTGCCGGGCATCACCGTCTTCGACATGGAATCCCTGCAGCGCGACCCCGCTGCCGGAGCTGCCGCGAACGACGCGTCGGCCGCGCGCGAGATCGTTTCCAACGAGCTCTCGGGTTACCTTGCGGGACAACGACTTGCCGAGGTCACCCCCACCGTCACAGCGCTGCGTCAGCGCGCCGCCGAGGTGGTCGAGGGGGAACTGCTGCGGCTCGAGTCGCGGCTGCCCGGGCTCGACTCCCCGCAGCGTGACGAAGTGGCCCGCACCGTGCGCCGCGTCGTCGACAAGTTGCTGCATTCACCGACGGTGCGCGTCAAGCAGCTCGCCAGCACTCCCGGCGGAGATTCCTATGCTGCGGCGCTGCGCGAATTGTTCGAGCTCAGCCCTGGTTCGGTCGAGGCCGTGGCGACTCCGATGGAAATCGGTTCCCTGGAGTTGGTCGACGACTTCACGGCAAGCCGTACCGATCTTCGCCCCGGAACCACCGCCGAGGGTGATCAGGAATGACCGGCGTCGTCAAGATCGGTACTCGCGGAAGCCTTCTCGCGACCACTCAGGCCGATACGGTTCGGGTGGCTCTCGCTGCGGCGGGAGTCGAAGCCGAACTGGTGATCGTCAAGACCGCAGGCGACCTGTCGGCAGCACCGGTGCAGACCATCGGCGTCGGGGTGTTCACCGCGGCGTTGCGTGAGGCCCTGGCCGACGGCACCGTCGACATCGCCGTGCACTCGTACAAGGATCTGCCGACCGCCGCCGACGAGCGCTTCACCATCGCTGCCATTCCGGCGCGTGAAGATCCCCGCGATGCACTGGTGGCCCGCGACGGGCTCGTGCTCGGTGAGCTGCCGGCCGACGCGAAGGTGGGTACTTCCGCGCCTCGCCGGATTGCTCAATTGCGTGCTCTCGGACAGGGATTGGACGTTCGACCCCTGCGCGGCAACCTCGACACCCGCATCGGCAAGGTGGCCTCGGGTGAGCTCGACGCCGTCATCGTCGCGCGGGCGGGACTGGCCCGTATCGGCAGGTTGGACGTCGTCACCGAAGCGCTCGATCCGGTGCAGTTGCTGCCGGCTCCCGCACAGGGTGCACTGGCCGTCGAATGCCGCAGTGGCGACACCGATCTCGCCGCCTCCATCGCCACACTGGACGATGCACATTCGCGGGCGGCAGTGGCCGCCGAACGCGGACTGCTCGCCGAACTCGAAGCCGGCTGCACCGCGCCGGTGGGTGCGATCGCCGAGGTCGTCGAGTCCATCGACGAGGACGGCCGCATCTTCGACGAGTTGTCGCTTCGCGGCTGCGTCGCGGCCATCGACGGCAGCGACACCATTCGCGCGTCGATCGTCGGGTCACCCGACCGGGCCGAGGAACTGGGCCGCGAACTGGCCCGCGAACTACTCGACCTCGGTGCACGGGAACTCGTTTCGGTCACCGAACCAGCACAGGGCGGATCTCATGTCTAGGGCAATAACGGCACCCGTTCGCGGACGCGCCAAACGCGCGGCGACCCGTCCCGTAGTGCGAAGAGAGTCGATCGCCACTGCCCGGCTGATTCCCAAACGGGGCACCGCAACCCCGATAGAACTGCAGTACCCATACAAGACAGCACTGGAGAACAACCGATGAGCCCAGTCCGCAAGAACACCAACGGGCGGATCCTGTTCGTGGGATCCGGGCCCGGTGACCCGGCTCTGCTCACGGTCCGGGCACGGGAAGTGCTCGGAGCGGCCGAGCTCGCTTTCACCGATCCCGACGTCGACAAGGGTGTCACCGCTCTCGTCGGTGCCGACGTCCCTCGCGACGCCGAGACGGGTGAGAACGGGGTCGAGGTGCGCCCGGCACTGGGTGAGCCCGCCGAGGTCGCCAAAACCCTTCTCGCCGAAGCCAAGAACGGCCACGATGTGGTGCGTCTGGTCTCGGGAGATCCGCTGACCACCGACTCGGTGATCGCCGAGGTCAGTGCCGTGGCCCGCACTCACGTGCCGTTCGAGGTGCTGCCCGGTCTGCCTTCGGGCTCCGCGGTACCCAGTTACGCAGGCATGGCACTCGGCTCCGGCCACACCGAAGCGGACGTTCGCGGCGAGGTCGACTGGGCTGCACTCGCGGCTGCTCCCGGCCCGCTGGTGTTGCACGCCACGGCGGGGCACCTGGCCGAAACCGCCAGTGCCCTCGTCGAACACGGCCTGGCACCGCAGACACCTGCAGCCATCACCGTGCGCGGCACCACCCGTCAGCAGCGCACCGTCGAGGCCACACTGGCCACCCTCAACGACGCGGGATCCGAGCTCGTCGGATCTCTGGTGGTCACCGTCGGCAAGGTCGTCTCCGGACGAAACAAGATGTCCTGGTGGGAGTCTCGCGCACTGTACGGCTGGACCGTGCTGGTGCCGCGCACCAAGGACCAGGCCGGCGAGATGAGCGATCGCCTCGTCACCCACGGGGCCATCCCCATCGAAGTTCCGACCATCGCCGTCGAGCCCCCGCGCAGCCCGGCTCAGATGGAACGGTCCGTCAAGGGCCTGGTCGACGGCCGCTACCAGTGGGTCGTGTTCACCTCGACCAACGCCGTTCGCGCGGTGTGGGAGAAGTTCGAGGAATTCGGCCTGGACGCGCGTGCGTTCTCCGGCGTCAAGATCGCCTGTGTCGGTGAGGCAACCGCGGCCAAGGTGCGCTCGTTCGGCATCAATCCCGAACTCGTTCCGTCGGGGGAGCAGAGCTCGCTCGGACTGCTCGAGGACTTCCCGCCGTACGACGAGGTCTTCGACCCGGTCAATCGAGTTCTGTTGCCGCGCGCCGACATTGCTACCGAGACGCTCGCCGAAGGGCTGCGCGAACGCGGCTGGGAGATCGACGACGTCACGGCCTACCGCACCGTCCGGGCAGCGCCGCCCCCCGCCGAGACCCGCGAGATGATCAAGACCGGTGGATTCGACGCGGTGTGCTTCACCTCGAGCTCCACCGTGCGGAACCTGGTCGGCATCGCAGGTAAGCCGCATGCTCGCACGCTCGTCGCGTGCATCGGCCCGAAGACCGCCGAGACGGCCGTCGAGTTCGGTCTGCGCGTGGACGTGCAGCCGGAGTCGGCTCAGGTCGGACCGCTGGTCGAGGCACTGGCAGAACACGCGGCTCGGCTGCGAGCCGAGGGTGCACTGCCGCCACCGCGCAAGAAGTCACGCAGGCGGTAAGAAGTCACACAGGCGCTGATGCGCCTCGTGCGCGTTGTGCGTAGCTCTGGCCACACACAACGCGCACGACGAACCAAGTGAGGCAGGTTCGCTTGTTCCCCACCGACCGTCCCCGACGCCTTCGCCGCACTCCGGCACTGCGCCGCCTCGTGGCCGAAACGTCTCTGCAGCCACGGCATCTGGTGTTGCCGATGTTCGTCGCCGACGGCATCTCCGAGCCCCGCGCGATCAGCTCGATGCCCGGAGTGTTCCAGCACACGCTGGACTCGCTGAGCAGGGCCGCCGAGGAAGCAGTCGCAGCCGGTGTCGGCGGCGTGATGTTGTTCGGTGTCCCCAAGGTCGAGGACAAGGACGAGAACGGTTCGGGGGCAACGGATCCCGACGGGATCCTCAACCGGGGCCTGGCCCGTCTGAAAGCCGATCTCGGTGACTCGACGGTCATCATGGCCGACACCTGCCTCGACGAGTTCACCTCGCACGGCCACTGCGGTGTGCTGAGCGAGAACGGCTCGATCGACAACGACGCGACGTTGCTGCGCTACGTCGACATGGCCGTCGCGCAGGCGGAATCCGGAGCGCATCTGCTCGGGCCGAGCGGCATGATGGACGGCCAGGTCGGTGCCATTCGTGCTGGACTCGATGCGGCCGGCCACGTCGAGGTGGGGCAGCTGGCGTATTCGGCGAAGTACGCGTCTGCGTTCTACGGACCGTTTCGTGAAGCGGTCGGCTCGTCGCTGCAGGGCGACCGTCGTACGTATCAGCAGGACGCGGCCAACCGCCGTGAGGCGACCCACGAGGTCGAGCTCGATCTTGCCGAGGGTGCCGACATGGTGATGGTCAAGCCGGCGATGTCGTATCTGGACATTCTCCGCGACGTGGCCGAGATGTCACCGGTTCCGGTTGCGGCGTACCAGATTTCGGGGGAGTATGCCATGATCACCGCCGCTGCCCAGAACGGGTGGATCGACCGGGACGCCGCGGTCCTCGAATCGCTCGTCGGCATCAGGCGCGCCGGTGCAGATGTCGTACTGACCTACTGGGCAACCGAAGTGGCGGGCTGGCTGTGAACGATTTTCCTCCGAGCAACAACGCGGACGGTAACAATCCTGACAGCAACGTGCCGAACAATCCTCCGTTGCAACCGGACTGGCAGCGCTGGGAGCTCGAACACGGCTTCCCTCAGTCCGGTCCCGAGCTCGAGCCGTCCGCTCGCCCGGCACCGGTGGATGTGGAGACTGCCCGGCACCTGTGGTGGGGAGTTGCGCTGATCGGTGCGATCTCGGCGCTGTACTCGGTGTGGACGCTGTTCGGCGCACGCGCGGAATTCGCGCAGTCTCTGCTCGACGACCTCGCAGCACAGGGTGCGGCGGCGGACATGACCGTCGAGTCCACGCAGTCGATGGTGACGGTGATGCTCGTCGTGACGCTGTTCGTCGTCGTGGGATTCGGTGCCCTGTTCCTGTTCTGGGTGAAGCGGATGCGTGCCGGCAAGATGTGGGCGCGCATGCTGCTGACCGTCATCGGCTCGATCACCGTGTTCACCACGATTCTCGACCTGTTCGCGATCGCATCGAGTACCGGTGCGATGAACATCGTCATGAGCGTGCTGAGCATCGGCCAAGGTGTGCTCGCTGCGGGTGCGATCTACCTGATGCACCGCAAGGAATCCAACGAGTACTTCCTGTCCTCGCGGAAGCGCTGATTTCGAGCGTGTTCCGCGCGCCGAGCCCGGCGGTGTGACTACCATCACTTTCGATAAACGTATCGAGTGATCGGATCGAACATGGCAGAGAACATTCCGGTGCCGCCCAGTCGTGCCCTCCCGGAGTCGATCGCGGCGGCCGAGAGCAACGCGTGTCCCGCCGAGAACGGCAGGCCCGGGTGGGCATTGCTCGGTCTGCTGCTCGCCGTGTCGGCGGCCATCGCCATCATGGCGCTGGGAATCTCTGCCGGCTGAACTCCGTGCCACCGCGCGGTGGCAGTATGTCGAGCGTGAGTGCTGACATTGACGAATCGATGGTTCGTCCCCGGGTGGTCTCCACCGCGTACTGGTTGTGGTTGGCGTCGGCAGTGATGCTGATCGTCGTCTGCATGATCGCGCTCACGTTGCCCGTCGATCAGATCCGCGCGTCGTTCACCGACGGCGGTGCGAGCGACGAACAGATCGACTCTTTTCTGACCGTGTTCCGAGGTCTCGGTGTCATCTTCGGCGTGGTCGGCCTGGCAGTGGGGCTGATGTCGGGCCCCGTCCGAGGTGGCGACCGACGGTTCCGACGGGCGTTGGTGGCGCTGTCCGGGGCCACCGCGCTGCTCTTGACCTTCGCCGCGCTGGTCTTCCCGTTCGTGTTGCTGATCATCACGATCGCACTGGTCGTAGCATCGGTGCTGGTGTATCGCCCGTCGGCGCGAGAGTGGTTCGTTCGTGAGCAATGATCTCGGCGGCACCGACCCCGTTCTGTTCCACGAGCCCGGTGGCCGTTGGCGCGCCCTGCTGTGGGGCCCCGCGTTCTGTCTGGTGGTGCTCGCAGTCGAGCTGGCGTCGGGACCGGTGATTCACTGGTTCGCCCTGGCGCTGTTCTCGCTCATTCTCGTCGGACTGACCTACGTACAGCTCCGCGCGGCCCGGATGCATGTCAGCGTCGAGCTGACCACCCGGCAGCTGCGCCAGGGGACCGAGACCGTCGACGTCGCCGAGATCACGGAGATCTTCCCGCCTGCCGAGTACGAGGACGGCGAATACGAGCCGAAGAAGTGGGAAACCGCACGCGTTCTCGGTGAGCTCTCGGGGGTGCCGCGCAAACGGCACGGCATCGGGCTGCGACTGGTCGGCGGCGGACTGGTGCAAGCGTGGGCAAAGGACGACGACGGTCTACGCGCCGCACTCGAGACGGCGAAGCAGGAGTACGTGTGAGGAAGTCCGTCGGCTGGGTGGAACTCGTCCTCGCTGTGGTCGCCGTGATCTGCGCGGTGGTGTGCTGGAAGGCAGGCGTACGCACCACCGAATTCGCCGCCGTTCCCGACGTGTCTCCGGCGTACACGGGCACGTACTACTCGGGGTCGTGGATTGCGGTCGCCGCCCTGGCGGTGATCGTCGGGGGACTGGTTGCCATCGATGGCGTCCGTCGCCTGCTGACGGTCGAACCTTCCCATACCGGGTAGGGGTATGATCGACGGCATGAGCAGCTACAGCGCCGAACAGGACGACCTGCTGAAAAGACTGCGTCGCATCGAGGGGCAGGTGGCCGGCATTTCACGCATGGTTGCCGACGACCGGTACTGCATCGACGTTCTCACCCAGGTATCTGCGGTGACGAAGGCGTTGCAGTCCGTCTCGCTGAAGCTGCTCGACGCCCACCTCGCCGGGTGCGTCGTCGACGCCGCGCGGCAGGGCGGACCCGAAGCAGACGCGAAAGTCAAAGAGGCGTCCGAGGCCATTGCGCGTCTCGTTCGTTCCTGACCAGGCACAGGAGGTAACAAAATGCAGACGACCTACTCCGTCGAGGGTATGACGTGCGCGCATTGCGCAGCGTCGGTGAAGGAAGAAGTGTCCGAGGTTCCGGGCGTCACGGGCGTCGATGTGGACGTCGACACCGGAGCCGTCGTGATCAGCAGTGACGCGGAACTCGACGCTGCTGCCGTCGACGCCGCGATCGAAGAAGCCGGCTACCGAATCGCGTCCTGACTGCGTCGGCCATCTCCTCGGTGTGTCTATGATCGTGTGATACCGGTCATATCGGGCTGGTGGCCGATCGTCGTCAGGAGTGTGGATGAACAAGCTGGTGTCCAGTTCCGGTGTACTCGCCGCCAGCGTCTTCCTGACGCTGGCATGCTCGACGGGAGCGACGGCACAGGCCGATCCACTGCCCGACCTGACGGTCACCACCGTCCTCGACGGGCTGGCGAAACCGTGGGATGCCGTGGTTGCCCCCGACGGGACGGTGCTGACCGGCGAGCGAGCGGGGCGATTCGTCATTCGTGATGTCGGCGGTGCCACTCGCGAGCTCGACGCGGATCTCGGCGATCTCTACGCGTCGGGCGAGACAGGCCTGATGGGCATCGCACTGGCGACGGACTTCGCCACATCCAGAACCATCTACACCTGCCAGGGCGTGCAGGGTCAGGGAACAGGTGCCGGCAGTGCGGGCACCGGTAGTGCGGGCGGGGGCACCGACAACCACATCGCCGTGGTGTCGTGGACCGTCGACTCCGCATGGACCGAGTTGACGCGCACCGGCACACTCGTCGACGACATCCCCGTCGCCGACGGTGGTCGCCACGGCGGTTGCCGCATCTTGGCCCACCCCGACGGCACCCTGTACATCGGAACCGGCGACACCGCGTCGCCGTCGGTGCCGCAGGATCGAAACTCGTTGGGCGGCAAGGTGTTGCACATCAACGCCGATGGCTCGGCGGCGGCCGATGCACCCGGACGTGTCTTCACGCTCGGTCATCGGAACGTACAGGGGCTCGCGATACGGCCCGGCACTCAAGACATCTACGAGGTGGAGCAGGGAACCACCAGGGACGACGAACTCAACCTACTGGTCCCCGGCGGCAACTACGGCTACCGGCCGGATCGGCTGCCGTTCGTCTACGACGAGTCGGTGCCGATGACCGATCCCACCCGGGTGCCCGGGGCCCGCGCGGCGGTGTGGAGTTCGGGTAGTCCCACGATCGCGACGCCCGGCCTGACGTTCGCCAACGGCGCGGGATGGGGCTCCTGGAACGGTTCCGCAGTGGTGTCGAGTCAGCAGGGCGAGAAGCTCGTGTTCCTCAAGCTGTCCGAGGACGGCACGGACTACGTCGACGAAGCCGACGCCCTGGTGGGTACCTACGGTCGGCTGCGCTCGCTCACCAGCTTCGGAAGCGACGGAGCCTTCCTGCTCACCACGGACAACGGATCCGACGACAAGATTCTGCTCGTCACCCCTGCTGCCGACTGATGTGCGGCCCCGAAGTCGTCGAGTCTGTTCACCGCAGGATCGGACGTAGGGCGCTGTTCGGGTCGTTGGGGGCAGCTGCTCTGACGGTCGCGGCGGGCGGTGCTGCAGGCGCCGCACCGGCGGTCGCAGTGGCGATCCCCGCGGGTCGACTGATCGATCTGACGCACACGTTGAGTCCGACGTTTCCGGTGTGGCCGGGTAACGAACCGTTCTCGATGCACCCGGTCGCCGCCTATGAGTTGGGCGGCTTTCTCGTCAACAAGCTCTCGTACTACGAGCACACGGGCACGCACATCGATGCCCCCGCGCATCGAGTGCGCGGCGGTGCGACGGCCGACATCCTGCCGCTGGAAGACCTGATCGCCCCGCTGGTCGTGCTGGACATCTCCGCGCGGGCCGCGTCGGATCCGGAATCGGTCGTGACGACCGAGGACATCGCTCGATGGGAGTTCGAGCACGGACGGATACCCGATCGCGCACTGGTGGTCATGCACAGTCGATGGCAGGACCGTCTCGCCGAACGTGCCGCACCCGGGTTCGGCGGTGACGCGGCACGGATGCTGGTGCGCGAGCGCAACGTCGTCGGAATCGGGGTAGACACGCTCAGTCTCGATCGGATGAGCGACCGCGACTATCCAGCGCACACAGCGGTACTCGGCGCAGGCCGATACGGAGTGGAGGCACTGGCGAATCTGGATGCCGTGCCCCCGGCAGGGGCCACGGTCGTCGTCGGCGCACCGAAGCACGCGGGCGCGACCGGTGGTCCCTGCCGGGTCTTCGCGATCTCTCCCGGCTGAACCCCGACTACGCGTCAGTGCGCGTGGCTGGGGTTCCCGGCCGGTTCTTCCTCGGTTCCCGCTCCGGGCTCGCCGAGCATCGCGGCACCGACGAGAGCCTCGGGCACTCCGAAGCCGTCGACCAGCAACTCCGCATGCGGACGCAGGGTGCGGCACCGCTCGTTGATCGCGCGAGTCACTGCCTTGGAGCGCTCGGTGGACAGGTAGCGATGCTCGATGAACCAGGCCTTGTCGTCCTCGATCACCGACAGGGCGTAGAGATCGCAGACCTCCTCGAGCAGGTCCTTGGTGGTCGCGTCCTCACACGACTCGATACCGGCGATGAAGGCCTCGAAGATGATGCGGTCGATGTGGGCGCTCGCAGCGTGCAGAACGTGGTCCTGTACCGCGTTGAACGCGTCGAACGAACTGCTCTCCTTCGACTTCGACTGCAGACGGCGCGCGACCGTGGACAGCAGATACTCCTCACGATCCTCGAACATCTTGACCTGGGTGCCGCGATTGAACAGCGACCCCTCCTCTTCGTTGTCCTGACGCCGATCGAGGATGGTCTGCATGATCGCCTGCGCCGCAGTGCGTTTGACGACGCGATCGCCGACCATGTCGGCTGCGAACTTGACCCACTCGACCGGGCTCATCGACTTCACGTCGTCCGCGTACGCGGTGAGCAGTTCCTTGGCCACCAACTGCGTGAGCACGTGATTGTCACCCTCGAAGGTGGTAAATACATCGGTGTCGGCCTTGAGTGAGATCAGCCGGTTCTCGGCCAGGTAGCCAGCGCCGCCACATGCCTCGCGTGCTTCCTGGATCGCGGCAGTGGCGTGCCAGGTGTTGGCGGCTTTGAGGCCGGCGGCACGCGACTCGAGCTCGCGCTGCTCCTCGGCATCCGGGTTGTCCGCAGTCTGCAGCTCGTGCATCTTCGACACCAGCTCGTTCTGCGCGAACTGCAGTGCGTACGACTTGGCGATGAGCGGGAAGAGTCGACGCTGATGCACCAGGTAGTCCATGATCAGCACTTCCTGATCGGAACCGGGGGCAGCGAACTGCCTGCGCTGCAACGCATATCGCGTCGCGATGTCGAGGGCGACACGAGCTGCGGCCGCAGCGCTGCCACCGACTGTGACGCGCCCGCGGATCAACGTGCCGAGCATCGTGAAGAACCGCCTGGACGGATTCTCGATGGGGGAGGTGTACGTGCCGTCGGCAGAGACGTCGGCGTACTTGTTGAGCAGGTTGTCCCGCGGAATGCGGACATGGTCGAACATCAGTCGGCCGTTGTCCACGCCGGGGAGTCCGCCCTTGTACTGACAATCCGAGGTCGTCACGCCGGGGAGATCGTCGCCGTTCTCGTCCCGCAGCGGTACGAAGAAGCAGTGCACGCCGTGGCCCTCGGGCTCCTCGCCCGGCCCTGCGGTGATCAGCTGCGCGAAGACGGCAGCGACGGTCGCGGTCTCGGCGGCACCACCGATGTAGTCCTTGCGGGAGGACGGAGTGGGTGAGTTGATCACGAACTCGTCGGTCTTCGGGTCGTACGTCGCCGTCGTCTCGAGAGACTGCACGTCACTGCCGTGTCCGGTCTCCGTCATGGCGAAGCAACCCAGCAACTCGAGGTTGATGATCTTCGGTACGTACGCCTCGTGGTGACGCTCGGTACCCAGGTTCTCGATGGCACCGCCGAACAGTCCCCACTGGACCCCGGCCTTGACCATCAACGACAGGTCGCTCATCGCGAGCATTTCGATCATCGTCACCGCGGCACCGACGTCTCCGGTACCGCCGTGTTCCTTCTTGAAGCCGTTGTCGGCAGCCCCGGCCGCGGCGAGAAGCTTGAGCTGCTCGAGCGCCTTGGTGCGGGCGATGACGGTATTCGGTGTGTAATGCGGGCGGAACTCGTCGCGCGCGAGTTGCTTGCGCGCCTCGTTCTTCACATCACGCCAGCGGCCGTCCAGAGTGTTCCGAAGGTGATCCGTTGTGGTTGCCATACTCGACGGTAACCTTTTGCCGCGGCCCGTGAGGCCCGGAACTTCAGACCGGCCAGACGAATTCTCGGAACACGGCCCGGAAGGTCCGCCAGAAGCCGGATCTGCCGTAGGGACCGTCGTGGAACAGCGACGCGCAGTTGTCCTCCATGGCCCTGGTCACCAGGGGACTGAAGTCGGTGAACTCGCAGACCAGGAACTCTTTGAAGCCCGTCGGCCACGCCTGCTGAGCCGGTTCGTGTTGTGCCTCCACGGGCACGAGTGTAATCCAGCGGTAACACCAGTGTTACAAATCCCACTCACTTCAACAGAGCGAAAGCTTCCTGCGCAACCAGGAACGCGTAGCTGGACGGGATCAGGTCGATGGCACCGTCCGCCCGGAACTGCTCGGTGACGATCCAGTCCTGCCCCGAGGCGTCGGTTGTCAAAAACGCCGCGGCGAGGTCGCCAGGAGCGTTTCCGCCTTTGAAGCCGGAGTACGGCCACCGAGCGGGATCGAGCTGCACACCCGGGGTGATGGCCAGGATCCGACGGTTCTCCTCCGCCGACGGGCCGGTTGCCAGGTACCCCATGGCCGCACACACGTCCTGCGCGTTCGCGAACCACTCCACGCCGTCGGCCGATGCCGGGTTGTCGAGAAAATTCTCGAAGTCGATGTCCAGCGGCCGGGAATCGGCTTGCTCGAGGAGCTGCTCGCGAGCGTCGGCGTCCGCGTCCGCCCATTCGGAACGAAGGTTCGGATTCCCGAATCCGATGACGAAGAACTGTCGGGTGTCCATCATCGGCGTCATCGCCGCGGGATCGTGATGACCCATCGTGGCGAGCTGAGCCTCGACGCGGCCCCGACCGAGGCGTTCCATCAGCAGGTCCGTGGCGGTGTTGTCGGACAGCGAGATCATCTTCTCCGCGGCCTCGCGTACCGACACCGTCGTGCCGTCGCGGCGGTTCTGCAGCTCACCCGATGGCGCACTCTTGTTCTCGTCGCGGATGGTGAGCTGCTCGTCCCATCGCACGCTGCCCGCCTCGATCTCGTCGGTCAGCGCACCGAGAACGTACAGCTTGAACACCGATCCCAGCGGAAGCATCGCGTCGGCATTGACCGAGTACACCGACTCGCACTCACCGCCGTTCAGACGAGACGCGCTGTAGGAGTAATTCGGAGCCACCTTCGACAGGGCAGCATCGAGCTCGTCGAAGGACGAGATCGTCTGAGTTTCCGGACTGGCCAGAATGCCGTCGAGCGTGCCGTCGGCACCGAGGGAAGTGGTGATCGTGGCCGGAATGCCGGCGGTGGTGAAGCGAAGAACGGCGCTGTCCGGGCCGGCCTCGAAACCCGTCGCCACGTTCGGCGCCCCGGCGCGCAACTGCTCGAGAGGGGTGACGAGCCCGCCCATCGGCTCGAGTGCTGCCGCCAGCTCCGCGCCGGTGACGGCGTCCACCGCCGCCGGATCCGGGGCGGCGTCGGCGTTGATCCATTGCAGAATTCGGTCGTTGATCGCGCCCAGCGGCGTCGAGGTGTCGATCGCGAACGCCGGTGCCGTGGTGGTCGTGGGCGTCGGCGTTTCGGACGGTCCCCCGCAGGCGGACAGCGTCAGAGTTACGGCCACGACCACCCCTGCCAGTCTCGTCACGGTGCGCGTCGTCATGTCGCAATGCTAAAGGATTCGGACATTTCGCCACCCGCCCAGTCTCGGTACGGCCGGTCGGGTGCTGTGGCAGTGTGCTCTGGCGTGCTTACTTCAGACGACGTCCGTCGAATAGATTCCGAGCATCTCTGGCATCCCTACAGCGGGTTTCCGTCGACGACGACACCGTTGGTCGTCGACAGCGCTTCCGGGGTTCGACTGACGTTGGCCGACGGCCGCCAACTCGTCGACGGCATGAGTTCGTGGTGGGCGGCGGTGCACGGCTACCGGCATCCGGTGCTGGACGCGGCAGCGCGAGACCAGCTCGACCGCATGAGTCACGTGATGTTCGGAGGCCTCACTCATGCGCCGGCGGCGCGATTGGCGGAGCTGCTGGTCTCGATCACGCCGGCCGGGCTGGACAAGGTGTTCCTCGCAGATTCCGGGTCCGTGTCCGTCGAAGTCGCGGTGAAGATTGCATTGCAGTACTGGCGTGGGCGGGGTGAGAGCGGGCGTACGAAGTTGCTGACGTGGCGGGGCGGCTATCACGGGGACACGTTCGCGCCGATGAGTGTCTGCGATCCGGACGGCGGGATGCACAGGTTGTGGACCGGTGTGCTGGCGCAGCAGGTGTTCGCGCCCGCGCCACCCGCCGCGTCCGATGCGGCGGGTATCGCCGCCTACGTCGCCGAGTTCGGGCAGGTGCTCGCGGCGCATGCGAACGACGTAGCCGCGATCATCGTCGAGCCGATCGTGCAGGGTGCCGGCGGAATGCGCTTCCACGACGCACGTCTGCTGCTCGCACTGCGCCGACTCGCGGACGAGTACGGCGTGCTGTTGATCTTCGACGAGATCGCCACCGGGTTCGGCCGCACCGGTGAGCTGTTCGCCGCCGATCACGCGGGCATCGCACCCGACATCATGTGTGTCGGCAAAGCGTTGACCGGCGGCTACATGACGCTGGCGGCGACGCTGTGCACCACCGAGGTGGCGGAGACGGTGTCGAGCAGTGAGGCGGGCGGTCTGATGCACGGGCCCACGTTCATGGGCAATCCACTGGCCTGCGCGATCGCGGTGGCGTCGGTGGAGCTGCTGCTCTCGCGCGACTGGCGCGCCGAGGTCGCCGCCGTCGCAGACGTGCTGACCGAACGGCTCGAGCCGGCCCGGTCGCTCCCGGGCGTGGCCGACGTGCGCGTGCTCGGCGGAATCGGGGTGATCGAACTGACCGGCGCGGTCGACATGGCACGTGCGACGGCCGTCGCCGTGGACGCAGGTGTCTGGCTGCGGCCGTTCGGCAGGTTGGTCTATGCGATGCCGCCGTATGTCTGTACCGAGGCCGATGTGGCAGCCATTGCCAGTGCCATGGTGGCGGTGGCGCGCGACCATACTTGAACACCCATGCTTGAACACTGTTCAAGTATGGTCGTGGACATGAGTGCACTCGATTGGCTCGACGCCGCCGCATACGACCGTCGCGCGGCCGGGCTCGAGCGCGTCGTCCACGCTCGCAGTCCCGAGGATTCGACACTCGACCTGGCGTCGAACGATTACCTCGGCCTGTCTCGACATCCGCACGTCGTCGACGCGGCCTGCGCGGCCACGCGTCGGTGGGGTGCCGGGTCCACCGGATCTCGACTGGTCACCGGCACGACCACCGCCCACGAACAGCTCGAGCAGGACCTTGCCGACTTCGTCGGTGCCGAGACCGGACTGGTCTTCTCGTCCGGCTACACCGCCAATCTCGGAGTCGTCACCGCGCTCGCCGACCGCGACTCCGTCGTGATCTCGGACGCCGCGTCGCACGCGTCGTTGATCGATGCCTGCCGTCTGTCTCGGGCGCGGGTGGCCGTGGCGCGGCATCGCGACGTCGAGCACGTCGAGCAGTTACTCCGCGAACGAACGGAATCTCGCGCGCTCGTGGTGACCGACTCGATCTTCAGCGCCGACGGCGACCTCGCGCCGCTGCACGAGCTGTACGCAGCCTGCCGGAGATGGAACGCGGTGCTGATCGTCGACGAAGCCCACGGGCTGGGCGTCCGAGGTGACGGTGGGCGCGGTGCCGTGCACGACGCCGGTGTGGCGGGACTGCCGGACCTGGTGATCACCGCGACGCTGTCCAAGGCGCTCGGATCGCAGGGCGGGGTGGTGCTCGGGCCGGCGTCGGTACGGCACCAGGTACTGCACAGTGCGCGCAGTTTCGTCTTCGATACCGCGCTCGCCCCGGCCGCGGTCGGCGCGGCATCGGCAGCGCTGGCGGTGCTGCGCAGCGAACCCGATCGGGTCGCTGCGATCGGTCGGCGGGCAGGGCAACTGGCGGTGGCCGCCGGTGTATCGCCGACGGCGTCGGCGGTGGTTCCGGTAGTGCTCGGCGACGCAGTGCGTGCCGTCCGCGCGGCCGGGGAGTGTCTGAACCTGGGCGTGCGCGTCGGGTGCTTTCGGCCGCCGTCGGTTCCCGCGAACGCATCTCGGCTGCGTTTGACCGCGCGCGCCGACCTCAGCGACACCGATATCGACCGTGCCACGTCCGTTCTCTCGACGGTGTTGCGTGCGGCGGTGTCGGGATGACGGTTCTTCTCGTCACCGGAACGTCGACCGGCGTCGGCAAGACCGTGGTGACCGCGGCGCTCGCGGCCGCAACCCGGGCACAGGGCCGGACAGTGGCGGTGTGCAAACCGGCGCAGACCGGAGTCGGTGACGACGGCCTGGACGAGTCGGATATGGATGTGGTGGAACGTCTTTCGGGCATCCGCGGGATCGAGCTGGTGCGGTACCCCGAGCCGCTCGCGCCCGACGTCGCAGCACGCCGTTCGGGTCGGTCGATGCTCGAACTCGACCACGTCGTCGACGCGGTGCGAGTCCTCGACGAGGCTCACGATCTCGTCGTGGTCGAGGGTGCGGGCGGGGTAGCGGTGCGCCTGGGTGCCGGCGGGTTCACCGCACTCGATGTCGCCGGCGCCGTCGGCGCATCGGTCCTGATCGTGGCAGGGGCGGAGCTGGGGACGCTCAACCACAGCGCGCTGACCGTCGCCGCGGTGCGCGCAGCGGGTGTGACATGTGCGGGCCTGGTGATCGGATCGTGGCCGACCGAACCAGATCTGGCGGCGCGGGTCAATGTGGAGGAGTTGCCGCTCGTGACGGGCGTCGAGCTCCTGGCGTGTGTGCCGAACGGGGCCGCCGCGCTGGACGAGAAGGACTTCGGTGCGCTCGCCTGCACGAAGTTCGGCGAGTTTGCCGGCTCATTACTCGGGTAACCGGCTCGGAACGTCTGCCACTTCGGCAGTCGGAACAGATCGGGAGTTCCATCATGAGCACCGCGTTGTGGATCATCGTTGCAGTAGTAGTCGTAGTGTTGGTCGTTGCCGTCGCCCTGGTTGTGGCACGCAAGGGCAAAGAGCGAAAGAGGCTGGAAGCGAACCACCTTCGCGAGAAGGCGGCCGATCAGGCGACCGTCGTCGAGGAGCGTGAACTGCAGGCCCGCGAGAGCGAGGCCAAGGCACGCCGCGCCCAGGCGGAGGCGGACGTCAAAGCTGCCGAGGCAGAGAAACTTGCTCAGCAGGCCCAGTCTCACCAGGGAGTCGCGGCGGCATCACGCGACGAAGTGAACTCACAGTTCGAGCGCGCGAACCACATCGATCCAGATGTGAAGGGCGACCGCAAGGTGACCGGTGACCACAACCTCGGCCGCGACGCGGGCGCGGATCGGGACCTCGGTGCGCAGCACAACGCGAATGTCGATCGGAACGCGAGTGCCGATCGGAATGCGACTGTCGATCGGAACGCGAGTACCGATGGGTCCGAGGCAGGACAGCATGGGGTGACCGGTAATCCGGACCTGCCCCCGACGGCAGCCCGGCACGAGCGGAACTAGCTCGTCGAGGTATTGGGCAGTTCGAGTTCGACCACGTCGTTCTCGCCCAGCTTCGGACGCTCGTGGGTGATCTTCGCCTTGGCGTAGGCCAGCAGGGTCGACACCTTCGAGCCCGGGGTGGACCAGTACTCGGCACCTTCGGCGGCCACGTGGATCAACGCGACCTCACGCGAATCGGGGTTCTTCTCGAACCACGCGGCCGCCCGAGAATTCCACAGCTCCTCCGCCTTGGCCTTGTTCTCGACGACCGCAGCGGTACCGGACAGTGACACCCAGCCCTGACCGGATTGGAACGAGACGTTGACCGTCGGGTCGGCGGCGATGTCGCGTACCTTTCTGGAGTCCTGCGCTGCGAAGAACCACAGGTCCCCGTCGAACTCGGCTTCCTGCAGTGCCATCGGTCGCGAGATGAGGTGGCCGTCTCGGCCCACGGTGGTGAACATGCAGAGTCCGGCTTCGGACATCAATTCGGCGACCTTGGTGACGCCATCGGTGTTTGTCATCGAAAGTAAATACCCGGGGCAGGGGTCTTCAATCGCCGAAACCAGGCCGACTCCCCGTTTCGGTGATTATTACGCCCTGTAGTTGGTGATTTCGCAGAACCTGGGACACTGGAAGTCGTGACTGTTCCTGACGGCAACGACGCCCCCGTATCGGCCCAACTCTTCGCCCGCGCGAGCACAGTGATTCCAGGTGGCGTCAACTCTCCGGTGCGTGCGTTCGCATCGGTCGGCGGCACTCCACGCTTCATCACGCAGGCCAGCGGATACACGATGACCGACGCGGACGGGAAGTCCTACGTCGACCTCATCTCGTCCTGGGGTCCGATGATCCACGGACACGCCCATCCGGCGATCGTCGAGGCAGTCCAGAAGGCGGCCGCAACCGGACTGTCGTTCGGCGCACCCACCGAGCGCGAAATCGAACTTGCCGAGGAAATCGTGCGCCGCGTCGGCCCCGTCGACCAGGTTCGCCTTGTGAATTCGGGCACAGAGGCCACGATGAGCGCGGTGCGTCTGGCGCGCGGCTTCACCGGTCGCACCAAGATCCTCAAATTCTCCGGCTGCTACCACGGCCACGTCGACGCCCTGCTGGCCGACGCGGGCTCGGGACTGGCCACCTTCGGACTGCCGACGTCACCCGGAGTGACCGGCGCTCAGGCATCGGACACCATCGTCATTCCCTACAACGACCTCGACGCCGTCACCGCCGCGTTCGACGCCAATCCCGGCGAGATCGCGTGCATCATCACCGAGGCCGCCGCGGGCAACATGGGCGCGATCCCGCCGGTCACCGGCTTCAACGAGGGACTACGCCGACTCGCGACCGAGCGCGGCGCATTGCTGATCATGGACGAGGTGATGACCGGATTCCGTGTCAGCGCCGCAGGCTGGTACGGCATCGACGGTGTCGCCGGCGACCTCTACACCTTCGGCAAGGTCATGTCCGGCGGACTACCGGCCGCAGCATTCGGTGGCCGCGCGGACGTCATGGCCTACCTCGCACCGGCCGGGCCGGTATACCAGGCGGGCACCCTCAGCGGAAACCCCGTCGCCGTCGCAGCCGGCCTGACGAGCCTGCAACTGGCCGACGCCGCCGTCTACGAGAAGCTGCAGACCAACTCACAGCGACTCGGAACACTGCTCGGCGATGCTCTCACCGCCGAAGGCGTCGACCACCACGTGCAGTTCGCGGGCACTATGGTGAGTGTGTTCTTCGCCGATGGACCCGTCACCGACTACGCGCAGGCCAAGGCTGCCCAGACGTGGCGCTACCCGGCGTTCTTTCACGCGTTCCTCTCTCGCGGGGTGTACCCGCCGCCGAGCGCTTTCGAGGCATGGTTCGTCTCGGCTGCTCTCGACGATCGAGCTTTCGAGATCATCGCCGACGCGGCCCCGGCTGCCGCGAAGGCTGCGGCAGCCGCTGTAGCACCACTGTGACGTCCACTCAGAAGTGATCACCACCCGACTAGCGAGAAACAGGACCCCGACGTGACCGAGGCCCCCGCAACACATCCGCACTCGACGACGCGCACCATCGTGCACGTCCTCCGGCACGGCGAGGTGCACAACCCCAAGGGCATCCTCTACGGGCGGTTGCCCGGCTTCAAGCTGTCGGTCACCGGCCAGTCCCAGGCCAAGGCCGTCGCAGATGCGCTCGCCGGTCACGACATCACCCACGTCGTCGCGTCGCCGTTGCAACGCGCCCAGGAGACTGCTGCCCCGATCGCGGCAGCCCACGGCCTGACGGTGTCCGAGGACGAGAATCTCATCGAGGCGGGTAACGAGTTCGAGGGGCTGCGCGTTGCCGTCGGCGACGGAGCCCTGCGTAGGCCTCGGCACTGGTGGAAGCTGCGCGACCCGTTCACCCCGTCCTGGGGCGAGCCGTATCTGCAGATCGCGCACCGCATGCTCGCCGCCGTCAACGCGGCCAGAGTCGCAGCCGTCGGGCACGAGGCCGTCTGCGTGAGCCACCAACTCCCGGTCTGGACGCTGCGCCGGTTCCTCCAGGGCGACCGGCTCTGGCACGACCCGCGCAATCGCCAGTGTGGACTCGCGTCGCTGACGTCACTGGTCTACGAGGGCGATCAGCTCGTCGATCTCGTCTACTCCGAGCCAGCAGGAGCATCCGACCCGAGGATCACCGGTGCGTAGGTTACTGCTCGCGGTTGCCGCTGTGGCCCTCGTCGCCGGCTGTTCGACCGGCACCGACGCGGTTGCTCAGGGCGGAACCTTCCAGTTCGTCTCGCCCGGCGGAAAGACCGAAATCTTCTACGATCCGCCGTCCGACCGCGGCGCACTCGGCGAACTCTCCGGACCCGACCTGATGACCGAAGGCAAGACGACCTCGTTGTCGGACTACGAGGGTGACGTCGTCGTCCTCAACGTCTGGGGTCAGTGGTGCGGACCGTGCCGCGGAGAAGCGGACGACCTCGAGAAGGTCTACGAGGCCACCAAAGCCTCCGGCGTCGAATTCCTCGGCATCAACGTGCGCGACGAATCACAGACCGCAGCACAGGATTTCGTCGTCAGCAACAACGTCACGTACTCCTCGATCTACGACCCGCCGATGCGCACCCTGACCGCGCTCGGTGGCGTTCCGACCTCTGTCATTCCGACGACCATCGTGCTCGATCGACAGCACCGCGTGGCCGCAGTGTTCCTGCGTGAACTGCTCGTCGAGGACCTGCAGCCCGTCGTCGAGCGCGTGGCAGCCGAGGAGCCTGTGCAGCCGTGAGCGAGATGTACCTAGCCGGCGTCGGCGCGAGTTTCCAGGAAGCTGCGGCCTCCGGGCCGCTGCTGCTGGCCCTCGGAGCCTGCGTCCTGGCCGGGCTCGTCTCCTTCGCATCACCGTGCGTCGTACCGCTGGTTCCGGGATATCTGTCGTACCTCGCCGGGGTCGTCGGAGCCGACGCACCGGCGGTCAGCGCCGACGAAGCGGCCGTCAAGACGAAGGTGCGCAGCGGTCGGCTGCGCGTCGCGGGAGCCGCGGGGCTGTTCGTCCTCGGATTCACCGTGGTGTTCGTTCTCGCCACCGCGTCGGTGTTCGGCGCAATTTCGGTGCTGGCGATCAACCGCGAACTGCTCATGCGAATCGGCGGCGTCGTCACCATCGCCATGGGCCTGGTGTTCGTCGGACTGATTCCCGCGCTGCAGCGCGATGTGCGGTTCGAGCCGAAGCAGATCGGCTCCCTCGCCGGAGCGCCCTTGCTCGGGGGAGTGTTCGCACTCGGCTGGACCCCGTGCCTCGGGCCCACCCTCGCCGGCGTCATCTCGCTCGCCGCAGGCACCGACGGTGCCACGGCTGCCCGCGGAGTCACCCTCATCGTGGCGTACTGCCTCGGTCTTGGATTGCCGTTCGTGATCCTCGCGTTCGGATCGGTCAGCGCACTGCGAGGCGTCGGCTGGCTACGTACACACGCACGACAGATACAGGTGTTCGGCGGAATCATGTTGATAGCGGTAGGAATTGCACTGGTCACCGGTGCCTGGGATCAATTCGTCGGCTGGGTGCGCGACGCCTTCGTCTCCGATGTGGTGTTGCCGATATGACCGCCGAGACCGAGGAGCGGACAGAAGCGTCGCCGCCGCACAAGCAATCCGTACTCGGTAAGGCCGTGGCCGTGGTGCGCAACACCTGGCGCGGGCTCACCAGTATGCGGACCGCACTGGTGCTGCTGTTCCTGCTGGCCTTCGCCGCCGTGCCCGGAGCCCTGGTACCGCAACGCAGCCTCAACGCGGGCAAGGTCGACCAATACATCGCGGACCGCCCGACCCTCGGTCCGATCATGGACAAGCTCGAACTGTTCGACGTGTTCGGCAGCTTCTGGTTCACCGCGATCTACGCACTTCTGTTCGTCTCCCTGATCGGCTGCATCCTGCCGCGGTGCATCGAGCACGCAAAACAGTTGCGTACCAAGCCCGTTCGTGCGCCGCGGAACCTCTCGCGCCTGCCGCACCACACCCGGTACGACGTCGACGGCGCACCCGAGGAGATCGCAGCCCAGGTCCGTACTCAGCTGCGTGGGTGGCGCGTCGCGCAACGGTCCGAGGGCAGCGGGGCAGTGACGCTCTCGGCGGAGAAGGGCTACGTTCGCGAACTCGGCAACCTCGTGTTCCACCTCTCGCTCGTCGGACTGTTGGCCGCGATCGCCATGGGCAAGCTGCTCGGCTACGAGGGAAACCGCATCGTCATCGCCGACGACGGCCCCGGATTCTGTACCTCCACGCCTGCCAACTACGACTCGTTCCGGGCGGGCAACCTCGTCGACGGCACCGACCTCGAGCCGTTGTGCTTGCGAGTCAAGGATTTTCAGGCGGACTACCTCGACAACGGCCAGGCGGAAATGTTCACCTCGAACATCCAGTACCAGGCCGGCGAAGATCTGGCGAACAACGACTGGCAGGACGACCGACTGCAGGTCAACCATCCGCTGCGGGTCGCGGGCGACCGCGTCTACCTGCAGGGCCACGGCTACGCGCCCACGTTCACGGTGACGTTCCCGAACGGCGAGACCCGCACCGACACCATCCAATGGCAGCCGACGGACGCCACCACATTCCT
This sequence comes from Rhodococcus sp. Leaf233, assembly GCF_001426165.1. NCBI lineage: Bacteria > Bacillati > Actinomycetota > Actinomycetes > Mycobacteriales > Nocardiaceae > Rhodococcus > Rhodococcus sp. Leaf233. Next base: position 727,790 of record NZ_LMRO01000001.1, read on the forward strand.
CTCCAGCGGGGTACTGCGAGTCGACCCACCCGGTGGCCTCTACCCCGACGCGCTGGACCGGCGTAAGAACCAGATCGCCATCGAAGGACTGTTCGCCCCGACGGCGTCGTTCCACGGCAGTCTGCTGTCGTCGAGCTTCCCGGCGATGAACGACCCCGCCGTCGCCATCGACATCTACAAAGGCGACACCGGACTCGACACCGGACTCCCGCAGTCCATCTTCTCGCTCGATCAGGAAATGATCGCCCAGGGCAGGCTCGTCAAGCAGGACCGCGTCAACCTCATGCCCGGGGAGTCGGCGACACTCAGCGACGGCACCGTCGTCAGATTCGACGGGGCGAAGGAATTCGTCAACCTGCAGGTCTCGCACGACCCGGCTCAGACCTGGGTCCTGGTGTTCGCGCTGACGATGATGGGCGGACTGCTCGTCTCACTGGTGATCAAACGTCGCAGAATCTGGGTCCGACTCACCGCCGACGGCGACTCACGACGTACTGTAGTAGAACTCGGCGGACTTGCACGCACCGATCAGGCGGGGTGGGGCGAAGAGTTCGACCGCCTGTGCACCCGCCTGCTCGGCGACACCTCGAAACAGGAGAACTGACCGATGCCGATCAACGAGACACTCTCGCAGTACAGCGACTGGTCGTTCGAATCAGCCTTCACCATCTACGTGCTCGCATTCGTCCTGCTCATCGCTCAGTACGCCTCCGCCAAGGCGACGGCCGCTCAGGCCAAGGAGCTCGTCGGTGCCGGAGCCCCCGTGACCGCGTCGTCGCAGGCTGCGTCCTCCGGCCCGGGACGCGTCATCGAGGCACCCAAGCGCCCGCTGTCCGAGCGCCTCGCAGGCATGGGCTTCGCGCTGCTCGCACCGGCCCTCGTCCTACACATCGCCTCGGTCGTGCTCCGCGGATTCGCCACCCACCGATTCCCGCTGGGCAACATGTACGAGTTCGTCACCATGGCAACCGCTGCCGCAGCACTGACCTCCGTGGTGGTGCTGCGCAAGAAGACGATGCGCCCGATGCTGGTGTTCGTCCTCGCACCCATCATCGTGCTGATGTTCTTCGCCGCCACCAAGCTCTACGCAGACGCCGCACCCGTCGTCCCGGCGCTGCGCTCCTACTGGCTGCCCATCCACGTCACCATCGTCAGCGTCGGCAGCGGCATCCTGCTGGTCTCCGGAGTCGCGAGCCTGCTGTTCCTGCTGCGCATCAAACAGCCCCTCGGCGAGGAGAGCGTGGGATTCTGGGGCCGCTTCGCTTCCAAGCTCCCCGACGCCCAAGCCCTCGACCGACTCGCCTACAAGACGACCATCGTCGCCTTCCCGCTGTTCGGAGCCGGCGTCATCCTCGGCGCGATCTGGGCCGAGGCCGCATGGGGACGTTTCTGGGGCTGGGACCCCAAAGAAACGATGTCCTTCATCACGTGGATCATCTACGCCGCTTACTTGCACGCCCGCGCCACCTCCGGCTGGCGAAACACCCGCGCCGCGTGGATCAACGTCGGTGGATTCACTGCCATGCTGTTCAACCTCTTCATCATCAACATGGTCGTCTCCGGTCTGCACAGCTACGCAGGACTGAACTGACCTCTGCGCGTTCCACACGCTCCGCTGCCGACGCGCAGCTGGTAGCGTCCGATCCGGCTCGATGGGGGAGACATCCGAGCCGGCACTCGACGCGGGACGCACAGTGGGGGGAAATCGGTCATGGCCGATCGGCACGGAAACAATTGGCAACCCGTCCGACCGATGGACGACGACGAACCCCCGAACACGCCGGAGCCGGTGGTGACCGAGACCCCGGTTGTCGGGTCTGCCGAGGTTGGGGAAGTTTCGGGGGTTGCGGGGTCTGCCGAGCCTGCGGGGTCTGCTGAGACTGCGGGGTCTTCTCGGGTTGTGGGGGAGTCTCGGGTTTCGGGGGAGCGTGAACCGTTCCGATCCACCCCCATCGCCATGCCGCCCGCGGATGCTCCGAGCCCGACTCCTGTTGTCGCGGCAATGTCGACTCCACCCGTCGAGGTGACGCCACCGACCGACGAGATGCCGACGATGCCCGAAGCGTCGGGTCCACCGGTTGTGCCACCGGTTTCGTCCGACACGGCCATGCTCCCTGGTCCGCCGACTCGGCCCACGGGCGAGCCGCAGCCGCCTGGGCAACAGGGTCAGCACCCTGTCCAGCCGCAGAACGGGGTGGTTTTGCCCCCGAATGCTGTTGTGCCCCAGCAATATTGGCAGCCGAACAACGAGTGGGCAGCCCAGAATCAGTGGCAGGCCCAGAACGGCTGGCCGACGCATGGGCATGGGCAGGGGTATGGGCAGGGTCAGGGGTATGGGCAGTGGGCTCCGCAACCCGGTTCGTGGCCGCAACCGATGTTGCCCGGCCATGTTCCTGTTGTGGTTCCTGCCGTGGCTGCTGTCGTTCAGCCGGATCATCGACCGCTGTCGCAGCCGATGTCGGCGGCCGACCTCGGCGATTCGTTGCTGATCAGGTCGGCAAGTGTCGCTCCGGTGGCCGGGTGGCGTCGTGCGCTGTATCTGATGTCCGGTGGTCGGATCGATGTGGGGAACAGTCCGGCGCAACAGCGACGCCTCGAATTGACCGCGCAGGTCGATCGACCATTGGTGGGGTGCTACCGCGTCGCGGTGCTCTCGTTGAAGGGTGGGGTCGGAAAGACGACGACAACGGCCACGTTGGGCTCGACGTTCGCGGACATCCGCGGTGACCGCGTGATTGCGATCGACGCGAACCCCGACCGCGGAACGCTGGGGCAGAAAGTACCGTCGGAAACGACGGCGACGGTCCGAAATCTATTGCGAGACATGGATTCCTTGGAGCGCTACAGCGACGTTCGGGCCTACACCTCACAGAACGTCCATCGGCTGGAGGTGCTGGCCTCCGATTCGGACCCGGCGGCGTCCGAGGCATTCAGCGGTGACGACTACGACCGAACGGTGACACTGCTCGAGAAGTTCTACAGCATCGTCATCACCGACTGCGGCACCGGATTGATGCATTCGGCGATGGAAAGCATTCTCGAGGGCGCGGACACTCTGGTCGTCGTCAGCTCAGGGTCTGTGGACGGGGCGCGGAGCGCGTCGGCGACATTGGATTGGCTGGATGCTCATGGCTATCGAGAATTGGTGGCCACGTCGGTGGCGGTGGTCAACGCGGTAAGACCGAGGGCGGGAAAAGTCGACTTGCAGAAGGTGGTCGAGCATTTCGAGCAGCGATGCGCTCAGGTTCGGACGATTCCGTTCGACCCGCATCTGGAGGAGGGGGCTGAGATCGAACTGAGCAGGCTTCGTGGACGCACGCGAAAGGCACTCCTCGAAGTAGCTGCGGCGGTGGCAGCAGGCTTTCCGGCCTCGCCCACTACTTCTCGCCGCAGCTGATCGGAAACTTTATTCGCCGACTTCAGTGCCGGCGTCGGTCCCGTCCTTGCCTCCGCGACGAGCGTCCCGGTTGATTTTCCAGAGAAATTCCGGATCGTCATCGGGCCCGACAGTCCGCGGGGGTTCAGGTTGCGTGCTGGGTCCGAATGCCTTCCACAGCAGCACAATCACTGCCACCAAACCGATCAACGCCAATAGATAGATCACGACGCACCTCCTACTACGAGGGTAGCCGTCATGCAACGACCTCCGCACCCGTCGAGCGTCGAAGATTCCTGAGAATGTTCGATGAGTTCGTACGGGTGCGGAGGTCGTTGCCGAAACTGCGCCGAATGGCCTGTCTCAGTGCTGTACGCCGGCTTCGGTCGTCAGAGAAGTCAGCAGCTGCATGACCTCGGTTTCGCGGAAGCGACGGTGTCCGCCGGGAGTGCGGAGCGATCCAAGACGTCCGGCGTGCGCCCAGCGAGTCACGGTCTTGGGGTCGACGTGAAAAAGCGCTGCTACCTGACCCGGTGTGAGAAGTGAGTCCTGAGCTTTGTGGAACGTGGGTGCGCTCATCTGTCGTGTCCTCCTACGGTGCGGTTCTGTGCATTTGCGTCGAACCGGAGATATCGGTCTGCGGTGTTGTGAGCCCCATGGTTGCACTCGGACCCCTAGGTACTCGACTGATACAAGGTTGGTAAAGGGGAGGTAATGGACAAATCGGTCACGCCAGGGGTGGGTGGGAAGCCCTGCACGGCCCGGTAACCTTGAGCTCGTGAGTGATGCGACGAATGCCGACCGAAGCGACCCGACCAGCGGAAACCCCACGCCCGGCCGTTCTGCGAAGAAGTCCCTTGCCATCAATCTCGCCGTGTACACGTTCGCGCGTCTGGCGCTCGTCATCGTCATTGCCGCGATCATCATCGGTGTCGGTTTACTCTTCGGCATCGAGGTTCCGATCCTCGTCGCCGCGATCTTCGGCGTCCTCATCTCGCTGCCGTTGTCCCTGCTTCTGTTCAAGCAGATGCGCATCCGCGTCAACGAGTCCATCGCTGCGGTCGACGAACACCGACGCACCGCTCGCGCGGACCTGCAGTCCAAGCTGCGCGGTGAAGACGGCCGCAAGTGACCACATCGGTGGACCACTCCGGATCGCGTGAGTGGGTCGACAACGCAGTCCGGTTGATCGAAGCCGATTCTCAGCGCAGTGCCGACACACACCTGCTGAGCTATCCACTGCCTGCCGCATGGGGAATATCGCTGTACCTCAAAGACGAATCCACTCACATCACCGGCAGCCTCAAACACCGGCTGGCGCGATCGCTGTTTCTGTACGCGATCTGCAACGGCTGGGTCACCGCGCGAACCACGGTCGTCGAGGCGTCGTCCGGCTCCACGGCGGTCAGTGAGGCATATTTCGCCGGCCTGCTGGGATTGAAATTTGTCGCAGTCATGCCCAGAAGTACAAGTCCCGCCAAGATCGCCCTCATCGAATCGCACGGTGGGCGCTGCCACTTCGTCGACCACCCCGGTGAGATGTACACCGAAGCGCACCGGCTCGCAGCCGAACCCGACTGCCACTACATGGACCAGTTCACCCACGCCGAACGGGCCACCGATTGGCGAGGAAACAACAACATCGCCGAGTCCATCTACGATCAGCTCCGGCTCGAGAAATGTCCCATCCCCGATTGGGTGGTCGTAGGCGCGGGAACGGGCGGAACTAGCGCCACCATCGGTCGATACATCCGATACCGCAGACACGCAACGCGTTTGGCTGTGGTGGACCCAGAGAATTCGGCCTTCATCGGAGGCTACGAAACCGGTGACGCGAGTTTCGAGACCGGTAAGTCCTCACGTATCGAAGGCATCGGGCGACCGCGGGTGGAACCGTCCTTCGTCGGCCAGGTGATCGATCGAATGATCGCGGTGCCCGACGCTGCGTCGGTGGCGGCCGCGAGATTCACTTCGGCTGCGATCGGTAAACGAGTGGGAGGATCCACCGGCACCAACATCTGGGGTGCCTTCGGATTGATCTCCGAGATGATTGCCGCGGGACGCACCGGCAGTGTGGTGACGTTGTTGTGCGACGGCGGAGACCGTTATTCGCAAACCTATTTCGACGACACCTGGGTCGCGGGCCAGGGCATGGATCTCGTCGAACCGACCGCCGCGCTCGAGCAGTTCATCCGCACCGGGGTGTTCTGAGCAGATCTACCAGGTCACGACCATCGACGTCACCGCAGTGACAGCGGCGACCGTCCCGACGGCCGGCCACGCACCGATCTTCTTCGCGAGCGGGTGCGACGCACCGAACGCCACGAGGTACGTCCCGAGCAGTGCGCCGGCACGAGCCGAGCCCGACGACTTCTGCCATTGCGTGGTGCAGACAACGCCGACTGCAGCGAGCACTGCTCCGCCGAGTTGGCGATTGTGCGACCGGCGAGCAACAGCGAAGCCGCCGAGCAAGCCGCCTGCGGCGAGAGCGGATGTGGCGAACGAACGTCGAGCATCATGGTCGGACATGATCGTCACCCTAGCCGAGCCTGCACGCGCAAACTCCGGGCCAGGTGATCTCTCTGCTCGATCACCAAGCGCCGCAACGCAGCCGGTGCCCACTCGTGCTCGGCGAGCCACACGTCTGCACTGTCGGTCGACAATTGCTGAGGAAAGAGGCGAACAACTATCCTCCGTGCGATCTCGATGCTGCGTGAGGTCCACAACGAGGAGATGGACTCGAAATACCGGTCCTCGTACGGTTGAGTGAGGTCCGGTCGGTGACCCGCCCCGAACCCGGTGATGTAGGCGTCGAGAACATCGTTGGACACGTCGTCGCGCTCGGTGATGGAAGTCCACGCGCTCGCTTTGACTGTGGCGTCAGGGATCGCCGTCGCCGCCGCGGTGTGGGCAGTGCGCCCCGAAAGTGTGTCGTCCGAACCGAGTTCGGTATCCAGCTCTGCGATAGTTGCGTGTCCGGTGGCGGCGAGTGCCAGCCAGAATGCCCAGCGCTGATCGGGGTCCAGCCTCAGCCCGGCAATGGTCGCGGTGCCATCGAGCAGGGAGCGTAGATCGTCGGCCAGGAAGTCGTCGAGCTGCGCAGCCGATGCGACCGCCCGCGCCCACACCAACTGCGCGTCGCTTCCGGGTTCGCTCGACTGCAGCTGCCGCCACGACGCTTCGAGCCAATGCCGGGTGGGCTCGTCCCGTCGGTCTTCGGGGAGGTAGTGCGCGAGAGTGTACGCGACGTTGGCCGTGACTGCGGAGAGCAACCCGATCTTGGGTTCGGTTGGCGCGAATCTGGTTGCGATGTCCAGGTATTCGATCGCAGAGAGCTCGGCGTCCCGGGTGGAGTTCCACAGTGCCGACCACACCAGCCCTCGTGCAAGGGGATCGACGATGCGATCGAGGGAGGTCCTCACGGTGGCGGTGGAGCGCTCGTCGAATCGGATCTTGGCGTAGGTCAGATCGTCGTCGTTGAGCAGAACCAGCGCAGAATCGGGGAAGTCGACGGGCGTTCGCGAGTCGGTGATGTCGAGTTCGTAGCGGTGGGTCCTCGTGAGATTTCCGGCCTCGTCCGGATCGTAGAGCCCGACCGCGATGCGGTGCGGACGCGGATCCGTCTGCTCGACGGCGTCGCCGGTATAAGTCAGTGTGGACACGCCGGTGGTCTGCAGCCATGCGCCCGCCCAGGTCTCGAGGTCTCGCCCGCTGGCGGTGGACATCTCGCTCAAGAGATCCGTCAGGGTCGTATTACCGAAGGCATGCGTACGAAAGTAGTTGCGGGACGCTGCGAAAAAGGCGTCGGCACCGACGAACGCCCCCAACTGTTTGAGCACGCTTGCGCCCTTGGCGTAGGTGATGCCATCGAAGTTGAGCTTGGCTGCCTCGAGGTCGGTGATGTCGGCGACGATCGGGTGAGTGGTGGGAAGCTGGTCCTGCAAATAGGCCCACGCCTTTCGGCGGTTCGCGAAACTGACCCAGGCATCGGTGAACCGGGTGGCTTCGGCCGACGCGTACGCACCCATGTAGTCGGCGAACGACTCCTTGAGCCACAGATCGTCCCACCATTGCATCGTGACGAGGTCGCCGAACCACATGTGCGCCATCTCGTGCAGAATCGTGTTCGCCCGAGCCTCGTACTGGGCTTCGGTTGCCGCCGAACGGAATACGTACGATTCGGTGAACGTGACGAGACCGGGGTTCTCCATCGCACCGAGGTTGTATTCGGGGACGAAAATCTGGTCGTACTTACCGAACGGGTACGGATAGTCGAACTTGTCGTGGAAGAAGTCCAGGCCACGCTCGGTGATGTCGAAGATGTCCTCGGCGTCGAAATACTCGGCGAGGGATGCGCGGCAGTACGCGCCGAGCGGGACAGTCAGATCGCCTCGAGTCCAGGACGATTCGACACCGTGGTAAGGCCCGGCCGCAACCGCGGTGATGTACGTCGATATGGGCAGCGTCGGGGCGAACGTGGTGACTGTGCCGTCGGTGACTCCCGCGCGGTTGGACAGGACCGTCCATGCCGGGGGCGCTGTGACCCTCAGCGTGAACGAGGCCTTCAGATCGGGTTGCTCGAAATTCGCGAACACCCGTCGCGCATCGGCAGGTTCGTACTGGGTGTACAGGTAGACGTTGTCGTCGACAGGGTCGACGAAGCGGTGGAGTCCTTCACCCGACCTGCTGTACCGCCCGCGTGCCCGTATCCGAACGACGTTGTGGTCGGCGAGTCCGACCAGTTGAATGCGGGCTCCGTCGTAATCGACCTGCGCAGCGGTGCCGTTGACGGTGACCTCGTCCACGGACGCACCGATGAAATCGACCCATGTCGCCGCCGTCGTCGCATCGAATTCGATGGTCGTCACCGACTCGAAGGTGTCGACGTCCGTGTCCTCGGCGCGCAGGAGGTTCAGATCGACGAGATACTTCACCCCGTCTATGTGGCGCGATCGCCTGCGAGTTTCGGTTCGGGTCAGATTCGCGGTGCTCACCGAACCAACCCTAGGTGATTGTTTTTCACAGGGCGGGTGGGGTGAAGTAGTGACGTCCGAGTGGATCGACGATATGTAGCACTCCATCCGGAAGCAGTTCGGTGCGCCAAAGTTTGCGCGTTTTGAGGTTGTGGTGGAGCCGACAGCGCGGACCGATGTTCGTGAGGATGGTCCAGCCGCCCTTCTCGGGGCGGTGTCGGTCGAATTCGACGATGTGGTCGAGGTCGCATCGTTCCGAGGGCACGTTGCAGCCAGGATGCAGGCAGTACGGGTTCTCGGCTCGAACCTTCGCCGCGAGAGCTCGACTGGGCGTATAGCTCAGCGCGCCTGGCGGCGGGAGTTTCATGCCCCCATGGCCGTCGGGGTACAAGGCGTGGATCCCGATGGGGTCGTCCCCGACGGTGGCACGCCACCGTTCGATCAGCGTTCCCCCACCCGGCCGCGATCGGGTAGCTCTGGTATTCACAGAGCCGGGCGTGGGAAGCCTGGGTGGCGGTGCGTCCGGTGGGATCGTGTTCGGTGATTGGCTCGTCGGCGGCTCGTCCCCCGGTGCAGCGGAAGTGGAACTGCCGCTGCGTGTTCCGTCGGTTGCGGCGCAGTCGGTGTCCGATGGTTCGTTGTCCGCTGTGTCCGGATCATCGTGCTCGGGGGCCCTGTCGCCGTCGCGCGGCGTCAGGCATGTCGCGCACTCGCACAGCAGTGTCTCCCCGCGCATCAAGGCGGTCTGAGCGTCGGCCCGTCGTTGGTCGTCCGACCGCGGATCCTCCGGGTGCAGGCGTATGACCTCGGCGTCGATCCGCGCAAGTTGTTCGTCGGCTTCGCCGTCGGTCATCAGTGTGGTCAGGCTCGACAGTCCTCGTGCCCGGCGACGAAGGCGGATTCGCTTCTCGGTGCGTGCGGCACGCTTGCGTACCGCACGGTCCCAGTCGGCGTCGGCCTCGATGAGCAGTCGATCGATTTCGCGGCCCAGAGCTCCCGGTGCCATCTCCCGGGCGGCCTTGAGAATCTCGGTCTCCAGGGCAACGGCCGTCTCCGGACGGGCATGAAGTAGATGATCGTGGATCGTTCTGACTCGCTCCAGATCGAGGGCACCGTCGATGAAGCCCTGACGCACGAGAGGGCGCAGTTGACGCCACATCTGCACCTTGTTGTTGATGGCGGCAAACGTGGACGACAGAGCCGCCGCCAGTTCACAGACTGCCGAGTTGAACAGATCTTTCTCGGTGACCCCGGTGTCCCACGGTGACGCGCCGGCCGTTCGGCTGCGGACATACTCGTCCAGCAGAGCAAGTTCCGAAGCGACGGCAGCGTTGATCGTCCGTCGCGCTCCCAGAACGTCGGCGAGCGGAGAATGGTCCCCCGTCACCCACGCCGCTTTCCGTAGCCCCATGTCACCCCCCAGCGACTGAAGATCGAACACGTATTCGATCCACTGCGGCAAGTGTAGAACAGGGCACCGACACATTCTTCGGCGCTGGCAGGAGGCGTCAGACCGCGCTGACGGCTCGGGTCACATCGAGTTCGAGTAGGTAGTGATTGATGGCGATTGCAGCCTTCGATCCTGCTGCTGCCGAATTGATGAGCTGGGCGGGGGAATCCGAGACGTTCCCCGCAGCCCACAGGCCGTCGACGCTGGTGAGCCCGGTCGGGTCGGTGGCCACCCAGCCGTTGTCGAGGCGAGTGCATCCGATCGATCGCAGGAGCGCGTCGTTCGGAACGAACGTCGGCCCGACGAACACGACTGTTCGAGGAACGACGGTCCCGTTCGTCAGCTCGATGCCTATGACGCGACCGTCCTGCACAACGATTCGAGCAACCGGTACGTCGACGATTCCGACGGACCGCGCGTCGAGTCGAAGGCGTTCGTTTTCACTCAGTTCGATGCCGTTGGTGAAGAAGACGACGTCGTCCGACCATTGGCGAATCAGCGACGCCTGGTGGATCGTGAACGGTCGGTTGGATCCGCCGACCACGGCTATCGGCTGATCCCGAACTTCGTAGCCGTGGCAGTACGGACAATGCAGCACTCCCGAGCCCCACTGTTCGTGAACGCCGGGGATATCGGGCAGTTCGTCTCGAAGCCCGGTGGCCACCAAGACCGACCGCGAGTGCCGGGACTCGCCGCCCTCGAGGCGGACCTCGAATCCCTCGTCGAGTTCAATTACTTTGCCGCGCAGAATTTCTCCGCCGTATCGGAGGACTTCCTCGCATCCAGCCCGATGCAACTCCTCGGGTGTGGAACCATCGCGCGAGAGGAAGTTGTGAACATGGTCGGCAGGCGCGTTGCGTGGTTCTTCGGCGTCGACAACGATCACTTTTCGGCGGGCGCGAGCCAGAAGTGTCGCGGCACTGAGTCCGGCTGGGCCGCCACCGATTACCACGGTGTCGTACGTCAAGATGCCTCCTCGGTGGTGGGATATGTTGTGAACGTAGCAGAACTGTCAACTAGTTAACGATATTGGTGGTGCCGATGACCGATGCCTCGCTTCGTGAGCTGACCTGTGCACGGTGGGCCGAGTTCAACCCGGAGCTGGACACCTCGCCGATGCAGGTGGTGGCCGAGATCAAGCGCATCGTCGCGCTGCTCGACGTGGCCGTCGAACCGATATACGCCGCGGCCGATGTATCCGTCGCCGAGGTGGAATTGATGGTGCCCCTGCGTTACGCGATCGAACCGGTGACGGCAGCGCGGTTGGCGGAGCTGCTCGGCATGACCCGCGCAGGTGTGAGCAAGACGCTCGGAAAGCTCGAACGCCGCGGCTTTCTGCAGCGCGTGCCCAGCGCCGAAGACCGACGGTCTGCGTCGATCACCCTGACCGATCAGGGGAGGCGCATCGTGGATGATGTATTTCCCCGAGAGCTCGAAGCGCACGGACGATTGTTCGATGTGTTGGGTGCACGTCGAAACCGTGTTCTCGAGGCCCTGACCACGCTCGCCGAGTCGATGGAGTCCGGTCTGCCGTCTCGGTGACGTTCCCGTCGGCCTGTGTCACGGCTACGCTCGCCAACACGTGCGGGGCGATTCGTAAGGCGGACACGATGAACACATTTCAGAAGTCGGCGGCAGGGTTCAACAAGGTCTTCATGGTCGTGATGAAGGCACCGGTGCTCGACAGGGTGCTCGGACGCTCGATGGGCATTTCGACCTACACCGGCCGGAAGTCCGGCAAGAGGATCACATTGCCGCTTGCGATCAGCTGGAAGGGCGAGCACCTGAAGGTCAGGGTGGCTATGCCGGACAAGAAGAACTGGTGGCGAAATTTCGTGGACGGCGGCGGTCGTGTCGATGTCGACCTCGGCGGTGTCCGGTACTCCGGGCTCGCGACGGCGACCCGTGACGACCGTGGGCGGGTGTCCGTCGATATCACTGTGGACCACTGACTTGCGTGTCAATAAAGGTTGACAACCCCCTTTCCGTCAACCTACATTGACATCCATGACCGAAGCCACTGCATTGGCCGCCGCGGCCGCCAGTTCCGATCCGGGGGAGGGGTTGCGTGCCGTAGCCGCACTTCGCCGTCTACTCGAACGTCTGGAAGCCGTCCAGGTTCGCAATGCGCGGAATCAGGGATGGGCGTGGCAGGCGATAGCGGATTCGCTGGGTGTCAGCAGACAGGCCGTTCACAAGAAGCACGGCGGAAAGGGAAGGTAGACAACCATGTTCGAGCGATTCACCACACAGGCCAGGGCGGTCGTCATCAGTGCCCGGCTGCACGCCCGGACGTTGCACTCGGAGCGGGTCGAACCCATTCATCTGTTCCTCGGTGCGCTCGACAAGACCGACGAACCGCTCGGGTCCGCGCTGGCCGAGGCGGGGTTCACCCTCGACAACGCGCTCGAGGACGTGCTGTCGAGGGACGCCCGGGCCCTACGGTCCATCGGCATCGACCTTCACAACGTGATCGACACCGTCGAGACTGCGGTGGGGTTCGGAGACGTCGACCATTCGAACGATTCTCACCTGCCGTTCGCGCCGTCGGCCAAGGAAGCGCTGAAGCTGGCCTTGAAGGAGGCCGTCCGATTGCGGGACAGGGAGATCGGCGTCGAGCACATGCTTCTCGGTGTGATCGCAGGTGCCGATCCATCGTTCACCGAGCTCGTGAGTGTTCGCGGCAGCCTGGACGATCTGCGCGACGCCGTCCTGCTGGTTCGCACGACATAGCTCCGAGCGGGCCCGAACTCTACGATGGGCGCCATGAACTTTCTGATTCGGCTCGTGATCAATGCCGTCGCCATCTGGGTTGCGAACGAATTCGTCGACGGCATCACCGTGACCAGCTCGGGCCGCGGTGACGGGTGGGACATCGTGGTCCTGCTCGGTATTGCGGCCGTGTTGACGATCGTCAACGCGTTCATCAGGCCGATGGTGAAGCTGTTGTCACTGCCGCTGCTGATTCTCACCCTCGGGCTGTTCACTCTCGTGATCAACGCGTTGATGCTGATGTTGACGGGGTGGCTGTCGTCGCAGACCGGTTACGGCCTCGAGATCGTCGGTTTCGCGGCCGCGTTCTGGGGCGCGATCATCATCTCGATCGTGAACTTTCTGCTGGGCGCATTCGTGCCCGAGAAGCGTTAGGCGAACGCCAGCGCCACACCGGTAGCGGCACCCCAGACGAGCATTGCCAGTCCCGAATCACGCAGCGCCGGTATCAATTCGAAGCCGTGAGCACCGCCGCGAACCGGCGAATTGGCGCGCGCAGCGAGGGGTAGCGCGAGCAGAGCGACCAGGGCCCATGGGGTTCGGGCGATCAGCGCGACCGTCATGGCGAACGGGACGACCAGCAGTGCCAGGTGTAGATAGCGTGTGCGGGTATCGCCCAATCGCACTGCGAGCGTCCGTTTTCCGGATTCGGTATCGGTGGGGATGTCCCGAAGATTGTTCGCGACGAGTACGGCACTGGAGAAAGATCCGACGGCTACCGCGGCCAGCACGCCCGCCCAGTCGATCTGCTCGGCCTGCACGTATTGGGTGCCGAGCACGGCGACGAGTCCGAAGAACACGAACACGGCAATCTCGCCGAATCCGCTGTAGCCGTAAGGCTTCGAGCCGCCTGTGTAGTACCAGGCACCGGCTATGCAGATCAGGCCGACGATCACCAACCACCAAGCGCTCGTGGCGGCCAGGACAAGACCTGCGACGGCACCGACCGCGAAGCAGCCGATGGCTGCCCGTTTGACGGCTCCTGCCGAGGCGGCCTTGGAGCCGACGAGTCGGAGTGGGCCGACTCGGTCGTCGTCCGTGCCGCGGATTCCGTCGGAGTAGTCGTTGGCGAAGTTGACGCCCACGATCAGCGCCAACGAGACGATCAGTGCCAGTAGAGCCTTCCACCACACGCCTGCGTCCAGGGACACGGCTGCACCGGTGCCGACGAGGACGGGGGCGATAGCGTTGGGGAGCGTTCGGGGTCGCGCCCCTTCGATCCATTGTGCTGTGGTGGCCATGAGCGACGATCTTTCCGTATCTGCCGGAAGGGTGCGGACGCGGCCGGTCAGAACGGCAGACGCGGCAGTACCGGCAGCGGGATGACAGGCATTTGGACTCCGGGGATCTGCGGTAGCGGCACCGTCGGAGCGGGCGGCGGTGGCGGCGGGTTGTAGTGCGGTTGATACTGCACGTACGGCACGCTGTCGGCGGCCGGAGGTGGTGCAGCTGACGTCGGCGGCGGGGCCGGGATGTCCGGGGTCGGTGACGGTGTGGCGGTGGTGGTCCGTGCAGCCGAGGGTGTCGTGGTCTGCCGGATGCCCTCGTCCACGCTGGCAGGGGTGCTCAGCGGTTGGTCTTCGCTCTCGGAACTCAGGCCCGAGAACAGTCCGACGGCAGCGATGACGCCCACGATCGGTAGCGCGATCAATCCGAGCCGCGCCAGCGCCGGTCGGTGCGAGACGACCGGTGCAATGCGGTCGACGTCGACGCGTGCAGCGTGCACGGCCGCCCCACCTGCAACGACGAGTTCTGGTTGCTCGGGGACGATGATCGGCAGCTGCAGAAACCGTTCGAGTGTCGTGCGGACCAGGGGGACATTGCTCGTACCGCCGATGGCGATGACGGCGTCGGGATAGAACTCGGCTTCGAGCCCCAGTTGGCGGACCGTGGTGGCCGCCTGTTCGGTGGCCCGGGCGATCGACAGCTCGAAGATGTGGCGCTCGAGAAGAATGTGTTCGCCGTCGGGCGTGCTGGTGGTCTCGTGCGTGGACAGTGCCTCTTTGATGCCACGGCAGAATGCCGTCAGAGCAGTGTCCTCGTCGTGTGTGTGCGGCTCCCGCACGATGCCGAGGCCCAGTATGTGTTCCCGAACCACCGCATCGAACGAGGCTCCGCTGATTGCTGTCGTACGAGTCGAGCCATAGGAGCGGCCGGATTCGACGTCGACGATGTCTATGTCGACACCGGTCTCGCCTGCGTCGAACAGGGCGATGGTGCGGTGCTGGCTGGCCAGGCCGGGACGGAGGTACTCGAGAGCAGCGTCGGTCTCGTCGATCAGATGTACGTCCGAGACGTATTCCTCGGCCAGAGCCTTCGTGATGCGATCACGCTCGTCGGCGGTCCGGTACGCAATGCCCAGTGATTGCGGCGCGTCCGGGCGGTCGACGATTCCGCGAACGACCCGCGCGACGTCCTCGGGGGAGGGGGAGAGCTGCCAGTCGTCGAAGGGAGCGGCGTCTGTCCACGTGCCGTCTTCGGTCGTCCGAGACGTGCGGATGCCGCACGTTCCCAGGGACACACCTACCGACGAACGCATCTCCAACCGGCCTCTCCTGTACGGCGACGTGGACACTGTACCGTCTCGAGGTTTGATTAGAGGTCCAAAACAATCCGAACGTCAGGTCGAGGGTGTTCGACGGGCGGCCTACGATCTGATGTCAGTGCGCAGTGACATCTCCGACCCCAATACGACGGACCCCACGACCGACAAACCGGTGGTGGGGCTTCTCGGCGTGGTCACCGCGGCGATCGACGGCCGTTCGGTGCCGGTTCCCGGTGCGCGAGCGCAGTCCCTGCTCGTGTCTCTGGCCTTGCATCCGGGGCGGGCGCGATCACCGCAAACTCTCATCGACGACGTGTGGCCCGACGAACCGCCTCGATCTCCCAAGAACGCGTTACAGACGCAGATCTCTCGGTTGCGGTCGGTGTTGCCCGAGGGTGCACTGGCCGGCGGCCCTGGGGGCTATCGGTTGGTCCTCGGTGCCGAGGACACCGACCTCGGCCGTGCGCAGGCGCTGGCTGGGGCAGCGGGCAGCATGCTCCAAGACGGGCACTGTCAGGAGGCCCTCGATACCGTCACCGAGGCGCTGGGCCTGTGGCGCGGCGAGCCACCGGAAACCGTGCGCGTCGAGGCCGACGTGGTGGGGGCTGCCCTGACATCCCTTCGGATAGCCGCGTTGCTAGGGCTGCGACGATTCGGCGAGGTGATCCCGCTCGTCAGAGCTCGGGTCACGGCCGATCCAGCGGACGAGGGCGCTGCCGTGGAGCTCATGCGGGCTCTGCACGGCGCAGGTAGATCGAACGATGCGTTGATGGTGTTCGCGTCGCTGCGAACCGAATTGTCACAGCGGTTGGGAACCGATCCGTCGCCCGCGGCGGCGGCTGTGAACGCCGACATTCTCGGACGGATGGATGCGGCCCCGAAGGTGTTGCACACCATAGGATTGCGTGCCGCACCCAATGCCCTTATCGGTCGAGACGACGATCTCGTCGCGATCGAACGAGTCCTGGCCGGCTCGCGCGTGACGACCGTGCTCGGGCCCGGTGGGGCGGGAAAAACGCGGATCGCTCACGCGCTCGGACGTCGGGCTGCTGCGAGAATGCCGGTTGCGTTCGTCGAGCTGGCCTCGCTCCGCAGCGGAGAGGACGTGGCATCCGCCGTGGCTGCGACCCTCGGTCTGGCCGAGGCCGATTACCTGGTGGGAGGGTTGCAGGTCGCTCGGATACATTCGATTCAGGAACGCCTGGTCGACGTGTTCTCGGCCCGACCCGGTCTGCTCGTTCTCGACAATTGCGAGCACGTGATCGACGAGGTTTCGGCGGTAGTGGACAAGCTGGTCTCGGCGACCGATGCGGTGACCGTGTTGACGACCTCACGTTCTCCGATCGGGTCGACGTCGGAAACGGTGTATCCGCTGCCGCCTCTGGGGTCAACCGGTCCGAATTCGCCTGCCATCGAACTGTTCTGCCTTCGGGCACGCGCGGTTCGCCCTTCTGTGGTGCTCGATCTCGATGCGGTCGCGCGGTTGTGCAGATCGTTGGACGGGTTGCCGCTGGCGATCGAATTGGCTGCGGCGCGGGTCAAATCAATGACGGTGGAGGACATCGCCGCCAGATTGGACCGGCGTTTGGTCTTGCTACGTTCGGTCGATCGGACGAGGCCCGAACGGCACCGGACCCTGCATGCGGTGATCGCCTGGAGTTGGAATCTGCTCGCACCCATCGAGCAGGCGGCGCTGCGGCGTCTGTGTCGGTTTCCGGCGGGCTTCGATCTCGATGCCGCACGCCGGGTCGCGGAATGGGCCGACGTCGAGGATGTTTCGGCTGCACTCGATGGGTTGGTCGATCAGTCCTTGCTCTCCGTTGCCGAAACGCAGTCGGGAATCCGCTATCACATGCTCGAGACGGTCCGTGAGTACGGTGAGGAGCAGCTCGACGTCAGCAGAGAGGCGGCCGACGTCGCCGCGCGGATGCGCTTGTGGGCCGAGGCCGTCGCGGTTCGGGTGTCCACGGGCTACTCTGCTGGACAACCGGCCGAGATGGTTCTGGTGTTGGAGGCCGAGCACGACAATTTGTTGTCGGTGATGAGACATTCCTTCGCGCATGATGTTTCGGCCAACGTGTGCACCCTGTTCTCGGTGTTGGGCTATTTCTGGGCCATGCGCGGCGCGCACGCGGAGGTGCTGAATTGGGCCGGCCGAGTGCAGGACAGTATGCGCCGCGGCCTTGCCGGGGCACCCGACGACAATGCCGCGATGTGCCTGCTGGTCTTGGTGGCGCACTTCGCCTACGGCGGGAACCTGCGCCAGGTGGCGAGGATGCGGATCGACTTACGGCATCTCCTGCGCACCAGGCCCGGAATGTCGCCGGGTCTGAGGTTCAATTCCGAGGTGGTGGTCCATCACACGGGCGGCCGCGGGCTGGCCCGAAAACTGGCCCGCGCCAGTCGTTCCGAACATGAGGATGTGCGGTGCAACGCGTACGTGGTTCGCTCCATGCTCGCGCAGAACTCGGGTCGACTGTTCGAGTCGATCAGGGACGGTGAGCGCGCGTTGAGTATCGCTCGTCGACGCGGCGACCTGTGGGCGGTCGGGTCGACGTCGCAGACGTTGGCGAGCTCGTACGGTCTGTCCGGTGACCACGCTCGCGCGGCCGAGTACTACCGCACGGCCGCTGACGTGATGTGGGAGATGCATGCGTACGAGGAGAGTGTGCAGACCCGAACCTTTCTCGCGATGGCCTTGACCGGCGCGGGGCAGACTGCCGAGGCTCGGACGCTGATCGACGAATTATCCTCGTCGACGGGGCAACCGGAGTGGGTTCTCGATGGGGGTGCAGAAAAAACGGAACGTGAGGGCGACGGTGTCGGTGCTCGATGGGATCGAGCTCAACAGAGGTCGACGTCGGCGTCGTTGACCGCGGCGCGAGCCGCGGCGGATCTGGAGGACGGTTCGATCGAGCAGGGGCTGACGCTGTTTCGTGAGGCGCTGGCGATGGGTGGGTGGCCGTCGGACGATCCGACGGATCCGTTCATGTCGATCCTGGTGTGCGCAGCCGTGGGCGCACATGTGTTGCACGAACGTGCCGAGGATGTGCGCGGCGCGGTGGAGCAGCTGGTGCGCACACCGTGGAATAAGCTGATGCCGAGCGGTTTCCACGATATCCCGATGCTCGGTGCCGTCGCCTGCGCGGTGGGTTCTTTCGAGGTGCACTGCGGGGACTCAGAGTTGGGTCTGCGCTTGTTGGCGGCGTCGCAGCGGGCGGTGGGTCGCCAGGACTTTCCGTCGATGCGCATCGATCGGCACGTGGCCGCGGCCCGCGCGATTGTCGGTGACCCTACGGTCGATGCCGGTATCGCGCGGGCTGCTGGTATCACCAGACATGCTGCACTGCAAGAGATCTTGAGTTCGCTACCCGTGTCCTAGGCCTTGCGCATGTACGACTTCACGGTCAGTGGGGCGAAGACGGCGACCATGACCACGGCTCCGACGAGTGAGTACACGACGTGGATACCGAAGTGCCCGTTGTTCGCCAGCTCGCGCACCGCGGTCACCAGGTGCGAGACGGGGTTGATGTTCGCGAAGGACCGGAGCCAGCTCGGCATCGTGGAGGTGTCGACGAAGGCGTTGGACAGGAACGTCAGCGGGAACAGCACCAGCATCGAGATGCCCTGGACCGAGGAGGCTTTGCTCATCAGGGTGCCCAGCAGTGCGAATATCCAGCTGATCGCCCAGGCGCAGAACATCACCAGTAGGACGGCTCCGGCGAGGCCGAGAAATCCTCCGGCCGGGTGGTAACCCATCGCGAACCCGGTGAGGAAACAGACGACAGCCGCGATCAGGTAGCGGATGACGTCGGCCATCAATGCTCCTGCAAGCGGGGAGATTCGGGCGATCGGGAGAGATCGGAATCGGTCGAAGACACCCTTGTCCATATCTTCTCGCAGCTGGGTGCCGGTGACGACGGAACCAGTGATGACTGTTTGTACCAGGATTCCGGGCACGATCATCGGCAGGTAGGACGTGACGTCGCCGGCAACCGCGCCGCCGAAGATGTAGCTGAACATCAGGGTGAAGATCACCGGTAGTAGCACCACGTCGGTGAGTTGTTCGGGATTGTGGCGAAGCTTGAGCAGCCCGCGATATCCCATGGTGGCGGACTGGGCGACGGTGCGGGCCAGGCCGATGTGTCGGACGACCGGACGGTCGGCGGGGTCGATGTACGTCGACGGTTGCGGAGTGAGAGTAGTGGTCATGCTGCGTCCTCGTCTGCGCTCTTGCCGGTGAGGGTCAGGAATACCTCGTCCAGGCTGGGTTTGGTGACGGTGATTTCGCTGACGTCGATGCCGAAGTCGCGCAGGCGAATCAAGATGTCGGGGGTGATCGATGTGTCGGTCATGGGTGCTGTCAGACGAGCGGACTCGGGGCTGACTGACACTTCTGTGCCCAGTTGCTTCGCGACCAGAGCTCGGGCGTCGTCGATCTGGTTTCGATCCGTGAGAGTCAGTGACAGTGCGGAGGTGCCTACCGAAGACTTGAGCCCGTCGGCGGTGTCGTCGGCGATCACGCGGCCATGATCGATGACGGCGATGCGATCACACAGT
Source organism: Rhodococcus sp. Leaf233 (assembly GCF_001426165.1). NCBI lineage: Bacteria > Bacillati > Actinomycetota > Actinomycetes > Mycobacteriales > Nocardiaceae > Rhodococcus > Rhodococcus sp. Leaf233. The sequence continues at coordinate 747,466 of NZ_LMRO01000001.1, forward strand.
TGATCGGCCTCGTCCAGGTACTGAGTGGTCAGTAGAACTGTCGAGCCCGCCGCGACGAGCCGGCGGATGGTGTCCCACATCTGGGCTCGGGTGCGGGGGTCGAGACCGGTGGTCGGCTCGTCGAGGAACAGCAACGGCGGTGCCGAGATCAGGCTCGCGGCCAGATCGAGGCGCCGCCGCATGCCACCGGAGAACAACTTCAAGGGTCGGGACGCTGCGTCCGCCAACCCGAATTCCTCGAGGAGTTCGACGGCCTTGGCTTTGCTGTCGCGGCGGCTCAGGCCGAGGAGCCGTGAGAAGACGACCAGATTCTCGGTTGCGGTGAGATCCTCGTCCACCGATGCGTACTGACCGGTGACGCCGACCAACGACCGGACCGCGGTGGCGTCGGCGACGACGTCTCGGCCGAAAACTCGGGCTGAGCCGCCGTCGGGTCGAAGGAGGGTGGCGAGCATGCGGACCGTGGTGGTCTTACCTGCGCCGTTGGGGCCGAGGACGCCGTAGACCGCCCCGGTTGGGACGGTCAGGCTGACGCCGTCGACCGCGCGTTGCTTGCCGAATGTCTTGATGAGGCCGTCGGCCTCGATAGCTGGTGTGGTCATGGGACAACGATCGCCCCGACCGCTTGCACGACGCATACGTCGCGCTTGCAGCAGCTGTCTCGTCAGAGCGGCAACGATGTCTCTGTCAGTCCGACCCCGCCGGTGCCCCGCAGTTTGCGGAACCATTCGAGACCGAACGCAGTGGTCAGTTGTTCGATCGGCATTGCGAGAAACGGCCCGAAATCGCCGACCTGCGTTTCGTGCGCTTCCATCGCGGCCCGCTTGGCCGCGATGACGCTCGACACGTCCACGACAGTGGTGATTTCGGTTTCCGGCAGTCCGAACGACTCCATGTCCGGTGGTGACGCCTCTTCGCTCCAGTGGGGATTGGCTTCCATCAACCTGCGCATGTGGTCACGGTTGGTGGTCGTCTCGTACACGTACGGCGTCTCGGCGATCTCGGCGGCGCGCTTGCCGACGACGTGCACCTGAATGTGGTCGGGGTGGCCGTATCCACCGTTCGGGTCGTAGATGGTGACGACGTCGGCCTGCTCCTCGCGCAACACGTCGGCCAATCGCCCAGCCGCGGTGTCGACGTCGACGTTGCAGAACGCCTCCGGGTTGCCGTTCTCCGGCGTGCCGGCCATTCCGGAATCGGCATAGTGCAGGCGAACGACGCGCGCGACCCCCAGGACGGCAGCCGAACGGTCCAATTCGATGTGTCGGCGCGCGGCCAACGTCTCCCCGTCGGCGAGGATGCCGTCGGGATATTCGCCGACGGCACCGTCGGTGGCCGTCACGAGTACGACGCGGTGGCCGGCGTCGGCCGCGAGCCGCATGACGCCGCCCGTGCCGAACACTTCGTCGTCGGGATGCGCGTGGAAGCAGACCAGAACACTCATGGCGTGAATGCTTGCACGTCGAAGTGGGTGCGGCCCAGTCGGCGGGCCAATACGATCTATGGGTGACCACACGGCGGTCGGCCTCGATACGTTCGTATTGGCGGGATTCGCGAGCGGATCGGTACTGTCGCGCACTACATCCGGTGGGGATCGTCTTCGCTCTGGTGTTCTTCGCGCTGTCGATGACTCCGTCTCTGCTACCTCGTGTGTGGTACCTGCAGGCGGTGGCCACGGGGATCAGCGTCGCGATCGGGTACGGCGTGGGGTGCCTCGTTGCCTGGGTGGTCCGGCGCTGCGGAGTGTCACCGGACTGGTCGGAGCAGTGGCGTCGACGTGGGTGGTGGGCGTTGGCCGCGGCTGCGGTGGTGGTGATTCCGCTCTTCCTGATCCTCGGTTCGTGGTGGCAGCAGATCGTGCGCAAGCTGGTCGGCGTGGAGGATCCTGGCCGGCCGCTCTACGTCGCGGTGCTGGTGCTCTCGCTGGTGGTAGCGGTGGCGGTGATTGCTCTCGGCCGCCTGCTGCGCAGAGCGACTCGGGCACTGACGCGATGGGGCAAGCAGTACGTGCCGAGGCCGGTGGCGAGGATCGCCAGCGTGATCGTCGTTGCCCTGCTGGTGGTGTTCGCCGTCAACGGTGCCCTGATCCGGGGGATCGTGGCCGTCGCGGAGAAGTCGGCGTCGACCGCCGACCGCGGCAACCACGAGGGTGTGGAAAAGCCTGATGCAGCAGAACTGTCGGGGTCCGATGCGTCGAACGAGGACTGGGATTCGCTGGGTCAGGAGGGGCGACGCTTCGTGGTCTCCGGGGCATCGCCCGACGAGATCAGTGACTTCACCGGAAGGCCTGCAGTGCAACCGATCCGCGTGTACGCCGGTGTCGAATCGGCCGAAACGGTCGAGGGTGTGGCAGAGCGGGTGGTGGCCGAACTCGAACGTACCGGCTCATTCTCACGGGCCGTGCTCGGTGTCGCGACCACCACCGGACGTGGCTGGGTCAACGAATCCGTCGCCGGCCCTCTCGAGTATCTGTACGACGGAAATTCGGCCATTGCGTCGATGCAGTACTCGTTCCTGCCGAGCCCGATGGCATTTCTCGCCGATCGGCAGACCCCGCAGGATGCCGGACGAGCCCTGTTCGAGGCGATCTACGCGGTGTGGAGCGAACTCCCGGAAGATTCACGACCCAAATTGGTGTTGTTCGGCGAGAGCCTCGGTGCCTACGGCGGGCAGGATGCATTCAGCGGTGCGCAGGACATGATCGCGCGCATCGACGGTGCTCTGTGGGTCGGCAACCCCAATTTCACGCCTCAGTGGGCGCGTATCACGAGCGGACGCGACGCCGGTTCCCGCGAGATCCTGCCTGTCATCGACGGCGGAGAGCACGTGCGATTCGCGAGTTCGTCCGGGGATCTCGACATCGGTGGTCCGTGGGAACAGCCGCGAATCGTATACTGGCAGCACGCATCCGACCCGATCGTGTGGTGGTCACCCGCTCTGATCCTCGGCAGGCCCGACTGGCTGCGGGAACCCCGCGGCACCGACGTCGATCCGGGAGTGCAGTGGTTCCCGTTCGTGACGTTCTGGCAATTGACCTTCGACCAGGTGTTCTCCACCGACGTCGACGACGGGCACGGCCACAGCTACGGAGCCGACGCAGTGCGCATGTGGGCCGACATCCTCGAACCGGCGGGATGGTCCGACGCCGACGTGGAGCGACTGTACGAGAAAATGGCGGGTTGACATCGGTGCCGGAGAACGACGAGGTCGGCCAGGTGTTGGAGCTGGAGCGGCAGTTGCAACGTGCCGAGACACGGGGTGACAGAAGCAGACTCGTGGCTCTGCTCGCGGACGATTTCGTCGAGATCGGAGCGTCGGGGGTGGTGTGGACCAAGCAGTCGATACTCGAGCTGTTGGGCGGAGAAAGTGCGGCCGACGGCATCATCGAGGTCCACGATCTCTCCGGACGGATACTGGACGTGGGTGTCGTTCTGGTGCAGTGGACGTCACGACGGTCGGGACGTCGAGCCCGTCGATCGTCGATCTGGCGACGCACCTCCGATGGATGGGAACTGATGCATCACCAAGGCACACCTGTGGTCGACGGTCCGCCGGATCGGACGGGGTAGCCGAACCCGGGGACACAGAGTGGATTTCTGCGTCCCCGGGTTGCAGGGTCAGGCAGTCACGACGACGAATTCGTTGGGCGTGACATCGAGTTGCTTGCTCTCGGTGACGTTTCCGGTGGTGAGGTCGACGGCGTGGATGCTGTTGCCGGCCGGTTCGGTGACGTAGGCGGTGTCACCCGCGATGGAGATGCCGGGGTGGGCGTCCTGGTATTTCGCGGGACCTTCCCAGGCGTCGATGACGGGGTACGAGGCGGTGAATGTCTTTGTCGTCGGATCGAATACGTGGACTGCGCCGTCCGATCCGATGATGTAGGCCAGGTCGCCGGGGCCTCGGGCGACTCCGCGCCAGGTGTACTCGGCACCGTCGGGGAGCTTCACGACGTCGAGGGTCTTGGCCGCGGGGTCGATGACGGTGACCGCGTGCAGGAGTGAGCCCTCTGCGTCCGGGTCGTCCTTGTAGTCTCCCACGATGAGGGGGCTGGTCTCGCTCACGTACGCGTTGCCCGTCCGTCCGTAGGGCTGGTCCGGAGCGTCGAGCTTGGTTATCTGGCCCTTGTCGTAGATCAGAGCGCCGTTCTCGCAACCGAAGACGACGATCTCGCCTTCCGCTGTTCCCTCTCCGTGGACGCCGGGGCACTGATCGTTTTTGGCGACGACCGCTCCCGATGCGTCACGAACCTCGATGCCGGTGCGGCCGTTCGAGTTCCCGACCGTGGTGAGAAACGTGCCGTCTTCGAGGACGATCGAGACGCCGTGGTGCGCGTCGACACCGGGGATGCTCTCGGTCTCCGGAAGCCCGTCTGCGGATTCGAGCGCTGCGGTGTCGAAGATCGTGGTGTCGCTGGTGCCGTCGGCGTACAGGATGGTCTTGCCGCCGTGTCGTACGACGTGACCGGGCTTCTCGGCTTCGAAGACGGTGTCGGTCAGTTGCGGTTGCTCGGTCGTCCCGGCCGCGGTGTCGAGCACACGGAAGCCCTCGCTCGTGGTGACCATGACGTTGCGGTCGTCACCGGCGAGGTTGAGGCGCGTGTACTCCTCGGAGTCGAAATCAGCGACGGTCTCGAACGTGTCGGCGTCGAGCACCCGAAGGCCGCCTTCGTAGGACACTGCGACCCGTGGCCCGGCCGCAATCGCTGTGGATTCGGCGGCGGGGGTGGTGCCGGAGGAGCACGCCGCCAGGGTCGCTACCGCACCGAGGGCGAGCGCGGTGACGCTGGCCCTTCGAAAATCGTTGATACGCATGATTGTTCCTTTTCTGTGTGACGAATCGGTCAGCTGGCGAGTCCATCGGAGATGCGCTCGGTGTTGACGCGCATCATGGTGAGGTAGTCGGGGGCACCGCCGTCGGGTGCGGTGAGGGATTCGGTGAACAGTTCGATCACAGCGACACGAATGTCGGCCTCACTCGCCAAGGCCTGGACGAGACGATCCGGAGAAGACGATTCCGCGAATATCGCGGGAACACCGGTCTTCTCGATGGCTCCGACGAGTTCGGCCAGATCGGAAGCAGACGGTGCCGCCAGGGTGGTGCCGCCGGGAATGGCTGCCCCGATCACCGTGAAATCGAAACGGTCTGCGAGATAACCGAATACATGGTGATTGGTGACGAGTGCGCGGCGCTGATCCGGGATCGCAGCGAAGGTGGCGCTCATGTCGTCGTCGAGCCCCTTCAACTGCAGCCGATAACCTGCTGTGCGGTCGGTGATTTCGGCAGAATCGACACCGTCCAACCCGGCGAGCGCCGGCTCGAGGGCATCGACGACGGCTGTCATGCGCGCGGGATCGGTCCAGAAGTGCGAATCGGGACTGCCTGCGGCGTCCCATTCCGTGTACTCGAGGACGTCGATGGCGTCGCCCGCGACGAAGGTGGGCACGTTCTCCGCCGCTGCCTCGTCGAGGTGTTGCTGCAGACCTTCCTCGAGGCCGAGACCATTGGAGACGATCAGGTCTGCCGTGCGTAGGCGGGCACCTTCCTGCGCCGAGATCTCGAAGGAATGCGGGTCGGCGTTCGGCTTCATCAGCGTCACCACGTCTGCCTCGTCGCCGACGAGCTGCTGCACGACGTCGCCGAGGATGTTCGTGGACACGATCACCACCGGGCGGTCGTCACCGTCGGCGGAGCAGCCGCTCAGGCACAGTCCGATTGCTGCGGCCACCGCCACTGCCGATGAGAAGCGGCTGACGCGTCCGCTCGTCATCGTCCGGTCTCCGCGGTGAAGGCCGGTTCGGTGGCGGTGTCGAAGGTCCGCGCTGTGCGGGCACCGTCGGCGTAGTCGATCTCGTACAGCCGTCGTTCGGTCGGGGCGCTGAGATAGGCGCGCTGATCGTCGGCGACGAGAGTCGGGGACGCGCCGGCCTCGAGTGATTCGGCCACCAGCGGTTCGGTTTCGGCCAGAATTGCTCCGTTGTTGCCGTCCAATACCAGGACTCGGCCATCCTCGGTGAGGGCCAGCACGTGCTCGTCCGCATCGTCCACGGCGGTGACGTGCACCAGGGGTGCCGGTGCCGGGAGTAGGGACCACGACCGTTCGCGGGTATCCAGCATCCAAATGCCCTCTGCACCGGCAGAACCTGCGACCGTGGGGCGGCCCTCGCGGTTGTCGAACGACGTCGCTGCCGTGGCAGTGGTGCCGGCCGGGTAGGGGATTCTCTCGACCGCCAACTCGTCACCGGTGGCCGAGGCGAGCAGTGCGCCGTCTGCGCACCCGATCACGGCACCGACCCTGGTGGTGATCGTGCCGCGGGCCTGCGGGCACGGTTCGACCGGCCCGGTGCGTTCGCCGTCGGCGGTGTATCCGACGACCGAGGTCGACGGTCCGGATCCTTCGGTCACGAGCGCGAAAGTGCCGACGGGAACGACCATTCCGGCACCGGGCGTGGTGACCTTTCGGAATCGTTCCACGACTGTGCCTTTCGACAGGGCCTCGGTGTCGAGCAGCACAGCCTCGCCGGAGTCGGCAAAGAACAGTCCGGTACCTCCCGAAGTCGAAAGGTTGGACGTGGCAACGGTTGCCGTACCTGAGCCGCCGACCGTGCCGAGCAGTCGAGGCTCGCTGCGGTAGTAGTGAAAATGGTCGACGTGGTCCCAGGTCCAGACCCCGCTGTCGACGATCTCGACGCCCGCGTCTGTCTGCACGAACAGGTAGCGGCCGTCGGTGTGCAGAGCCTGCGGGGCTCCGATGGTCCCGAGATCGGTGACGGTGTCGTCGAGCAGATCGAGATGGGACACCCGCCCCGTCGGGTCCACGGACGTGAGCCCGAGCCGCGGTTCGGCGAGTTCGGCGGCACCGGCTATTGCCCCGTGGCCTTCGACTGCGGGTTCGTCTGTGCGTGGCAGGTTCGTCTCCGAGGAACAAGCCGTCGATGCGAGAACGAGGGCACCGACGGCGATTGTGGTGGTCAGGATGCGGGTGCGCACGTGTTCCTTTCGGGTGAAGTGGGGCGAGGACGGATGGCGGTGACGGCACTGCGTATCGCGTACGACAGGCCGGACACCGCGATCGCGGTCGCCGCCACGGAGGCACCGGCGGCGGTGGCCGCGTGCCAGGAGATCAGCAGGCCGCCGAACACGGACAGCACGCCGAGGACGGCCGCCACCAGCATTCGAGTGGGAATGCGGGTGGTCCACTGCCCGGCGGCGACGGCAGGGGCGAGCAACAGTCCGACGACCAGCAGCGAGCCGACGGCTTGAAACGACGCGACGACTGCCAGCGTTACGAGTGCGACGAGAACTGCCTGGGCCGAGCGCGGCCCGAGCCCCAGCACCGAGGCAATTCGGGGGTCCAGCGCAACGGCGACCAGCGGTCGATGAAACAGCGCCGCGACGGCGACTCCGAGTGCGGCCGCTCCTGCCAGGAGATAGAGGTCCGTGTGCGAGATGGCAAGAATGTCGCCGAACAGAATGGACGTGGCGTCGGTGGCGAAGCTCCCCGAGTGGGAGATGACGATGACGCCGAGCGCCAACATGGACACGAACAACATCCCGATGCTCGTGTCGTAGGACAGTGTTCCGCGGCGTTGCAGCGCGGTGATCCCGAGGCTCATGGCGACCGCGCTCAGTGCGCCGCCGATCATCACCGGAACTCCGAGAACGGTCGCGAGAGCGACACCGGGCAGCATTCCGTGTGCGAGCGCCTCACCCAGAAATGCCATGCCGCGGATCACGACCCACGTTCCGACCACCCCGCACAGCACGGCGACCAGGGCTCCGCCGAACAGGGCGCGTTGTACGAAACCGAGGGCGAACGGCTCGAACAGCGCGTCGATTGTCTGAAATGGCACATTCGGGAGCCTAATGAGATTGATAACGATATTCAAAATCGTATAGTGGCAATGTGAACACCTCAGCTGTCAGCGCGTCGTCCGAGTTCGCTCGCCTCCGGGGCGTCCGCGTCGAGTTCTCCGGCCACACGGCACTCGCAGGCGTCGATCTGGACCTGTTACCCGGTCGGCTCACGGCCATCGCAGGGCCGAACGGTGCCGGCAAGTCCACGTTGCTCGAGGTGGTCGCCGGCACCCGGCCACTGACGGGCGGGACCCGAAGCGCAACTCGCGCAATTGCATTCGTTCCGCAGCGCGCTGCTGTGCCGGATCGGTTGCCGTTGACCGTCTGGGACGTCGTGGCAGTGGGTGCGTGGGGACGCCTCGGCCGGTGGCGTCCGATGAACACCGAGGCTCGGGCATCGGTGCGCGACGCCCTCGAGCGCCTCGACATCGCGGAACTGACCGGCATGCCGTTCGCCGACCTGTCCGGAGGGCAGCGTCAGCGCACCCTACTGGCTCAGGGTGTGGCCCGCCGGGCCGATCTCCTGTTGCTCGACGAACCCACGACAGGTCTCGACGCCGCTAGTGGACAACGGATTCGAGCCGTCATGCGTGAGGAGACGATGCGCGGAGTTGCCGTTGCGTGTGTGTCTCACGATCCCGAGGTGTTGGCCGCGGCCGACCGAGTCGTGCGACTCGAGGACGGTCGAATCGTGTCCTGACGGATACGCGCGTCGGGTGCTCTCACCGCGCTGCCAACGCGGCTCGCAATCCCGCGCGGTCCAGTTTGCCCGGACCCCGCGTCGGCAGTGCGTCGACGAGGAACAGCTCCCGCGGTGCAGCGGTGGCATCGAGCGACTGCTCGACGTGAGAGCGCAACTCCGCCAACGTCACCGGCGCAGAGGCAACCACTGCTACCACCACCTTCTGGCCGAGGCGCTCATCCGCCAATCCGACGACAGCGCACTCGCGGACAGCGGGATGCGTTGCCAGCGCGGCTTCGACCACCTGCGGTACGACGGTCAAGCCGCCCGTCGAGATGGCCTCGTCGAGTCGACCGGTGATGCTCAGCACCCCGTCGATCATCGTGCCTGCGTCGTCCGTGCGGAACCATCCCGGCTCGGCGAACGCCGGGTGATCGGGTAATCCGCGATAGCCCGAGGCCAGAGTCCGCCCGCCCAGAACCACTCGTCCGTCGTCGATCCGAACGACGGTGCTGTGCAACGGAACTCCGTCGTACACACAGCCGCCCGCGGTTTCGCTCATGCCGTAGGTGCGTACCAATCGAACGCCCGCGGCAAGGGCTCTCTCGCGCAACGGAATCGGCGTGGCAGCGCCGCCGAGCAACACGGCGTCCAGCGATGCCAGTGCATCAGTGGCCTCGGGGTTCTCGAGTGCTTTGACCAACTGGCCGGGCACCAGGGAGGTGTAGCGCAGCGGACCCGACATCCGTCCCACGGCCTCGACCAAGGCGGCCGGGTCGAAGCCGGCAGAGACGTCCATGATCACCGGCGACGTGCCGGCGAGCACGCTGCGCAGCAACACCTGCATCCCGGCGATGTGGTGTGCGGGCAGAGCCAGCAGCCACGAGCCGGGGCCGCCGAGGCGCTCCTCGGTTGCCGTCGCCGACGCGACCAGTGCGGACGCAGACAGCATGGCACCCTTGGGAATTCCCGTCGTCCCCGACGTCGCGACGACCAATGCGACGTCATCGTCGATGGGGGTTCCGGGGGCCAACGCGTCGTGCAGGCGTCGGATCTCGCGTGGATCGTCGGCGGGGACGGGGAGGACGGCCGGGCCGTCGCCGGCCAGCAGACGGCTCAGCCGCGGCAGGATGTCTGCCGCGGCCGAGCCTGCTGGAATGGGAACGCTCTCGAGCACACTGGCGAGATTAGTCCTTGCGCCGGATCGTGAACGGGTCGGCCAGAGGCCAACCCCCGGCGGCGAGGTTCGCGCGCACCCGATTGACGTCCTCTTCTCTAGGCAGCTCGTTGGTGACCTTGGTGATGGTGACGGAAATTCCTGCCTTGTCGGCAGGTAGCTGGCCGTCGGCGATGAGGGCATCCATCACCGACTGCACTTCGTCGTCGGACAGTCGCCGATTCAGAAGGGCAAGGAGGGGAACGTAATCCGCTTCGGGTACCCCGTCGGGATACCCACCGCGGAGCCACTCGACGATCGAGTGGAGAAACGACGGGACCGCCATGGTCTTACAGGGCAGCCGGATCCGCGAGCGGCCAGCCACCGGCGGCCAGTCGTGCCGAGACACGGGAGATGTCCTCGGCCGTCGGCTCGGCGTCGATCTGGTCGCGGATGTACGTCGCGATCTCCTCGGTCGAAATGGCACCGTCGTCGAGTGCACCGTTGGCGGGAGAGACGAGTTCGAGAACGATCTCCTGCACCTGAGCGTCGGTGAGTGCGGCGCGGCGCAGAAGGGCGACGAGCGGGAATCGGTCCTTGGGCGGAACGCCCTCGGGGTATCCGGCTCGGAGCCATTCGAGCACCGAGGCCGGGAATGCGGTCTTGGTGGAGTCGGTCATGAGAGCTGTACCCCTTCTCGGGTGTGTCAGAAGACGGAGATGCCGAATGTGCTGTCGAGGAAGTTCTTCATGATGAAGAGAATTCCGGCCACGATCGCGACGACGACCACTGCGAAACAGAGGACGGCCGCGGCGGTGGCGACTGCGGGTCGGGCCACGCGTGTGGTGCCCGAGGCAGTGGCCTCGTCCGAGGGCTCGCCGACCGAGAGTGCCTTGAGTCCGAAAGCGAAGATCGCGGGCAGTCCGGCACCGAGCAGCAGGCCGACGAGAACAACCTGCCAGAGCGAATCGAGTGTGTGCTTCAGGGTTTCCATGATGTTCAAACCTTCGCGGGGGAGTCGGTTTCGGCGGCGGCAGGAACGAGTCCGCCGTCCCATTCGGCGTTCACGTTGTCCGGATCGACGGGTTCGCGGCGCGAGCGGATGTACATGACGGTGGCCAGGCCGACGAGGATGGCGAAGACCACGAGGATGCCGGGCAGACCGCCGATCGTGTGGGCGAGCAGCCAGCATGCAGCGCCGACCACGCCGGCGAGCGGCAGGGTGATGACCCAGGCGACGGCCATGCGTCCTGCGACGTTCCAGCGCACGGCGGCACCGGGCTTTCCGAGTCCCGATCCGAGGATCGAGCCGGTCGCGACCTGCGTGGTCGAGAGCGGGAGGCCGAGGTGGCTCGACGTCAGAATGATTGCGGCAGAGGAGGACTCGGCTGCCATGCCCTGCGGGGATGCGATCTCGACGAGGCCCTTACCGAGGGTGCGGATGACGCGCCAGCCGCCGAGGTAGGTGCCCAACGCGATGGCGAGGGCGCACGTGACCTTGACCCACAGGGGCATCTCGGCGTCCGGCGAGACGGTTCCGTACGCGACGAGCGCCAGGAAGATCACGCCCATCGTCTTCTGGGCGTCGTTGGTGCCGTGGGCGAGCGAGACGAGTGAGGCCGAACCAATCTGGCCCCACCGGAATCCGCGCTCCTTGGACTTCTCGGGAACTGCGTTGGTGATGCGGTAGATGATCCAGGTGCCGACGGTGGCGACGAGGCCGGCGACGATGGGGGCCAGCACGGCGGGCAACACGATCTTGCTCCACACCCCGTCCCACACGACGCCGCTGGTTCCCAGGCCCGCCATGGTGGCACCGATGAGGCCGCCGAACAGTGCGTGCGAGCTGCTCGACGGGATGCCGAGCAGCCAGGTGGCGAGGTTCCACAGGATGCCGCCGACGAGGCCGGCGAAGATGATGGTCAGCAGGGCCTGGCCGCCGGTGTCGCCGAGATTGACGATCCCCTTCGCGACGGTGGCTGCGACCTCTACGGACAGGAAGGCGCCGACCAGGTTGAGGACGGCAGACAGGGTGACCGCGACCTTGGGCTTCAATGCCCCCGTTGCGATCGACGTCGCCATGGCGTTGGCGGTGTCGTGGAAACCGTTGGTGAAGTCGAAGGCCAGGGCCGTCACGACCACCACGAGAAGTACGAGAAATTCAGCGCTCACGGTGGAAAGTGTGGGACACGAACTGCCATTCGCGGAAATTTCTTGCGAAGTGTTCTTCTCGGGTGCCGCGAAGTCGTCTCCAGTTCACCTTCAGTTCACCTTTTTGCCTTATATGTCCACTTCGTCTGTGGCGTAGCGCACGGCGGTGGTCTCCTCCGGTCGAAGCATTGTGGAACAGTGGACGACGTGAAGGGATCGGGTATGGATGATGCGGTGTCGGCCGCCCTGTCGTACTTCGATTCCGTCGATCCGGCTCTTGCTGCCGACGCCCGGCTCGGGTGGGACGGACTGGCCGCGGTGTCGCCGCCTGCGGGGCCGACACAGCATTCCGTACAGACATTTCTGTGGATCTATCTGCGCCACGCGGCCGAGGGCCCCGATCGGGCCGTCGACATCGCCCGAGCGCTCGGGGATCTGCTCGGGCGGCTGGGACGCGTCGCGTATGCGGAGATCGCACGCAGCGGCGTGACGGACGAGCTCGTACGTGCCACCGACGATGCGATCTGGCTGCAGCAGTATCGCGCCGCCACCGAGCAATCCGGTATCGGAGCAGTCGACACCGAGTTGGTGACGTGGCAGGACGCTCCGACCGGGGTCGAGCGGGCCATCGTCGAAAAGATCGGTGAGACACTCGAAGTGGCGACCATTGCCGGTGAGTTCGAGCCGTCGAAGCCCGGTGGCAGGCCGCTGGGAGTCACCGCACGGGCGACGCGTCGTCGCGGCGTGACCGACGCGGTGCTGACCTCGGAGCAGGGCAAGAACGGCACGGACGACGTTCTGCTCGAACAACTTCTCGACCACCGCATCGAACTGTGGAGCAGTTACAGCGCTCCACGAGCCGAGCTGTACCTGGGGTTGCGCGAGGCGCTGCACGAGGCGGTCGAGCCGGTGTACGGGTGCGTGCGCAGACTCGAAAGCTTCATCGGGTGCATCGGCGACGGCGTGGCGCTGACCGATGCCGGGTATCTGCCGGACGATCTGGTGGCGCGGATCGCTCGCACTGTCTTTCCGGTAGCCGAGCGTCCGCAGTTCGTCGGACGCGAACTCGATACCGACAAGGTTCTCGCTCTCCGGCGTCTGGTGATGCGACTTCGGTTGATGCGTCGATCCGCAGGCAGGCTGGTTCCGACGACGCGCACCCGGCAGCTGAGCTCGGACGGATTGTGGCGCGTGCTCACCGGGGGAATCGTCGGCAGCGACTACCACCCCGACTCGATCGCTGCTGAGGTTCTCCTGGCCCGGATGATCCTGGGCAACGACATCGCCGACGCGCAGGCGACGGCCGACGATTCGGCTCGACTGTTGCGTGCGGAGGGATGGACCCATGCGGGGGAGGAGCCGGAGTCGGAGCACGCCGAGACTCTGGCGGACACGTTGATCGCAGAACTCGACGCTCTCGGAGCGTTCCGCTCGGCCGACAACCGCGTCGCAACCGACGAAGGCGCACGGGTGGCCGCGGCTGTGTTGCGTCATCGGCTCCTGCACACACGCTTTCCGTCATTGTGACGAGCTCGAGATGGGGTTTGCCTGCGGTCTGCCGTTCGTGCACGGTTAAACTCGGTTCCACCCGGGCCGAGAGCGTGCCCGGATGTCGGCTGCGAGGAGATGCTGGTGGACGGTGAGGTGCACGACACCGCACGCTCCCAGTCCCGGCGGCAGAGCGACTCGGCTCGCCGCTACCTCGATCTGGAAGCAACCACACCCGCGTTGCGCTCCACCGTCGAATTCGCGGCACGCAGTGTCGGATTCGCCATCGCCCAGCTGAACGTGTTGGACGAGGACACCCAGTACACACTGGTCAACATCGGCGGTCCGCCGATGTCCACCGTGGTGCGGGCCGACACCCTGTGCGACGACGTGGTGCGCACGGGAGTGCCTGCGGTCGTCGCCCACGGCCGGGTCGATGCCACCACCCGGCAACGCGCGCTGCTCGACGAGAACGGCATCGAGTCCTATGCCTCGGTTCCGCTTCGCGGACGAGAAGGTCTGGTGATCGGCACTCTGTGTCTGCTCGACCGCACTTCGAGGCCCCTCTCCAACGACCAGATGCAGGAGCTCGAACAGTTCGCGTCCGTCCTCGAAGAGCAGCTCGATCTGCATCGGCGGGTCGGCTCGGGATCCACCCGACTCGGCAGCGACAACGACATTGCCGACTCCCTCGCCGACGGTCACATCGTGCCGTGGTTCCAGTCGATCGTGGACCTACGGACAGAGGAGATCGTCGGCTTCGAGGCATTGGCGCGCTGGCACCATCCCACTCGGGGTCTGGTGGTGCCCGCGGACTTCGTGCCGTTCGCCGAGGCGAGTGAACTGATCATCGACGTGGATCTGAGCGTGCTCGCGCAGGCAGCCGCGGAGATGAAGAAGTGGCACGTACACCGACCCGACCTGCGGCTGACCGTCAACATTTCCGGACGTCATCTGGCGCATCCGGACGGCGTCGGCCAACTCGAACGTGCGATCGCGTCGACCGAGGTGTCGCCGAAGTCCATTTCGCTCGAACTCACCGAGACCTCGTCGGTGACGCCAGGGCCGTTGTTGCGCAAGCACATCGACGACGTGCACCGGCTGGGTTTCCGCGTCCTGCTCGACGACTTCGGCTCCGGCTGGTCGTCTCTCGAACGCTTGGTGACGTTGCAACCGGACGGCATCAAGATCGACGGACATCTGACGCGGTTCATCGACACCGTGGCCGGTCGGGCGATGATCAAGTCGTTGGCCTCGGTCGCCAAGGATCTGGAGCTGACGATGATCGTCGAGGGGATCGAGAGTCGAGCTCAGGCCGACGCCGCTCTCGATCTCGGATGCACTCTGGCGCAGGGATATCTGTGGTCGAGGCCGCAATCGGCGTCGGCGGTACTGCGAACCGTCTCGGGTGGCTAGCGAGTATCCCGGCGGAGTGGGTGGTCCTGCGGAATCTGCACCAGCACGATGGGGATTCCGTCGGGATCCTCGATCCACATCTCGATGAGCCCCCAGGGTTCGGTGGTCGCCGCCCGCACGATCGCAATGCCGGCCTGCTCCAATTCCGCTGTGGCAGAATCGATGTCGCGAACCTGCAGCCACAGTGCCCCGGAGAACGATCCCGGCTCCTCGGTGCCACCGTGCGCTGCGATCTCGATCAGTCCTTGGCCTGCGAACAGCACCGTGCCGCCGGGATATTCACGGCACACCGCAAGAGACAGGCCGTCTCGATAGAACTCGAGGGTCTTCCGGTAGTCGACCGGGCGCAGGATGGTACGTGCAGCGAGGATGTCCACCACGCATGGATATCACGCAACCGACCATCACTGCCGCAGGATGGTCACAGCGAGAGTGGAGCCTGCGGAACGACCCGGATCAGTGGCATCGATCAGTGGCATCACAGCACCGTCGTGACGATCCGGTTTCCGCCGGCTGCCTTGGCCTCGTACATCATCGAGTCCGCCACCCGCATCGCCCGCGTCACGAGGTCGAGGTTCTGCTCCCACAGGGGTGAACTCGCGTGCAGGATGGCTGCCCCCACACTGACCGTCACGGCGACGCCGTCGTCGGGATCACGCATGGCTCGTCGAACACCGTGGATCAACGCATCGATGTGCAGGCGCGACGTCGAGACCACGGCGAGGTATTCCTCGCCGCCGGTGCGCGCGATCACGCCGTACCGCCCCATGTGTGCGCCCAGACGCTCGGCGACGCGAACGATGACGGCGTCTCCCTCCTCGTGCCCGTAGTCGTCGTTGACGGCTTTGAATCGGTCGATGTCCACGACCACGACGGCCGAGCAGCGATCCTCCTCGCGGCCGAGCAACCAGACGTCGTGGATCACCGATTCGAGCCCGCGCCGATTCAGCAACCCGGTGAGCGGGTCGAGCAACGAACTACGGGCGTCGTCGGTCAACACGGTGACCAACAGATGCGAGGTGAGCGGCACCCCGGCGATCGCGAGCAACACCACGTCGGTCCGAAAGATCAGCGACGCGACGTCCACGTCGCCGGTGCGGTACGTCGCCGCCGCGGCAGCGACGGTGCACGCCACCGAGAAGATCAGGTGAGCCACCAGCCACCGTGGGCTGACGAAGAACGTGCAGAAGGTGCCGATGACGGCGAACAGCGCGCACGTCAGGATCGCGTCGGCGATCGGGTTGACGAGGATCGACGACGCGGTGCCCAGATCGGCGAACACCGCGAATGCCACCACCCCGAGGCGACCCGGGAACGGCTTGACGATCCACGCGGCCGCGACCGCCACCGCCATGACGACCAGGAATGCCTTCCAGCCGATTGCCGCGGCGTTCCGCGTGGCACCGTCGGAGAAGAGGGCCACCACCGCCAGAGCGCCGTAGTTCAGCGTCAGGATTGCCATCACCCATCGGATGAGCTTTCCGGTGGGCCGCGAGTTCTGGAAGTCCGCCATCCAGCGGTAGTCGTACGGCTGCGTGAACCAGGCCCACAGAGCACCCGCGGCAGTACCGCGATCGCGGTGATGTGAGTTCGGGGTCACGAAGCGTCAGAAATATCGAGGAAACGGCGACCAGTCGGGCTCGCGCTTTTCCAGGAACGCATCGCGTCCCTCGACGGCCTCGTCGGTCATGTACGCCAGCCGGGTGGCTTCACCGGCGAACAACTGCTGGCCGACGAGACCGTCGTCCTGCAGGTTGAACGCGTACTTGAGCATCCGCTGCGCCTGCGGCGACTTGGCGTTGATCTTCGCGGCCCACTCGATGGCGGTGTTCTCGAGTTCGGCGTGATCGACCACCTTGTTCACCGCGCCCATGCGGTGCATTTCCTCGGCCGAGTACGTCTCGCCGAGGAAGAAGATTTCACGGGCGAACTTCTGGCCGACCATCTTGGCCAGGTACGCACTGCCGTAACCACCGTCGAAGCTGCCGACGTCGGCGTCGGTCTGCTTGAAGCGAGCATGCTCGCGGCTTGCGAGCGTCAGATCGCACACCACGTGCAAGCTGTGCCCGCCACCCGCTGCCCACCCGTTGACGAGGCAGATGACGACCTTGGGCATGAAGCGGATCAGCCGCTGCACCTCGAGAATGTGCAGACGGCCCGCGCGAGCCTTGTCGACCGTCTCGGCCGTTTCACCGTCCGCATACTGGTAGCCACTTCGTCCGCGAATGCGCTGATCGCCGCCGGAACAGAACGCCCAGCCGCCGTCCTTGCTGCTCGGCCCGTTTCCGGTGAGCAGCACCGTTCCCACGTCCGAACTCACGCGAGCGTGTTCGAGCGCGCGGTACAGCTCGTCGACGGTGTGCGGCCGAAAAGCGTTGCGAATCTCGGGACGATCGAACGCCACCCGCACGGTCGCGTCGGACACGTGGCGGTGATAGGTGATGTCGGTCAGATCTTCGAAGCCGGGAACGGGACGCCACAGTGCGGGAGTGAAGGTCACGTGGGCCAGCTTAACGGTGGCGAGGGCTGAATCCGCTGCGGCCGGGTGATGCAGCTAGCGTGCAGGTCATGACCGATCCGATGCAGCTCGACCGCAGTTCCGACCCCGATTACGACCACCACGGCGGCTTCCCGCGTTTCGTTCCGGCGAAGGTGGGGCCGGAATACGGACAGTTGCTCGAGGCATTGCGCACGGTCCAGGATCTCGCGGTGTCCACGTCGCTGCCCGCAGACGTCACCGAGGCAGCCGCGAGCAAGACTCGAGAATTGATCGAGTTGTTGGAGCCGCACGTGGTCGCCGAAGGCAAGCAGACCGCGGGGCGGGTACCTGCTCTGCCGGGCCGTGGTTCGCTGCTGCTGCCGCCGTGGATCATCGAGAAATTCGCAGCCGACGGCGTCCGTAGCCGTGGCATGTTCCGTCGCTTCCACCTCGGTGGCAACGCCGCCGCGCACGGCGGCACCCTTCCGCTGCTGTTCGACGACCTCTTCGGCCTGATCCAGCACGCCTACGGTCGGCCCATCAGCCGGACCGCATATCTGCACATCAACTACCGCAAGGTGACCCCCCTGAACACCGAGTTGGTCGTCGAGGGTGCCGTGGACAAGGTGGAGGGTCGTAAGACGTTCATCAGCGCGAGGCTGACGGATCTGGACGGCAACCTGCTCGCCGACTGCGAGGCACTGATGGTGCAGTTGCTCCCGGGGCAGCAATGATTCCCCCGATCGACGATCTGCTCGACGGTGCGCACGTGCTCTCGATGCCGATGCGGACGAAGTTCCGTGGGATCACCACCCGTGAGGTGATGTTGATTCGTGGTCCCGGTGGGTGGGGTGAATTCTCTCCGTTCCCCGAGTACGACGACGTCGAGTCCGCCCCGTGGTTGGCGTCGGCGATCGAGGCCGCGTGGGAGGGCCCACCGAATGCGGTGCGTCGACGCATCGCGGTCAACGCGACCGTGCCCGCGGTCGACGCCTCCGATGTGGCGGGCGTGCTGAGCCGCTCACCCGGGGCCGAAACGGCGAAGGTGAAAGTGGCCGAGAAGGGGCAGAGCCTGGCCGACGACGTGGCTCGCGTTCGTGCGGTGCGCGAGCTGGTGCCGCGAGTGCGGATCGACGCCAACGGGGGCTGGACCGTCGACGAGGCAGTCACTGCGTTGGCTGCTCTCACTGCGGACGGGCCACTCGAATACGCGGAGCAGCCGTGCGCCACGGTTGCCGAGCTCGTCGAGCTGCGCCGCCGGGCTCCGGGAGTACGGGTGGCCGCGGACGAGAGCATCCGTCGGGCCGAGGATCCGATGAAGGTCGTGCGGGCCGGCGGCGCGGACATCGCGGTACTCAAGGTCGCTCCGCTCGGTGGCATGCGCGCACTGCTCGAACTGGCCGGCGAACTGGGGGAGTACGGCGTGCCGGTGGTCGTGTCGAGTGCACTCGATTCGGCTGTGGGCATCGCCTCGGGGCTCGCCGCTGCCGCCGCGCTGCCGCATCTCGAATTCGCCTGCGGACTGGGGACGGGCAGTCTGTTCGTTCGCGACGTCGCACCGGCACCCGAGGTGGTCGACGGAACGTATCCGGTCCAGAGCGTCGAGCCGGATCCGCACGCGTTGATCGAACTCGGTGCCGACGCCGAGCGCACGCAGTGGTGGATCGAGCGAGTGCGACGCTGCCACGCACTGCTGCGGTAGTGTTGCGCCCGGTCCGCGTGGGGCCGCCGACACATCTGGGAGGAAGTTCGAAGTGGTTGCTGCACTGAAGGATTCGCTGCTCGACGAGTCGAAGGCCGACGCTCTGCGCGTCGACGTATTGGCATTGATCGACGCCGAGGTAGCCGACAAGAAGGGCGCGAGTGGCCTCGCGGTCAAGGGGGGCTACGGCGCAGTGAAGAAGGTCGGTCCGTCCTCCATCGACAATGCGGTCTCGGCTCTGTGGCCCGATTTCGTCGACAAGCTCGATCCGTTCTGGCAGTCGTACAACGCTGCCCCGCAGGGCACGTTCGGTGAGTATCTCGCCGCCAACGGAGATGCCGCGTCCGACGCTCTGCTCTCGGTCACCGATGCGCGCATCGAGGAGACGGACAAGTCCGTCGTCAAGAAGTTCTACGGCAGCCTGCGTGGCTCGGCGAAGAAGAACGTCACCGAGGCACTGCCGCGCGTCGGCGATCTGGTGGCCAAGCACGCCTGAGCGGCTTCGCCGCATGTGAGTGGAAATTCGTAGCAGGGTACGAGGTGGGAGTGGAGCCCGCGGAACGACCCGAGGGCTCCACGCTCACATGCGCGTAGCGCTCAATCGCTCCCAATCGGCCTCGGTTTGGTCGGCGTAGAGCCGCGCGAATCGGCACAGTGCGACGTCGAGTTCATCGGAATCGCCCGTGTATCCCGAGATCATCGACGCGCCGCTGGTGCGAGCGTGTCCCTTCGCGAGTAGTCGCCCCACCACCCGCGCGTAGTCCACCAGCGCGGGTGCATCGATCGACGAGAGATCGATCGTCCCCTTCATGTTCCGGAACTGCCGCACGTAGTACTGCCGTCCGGCGATCGTGCACCACCCCAGCAGTGGATCGCTGACCGTCTGCAGATCCTGCTGGTACTCCACCACGCGTTGTCCCTGGTGGTCGTGCCAGGCCGATTCGCCGTGCACATATGGCGCGAGCACCGACCGTCTGGCCTGCTTGAGCTGCAGGAACACGACGTCGTCCGCGCTGGTGCCTTCGAGCAGTGCCACGTACGCCCGGAGCCCGACACTGCCGACTCCGACGACGCGATGCGCGACGTCGATCAACGTGTATCCCCCCAGCACCCGACGCCAATGCGGGGTGAGAGTGAGCAGGTATTCGTCCAGTCCGACGGCCAGCAATTCCTCGTCCTCGGCCGAGATTCGGGTGGTGATCGGCGGCTCCTCGACGATCCTGCGAGTGCCCTCGTGTTCCTCGGTGAATCGCGGCAGGACGCGGTCACTGGTGCGTCGACGCGCTTTCTTGGTGGCGCGTTTGATCTCCTTGCGCAACGATCCCGCGGTGGCGTCCCGTTGCAGTTTCTCGGCCGTCAACCGTTGGAACGACCGCGACATCAGCGGTTCGTCGGCGAGGCGCGCGACCTCGATTCGATACGCGGACACGCAGGCGGCGACGGCATCGCGGCACCGATCCTCGCTGCGTCCGTTCTGACGGCCGGCCACCCAGATGCTCGCGGCGAGGCGTCGTAGATCCCATTCCCAGGCACCCGGGTGTGCTTCGTCGAAGTCGTTGAGGTCGATGACGAGGTCGCGTTCGGGGGAGGCGTAGAAGCCGAAGTTTCCGAGGTGGGCGTCGCCGCTGATCACCGGGTTGATGCCGGTGGACGGCAGCATCGCGACGTCACGGGCCATGACGATGGCCGTCCCGCGCAGGAAGCCGTACGGGGATTCGACCATGCGCTCGAGGCGCGTGGGGATGAGCCATTCGATCCGGCCCTGGTGCGAGTACTCGATCTGCTGCACCGGGTCCGGGCGATCCGGTGGCGGTGTCCAGTCGCCCAGCGATGCGATCGGGACCTTGTCGCGCAGGCGTCGACCCAGCTCGTATCGTTCGGCTCGGGGGAGTGGCCGCGCACGCAACGATGCGTACGGCGCGCTGTCGACTGCTGCCGAGTCGGTGACGACGGTATGACCTTTTCCGGAGCCGGGCATGTGAAGTCACACTAATCGAGGGCTACGGGGCGGCTTTACCGAACTTCCAGTATCCGGTGAAGCAGATCCGAGACTTGGGGACGGAACGCTCGTTCACCAGGTATCTACGCAGGCCCGTCGCCAGCCCTTGTTCCCCTGCTACGTAGACGAACGGATCGCCGTCCGGAAGCTCGGCTTTCTGCACCGCGGCCAACGCGGCCTCGCCCGGCTTGGCCAGCGGGTTGGGGCGCACGATCCATTCGATCTCGACGCCTGCGTGCACGTCCTGCTTCTGGATGTCGGCCTCGGTGGGCACTTCGACGAAGGCCTTGACCCGAACGTCGGCCGGCAACGACCGCAGAATGCCGAGAATCGCCGGGGCAGCACTCTCGTCGCCGACGAGCAACTGCCAGCTCGATTGTCCCTCGAACGTGTAGATGCGGCCTTCGTCGAAGATCGCGACGCGATCGCCTGGGACCGCCCTGGTAGCCCACGACGACGCCGGACCACTGTGACCACCGGTTCCGCCGGCTCCATCTACTTCGCCGTGCGCCACGAAGTCCACATCCAGCTCCGGGCCGTCGCCGTACGTGCCCTCTCCCGCAGCGCGGTATCGGCTGACCGTGTAGTTGCGGACCGCCGGCTTGGTGTCTTTGGAGAACGTCAGATACTGGGCGTACCAGAGCATCGAGGTGGCGCTGGGGATGCGCGGCTCGTCCTGGCCCCGCTGCGGCAGGAACAGGCGAAACCAGTGGTCGTAGCCCATGTAGCGAAAGTTCGACAACGAATCGCCGCCGAGGGTCACCCGGATGAAGCTGGGGCTGATTCGGTCGCTCCCGAGCACGGTCAGGCGGTAGAACGCGGGGTTCTCCGGTTTGAGGTACTTACCCATGCAGCACAGGTTAGCCGACCCTAAGCTGCGATGAGGTTGCGTCGATCTCTCACTCGGGCCGACCGCGCCGGTAGCGCTGGACCACCTTGGCTCCGACGGGTACTGCGAACAACATCATGAACACGCGGATCACCTGGGCGGCCACGACGAAGGTGACGTTCGCCCCGGTCGACGCGGCGATGGCCAGCACCGCGTACACCCCGCCGGGAGTGGTCGCGAGGTATCCCTCGTAGCCGCTCGTCCCCGTCGCGGACGCCAGCCACAGGCCGAGCATCGCGCAGCAGACGGTGACGGCGATGATCAACATCAGCGATGCGGGCAGGACCCGCGAGATCGACTTCAAGCTGGCGACGGTGAATCGCAGTCCGGCCTGCCAGCCGATGACGATGTACGCCGCCCACAGCAACAGCGTCGGGACGGACGCGTCGAACGAGACGCCGAGCACGTCGGCGAGCGTGGCGATCATCAGCGGGCCGAGCAGGGCGGGGGCGGGCAGCCGAATCGCCTTGGCCAGCATTACCCCGATGACGCCGCAGATCAGTACGAACGCAAGATCGATCCACAGCGCCTCGTGCACGTCGGCGGTGACCGACGATTGTCCGGGTTGGGCGTCGAACACCAGGGTTGCGACCAGCGGCAGCGTTGTGGTCACCAGCACGACGCGCAGGTATTGCACCACCGCGACCACGCGTTCGTCGCCGCCCAACTCCTGGGTGATCGCCACCAATCCCGAGGCTCCGCCTGCGACCAGCGCCAAGGAGCCGGTCAGTGAATCGATGTCTTTACGAAGCCCCAGCAGCGCGCCGGCCGCGATCGACAGCAACAGGGTGCCGATGCATGCCAGCAGTACCGGCAGCCAGGTATCGCCCAGCGAGCTCAGAGTGTCGCTCTGCACGAGCGTGCCGATCTCGACGCCGAGGATTGCCTGCGCCGCCATGCCGAGTCTGCGGGGGAGCGGCGCTCGCTCGGTTCCGGTCGTCGGAGCCCACCCGGCGAGCGCGAACACGATCGCCACCAACAGTGCAACGAACAACGCAGCCGACGGCACACCGAGTGCATCGGCCCCGACGGTCAGTGCGACCGTGACGAGAACCAGCAGCAGCCAGCGAATCAAGAAGGTCGCTCGATCTCGCGAACCTCGGGCGGCAGTCCCCACTCGGTACGGCCGAGTCGACTGAGCGGAGCGATGGTCTCGAACTCGGGCAGGCCGTCCTCGGCGAGAAATTCAGGTCGAACGGACACTGCGACGACGCTACCCATGACGACGAAGCAGTTTCCCACCTCGACGACGCGGTGCAGCGTGGCTTCGATGGCGATCGGGGCGGCAGCTACCCGCGGCGGCGTGACGATCGCACTGGGTTCGCTCTCGATGCCGACGGCCTCGAACTCGCTGACGCCGTGCTCGAAGCTCGCCGAGCTGCCGTTGACCTGATCGACCAACGGTGCCGTGGCCAGATTGACGACGAACTCGCCGGTGGCCTCGATGTTGCGCAGACTGTCTTTGCGGGTCACGGACGTGAACTGGACGACCGGCGGTTCCACGGACGAGACGGTGAAGAAGCTGTAGGGCGCGAGGTTCGCCACACCGTCGGCCGAGACCGTGGAGATCCAGGCGATGGGCCTGGGGACCACCGACGCGGTCAGTAGCTGGTAGAAGCGGCGGGAGGAGACCTCGTCGGGCCGGAAGACTGTACGCACGTCTCAATACTGTCAAAGCCCGGTTGCGGCGGCCGACCGGAGCATCTGACACTCTGGAAACTGTGAATCCGTCCACCGCTCAGGCCACTGCAGTCGTCGACGAACTGGCGCGCAGCGGGATCGAAGACGTCGTGCTCTGTCCCGGCTCGCGCAACGCCCCGTTGGCCTTCGCTCTGGAGGAAGCAGACGCGGCCGGACGGCTACGACTGCACATGCGGATCGACGAGCGGACCGCCGGATTCCTGGCCATCGGACTGAGCCTGGGCAGCGGCCAACCTGTCCCGGTGGTGATGACGTCGGGAACAGCGGTGGCGAACCTCGGGCCCGCAGTGCTCGAAGCGAACTACGCCCGGATCCCGCTGATCGTCATCAGTGCCAACCGGCCGTACGAGATGCTCGGCACCGGTGCCAACCAGACCATCGAGCAGTTGGGCCTGTTCGGGTCGCAGGTCCGCGCAACGATCAGCCTCGGGCTCGCCGAGGAAGGACCCAAGCAGAACAGTCAGTGGCGAAGCGCGGTCTCGCGAGTCATCGCCGCTGCGCGGGGTGCGCGCTCGGGCAACGCCGGACCGGTGCACTTCGACATTCCACTGCGTGAACCGTTGGTCCCCGCCCTCGGCGATCCGGGGGCCCGGCCCGAAGGACGTCCCGACGGGATGCCGTGGACCTCGACCACCCAGGCGACCCTCGACGTGCCGGTCGAACTCGATCTGTCGGTCGACACCGTCGTCGTGTCCGGGCACGGCGGAGCCGTTCGTCCTGAGCTCGCCGGCTTGCCGACCGTTGCCGAGCCGACCGCGCCACTGCACGGAATTGCGTTGCATCCCTTGGCTCTTGCGCAGTTGAAGCCGCGTCAAGCCGTCATCACCGGCCGCCCGACCCTGCACCGGCAGGTGTCGGCGCTGCTCGCGGATCCGGCGGTGGACGTCATCGCGCTCACCACCGGCCCGCGGTGGCCCGACGTCTCGGGCAACGTACTGGCCACCGGCACGCGTGCCGTGACCACCGGCGCACCCGATCCCGCGTGGATCGCACGATGCGCTGCCGTATCGGAACGCGCCGAAAAGGCTGTGCACCAACAACTTCGAGAGCATCCCAAGCCGACGGGGCTGCACGTTGCCGACGCGGTGATGTCGGCATTGCAGCCCGGAGATCAGCTGGTGCTCGGAGCCTCCAACCCCGTGCGCGATGCGGCCCTGGTCTCCACTCCGATCCCGGGCGTGAAGGTTCTGTCCAATCGTGGCGTGGCCGGCATCGACGGCACCGTCTCGACGGCCATCGGTGCGGCGATGGCCGGAAAGCGCCGCACCGTGGCGCTTCTGGGAGATCTGACGTTCCTGCACGACGCGGCCGGTCTGCTCATCGGCACCGGCGAGCCGCGTCCGGACGATCTGACGATCGTCGTTGCCAATGACGACGGCGGCGGCATCTTCGAGCTTCTCGAACAGGGCGACCCGCAGTACGCGGGTGTGTTCGAGCGGGTGTTCGGAACACCGCACGGAATGGACCTGGGAGCGTTGTGCGGGGCCTACCGCGTGGAGCACCACCTGGTCGACTTGGCCGATCTGGCCACCGAACTCACCGGCCATGCCACGGGAATCAGGGTGCTGGAAGTGACCACGGAACGGTCCGGGCTGCGCGACCTACACGCAGCGATCCGGGCCCGTCTCTAATTCTTTTGCGCAGCAACCCATTCGAGTGTTTCGCCGGTTTCCTGATCGATCATGTCCTTGATCATCTTGTTGATCAGGTCTTCGATCTTGCCGCCGACGAGCGGAATCTTGACCGTCGACTCACCCTTGACGACCAGTTTCGCTCCGGTGCCGTCGGGGCGAAGCGAGAGGGTGCCGTTCACTTTCGCGGGTAGACCCGTGGTGCCGCCGACCAGCGTGCCCTCGGCGTGGTCGCCTTCGAGCGGACCCCAGTGGTCGGTACGCGAGACGATCAGCTTGCCCTTGATGACTTTCGTGACGAACCCGGGCAGTTCGGACGTGCCGACCTCCTCCGTGATGTCCACGGTCAAGCCGCCGTCGTCGTGCTTGGTCATCTCGTACCCGTCCGTCTTCTTCGCCTTGGCGAAGCGGGCGGCCCACTGGTCTTCACTGGTGAGTGCGGCGTGCACGTCAGCGGGCGGATTGGACGATTCGACGGTGAACTCGAAGCTGCGCGACATGAGCACAGAGGCTACCGGAGCGGAGGCGAACCGGCCGCGAAGTAACCTGAATGCTGTGACCGACACCGAGAGGGGCAGCCGAACTCTGCACAGAATCCGGCTGGTCGTGCTCGTGGTCGCGGTCGCCGTCTCGGTTCTGTCGGTCCTCTTGGTGGTCGGTGCCTGGCGAAACGACGTCACCATCGACTCCGACAAGGGCGTCGCGACGGCCGAGGTGCTGTCGGCGGGCAAATTGCGTTCGGCGGTCAGTTTCATCACCCCCGACGGCGTGACCCACAACCCCAGACTCGGCGTGCTGTACCCCACCAATCTCGTCGTGGGGCAACGCATCGAGGTCGAGTACTACAAGGCGGACTCCGACGACAACGACAGCGACAGCGACCTGCTGGTGCGTGTCGCCGGCCGTGACGCCGCGGTAGCGATCGTTCCTGCCGGATCGGTCATCGTCGTCACCTGGCTCATCGCCGGGCCGGCGTTGTTCTGGTTACGTCGCAAGGAGGTACAGGATGCGTAATGCCAGGCAGTGGGTCATCGCTGCTGTCGCCGCGGTGGCCGGGTTCGCGTTGGTGAACTTCGGCAACGTCGCCTCCTCGATCGTGATCATGGTGCTCGTGGTGGTGTTTCTGCTCGTTCTGACGACTCCGGTGCTGTATCCGCGCTCTGCATCCGACGACGCGTCTCGAGTGTTCGCCACCGAGAAATCGGTGCCGCTGATCTACTGGCGTCCCGGTTGCATCTTCTGCCTTCGGTTGCGGGTTGCGCTGTTGCTCCGCGGAAAGAAGGCCGTGTGGACGAACATCCGAGCAGATGCTGCTGCCGCAGCGCGGGTTCGGTCGGTGAACGACGGGAACGAGACGGTTCCGACGGTGTTCGTGGGCACCGAACACCGCACCAACCCGAGTCCCTCGTGGGTCGTCGAGCAATTCGTGTGACGTTGGCCCACACGTAACGTTGTCCATGCCTGGGCGACCGCGTGGCCACCCACACTGAGGACCGTGCGAGTAGCCATCGTTGCGGAATCGTTCTTACCCAACATGAACGGCGTCACCCACTCGGTGATCCGTGTCCTCGAACATCTCGAGAAGACCGGGCACGACGCCATCGTCGTCGCCCCGGACAACCCGTCGGGACCGCGAGCGGCGACCTGGCACAACGGCGTCCCGGTCCACCGAGTGCCGTCCGTGATGGTGCCGAAGGTCAGCTCCCTACCCGTCGGTGTTCCTGGCCTCGGGATGGTCTCGGCGCTAAGGACCTTCGCGCCCGACGTCGTGCATCTGGCGTCCCCGTTCCTGCTCGGAGCGGGCGGCCTGGCCGCCGCCAACCGCCTCGACGTGCCTGCCGTCGCCGTTTACCAGACCGATGTCGCAGGATTCGCCGCGAGCTACGGCCTCGGCTTGACCTCGAAGGCCGCGTGGCGTTGGACCAGGAGACTGCACCGCGGAGCGGCCCGCACTCTGGCACCGTCCACCTCGGCCGTCGACGCTCTCGAGCAGCACGGCATCTCGCGCGTACACCGGTGGGCCAGGGGAGTGGACGCGGTTCGGTTCGCGCCCTCGGCCGCGTCGGCCACCCTTCGCGGCCGATGGGGAGCAGGCGAAAAGTTGATCGTCGGGTTCGTCGGCAGGCTCGCGCCGGAGAAGCACGTCGAGCGGCTTGCCGTGCTGGCCACGGATCCGTCGATCCAGCTGGTGATCGTCGGCGGCGGTCCCGATACGGCGGCCCTGCGCGAACTGATGCCGAATGCGATCTTCACCGGGCAACTCGGCGGCGACGAACTCGCGCAGGCCTACGCCAGCTTCGACATCTTCGTCCACCCCGGCGAACACGAAACCTTCTGTCAGGCAGTCCAAGAAGCCCTCGCCAGCGGAGTCCCCGTCATCGGGCCCGACGCCGGCGGACCCCGCGATCTGGTCTCGCACTGCCGCAACGGCTACCTACTGCCGGTCGACAAGTTCACCGAGCTGCTGCCCAGTGCAGTCGGCGCCCTCGCCGAACCCACCACCCGTGCCCGCTTCGGCAACGCCGCCCGCCGATCTGTTCTGCACCGCACCTGGCCTGCCATCTGCGACGAGCTGATCTCCCACTACTACGACGTGCAAGGCATCACAGCGCCACGGGTGACCGAAGCAGCCTGAGTAAGCTGGAGTTCGTGGCCACGACATCGCGCGCAACCCTGGAAAAAGAGCCCCACGAGGTGGCGTCGATGTTCGACGGCGTCGCCCGCCGCTACGACATCACCAACACCGTTCTGTCGTTCGGCCAGGACCGCAGCTGGCGCAAGCTGACCCGCCGAGCCCTCGACCTGAAGCCTGGCGAGCGGGTCCTGGATCTCGCCGCCGGCACCGGCGTCTCCACGGTCGAACTCGGGCGCAGCGGGGCCTGGTGTGTCGCCACCGACTTCTCCAAGGGCATGCTCCGAGCCGGACTCGCCCGCGGAGTGCCGATGGTCGCCGGTGACGCGATGGCACTTCCGTACGCCGACGCCAGTTTCGACGCCGCCACCATCTCGTTCGGCCTTCGCAATGTCTCCGACTTCGATGCAGGTCTGCGCGAAATCGCCCGAGTCACCAAACCCGGTGGGCGTCTTGTGGTCTCGGAATTCTCCACCCCGGTCTTCGGCCCGTTCCGCACGGCATACATGGAGTACCTGATGAAGGCGCTCCCCAAAGTCGCTCGCGCAGTGAGCAGCAACCCCGACGCCTACGTCTATCTCGCCGAGTCCATTCGCGCGTGGCCCACCCAGGAGCAGTTGGCTCAGCGCATCGCCGACGCCGGCTGGACCGACGTGCAGTGGCGCAACCTCACCGGCGGAATCGTGGCTCTGCACAAGGCGATTCGGCCCTGAGTCTGCACGCGGCTACGAAAACGGCGGCCGCGAATCGATTTTCAGTGACGTGGTTCCTGCGGTTCGCCACGTACGAGCGACGAGGTCGCTGTCGGCCTCGGTGACCAGGTTGCCCATGCACCGGACCGCGACTTTCATCAGTGCCCGCGAGCGCATGCCCACCGGGCCCGCTGCGGGCAGGAACCTCGGCACGGTCAGCAGTCCGGCGAGGCGTCGAGCAATGGAGAAGGCTTGACCGTAGTGCTCACGCAGCAGGGTCGGCCAGGCGTCGGTCAGGTCCGCGTGATCGAGAAGGTCGACCACCATGCGGCCGCCTTCGAGTCCGTAGTCGATGCCCTCACCGTTGAGTGGGTTCACGCACGCTGCGGCGTCGCCGATGATCGCCCAGTTCACCCCCGCGACGCCGGAGACCGCCCCGCCCATCGGCAGCAGCGCCGACGCGACCGACCGCAGCTCGCCGGTCAGTTCCCATTCCGACCGCCGTTGCTGGGTGTAGAGGTCCAGCAGGGGACGCAGGGCTCCCGGTGCGGGCCGGGTGGCAGTGGCCAGCGTGCCGACGCCGATGTTGATGTTGCCGTCGTTCAGTGGAAAGACCCATCCGTAGCCGGGCTGCAGCGTGCCTGCGCCGTCGCGCAGTTCGAGGTGCGAGCTGATCCATTCGTCGTCGCTACGAGCAGACGTGATGTACGCGCGGGCGGCGACGCCGAACGCGGTGTCGCGGTGCCACTGGCGTCCGAGTTGCTTGCCCAGCGTGGACCGGACGCCGTCGGCGACGATCAGAGTGCGGCACGCGATGTCGTGGCTGCCTTCGCCGGTCTGCAGCGTCACCGAACGGACCGCATTTCCGTCGCGGGTGACGGACACCGCTTTGGCACCCTCGGCCATCACAGCCCCGGCGTCGACGGCAACGCGGCGAATGCGGTCGTCCAACTCGGTTCGCGGGACGGCACTACCCACGGCCGGGAAAGATCTGCTCGGCCATTCGAGCTCGAGTTCCTGGCCGAACCCACTCAGGCGCAACCCGCGATTGCGCGCGGTACCGCGAACCCATTCACCCAAGCCCAACCGATCGAGTTCGGCGACCGCGCGCGGAGTCAGCCCGTCGCCGCACGTCTTGTCCCGGGGAAAGACGGCCGCGTCGGCGAGTACGACGTCGCGGCCGGAACGCGCTGCCCACGCCGCCGCGGACGATCCTGCGGGGCCCGCGCCCACGACCAACACATCGGTCGAGGAGGGCAGGGCCGGGTTGGATGAGGTCACAGATCCCAGTATCCCGACTGCCGCGGTGCTGCGCCGTCAGGGCCTTCGGTCGACCGTTGTTGAGGCCCTGCTCATCGGGGGTGTTCACCGTCGGAGCGGTGACGTCGTTCACTCATTGGCCCTGCAGGCCGCGTCGGGAAGCGACTCGGGCTCGGTTCGGTGAGGGAATAGTCACCTGTGGTGGGCGGCACCGTCGTGCGAGTGTGCACACTAGGTTCACTACGGTAGTACCCGAGCAGCAGTTTCCGTCATCCATCGCCGCTCGACGCCGACGACAGGACAGGGATCAACATCGTGAGTACAGACGACGCGACCGCAGTAACGGTCGTTGCCGGAGTCGACCTGGGTGACCCGGAGCTCGCTC
Source organism: Rhodococcus sp. Leaf233 (assembly GCF_001426165.1). Taxonomy (NCBI): domain Bacteria; kingdom Bacillati; phylum Actinomycetota; class Actinomycetes; order Mycobacteriales; family Nocardiaceae; genus Rhodococcus; species Rhodococcus sp. Leaf233. The sequence goes on from NZ_LMRO01000001.1 coordinate 777,583, forward strand.
GATCCGTCGCCGACGGTCTCGCGCGCGTCGAAGAGCTGATGATCAGCGAACTGTCCGACGGCGAAGAGTTCCTGACCGAGGCTGCTCTGCACCTGGCGAAGGCCGGCGGCAAGCGATTCCGACCCCTGTTCACCGTGCTGACCGGCCAGCTGGGGCCGTCGCCGACAGATCCGGCGATCGTCACCGCCGCCACCGTGGTCGAGCTGGTGCACTTGGCGACGCTCTATCACGACGACGTCATGGACGAGGCGTCGATGCGCCGCGGAGCCGAGAGTGCGAACTCACGCTGGGGCAACAGTGTGGCCATTCTCGCGGGCGACTACCTCTTCGCACATGCGTCGCGTCTGGTGTCCACCCTCGGACCCGACGCAGTCCGCATCATCGCCGAGACCTTCGCCGAGTTGGTCACCGGGCAGATGCGCGAAACGATCGGGGCCAAGAGCACCGACGATCCCATCGCGCACTACCTGAAGGTCGTGTGGGAGAAGACCGGGTCGCTCATCGCCTCCTGTGGGCGCTTCGGCGGCACGTTCAGTGGCGGCGATGCCGAGCACGTGGGACGCCTCGAGCGCCTCGGTGACGCTGTCGGCACCGCGTTCCAGATCTCCGACGACATCATCGACATCTCCTCGGCCACCGAGCAGTCGGGTAAGACTCCCGGCACCGACCTGCGGGAAGGAGTGCACACCCTCCCGGTGCTGTTCGCGCTCCGCGAGGAAGGTGCCGACGGCGACCGCCTCCGCGAGATCCTGGCCGGCCCGGTCACCGAGGATGCCCTGGTCACCGAGGCCCTCGAGCTGTTGCAGCGGTCACCCGGCATGGTCGCGGCCAAGAAGACCCTCGGCGAGTACGCCGACCGCGCCCACGCCGAGCTCGCACTGCTGCCGCAGGGACCGGCCAACGACGCCCTGGGCCGACTGGTGAACTACACCGTCGAACGCGTGGGGTAGTCGCCCACTCGGTGGTCGGGAACTGCACGTCGGGGTGCCGTCGTTGAATCGGGTAGGAACACCCGGTACGAGGAGGCACCCGTCACGATGAACAGTTACGCCAACGGTGCGAAGACATTCGGCCTGCTGGTCGGGATGTCTGCGCTGATCGTCTTCATCGGGTCGTTGTTCGGTAACTCGATGATTCTGATCGGGTCGATCGTGCTGGCCGTCGGCGTCAACGGCTACGCGTACTTCAACAGCGCGAAGATGGCTCTGAAGTCGATGCACGCGGTGCCGGTGAGTGAGCTCGAACAGCCGGCGATGTACCGGATCGTGCGGGAACTGGCGACAACGGCGCATCAGCCGATGCCCGCGCTGTACGTGAGCCCGACCAACAATCCCAACGCGTTCGCCACCGGGCGGAACCCGCGCAACGCAGCCGTGTGCTGCACCGAGGGCATTCTTCGGATCCTCGACGAGCGGCAACTTCGAGCGGTGCTCGGACACGAACTGTCGCACGTCTACAACCGCGACATCCTGATCTCGTCGGTGGCCGGTGCCATGGCGTCGGTCATCTCGGGTCTGGCGAACCTGGCCTTCTTCGCCAACGTCTTCGGCGGACGCGGCAACGGGGGACCGAACCCGCTCGCGCTGCTGTTGGTGTCGATGCTGGGACCCATTGCGGCCAGCCTGGTTCGCCTCGCGGTCTCTCGTTCTCGGGAGTATCAGGCCGACCAGTCCGGTGCCGAGCTGACCGGCGACCCGTTGGCGCTGGCGTCGGCACTGCGAAAGCTCGAGCAGGGGGTGCAGCTGGCACCGCTGCCGCCCGAGCCGCGGCTGGCCGCGGAGTCGCATCTGATGATCGCCAATCCGTTCCGCATCGGCGACAAGGCGGGCGCGCTCTTCGCCACCCACCCGCCGATGGCCGACCGAATCGAACGGCTCGAGCGGATGGCCGGCCATCGGCCGTACTGAGCGGAGCCTGCGGCATGTGAGTGGAACTTCGTAGTCTGCTACGAGGTTCCACTCACATGCGGCGCTCTACCGGTAGTTGACGAACTGCAGGGCGATGCCGAAGTCCTCGTTCTTGAGCAACTGTTGGATTGCCTGCAGGTCGTCGCGCTTCTTGCTGCTCACGCGCAGCTCGTCGCCCTGGATCTGCGCTTTGACGCCCTTGGGGCCGTCGTCGCGGATCTTCTTGGAGATCTTCTTGGCGTTCTCGGTGCTGATGCCTTGCACGAGTTTGCCGGTGACCTTGTAGACCTTGCCGGACGCGGCCGGGTCGTTGGTCTCGAAAGCCTTGAGCGATACGTCGCGTCGGATCAGTTTCTCCTTGAAGACGTCCAGAGCTGCCTTGACCTTCTCCTCGGATTCGGACGTGATGACGATGGTCTCGGACTCGCCACTGCCGGACCACTCGATGCTGGTGTCCGATCCTCGGAAGTCGAAGCGGGTCGCCAGCTCCTTCGCGGCCTGTCCGAGAGCGTTGTCCACTTCCTGCCGGTCGACTTTGCTCACTACGTCGAAGGACGAATCAGCCACTTCTCACACTCTCCAGTCGAATCGAAAATTTGTTTCTGCGGTGGTGTCGGTCCACATCCCGTTGGGACTTTATCGGCCCGCTACCGACCGTATCCACCCGGTTTGCGTTCCGGGGGGACGTTCGTTGTATTCTTCTCACCGCGCCGAAGACCAGCACGGACTTCGATCGCAGCACGGCAGATTGCCCGAGCGGCCAATGGGAGCGGACTGTAAATCCGTCGGCTTATGCCTACGTAGGTTCGAATCCTACATCTGCCACACCTGGAACCCCGGCGAGAAATTTTCTCGCTGGGGTTTCCATGTGAAGAGGACATATCAGGGCCGCTGACCTCGCAATTTGGCAGTCGGTGCTCGGAATGTGTAACCTCTTGAAGGCTTCAGCGCACGGCTTGTTCGTGTTCTGAGGTGGAGCCTGCGGAACGAGAGTTCCCGTAGTCACCCGCCCCCTTAGCTCAGTCGGTAGAGCGTTTCCATGGTAAGGAAAAGGTCAACGGTTCGATTCCGTTAGGGGGCTCGCTGGATTGGATGGCTCGACGTCGCGCTCCCGTTCGTGGGATGGTGGACGATGAGCACCTGAGGCGGTGTAGCTCAGTTGGTAGAGCAAACGACTCATAATCGTTGCGTCGCCGGTTCAAGTCCGGTCACCGCTACACAGTAGGCAAGCACGGCAAGTAGCACGCATGAACAGTCCTGATTGACCCAGATCAGATTTACCCGAAAGTAGGCGTCCAGTGGCCTCCTCCACCGATGTGCGGCCCAAGATCACCTTGGCCTGCGAGGTTTGCAAGCACCGCAACTACATCACCAAGAAGAACCGTCGGAACGATCCCGACCGCATCGAGCTGAAGAAGTTCTGCTCCAACTGCGGCACGCACCGGGCGCACCGCGAGTCTCGCTAGGTCCAACTGCCCTTCTGTAAGGGTAGAAAAGGTCGTTTCCACCGTGTCACAAGCACCACACGATGCTGCGGCATCATCTGAAATTCCGGCCATGGATGTATCCGCTCACGCGGCGTCCATGGTCGGTTTTCATTACCGCGTCGACGACTTCTACGAGGTCGGCCGCGAAAAGGTCCGTGAGTACGCGCGTGCGGTCCAGGACTTCCATCCCGCGCATCACGACGAGGACGCAGCGAAGGGCCTCGGTTACGACGGTCTCCTCGCGCCCTTGACCTTCATTTCGCTGGTCGGCATCATCGCGCAGACGCGGATGTTCAAAGAGGTCATCACCGGGTACGACCCGAGCCAGATTCTGCAGACCGATCAGCGGCTGCAATTTCACCGCCCGATTCAGGTCGGCGATCGACTGGTGTGCGATGTGCACCTCGAGTCGTTCCGGCAGATGAGTGGCAGCGACATCATGACCACCAAGAACATCGTCACCGACCAGAACGGCGAGGTCGTGCAGACGACGTGGACGACCATCGTCGCGCGTACCGGCGGCGAGGTCGACGAGAACATCGCGCACGCGGTCAAGGAAGTGATCATGCATGGCGCTTCGTAGCTTCGACGACGTCTCCGTCGGATACGAGTTGCCGGAGCGAGTGGTCATGCTCACGCGCGGCGATCTGGTGAACTACTCGGGTGTGTCGGGAGATCCGAACCCGATTCACTGGAGCGACGAGGTCGTTCGCCTGGCCGGCCTGGACAACGTGATCGCGCACGGCATGCTGACGATGGGCCTCGGTGCCGGGTTCGTCACGTCGTGGCTGGGTGATCCCGGTGCGGTCACCGAATACAACGTTCGCTTCACCAGCTCGGTCTACGTGTCCGAGGACTCCGCGGCTGCGGTCGAGTTCTCCGGCAAGATCAAGTCGGTGGATGCGGACGAGAGAACTGCCGTCATCGCTATCGTGGCGAAGTTCGAGGGCAAGAAGATTTTCGGACGAGCGACCGCTACGGTTCGCTTGGCCTGATGATGGGTCGATCCGGACGGCCACCGAGCTGCCGGAACGACGGGATTTATCTGTTCCGAAGGGTGTGCAGTACACTGAGATTTCTGGGGTAATCCAGCGCTGTGCGCTGCCCGCGTCCTCCTCGGAGGTTGTGTGGGTTCGCGTGAATGCGTCGGGTGGACACCAGAGCGGCCGAGAAGTTTTCGGCCGAAGGGGCGTAGCTCAATTGGTAGAGCAACGGTCTCCAAAACCGTAGGTTGCAGGTTCAAGTCCTGTCGCCCCTGCCCAAGGTGTCAGCAACTGAGAGGAACGACGTGAGCGAGGAGCGCGGTAAGCGCGACGGTCGATCGGAGGAGTTCGAGAACTCCTCGGCTCCAGACGACGTCGCACCTGGCTCCGAGGGCCGTCTCTCCGATGCTGACACAACCGCAGATGATGCCGCTGCAGGCGCAGTGGCTCCCACCGGCAAGCGTGCGTCCGGCAGGTCCCGTGGCAGCGCCGCCGGCGTGTCGATGACGAAGGCCGCGCCCGCGAAGGCCACTCCGGGCAAGGCTCGATCCGGCAAGGCCAAGCTCGACAAGCGGCCGAATGTGTTTCTGCGTCTGCTGCAGTTCTTCCGCGAGGTCGTCGCCGAGCTTCGGAAGGTCATCTGGCCGAACAAGAAGCAGATGGTCACCTACACCACCGTCGTGCTCGTCTTCCTGGCGTTCATGGTCGCGTTCATCAGTGGCCTCGATCTGCTGTTCATCAAGGGCGTCGGCTGGCTGTTCGGTTGACCGAACGCAGTTGCCGTGACTTTCGACGATCGAACCGAGCAGGAACTAGAGAAAGGGTGCTGACGTGAGCACGCCGCACAACGACGCCACCGAAGTGGCCGCATTCGACGCCGATGTCGAGGCGACCAAGCAGGGCCTCGAAGCGGAGCAGGCCGCTCAGGACCGCGAGACGGACGAAGCAATCAAGGCCGACGTCGCCGCTGCCGCCGGGGACGACGTTCCCGCCGAAGGTGACGAGACATCCGAGGTCACCGCTGACGTCGACGTCACTGCAGAGCCCGAAGACCCCGTTGCCGAGATGAAGGCGGCTCTGCGCCGCGCTCCCGGTGACTGGTACGTCATTCACAGCTACGCCGGATACGAGAACAAGGTCAAGGCCAACCTCGAGACCCGTGTGCAGAACCTCGACGTCGGTGACTACATCTTCCAGGTGGAAGTTCCCACCGAAGAGGTCACCGAGATCAAGAACGGCCAGCGAAAGCAGGTCAACCGCAAGGTTCTGCCCGGCTACATCCTGGTCCGCATGGAACTGAACGACGAGTCCTGGGGTGCGGTTCGCAACACTCCCGGCGTCACCGGTTTCGTCGGCGCGACGTCACGTCCGTCGCCGCTGACCATCAACGAGGTCGTCAAGTTCCTCATGCCTCAGGAAGGTGCCAAGAAGGACGCGAAAGCGGCCGCAGGCACTGCCGAGCAGGGCAGCGAGACCACGTCGAAGCCCACCATCGAGGTCGACTTCGAGGTCGGCGAGTCGGTCACCGTCATGGACGGCCCGTTCGCGACCCTCCCGGCCAGCATCAGCGAGGTCAACGCAGAGCAGCAGAAGCTCAAGGTGCTGGTATCGATCTTCGGCCGTGAAACCCCGGTCGAGCTCGGCTTCACCCAGGTCTCCAAGATCTAGAAGCCGACCGCACAGACTTGCAGTAGCAACCGCAAGAAACCCGAGCGAATACAAGGAAACAAGACATGCCCCCGAAGAAGAAGAAGCTAGCCGGGATCATCAAGCTTCAGATCCAGGCCGGCGCCGCCAACCCGGCACCGCCCGTCGGCCCCGCACTGGGCCAGCACGGCGTCAACATCATGGAGTTCTGCAAGGCGTACAACGCCGCGACCGAGTCGCAGCGCGGCAATGTCGTGCCCGTCGAGATCTCGGTCTACGAGGACCGTACGTTCGACTTCAAGCTGAAGACTCCTCCCGCCGCCAAACTGCTGCTCAAGGCTGCAGGCGTGGCGAAGGGCTCCGGCGAGCCGCACAAGACCAAGGTCGCCAAGGTGACCATGGATCAGGTGCGCGAGATCGCCAAGACCAAGCAGGAAGACCTCAACGCCAACGACATCGATCAGGCCGCGAAGATCATCGCCGGCACTGCTCGCTCGATGGGCATCACGGTCGAAGGCTGATTTTCAGCCTCTCCAGGCATCACACGTGGGAGAGCCGGCCAGGCTCGTCAACCACTCTGAACTCGAACGAAGGACAGTAAGACATGGCAAAGCGCAGTAAGGCCTACCTCGAGCAGGCCGCCAAGATCGACCAGGACAACCTCTACTCGCCTCTGGAAGCCGCCAAGCTGGCCAAGGAGACCGCGTCGAGCAAGTTCGACCCCACCGTCGAGGTCGCAGTGCGACTCGGCGTCGACCCCCGCAAGGCAGACCAGATGGTGCGCGGCACCGTCAACCTTCCCCACGGCACCGGCAAGACCGCTCGGGTTATTGTTTTCGCCGCTGGTGAGAAGGCTGCTGAAGCCGAGGCAGCAGGAGCCGACGTCGTCGGTGCAGAAGATCTGATCGAGCGCATCCAGGGCGGATTCCTGGACTTCGACGCCGCTATCGCGACCCCCGATCAGATGGCCAAGGTCGGCCGCATCGCCCGTGTCCTCGGACCGCGTGGCCTGATGCCGAACCCGAAGACGGGCACGGTCACCAACGATGTGACCAAGGCCGTCAACGACATCAAGGGCGGAAAGATCAACTTCCGCGTCGACAAGCAGGCCAACCTGCACTTCGTCATCGGCAAGGCCTCGTTCGACGAGACCAAGCTGGTCGAGAACTACGGTGCCGCACTGGACGAGATCCTGCGTGCGAAGCCGTCGTCGGCGAAGGGTCGCTACGTCAAGAAGGTCACCGTTTCGACCACCACCGGACCCGGCGTCCAGGTCGATCCCAATCGCACTCGCAACCTCCTTGAGGATGACGCGAACGCGTAATTTCTTCAGTTCCGAACGAAGGCCGGTCTCCCTGTGGGAGGCCGGCCTTCGTCGTTCTGTCCTGCCGAGATCTAGGCTGCGTTCGCGCGAGCGAAGTTGGCCAGCACGAGGCCGCTGATCCGGTCGAGCAACGCGGCCGGCATGTCGTGTGCCATGCCCTCGATGAGGGTCAGCTCCGCGCCGGGAACCGCCCGGGCGATGGCCTTGCCACAGGCCGGCCGCACCAGTCGGTCCGCGGTCCCGTGGATGACGGTCGTCGGTGCGTCGATCTTCTGTGCGTAGGGCTTGAGGCTGCCGGTACCGGTGATGGCCGCCATCTGCCGAATGACTCCGGACGGGTTGTAGTTGCGTTCGTACATCACCTGGGCGATCTCGAGCTGTTCCTCGAGCGGGGTCCGGAACCCGGGGGAGCCGATCGTGGACAGCGTCTTCGCCGAATGCGCGATGATCTCGTCCTTCGTGGCGTCCTTGCCGACGCCACCGATCAACGGCAGTAGTGCCCGGGGATCCGGCGGTGGTAGGAATGCCTCGTTGGTGCTCGAGAACAGAATGGACACGGACTTGGTTCGCTGCGGGTAGCTACCGGCGAACACCTGCGTGATCATGCCGCCCATCGAAGCGCCGACGACGTGCGCGGAGTCGATGTCGAGGTGGTCGAGTACGCCGACCGCATCGGCGGCCATGTCGACGATCGTGTACGGGACGTCCGACGACATTCCCAGTTCGTGCCGGAGGAGCCGAAGAATCTGCCAGCCGTGCACCTTCCTGCCCGTCATCTTCGTCGACAGCCCGATGTCGCGGTTGTCGATGCGGATCACCCGATAGCCGGCGTCGACGAGACGCGTGCAGAAGTCCATGGGCCACAGCGTCAGCTGCGCGGACAGACCCATGATCAGCAGTACGGCGGGGTCGTCGACCGAACCCATGTCCTCGTACGCGATGTCGATGGAGTTCGACGGCGCGATGCCTTGTTCGATTCTCATGTTCTCGTTCCTACCAGTCGGGGGCGCCCAGCACCGGAACCACCAGGTAACTGGGATCGTGTGGGTCGATCGCGATGTCCTGCGGTTTCAGTCGAGTGCGAACGAGGTCCGGCAGGATGGGGATGAACCGTGGTGCGTCGGTGGCGAATACGGCCACCCGGAGGCGATGACCCGTCGCGATCACAGCTTCGGTGCCGAGAATGTCGATGTCGAGTGTGATGGGCTGCCCGACGGGTACCGGCAGCACAGCGGCCTTGGTGAGCGGGTGGTACGGCCGGGTGTAGTCGCCGTTCGGTGCGAACAGTGATCGCTCGTCGTCCACGGCTCGGCGAGACGCGAGCAACGCCCCGTTGCTCAGCACGGTCGACTTACCGTCGGGGGCGACGTCGCAGATCATGATCGCCCACAATGCTTCTCGGGCATGGCAGATCACGCGCAGATGCAGGTTCATCGGCCCCGACAGCACGGCGTCCGCGCGGGCGGGTTCGGTGGTGAACGTGGCGGCGGCACTTTCGGCGAATCGGTTGTCGTATGTGAAGCCGCCGCCCAGTAGAGCCGTGACACCGGCGAGAACCTGTGTGGTGTCCCGGGATACGACGGCACGCAGGGACGGACGTACGGTCAGCACGCCGGACGACGTGGACGGCTCGGAGGCGAGGCTGCCGTCGCCGGCGGCGTGGGCGGCGGTGTTCGACGCTTCGGCCGACAGATACAGCCTGCGCGACAGTGCCTGGGGAGCCGGAAAGCGGCCGTGCGCAGTCCAATTGCCGCCCTGTTGTCGGAGGGTGACCGGCCCGTAGTTCTCGATTCCGTTGTCGATGTCGCACAGCCACCTGTCGAACCACGCTCGCTCGAGTACGTCCAGTCGTGGTGGGAATCCCGGTTCGCCGAAGCCGATTCCGGGATTGACGTGGTAGCCGTCGCCGACGAGTAGTTGTTTGGAGCCGCGTTCGAGAGCGAGTCGGTTGTAGATGTCCGGGGCGGAGCTGCCGAAGATGTCGTGCCAGCAGCCGTAGAGAAAGGTCGGTGCGGTGATGTCCTCGATGACGGCGTCGATGGTGTCGTAGTACGGGTCGTCGTAGATTCGTGGATCATTGCCCGCGACAAAGCCTTTGGCCAGATCGAACAGGTCGGTCGCAGGTGAACGGACGCGATCGCGAAGCCAGGCGACGGTATCGATTCCTCTCACCGCAGGTGCCCATTTGAGTCCGTTGACAGCAGCGAGCCACAGGGGAATGAACGCCGAGGTCGCGCCTCCGGTTGCGAAGATCTCGCGAACGATGTCCACCGAACCTTCGACGGCGAATATCGCGTCGAGCCCGTCGGGTCTCTTGGCCGCCGCCTGCAGTGCGTTGATCGCAGAGTACGAGATGCCTGCCATACCGATTCTGCCGTTGCACCAGTATTGCCGGCGCGCCCACTCGATCACTTCGATCGAGTCCAGTTGTTCTCGGGTGCCCAGCACGTCCCAGGTGCCGGTGGAGCTTCCGGTTCCTCGAACGTCGACGATCATCTGGACGTACCCGCTACGAACGAGGTGGCGGTTGACCGACAACAGATCCGCGGCTCCGCCCGCGACCACACGGGTGATTTCGGTGATGCCGTCGAACGCGGTACCGGTCAGGTCGAACGCCGACGAGAACTTCCTGATGGCTCGGCCGAGTATCGGTGTTTCGAGGATCGTATCGATGCCTTTGATCAGCAGCTTGTTGTAGGGCGTCAGGTTCAGGACCGTCGGGAACGTCCCCGGTACCGGCTGCCCGGACGCATCGGCAGGGCGGAAGACGTATGCGCGTAGGGCCGCTCCGTCGCTCATCGGAATGCGCACGTCGGCCGAGACGGACACTCGTGGGTACTGCGGAGCCTGCGCCGTGATCGCTGTCCAGGCCTGCGCGGCCTCGCCGCCGCTGGGGTCGCGCGGGGGTCTCAGGAGGGGGTGGGGCTCGACGGCGGTCATGGAGAACGATTAGACCTTCGAACGACCCTCTTTGTCCTGTGGAACGCGAATCGGTCGTGGTGTGCTCCAACGAGACGGCTTCAGTTCTGTGTTTTGTTGGGAACATTCTCAACGCCGGTTGAGCGTTGCTGTGGGGCGTACCAGACTTTCGAAACCAGCGACTACGACGCTCGCTGCGTTGTTAACGTCTGCCCGTCCGAGTGATGTGGGACACCGACCGTTGCAGGGGAGTACGAATGCACGTAGAAGCACTGTTCGGAGACGGATCGCAACGGCCTATCTGGCCGCACGCGGACGCACTGATCACCAGCGAATGCCCGGGGCTACGCTTTGCCGGCAAGTACGCCGATGTCGTTGCCCTCAGCAACGGCGATCCCACCGCGCTGCGGCCGTTCATCGACGAGGAGACTCGTCGCCGCGTCGCGAGCATGGCACCACCGCGTACCGACACTGCGCTCGTGTTCGGAGCGAACGGGTTTCTCGGCGCGCATCTGATCGGCCGTCTCACCCGGGACTCCGCCGTCGACGTCGTGTACGCCGTGGTTCGACCCACCGAGGAGGAGTCGGCTATCGAGCGACTCCAGCGCACGTTCGATCAGTACGAGATCACGGTCGATGCAGACAAGATTCGGATCGTCGAAGGCACGCCGACCTCGTTCCGCTTCGGTCTGGACAAGGCCGGGTACTTCGAACTGGCCGCCGGTGTGGGCCAGATCTTCAACTGCGCCAGCTCGACCGACTACACCGAGAGCTACGCCGAGCTGCGGGACGACTGGTTCGTCAGCGTGCTGCGCATCCTCGAATTCAGCATCACCTCGGCCCGTAAGCATCTGACCTACGTCGGCAGCATCGGCGCGCATCTCTATCAGAAGCCCGAGGACTTCCGTCGTCCCGACTCGTGGTGGTACTCCGGGTACGCCCAGATGAAGTGGGTCAACGCCACCTTGCTCGGGTGGTTGTCGATGTCGGACACGTATTCGGTCACCCTGGCCGAGGCCCCCTACATCCTCGGCAGTACCGACCTGGGCCTCGATCCGGGCCGCGTCTACAGCTTCTGGCGCATCGTGGAGTTGGCGATCGCCGCCGGCGCGATCTGGGACGGGCCGGGAATGAACTACGTCCCGGTGGACGTGATGTGCGACGTCATGGCCGGAAACGCACTGCGGAGCCACCCGCTCACCCGATTGTTGCCCAGTAACCCGACCGGTTACAGACACGATCTGTATGCCGAGCTCCTCGGCCTCGACCTGGTGAGCTGGGACGAGTTCGTCGAACGCGTCAGCGTCCGTATCTCTCCTCGGTTCGCCGAGACCATGCTCGCCGACAACATCGACAAGCTCATGCGGCTGGTGCACAAGCCCGAGGCCATCCTGCCCGTCGACCACGACACCTCCTGGTGCGATCACCGCAGGCTCTTCGAGCTGTACTTCGAAAAGGCCCAGCTCAAGACGCTCACCCCTGTCGTCAACTGACGTGGCAGACGGATTCGAGCCGACCTCGGCGCGGTTGCGGGAACTCTCCCTCGGCCACGAGGTCACCAATGCCGTTCTCTCCGTTGGCTTCTACGTCGTGTGTGCAGCTATCGGGCTGCTGCCCGGTGCGCTGCGACACCGGGCAGCGGACGCGTTCGTGACCTGGTCGGAGAGCATCGACGAACAGCGACATCTCTGATGTCGCTCGGGCGAGCACTCGTCGGTGTGGGTGTCGCCGTGGCGGCACCGTTCGGGGTGTTCCTGTACTGGCGCACCCGGTTCTTCTTCCGAGACCCGCATCGCGTTCCGCCGGCCGATCCGCAGTCGGTGGTGGCACCCGCCGACGGGTTCGTCACGTACGTCAAACGCGTCGACGCGGGTTCGACGGCATTCGCCGTCAAGAAGGGCAGAACCATTCCGCTCGACGAGATCGCGGGTGTGGCAGCGACCGAGAGCGGATACCTCGTCGGGATCTACATGTCCGAATACTCCGTGCACCGCAACAGGATTCCGATCTCGGGCACCATCGGTATGCGGCGTCATCGCTCCGCGGCACCGTTCAACAAGTCGATGGCGCGAGTGGGAGCGAACCTGTTGACGCGGCGCACCCCGTACGACGAGGGGTGCGACTACATACTGAGCAACGAGCGGCTCACCATCTCCATCGAACATTCGTCGGGGTCGGTGGTGACGGTGACACAGATAGCGGACCTGTGGGTCGACCGGATCGTCGCGCACGTCGCCGTCGGCGACACCGTCGAACGCGGCGAGCAGTACGGGATGATCCGCTTCGGGTCTCAGTGCGACGTGTTCGTCCCCGACGCTCTCGCCGAAACCATCACCGTCCGACCGGGCCAGTACGTGTTCGCGGGGGAGAGCGTCGTCGCCCGCTCACCGATCCCGGTGGCAGACAACACTTCATGTGAGAAGGAACGATGATCACTGTCGACCGGGTCGAGTCCACCCAGGACTGGAACGAATTCAAGGCTGTCTCCGATCTCGTCTACCAGGGTGATCCGTACCGATTGCCCGACGAACCCATGGATCTCGATCGGATCCTGATTTCGCCGCCGGTCGCCATCGCGTCGACCCGCGATATCGCGGCCTTCCTCGCACGCGAGAACGGGGTCGTCGTCGGCCGAGTCGTGGCCATCCACGACACGAGCTTCACCCAGTACACCGGTGAATCCATCGGCTTCTTCGGGTTCTACGAGGCCGTCGACGATCACGAGGTCGCCACCGGCCTGCTCGACGCCGCGGCGGCGTGGCTTGCCGCGCGTGGGCTCGGAGCGATGTCCGGGCCTTTCGGTCCGTCGATGTTCTACAGCGCGGGCATCGTCGTCGACGACGAGCCCGCCCTTCCGTTGGTGGGCATGCCGCACAACCCTCTCTACTACGCAGCCCATTTCGAGAAGTGGGGGCTCGTGGGAATCAAGGACTTCTACAGCTACCTGTTCGACGACCCGTGCGTGATCTACAACCGCCCCGAATATGCGCGGCACATGCAGATCTTCGAGAAGATCAAGGCGCGTTCGGAAGTGACGTTCCGCTCGATGAAGTACCGAACGGTTCGCCGCGACGCGCGCATCGTGCGCGATCTCTACAACAAGACGTTCGTGAACTTCTGGGGTTTCTCACCGCTGTCGTTCGTGGAACTGTTCGAGTTGCTGAGGATGATGCTCCCGGTCCTCGATCGACGGCTCACCCTGCTGGCCGAGCTGGACGGCAAGCCCGTCGGATTTCTGATGGGTATCCCGGACGTCAATCAGGCCGCGGCCAAGGCCGCGCACCTGAAGTCGCGGTGGCTGCGAGACCTGGTGACGCTGTGGCACGTCAAGAAGCCGAGCCGAACGGACGTCATCGACGGGGTGCGGGTGGACATGCTGTTCGTCGATCCGGACTGCCCCGATCGCGCGGTGTCGTCGTTGCTGATCATGGAGTTGTCGGTGCGGATGCGCGATCTCGGCTACACCCGGGTGGAGGCAGCGCCGGTGCTCGACGACAGCCCCTGGATGAAGGGATCGGTGCTGACCCGCATGGAGCAGACTCCGCACCGGACGTACCGCATCTACAACCGCGATCTCGAGCTGCCTCGGCCATGATCGATCGGACGGTGGTGCTCGACCGTGCGCAGACCAGGCTCGGCATCGGTGACCGCTGGGGGCAAACGGTCGGCCGTCACAGGTGGCTCGTGCTGGCCGTCTGGCTGCTGATCGCGGTGGGTTCTGCTGCGCTCTATCCGGCACTGCAGAACTCGTTGGTGGGAGCCAACTTCTCCGTCCCCGGTACCGAATCGAGTCGCGCCGACGCGCTCGTCGAACAGCACTTCTCCTCGTTCGGGTCCGAGCAGCTCGTCGTCACGTTCACGTCGGATCGGGTCCGCGTCGCAGATCCCGCTTTCCGCGAACGCGTTGGCGAGACCGTCTCTGCGCTGCGGCAATCCCCGGATGTGCTGCGGGTCGTCGATCCCTACGAGACGGCCGGATTCGTGCCCCAGATCTCCGAGGACGGAACGTCGGCACTGGCTTTCGTCGGTGTCGGCGGCGACCCTCGTGACCGGATAGCGACAGCAGAACGACTGCAGATGCTGATCGACGGGGCATCCGACGGTGGTATCGACGTGGCGGTCACCGGATACTCGCCGATGACCGTCGATCTGACCAAAGTCGAGTCCGAGGACGCTGTCCGGGCCGAAAGTATCGGCCTACCACTGGCATTCGTGCTGTTGATCCTGGCTCTCGGATCCGTGGTCGCCGGCATCGTGCCGCTCGTCACCACGGGCATCGGAGTGTTGGCGGCGTTCGGAGTGTTCTCGCTGCTCTCGCACGTCATGACCTTCGATGTCCTCGTGACGACGGTGGCGTCGATGTTCGGTCTCGGTCTGGGCATCGATTACGCGCTCTTCATCGTCAGCCGATTTCGAGAGGAAATGGACCGCACCACGCTGCCGGGGGACGCCACGGGTCAGGGGCGTACGAATGCGGCCGTCGGGGCCGCGATGGGAACGGCGGGCCACACGATCGTCATCTCCGGTCTGGTCGTACTCATTTCGCTCGGTGCTCTGGCGATCGTCGATGTTCCTGCCGTGCAGAGTATTTCGTTCGTCGTAGCGCTGACGGTGGCGTGCGTCGTCGTGGTGGCCTGGACGCTGCTACCGGCAATTCTCGCGGTCCTCGGCCCGCGAATCTCGACACTGTCGCTACCGCAGAGGTTTCAGCCTCCGGCGGTCGGTGAGCACGATGCCGCGATACCCACGTGGTGGTCACGGTGGGCGCGACACGTCATCGAACGCCCGTGGCGCTACACGGCCGTCACCGCAGCCGTGCTGCTGGCCGCCCTGGTGCCGATCGGGACCATCCAGTACGGGGTGGACCTCGGAGCCGACGCCCTTGCCGCGGAGCCGAGCGGCCGGGCCAACACGGTCCTCACCGAGAAGTTCGCTCCTGGAACGATTTCGCCGATCACCGTCGTTTTCACCGGCAGCGGTGACCGTCCCCTCGAACCGGCGCAGGCGGCCACGGTCGCGGCCTTCGCCGACGACATCCGAGCCGACGGTCGCGTCGATTACGCCCTGGTGCAACAGGACTCCGGCCGCACGCTGCTGATCGTGGTGCCCGCGGTGCCGATCGACTCGACCGAGGCCTCCGACCTGGTCGCGTCGATCCGGTCGCAGGCAGTTGTTGCCGCAGACCGCGACGGCACCACCGTATCGGTCGGCGGAACCACCGCCCTCGTCGTCGATGCCTCCCAGGAGATTTCGAGCAAATTCCTGTGGGTCGTGTTCGCGGTGCTGGCATTCTCGCTGGTGTACCTGGGCATCGTCTTTCGGAGCGTGGTGATTCCGATCAAGGCGGTCGCCATGAATGTGCTCGTCACCGGCGCGGCGTTGGGTGCGACGGTGGCGGTGTTCCAGTGGGGATGGGGATCGTCGCTACTCGGGTTCGACAGTCCGGGTTACATCCAGGTGTATCTGCCCGTCACCGTGTTCGCCGTGGTCTTCGGTCTCTCGATGGATTACGAGGTGTTTCTCATCGGCCGGATGCGCGAGGTGTTCGTCTCACATCGCAACCGACACAGCGTGAACAACGCCAGTGCCAACGACACCAGTGCCAACGACACCAGCGCCAACGACACCGCGATTGTCGACGGCCTCGAGCACACCGCCAGGCCGATCACTGCTGCGGCCGCGATCATGATCGCCGTGTTCGCCAGCTTCCTCACTGCCGATGTCCTCGAACTCCAACAGTTCGGGTTCGCGCTCGCTGTCGCCGTTTTGTTCGACGCGGTTCTGGTGCGCATGATGATGGTGCCGGCGATGATGAAGCTGTTCGGCGAGCGAAACTGGTGGCCCGGATTGCGTTCCGAGACAAGCGTTCAGGCAGACGGCACCTGAGCCGACGCGAGTACGACTCCGTCCGAACCCCTGATCTCGATCTCGGCGACGTCGCCGCGCAGGACGGCGGCATTCATCCGGCACTCGATGGTGACGGTGCTGCCGAGGAACGTGCCGGACGGCCGGTCGACGCCCGATCGGTCGACGAGAACGACGTCGTACGGACCGCCGTCGGAGACGCCGTCCATTTCGAGGACGGTTTCCGTTCCCCACGTGTGGGCGACGAGACCGCCTTCGACGTCGACAGTCGGTCCGCTGGTGGTGAACGATATTTCCTCGTAGGCCCCGAGAGTTCCTGGTGGTCCGGTGACCACGACCTGGGGTTCACCGGGCTCGGAGCGGTATGCGTCGATGCCCAGTACTGCTGCACTGCCGACGACGACACCGACGAGCGCTGCGGCAGCGGCCAACCCGGCCGACCCGTTTCTGACCCCGAACCGCGGCCTGGCGACCGGCTGCAATCCGGAGCTGTCCGAACGCTCAGGGGCAACCGTGTTCTCGGTGTTGTCGGCGTTCTGGGTGGCGGCCAGGATTCGCTCGCGGAGTCCGGGCGGCGGAGTCGAGTCGAGCCACGGCAGGTTCGGGCCCCGGCGTTCGAGCTGCTCCGTCGTCGCGCGCAGTGCAGCGATCTCGGTGTCGACCGTGGGGTCCGACGCGGCCAGCGCGCGAAGTTCGTCGGCTTCGGCATCGTCGAGATCGTCGCCGACTGCTGCAGCGATCAGCTCTGCTCGCCGATTGGGTGAGGCTGTCATCGGTCCTCCTTTCTGTCGAGGTTTCTGCGTAGTGCCTTCAGGGCGTAGAAGGCGCGGGTGCGGAGCGTGCGTACCGGCACTCCGGTCGATTCCGACAGTTCGGCGTAGCTGCTTCCGGATACGTGCACGGCCACGACGACCTCGCGGTGGTCGGGCGAGAGCTGTGCCAGTGCCGCGATGATGCGGAGCCGCTCGTCGGTGTCGGCGGTGGTGTCGCGAGTGACGGCGCTCGGTCCGCGTTCGTGCTCGTCGGGCCGGTCCGATGTCGTCGCAGGCACTCTCGCCTGGGACCGAACGAGATCGACGATGACGTTTCGCTCGATCGCGAAGAGCCACGTGCGAAGTGAACCTCGGCTCGGGTCGAAGCGCGCTCTGGCCCGCCAGGCCCGCAGGAACGTCTCCTGCACACAATCCTCGGCGAGGGCTCGATCGCGGAGGGCATTGACGGCGTAACCGAGCATCTCCGACGCGTGCTGGTCGTATGCGGCCGCGACATCGAAGTTCAGCTCGATCACGCTCCCGATGCTCATGACAGTGATTACGTCTGCGGCCCCGCAGGCGTTCATATCCAAGACTGGAATATTTCTTTACTGATATTTGAACATCTACGCGCCGACCGTCGTACACCGTGTACGGGCTCGCCTGCCCGATACTTTCATGGAAGGCACACGAGATGATCACACGTTCCACTACACGCCGGGCGGCGTCCGTTCGTAGATCCGCCACGGCACTCGTCGGCGGTACGGCCACCGCGGCGGCGCTGCTGCTGTTCTCGGCGGGCCCGGCCGCTGCCGACACCCCGGTCGCCGAACCGGACAGTTTCACCAGCGCATTCACCGCGATGGCCACGCCCGATCAGGTTCTGAACGGTGACGGCGTGGCCACTCCGGGTCAGCCGGGCGCGATGGGCACCTTCACGCTGCGGATCAATTCCGACCTCGACATCATCTGCTACGACATCTCGCTGAACGGTGTGACAGGTGACTACATGAGCCCGGCCAAGACGGCTACTCATATCCACCAGGCCGCAGCAGGTGCAGCGGGACCGCCGCGCCTCGCGTTCCCGAACCCGACCCCCGTCGGGGACGGCCCGCGCAACAGCAACGGCTGCATGCAGGGTCCGTTCACCACCGGTCTGACCCCGGCCGGTGCCGATGCAGACAGCGGTACCGGATTCACGTTGGACCGGATCGAAGCCGACCCAGCAGGCTTCGCGGCCGACACCCACACCGTCGACTTCTCGGCCGGAGCGGTCCGAGGACAGCTGACCCGGATTCCGGTCGGATCGGTAGCAACCGGAGGTGGCGGCGCGGCGCTCGCCGCGGCATCCGATTCGGCGACCGGTTCCGCAGCTCCCGTCGTCGGCGCGGTAGCCCTCGGCGCGATGGCTGTCGCGGGCGTGACGTTGGTGGCACGGCGCACCCGCGGGGTGCAGAGCTGAAGCTCCCCACGCGGGCTGCACTCGCGGCCGCGGTTCTGACGGCTGCGGTTCTGACGGCGGTGGTGACGGGATGTGGTGCGTCGCCACCGCCGCCACCGTCGTCACAACCTGAGCCGGCCCCGACGGTGTCCTCTTCGTCGCCCGTGCCCGTGCCCTCGCCCGAACTGTCCGGCGTAGTGGGGGATCGGCCGATCCCGATGCGCCTGAGCATTCCTGCCATCGCGCTCGACGAGGGGCTCGTCGGCCTGGGTATTGCCGACAGCGGCGAGATGGAGGTACCCACCGACTACGACGACGTCGGGTGGTTCACCGGCGGTGGCCGACCCGGTGGGATCGGCAGTCCGACGGTGTTCGCCGGGCATGTCGACTCGACTACCGGGCCTGCGGTGTTCGATCGGCTGTCGGATCTGAACCCGGGCGATATCGTCACGGTCGGCGACGAAGCAGGTGGCCGAGCGGACTATCGGATCGAGCGCATCGGCGACCACGGCAAGGCGGACTTCCCGACGGCGTCGGTGTTCGGCGCGGTGCCCGGCGACGAGATCCGGTTGATCACCTGTTCGGGCGATTTCGATGCGACCGTGGGCAGTTACGAACGCAACCTGGTCGTCTACGGGGTGCGGCAGTAGCCGATCGTTTTGGAGTTGACCCCCGAGGTGTTGTAGCCTGGTCGACGGTCCAGAAGGAATGTGCTCGCAGTGCGTGCATTTCTTTCGTTCCGCCCAATCAAGTTCTACCCAAGACCGTTGGTCACCGCCTTCTCGAGGGAAATTTCCTGACAGGTGTGCGGTTGAAGGTCCGAGATCGCTTCGGACGGCCCACGCAGGAGAACGCGGTAGGGAACCTGTCGTGCAGCTTCGGCTGCCACTTGTTCACGCCCCGTGTGCTTCCTGCACCGGGGCGTTCGTCGTTTTCCGGCCCTCTCGCGATCGACACAACTTCCCACGAGAGGAGGCGAAGTATGGCAAAGCCCGAAAAGGTCTCCGCAGTTTCGGAGATCACCGACCAGTTCAAGGGTTCGACGGCTGCCGTCGTCACGGAATACCGTGGCCTGTCGGTTTCCGGTCTGACTCAGCTCCGGCGTGCGCTCGGCGAAGGTGCCACGTACTCCGTCGCCAAGAACACCCTGGTCAAGCGCGCAGCTGCCGATGCCGGCATCACCGGCCTCGACGACTTGTTCGTCGGACCGACCGCCATTGCATTCATCAAGGGCGAGCCGGTCGACGCTGCGAAGGCCATCAAGGCCTTCGCGAAGGACAACAAGGCCTTGATCATCAAGGGCGGCTACATGGACGGCGCAACGCTGTCCGTGGACGAGATCAACAAGATCGCAGACCTCGAGTCTCGCGAGATCCTGTTGGCCAAGCTCGCCGGCGCCATGAAGGGCAACTTGTCGAAGGCTGCAGGCCTGTTCAACGCTCCCGCATCGCAGTTCGCCCGCTTGGCGTTCGCGTTGCAGGAGAAGAAGGCTGCCGGCGAACCTGCCGCAGCCGAGGCCCCTGCAGAAGCAGAAGCACCGGCGGAAGCTCCCGCCGAAAGCTGATCCGCTGGCATTAGCGAACAGCTCCACACCAACACCATGTCGCGGATCAGCGGCCAGGTACTTACAGGAAGGACCGCCACCATGGCGAAGCTCAGCACCGAAGAATTGCTCGACCAGTTCAAGGAGCTCACCCTCCTCGAGCTCAGCGAGTTCGTGAAGGCATTCGAGGAGACCTTCGAGGTCACCGCAGCTGCTCCCGTCGCAGTTGCAGCAGCAGGCGGAGCAGGCGCTCCGGCTGAGGCAGCCGAAGAGCAGGACGAGTTCGATGTCGTTCTCGAGTCGGCCGGCGACAAGAAGATCCAGGTCATCAAGGTCGTCCGTGAGGTCGTCTCCGGCCTCGGCCTGAAGGAAGCCAAGGACCTCGTCGAGAGCGCTCCGAAGGCAATCCTGGAGAAGGTCGCCAAGGATGCAGCCGAGGCTGCCAAGGAGAAGCTGGAAGCTGCCGGCGCAAAGATCTCCGTCAAGTAAGACCGCTTCACTGCAGTCGTACTTCGCGCTCTCAACATCGAGCGCACAGAAGGGGCCGTCCTCACTTCGGTGAGGGCGGCCCTTTTCTGTGTTCGGGGGAGGGCTGCTCCTGCGTTCGATGGAGCCTTCTCCTGTGTTCGATGCGGATCGCATCGCGCTGCGTTGTGACCGATCACGGAGTCTTCTCGATCCCGGGACATCGGCAACGCGTCACTGTTTACTCGTGAACGCCGAAGTCCGAAGCTTTCCGAATGGTCTCGGCCGGGTGCAGTTGTGTCTTGTCACAGAATCCGACGGCAGGGACTTGTCACAGTTCGGGCGACTTCCCGACCGGCTCGCGTGAGATGAGCCACACTGATGCAAGCTCTACAGCCTGACTCGGGGAAGTTCTTACTGGGCGGTAAGCTCCTGTGTCGGAGCGGACACGTGCATGGGATACAGTGACGCAACCCACATCCGGGTCGATGTGTATGAATTGTGGAGGTCAGCGTGGGAGTCGAGGTTTCGGTCGAAGGATTGACCAAGTCTTTCGGTGTACAGAAGATTTGGCAGGACGTGACGTTGACTCTGCCGAAGGGTGAAGTCAGTGCATTGCTCGGTCCTTCCGGTACCGGTAAGTCGGTCTTCCTCAAGTCGCTGATCGGTCTCCTTCGCCCCGAGCAGGGCAAGATTTTCATCGACGGAACCGACATCCTGCAGTGCTCCTCGCGTGAGCTCTACGAGATCCGCAAGCTGTTCGGAGTGCTCTTCCAGGACGGTGCCCTGTTCGGCTCGATGAACCTCTACGACAACGTCGCCTTCCCGCTTCGCGAGCACACCAAGAAGTCCGAGTCCGACATTCGCAAGATCGTCATGGAGAAGCTCGAACTGACGGGTCTGCTCGGTGCCGAGGACAAGCTGCCCGGTGAGATCTCCGGTGGTATGCGCAAGCGTGCCGGCCTCGCCCGCGCGCTGGTGCTGGACCCGGAGATCATTCTCGTCGACGAGCCGGACTCCGGCCTCGATCCTGTTCGTACGACGTACATTTCGCAGACATTGATCGACATCAACGCCAACATCGATGCCACGATCCTCATCGTCTCGCACAACATCAATCTGGCTCGAACGGTCCCCGACAACATCGGCATGCTGTTCCGTCGTCAGCTGGTCATGTTCGGCCCCCGTGAGGTGCTGCTCACCAGTGACGAGCCGGTGGTCAAGCAATTCCTGAACGGCACGATGATCGGGCCGATCGGAATGTCGGAAGAGAAGGACGAGGCGCAGATGGCGCAGGAGCAGGCCATGGTCGACGCCGGTCACCACGCCGGTGGCGTCGACGACGTCGAAGGCATCGTGCCGCAGATGAAGGCCACCCCGGGTACGCCGGTGCGCCAGGCCGTCGGACGCAGGCAGGAGCGGGTGCGCCAGATCATGCACACCCTGCCGCACAGCGCTCAGGTCGCGATCCAGGAGAGCCTCGACAGCACCGACTCGGGGCAGCGTTACCCGGCGTACGCAGACCAGCAGGGCTACGACCAGCAGGGTTACGACCAGCAGAGCTACGACCAACAGGGTTACAGCCAGCAGGGCTACGACCAACAGGGGTACAGCCAGCAAGGCTACGACCAAGAACATGATCAGCAGGGCTACCAAGCTCCAACACAAGGTCGGGGTCAATAGCAGACATGGGGGGATCGAAGAAGTCCGCGTTCGCGCCCGCGAACGCCGCTCTGACACAAGCGGGCAATATCGTCGAACTGTTCGTCGAGGTGGTCCGAAACACCTTTCGTAGGCCGTTCCAGTTCCGTGAGTTCATCGAGCAGGCCTGGTTCATCGCCAGCGTGACGATTCTGCCGACGGCTCTGGTCGCCATTCCGTTCGGCGCGGTCGTATCGCTGCAGACCGGTTCGCTGATCAAGCAGCTCGGTGCCGAATCGTTCACCGGTGCTGCCAGCGTGCTCGCCGTCATCCAGCAGGGCAGTCCGATCGTGACCGCCCTCTTGGTGGCCGGTGCGGCCGGTTCTGCCGTCACCGCCGACCTCGGTTCTCGCACCATTCGCGAGGAGATCGACGCGATGCGTGTACTGGGAATCGATCCGGTTCACCGCCTCGTCGTTCCGCGAGTGCTGGCCATGATCCTCGTGGCGCTGCTGCTCAACGGACTCGTCTCGGTCGTCGGCATCGTCGGTGGCTACTTCTTCAACGTGATCCTGCAGGGTGGTACCCCCGGTGCCTACCTGGCGTCGTTCTCCGCGTTGGCTCAGCTACCCGATCTGTATGTCGCAGAAGCGAAAGCGGCGATCTTCGGTCTCATCGCCGGCATCATCGCGTCGTACAAGGGCCTGAATCCCAACCCCGGCCCCAAGGGTGTCGGTGAAGCTGTGAACCAGACGGTTGTCATCACGTTCCTGCTGCTGTTCTTCGCCAACCTCATTCTCACCCTGGTCTACCTCCAGGTCGTACCAGCGAAGGGAGCGTAACCGCGATGACGATCGCCAGAGGTCGCGGTGACCGCACGCTGATGCGCGTCAAGCGCGTCGGCAATGCCCCGCTCAACGTGCTCGATCGCGCAGGCGAGCAGATGTCGTTCTATCTGCGGGCCATCGGGTGGATACCCAAGACCGCAGTCCATTACAAGAAGGAGGTTCTCCGCCTGCTGGCGGAGGTCACCTTCGGCAGCGGCGCGCTCGCCGTCATCGGCGGCACCATCGGTGTCATCGTGATGATGTCCGGCTTCACCGGCATCGTCGTCGGTCTGCAGGGTTACGCCGCCCTGGAACAGCTCGGCAGCTCGGTGTTGACCGGCTTCCTGTCCGCCTACGTCAATACCCGTGAAATTGCACCGATCGTGGCCGGGCTTGCACTGTCCGCCACCGTCGGTTGTGGTTTCACCGCCCAGCTCGGCGCGATGCGTATCTCGGAGGAGATCGACGCACTCGAAGTCATGGCAGTGCCCAGCGTGCCGTTCCTCGTCACCACCCGCATGATCGCCGGATTCGTTGCGGTGATCCCGCTCTACATCGTCGGTCTGCTTGCCTCGTACGTCGCTTCCCGCGGAATCAGCACGATCTTCAACGGGCAGTCGTCCGGCTCGTACGACCACTACTTCAACTTGTTCCTACCTCCAGAAGATGTGCTGTATTCCTTCCTCAAGGTGCTCATCTTCGCGTTCGTGCTGATCATGATCCACTGCTACTACGGCTACCACGCCTCCGGCGGACCGGCAGGCGTCGGCGTCGCGGTGGGTCGCGCAGTACGTACGGCGATCGTCACGATCGCGGTACTGGACTTCTTCCTGAGCCTCGCCATCTGGGGCACGACCACCACAGTGAGGGTTGCCGGATGATCGACTCGCCGTCGCGACTGAAGCGAGTACTGCTCGGACTTGCGTTCTTCTTGGTACTCATCCTGTTTCTCGGATGGAGCATCACCTCCTACAACAAGACGTTCAAATCGGTCGTCAACGTCAGCCTCGAAACCGACTCGGTCGGCAACGCTCTGCCGATGAACGCAGATGTGAAGGTGCGCGGAATGATCGTCGGCGAGGTGCGCTCGGCGTCGACCGTCGACGGCGTCGTCACCTCGCAGCTCGCCATCGATCCGGACAAGGCTCCGCTGATCCCGTCGAATGCCACTGCGCGGCTACTGCCGAAGACCCTGTTCGGGGAGCGCTACGTCTCGCTGATCGTGCCCGAGAACGATTCGGCGTCGCCGATCTCCGACGGCACCGTTCTTCGACAGGACACCAGCGGCAACGCGATCGAGGTCGGGCAGCTGCTCGACGGGTTGCTGCCGTTGCTGCAAGCCATCCCGCCGCAGGACCTCGCCAATACCCTCGGGTCACTGGCACAGGGCCTGAGCGGACGCGGCGAGCAGCTCGGACAGACCATCGACGATCTGACCGATGTCGTCTCCGGTCTCAACACCGAACTGCCGAACATCCAGCAGACGCTGGTGGGTCTGGCCGACTTCTCCCAGACCTATGCAGACGCGGCACCGGAGCTGATCTCGGCGCTGGACAACCTGCGTACGACGGGTAATACGGTCGTCGAGCGGCAGTCGAGCCTCGAGACGCTCTACGGCTCGCTGACGTCGGCATCGAACACGACCGCCGATTTCTTGCAGGTCAACTCCGAGAATCTGATCGGTCTCGCCTCGAACTCGCGAGAGGCCCTCGATTTGCTGGCCGAGTTCTCGCCGACGTTCGGCTGCACCTTCAGTCAGTTCGCCGAAGGTGCCAGGCGCGGCAAGATCGTCCTCGGTGAGGGCGACGAGTACCCCGGAATCAACGTGTCCGCATCGTTCGTCAACCCGAAGGGCCGTTACTTGCCGAACCAGGACGAGCCACGGCTGTTCGACGACCGCGGAGCCACCTGCTTCGAGCCGGCAGCACCGGGAGAGTTCTTCCCGCAGTACCCGGGAGGTTCGGTCAACGACGGGTCCTACCAGGTACCGACCCGTAATCCCGGCCCGCAGGAGATCCCCGGGCAGGGCCCACCGAAGTCGGCTCAGAGTTCCATCGTTCCCGCTGTCTCCGCGTCTGCGCAGCCCGCGAGCTACGAGGGCTCGGACTTCGAGCGTGACACCCTTGCCGTCATTTACGGACAAGCGAGTGGTGTTGCACCAGAGACTGTTCCGTCGTGGGCCGCCGCACTCGGCGCACCGGCATTGAGAGGAGTGGAGGTGACCGTGCCATGAGAGGCCTTCTCGCGCCGATCATCAAGTTGGTCGTGTTCGCCGTGATCACGATCATCGCCACGGCCACCCTGGCCTTCACCATCGCGAACTCGAGCGGTGGTGGCGGCACCAAGTTCTCGGCCTTGTTCACCGATGTCACCTCGCTCAACGAGGGTGACGAGATCCGAATCGCCGGCGTTCGCGTCGGGCAGGTCGACAAGATCGAGATCGCCAACGAACGAGAGGCGAAGGTCGACTTCACGCTGAGCAGTCGCGACTGGCTGCCGGCGAGTTCGACTGCCACCATTCGCTTCCGCAACCTGGTCGGTCAGCGCTACATCGCCATCGAGCAGGGTTCGGGCGATCAGGGCAAGAAGATCACCGGGGGAGCGACCATTCCTCTCGAGCGCACCAAGCCCGCGGTGAACCTGACGACTCTGTTCGACGGATTCCGCCCGCTGTTCACCACGCTCAGCGCAGATGACGTCAACAAGCTCTCGTACCAGATCATCCAGGTGTTCCAGGGGGAATCGGGCACCATCAACGAACTGGTCAAGAACACTGCGAGTCTGACCAACACCGTGGCCGACAAGGATCAGGTCATCGGTCAGGTCATCACCAACCTCAACAACGTGCTCGCCACGGTCAACCAGAACGACGGGCAGCTCGACAGCCTCATCGTCAACACTCAGCAGCTCGTGTCGGGCCTGTCGGCCGACCGCGACGTCGTCGGCTCGGCCGTGACCTCGCTGGCCGGACTGACCAACGCCACCGCGGACCTGCTCGAGCCGACACGGCCGTCGATCCAGGGTTCGGTCACAGCGCTGAACACGTTGTCGGAGACCATCAATCGACGCAGCGCCGACGTGGACGCGGTCCTCGGAAATCTGCCGGTCAAGCTCGACAAGCTGATTCGTACGGCTCAGCAGGGATCCTGGTTCACGTTCTACCTCTGCGGTATCGACATCGTCGCCGGACCGGGGTATTCGCCGAACCTGAATTTGCCGACCGGGCTTCCGACCGTCAATCAGCCCCTGTACACGAACTCGGCAGAGCGCTGCAAAGCTGGGGGGATCAAGCAATGACATCTCGACGTAGTCCGGCCACCATCGGGGCACTGGGAATCGCGATCATCCTGCTCGCCACGATGTCGGTCTTCTTCCTCGACCGTCTCCCGATCATCGGTGCAGGTTCGGTGTACACCGCGGAGTTCAGTGAAGCCGCAGGTCTGAAGCCGTCCAACGAAGTCCGTATCGCGGGGGTCAAGGTCGGCAAGGTCACCGACGTGCGGCTCGACGGCGACCGGGTGCTCGTGGACTTCACGGTGCAGGACGCCTGGGTCGGCAACGAGTCGCGAGCGGCCATCGCTATCAAGACTCTGCTGGGGCAGAAGTACCTGGCACTGGATCCGAGTGGCTCGGACACCCTGAGCCCGAAAGATCCGATTCCGTTGGCGCGCACCACCTCTCCGTACGACGTCATCGACGCGTTCTCGGCGGCGGCGTCGACGATCAACGACATCGACACCGACCAGCTCGCCACCAGCATGCGGACGTTGTCCGACGCGTTCTCCGAGACCCCGGCCAACATCAGAGCCTCGCTCGACGGCGTGACTCGGTTGTCGCAGACAGTGGCCAGCCGCGACGAGGAACTCAAGAAGTTGTTCGCAGCCACCGGCGAGACCTCCAAGGTGCTGGCCGACCGCAACGAGCAGTTCAACAAACTGATCACCGATGCGGGTCCACTGCTCGAGGAGCTCAACAATCGGCAGCAGGCCATCTCCCAGCTGCTCACCGGCACACAACGTGTGTCGCAGGAGTTGACCGGTCTGGTCCGTGACAACGAGGCAATCATCAACCCGATGTTGCAACAGCTCAACGGCGTCATCGACATCCTGCAACGCAACAACGACAATCTCGACCGGGCGCTGAAGCTGTACGAGCCGTTCATCCGGCTCTACACCAACGTGACCGGTAACGGACGATGGCTCGACATCGTTCTGGCCAACCTCACCCCACCCGGAGTTCCGTTGATACCTGGTTACCGCCAGCCCGCGCTCGATACGTTGGCGGGGAACTGATGACAGAGACTCAGGCAGCACCGAGGAACAAGAACAAGCTCGCACTGATCGCGGTCGTCGTGATCGTGGCGCTGGTTCTGGCCGTCGCCGGCTGGTGGCTGTTCACCAGGGCCGGTTCGACCAAGATCACCGCCTACTTCGACAAGTCGATCGGCATCTACTCTGGATCCGAGGTCAGAGTTCTCGGCGTCAAGGTGGGTACCGTCGAATCGGTCACGCCGTTGGGTGAGGACGTCGAGGTCGTCATGCGAGTCGATCGCGGCATCGACATTCCGGCCGACGCGAAGGCCGTTCAGGTCACCCCGTCGCTTGTCGCCGATCGTTACGTCCAGCTCTCGCCCGTCTACACCGGCGGCGACACCATGGCCAGCGGCACGACGATCGGCCGTGATCGCACTGCCACTCCCGTCGAGGTCGACGAGCTGTACAAGTCGATCAACGATCTGTCCACTGCTCTCGGTCCGGACGGCGCGAACAAGGACGGCGCTCTCACCGACCTCGTGAACACCGGTGCGGCGAACCTCGACGGCAACGGCGAAGCGTTGGGCAACAGCATCACTCAGCTCTCGGCTGCCGGCCGTACGTTGAGCGACTCGCGCTCCGATGTCTTCGACACGATCAAGAATCTGCAGACCTTCGTCAGTGCGCTGGCCGTCAACGATCAGCAGGTTCGTAACTTCAACAGTCAGCTCGCCGATCTGACGGGCTTCCTGTCGGGCCAGCGCGAGGACCTGGGAGCCGCCCTGCAGCAGCTCTCGGTGTCCCTCGGTGACGTGGCGACGTTCGTGGCGGACAACCGGACCGAGCTGACCACCGCAGCGAACGGTCTGGTGGTCCCCACTCAGACCCTCGCCGACAACCGTGAGCAGCTCGTGCAAACTCTGACGCTGCTGCCGTTGGCCATCAGCAACCTGGTCAACGCCTACGACGCAGAATCCGGCACGCTGGCCTCGCGTGCCAATCTGCAGAACGAGACCCAGGATCCGCTCGGAACCGTCTGCCGATTGCTCGACCTCGGCAAGCTGGTACCCGGTGACCCGCGTTTCGAGGCGCTCGGTGCGCAGATTCAGCCGATCATCGATCAGTGCGCCAACATCACCACCATGATCCAGGCTCCTCTTGCCGACCAGAATCGGCTTGTGTTGCCGTTCGGGGTTCTCACCAACGACATCGAGCAGAACGTGTCCGTGCCGGGCACCGTGCCGGGCAACGTCTCGCCGAGACTGGGGTCCACCACCATGCCAGGTCTCGACAGGTCGCTCATCGGGGGAGGACAGTGATGACCTCTGTGAATCGGAATCGAGCTCGCGTGAAACGTTCGTTGACCCTCGGAGCCGGGTTGTGCGTGGTGGCGCTGTCTGCCGGCGCGTGCTCGTCGGCCGGCATCTATGCCATCCCGCTGCCCGGTGGTGCCGACGTCGGCGACAACCCGTTCAATCTGACGGTGCAGTTCGACGATGTGTTGGACCTGGTGCCGCAGTCGACCGTCAAGGTCGACGGTGTTCCCGTCGGTCGCGTCGACTCCATCTCGGTGCCGAACGACGGGTGGACCGCCGATGTCAACGTCATCCTGAACTCCGACGTGGATCTGCCGGCCAACGCGATCGCGTCGGTGCAGCAGACCAACCTGCTCGGTGAGAAGTTCGTGCAGCTCTCCGCACCTCCCGGTGACGAAGAGGCTGCACGTCTGCAGGACGGTGCCACGATCCCGCTCGATCGCACCCGCCATGCAACCGACATCGAGCAGGTACTCGGTGCCCTGTCGCTGCTGCTCAACGGCGGCGGCGTCGGGCAGCTCTCGCCGATCGTCAAAGAGCTGAGCACGGCGTTCGACGGTCGCGAAGGCAAGACCAAAGAGCTTCTGCAGCAGGCCAATACGTTGATCGACGGTCTCAATCAGCAGCGCGACGACATCACCCGCGCCATCGACGGTCTCGACACTCTCAGTGGTCGCGTCAACTCGCAGACCGACAAGATCGACGCAGTACTCAAAGATTTGCCGATCGCGACGGAAGTTCTCGAGAAGCAACGTCCGCAGCTCACCGAGATGCTCGGGGCACTCGATCGACTCGGGGCCGTCGGCACCGATGTCATCGATCGCTCCAAGGACGACCTGATCGCAGATCTGCGTGCACTGCGTCCGACGCTGCAGGCCCTGGCCGATTCCGCGGACGACGTCGTCACCTCACTCGCGGTGATCCCGACACTGCCGTTCGCGGACGGCACCGAGAAGATCATTGAGGGCAACTCGGCCAACCTGTTCCTCTCGCTGGATCTCTCGATCGGTACGGCGCTGCGGAACTTCGGTGTGGGAGAGGGCGATCCGGTCTACATCCAGCCGAAGTACGGCAACACGTTGCCGGTCGTGGATCCGTCGAATCCGTACTACAACGGAAACGGCCCGCGTCCGGGCTGGCCGACGATCTCGCTGCTGCCGTTGCCGCCCATCATTCCGTCGCCGGTTCCCGGACCGGGTGCGCCTACGGGTGAGGCCGCCGGTGCTGCCGAGCCTGCACCGTTCGACCCGTTGGCTCCCGTGACCGATCTGCTCGAACGATTCGGAGTTGGACAGTGAGATCGAAGCTCGTTCGCTTTCAGTTGGTCGCGTTCGTCGTGGTCGCCCTGCTCGGGCTGATCTACGTCGGTGGCAAGTACGTCCGCCTGGACAACATGCTCGGGTTCGGGCAGTACGAGGTCGCACTCAACCTGGCCGACTCCGGCGGCATCTTCTCCAATGCCGAGGTGACGTACCGCGGTGTGCCGGTCGGAACCGTCGGCGATCTGCAGTTGACGTCGGACGGTGTCCGGGTGGCGCTCAAACTCGACAACGGTGGACCCGACATCCCGGCCGACACCAAGGCCGTCGTTGCGAACCGTTCCGCGATCGGCGAGCAGTTCGTCGACCTGCAGCCGCAGTCCGATCAGGGTCCGTTCCTGGTGGACGGTTCGGAAATCGCACAGGCCGACACCGCCACGCCGGTTCCGGTGGAGGACGTGCTCGCGAACACGAACACCTTGGTCAGGTCGGTGCCGCTGGACACGTTGACCAATGTGGTCAACGAGCTCGGTGTCGCGTTCGACGGCAAGGGCAACGACCTGCAGTCTCTGGTCGATTCGCTCGGGAACATCTCCGAGTCGGCCAACGAGGCTCTGCCGCAGACTCTGTCGCTGGTTCGTGACGCGGTGCCGGTGCTCGACACTCAATCCGAGCAGTCGGATCTGATTCGCGAATTCAGCACGAGCCTGGATCAGGTGACGGCTCAGCTGAAGTCGAGCGATCCCGATATCCGTCGTCTCATCGATACCGGAACTGCTGCCGGAGACCAGGTCGGTGGTCTCATCACCGATGCAGGCCCGGCGTTGACGACCGATATCAACAATCTGGCCCTGGTCGCGGCTCAGGCCGAGCCGCGGACGGTCGCGCTCCGTCCGTTCCTGACGTTCCTGCCTGCACTCGGTGCCGGTATCTCGACCATCGTCCCGAACGACGGCACTATCCATCAGGGTCTGTTGCTCGAAACCAACAACCCGCCGCCGTGCACCGTCGGCTACGAGGGCAGCCAGGCCATCCTGGACGAGGAGAAGCGGAAGAATCCGAACTTCGACGAGACTCGGGAGAACTACCCACTGAACCTCGACGCGAACTGCGCGACGCCGCAGGGCAGCGTCACCGGTGTCCGTAGCGCGAACCGAATCGTGTTCGCCGATCCGGACGTGCCGCAGCCGTGGGACCTCAAGCCCAAGGTCGATCCCGAGAAGCTCAACCTCAACCCCATCGCCACCCAGTTGGCACCGCTCCTCGGCGTCACGCCGAAGTAGCGGGACCGAAGGAACTGCTGCTCAGCACTACTATCGGGCCGAGAGCGGTTCGGCCGGATATTACCGAGTAGTAGGGTGACAGTGTGAACTCGAGCACCGAAACCCTGGAGTCGCCCGCGACTCCAGGGTCAAGCAAGACAGCAAAGATTCTGTTGGCCGTCGTCACGGTGATTGCCGTGGCGGCGCTCGCAGCGGCCGTGTTCTTCGGATACGGCTGGGGCACGGCGCTGTTGAGTGAGAAGCCCACCGCCGACACCCGCGATGCGGCGCTCACCGGCGCTCAGCAGGCTGCGGTCAACCTGAACACTGTGGATGCAGCCAACATAGACCAGTCGTTCGACAACATGAAGTCCTCGATCACCGGTGATCTGATGCTCAACGATCTGGAGCAGACCCGTTCGGGAATCACCGATCAGGTTCGTCAGTCCGGTGCCAAGAGCGAGGCCGAGGTGCTGCACGGCACTCTCACCGAGCTGAGCACCGACGAGAACACCGCAACGGCGCTCGTCGTCATCGCCACGACCACCACCTGGCCCGACCGGGTGGAGCGCAGCAAGCTGACCATGCGGATGGCCATGGAAGACGTAGACGGGGTGTGGAAGACCAACAAGGTCGATCCCATCGGTTCGCGGATCTCTCTCGACAACCCGAACACCAATCCCGTCATTCCGACGGAACCGGGTGGTCCCACCGACCCCAACGCGGTCGACCCCAGTACGGAAGCGACGCCGGCCCCCCAGCCGAACACCGGCGGCAACTGAGTTTGCCGGCAGCGCCGTCGTCCATCTGTACAGAAGTAAGCCTCGAAGGAGTTCTGCAGTGCCTCCCCAGCGTCGCAAGATCGTTCCCCCCACGACCACCAGCAAGGTACGGCGAAAGGTAGCCGGCACCGCCAAGCCCACGTCGGCCGAGACCGACGCACCGGCACCCGAGACAGCGGCACCCGACACAACGGGACCCGAGACAGCGGCACCCGACACCACGGCTGCCGAGACAGCCGTCGGCACCACACCCGCGTCGGAAAAGCCCAGACTGGACAAGACAGATCCGGTCGAGACGGATACGGTCACGACACAACCGGCCGAGACGCAGCCCGTCGACACGCAGCAGGACAAGTCGCGCCCGTCCAGGGCCGGGCTGAAGAAACCGGTCGCGCCCACCTCGACCTCGACCGAGACGACCGAGACGACCGAATCGCCGAAATCGGCGTCGGGTATCGGGTTCAAGCACGTGATCGTGGTCGCGGTCATCGCCGTGGTTCTCGGTGCTTTCGCAGCCGTCGCTGCATTCAAGCCGTTCGCGACGATCGACAACAAGGCGTGGGTGGATTCTTCGGCGACGCAAGAGGTGACGTCGGCAGCTACCGACGCTCTGCAGACCCTGTACACGTACAAGGCCGAGACGATCGATGCAGATTTCGATGCGGCGCGGGCGGTGCTCAATCAGTCGATGCTCGACGAGTTCAACTCCACCGCCGACACCACCAAATCTGCTGTGGTGCAAACCGATACCGGCACCGAGGCAATGGTCACCGATATCGGCGTCTCGCGACTCGAGGACGACAAGGCCGAACTGATCGCGAACGTCAACATCAGCGCGACTCAGAACGGCGTTGCCTCCGGCAGTGCGGAAGGCCCTCTGACGGTCAACATGGAGAAGATCGACGGCACCTGGAAGTTGTCGGCGATCGACGACCAGTAGACCCTGGCTGGTCGATACTTCGGCCCCGTCCGATGCAGCGTCAGCGCTGCTCGGACGGGGCTTTTCGTTGTTTTCACGGTCTCCGTCGGTGTCCCTGGCCAGGTCTACCATCGCGTTTGCGTCCTGGCTTGGGGCGAGCCCTGGTTGTTCGGGACAACCATTCGATGCTCGACGGCCAGGGATGGATCCGATGAAAACGGAGCATGCTGGTCATGACTGACACGACAATCGATGTATCTGTAGTACCCGAGCGGTCGGGTCGCTCGGGATTTGCGGGCAGCGTCAATCCCGAGTTGTACCGACTGCTGACTGCACTGAATCTCGATCGCGAGTACGTCCGCGGCGACGGCACCGTGCTGTTCGATTCTGCGGGCCGTCGGTATCTGGACTTCGCGGGTGCCTACGGGGCGCTGCCGTTCGGGCACGGGCCGACGCCGATCTGGCAGGCGATCAACGATGTTCGGTGCAGCGGCGAGCCCATCTTCGTGCAGCCCTCGGTGCTCACCGCCGCAGGTGAACTGGCGGATCGTCTGGGGAGAATCGCACCCGAGGGATTGACGCGTACGACGTTCGTCAACAGTGGCACCGAAGCGACCGAGGTGGCGCTGAAGATCGCGCGGGCCCATACCGGCCGCCTCGGGGTGCTGACGACCGGGAACAGTTTTCACGGCAAGACGCTGGGGGCGCTGTCGGCGACAGGAAATATCAAGTACCAGAGTGGATTCGGGGCCCCGGTATCGGGATTCGACCACATCGCGTTCGGCGATGCAGAGGCACTCGACGCGGCTCTGGCGGCTGCGCCGGATCACTATGCGGTGTTCCTCGTCGAGCCGATTCAGGGTGAGGGCGGCGTGGTGTGCCCGCCCGACGGTTACTTGCGGCAGGTCCAGGAGATCTGCAACCGCCACGGTGTGTTGCTCGCGCTCGACGAGGTGCAGACGGGACTCGGCCGGACCGGCCGGATGTTCGCAGCCGAGCACGAGGGCGTGGTTCCCGACATTCTGACTCTCGCGAAAGCGCTCGGCGGCGGGATCGTGCCGGTGGGCGCGGTGCTGTGCCGCCCGGAGCTGGTGGGGGAGAGTTTCGCGCTTCGCCACACGTCGACGTTCGCGGGCAACGCGTTGGCCGCACGGGTCGGCCTGGCCGTGCTCGAGGAGTTGACCCGAGACGACTGCGCGGTGGTCACCGGAGCTGCCGCGCTCGGACGACAGCTGAAGAACGATCTGGCCGGCCTGGCCGAGAAGTACCCCTCAGTGGTCACCGAGGTACGTGGTCGCGGATTACTGCTGGGCATCGAACTCACCGCGGATGTGAACTTCGTCGGACGGCAGTCGCTGCTCGGTTCGATCGCGGATCAGCACAACCTGTCCGCGGTGATCTGCTCGTATCTGCTCAACGTCGAGGGCATTCGCGTGGCTCCGACTCTGTTCGGCAACAGGGTGATTCGTATCGAACCACCGTTGACGGTCTCGTCGTCGGCATGCTCGCGTCTGGTCGCTGCCCTCGATCGCGCGCTCGGCTACGCGGCCGAAGGGGACATGGACGGATTGTTCGGACATCTGCTCGGGCGTCCGACTGTCGCCACTCCCGCGGCGCTCACGGCATTGCGTCCGGGCCGTACTCCCGACATCGCGGTACGGCCGGGCGATCGACGCTTCGCCTTCATCGCCCATCCTCTCGATCTCGGCTTCTTCGCTGCGTTCGATCCTGCGCTCGAGGTGTTCGACAATGCCGAGAGACAGGACTTGCTGGAGCGATTCGCCGCGTCGACGTCCGAGCTCGATCCGGCCTCGTTCGTCATCGGCAGCGGGCGGGTGTCCGGATTCGGAGACGCAACTGCGCACGGCGACCTGATCGGGCTGCCGTACACCTCCCAGCAGCTGCTGCAGCTGCCGACCGAGCGTGCGCTGGCAGTGGTGGGCGGAGCCGTCGAACTCGCGATCTCGCGCGGGGCAACCGTGGTCGGACTCGGCGGGTACTCGTCGGTGATCACCGGAAACGGGCTGGGTCTCGGTGCGACATCTCGGCCGATCACGACGGGCAACACCTTCACCGCGGCCGCGAGTCTGCGGGCCGTCCGACGTGTATGCCAGGAACGGGGTATCGATGTCGCTCGCGCGCGGGTGACGATTCTCGGTGCGGGTGGGGCGATCGGACGGACCATCGGTAAGCAATTGGCCGGTGAGGTCGGCAGTATCGCGTTGGTGGGCAGGCGCGGCGAGAACTCGGTGATCGCGCCGAAGTTGTGGGCTGCGGCGCAGGAGATGGTGGCGAGTGCCGGTGGGGGTTCGGGTGACCTGGCGGTGGCTGCCGCCGAGGTCGACGGCGATCTCGACGATCTGATCCGATCGCGACACATCGAATTCTTCACCGATCCTGTTGCTGCTGTGCGTGATTCGTTGATCGTCATCGCGGCGACATCGGCTCCGCAGTCGTTGATCGATCCGACGGACCTGATGCAGGGTGCCATCGTCTGCGACGTGGCGCAGCCACCGAACATCGGCCGGGACGTCCGCGGTGAACGGCCGGACGTGACGGTGTTCGACGGAGGAATCGTGCGGGTGCCGTCGGGCTCGGATTTCGGTTTGACGTACGGGTTGGCTCCGGGGTTGACGTACGCGTGCATGGCCGAGACGATGCTGATCGCATTGTCGGGCGAATTCGACCTCCGCAGCATCGGCACCACTCTGGACGGTGAGAATGTCGAACGGTTGGGTGCGCTGGCCGACGTTCACGGCTTCACGCTCGCCGAGGCCACCCGGTGGCGTCAGGACGCTCACTAGGTGACCGGGCCGGAGGTCTCGAGAGCAGGTGGACCTCCGGTCCCGCCGCGCCGATGCGGGCGGTTCCCCATGGCACAAAGCCCATCGCGGTCCAGAATCCGAGGTTGCCCTCCTTGCAGATTCCGTACAGAGGTCGGCCCTCGCGATCGGTGCGCGCCTGCACGTGGGCCGACAGCGCAGCACCGACGCCGGATCGGTGTGTGGACGGTTCGACGCCGAGGTAGACCCACAGCACAGCGTCGGGGGCGGGGGAGTTCTCGGTCAGGAGCCGATCCATCTCGATGCCGGCCCGGGTGCCGGAACCCATGGCCCACAACAGATGTGGACCGGACACCAGCTGCCGCCACCGCGGTGTCGCGGGGGCGTCGTGTGGATGCCACAGTGACACTCCGACGATGCGGCCGTTCTCGACGGCGAGGTCGGCCCCACCTGCGGGAATGTAGCGGTGGCGGATCAGTGCGGCCATCATGCGCCGCTGTTTGCTCGGGCGGCTGGACGCGTCCGGGAAGAAGTATTCATTGACCGGGTCGTCGTCCTGGAAGGCGCGTGCCATCATCGTGGACATCTCCGTGATGTCTGCTGTGGTGGCCGTTCGGATCTCAATGGGCACGGCTGGTCTCCTCTGCGGGCGAGTGCGGACGTGGTGTGGCCTGCGGTCGCTTTGGGGTGGGGCGCAGCCACCAGTTGGCGTTGCCCATCGATGCGACGAGCGCGGGCACCAGCATCATGCGCACGATGGTGGCGTCGATGACGAGACCGACGATGATGCCGATACCCACGAGCCGCATCATGGCGAGTTCGGACAGCGAGAAGAATGCGGTGACTGTGATGAGCAGTAGCGCGGCGGCCGTGACGACGCGTCCGGTGTGGGCGGCACCGATGCGGACGGCGTCCCGGGTGGTGGCTCCTGAATCGTGTGCTTCGACGATGCGGGAGAGCAGGAAGATCTCGTAGTCGGTGGACAGGCCGAACACCACGGCCATGATGAGGATGCTCATCGTCGACTGCAACGGCCCCGGGGTGACGCCGATCCACTCGGCACCGTGACCGTCGACGAAGATCCAGGTGAGCACTCCGAAGGTGGCACCGAGGCTGATCGATGCCATCGCAATTGCCTTGACGCTGAGCACGATCGACCGGAACGCCACCGTCGTCATCACGAACGTGGCGAGAACCATGATGGTCAGCATCCACGGAAGCGTCGCGTAGATGGCGTCCATGCCGTCCTGGCTCTGCGCGGTGCCGCCGCCCACGCGCAGTGTCGTCCCGGTCGGGGCCGGGATCGACCGGATGGAGTCCAGTGTCTCCAGGGCACCTGACGTGCGATCGGGTGAGCTCATGATGGCGTCGACGACGGTCAGGTTGTCCACGGTTCCGCCGGGGACTGCTGCAACGACACCGAGTGACGCGTCGACCGCTCTGGTCACTTCGTCGACCGCTGCGGGACTCGGTGGGGAGTCGGTGTCGGATTCGACGAGGACGGTGACACCGGTGTTCGCGAGCGGGAATTCGGTGAACAGCTTCTCGGTGGCGATTTTCGCGGACGCGTCGGAAGGGAGGCCCGTGTGGTCGAGATCGCCCAACCGGGCACCGAGAATCGCCGCACTGAGCAGTGCAAGTATCGCGAAAATGGCTACGACGACGAGCACCGGCCTGCGCATGACGCGGTCTGCGACCGTGCCCCAGAACCGTTGGGCGCGTGCGTCGCCTCGGTCGATAGCGCCTCTGCGCCAACTCCACGAGTCGATACGGTGTCCGAGGATCGCGAGCGCTGCGGGCAGTGCGGTCAGTGAGATGACGGCAGCAACGGCCACCGCGGCCATGCCGCCGAAGCCGAGAGATCGAATCATCGACTGCGGGAAGATCAGCATGCCCACGAACCCACAGACGAGCAACAGGGCCGAGAACGCCACGGTGCGGCCTGCGGTGAACATCGTGCGGCGCACCGCATCTGCCGGGTCTCGGCCGTCGCGTAGTTCCTCGCGGAAACGCGTGATGACGAACAGGCTGTAGTCGACGGCCATCCCGAGTCCGACGAGCGAGGCGATATTGGTGGCGAACACCGATACTTCGGTGACCTCGTTCAGTGCACGCAGTACGGCGAGCGATGCCACGACGCTCATGCCGCCGATGACCAACGGCGTTGCGGCAGCGACGAGTCCGCCGAATATCAAAAGCAGCAGGACGAGCAGAATCGGGAACGTGATTGTCTCGGCCCGCACCAGATCCGCTCGCGCCTGCTCGTTGTAGGCGTCGGCGATGGCCGAGAAGCCGCCGAACTGCACGGTCGCGCCGTCGATCGTCAACTCCGCGCGAAGGTCCCGGTAGGTCTTGACGCGTCGGTCCTCGTCGCCGGTCAGCGTCAGGACCGCGAGTGCGGACCGGCCGTCGAACGATCGCAGACCCGACGCGAACGCGTCCGGCACGGTCCAGTAGGTGATGGGAGCGCGGGCGAGCAGTCCGTCGTCGATGTCGTCGAGGCGACCGAGAACGGTGTTGCCGATGTCGTCGATCGAGCGTCCGTCCGTCGGGGTGTAGACCACCGCGACGTCGGGAACCTTTCGGCCGAAACGCGATTCGACCAACGCGTCCACTTCGGCCGATTCACTGGCCGGGTCGGTGTACCCGCCCAGGCTCAGTTCGTCGACGACACCGATGCCCCACGCACCCGCGGCCAACACGAGCGCGACCACGGTGACCAGTACCCACCGCGCACGTTCGACGACGAAGTCGACCGGTCCGGTGCCGGTGGTCACGACGCACCCGGGGCGCCGACGCCGTCGACGAAGGACGCCAGTGCGGTCAACGCGGCGTCGATCTGTGCGTGCGTGTGTTCGCTCGAGAGGAAGAACCGAAGCCGTTCCTGGCCCACCGGTACCGAGGGATAGGTGATGGCGTTGACGTTGATGCCCTGGTGCAACAGTGCGACGCAGGCCAGTACGGTTCCTTGGGTGTCGCCGATGACGATCGGCAGAATGGACGTGCCCTCGGCGGTCCCGGTGTCGAACCCGTGAGAGCGTGCGCGGGTGAACGCATAGCGGCCGTTCTCGCGCAGGCGTTCGACACGGTCCGGTTCGGCGGTGAGCACGTTCAGCGCCATGTTCGCCGCTGCCACTGCGGACGGCGCGGGTCCGGCGGTGAACATGCTCAATCCCGGTGCGGAGTACTTGAATCCGCGGATCAGCTCGCGGGAGCCGGCCAGGAACCCGCCGACGCTGCCGAGGGCCTTGGACATGGTTCCCATCCACAGGTCGACGGCGTCGCCGGGCAGGTCGTAGAGTTCGCGGATGCCGAGGCCGCGCTGACCCAGTACGCCGAACGCGTGTGCTTCGTCGACCATCACGGCGCAGTCGTAACGCCGGGCCACGGCGATCAACTCGGGGAGTACGGCGACGTCGCCGTCCATGCTGTAGTGGCTTTCGAGGATCACCATCGCGCGTGCGAAACTACCGCGCGACATCTTCAGTATCGCCTCGAGTGCATCGGGGTCGTTGTGACGGAACAACACTCGTCGACACCCTGCCCATTCGGTCCCCGAGACGATGCTGCTGTGGACCAGGGTGTCGCACACTGCCAGGTCACCTTTGCCCAGCAGGTAGCCGACCGCGGCGGCGTTGGTGAGGTACCCGCTTGCGGTGATCACCGTGTCGTCGACGTCGTAGATGCGGGCGAGCGCCGACTCGAACTCCTCGTAGAGCGGAATCTGGCCGCTCACGATGCGGCTGCCGGACACCGAGGTTCCGTAACGATCGATCGCGTCCTTGGCTGCGTCCATGACGCGCCGGTCCGAGCTCAGGCCCAGGTAGTTGAAGCTGCCGAAGTTGATCATGTCGCGGTCGAGCTGTCGGATGGTCGCGCCGGCCGTGCCGTCGTGCGGCAGGTAGAGCGGGTTGGGCACACCGAGTTCCGCGAACATTCGATCGACTCCGTCGAATTGTGCGGTGGTCGCCGCGACGTCGGGATGATCGGCCAGAGACCCGCTTCGCTGCCCCTTACCGTGCCCGGCAGCGGCAGGTTCGGCGGCTGTGGGTCCACGGCCGATCGACTCGGGGCCGGTGTCCACGTTCACCGTGGAGTACCCGCCGCGGGCGAGCAGCCTGCGAGCGATCTCTCGTGAATCGACGCTCATGGTGCGACCGCTTCCAGAGGGGCGGACGGGGGCACGGTAGATGCGGTGTTACCCGCGGCGGCATTCCTGGTGATGCTCGCAGCGAGTTTCGCTCCGATCGCGGCAAGGCCTTGACCACGCCCGAACTCGAGCACCGACATTTCGAGACCCACGGATTTGCCGACCCGAGCGGCGAATTCGACTGCCATCAGTGAGTCGAGGCCCAGTTCCGGTAAGGGTGTCGAGGTGTCGACTGCATCCGGATCGATGCCCATGACGGCAGCGAGCTGCTCGGCCAGAACGAACGTCAGCACGTCCGCGCGTTGGTCCTCGGGCAGCGCGAGTATTTCGGCGTGCAGTGCGGTGACGCCCGACCCGCCGGTGCTCGCTGCGGCGATGTGCGCTGCGAAGCGTGGGATGTGCGCGGACGCGGGGTTGGCGATACCCCATTGTTCCCAGTCGATTCCGACGACGGCCACGTGCGGGAGATCCAGTGTCAGGCATTCGCCCAGATAGCGGGCCGCTGCGTCCATGTCGACATTGCGAAAGCCGAGCATGTCGAGGTAGCGCACCACCTCCTCCGCAGTTTCCGCCATGCCCCCTCCGCTCATCGCGCCCCAACTGACCGTCAATGCCGACTTACCGCGGGCACGCCGGGACCAGGCGAGTGCATCGAGCACCGAGTTGGCGGCGGAATAGGACACCTGCGGGGTGCCACCGCTGAGGCTGCTCATCGAGGAGAACAGGACGAAGATCGCAGGATCGATTCCGGCAACGTCGAGTGCGCGATCGAGATTCAGTGCGCCGGTTACTTTGGGCGCGAACACTTCGCGAACGGACTGCTCGGTGATGTTCGCAACCGGCAGGTTGTCCACCACCCCTGCGGTGTGGAACACCCCGCCGAGTGGGGCGTCGGCGACGGTCCGTCCGATCAGTTCGGCCACTGCGTCGTAGTGCGAGATGTCCACGCGTTCGGCGACCACTCGTACTCCGGCTGCCTCGAACGCGGCGACTCCCGCGATGGCGGTCTCGGTGGTTGCTCCGCTGCGCCCGACGAGTACGAGGTGTCGTGCGCCCTCTGCGACGAGCCAGCGCGCGATCGCCATTCCGAAGGCGCCGAATCCACCAGTGACGATGTAGGCGGCCGTGGGATCGATGCGTACGGTCGGGACCTCGGGCCGGACCGAGGGCATGTCGTCGTCGAAGGACAGTACGACGCGGCCGGTGTGAGTGGAGCGCACGACAGCGTCGAACGCGTCGGCCACGCGAGCGAGCGGGTACGTCGTGTACGGCAATGGTGTGTACGTGCGGTCCACCAAGCCCGCGATGACGGCCTCGGTGACCTGCCGCGCCAGAGCCGGTTTGAACTCGAACATTCGGTCCATGTCGACGGCGAAGAAGGTGAGATTGCGATCGAACGGGGCGAGGTCCAGCACGCCGCCGAAGTAGATGTCGGCTTTACCCAGCTCGACGATGCGGCCGAATTCTGCTGCCACATGCAGGTTCTGGGCCATGATCTCACCCGGCGAGGAGTTGTAGACGACGTCGACGCCTCGTCCGTCGGTCAGCACACGAATGTCGTCGGCGAAGTTCAGTGATCTGGACGCGAGCACGTGGTGAGCACCGGCCTCGGTTGCGACTGCCCGCCGCTCCTCGGTTCCTGCGGTCGCGATCACCACTGCTCCGAGTCCGCGGGCGACCTGGATTGCGGCCAATCCCAATCCGCCCGCGGCACCGTGGATCAGGACGGTCTCGCCGGGTCGAACTCGGGCGAGATCGAGTAGGCCGAATCGCGCGCACATCAGCGGCAGGATCGACGAGCACCACCCGAACTCCCAGTCGGACGGTACTTTCGCCGAGCCCCCTTCGTCGGCGTCGAGGGTGACGAAGCGCGCCATGATGTTTCGTGAGCACAAACCGATGTGATCGCCCGGTGCGATGCCGTCCACATTCGGTCCGACGCGAGTCACGACACCGAGTCCGCCGAGCCCGAGTGTCGTGCCGAAGTAGGTGCCCGCGAGTTCGCGCTCGGTCAGCACTCCCATGACCTTGAGCGGATCCTTGTAGTTGATGTCGATTGCGCGGACCTGAACCTCGATCTGGCCGGGGCCGGGCTCCATGCGCGCTGTCGCGCGAAAGGCGATATCGGACAACATCTTCGATGCCGGAGCCTCGATCGCGAAGGACGCCTCCCGGTCCAGTAGCGTGGCGGGTGTATCGCGTAGCGCCAGGTGGTCACGCAAATTGCTGCGCAGCCTCACCGCCCATCGAGAACCCTGGCGCAGAGCCACCTCGTCGGCATCGTCGCCTGCGTAGGGCCCGAACGCGATCGTCTCGGTCACCACCTGCTCGACATCGGTGTCGGCTTCGGTGTCCACCAGACGCCACGCGGCAGGGGATTGTTCGTTGCGCAGTGACCGTCGGGCACCGACGAGGCCGGAGTGGGTCAAGTGCGCGCCGGCGGGATCGCCCGGCATGCAGAAGGCCTTCTCGGTCACGATCACCGCGGTGACGGACCCCGGCTCGGAGGCCGGCCCGTTCGAGTCGCCGTACAGCGCGTTCTGCACGGTGCGTGCGATGGTGGTCAGGGCGTGTACGGCCGACGCCGGGTCTGCGAACTCGCCGGCGACGGCGACGACGGTGGCGCGGTCGACACCGTCGGCCTCGAGGCCGGTACGCAGGATTCTGGTCAGGTCGGTGGCGTCGAAGGTGTTCTGCGCCAACACCACCGATGTTCGGCGGGCGCGGGCGATGGCCTCGGCGCGCGTGTGTGCTCGGCTGTCGGCTGCGGCGTCGCCCAGCACGACTACCAGAGCGAAGTCGCGATCGGTGTCTGCTGCGGGCATCGGAGCATCGCGGTTGTCCCGCAATTCCCACACCGGTTCGTAGAACAACCGGTCCAGTTCGGTGTGCAGCGACTGCGGCGGCGCTATCGGTTTGAATTCGACGCCGCCCAACGCGACCGCGGCCCGGCCCTCGTCGTCGGTCACCGTGATGTCGGCTCGCATCGGGTCGGTTCCCGTGCGCCGCACCACGACGACGGCATGGTCGGGAATCGGTCCGTACCTGCGGACGGACGCGATGGTGGCCGGAACCACTGCGCCGCTGCGGTCCCCGGCGGCAGCCGACGAACCCAGCGCTGTTCCAGCCAGTGCAGCTGTGCCGGCCAGTGCAGCGACGCATTGCAGCGCGGTGTCCAGTACCGCGGGATGCACCAGGTGACGGGAGCCGGAGTGACGGCCGGCGTCGATGACGGCGACGACTGTGTCGGTGTCGATTCGGGCGGAGACGATGCCCTGGAAGGCCGGTCCGTAGTGCAACCCGGCCGCGGCGAGCAGCGGATACAGCGCGTCTCCGGTGATCTCGACGGCGGCGTCAGAGATCTCAGCGGCGACGAACGGGGCGTCGAATCGCCCCTCCACGAGGCGGCCCGTGGCGTTGACGGTCCATTGGGTGTCGGCCGCCGACCGCGAGCGCAGCACGAATCTTCTCGTCGAGTCCTCCACCGAGATCTGCAGAACGGGAACGTCGTCGGCGTCGATCACCAGCGGGGCGACGAACTCCACGTTCTCGGC
The DNA here is from genome assembly GCF_001426165.1 of Rhodococcus sp. Leaf233. Taxonomy (NCBI): domain Bacteria; kingdom Bacillati; phylum Actinomycetota; class Actinomycetes; order Mycobacteriales; family Nocardiaceae; genus Rhodococcus; species Rhodococcus sp. Leaf233. The sequence goes on from NZ_LMRO01000001.1 coordinate 820,662, forward strand.
TGCGGCCTCGGGATGTCCGGTCCGCGCGGCCGCGGCGCTCAGTGCGGCGTCGAGGTATGCGGTACCGGGTAGCAGCACGAGACCGTCGACGACGTGATCGCGCAACCACGGAAGTTGGGCAACGGCCAGTTCGACGCTCCAGTGGGAACCGGCCTCGTCCGAACGTTCGCCGAGCAGGGGGTAGGTGTCGGGGGCGCCGAACCTGTCGAGAATCGAGGATTCGGGCTCGGACCAGCAGCGTGTGCGTTGCCACGGGTATGCGGGCAGCTCCCTGTGCGGCGATACGGCTGCAGAGCCGTCGAAGGAGCCGCTCGCGTACAGACCCTGGATTGCGGCCGTCAGGCTCGATCGGTCGTCCGCCCCACGGACCAACGTTCCGATCGACGTTCCGGTCTCGCCGGCTCGGATCAGGATTTCCCTGATATTGCCCGAGAGCACCGGATGGGGGCCGACTTCGAGGAAGACGCGGTGGCCGTCGGCGATGAGAGCGGCCATCGTGTCGGCGAAACGCACCGGGCGTCGAACGTTGTCGCACCAGTAGCTCGAGTTCCATTCTGCGCCGGTGACGCGCTCTGCCGTGACCGTCGAGTACAGCGCGAGGCCAGGGACCTGTGCATCGATGGTGTGCAGGGCCGAATCGATCTGCGCCAGAATGGGATCCATGAGGTGGCTGTGGTACGGCACCTCGACGTGCAGCATCTTGGCAAAAACTCCGCTGCCGGTGAGTATCTCGGCGAATGCTGCCAATGTGGTTGTGTCGCCTGCCAACGTGACCGCGGTCGGGCTGTTGATCGCGGCCACCGAGATCTCCGCGGACACGCCGTGCTCCTGGATCCGGGCCAGGGCATCGTTCTCGGACAATCCGACGGCCAGCATGCCGCCGGAGCCTGCTGTGGTGGCCTGCAATCGGGCGCGGTGGTAGCTGACGAGCAGGGCGTCGTGGAGGCTCAGTGCTCCGCTGACGTAGGCGGCGCTGACCTCGCCGACGCTGTGTCCGACGACCGTGGTCGGTGCTATACCGAGGGAACCGAGCTCGGCGACGAGAGCGACCTGGACGAGGAAGTTCGCCGGTTGCGCGATCGAGGTATCTGTGACCCGGGATGCGTCTTCGTCCCGGGTCAATTCCTCGATGATCGACCAACCGGCGATGTCGACGAACGCAGCATCGACGAGCCGTGCGACACGGGCGAATTCGCCGTCCGCGAGCAGCAGTTCGCGGCCCATGGCCCACCACTGCGGGCCCATGCCGCTGAAGACGAACACCGGCGCCGCGCTGTGGCCGACGACGGTGTGGGCGGTCGACCCACTGCCGCCCGCGAACGAGACCAGGGTGCCGAGCAAGTCGTCTGCATCGGTGTAGGGGAGTGCGGCCCGGACAGGGTGGTGGGCTCGACGCGACCACGCGGCCGAGGTGAGCGCAGGTAGTTCGTCCGCGCGGCCGGAATCGATCAGATCCTGCACCGTGGTTCCGAATGCCGCGGCGGACGCACGTGCGGCCGTGTCGGTCCGTCCGGAGACGGGGAACAGCCGAAGTTCGACGGTGTCGTTCGCAGGTCCGGTGGCCGGCGCGTCGGGCTGGGCCGGTGCCGCAGACATCACGACGTGCGCGTTGGTACCGCCGTATCCGAAGCCGTTGATGGCCACGTACGGGTCTGCATCGGCGAAGGGTTCCACGGCCACCGGAATGTGAATGTTCAGCTCGTCGAACGGGATTGCCGGATTGAGCGTGTGCAGCCACGCCTGCGGCACGATGGTCCGATGGTGCAGCGTCAATGCCGATTTGATGAGGCCGGCAATGCCCGCGGCCGCTTCGGTATGCCCGATCGCGGCTTTGATGGAACCGACCACCAGCGGGCTTTCGCGTCCGTCGACCACGCCGTAGGCTCCGCCGAGCGCCTCGAGTTCGAGTGGGTCTCCTACTGCGGTTCCCGTGCCGTGCGCTTCGACGTAGCCGACCCGTCCGGGTTCGATTCCTGCTTCCGCGCACACTCGGGTGGCGAGTGCGTGTTGCGAGACGGGATTGGGGACGGGAATGGCGATGGTGCGCCCGTCCTGGTTCACGCCGGAACCTCGAATCACCGAATAGATCCGGTCCCCGTCCGCGATCGCATCCGCCAGGGGGCGGAGCAGCACCATGCCCGCGCCTTCGCCGCGGCCGTATCCGTCGGCGGCGGCGTCGAAGGACTTCGATCGGCCGTCGAACGAGAGAAACCTGCCCTTGCACATCGAGACGAACGTCTCGGGGCGGAACATCGCATTGGCTCCGCCGACCAGGGCCATGGTGCATTCGCCGCGCTCGAGTGCGCGGACGGCCTGGTGGACGGCGACGAGGGACGACGAGCATGCGGTGTCGATCGTCATGGACGGTCCGACGAGATCGAGCGCGAACGAGATGCGGTTGGAGAGCAACGTATGCGAGGAACTGGTGGCGCTGTGCGAATTGATTTGGGCGCGTGCGGAACTGGATGTGCGCAGCCCGGCCGAGTCGTTGGTGAATCCGCCGACGAACACTCCGATCGGTTGCCCGCTGACCCGGCCTGCGTGCCCGGCGTCGTCGAGCGCTTCCCAGGCGACTTCGAGTAGGAGACGTTGCTGAGGGTCGGTCACCGAGGCCTCGCGAGGCGACATTCCGAAGAATTCGGGGTCGAAGTCCCACAGCGACTGGGTCAGGAATCCGCCGCGTCGGGTGTAGGCGCGTCCCGGCGCGTCGGGATTCGGGTCGTAGAAGCGATCGGCGTTCCACCGGTCCGCGGGTATGTCGACGATGCCGTCGCCCTTGTCGAGCATGAACTTCCAGAAGCTGGGGCCATCGTGTACCCCGCCTGGGAATCTGCATCCGATTCCGACCACTGCCACCGCGACCATGCTGTCCCCCCGAGAGACAAAGAGTTGTGTTGTGCGAATGCGTTTGTTGCGCAAAAGAAAAGACGCGCGTCGACGAATCGAACCCCCTCGTCGACGACCCCCGTTGCGACAAAGTGAATACAATCAGACCGCGGGCCGGATTTCCATAGCAACCGAGGGGTTGCGTCGATCGGGTCGGTCTGCATGGTCGATCACGGCTCGACCGTTGTCGTTGCAAATGAAATGCGTGTTCCACCAATATCTTTCGTGATTGCCGCGAAAGATCTGGAAGCTCACGCGGAATCGCGGAATCGCGGTCCGCAACTCGGCTCGGGTCGCAGTCGCCGGAGTCCCGATCCACCGAATGTCGATCAGCAGATCCCTCGGTAGCGATTCGTCCGGGTCGCCGCGATCGGCGGGATGAACGGCTGAGGCGAACAGCTGGAGTGAACTGCAGGGCTGATCAGCTTCCGTGTCGGTCGGGAGGGCCGGCAGAAGCGCGTCTGTGTCAGTCGTCACATCGGTCGCCTCGGGCCGGGTCGATGCGCCGGTTTCCCGCGGACCTCTTGACGAAGGGAGGCGCAAGGTTCACTCTTGTCGTCAGGAGCACCCCCTTGCGGTATCGGGCGCACACCTGTTCGAGCCGGCGTGGCGACACGCTTTGCTCGACTCGGTGCGAGAACGGACCTCGGGTGTTACTTTTGATGCCCCCGTTGCGCTGCGCGCACATTTGGGGTACCTTTGGACGTTGCGCTGGCTGCCTCCTGTCCACCTCTCGATCACTGTTACCCGAAAGCACGTTTTCGGGCCGCTGTGATGGGGATTCGGTCTGGTTGCGACCAGCCGAAATTCGCCCCACATATAGCAAACAGATACAGCGGCGGTCGCCATGTCGTTTCGGTTGACAGAACGGCGCGACCCGCGTGAGGTGCTGGAAGGACGCATCTTGGCAGTCTCTAGCCAGACCAAGGCAGTTGTCGGAACACCGGGAGCCCCGAGGAGGGTTTCGTTCGCGAACATTCGCGAGCCGTTGGAGGTACCCGGTCTCCTCGATGTACAGACGGACTCGTTCGAGTGGCTGGTAGGTGCGCAGAGTTGGCGCGACCGTGCCGCCGCCCGTGGAGACAGTGGTGTCTCCGGCGGACTCGAGGACATCCTGACCGAGCTCTCTCCGATCGAGGACTTCTCGGGCTCGATGTCGCTCTCCTTCTCCGACCCACGATTCGACGAGGTCAAGGCCTCGACCGATGAGTGCAAGGACAAGGACATGACGTACGCGGCTCCGCTGTTCGTCACCGCCGAGTTCATCAACAACAACACCGGCGAGATCAAGAGCCAGACGGTCTTCATGGGTGATTTCCCGATGATGACCGACAAGGGCACCTTCATCATCAACGGCACCGAGCGCGTCGTCGTCTCGCAGCTGGTGCGTTCTCCGGGCGTCTACTTCGATCACTCGATCGACAAGACCACCGAGAAGGACCTGCACAGCGTCAAGGTCATCCCCGGCCGCGGTGCTTGGCTCGAGTTCGACGTCGACAAGCGCGACACCGTCGGTGTCCGTATCGACCGCAAGCGTCGTCAGCCCGTCACGGTGCTGCTGAAGGCTCTCGGCTGGTCCACCGAGCAGATCACGGAGCGCTTCGGCTTCTCCGAGATCCTCATGGCCACGCTGGAGAAGGACAACACCGCCGGTACCGACGAGGCTCTCCTCGACATCTACCGCAAGCTGCGTCCGGGCGAGCCGCCGACCAAGGAGTCGGCGCAGACCCTGCTGGAGAACCTGTTCTTCAAGGACAAGCGCTACGACCTCGCTCGCGTGGGTCGCTACAAGATCAACAAGAAGCTCGGCCTCAACTCGGGTCAGCCCATCGTGGCGTCGACCCTCACCGAGGAAGACATCGTCGCGACCATCGAGTACCTCGTGCGTCTGCACGCAGGTGAGACCTCGATGACCGCACCCGACGGCGTCGAGGTTCCGGTCGAGGTCGACGACATCGACCACTTCGGCAACCGTCGTCTGCGCACCGTTGGCGAGCTCATCCAGAACCAGATCCGCGTGGGCCTGTCCCGCATGGAGCGCGTCGTGCGCGAACGGATGACGACTCAGGACGTCGAGGCGATCACGCCGCAGACCCTGATCAACATCCGTCCCGTCGTCGCTGCGATCAAGGAGTTCTTCGGAACCTCCCAGCTCTCGCAGTTCATGGACCAGAACAACCCGCTGTCGGGTCTGACGCACAAGCGTCGCCTGTCGGCACTGGGACCCGGCGGTCTCTCTCGTGAGCGCGCCGGCCTCGAGGTCCGCGACGTGCACCCCTCGCACTACGGCCGCATGTGCCCCATCGAGACCCCGGAAGGCCCGAACATCGGCCTGATCGGTTCGCTCTCGGTGTACGCACGCGTCAACCCGTTCGGCTTCATCGAGACCCCGTACCGCAAGGTCGTCGACGGCAAGGTCACCGACGAGGTCGATTACCTGACCGCCGACGAGGAGGATCGCCACACGCTCGCGCAGGCGAACTCCCCGGTCGACGATTCGGGTCACTTCATCGAGGACAAGATTCTCGTTCGTCGTAAGGGTGGAGAGGTCGAGTTCGTCTCGTCCGACGACATCGATTACATGGACGTCTCGCCTCGTCAGATGGTGTCCGTCGCCACCGCGATGATTCCGTTCCTCGAGCACGACGATGCCAACCGTGCCCTGATGGGCGCGAACATGCAGCGTCAGGCTGTCCCGCTGGTCCGCAGCGAGGCTCCGATCGTCGGTACCGGCATGGAGCTGCGTGCCGCTGTCGACGCCGGTGACGTCGTCATCACCGAGAAGACCGGTGTCGTCGAAGAGGTCTCTGCCGACTACGTCACGGTCATGGCCGACGACGGATCGCGCAAGACCTACCGGATGCGCAAGTTCGCGCGTTCCAACCAGGGCACCTGCGCCAACCAGCGTCCGATCGTGGACGAGGGACAGCGCGTCGAGTCCGGCCAGGTCCTCGCCGACGGCCCCTGCACCGAGAACGGTGAGATGGCTCTCGGCAAGAACCTGCTGCTGGCGATCATGCCGTGGGAGGGCCACAACTACGAGGACGCGATCATCCTGTCGCAGCGCCTCGTGGAAGAGGACGTTCTCACCTCGATCCACATCGAGGAGCACGAGATCGATGCTCGCGACACCAAGCTCGGTGCCGAAGAGATCACTCGCGACATCCCGAACGTCTCCGACGAGGTCCTCGCAGACCTCGACGAGCGCGGCATCATCCGGATCGGTGCCGAGGTTCGTGACGGCGACGTGCTGGTCGGAAAGGTCACGCCGAAGGGCGAGACCGAGCTGACCCCCGAAGAGCGCCTGCTGCGCGCCATCTTCGGTGAAAAGGCTCGCGAAGTTCGCGACACCTCGCTCAAGGTTCCGCACGGCGAGAACGGAAAGGTCATCGGCATCCGCGTCTTCTCGCGCGACGACGACGACGATCTGCCTCCCGGCGTCAACGAGCTGGTCCGCGTCTACGTGGCTCAGAAGCGCAAGATCCAGGACGGCGACAAGCTCGCCGGCCGTCACGGCAACAAGGGCGTCATCGGCAAGATCCTCCCGCAGGAGGACATGCCGTTCCTGCCCGACGGCACCCCGATCGACATCATCCTCAACACCCACGGTGTTCCGCGTCGTATGAACATCGGTCAGGTCCTCGAAACCCACCTGGGTTGGATCGGCAAGACCGGTTGGAACGTGCAGATCGCCGCGGACGGCAGCAAGCCCGATTGGGCCGAACGCCTGCCCGAGGAGATGCTGGCGGCTCCGGCCGACAGCAACATCGCCACCCCGGTGTTCGACGGTGCCAAGGAGAATCAGCTCGCCGGCCTGCTGGAGAGCACGATCCCCAACCGCGACGGCGAGCAGATGGTCGGATCCGACGGAAAGGCCACGTTGTTCGACGGCCGCTCCGGCGAGCCGTTCCCGTACCCGGTGTCGGTGGGCTACATGTACATCATCAAGCTGCACCACTTGGTCGACGACAAGATCCACGCTCGTTCGACCGGGCCGTACTCGATGATCACGCAGCAGCCCCTCGGTGGTAAGGCCCAGTTCGGTGGACAGCGCTTCGGTGAGATGGAGTGCTGGGCCATGCAGGCCTACGGTGCCGCGTACACGCTGCAGGAGCTTCTCACCATCAAGTCGGACGACGTTGTCGGCCGCGTGAAGGTGTACGAGGCGATCGTCAAGGGCGAGAACATTCCCGAGCCCGGTATCCCCGAGTCCTTCAAGGTGCTCCTCAAAGAGCTCCAGTCGCTGTGCCTCAACGTGGAGGTGCTGTCCTCGGACGGCGCTGCCATCACGATGGCCGACGGTGACGACGAAGACCTCGAGCGTGCCGCAGCCAACCTGGGAATCAACCTCTCCCGCAACGAAGCTGCCACGGTCGACGACCTCGCTCAGTAGTTCTGTGGTCTGCCGGATCCGCCCAGTGCGGATCCGGCAGGCGTTTCTCTCATTTGCTCTTCCAGCACAACACCCATAACGGGGAAAGGAAGTTACGTGCTCGACGTCAACTTCTTCGATGAACTTCGCATTGGCCTTGCCACTGCGGACGACATCCGTCAGTGGTCCTACGGCGAGGTCAAGAAGCCGGAGACCATCAACTACCGCACGCTCAAGCCCGAGAAGGACGGCCTCTTCTGCGAGAAGATCTTCGGCCCCACTCGGGACTGGGAGTGCTACTGCGGCAAGTACAAGCGCGTCCGCTTCAAGGGCATCATCTGTGAGCGCTGTGGCGTCGAGGTCACTCGCGCCAAGGTTCGTCGTGAGCGCATGGGCCACATCGAACTGGCCGCTCCGGTCACGCACATCTGGTACTTCAAGGGTGTGCCGTCGCGTCTGGGCTACCTGCTCGACCTGGCTCCGAAGGATCTCGAGAAGATCATCTACTTCGCTGCATACGTCATCACCACGGTCGACGACGAGCTCCGTCACAACGAGCTCTCGACGCTCGAGGCCGAGATGGAGGTCGAGAAGAAGGCCGTCGCAGATCAGCGCGACGCCGATCTCGAGGCTCGTGCGCAGAAGCTCGAAGCCGACATCGCCGAGCTCGAAGCCGAGGGTGCCAAGTCCGACGTGCGCCGCAAGGTCAAGGACGGCGGCGAGCGCGAGATGCGTCAGCTCCGTGACCGCGCGCAGCGTGAGCTCGATCGTCTCGAAGAGATCTGGACCACGTTCACCAAGCTCGCTCCCAAGCAGCTCATCGTCGACGAGCTCATCTACCGCGAGCTCATCGACCGGTACGGCGAGTACTTCACCGGTGCCATGGGTGCCGAGTCCATCCAGAAGCTCATGCAGACCTTCGACATCGATGCCGAGGCGGAATCTCTTCGCGAGACCATCCGCAGTGGCAAGGGTCAGAAGAAGCTGCGCGCGCTCAAGCGTCTGAAGGTCGTCGCTGCGTTCCAGGCCGGCCGTAACTCGCCGATGGGCATGGTTCTCGACGCTGTCCCGGTCATCCCGCCGGAGCTTCGTCCGATGGTGCAGCTCGACGGTGGCCGTTTCGCGACGTCCGACCTCAACGACCTGTACCGCCGCGTCATCAACCGCAACAACCGCCTCAAGCGTCTGATCGATCTCGGTGCTCCCGAGATCATCGTCAACAACGAGAAGCGGATGCTGCAGGAGTCGGTCGACGCCCTGTTCGACAACGGCCGTCGTGGACGTCCGGTCACCGGACCGGGTAACCGCCCGCTGAAGTCGCTGTCCGACTTGCTCAAGGGCAAGCAGGGACGATTCCGTCAGAACCTCCTCGGCAAGCGCGTCGACTACTCGGGCCGTTCGGTCATCGTCGTCGGCCCGCAGCTCAAGCTGCACCAGTGTGGTCTGCCGAAGCTGATGGCACTCGAGCTGTTCAAGCCGTTCGTGATGAAGCGTCTGGTGGATCTGAACCACGCGCAGAACATCAAGTCGGCCAAGCGCATGGTCGAGCGTCAGCGTCCGCAGGTGTGGGACGTTCTCGAAGAGGTCATCGCCGAGCACCCCGTGCTGCTGAACCGTGCACCCACCCTGCACCGGTTGGGCATCCAGGCGTTCGAGCCGCAGCTCGTCGAGGGCAAGGCCATCCAGCTGCACCCGCTCGTCTGTGAGGCGTTCAACGCCGACTTCGACGGTGACCAGATGGCTGTCCACCTCCCGCTGTCCGCCGAGGCTCAGGCCGAGGCACGCGTGCTGATGCTGTCGTCGAACAACATCCTCTCGCCGGCATCGGGCCGTCCGCTCGCCATGCCGCGTCTGGACATGGTGACGGGTCTGTACCACCTGACACGTCTCGATGCCGGTGCTGTCGGCGAGCGCGTCGACGCATCGACCGATCAGGCCGAGTTCGGGGCGTACTCCTCCCCGGCCGAGGCTCAGATGGCCGTCGATCGTGGATCGCTGACCGTGCAGTCGCAGATTCGGGTTCGTCTCACCACGCAGCGCCCGCCGCGTGACATCGAGAACGAGCTGTTCCCCGAGGGCTGGAACCGCGGCGATGCATGGACCGCGGAGACCACTCTGGGACGCGTGCTCTTCAACGAGCTGCTTCCGGCGGACTACCCGTTCGTCAACGAGCAGATGCCGAAGAAGCGTCAGTCGACCATCATCAACGATCTCGCCGAGCGTTACCCGATGATCGTCGTCGCGCAGACCGTCGACAAACTCAAGGACGCAGGCTTCTACTGGGCCACGCGTTCGGGTGTCACCATCTCGATCTCCGACGTCCTCGTGCCGCCGGAGAAGCCGCAGATCATGGAGACCTTCGAGGCTCAGGCCGATCAGATCGAGAAGAAGTACCAGCGTGGCGCACTCGACAAGGTCGAGCGCAACTCCGCACTGGTCAAGATCTGGCAGGACGCGACCGAGCAGGTCGGTAAGGCCATGGAGGCCCACTTCCCCGACGACAACCCGATCCCGATGATCGTGAAGTCCGGCGCAGCCGGAAACATGACTCAGGTTCGCTCGCTCGCCGGCATGAAGGGCTTGGTGACGAACCCGAAGGGTGAGTTCATCCCGCGTCCGATCAAGTCTTCCTTCAAGGAAGGCCTGACGGTCCTCGAGTACTTCATCAACACGCACGGTGCTCGTAAGGGTCTGGCCGATACGGCGCTTCGTACCGCCGACTCGGGCTACCTGACGCGTCGTCTGGTCGACGTCTCGCAGGATGTCATCGTTCGGGAAACCGACTGTGGCACCGAGCGCGGCATCGTCACGACGATCGCCGAGAAGACCGCCGACGGCAAGATGATCCGCGACGCTCACGTCGAGACCAGCACGTACGCCCGCACCTTGGCGAACGACGCTGTCGACGAGAACGGCACGGTCATCGTCGCTCGTGGACACGATCTCGGTGACCCGGCCATCGACGCGCTGCTCGCTGCGGGCATCACGTCGGTCAAGGTTCGCTCGGTGCTGACCTGCACCACCGGAACCGGCGTCTGCGCCACCTGCTACGGCCGTTCGATGGCCACCGGCAAGCTGGTCGACATCGGTGAGGCCGTCGGTATCGTTGCCGCACAGTCCATCGGTGAGCCCGGAACCCAGCTGACCATGCGTACCTTCCACCAGGGTGGTGTCGCCGGAGATGACATCACCGGTGGTCTGCCTCGCGTGCAGGAGCTGTTCGAGGCACGTGTGCCGAAGGGCAAGGCTCCGATCGCGGACGTGTCGGGACGCATCCAGCTCGAGGACGGCGATCGTTTCTACAAGATCACCATCGTCCCGGACGACGGCGGCGAAGAGGTTGTCTACGACAAGCTCTCCAAGCGTCAGCGTCTGCGCGTCTTCAAGCACGACGACGGCACCGAGCGCCTTCTGGCGGACGGTGACCACGTCGAGGTCGGCCAGCAGCTCATGGAAGGTGCTGCCGATCCGCACGAGGTCCTGCGCGTGATGGGTCCCCGTCAGGTGCAGATCCACCTCGTCAACGAGGTCCAGGAGGTGTACCGGTCGCAGGGTGTGTCGATTCACGACAAGCACATCGAGACGATCGTGCGCCAGATGCTCCGTCGCGTGACGATCATCGACAGCGGCTCCACCGAATTCCTGCCCGGTTCACTCACCGAGCGCAGCGAATTCGAGTCGAGCAACCGTCGCGTCGTCTCCGAGGGTGGCGAGCCCGCAGCCGGACGTCCGGTCCTGATGGGTATCACCAAGGCGTCGCTGGCCACCGACTCGTGGCTCTCGGCCGCGTCCTTCCAGGAGACCACTCGTGTGCTCACCGATGCGGCTATCAACTGCCGTTCGGACAAGCTCATAGGTCTCAAGGAGAACGTCATCATCGGTAAGCTCATCCCGGCTGGTACCGGCATCAACCGGTACCGGAACATCACGGTGCAGCCGACCGAAGAGGCGCGTGCCGCGGCATACGCGGTGCCGTCGTACGACGATCAGTACTACAGCCCGGACGGCTTCGGCCAGGGAACCGGTGCTGCAGTGCCGCTCGACGACTACGGTTTCTCCAACGAATACCGCTAGAGCGACTCCGTCGCACGTGCACGGAACTTCGTAGCCCACTACGAGTTTCCACTCACGACGACAGGGCGTGACCAACAAAGCCCCGCATCGACTTCGGTCGGTGCGGGGCTTTGTTCTATGTGGAGGGGGCGCGGTGAGTTTCCCGCGGCACTCGGGTCGGTACCGGTATGACCGAGCAAACACCCAGCACCATCGTGAACATCGGCGTGGCCATGTTCACCGTCGCCGATCAGGACGCAGCCCTCGATTTCTACTCCCGCGTTCTCGGGTTCGAGATTCGCGGTGATCTGCGCTTCGGTCCCGAGAGTGAATACCGGTGGTTGGAAGTGGCCCCGCCGGGTTCGACGGCGCGGCTCGCCCTCAACCCGCCGATGGGAGGTACGCCCGGTGGCGGGTCCATCGGTGTCGAGACAGCTGACGTCGCGGCCGAGCACAAGCGGCTCAGCGCTCTCGGCGGCGTCGATCTCGACGACTTCATGGAAGAGGTGGACGGCGTGCCGCCGATGTTCGCCTTGCGAGATCCCGACGGCAATTCGATCTGGGTCGTCCAGACCTGATCCGGGCAGCCGACGACCTACGCGCGCTGCGATCGCGCCGCCGCTGCAACACCGATGAATGCCAGCGCCGCAAAGGTGAACAGCAGCAACTGCGCCGATCGCAGCGTCGACGGTTCTCCGAGGTTCACCAGGACACCCGCCAGAGCTGCTCCGAAGGCGTTGGCGATCAGCTGAACAGTGTTGATGGCGGCCGAGGCTCGTGCGCCTTCGCCCGGTTCGGCGACCGATGTCATGGCACCGACGGCCAAGTGTGGCCACGCGATCCCGATTCCGACGCCCGCGACGAGCAGACCCACTACCCACGTGGTGATCGAACCGGGACCTGCCTGGTCGGTGAGAAACGCTGCCACGATGCACAATCCGGCGGCGACGAGGATCGGGCCGGCGATGACGATGCGTCGCACGACGCGTGGAGCGGTGGCCGACGCGCTCGGTATCTCGCCGAGGGTCCACCCGAGCGCCAGTGCGGCTCCGAGGAATCCGGCGGCCAGCGGTGCCAATCCAGCGAGACGTTGGCCGAACAGTGGGATGAAGGTCTCCACCGTGGACGCGACGGCGAGGACGACGATGGCCAGGTATATCCATTTCAGTGCGGACGCGCCGAAGGTCGACGGGGGGAGCACGCCGTGCGGTGCGCGACGGTCGGCGGCCACGAAGGCGATCAGCAGGAGTACTCCTCCTAGGACCATTGCGGCGGTGATCGCGAGGTTGGAGACCACGCCGGCGATGCTCACCAGCAGGGCAGCTGTGGTGAGCAGGGTCAGCGACAGTGTCGGTACGGGGCTGGGTTCGGTGGCATCAGCGGTGTGGGCGGGCAGTGCTCGCGGGACGAGGGCGGCCATGGCCAGAGCTGCGAGAACGAGCACACCGAAGGCCATTCGCCAGGCTCCGAATTGCGCGAATATGCCGCCGACGGCCGGTCCGGCGAACGTTCCCACACCCCACATGGCCGAGACCAGAGCCGCACCTCGCGTCCAGAGATGTTGCGGCAGTGCGGCATTGATGACTGCGTAGCCGAGTCCGGCCAGTAGGCCACCTCCTGCGCCCTGAATTGTGCGGCCCACCAGTAAGAGTTCCATAGTGGGGCTGACGGCACACACGACGGTGCCGAGAGCGAAGACCGTCAGGCCGATCAGGTAGGCACCGCGAGGTCCGCGGGCGGCCAGAACTTTGCTGACCAACATCGAGGAGATGACGGACGCAACGAGGAAAACCGTTGCAGTCCAAGCGTAGTAGCGTTGGCCGCCGATCTCGTCGATGGCTGTGGGAAGCAGGCTGGTCGTCAGGTAAACGTTCGTGGCGTACAGCGCGACGCCGCCGGCGAGAACGGTTGCGGTGCCGATGTAGCGAGCGCCGAGTAGCTGTCGCCAGGTTCCGGTCGTGGATTCGGTGGGGGAGTGCATGGTGTGGAAGGTTAGGATCTCGAGTGCACTCGAGGTCAAATCGTCGTGTCGGCTGGGAGGCAGCATGATCCGTATCAGTGACGAACTGTTGTCTATCGGGGAGGTCGCGGCCAGAACCGGTGCCGCAGTGTCTGCGGTCCGGTACTACGAGACTCTCGGGCTCGTTCCCGCCGAGCGGACGGCAGGCAACGTCCGAAAGTTTCCCCGTCACGCGATTCGACGGATCTCGCTGATTCAGGTGGCGGTGCGGTTCGGAATACCGCTTGCCGAGGTGGCTGAGGTCTTTGCGTCCCTACCGTCGGGGCGCACCCCGAACAAGCGCGACTGGGCCAAGATTTCGGTTGCATGGAACCAGCGGTTGGAGGATCGGAAGCAGTCGATTGCGCGGATGCAGGAGCAACTCACCGGCTGCATCGGCTGCGGATGTCTCTCCCTGAACAAATGCAGTCTGCTCAATCCAGGCGACGAGCTGGGCAAGGCGGGCCCCGGGGCGCGGCTCATCTGACGCGTACGTCGGCCGTGGCGAGCCCTTCGGGTAGCCGTCTATGTCTGGTCGGTTATGCCTGGTCGATGAACGTGTACAGCTCGGTGATCAGGTTGTCCTTCACGACGACGAAGTCCTGGCCCGAGACTACGGCGGGGGCGTCGGGCGGCGACAGTGCCCAGGAGATTCGGGCAACGTCACCCAGGGCGGTGGGCTCGGTGGTGACGGCGAACGTCAGACCCTCGGACGGACCGACCAGCGCTCGAATCGCCTCGATGACCGACTCTCTCCCGGTGGCGGTGTTCTCGGCGTCGTAGAAGACCGCGTCCGGATGATACATGGACTCGATGAGTTCGCGTCGTTTCGCGTCGTCGTTCGTGTTGAATACTTCGACGACGTTGCGGCGTGCCAGCTCTGCGGGAGTGCTGCGATCCATGGTGTGCCCCTAGGGTTGGTGGTGGGGGTTCGGTGCCCCGGACCCAGCATCGCAGAAAGTACGTGACATGTCACCCAGTAATGCCGAAAGCACTCCGTGGTTGACGCCCACCGAGGAATCGGCGTGGCGCGCCTACATGGGGTTGTCGCTGCAGATGACATTCGAGATGAACCGGCAGCTGACCGAGGATCACGGTCTTTCCCTGGCCGACTATTCGGTGCTGGTCGCACTGGCGGACAGTCCCGACGGTCGTCGCCGGGTGACCGAACTGGCCGCCGAAATCGGCTGGGAGCGCAGCAGGGCCTCCCATCACCTCGCGCGGATGTCCGCACGAGGGCTCACCGATCGCGCTGTCTCGACTACCGACGGACGGGCCACGGATGCAGTCCTCACCGAGGCAGGCAGGGCCGCTCTGGACGCATCGGCGGCGGGTCACGTCGACGTGGTTCGGCGATTGTTCTTCGACGGGCTCGCACCCGAGGACATCGCCACTCTCGAACCGCTTCTCACTCGTCTGCGAGACCACTTGCGAGCCAACGGGACACTGCCGCGGCCGCAGTGACGGAGGCGACACACGAAGTTCACCTGCCCGTCGGATCGATGACGAATGCAGTTGTCGGTCGCACGAGAGTCTCGGACAATGGTGAACCGAGGTAACGACGTCAGGATCGGTCGCGACATTTCTCTGCGGGCCGGGGCCACACGTCGACAGTTTCTGACGTGGAGTGCGTTGGTGGGGGCGCTGGCCTTCACGCCCGAGCTCGCGGGGACATCCGCGACTGCAGGTGCGCAGTCGGTGATCACCCCCGACTATCCCTTCCGTCTCGGTGTTGCCTCCGGCGATCCGTTGCCCGATTCGGTGGTGCTGTGGACCAGACTCGCCACCGATCCGTTCGCCCCGCTGGGCGGCATGACGCCCGGCGTGGTGCCGGTCCAGTGGCAGATCGCTGCCGATGAAAAGTTCGGTCGTATCGCAGCGCAGGGTATCGAGCTGGCAACCGAATTCGACGGTTGGTCCGTTCACGTCGATGTGCGCGGGCTCGAGCCGGCGCGCGAATACTTCTACCGTTTCCTGGTCGGCCCACATGCGAGTCCCGTCGGTCGCACCAAAACTGCACCCGCACTTGGGCAGCCGCTGAGCACCCTCGATTTCGCCTGGGCTTCGTGCCAGAAATGGGAGGACGGCTACTTCGGTGCGTACCAGGACCTGGCGGCCTCGAATCTCGATGTGGTGTTCTTTCTGGGCGACTACATCTACGAGTACGCGATCAAGAACGAGGGTGCGCGGGCGGGCGAGCCGCGCACCGAGTCGGCGGCCCGAGAAACCATGGTGCTGGCCGATTATCGCGATAGGTACGCCCTGTACAAGGCAGACGAGGATCTGGCGGCGGCACATGCGTCGGCACCGTTCGTCTCGACGTTCGACGACCACGAGGTGGACAACAACTGGGCCTCGCAGATCAGCCAGGACAACGACGATCCACGAGAGTTCCTGCTACGCAGGGCCGATGCGTTCAAGGCGTGGTGGGAGAATACTCCGGTGCGCGCGAACCTGCGGCCCGTCGGCCCGGACATGAAGGTCTATCGCCGGTTCTCGTTCGGTGATCTGGTGGACTTCTCGGTGCTCGACACCCGGCAGTACCGCAGCGATCAGGCTCATGGAGACGGTGAGCACGCGCAGGACACCGAGACGGCGGATCCGGCGCGCACCATCACCGGTGCGGCACAGGAACAATGGATCCTCGACGGATTCGCGTCGCCGTCGAGGTGGAACTTCCTGGCGCACCAGACCGTCATGTCCGATCTCGCGCAGGGGCAGGGCAACGACCGCAAGGTCGGCATGGATCCGTGGAGCGGCTACGAAGCGTCCCGGCATCGAATTCTCGACGGAGCCAGGGATCGTGGCACGAAGAACGTGGCGTCGATCGTCGGCGACATCCACCGGACGATCGTCTCGGAGTTGCGACGGGACTACCAGGATCAGGTCTCGCCGTTACAGGGAGTCGAGATCGCCACCACGTCCATCGCGTCGGGCAAGGACGGTGCCGACATCGACAAGACCGGTGCTGCGATCGCCGACGGTTCACCCCACGTCAAGTACGGAAATGCCCGTCGCGGCTACCTGCGCAGCACCCTGACACCCACCGAATGGCGTTCGGATGTAAGGGTTCTCGATGCCGTGTCGACGCCGGGTAAGCCGGTTCGCACGGCCATGACGGTCACCGTTCCCGAGGGGCGGCCGGAGATCCAGCTGGGGTAGCGCCTGGTGCCGCAGGCTCATCCCGTGCCGAATGTTCGGATCATGGACCACACCTCGGGCCCCTCACTCGGTGTGGCGTGGCTCGAAACACGGAACCCGGCCCGCTCGTACAGGCGCACGTTGCGCAGATCCGATGTGTCCAAGGCCAACCCGGAGGCACCACGTTGCTGTGCCTCCTCGACGGCCTTCTCGAGCAGTAGTCCGCCGATCCCGTGCCCTTGCCGATGCGGTTGCACGCCGAGCGTTTCCAGTGTCCATGACCCCGGTGCTGCGTCGCTGGAGGACAGTCGGTCGATCCGATCTCCGTGTAACTCGATGATCCGCGCGATGGATTCGTCACCGGGTGGAGGGGCATCCGCGGGCAGTAGTGCAGCGACCCCGGCGTAGTCGGCGGTGAGCAATACGATTCCGTGTCGATGCGCATGTTGTAGGTACAGCTGCTGGAGTTCCTGCAGCGTGGCCAGGTAGTCCTCGGCCGGGATCACCCATCGCGTCCATGGGTAGTCGGCAAATGCGTCGCGCAGTGTGTCGGCCGCTGTTGTCAGATCGTGGTTTTCGGCGAGTCGGGTGGCGGGATGGTGCATGGGTAAACCTCTGGAAAGACGGCTCAGCGCCCGTCGGCGATGATCTGTGCGACGTTGCGTTCGGCGAGTGCGGTGATGGTCAGTGACGGGTTGGCGGCACCGGTGCTGCCCGGGATCAGGGCACCGTCGACGACGTAGAGCCCGGGGTGGCCCTTGACGCGACCGTAATCGTCGGTGGCGTCGCCGAGTACTGCGCCGCCCAGGGGGTGCGCGGTGAAGGTGTCGTCGACATCGCGGGTGAACGGTTCGGCGGCGACGATGGTGCCGCCGGCCTGCGCCATGCGATTCTGCACGGCGCGTAGGGCTTCGACGGTGTCGCGGCTGCCACCCTTGGGCCAGTTGAGGGTCAATCTGTTTGCGGCGGAATCGAATCCGAAGTTTCCGCGCAACGGGTCGATGGTCATGCCGAGTGAGCCGAGGAAGCCCATGTTCACGGGAACGCCTGGGGTGTACCAGTTCTCGACGGTCAGGGGCAGTCCGGAGTCGTCGACGATGCGGGATGCGCAGGGTGCAGCCTGAGGGCCGGCAGACATCGGTCCGAGGGATCTCGTCATCGAGGCGTCGCCGTTGGTGCCCCAGCCGGTGCCGACGAATTCGTTGAGGTTCGACAATGCGCCGGTGGTGCGTGCGCGCATCAACAGTTCGGTGGTACCGATGGATCCGGCCCCGAGGACGAGGGTGTCGCACGTGAGTGTCCGGGTCTCGACGATGTTGCCGAACGGGTCGAGGCGTTCGATGTCGACGCGGTAGCGGCCGCCGGATTCGCTGCCGATCGCTGCGACGCGGTGGCTGTGGCACACCGTCGCGTTACCGGTGGCTTCGGCTTGGGGGATGTAATTCTGGGTCAGGTCGTGCTTGGCACCGTTGGAGTTACCGAAAGTGCTTTCCCCGACGGTCGCGGACGGCCGGGAGCGGCCGGCGATCTCGTCGCGCACGACGTTCCAGTTCCAGTTGCCGTCGACTGCTTCGGGGCGGAAGCCTGCACGGCGGGCGTGATCGTTCCAGGTTCGTGAGTGAGCGAAGTTGGGGCTGTTGTAGACGTCCTCGGGCATCGCCGACGGCCGGAGCATGGAACGGGCCTTGGGATACCAGGTGGCTGCCATCTCGTCGTAGTTCAGGCGTCCGCCGAACGAGAGGTCGAAGAATTTTTTGTTCGGTGCGATGGTGACGCCGGTGTACACAACGGATCCGCCGCCGACGGCCGCGCCGCGCCAGACCGAGAGGTTCTCGTAGCGGGTGGTGTCGAGGACACCGCCGAAGAGATCGACCGGTCCGACGGGGAGACCGGTGATGTTGGTGAACGAGTTCTGCTGCCACAGTCCGCGGCCGTCGGCCGTCATGTCCGCCGTGAAGATTTCGCGCCAGGGGTCGCGCGGCCAGCGCAGTCCGCGCTCGAGGACGGTCACCGCGGTGCCGGCCTGGGCCATGCGTAGGGCGGCGGCGCTCGCTCCGAAGCCGGAACCGATGACGATGACGGGCGAGTGGTCCGGTGGCCGGGGAGGGTCGGCGAAGAGTTCGGGTACCAGCGACCGGATGCGGTCTGCTCCGATCGGCAGAGCGCCGGCGACGGGGGATCCGGCCAGTCCGGTCGAACTCAGGACCGGGGCTGCAGCGGCACCGAGCATTCCGGCAGCGGCCAACCGCAACAGTTGCCTTCTATTCACGGCAGTACTTCCCCCTCGGACACCTCGCGGACAGCGCTCCCGATTCTGTCGTGTTTGCGACAAGAAAGCCAACGGTCCGGTCGTATTTCGGGACGGCTCCCAGCTCGGCCTCAGGTTTGCCTGCCAGACTCCGCTCATGGTGTCGGCATCGGTGGCTGTATTACTGCTCGTCGTGGCGGTTATCGGGGTCGTCGCGCACCTGGTCGACGGACGTGCGCAGCCGATGGCGGTCGCTGCGGCTTTGGCACATGTCCTCATGCTCGCGGCCGTCCCCGGAACTGTGTTGGCTGGTGTGGCCTTCGGTGGGTGGGGGCTGACGGCAGGATCGGCGGTCTCTGCCGCGGCGGTCGCGACCCAGTTCCGGCTCGGCTACCGCCGCGTCGCCCGGAGGCCGAGCGAGTCGGACCTGACGGTGTTGCACGCCAACATCTGGCTGGGCCAGGCCGATCCGGATGCGTTGATCGCGCTCATCGAACACCATCGGCCGGATGTGCTCACTCTCGTCGAGCTGACGCCCGAGGCAGATGCGAGTCTTCGACCCAGGCTGTCCGAGCTGTTACCGCACGCCCACGTCAGCGCCGGACCCGGAGGCAACGGAACCGGCATCTACAGCCGATTTCCTCTCGCCGACGAGCAGCGGCACGACGGCTTCGTGACCGAACTGCTGTCGGCTCGGGTGCAGATGCCGGGTCGGCCGCTGGTGTTCGCGGTGCATCCTGTTCCGCCGTGGCCGCGGGAGCCGTCCGAATGGGTACGTGAGCTCGGGCTGCTTCGGCAGCTGCTGGCCAAGATCCCCGCCGACGACGGACCCGTCGTGGTGGCCGGGGATTTCAACGCCACGCAGGACCACCGGCGTTACCGCGACCTGCAGGACGGCCGATTCGTCGACGCCGCGGTGGCCACGGGAGCCGGCATGCTCAGGACGTATCCGGCGCACACCTGGCACCCGCCGGTCATTGCCATCGACCATGTTCTGGTGGCAGACATGGGAGTTCGGTCGGTCGAGGCCGTGACCGTCCCCGGCTCCGACCACCGCGGCATCCTGGCGCGATTGGCTTTCTTACCGAACCAGGGCTTTCCGAGCTAGGGCTGGGCCGGCAACTGCTGCAGCGACCACTTGTTGCCGTCGGGGTCCGCGAAGTACACGAATGTTCCCCAGCCCTCGTCCTTCGGCTCCTCGACGGTCAGGCCCAAAGCGGTGAGGTGGTCGTAGGCCTCCTGGGCACTGTCGACGACCATCAGAATGCCTGCGCCGGCACCGGGTTCGGCGTCGGTGATGCCCTCGCCGATGGCGATGGAGCACGCCGATCCCGGGGGAGTGAGTTGGACGTACCGAATGCCTTCCCATGGGCGTGCGTCGTGGTCGGCATCGAACCCGATCGAGGTGTAGAACTCCTTGGCGCGGTCGACGTCGGTGACAGGGACGGTGATGAGTTCGATCGTCATGGTGAGAGTCATGAAGCAATGATGAGCCCCATTGCGGACATATTCGGTCCGCGATGAACTGGTCGTTCCGAGAAATATGCCCGACGCCTCGCCGGTTGCAGCTGATGTGTTCTTATCACTGCTCGACCGATCCCGCACGAGGGCAGGCGTCGACGACGCCGCGGCGCTCCGTCACACCGTCGAACGCGGCGTGCACGCCGAAAAGCTCGGGCTGCACCGGTTCTGGGTGGCCGAGCATCATGCGGTACCCGGCATCGCTTCGGGCGCGCCTGCAGTTCTCGCAGCGGCGGTGGCGTCGCAGACCTCGCGCATTCGCGTCGGATCCGGCGGGGTGATGCTGCCGAACCATCAACCGCTGATCGTGGCCGAGCAGTTTCTGATGCTGGAGTCGCTGTTTCCGGGTCGGGTAGACCTGGGCGTCGGGCGGTCGCTCGGGTTCACCGAGCCGGTGCGCGCTGCCCTGCGTCGAGACCGTGACGCCCCGGATACGTTCGAGGCCGACGTCGCCGAACTGCGGTCGTATCTCGACGGGTCCGGTCCTGTGACTGCGCGGCCGGCAACCGCGCCGCCGCCGATGTTCGTGCTCGCGACCGGTGCCGGGCTCGAGGTCGCCGCCCGCGCCGGGCTGCCGGTGGTCGTCGGTGGTCCGGTGTTGCGCGGGGACGACCCACTGGCGCTGTATCGCAAGCACTTTCGGCCGAGTTCGCAACTGTCGGATCCGTACGTGATCGTCTCGCTCGATGTGACGATCGCCGCGGACGCGGCAGACGCGCGCCGTCTCGCACTCCCGGAGGCATGGGCGATGGCGCGATCGCGGCGCGAGGGCGAATTTCCGGCGCTCGAACCCGCCTCGTCGATCGACGAAACGCGGTGGACGCCGCGCACCCGAGATCGGATCGAATCGTCCTTGGATGCAACCATCCTCGGCACGGCCGAGCAGGTCCGGCCCCGGCTCGACGAGCTGATCGAGCGCACCGGAGCGGACGAGATCATGGCCTCCACGTCGACGTTCGACCGGGCCGAACTGTTCGCCGCGGACGCCGCTTTCGCTCAGCTCTCCGCCGCTGTTTCTTGAACCGGAGCTGTGGGCTGAACCGGAGCTGTCGGCTGGGCCGGTGCCGTATCGGCCAGCGCGGCAACCAGATCGCGTTGAATGTCGGTGGCCGGCACGGTCGCGTCGACCACTGCCGAGACCGGTAGTCGCAGCCGACGGTCGGCCTCGGTGCGAAAAACGAGGCCGGTTTTTGGTGTGCTCTCGGCCGTGCTGGCGTAGAGGATCGACCAGCATTGCGGGTGGTTGAGCAGTTCGGCGCTCGCGGTGTGATCGGACGCCACCGGCGGTCCGAAGGTCAGCGGAAGTCCACTCCGTTTCATCTCGCGTTCGATGACGCGGTGCAACAGGATCTGCTCGCTTCGTTTGGGTAGCAGCAGTGGGTATTCGGCGAGTTGGCTCAGGCTCGGGTTGGGTTCCCCGGCCAGGGGATGGCCCTCTGCGAGGACGACGACGAGGTCCTCGGTCCACAGCTCGGTGACGTGCAGACCGGAGCGTTCGACGCTGCCGCGGATCAGTGCCACCTGGCAGTCACCCGACGTCACCGCTTCGATCTGTTCTGCGAATCGTTTGAGAACGAAGTCGATCTCGGCGTCGGGATGGCGTTCGCGTACCGCGACGATTGCCGAGATGGCGTTCGCGGCAAACGTCATGTTTCCGGTGAGGCGGAGTTGGTTTCGACGCCTGGTCGTCAGCGCCAACGCTGCCTGTTCGAGCTCCACCATGTGGCGGGCGATGGACACCAATTGTGCTCCGACGACGGTCAATCGGACTGTACGTGAGGTGCGCTCGAACAGCGGCTCACCGATCTCGCGTTCGAGCTTGGAGATCTGCAGACTGATCGCCGACTGCGAGACGTAGCACCGCTCGGCGGCACGGGAGAAGTTGAGTTCTTCCCCGACCGCGAGGAAGTACTTCAGTTGCCGCAGCTCCACGGCGACCTCCATTCATGAGTTCTGCTCATGGATGCTATTTCAACTTTCGCGTTGATAGCGCGGGAACGGCGGAGTTTCATGGAGGTAGTTCTTCGATCTACAAGAAATGTGTGCTCGGAAAGGGAAGTGCTGTGAAAACGTACGACGTCGTCATCGTGGGTTCGGGATTCGGAGCGTTGGCCGCGGCCAAGGCTCTGGGCAAGGCCGGTGTGACGTTCTCTCTGATCTCCAGCACCACCGAGCACCTGTTCCAGCCGCTCCTCTACCAGGCAGCAACCGGGATGATCTCGACGGGCGAGATCGCCCCGCCGATCCGGCGCATTCTCGCGCAGTACGACTCGGCCGATGTGCGTCTGGGCCGAGTGGTCGACGTCGATCCCGAGAGCCATCAGGTCACCTACGTCGGTGGCGGCGAACGCCACACCATCGGTTTCGGTCGCCTGATCGTCGCCACCGGAGCCACTCAGGCGTACTTCGGCCGAGACGAGTTCAAGGACCGTACCTTCGCGCTCAAGACCGTCGACGACGCAATCGCCCTGCGTGAGCAGATTCTGAGCTGCTACGAAAAGGCGCACCAGACCACCGATCTCGACGTACGCAAGGAGCTGCTCAGCTTCGTGGTCGTCGGTGCAGGCGCGACCGGCGTCGAACTGGCCGGCCAGATCCGGGATCTCGCGCACCGCTACTTCGCAGGCTCGTTCCCCGATATCGGACCCGACGACGTCACGGTCACCCTCGTCGACGGTGTGAAAGAAGTACTCCCCGCTTTCGGCGGCAAGCTCAGTGCCTATGCCCGCACCAAGCTCGAGAAGTCGGGCGTCGACGTCGTCACCGGTGCCATGGTGACCGATATCGCCGACGACGTCGTGACCGTGCAGGACGTCGACACGAAGACCTCGCGCACCTACCCGGCCAAGACCGTGATCTGGTCGGCCGGCGTTCAGGCCAGTGAGCTGGCGGCGACGATCGCCGAGCGCACCGGGTGCGAGACCGATCGGGCCGGTCGGTTGCTCGTGCACGACGACCTCACCGTCGGTACCGCGAAGGACATCTACGCGATCGGCGACGTGACCTCGCTGCACAAGCTGCCGGGACAGTCGCCGGTCGCGATGCAGCAGGGCCGCCACGTAGCCAAGACGATCATCGGAAAGGTCGACGCGGGAACGCCGTTCAAGTATGTCGACAAGGGCAGCATGTCGATCGTGGGCCGATTCAGTGCGGTGGCTCGGTTGTTCGGCAAGGTCGACATGTCCGGACCGATCGCTTGGTTGATGTGGCTCGCGGTGCACCTGATGTACCTGGTGGGCTTCCGCAATCGTTACGTTGCAGTGGTGTCGTGGATGACGTCGTACATCGGCGACAAGCGACCGCACTTCCAGTACACCGACAAATCCGGGTCGATGCTCGAACTAGCCGACGAGACATCGGACGACGAGGAACGTTCGGCGGCCTAGGATTCGGATAGGGCTAGCTGCTCACCAGACCGTTGCGGTAGGCCCAGATCACCACGTGCACTCGGGTGCTGACCTCGAGTTTGCGGCAGATGTTGCCGATGTGGGTCTTGACCGTACTCTGCTCGAGTCGCAGTGATCGGGCGATCTCGCTGTTGCCCAGCCCTGTCGCGAGCAATTGCACCACCTCCATCTCCCGGAGGCTCAGATCGTGTTGTGGGGCAGTGCTTCTCGCCGATCGCTGTGGTGCCCCGCGTCGCGCGAACTCCGCCATCAACCGCGGGGTGACGCGCGGCGACAGGGCCGCTCCGCCGGCGGCGACGGTCGTCACGGCGTCGATGAGCTCGTCCGGATCTGCGTCTTTGAGCAGAAATCCGGATGCACCGCTGTCGAGTGCGGCGAACACGTACTCGTCGAGATCGAAGGTGGTGACGACGATGATGCGAACATCGTCGAATCGCGCCAGGATTTCCCGTGTCGCGGTGAGTCCGTCGCCGTTCGGCATCCGAATGTCCATCAGTACGACGTCGGGCTGCAGCGCCGAGACCTGTTGCACGGCATGACGTCCCGACGAGGCGTGTCCGACGACCTCGATGGTGGAATTGCCGGCCAGGAACAGCTCGAATCCTTGCCGAACCACGGGTTGATCATCGACGATCAGTACTCTGATCATGCCGGTACCCCGTCGGGGCGAGAGATCTTGCCGTCGACCAGTAGTTGCGCGCGCACCACCCAGCCTCTGCCGTCGGCGAGCTCATTCGGCCCGGCCTTCAGCGTCCCGCCGAACAGGGCTGCTCGCTCCCGCATGCCGGGAATGCCGAATCCCTGACCCGAGGAATCGTCATGACCGGAGGTGGGGGAGGCAATCGTGTTGGAAACGGTCACCTCGACATTCGTTGCTCCAGTGCTGACCTGGACCCGCGCGGCGCAACCGGGCGCGTGGCGTCGAGCATTGGACAGTGACTCCTGCACGATGCGAAAGCACGTCAACTGCACCGCGCTGTCCATTCGGGCTGCGTCGCCGGTGACCTCGAAGTCGATGGAGGCGAACGACATTCGAGACTGTTCGACGAGGTCGGTGATATCGGAGATCATGGGCTGTGGTGCGCCGCCGTCATTGTCGGTCGGGCGCAGGATGCCGACAATTTGGCGGAGACTGTCGAGGGTGCGTTGACCGTGTCCGATTGCGCCGGTGAGTAGTTCGCGTGCCTGCTCGGGGTCGCTCGTGATGAGAGTCTTCGAAGCCTTGGCCTGGATGAGCATGCCGGTGAGGTGATGGGCTGCGACGTCGTGCAATTCGCGTGCCATGGTGCGCCGCTCGTTGTCCAGAGCTGTCTCCAGGCGTTCCCGGTGCGCCGATTCGGCCCGCCCCAGTGCCGCCTCGCTCTCCAGTTCCTGGGCCCGGCCACGTGCGATGTACTTACCCAGCGCGATGAGCACCGTGTAGTTGATGGCCAGGTTGGCGATCTGTTCGGCCACCACTCCGACGGTGCCGCCAGGTCCGGCTGCGGCGTCGGGAAAGGACAGGCGTGTATCGACGCTGACCAGGATCTCCAGTATCAATCCTGCGCCGAGGGGAACGAAGAGTCGAGGGCCGCTCACGCGAATTGCCAACGCGGCGATGGCGAACCAGTACAGGGGAGTGAAACCCAAAGTGCGCTCGGGTAATACGAGGATGAGTGCCACGCTGATCGCGACCACAGCCGAGTACGAGAAGACAGGGTAGGTCCGGCGGACGCAGGTCGCCGCTGTCATCGCCAGTACTGCGACGACACTTACCGTGATCAGGGCCGGGCTCTCGACGAGTTCGTCTCTGGTGTCGCCGACCATGCCCGTCGAGAGTTGGAATGCGGCGTAGACGACGGTGGCCAGCAGCATCTCGACGGGCAGGACCACCGGATTACGGGGCCGCCAGGAAGGGCGGAACGTGTTCGGTATCCGGGACCTGCCCATCATCAGCGTCGACTCCGTTCTCCTGCAGTGTCTTTCGAGACTACTGCAGTATCTTTCGAGCGCCCAGGGCTCTTGGTTCCCAGCACCCACAGCGGTCCGGTGACGAACCAGAAGAACGTGATGACGCCGAGCGGTTGCACCACTGTTTTCAACGCTGCTGCCTGATCCGAGTCTGCCACGGTGGCCGCCAGCACGTAGGTGATAGCCAGTGCTATTGCCGCAGCGCACAGCCATTTCACGAATCCTCGGATCTCGTTGCGGTAGGCCTGCGGTCCGGTCTTGGGTGGCGTGGACGGTGCCGGTCCTCCCGCAAACCGGTGGGCGAAGCGCACGTCCAGCCAGGCCACAGTGGAGTGTGCGAACACGAGGGTCCAACCGAGGTAGATACCGGCGAGACGGTGAGCGAACTCGACCTCCCCGCCGCGATGCAAGTCGACGGCGACGGCAGCGACGAGGACGAGGTCGAGGATCGGAAGCAGAGCCAGCACGACGGTGCTGGCTCGCCGCATCCGAGCCAGGTAGCGCACGCACAGGCCGCCGAGGACCAGCACCCAGAACCCGACTTCGCAGACGGCGATGGTGAGCAGAATTGGATTGTCCATGGGCCGATCTCACGCGAGTCGACTCTGATGCGACACCCTGCCGAGGCGTCGTAGCTGGTGATTCCTACCGACGTACGACGCGGCGGTCCACCGAAAGTCGTAGTAGGCCGCGCTAGTGTGGAAATTACGCATACGGGACACGAAAAGGGAGTCGACGATGGCAGGCAAGAAGATCGACAGAGTCCATGCACAGTCCGCGCTGGAAACGGTTCGCGAGAATCCCGGTATTGCATTGATTGCCGCCGCACCTGCATTGGTGGTGCTCGCGGTGGTGTGGTGGCTTCTCGGGTTTCCCGCCGCGCTGATTCTTCTGATCGCCGCAGGCGGTGCCGGCTACCTGTATCTCCGGAACCGTTAGTCGGGTCTACGCGCCGTCGGAATCGGCGCGGGGGATGCAGAATTCGGTGATCGTGGCGGTACTTGCTGCCAGCTCGGCCCAGCTGCATTCGGTGGTCAGCACAGCGATCGCCGAGGTGGGAAAGCGGTGTCGCACTTCGCGGGCCACGTCGGTGTCGTCGTCGACGGCCAGTTCGAGTGCCGTCCACGGAATTCCGGGCTCGTGTCCGACGACCAACAGTGTCGAGACAGTCACGTCGTCGAAGTAGGTGTCCGCCAGTTTGATTTCGTCGATGATTTCGTCGGCCGAACCACCGTAGATGTCTCGCTCGAAGCGGGTGGGTGCATCGCCGAGGCCGGTGGCGGCCAAGGTCTCGCGAGTCCGCAGAGCCGTCGAGCACAACACGGCGTCGACGGAGCCGACGTGCTCGGTGATCCAGGCTCCTGCCAGTCCTGCTTCCCGTTGGCCGCGTGGAGCCAGTGGCCGCTCGTGGTCGGGCACGCCGTCGGGGTAGCCGGATTTGCCGTGCCGCATCAGCACGAGGGTCCTAGTGGTCGCCATGCCGTCCACCGTAAACGGTCAGGGCAACCTCGTCTTGAACGACGTTCACCGGCTCGGGGAAAACGAACTTCCGCATTGCCCACCACCGGAAGGCGGTGGCGAGCAGGGTGCCGACAATGGAGCCACTGACGAAGTCCGCGATGTTCTCGGTGATGAAAGACACGTTGGGAGCGCGCAGATCCAGCACGTAACTCGACACCCAGAGCGGCAATTGGTTGATGGCCAGACCGGTCCCGGCGACGGCGAAGAACAGCGCTGCTTCGTGATGGCGACGTCGTCCGCCGCGGGCAGTGAACGACCATTCCCGGTTGAGAACGTACGACACGATCGTCGCTATCAGCACAGCCAGAACATTGGCTGTCACCGGCTTGTCCTGCAGGATCGTCCACTTCAAGCCGAAGAACAGCACGACGGTGACGACGAAGGTGATTGCTCCGACGATGAGGAACTTCAGAGCCTCGGCGTGCTTGACGAGGGGCGCGAGCCAACTCTCGGGAACGTGGTCGGTGAGGCGGTCGGACACATGCATCCCATCGACGTTACCTCGAGTAACGGGTTGGGTAGTCCCATCAACGATAGGCTCGCGGCACTATGGGCCGCCCGAAAACCAGTGCTCGCTTGTCCGTTCTGATCGTCTTCTTCGTCAACGGCGCGGTGTTCGCCAACTGGGCACCCCGCATTCCCGAGATCCAGAACTCGTTGTCCATCGATGTTGCCACGCTAGGTCTCGCACTTGCAGGGGTCGGTGTCGGCGGGCTTGCCGCAGCACCCGTTGCCGCCGTGCTGGTTCACCGATTCGGCAGTCGGTGGGCTGTTCTCGCGTCGGGACTCTTGTTGTGCGGTGCGTTCGTGCTCCCCGCTGTGGCGGTGTCGTGGTGGACGCTGCTGGCAGCTCTGGTCCTGCTCGGCGGGGCCGACGCGGTGATGGATATTTCCATGAATGCTCAGGGAGTGCTGGTCGAGGAGCGTGCGGGTCGATCTCTGCTCAGTGGCTTTCATGCCGCGTGGAGCGTCGGGGCGGTGGTGGGCGGAGTGGCGGGTTCTGCGGCCGCGGGTGCTCGCCTTCCGGTCGCAGTGCACTTCGCCTGCGTCGCCGTGGTGCTGGTTCTTGCGCTCGCGGCGGTCGGCCGGGGTCTGTTGGGTCCGGATGCGCGGCCGGATGAGTCCGCCGACGGCCCAACTCCTCAGCCGGCCGTCGGCCGTCCGATTGCGGCGCTGGCCATGCTCGGCGCGGTAGTTCTGCTGGCCGGCCTGATGGAGGATTTCCCGCAGTCCTGGAGCGCGGTGTACATGACGACCGAGCAGGGGGCCGGTCCTGGCGCTGCCGGTCTGGCGTTCGTCGCGTTCTCGGTGGCCATGTTGGTGGGACGCCTGGTGGGTGACCGGATCGTAGATCGGTTCGGACCGTCGTCGGTACTGACGGGTGGCGCAGCGCTGGTTGCGGTCGCATTTGCGGGCATCGCGGGGCTGTCGGTGCTCGCCGTCGACGTGCCTGTTCTGGTCATTGCCGCGTTCGCGGTCGCCGGCCTGGGGTCGAGTCCGCTGTTTCCCATCGTGTTCAGCCTGGCCGGACGGCTTCCCGGCGTCTCGTCGGCTGCGGCGATCTCGACCGTCTCGCTGATCTCGCGTGCCGGATTTCTGCTGGCACCGTTGGTGGTCGGGCGGGTCGTCGAGGCATCGGGCTTCGGGTCGGTATTGGCCGCGATCGCTGCCGCGGGCGTCGTGGTCGCCGTGATCGGGTGGCTCTACGGCCGCAAATTTCCCGTGGACTCGGTTCAGGACTGCGGCTCCAGATAAGTGCGCAACAACCGACGTACCTCGTCGGCCGTGAGTTGCTCGGGATACGTCACCGCCTGCAATGTCAGTCCGTCGATGTAGGTATGCAGTTCGGCCGCGGCATATTCGTCGACGGTGCTGTCGAATGTGAATGCGGGGGAGTTCGGTCGATCGAGATCGTGCAGGTGCGCCCACGCGAGCCGACAGAGGTAACGGCTGCCGAACCACCCGGCCGTCTTGAGGGCGGCTAGTCGCTCGTCGAATCTGGCACGCACGAGCGCTTCCAGCCACACCGATGCCTCGGCGCGGCGGTCCTCGTCGAGTGGCAGTAATTCCTCGAGGACTCGGATCGCGCGAACCAGGCCGTCACCGCCGGCCGGATGTTCCTCCAACCGATGTACGACGCGTTGCGTCATGGCCTCGGCCGCGAAGAGGACAAGTTCTCCTTGATCGGAGAAGTAGTACCGCAGTGATCCAGGGGAGACGCCGGCTTCGGCAGCGACGCTGCGTACCGTCGCCCCGTTCATTCCTGCTCGTTCGATGACGCGCCACACGGCGGCGACGATCTCCGCTCGGCGTGCGTCGTGGTCGACGATCTTCGGCATCGGTCTGTTCTAGCACGAGAGCGTTTTTTCGACACGACTGTGCTGAAACCGTGTTACGGTACAGCTGTGTTATTTAAGCTCGCCGGGCTTGCGCTGGTGGACAGCATCGGAGTCGGGACACTTGCAGTTCCGTTGTGGATGATGCTGCGGCCGTCGTTTCGGGCAGGTGTCGTTCTGCTCCATCTGTGTGTGTTGGGGCTGCTGTACCTCGGGGTCGGTATCGCCGTCTGGGCGGCCTCCGACGGCCTGAGGGTGGCGATTCCTGGTGACGCGTGGATTCGGTTGGCGGTGGGTGTTGTAGTCCTGCTCGTGGGGGTGGTCTGCGACCGTCGGCGTCGAGTCCCCAGCAGTGCGTGGTGGACGCGGCCCCCGGGAAGTGTTCGCGGGGTTGTTCTGCTCGCGGTCGCTGTGGGCGCGGTGGAGGTGGCGACGATGCTGCCCTACTTTTCGGCAGTTGCCATCGTGGGAGATGCGGACCTGGGGCGGTTGTCCTCGGTGTCGATTCTGGCGGCCTACGTGCTTGTGATGCTGTCGCCTGCCCTCGTCCTGCTGGCTGTCGGAGTGGTTGCGCAGGAGCGTATTTCGTCGGTCACGCGACCGCTGGTGCGGCGCGTGGACCGTTGGACCGGCGACGTAGCGGCAACGGTGTCGATCGTGGTGGGCGCGCTACTGGCCGCGAATGCGGCGATCGAACTGAATCTGGTCTGACCTGGTTGTGGTCCGAATCGATGAAAGGGAAGCGATGAAGGTACGAGAGGCGGGCAGCATCGTCGTGATCGTCGTCGGAGCTGTGCTGGCGCTGTTCTTCTGGGACCTGCAGTTCTCCTGGTTCCAGGGCGGCCCGATCGGCTGTGTTCTGGTGGTGCTCGCGATGGTCGACGTATGGGAATCGCGTCGCGGCACCCCGAGGAAGGGGCTGCTCGCGGAACTGCGAGACGACATCGTCGGCACGAAAGATTCGAGCGATGAGTCCGACCGTGACACCCGGCCGTGAGTGGCACCGCCGGTTCGTATCGCCGGGACCATACTGATTTCTCGGCCGAGGCGTGATAAACAAGCTGTTCGGCGATCTGTATCGAGCGGAATGGTGGTGGTCTGGTGACGACCGGTGTCGACGCGGGTCTTCGTGCTCGCTCGCCTCGGCGTGGTCTGACCGCTGCCGGTACCGCCGTGATGGTTGCGGCTCTGGTGGTCGGGTGGGTCGTCGTGTATTTCATCGGCTTGGTGGGTGCGCTGTGGCGTTTTCGTGAGCCGCATGCGCCGGCACCGATCCTCACGATGCACGATCAGTGGACCGATCTCGCGGTCGGCGCACTGCAGGTCGTTGTGGGGGCGATCGCGATCGGCGCGGTGCATCTCGCGCGGCGACGGACTTTGCCGGCGGTGCTGCCTCTGCGGCATGGCTCCGCGCGCGAGGCTGCGTTGACTTGGTGTGCTGCGATCGGCGCGGCGTCGGCGATAGTGCTCGTATTGTCGCGACTGAATATCGTCCGGTTCGGGTTCTCTATCCCTGCCTCTGTCGAATCGGATTGGCTTGCAGTCGTTTCCGCGCTCGCTGTCGGTCTGAGGGAGGAGCCGATTCTGGTGGCTCTGCCGGTTCTGCTGTTGGTGGGCAGGATGCCGATCTGGGCGATCATGGGGTTGTCGGCAACGTTGCGGGGCTTCCTGTACCTGTATTTCGGCGGCGGCGGATTCCTGTGGGCAGCCATATGGGGCGCGGCGGCGGTGTGGGTGTATTACCGATATCGGCGATTGTGGGTGCTGATCCTCATTCATGGATTCGTGATGAACATCCAGGTCTTCGACCGGGTGATTCCGTCCGACAATTCGGCGACGGTGCTGCAGTGGATCAACATTTTGATCCTGTTCGCGGCCCTGCTGTGGTGGATCACGCCCCGCGCCCTCGATGCGTTCCTGCCGAACACGGTGGCTGTCCGTTCCAACGATCGGGCTGTCGACACGACGCCTGTGGTGACCGACGTCGTGCTGAATCCCGAGAACGCGAACTCCGACCGATCCAGAAACGAACCACCCGTCAAGCCCTGACCATGCGCGCCTCGTGGCATTCCCACGTCGGGTCGAAGCGGGCTTCGCCGTCCAGCTCGAACCCGTTCTTGCGATAGAAGGCGATCGCGCGCTCGTTGGCGGCGGCCACCCACAGATACGCAGCGGGAGTGTCCTCACCTAGTGCGTCGTTCATCAACGCCAGTGCAATGCCGGTGCCGTGGTGTTCGGGCAGAACGTTCAACGACCACAATTCCCTGTGTGCAGGCGGATTTTCGTCGCGCGGGGGTCCTCCGGTCGCGAAGCCGACAATGCGTGAGTCGCCAACGTCGACTGCACATCGGGTGCGAACTCCACGCGCCGACGACTCGTCGCGATGGGCGATGATCTGCTGCCACCGTTCGATGCGGTGCGCGGGCCTCATCGCATCCAACTTCGCACCGTTGATCATTCCCGCATACGTTGCCTTCCAGATCGCAACGTGTGCTGTACCGATCTGCTGCTCGTCGCCGGGCCGGATGTCACGAATCGAGTAGCTGCGCATGGTGCCGTTATACCGGCCCGAACTCGGTGACCGAATCGAATTTTCTTGTCGGACCCCTCTCGTACTATCGAATACATGTTCGATACCGGGGGTGGGGAGCGGTGGAGACGCCGTCGGTCGATGACTGTATTGCGGGGTTTCTCGATGTCATCGCGCTCAGCCGTGTCCAGGAGAATCTTGCCCGGGCGGGGACCGTCCTGGCGTACTGCGACGTGCTCGAAATGCGGTTGGAGGCTGCCGAATCCGACGGTGGGGACCCTGGCGAGACCGTTCGCGGCGCTTTGTGCGACTTGGCCGTGACGATGACCGGCACGCGTCGCGATGCGTCGGTGATGCACGATGTCGCCGAGCGTTTACATCGAATGCCGTTGACGGCCTTGCGTTTCGTGACCGGCAGCTTCGACTGGTCGACGGTAGTCACCATAACCTCGGTGTTGCATCGCGCCAGTGACGAGACCATCTCGACAATCGAATACGAGGTCTGCGCCGCAGGGGGCCGAATGCGTCCGCAGGCCTTGCGGAACCGAATCTGGCGGTTGTGGATGAGGGCCGATCCGGACGGCGCTGCGCAGGCTCGCGAGACCGCGAAGTCGGAGGAAGTCGGAGTGCGGATCGACCGCACCGGTCCCGGCGGTATTTCGTCGCTCATCGCAAAAATCACGCATCTCGAGGCGGCCGAAGCGGATGCGCTCATCGTCGAGATTGTGGGGACTGTCTGCAAGGACGATCCGCGGTCGACGGGGATGCTGCGGGCGGCGGGACTGATGGCGTTGCTACACGGCGAACATTCGCTGGCCTGTCAGTGCGATCTGGGCGACGACTGCCCGGTTGCGGGTGGCACCGATGATCTCCCTCCTCGGCGCGGGCATCTCCTTCAGATCGTGGTGGCGGTGGAGACGCTGCTGGGACTGTCCTCGGATCCCGCGTCCTTGGCGGACGGGACGCCCATCGATCCGGAGGTGGCGCGCATCGTCGCCACCGACGCGAAATGGCAGGCCATGCTGACCGAGTTGGTCGACATGCTCAAACCCGAGGGAAACAGTTCCGACGACGACGACGACGACGACGACGACGACGGCGACGACGGCGACGACGGCGACGACGGTGAGGGCGGCGACGACGGTGAGGGCGACGAGGGCGAGGGCGACGACGGCCCTGAGGGCGGTAACCCGAAAGGTGGAGGACCGTCTGGCAGAGGGCCGGATGGCGGTGACCCGAACGACGTGAATCCTGATGGCAAGTCCGGCCCTGACGGCGATTCCGGTCCCGACGGCCATGGCGGTTCCGAGGGCGATTCCGGTCCCGACGGCGACGCGGGTCCAGGCGCCGGCGACCAGGACGACCGTCGCGGAAGAGGCCCGGACGGCGTTGGAGGCTCGCAGCGCGGTGAGTGCAGCGGTCGAGACCCGGGCAGCAGTAAGTACCCGGACAGCGGGCACGACCCAGGCTTGCGGTTGTCGACCGGTTTGTTGCTACGTCGAGTGGTGGGCATCGGGCGCGTGCGCGCTGCCGGCGAGCTTCCGTCGATACGCGGGGCAGGTGACTGCGCGAATTCACCCGCAGCCCCTGTGCTGGGGGAGGAGTCTGTCCGCGATGGGCTGGTCGCGCGGTGGCTCGCATGGATTGCCGAGAAGCCCGAGCGTGCTCGGGGCATCTTTCCCGACGGCCACGGCGGGGAGCGCAGTCCGTCTCAGGCTGCGGTGACCTATCGACCCAGTGCCCGCGTCGCTGCTGCCGTTCGGGCCGCGTATCGCACGTGCACGTTCCCCCGTTGCGACGTGCCGTCGGCGCGGTGCCAGGTCGATCATCTGGTGCCGTTCGACCAAGACGATCCGCGGCGGGGAGGTTGGACCATCGTGACCAATCTTCAACCGGTGTGCGTGTTCCATCATCAGGCGAAGACCTCGAAAACGTGGTCGGCGGCGATGGTGGCCGGAGGGGTAATTCTGTGGTCGAACTCGCTCGGGTTGCGCTCGATCACGTTGCCGGACTTCTCGATAGGATCGCACGCGGGTCGCAGCCGACGTCGGAAGCGGTCTTCAGGGAAGGTGACGTCCCTGTCCGAACCCACCCGATGGGAACTCGACTACAGCGGGTCCGCACCCCCGACGCTCGCGGACTTCCGTGCTGCCTCGACGGACTCGGCAAGGAAGAGGCTCGCAGAGAAGAGGCGGGCCTATCTCGAGCATTGCCGCGTTGTACACGCACGCATACGACAGGATTGGAGTCGATACGATCCCGCGCCCTTCTGACGCCGGGCCTGCCGGTGCCCGATAGGTGGTCAAGGCCACGCACCTGCTACCTTGAACGCCGTTCAAGTATCTGGGGCAGGCGATCGCCCCTTCCTCGAGGAGCCACCGTGTCAGGTATCGACAGCAGTACTCGCCCGCCGAGCCGTAAGGTCGGTCGAATGAACGTCTCCGCCCGCGACATGGCGCAGATCGCGGTGTTCGCGGCGCTCATCGCCGCGCTCGGACTGCCGGGATCGATCACGGTGGGCTTCTCCGGAGTCCCGATCACCCTGCAGACCCTCGGCATCATCCTGGCCGGCGCAGTTCTGGGACCACGCAAGGGCACGGCCGCAGTACTCGTGTTCCTCGCCCTGACAATGATCGGCCTGCCGCTGCTGGCGGGCGGACGCACCGGCCTCGCGGCGATGGCCGGCCCCACCGTCGGATACCTGATCGGCTGGATTCCCGCAGCGCTGATCATCGGTTGGCTCACCGCCCGCATCCTGCCGAAGTACTCGATCGTGCTCGGACTGCTGATCAACGCCGTCGGCGGGATCCTCGTCATCTACATCTTCGGCACCATCGGATTGCTGCTCCGCACCGACGTCGGGCTCTGGGCCGCGATCACCACCAACGGACCGTTCCTGCCCGGCGACATCGCGAAGGTCGTCGTCGCCACGGTCGTCGCCAAGAGCGTGCACCGCGCTTACCCGGGACTGATCAAGAGGTGACCTTTACGCTGGGAGGTCGAGACCAGGACACCGCCATCGTCTGGCGCGGTCGCAGTCTCACCTACGCCGAACTCGACGCCGCCGTCGAGCAGTGGCCTCACCTCCCGGCACACGCCCAATCACACGACGCCCAATCACACGACGCATCAGCACTGGATCTGCCGGACGCGTTGGTCTGTGTTGTCGCGGCGGCTCGGCAGGGGTGCGCGGTGCGAGTCGAGGACCCGGCCGCCAGGCCCGAACGCAGCGGCGACCCCGACCCCGACGCCTTCCTGCTGGTTGCAACCTCCGGTTCCACCGGCAGGCCCAAGCCGCTCGCGCGGACCGCGGCGTCGTGGGTCGACAGCTTCGCCGAGTTCACCGACATCACCGGCATCCGTCCCACCGATTCGATAGCGATCACCGGACCCCTGCACGCCACGATGCATCTGTTCGCGGCACTGCATGCGCTGTGGCTCGGTGCCTGTGTCACCGACGACCGTGCGCGGGCCACGGTGGTACATGCGGTCCCTGCGGTGTTGCGGGACGTCGCTCCGCGGATGCCGCACCTTCGGATCGCGGTCGTTGCTGGAACGATGCTGGACTCCGTTGCAGCTCAGTCTGTTCCGGACAGCGTGAGACTGGTCGAATATTATGGGGCCGCCGAGTTGTCCTTGATCGCAGCGAGGGTCGTGGGTGAGCAGCCGACGCTGGTACTGCTTCGCGACGTCGAGGTGCGCACCGACGACGGTTACCTGTTTGTGCGGTCCCCCTACGCCGCCTGGAGTGCACATGATTGGTTCGCCGTCGGCGACCTGGCCGACGTGCGTGGCCGGGAACTCGTCGTCCACGGGCGCGGAGATGCGGCGATCAACGTCGGCGGCACCACCGTGATCGCCGAGGACGTCGAGCGAATTCTGGTCTCGATCGACGGCGTCCTCGCCGCCGCGGCGATCGGCACTCCGCACTCCGTTCTCGGCGAAACAGTCTCTGCCGTCGTCGAACTCGACGGTTCACGCGATCTGGACGTGGTGCGCGCCGATGCCCGAGCGATCATGACCAAAGAGGCACTACCGAGGCGGTGGACGGTGGTACAGCAGTTGCCCCGCACCGCCAGCGGAAAAATCGCACGCGGGGCACTGCTGGCTAGAGGAGCACTGGCGTGATGCCCACACCCGTTGTTGTCACGGGTAAACGCACCGCGATCGGCATTGCAGGGCACGGGTTCGCCGATGTCACGGCACCTAACTTGGCGGTACCGGTTCTGAAAGCTGTTGCTGCAGAGATCGATCCGCTCGGTGTTCCGATCGACGACGTGATTCTCGGCAACTGCCTCGGCCCAGGCGGTGACGTCGCCCGAGTGGCGGCGTTGGGTGCCGGGCTCGGGTTCGCCGTCCCCGGGGTCACCGTCGATCGCCAGTGCGGATCCGGGTTGGACGCGTTGGCCCAGGCCGCGTCGCGCATCCGGAGCGGCG
This sequence comes from Rhodococcus sp. Leaf233, assembly GCF_001426165.1. Taxonomy (NCBI): domain Bacteria; kingdom Bacillati; phylum Actinomycetota; class Actinomycetes; order Mycobacteriales; family Nocardiaceae; genus Rhodococcus; species Rhodococcus sp. Leaf233. The sequence goes on from NZ_LMRO01000001.1 coordinate 857,063, forward strand.
ACGAGACGATGATTCTGGCCGGGGGAGTCGAATCTGCGAGTACCAGCCCGTGGCGGTTCTGGCCGCCCGTCGGCGACGCGGAGCCGGTCCGCTACACCCGAGCGCCGTTCGCACCCGACGGGTTCGACGACCCGGACATGGGTGTTGCGGCGGATGATCTCGCGCAGCGTCGCGGGATCGGTCGTGAACGCCAGGATTCCTATGCCGCAAGGTCTTTCGCCCGAGCGGCAGCGTACGACTTCTCCGCGGAAATCGTGGCTGTGAACAACATGGCTACCGACGAGCGCATTCGGCCCAATATGACGACGCAGCGCCTGGGCAGGCTACGCCCCACGTTCAGCACGGACGGGACCGTGACCGCCGGTAATTCGTGTGGAATCTCCGACGGCGCAGCCGTTCTGGCAATGACCACCCTCGAGCGAGCCGCGGGCATGCCGGCGCTGCGCATTCTCGGCAGCGCTGTTGCCGGGTCCGATCCTGCCCTTCCCGGGCTCGGACCGGTACCCGCGATCGCCAAACTGCTCGCCCGCACCGGGGTGGCGCTGAGCGACATCGAAACAGTCGAGATCACCGAGGCCTTCGCGTCGGTCGTGCTTGCCGTCGCGGACGAGCTCGGCATCGACGAGGACCGCATCTGCCCGGACGGTGGTGCCATCGCAATGGGGCATCCGTGGGGAGCGTCGGGTGCAATATTGTTGGTGCGGTTGCTCTCTCGTATGCTGCAGCCCGGAGGCCCTGCGCTGGGGCTGGCGGCCTGCGCTATCGGCGGCGGGCAGGGAATAGCAATGCTGGTGGAGAGAGTGTCATGAGTACGGTCGCCTTCGAGAACATCTCTCACGCATTCGGCGAGCGGCAGGTGTTGCGCGGCATCGATCTCGAATTCGACGAACGCCGTATCGGCATCATCGGGTCCAATGGATCGGGAAAATCCACGCTGGCCCGCATGATCAACGGGTTGATCAAGCCCGATACCGGCCGGGTCACGGTCGACGGAATAGACGCGGCCAAGAAGGGCGCGCAGGTCCGCAAGAAGGTCGGCTTCGTGTTCACCGATCCCGACTCTCAGATCGTCATGCCCACCGTCGCAGAGGATCTCGCGTTCTCGCTGCGGAGGTCCGGGCTCAGCAAGACCGAGGTGGCCGAGCGTGTCGACGAGATGCTCGTCCGGTTTCGACTCGATCGGCACCGCGACCACCCTGCTCATCTGCTGTCCGGTGGGCAGAAGCAGTTGCTCGCCATCGGGGCCGTCCTCATCCGGCGGCCGGAGGTGATCGTCGCGGACGAGCCGACGACGTTGCTCGATCTGCGTAACGGCCGCGTCGTCGCAGACGCCTTGAATTCGATGGACCAGCAGGTCATCGTCGTGACTCATCAGCTGGCGTTGCTGGACGGTTTCGAGCGCGTCATCGTCATCGACGACGGGCGAATTGCATTCGACGGCACCCCGGCTGCCGCGGTCCCGGCCTACCGCGAGTTGATCGGATGATCGGTCTCTACCGCCCCGGTGATTCGTTGCTGCATCGGATGAGTCCGGGATCGAAACTGCTGGCGCTGATCGTTGCCATTCTGGCGACGGTGATTCTCGCACGCACACCGCTCGAGGTCGGCGTGGTTGCCGTAATGGTCGCAGTACTGTTCGCGGTCGCCCGCATCCCTGCGAAAGTAGCTCTGGCGCAACTACGTCCGGTGCTGTGGATGCTGCTGATCATTGGCGTGTTCCAGGTGATCATCACCACCTGGCAACGCGCAGTGGTGGTCTGCGGAGTGCTGATCGTCTCCGTCGCGTTGGCCGCGTTGGTCACGCTGACCACCCGGGTCACCGACATGCTCGATACCGTCACCCGAGCCCTCGGTCCCGTCCGCCGCTTCGGCGTCGACCCGGATCGAATCGGTTTGCTTCTCGCCCTTGCCATTCGCTGCATACCGTTGTTGGCGTCGATCGTGCAGGAAGTGTCGCAGGCCCGAAAGGCCCGCGGCCTGCAGTGGTCGATGACGGCCCTGGCCACACCGGTGTTGGTGCGTGCGCTCCGTACTGCCGATGCGATGGGTGATGCCCTCGTTGCGCGCGGTGTTGACGACGACGGTGTGGACGACGACGGTGTGGATGACGACGGTGCAGATGACGAGTGATCTTCTCACCGCGCGGATAGCGCAGCACTGCGATCGGGCAGACATCGCGATCGTCGACGCGACCGGTCGGATCACGTACCGGGATCTGTGGCGTCGGGTGGAACGTGCGGCCGCTTCGATCGCCGGGATGCATCGAATCGCGGTCTTGCCGACGTCGGACATCGACTCGCTGGTCGTCGTCGCGGCCGCGATGCATGCCGGCGTGAGTGTCGTTCTGCTGCATCGGCATCTGCTACCCGGCGAATTCGTCGACGCGATGTCGGTCACTGCACCGTCGCTCATCGTGGCGCATCCGCGTCAGCACGCACGATTGCACAGGTGGGGTGCCGACGTGGTGCTGGCACCCGAGCAGCTCGCCGGCGACCGTGTTGCGCGCATCGATCCGCCGGCACGCAGCGCCGAACTGCTCGTGGGCATCACCTCCGGAACCACCGGCCCACCGAAATTGTTCGTTCGTGATCAGGCGTCCTGGGCGGCCACGCTCGACCGTTCCGATTCTCTGTTCGATCTCGGTCCGGGCGACAGAGTGTCTGCATCGGGAACTCTCGATCACACGCACTTTCTCTACGGTGCGTTGCACGGGCTTACTCGCGGCGCGACGGTGGACCTGCGCACGGCGGCTGCTGCTCTCGGAGATGTTCCGACACACTTGTATTCGGTACCGACGATCGCCTGGGACATCGCGCGGTCGAACGTGCAGTACCCCAGCGTCCGCGAGGTGCTCTCGTCTGCGGCGAGATGGCCGCAGTCGGGTCGGGCGGCACTTGCCACGGTGCTACCGAACGCGACCATGACGCACTTCTACGGCGCGTCGGAACTGAGCTTCGTCTCCTACGACCGTCGAACGTCCGAGGGCGCGGGGATCGAGGGGGCGGGGATCGAGGGAGCGCTGTTCGACGGCGTCGAGGTGGAGACCAGGGGAGAACTGCTGCACGTGCGCAGCGACATGCTGTTCGACGGCTATCTGAGTCGGGTGGGTGAGCACACCACCCTGACGGACGGACCGGTCGACGGGTGGATGACGGTCGGTGATCGCGGCAGCGTCGACCAGGGCCGGTTGACCTTGCTCGGCCGCGGCAGCGAGACGATCGTTCGAGCCGGCCTCACGGTCGAGTTGCCCCCGATCGAGGCGGCGCTGTTGTCGGTCCCCGGTGTTCTCGATGCCGGAGTTCTGGGCCTGCCCGATGACCGAGCAGGGGAGATACCGGTCGCCGGAGTGGTTGTAGCACAGAATGATTCACCGACGGTGGCGCAGATACGGCGCCACCTGCGTTCGTTGCTACCCGACCCGAGTCTTCCCGTCGTCATCGCGATCGTCGACGGTTTGCCGCGCACCCCGCGCGGCAAGCTCGATCGTCAGGCCTTGGGTGCAACCTTGGCGACGGTCCGGACCGTCTGTTCGCCCGAGGCTCCGGTGACGACGAACCAGACGGTCAGCGCTCCGCCCTCGTAGCGGTGACGTAGCGTCACGCGTTCGTTCGCCAGTACGGGCGTGAGGTATTCGATGACGGCGCGGTGGGGCGCTGCGGCCAGGTGCGGCAAGTCCACCAGCAGTTCTTCGACAGCGTGCCAGTACGCCGCGTTGTTGAGGTGATTGAAGGGGTCGATATCGGTTGCGCGCAAGGGGAATTCGATATCGTCCTGGGATTGCGACGGTACGGGTTCGGTCAGCCACGCCTTCCAGCGCAAGCGGTGCTGATCGGTGGTCTTGGCCAGCATCTCCAGTGCCCCGTCGCTGATGCGCGTCGGCATGCCGGTGTCCTTGCTGATGTTGATCCAGAAGCCCTCGGTCTCGATGCGACCGCCCTTGGGGGTCGTCACCGCCACCCGCATGTTGGACCAGCGCGTCGACATCGAGGAACACCAGCGCCGCAGGTGCACGCGGTCGGGAAAGTGGATGGGCTCGAACACGTCGATGACGGTGCGTCGCACGATCCACATCGGGTCGGTCTTACCCAGAGGGGTGGCGTCGAGATTGTCGGTGCCGATGTCCTGGAGGTAGCGCGCGACACCGTCGAACCGGAGTCGGTTGTTGGGGTCGATGTCGCCGGTACGTACCGGCCAGCTCGTCTCGAAGCCTTCACCGGGCGGCGGCTCGGGTGCCAGTTCGTCGTCGAAGCCGGCCGGTTCCACGCGTGCATTGGTCACGTCCGCACTGTACGCGGGTGGACCCACGTGATACCCGTCAGAGGATGTGGCGAGCTCGCATCCCGTCGAACACCGGTGCCACCCGCACCACGTCACCGGTGGTGGGCGCATGCACCATCTGCCCGTTGCCCATGTAGATCGCCACGTGTCCCGGGCCCGCCGCGCCCCAGTTGCCGAACAGTAGATCGCCCGGCTGGGCGAGGGCCATCGGCACCTCGGTGCCCACGTTCCACTGCGTCTCCGACGTACGCGGCAGGGTGACCTTTCCGCCCGAGGCCTTGAACAGTGCGTAGGACGTCAGGCCCGAGCAGTCGAATCCGCCGCCGGACGGTCCGTTGATGTTTCCGCCGCCCCACACGTACGGCAGGCCCAGGTAATCCATCGCCAATTGCACTGCCCGCCCGCCCATTCCAGTGAGATCGAGCCCGGCGAACGGAGTGAGGATGGCAGCGAACTGGGCCTCGGTGGCCCGGATGCGCGCTACGTAGGGCTTGGTCTGAGTCTCGTAATCGACTGACCCCGACGGCATTCCGCCCGAGCGCAACACTGCACCCGCTCCGGCGTTGTATCCGGCGAGGGTCAGGTCCGTCGTGTCGCCCGAGACCTTGCCGTCGCGCTTCCAGCCGTCGACCTGTCCATAGATGTCGCACAGCATCGTTCCCGACGCCATGACCGAGTCGCCGATGCTGTTGACGTCGACCACGCCGTTGCCGTCGTAGTCCTTGCCGTAGGTTGCCCACGTTCCCGGCATGAACTGGCCGGGTCCCTGTGCGCCGGTGCTCGATACCGGAGCTGTCGGACCGTATCGAAATCCGTTCTCGGCGGCATAGAGTGCGGCAATCGTTGTGGCCTTGACGCCGCCGCAGATGTTGCCTGCCTTCTGCAACCACGGAACGAACGCGGTGATCGCTCCCACCGCGCCCAAACCGATCGGACCGACATTGATGCCGGTGAACGTGACGGGTAGACCGGGAAAGAGTGCTCGCCGAATGGCTTCGGCCGACGCCATGAACGCCGTCTGGGTCGCGATGTCGGCGGCGGTGTACGTGCGGCCGGCGAATTGCAGAGCGCCGGTGGCGAGCCCGGCGACGGCGCTGGATGCCGCATTCGACGAAAAAACACTGAAGGGTAGCGGGGCGCTCGGCGTGATCGCCGCCGGTGTGAGACCCGCAGCCATTCCCACTGCGGGCGAGGCTGCTGTGGGCGTCACTGCTGTGGGCGCTTCCGGCGTCTCGATCTCGGCAACCGTGGGCATGTCCGGAAGCATCGGTTCGACGGCGGTCAGTAGTCCCTCGGCGGCGTCGTTCAGGGTCCGGTCTGCGACGTCAGCGGCGGGTTCGGGCATGGTGCCCATCAGGTCTGCCCATTGGTCGGACATCGTTTTGCCCTGGTCCTCGGCAGCGGCAGCGACCGCGGCTGCCTGATCCTTCACCGCCTGATTCTGCAGTGGAGCTGGGGCGTCCGTTCCGGCGACTGCGCCTGCGGCAGACACGATGACGGCAACGATGACTGCGAAGGGATCGCCTGCCATGCTTCGACTCCTGTTACTCGATCGTTCTTCCCCGAGCCAGGAGCTGTGATCAGACTCACCCGGGTGCTGCAACCATCATGCACGGTGCAGCCGATCGACTCATGAGTTTTGCGAAACTGTCAGAGCAGCGAAACTCAGAGCAACGAAACTGTCAGAGCAACGAGGCCCAATAGTCCGAGAACCGGATTCCGATGAGCGCGACGACGATTGCGTACCACACGGCGAGCAGCGTCCACCGCCACTCCAGAAAAAGACGGCCGATCGTTCCGGTGGTGTTCGAGCCGGTGCTGATCAGTCGGCTCAGAGCCAGTACGAACAGTGGCATCGTCACCGCCCACACCACCATGCAGTACGGGCACAGGGCACCGATCTCGTAGAGACTCTCGAAGATCAGCCAGTGCACGAACACTTCGCCGAGCAGCAGACCGGCACTGAGTCCGAGCCAGAACCAGTGCGGGAGTTCGACGCGGCCGAGCCACAGGATACCGGCGACGAGGGCGACGGAGAACGCCACGATTCCGAGGATCGGATTGGGGAATCCGAACAGAGCGGCTTGCTTCGTGACCATCACCGACCCACACGAGAGCACCGGATTCAGGCTGCACGACGGAACGTAGGACGCGTCTTCGAGGAGCTTGAATCGTTCGATCGTCAGGGTCAGTGCGGCGAGGAGCCCCAGTGCGCTGAAGAGTGTGAAGACTGCAGCGCCGGCGCGAGTTCTCATGGTCGGTTACCGGTTGCTGCTCAGTTTCCGGCTGCCGCGGCGGCAGCGAGGATGTTCTCGGGTGTCGGGGTGGCGACGTCGGTGCCGTTGACACGGACGCTCGGCGTTCCGTTGATGCCCTCGCCGATGACGGTCTGCGTCTGGGTGGTGACCCAGTCCGTGTAACTGCCGTCGGTGATGCACGACGCGGTGGCGGGGGAGTCGGCACCGGCTGCGGCGGCGATCTCGACGAGCTTGTCGTCGGGCAGACCGTTGCCGTTCTCGGCGGGCTGCTCGGCGAACATCGAGTTGTGCCAGTTCATCCAACTGTCCCGATCGTTCTCGGCGACGCAGATCGACGCACTCGCAGCACGGGTGGAGTACATCGTGCCGTTCGAGAAGCGATCGAGAATGGAGATGGGACGGTAATCGACGGCGACGTTGCCTGCGTCGGCCAGCTGCTGCAGAGTCGATCCGCTGACCGACTCGAATGCCTTGCAGGCCGGGCACTGGAAGTCCTCGACGACGCTGACGACAGTGGTGGCATCGGGGTTGCCGAAACGAATGGCACCGTTCGCGGTGAGCGACGTGGGCGTCAGCTGCGGGCCCGATGTGGAACTCGCGTCGGGAGATGCCTCACCCGACGTCGAATCCTTGTTGACGATGAACAGAGCAATGGCTGCAACGAGTGCGATGAGAACGACCGCGACGACGATCTGGATCAGCGTTCGACGATTCTTGTCGCCGTTCTGCATTGCCCGGATGTCCTTGGACGCTCTGCCGTCTCTCGATGCCTTGTTGCTGGTGTTCACGGCGACCAGTTTATGCAGGACAACCTGAGTGTCAGATGAGAGCAGTGTCGAACAAGTGCAGTATCAAATAAGAGCAGTATCAGATAAGAGCTGCGAGTCGTTCGATCGCGAATCGGTATCCGTCGATGCCGAGTCCGGCGATGACTCCGCTGGCGATCGGAGAGACGTAGGAGTGGTGCCGGAACTCCTCGCGGGCGTGCACGTTGGAAATGTGCACCTCGATGATCGGGACCTCGGGGATGACGAGTGCGTCACGCAGCGCCACCGACGTGTGGGTCAGTCCGCCGGGGTTGATGACGATGCCCGACGCCACCCCGCGTGCCTCGTGGATCCAGTCGATCAACTGTCCCTCGTGGTTGGACTGCTCTGCTTTCACGTCGAGTCCGTGTGTGGCGGCGGTCTTCTCGCACAGGGCGACGACGTCGACGAGGGTGGCGCTGCCGTACACCTCGGGCTGACGGGTGCCGAGCATGTTCAGGTTCGGACCGTTGAGCACCAGCACTTGCTTGGCCATGACGTCACTCGCTTTCCTGCTCTACGAACTACCGGGTCCGATCATTCCACAGCGTGGTTGACACAATTGCCCCGTGAGCATTGGGAAGACGGTGAGTACGGGGAGAACCGTATGGGTGGTGTGGGGCATCGGTGTCTTCGCGTATGTCATCGGGGTGCTGCATCGGACGGCCTTCGGGGTCGCCGGGCTGAGCGCCGCGGACCGGTTCTCGATCTCCCCGTCTCTGTTGTCCTCGTTCGTGGTGCTGCAGGTGGTCGTGTACGCGGCGATGCAGATTCCGGCCGGAGTGCTGCTGGATCGGATCGGTTCGCGCAAGATGATCGCCGCCGGTGCGCTGATCATGGCGTCGGCGCAGATCACGTTGGCGCTCACCGAATCGCTGCCGGTCGCGGTGGCGGCACGTGCATTCGTGGGCATCGGCGACGCGCTGACGTTCATCTCGGTCCTGCGTCTGGTGCCGCGTTGGTTCTCGCCGCGGCGGGTGCCGATCGTGTCCCAGTTGACCGGGCTGCTGGGTCAGCTCGGGCAGGTGCTCTCGGCCGTGCCGTTTCTGATTCTGTTGAACGGGCCGGGGTGGACGTTCGCTTTCGGTAGCGCGGCGGCACTGGGTTTGCTCGCACTCGTCCTCTCGCTCGCTCTGATTCGAGATCGTCCCGACGACAGCACTGCTCCGGAACCGGAGCCGACGTCGTTGCGGCAGACGCTGGACTCCATCGGCGAGGTGTGGCGACGACCGGGGACCCGGCTCGGATTCTTCTCGCACATGGGGACCCAGTTCTCGATCACCACGTTTGCCCTGTTGTGGGGTGTGCCGTACATGACCACCGCTCAGGGATTGTCGGCGTCGACGGCCGGAGCGCTGCTGACGTTGTCGGTGCTGTCGGCGGTGGCGTCGGGCATCGTGCTCGGTTTGCTCACCGGGCGCTACCCGATGCGTCGGTCCTGGCTGGTGCTGGCGATCATGGTCAGCAACGCCACGATGTGGGCCATCGTGCTGTCGCTGCCCGGACCTGCGCCGCTGTGGCTGCTCGTTCTGCTCGTCGTGGTGATTTCCGTGGGTGGGCCCGGGTCGGTGATCGGATTCGACCTCGCCCGCACGTTCAATCCGAGTGCCAATCTGGGGACGGCTCAGGGGATGGTCAACATCGGCGGCTTCCTGGCATCGCTGTTGGTCATCGCGGCGATCGGGTGGATTCTCGACGCCATGGGCGGTTACGACTTCGACAGTTTCCGGGTCGCGATGCTGGTGCAGTTTCCCGTGTGGATCATCGCGATCATCGGGGTGCTGGCGACGCGGCGCAAGACGCGCAAGGTGCTCGCGGCCGACGGCATCCACCCGCACACGATGCGCGAGGTCCGAGACCGGATGCGCCGCAAATAAACCTTTGCTTAGTCGGCTTTCTACGAGCATGCTGGTGGTCCGAATATCGTTGTAGGACACAAGCAAACGTTACGTAAAGGTGAAACAAAGAGATGGTAAGCGAGCCTGAAGCGACCGCCGAGCGTGAAGCGAGTGCGGTGAGTGGCGAGTACTCGCACCGCGAGATCATGACGATTCTGTCGGGCCTGATGATGGGTATGTTCCTGGCGGCTCTCGATCAGACCATCGTGTCCACGTCGGTACGTACTATCGCCGACGACCTGAACGGGTTCTCCGTTCTCGCCTGGGTGACAACGGCATATCTGATCACGTCCACTGTCTCGACGCCGCTGTACGGCAAGCTCTCCGATCTCTACGGGCGCAAGCCGTTCTTCATGACGGCCATCTCGATCTTCGTCGTCGGGTCCATGCTGTGCGGCATCGCGACATCGATGTACGAGCTCGCAGCTTTCCGGGCCGTGCAGGGGTTGGGTGCAGGTGGCCTGATGTCGATGGCGTTGGCGATCATCGGCGACATCGTGCCCCCGCGGGAGAGGGCCAAGTATCAGGGTTACTTCCTGGCGGTGTTCGGTACGTCCAGTGTGCTCGGGCCGGTCATCGGCGGTCTGCTGGCCGGGCAGTCGTCCATTCTCGGCATCACCGGCTGGCGCTGGGTCTTCTACATCAACGTTCCGCTCGGCATCATCGCGCTCGTCGTCGTCTGGCGGGTGCTGAACCTGCCGGTCTACCGCCGCGAGGCCCGCGTCGACTGGTGGGGCGCAGTGCTTCTCAGCGTCGGGCTCGTGCCGCTGCTGATCATCGCCGAGCAGGGCCGCGTCTGGGGATGGAGTTCGCCGCGGGCACTGCTGTGCTTCGGGATCGGCATCGTGGGCGTCATCGCGTTCGTTCTCGCCGAGATCAAGATGGGCGACGACGCCTTGATCCCCATGCGGTTCTTCCGAAACCCGTTGTTCTCGTTGTGTATTGCCGTCAGTGTCATCGCAGGCGCAGCCATGTTCGGCGGCATCTCGTTGCTGCCGCAGTACCTGCAGGTGGTCAAGGGTTCCTCGCCGACTCTCGCCGGTTATCAGACCTTGCCGCTCGTCGGCGCTTTGATGATCGCGTCCATCGTGTCGGGTTCGATCATCTCGAAGACGGGGCGGTACAAGATCTTTCCGATCGTCGGCACTGCGCTGATGGCGATCGCCATGTTCACGTTCCACTACGTGCACGCCGACACTCCGTTGTGGCAGACGATGGTCGTGATGGGTGTGTTCGGTCTCGGTCTCGGTTCGATGATGCAGCCGCTCACGTTGGCCATCCAGAATGCGATGCCGCCCAAGGACATGGGCGTCTCCACCTCGGCGGCAACGTTCTTCCGTCAGATCGGTGCGACGGTCGGCGTGGCGGTGTTCCTGTCGATGCTGTTCACGCAGCTGACGCCCAAGACCGGCGATGCGTTGGTCGCCGCGAGTTCGACGCCCGCGTTCCAGCAGGCCGTGCAGAGCGCGGCCACCAGTGCCGATCCGTTGGAGTCGGGGTTCGCGAAGGCCATCGCCTCGGGTGATGCATCCGTTGCCGGTAGTGCCTTGCAGGACAGTTCGTTCATCCAGAAGCTCGATCCCGCGCTCGCCGAGCCGTTCCGCATCGGCTTCTCCGACGCGATGGACTACGTGTTCCTGGCCGTGTCGATCCTGATGCTCCTCGGATTCGTCCTGGTGCTCTTCCTCAAGGAGGTGCCGCTGCGCACGATGTCGGGTCTGGCGGCAGCTCAGCAGGAACGCGACGAAGAGCGAGCGAACGATGTGGGCACGGGTCTACATTGATGGCGTGAATTCGGAGAACTGGGTTCGGCTCGGCTCGGTGGACACCTGGTACGCCGAGGTGGGCGACGGGGAACCGCTGGTCCTTCTCCATCCTGGGGGCGCTGATGCGCGAGCGCTGGATGTCACTGTCGCCGGGTTGTCCTCGGCGTTTCGGGTGCTCACCCCCGAACGTCGAGGGCATGGCCGCACCCCGGATGTTTCCGGGCCTGGTCTCTCCTCCGAGTTGACGTTCTCGGACATGGTCGACGACACCATTGCGTTCATCGAGCAGGTCGTCGGGCGACGGACGCGGTTGGCCGGGTGCAGCGACGGCGGTGTCGTAGCGCTACTGGTCGCACTGCAACGCCCGGATCTGGTGGATCGTCTCGCCTGCGTCGCGAGTGTCTTTCATCGCGATGGTTGGGGCGGCGGGCTGTCCGGACTCGGCGACGCCGACCGTAGCGATTTCGTACGCCGGCTCGACGATATGCACAGTGCAGATCCCGCACTGACTGCGAGCGATCTCGCCGCGTTGTCGGTGCGCACTCTGGTGATGATCGGTGACGACGACGAGGTGAGCATCGAGCATGCTGCCGAGTTCTACCGCAGTATGCCGGTCGCCGAGCTGGCAATTGTCCCGGGTACCTCGCATGGTGTGTTGGTCGAGAAGCCCGCGTTGTCCAATGCGATATTGCTGGACTTTTTCACCCGGGATGCAGTGCAGACGTTCGCGCCCATTCGCCGAGCCTGATCCGTGGTCACGGTGTGTGACGCAGGCCGTCGAACAGGGCCTTCAATCCGCGATCGAGCTCGCGGGCACCGTCGTATGCGGTGATGAGTGGCGGCAGTACGGACATGATCGGGAAGTCCTCGATCGGGAGTCTGCGCAACGCGAGGCTGAGTCTGTCGACGGTCTCGTCCGGGTTGTCCGTCGTCTCCTGCGTTTCACTGAGCACGTGACCGCGGAGCATCGACATCAGCAACCGGTAGGCCGAGAGCGCCTCGGGGACAGTAAATCCCGCGGTGGCAAACAGGCTCAATATGCCTTCGAGTGACATCAGGGACCTGGTGGTGCCCAGGCCCAGCGGAGTGGACCGGGGCCGAGTCGCCAGCAAAACGGCCGCGCGCGGGTGTGCCAAGGCGAGTTCGCGATAGTGCCGGCCGAAGATCGTCAGCTGACGTCGCCAATCGGTGTCCGATCCGTCCACCGACACGAGGTCTCCGAGAATCGAATCGGCAACGGCGTCGAGTAGTGCTTCCTTGGTGGCGACGTACCGGTACACGGTCATGGGGTCGCGATCGATCGAGACAGCCAGGCTGCGGATGGTCAGGCTGTCGAGTCCGGTGTCGTCGATGATGGCGAGGGCGGCCGACACGACGAATTCGTGGTCGATTCTGTCCCTAGAGTTGTGGCTACTGCGATCCGAGGGGGTCATCACATTGCTCCGCCGATGTCGGTATTCGAGTAAGCGGCACGCCGATCGGCTTTCGGTCGACAAACAATCTTATTGTTCACCAACGCTTTTCGCTTGACCCCAGACCTTACACATGGTGTGCTGTAGTTCTACACCGTAGAGATACGGGGAAACTCGCTGTTGCGGAGTGGGCCACGAGCCTCCGCGCCCCCTCTACTCATGTCGCGCAGTTGAACAGCCAGCCGGCGACGCCACCGATCTACGGATTCCGCGAGACCTCGACGCCCCTGGTGAATTCCAGTGACCATCGTCGACCGTCGCGTGACATCTCAAATTCTGTCGAATCTCGTCGGGGGAATCGATATTCATAACGCGTTGTGCGGCAACAAGCCTCGCACGCATCTCCTCGAGCAGATCGGTACACACCATGTACTCTCCGCAACACCGTCCTGCGCCGTCCACATCCCGACGCAAGGGCTCGGCGTTGATTCCCCTCGTCGGTACCGTCGCACTGGCAACCAGCGCGCTCATGCTGGTCAACGCCTCTTCGGCCGACGCTCAATCACCTGCTGTCGTCGTCCCCACCGTCGGTCTCGGTGCCGCAGATCCGTACGCAATTCTTGCCGGCTCCACCGTGACCGATGCGGGTGGATCTGTGATCAACGGCTCCGTGGGTGTGAGCCCAGGTGACGGGAATCCTTCGAGCGTCAGCGGACTGCTGCAGGGCCAAATTACCAACGGCGTGATCGATGACAAGAACGAACGAGCATTGAATGCGAAAGCTGCTCTGCAGGTTGCATACACCGACGCTGCCAACAGGTCGGGTCCTGAATTGGTCCCCGTCGAGCTGGGCGGCACCACTCGGTATGCCGGTCTGTACAAGGGCGACACACTCGGACTGACCGGATCTCTGCCTCTGACGCTCGATGCGCAAGGCAATTCCGCTGCGGTCTTCATCTTCCAAGCCGGATCCACTCTCATCACGGGCTCGAACAGCAGTGTCTCACTGATCAACGGGGCCAGCCCGTGCAACGTGTTCTGGCAGGTGGGAAGCTCGGCCACTCTCGGCACCGGCACCGATTTCGTCGGCACGGTCATGGCGCAGGCGTCGATCACCGCGACGACGGATGCCGATGTGCGGGGACGACTCTTGGCTTTGACCGGCGCAGTCACCCTCGACTCGAACACGATCAGCAACGCAGAGTGTGGGATCACCGAACCGCCGGTCACGACCACGAACCCTCCGGTCACGACCACGACGCCTCCGGTCACGACGACCACACCGCCGGCGCCTACGACAACGACACCGGCACCCACGACAACGACGACCGCCCCGGGTGGCGGCGGCGGTACGCCGGGTGATGGTGGCGGTACGCCGCCGATCGTCATCGAAGTACCCCCGATTCCGGGTCTGCCGCCGATCCCCGGCATCACGCTTCCGCCGATTCCGGGTATCCCGAACGTGCCGGAAAACCCGAACACGCCGGATCAGCCGAACACTCCGGACCAGCCGCGCACTCCCGATCAGCCGAACACCCCGGACCAGCCTCGGACTCCGGACCAGCCGAACACCCCGGACCAGCCGCGCACTCCGGACCAGCCCAACACCCCGGACCAGCCGCGCACTCCGGATCAGCCGCGCACTCCCGATCAGCCGGGCGGCCCTGATCAGCCGGGTACGTACAACCCCGGTGGCCAGATCACCCAGATTCCCAACGGTGGAGTCGAAACGGGCGATGGCAGCACCAGCGTGCGGCCGAATGCATCGTCGATGACATCGATGCTGAGTGTGCTTGCGGTCCTTGCTGCAGGCGGGGTTTCGGCCTTGGCGCTCAGTCGTCGTCGTCGCTGAGTAACACGTGAACAGTGAGATCTATACTGCTGCAGAAGTTTCCCGCACTGTGACCCGCCGCCGGGTTGCAGTGCGGGCTGCGGCGGCAGCCTGCCTGATGGTGGTGGCCCTCGTGTCGGGGTGTGCGACACCCGTCGATGAACCCGCTCCGACTCGAACGTCAGCGGCGACATCGGCTGACGTTGTCGCTCAACCCAATTCGATCCCTGCCCAGAGCGGTGGTTCGGCCGATGGTGTCGCATCTCCGCCCGAACGTATCGAGATCGACGCGATCGGTGTCGATTCCGATGTGATGGACCTCGGGTTGAATCCCGATGGAGAAATGGAGGTCCCGCCGGGCGGTTTTCCCGCAGGCTGGTACACCGGATCGCCGATCCCGGGTCAGCTGGGACCGTCGATCGTTGCCGGCCACGTGGATTGGGCCGGTAGCCCGGGTGTCTTCTACCGACTCCGCGAACTGGAGCAGGGAGACGATGTGTCCGTCACTGCCGAGGATGGAAGTACGGTCCGGTTCGTCGTCAGCGCTGTGGAGCAGTATCCGAAAGATGCCTTCCCCACCCAGAAGGTGTACGGCGATCTCGACCACCCAGGGTTGCGTCTGATCACATGCGGTGGCCAATTCGATTCGGATGTCGCCAGTTACGAGGACAACATCGTCGTCTACGCGGATCGGGTCTGACGCTCTACCTTCCTAGCCCGGCTCGAGTTCGAGGTCGATGAAACTACCTGCCGTTCCGCGCCTTGGGGTCTGCGGTAGACGGTCGGAAGGTGCCCGTGATTTGCGAGCTGCGTAGTTGCAGGCACGGTGACGGCAGTGGTGCCGGCATTGGAGACCCAGAATTCGACGCCATCAGCAAGCATGACCGGAGTCCACAGGCCCATGGTCTTCAGGCTGTGGTAATAGCGGCACAGGCAGACCTTCATGTCAGCTCGAATCGCTCCAGCACCACCTGAGTGTCGTCGTTCACCGTGAAATTCGGATCACCCAGCTCCTCGCGGACTTCGACGGACTGCCAGAATCTTTCGTGTCCGGCACGCCACTGCGCCACATCGGCGTATCCCTCACCCTCGTCGAGCGCATGCTGCAGCGGAACATCGCTCAGCGCAACGACATCGACGGCCGTGGTCTCGATGACCCCGACCACGGCACCCGCCGAATTCACCACCGCACCGCGTTCGCCGACCCTCGGCAGCTCCTCGTCGGTGTACTGAGCCAACAGGCTTGCCGTGCTGGTCTTCGCGCCGGACAGCACGGCCGCAACCAGCGTGTCCCGTAGTGGGCCCGGGTAGGCGAACTCGACAATCGGCAGATCGGTCACTCACGCATCATATTTCGAGGTCTACCCACACCAGTCTGTGGTCCGACGGGTGCTCGGCCTGATCGGGCCAATACACCTGCGAGTCGCGCACGGTCATATCGTCCGACGGCAGCACGTAGTCCACCCGAAGGTCACCCGGCGTCGGATCAGCGAAATCGGCTGTGTCCGTGCCATGTCCATCGGACGTGGGTGCCGGATCTCGAACCCGCGGAAGATCCAGAACCTGTGCGATGGCACCGGCCACGGAGTCGCCGTCGACCGGATCGCTGTTCTGGTCGCCCATCATCACGAACGACGCTCCCTCGTCGAGTCCGCCTCGCACGCCGTTGTCGTCGTAGAGGTAGTCGGCACCGGAAATGTAGTCGGCGCTCAACCGGATCTCGTCGTGATTGCGCTTACCGTTACGGTCCTCGGGTCCGTCGAAGGATGGGGGAGTGGGATGCGAGGCCAACACGTGCAGCGCCTTCCCGTTCACGTCGACGGGCACGTCCCAATGAGACTTGCTGGACAGTCGAAGCGCGTCTGCGTTCTCTCCGTAATAGTCGCGCGGTAACAGCGAGTTCGGCATGTCCTTCCACAGAAAGTTCTGGAACGTGCGTACCGAACCGGTGTCGATCGGGAACTTCGAGTACACCACCATGCCGTACTGACCGGGAAACTGTCCGAATCCCCAGGCGTCACCGGGGCCACCGAGTGCGCCGTCCCCGTCCAGGTCGAGTCCCGAGTCGACGCCGGTGTTCACCGGAGCAGTGAAGAAGAACGGGTACTGCCCGTCGAGGTAGTTCTCGTTGAAGAGGGTGGGGCCATCGGACCCCGAATAGTCGAACTCGTTGACCAGCAAGACATCCGGTGAGTTCGCGGAGATCACGTCGGCTACTGCGCGAGCCTGGGCGTTCTCCGCGCTCAGGTCGGTGACCAACTGTCCGGCCGCGGACCGATTGAGACTGGCGTTGAACGTCGCCACCCGGATGCTCGACGGTTCGTCGGGGGTCGGGTCTGCAGTAGACGGGTCCGTGGTGGAGCAGCCGGCAGTCATGAAGGCGAGGGTAACGGCGACGGCCACAAGTCTCGACGTTTTCACGTTTCCGACCGTAGAGACGGCAAGCGAACGTAAGGTTACGAATTAAAAAGCAAGCGTGCTTGCTTTTTTCTCGTGCCTTTGTGAAGCTGGTCCCATGGCAGACCTCGACTCACTCGTCGGCGATCTCCGTGCCGAGGGTGACGACCTCGACGCGCTGGTGGCCGAGTTGGCACCCGAACGCTGGGCGGCACCTACTCCGGCGGCGGGCTGGACGATCGCACATCAGATCGCGCACCTGTCGTGGACGGATCACGTCGCGGAGCGAACCACATCCGCAGCGTCCGGTGATACCGCGGCCGAGGAGGAGTTCGCCCGCACGCTGAAAAAGGCCTGGGAGAACCCCACCGGGTTCGTCGACGACGCCGCCGAGGAGGAAGCGGGCAATCCGGAACTGTTGAGCAGCTGGCGAACCCGCCGCCACGCCATGACGGACGCGCTGAAGCAGGTCCCGTCGGGGGTCAAGATCCAGTGGTTCGGGCCGCCCATGAGTGCCGCGTCCATGGCCACCGCCCGTCTTATGGAGACGTGGGCCCACGGACAGGATGTCGCCGATGCGCTGGGCGTCACTCGCGTGCCGACCGACCGAATCCGCGGAGTCGCACACATCGGCGTCCGGACACGAGATTTCGCTTACGCCGTCAACGAGCAGACTCCGCCGGCGGAACCGTTCGGAGTCGAGCTCACCGCACCCTCGGGCGAAGTGTGGACGTGGGGTCCCGACGACGCAGAACAGCGTGTCACCGGATCTGCACTCGACTTCTGCCTTCTCGTCACTCAGCGCGCACACCGCGACGACCTGGACGTTCGAGCCGACGGGGCCGATGCCGCACACTGGCTCACCATCGCCCAAGCCTTCGCAGGCCCTCCCGGACAGGGACGAGACAAGGCAGGACGCGAGAAAGCATGACCGTACGTATAGGCAACTGCTCCGGTTTCTACGGAGATCGACTGTCCGCGATGCGGGAGATGCTCGAAGGAGGAGACCTCGACTACCTCACCGGTGACTACCTCGCCGAGCTGACCATGCTCATCCTCGGACGCGACCGAATGAAGGACGCGACCCGTGGCTACGCCAAAACCTTTCTGCGGCAGGCCGAGGACTGCCTCGGACTGGCACTCGACAAGGGCGTGAAGATCGTCGCCAATGCCGGCGGACTCAATCCGCGCGGACTGGTCGAGGCGTTGGAGAAGCTCGATTCCGGCGCGAAGATTGCCTACGTGGACGGCGACGACCTCCTCGGCAGGGCAGGCGAACTCGGCCTCGGCAGCCCGCTGACGGCAAACGCATACCTCGGTGCATGGGGAATCGTGGAATGCCTGAACTCTGGTGCCGACGTCGTCGTGACCGGTCGCGTCACCGACGCCAGTGTCATCGTCGGCCCCGCCGCCGCTCACTTCGGCTGGTCGACAACCGATTACGACGCATTGGCCGGCGCAGTCATCGCGGGCCACGTCATCGAGTGCGGTACTCAAGCGACCGGCGGCAACTACTCGTTCTTCACCGAGATCGCCGACATGTCCCGTCCCGGGTTCCCGATCGCCGAGATCGAAGCCGACGGATCCTCCGTCATCACTAAGCACGAGGGCACCGGCGGTGCCGTCAGCGTCGGTACCGTCACCGCGCAACTGCTGTACGAGATCACCGGTGGCCGATACGCGAACCCCGACGTCACCGCGCGCATCGACACGGCGGTCCTGGCGCAGGAGTCCAGCAATCGAGTATCGATCAGCGGGGTCACCGGAGAAGCGCCGCCGCCCACCTACAAGGTCTCGCTCAACGCACTCGGCGGCTTCCGCAACGAATTCACGATGGTGTTGACCGGCCTGGACATCGAGGCCAAAGCCGAACTGGCGCAACGGCAGTTCGAGTCGTGGTTGCCCGCCCGACCGACCGAGTTGGACTGGACTCTGGTGCGTACCGACAAGCCCGACGCCGAGACCGAGGAAACCGCAAGCGCGTTGCTGCGCTGCGTCGCCCGCGACAGTAACCCCGACGCGGTGGGACGCCAGTTCTCGGCTGTGGCGGTCGAACTCGCGCTCGCCAGCTACCCGGGCTTCTCGGTCACCGCACCGCCCGGAAACGGAGCCCCGTATGGGGTGTTCACCGCAGGTTTCGTCGACGCACACGACGTACCGCATATGGCCCACCTGGCCGACGGCACCGAACGCAGCATCGCACCCTCGGCACAGACGCGAGTCCTGGAATCGCTGGTCGAACCGCAACTGCCGGCACCGCGAGCCGCCGAGGACACCATCCGACTACCACTCGGTACCATCGCCGCCGCCCGCAGCGGAGACAAAGGTGGGAGCGCCAACGTCGGAGTGTGGGTGCGCACCGACGACGAATTCGCCTGGCTCGTCCACGCATTGACGGTCGAGACCCTGAAGACGGTGTTGCCCGAGGCCGAAAAACTCACTGTCACTCGGCATGTACTTCCCAACCTGCGGGCGGTGAACTTCGTCATCGACGGCATTCTCGGCCAGGGCGTTGCATCGCAGGCCAGATTCGATCCACAGGCCAAGGGGCTCGGTGAGTGGCTGCGGTCGCGGCACATCGACATCCCCGAAACACTCGTGTTCACAGGAGTGGAGCCTGCGGAACGACCCGACAAGAAAGCAGCACTCGTATGAGCATCTGGACGACGCCGGAGCGTCAGCAGCTGCGCAAGACCGTTCGCAGTTTCGTCGAGCAGGATATTGCGCCGCACATGAATCGGTGGGAGACCGAGGGTGAGATCCCGCGCGAGCTGCACAAGAAAGCGGCCGCTCTCGGTTTGCTCGGCGCAGGGTTTCCCGAGGACGTCGGCGGCGACGGCGGTGATCTTGCGGACGCGGTGCTGATCTGCGAGGAGATGCACCAGGCCGGCGCGTCGGGCGGACTGTTCGCTTCTCTGTTCACCTGTGGAATTGCGTTGCCGCACTTGGTTGCCTGGAGAGATCCTGAGCAGATCGACAAGTGGGTGCGGCCGACGCTGGCGGGGGAGAAGATCGGCTCGCTCGCGATCACCGAGCCGGGCGGCGGCTCCGACGTGGGTCATCTGCGGACCAAGGCGGTCAGAGACGGAGACCATTACGTCGTCAACGGGTCGAAGACCTACATCACCTCGGGGTGCCGTGCGGACTTCGTCGTCACCGCAGTCCGGACGGGAGGCGAGGGGGCAGCCGGAGTGTCGCTCCTCGTCGTCGAAAGGGGCACACCGGGCTTCGAGGTCACCAGCAAGCTCGACAAGATGGGGTGGCGCGCCTCCGATACCGCCGAACTCTCCTTCGTCGACGCCCGGGTTCCGGTGGCCAACCTGGTCGGTGCCGAGAACAGTGGCTTCGTCCAGATCGCACAGGCATTTCTCACCGAGCGTATCGCTCTCGCCGCTCAGGCCTACGCCAGCGCGCAGCGGTGCCTCGATCTGACGCTGCAGTGGGTCCGTGATCGCGAGACCTTCGGAAAGCCGCTCATCGCACGGCAATCCGTACAGAACACCGTCACCGAGATGGCGCGCAAGATCGACATCGCTCGCGTGTACACCCGCTCCCTCGTCGAGCGGTCCATGCAGGAGGACGGTGACTTCATCGCCGAGGTCTGCTTCGCCAAGAACACGGCCGTCGAGTCCGGGGAGTGGGTGGCCAATCAAGCCGTCCAACTCTTCGGCGGACTCGGGTACATGCGCGAGAGCGAGGTCGAACGGCAATACCGCGACATGCGCATCCTCGGTATCGGCGGCGGAACCACCGAAATTCTCACCGGCCTTGCCGCAAAACGATTGGGGTATCAGGCATGAGCGTGCTGAAGTCCACTCTCGACACCGCATCGGAGCAGTACACCGGTGCCACCGAGGCCATGCACACCAAACTGGCCGAGATCGACGCCGAACACGACAAGGCGCTGCTCGGTGGCGGTCAGAAGTACGTCGATCGCCACAAGAAGCGTGGCAAGCTGCTCGCCCGTGAGCGCATCGAATTGTTGATCGACGAGGATTCCGCGTTTCTCGAACTGTGCCCACTTGCGGCGTGGGGCAGCGACTTTCCCGTCGGTGCCAGCACCGTCATGGGTATCGGTGTCGTGTGCGGGGTCGAATGTCTCATCGTGGCCAACGATCCCACGGTCCGCGGCGGATCCAGCAACCCGTGGACCCTGAAGAAGGGGTTCCGCGGCAACGACATCGCCACCCAAAACCGACTGCCGGTGATCTCTCTCGTCGAGTCGGGCGGTGCCGACCTGCCCACGCAGAAAGAGGTGTTCATCCCCGGCGGACGCATGTTCCGCGATCTGACGCAGCTCTCGGCGGCCGGCATTCCGACCATCGCCCTGGTGTTCGGTAATTCGACTGCGGGCGGTGCCTACGTTCCCGGCATGTCCGATCACGTCGTCATGATCAAGGAACGATCCAAGGTGTTCCTGGCCGGGCCGCCCCTGGTGAAGATGGCCACCGGTGAGGATTCGGACGACGAGTCACTCGGGGGAGCCGAGATGCACGCCCGGAAGTCCGGTCTCGCAGACTACTTCGCCGTCGACGAGCAGGACGCCATCCGCATCGGACGCAGCATCGTCTCCCGGTTGAACTGGAAGAAGAAGGGGCCCGAGCCACGCACCGAGGTCATCGAGCCACTCGCCGATCCCGAGGATCTGCTCGGCATCGTCCCCACCGACCTGAAGATCCCGTTCGATCCCCGTGAGGTCATCGCCCGCATCGTCGACGGTTCCGACTTCGACGAGTTCAAGCCCATGTACGGCGGCTCGCTCGTCACCGGTTGGGCAGAGCTGCACGGCTACCCGATCGGCATCCTCGCCAACGCACGCGGCGTGCTGTTCAGCGAGGAATCACAGAAGGCGACGCAGTTCATCCAGCTCGCCAACCGGTCGAACACGCCACTGTTGTTCCTGCACAACACCACCGGCTACATGGTCGGCAAGGAGTACGAGGAAGGCGGCATGATCAAGCACGGATCGATGATGATCAACGCCGTCTCCAATTCGAAGGTGCCGCACATCTCGATCCTGCTCGGGGCGTCCTACGGAGCCGGCCATTACGGCATGTGCGGCCGTGCTTTCGATCCTCGCTTCCTCTTCGCCTGGCCGTCCAGCAAATCCGCCGTCATGGGTGGCGCACAGCTGGCCGGCGTCATCTCCATCGTCGGACGCGCCGCCGCAGAAGCTCGCGGTCAAGCGTTCGACGCGGAGGCCGATGCCGGACTGCGCGCGATGATCGAGAATCAGATCGAAGCCGAATCGTTGCCGATGTTCCTGTCCGGACGCCTCTACGACGACGGCGTCATCGATCCCCGTGACACCCGCACGGTAGTGGGAATGTGCCTGTCGGCCATCGCCTCTGCCCCGATCGAAGGCACCGCGAACTTCGGTGTCTTCCGGATGTGATGCCCGCATGCTGAACAAAGTCCTCGTGGCCAATCGCGGCGAAATCGCCCGACGCGTCTTCACCACCTGCCGCGCGGAGGGCATCGATACCGTCGCGGTCTTCTCCGACGCCGACGCGGCATCTCCCCATGTGCGTGAGGCGGACTCCGCTGTGCGCCTGCCTGGGCAGAGCCCGTCCGAGACCTACCTGCGCGGAGAATTGATCATCGCCGCCGCGGTGCAGGCCGGAGCCGACGCGGTGCATCCGGGATACGGATTCCTCTCCGAGAACGCCGAATTCGCCCGGCAGGTACTCGACGCCGGGTTGACCTGGATCGGACCGCCCGTCAAGGCCATCGAATCGATGGGCTCGAAGGTCGAGTCCAAGAAGATGATGGCCGACGCTGGAGTGCCGGTGTTGACTCGACTCGATCCCGAGTCGGTCACCGAGAACGAGCTGCCAGTACTGATCAAGGCGTCCGCGGGCGGCGGCGGTCGGGGGATGCGTATCGTCCGCAGTCTCGATGCACTGCAGTCGGAGCTCGAGGCAGCCGGACGAGAAGCCCTGTCGGCCTTCGGCGATGGAACGGTGTTCATCGAGCGGTACATCGAAACCGGGCGGCACATCGAAGTTCAGGTCATGGCCGATCGATTCGGCACGGTGTGGACGGTGGGCGAGCGTGAATGCTCGATCCAACGCAGGCACCAGAAGGTCGTCGAGGAAGCTCCGTCGCCGCTCGTCGAACGCATCGACGGCATGCGCGAGAAGCTGTTCGAGGCAGCCACACTGGCATCCGAGGCCATCGGCTACGAGGGCGCAGGCACCGTCGAATTCCTCGCCGACGAAAAGGGAAACTTCTTCTTCCTCGAGATGAACACCCGCTTGCAGGTGGAGCATCCGGTCACCGAATGCACGACGGGTCTCGATCTCGTTGCGCTGCAGATCCAGGTTGCGGCGGGGGAGCGGCTACCGGCCGAACAGCCCACGACTCGGGGACACTCGATCGAGGTTCGGCTGTACGCCGAGGATCCGGCTCAGGACTGGCAGCCGCAGAGCGGTGCCGTGCACCGATTCGATATCTCCGGTGCGCAGTTCGAGGTGTCGGACAAAGCTGGATACATCAGAGTCGATTCCGGCGTCGAGACGGGCAGCGTGGTGGGAACGCAGTACGACCCCATGCTCGCCAAGGTGATCTCCTTCGCCCCGACACGGGACCGAGCGGCGACTCTGTTGGCGAAAGCACTGCAGAACGCCACCATTCACGGCCTGAAGACCAATCGCGATCTGCTGGTCAACATTCTGCGCCATCCGGCGTTCCTGGCGGGCGACACCGATACAGCCTTCTTCGACACGCACGGCCTCGATGTCCTGGCTCAGCCGATCGCGCACGGCCGGGCCGAGGAACTGTCGGCGCTCGCGGCTGCCCTGGCCGACGCAGCGAGCAACGTCTCGCGAGCTCGGGTGAACCGGGGTCTACCCGGCGGCTGGCGCAATCTCCGGTCGCAACCGCAGCGCAAGACGTACAACGACATCACCGTCGAATACTCGATCGGACGCAGCGGACTCGCCTCCTCGGTGGAGGGTGTCGAACTGGTGGAGCACACACCGACCTCGGTGACGTTGGACGACAACGGTATTCGTCGTATCTTCGCAGTGAGCACCTACGGGTCCGACGTGTTCGTGGATTCTTCTCTGGGCCCCGTCCGATTGGCTCGGGCACCGAGGTTCACCGACCCCACCGACGAGGTGGCGGCCGGATCACTGCTCGCGCCGATGCCGGGCAGCGTCATCAGAATTGCTGCTGCGCAGGGCGATACCGTCACCGCAGGCCAGCCCATTCTGTGGCTGGAGGCGATGAAGATGGAGCACACCGTGACTGCACCCGCCGATGGTGTGCTCACCGAACTGAACGTGCAGCAGGGTCAGCAAGTCGAGGTAGGACAGGTCTTGGCAGTAGTCACCGACACGCCAGTAGTCACCGAGCAGGGAGTGGAGCAAGCATGAGTTTCATCGAAACCGAAGAGCAGAAGGGTCTGCGCAACGCAGTCTCGTCACTGGGCAAGCGCTACAACTACATCGACTACGTGCTGCCCAAGGCGCGCAAAGGTGAGCCACTGACCGAACTGTGGAACGAGGCGGGCAAGCTCGGCTTCCTCGGGGTCAATCTGCCCGAGGAATACGGCGGCGGCGGCGCAGGCATCTACGAACTCGCGCTCGTACAGGAGGAGTTGGCTGCGCACGGTGCCGGTCTACTGCTCGTCGTCGTCAGCCCGGCCATCTGCGGCACCATCATCGGCAAGTACGGCACGGCAGACCAGAAGCAGGAGTGGCTCACCGCCCTTGCCGACGGTTCCAAGATCATGGTGTTCGGCATCACCGAGCCCGACGCCGGATCCAACTCGCACCAGATCACCACCACGGCGCGTCGCGACGGTGACGAATGGATCTTGAAGGGCAACAAGATCTATATCTCGGGCGTGGATCAGGCCGACGCCGTGTTGATCGTGGCGCGCACCGAGGATTCCAAGACCGGCAAGCTCAAGCCGGCGCTGTTCATCGTGCCCACCGACGCTCCGGGACTGCAGAAGACGCAGATGGAGATGGACATCGTCGAGCCCGATCATCAGTTCGTGCTGTTCCTCGACGACGTCCGGTTGCCTGCCGAGGCACTCGTCGGTGAGGCCGACGCTGCCCTGATGCAGTTGTTCGCCGGACTGAACCCCGAGCGCATTCTCGGTGCTGCGATGGCTGTCGGTATGGGTCGATACGCTCTGGACGCGGCGGTCAAATACGCCAACGAGCGGACGGTCTGGAAGACGCCGATCGGCGCTCACCAGGGCTTGGCGCACCCGTTGGCGCAGTGCAAGATCGAGCTGGAGTTGGCGAAATTGATGATGCAGAAGGCCGCGGTGCTCTACGACTCCGGCGACGATTTCGGTGCCGCCGAGGCCGCGAACATGGCGAAATACGCTGCTGCCGAGGCCAGTATCAAGGCACTCGATCAGGCGATCCAAACCCACGGTGGTGCCGGGTTGAGCAGTGAATACGGATTGGCTGCGATGCTCGGAGCCGCCCGTATCGCCCGCGTTGCTCCGGTGAGCCGGGAGATGATCCTGAACTTCGTGAGCCAGCACTCGCTCGGCCTGCCGAGAAGCTACTGATGGCCGTTCTCGTCGAGTCGGGCAAGGACACAGCGTATTTGACGTTGGATTCGCCGCAGAACCGAAACGCGCTGTCGTCAATGTTGGTCGAGGAGCTGACAGCGGGCCTCATCGCTGCGGCGCACGACGACGACATCAGAACGATCGTGCTCGGTCACACCGGTACGACGTTCTGCGCCGGTGCAGATCTCCGGGAAGCCGGGGCGTCGCCGGAGCTCCGGACTCGGCAGATGCTGGATCTGATGCGGCTGATCATCGACACCCCGAAACCCGTCGTCGTACAGATCGATGGTCATGTGCGGGCAGGCGGGATGGGGCTCGTGGCGGCGTGCGACGTCGCCATTGCCGGACCGGAAAGCTCGTTCGCGCTGACCGAGGTTCGCCTCGGACTGGCGGCGTCGGTCATCTCCGTCGCCGTGCTGCCGCGATTGACCTCCCGGGCGGCGAGTCGATACTTCCTCACCGGGGAAACATTCGACGGTGCCACGGCCCAGGAGATCGGTCTGGTCACCGTGGCCGACGCCGTTCCCGCGGCCGCGGTGGCCGACTACATGATCATGTTCAGGAAGTGCTCGCCGCAGGGCTTGGCCGAGTCCAAACAGCTCACCACCGCCGCGATCCGACGCGAGATCGACGAGCGCGGAACGGCCGTCGCCGAGCAATCGGCCAGGTTGTTTGCATCGGAGGAAGCCCGAGAGGGGATGATGTCCTTTCTGGAGAAGAGGCCGCCGTCCTGGGCTGCCGAAAAGTAGGTCGAGAAGGAGCAGGGAGATGGTGATGGCGCGCGAACCCAAGCAGGATCGCAGCAGGGTGACGCGTCAGCGACTGCTCGAGGCGACGATCGACTCGCTCGCCGAGCAGGGCTGGAGCGCAACGACGGTCGGGGTCGTCGCCGAGCGCGCCGGCGTCTCTCGCGGTGCCACCCAACACCATTTCCCGACGCGTGAGGACCTCATCACCGGGGCACTCGAGTACATGTTCGACACTCGGATGGACCATGCTCGCCGCGAGGCACAGGAGATTCCGCCCGGACCCGGCCGAACGAAACTGGTGGTGGAGAGGCTCGTCGAGTACTACACGGGTCCGATGTTCAAAGCGGCGCTGCAGGTCTGGACGGCGGCGTCGGCCGATCCGGAACTGCGTGATCGGATCGTCCCACTCGAAGAGCGATTCGGTCGTCGAGCACACACGATGGCCGTCGAGAACCTCGGAGTCGACGACAACGATCCCGTCACCCACCGTCTGGTCCAGGCGACGCTCGACCTGGCGCGTGGGCTCGGTCTCGCGGACGTCCTGACCGACGACGCGCGTCGCCGCGTCGAAATCGTGCGAGCCTGGGCCGATGTGCTCGATGCCTCGCTGAACGCGCGGCTGTCCGCCGTAGGAGCGGTAGCGCACTAGACGCGCACGATCTGCAGTTCCGATCGACCTGTGCTTGAGTCGGCTCGTGACTTCCGATTCCGCACGCGTCCACCGTGGCCATATCTTTCACATCGCGGGCTCGCCCACGGTGCTCGAGGCCGCAACCGCGTTGGTGTCCATTCCCGACGGTGCCCTCGTGGTCGGCGGCGACGGCAGGATCGAGTACTGCGGCGAGTTCGATTCTCTACCAACGCACTACGCTCATTCGGATGTGTTCGATCATCGGCCCGGCTTCCTACTGCCGGGATTCGTCGACACGCACATCCACTTCCCACAGACCTATGCCGGCGATTCCTACGGCGGCGGGCAATTGCTCGAATGGCTGAACACGTGCATCTTTCCGTCCGAAGCACGATTCGCCGATCCGGAATTCGCGGCGGCGGCCGCGCGCGACTTCTGCGCAGCACGCATTCGCGCTGGGACGACGCAGGCCATGGTGTTCGGATCGGCATTCCCGCACGCACAGGATTCTTTGTTCTCCGAGACGCTCGAGCACGGACTGCGCATCGTCAGTGGCCGCGGGATCCAGACCACCGGCCCCGCGTCGGCGCACGCGCTGATCACCGGTGAGGACGAGGCGATCCGCCTGGTGTCCGAGGAGATAGAGAAGTGGCACGCCGCCGACACCGGCGATGTCGACACCGCGATGCTGCACGTCGCCGTCGTACCGCGTTTTTCTCTGTCGGTGACCACGGAGACGCTGAGGAACCTCGGCGAGCTCTACGACTCGGTGCGGGCACGTGGCGTCTACTTTCACACGCACCTCAACGAGAACAACCGACCGGGCACCGGCGAGATCGACGCCACCAAGGGTGCGTACCAGGTCGAGAGTTACCTGGACACCTACGACGGCAAGTTCCTGCCGGGCTCGCAGCTAGGTGGCAAGAGCCTGCTGGGTCGACGGTCGATTCTGGCGCACGCGGTGCACTGCGAGGACGCGGAACTGACGAGGTTGGCCGAGACGGGTACTTCCATCGCGCACTGTCCCACCTCGCAGCAGTTCCTGGGCTCGGGCACGATGCCGTGGAAGAGAACCGTCGCCGCCGGGGTGAACATCGCCATCGGGTCCGACTTCGGAGGCGGTGACGAGTGGCTGCTCCCGCAGGTACTGGCCGACGCGTTCAAGGTGCACATCTCCGAACCGGGAGACGCAGGCCTGTCGCTGCATCCGGCCGAACTGTTGTTCACCGGGACGCTCGCCGGGGCACGTGCACTCGACATGGAGGAGCGCATCGGCAACTTCGACGTGGGGAAAGAGGCGGACTTCGTCGTCGTCGATCCCGACGCGTGGCCGCAGCTGGCCGCGGCCGTCGACCACGGCGTGCGGGCCGAGGACCCCGAGCTGGCCCGCGACCAGACCCTGTTCGCCCTGCTGATGGCCATGCGAGAGCCGGCCATCGTGGGTGTGTACGTCCAAGGACGCGCTGTGCACGGCACATGACCGCTGCCCTGTTCGATTGGTAGGTTCGGTGCGACGCGAACTGCAGCATCGGACCAGCACGCGAAGGACGGCATGAAGCGAGTGACACTGGTGATCACCGCGGTCGCCGCGCTGATCGCAGGTTGCGGTGGCTCGGATACCGACGCCGCCGATACCGCGCCCGAGCCGTCGACGAGCAAGGCCGCGTACGAGCCCGGCCCGTTCTTCGGCGAATGCGGATCGATCAGCGACGCCGAGGTGCAGGCCGCGTTCGGTGCCGGACCGTTTGCCCAAGTCACCCGCAACTCCGTCGGCTGTCAATGGGAAACCGTGGCCATCAGCGGACCGAGTGTCAGCTTCTCCTGGTATCGCGGCAGTCCGATCGGCCGCGAACGCGCCGGGTCCGAACTGATCGGCCGTCCGGCCAAGGACATCGCCATCGACGGCAACCCCGGATTCGAAGCCGAGCAGGGCCCGTTGTGCGAGATCGGTGTGCAATTCGGCGACGACTTCTTCCATTGGTCGGTCACCTACTCCGAACAGATCCCGGCGCGCCCGCCGTGCGACGTCGGGAACGAACTGGCGAAGCTGACCGTGGAGCGTAAGCAATGAAATCTCGAGCAAGTACTTCGAGACGGGTTTTCGCCGCCGCAGCGACCCTGCTGCTCGCGGCCGGTTGCTCTCTGACGGTCGAGGGCACGGCCAAGCCCCAGTCCTATGCAGGCTCGGGCAACCAAGAATTCACCAAGTTGTTGACCGAGTGCGATGCCGTCTCCGACGACCAGATCGCCGATGCCACCGGAGCCGACGACATCGCTCGTGGCTTCTTCGGAGCGATCTGCCGATGGGATCTGATCGGTTCCGCGGGCATTGTGAAGGTGACGTTCAACTGGTTCGAGTCCGGCACCCTGGCCGCCGAGCGGGCGGCCGACGAGAAGATGACGTACACCGTCAGCGACACAACAGTGCAGGGCCGCAAGGCAATACAGGCTCAACGCCCGAACGACCCGGACTCGTGTGGAGTGTCGGCCGGAGCGGACCAGGCGGGCATCTTCGGGTGGTGGGTGCAGTACCGTCCGGGCGTCGCACACCCCGATCCCTGCCAGGCCGCAGCGAAGCTGGCAGACCTCACACTCAACCTGAGTAGATAGGTTGCGTATCAGAGCGAAGGGTGTTTTGACCCGAGGCCGCGCCGCCGGGTATCGTTATGGGTCGTGTCCGGCCTGGCCGGACCGTTTGTGTGCCTATGCGAGGTACAGCCGTGCGCACGTTCGTCTCGAGAGCGCGCAACCGGCTGGACGTGTGGGGGTATGCGACACACCCGACCGCGGGGTGCAAGAGACCCGCGGAGACGTCATGGGTGAGGAGCAGTGTTCTCTTGCTCCAACTGCTAGATCCCTGTTTATCGACACGAAGAAAGCCGGTTTATGCCAACGATCAACCAGCTGGTCCGTAAGGGTCGCACCGACAAGGTCGCGAAACTGAAGACCGCTGCCCTCAAGGGCAGTCCCCAGCGCCGTGGTGTGTGCACTCGCGTGTACACCACCACCCCCAAGAAGCCGAACTCCGCTCTCCGTAAGGTCGCGCGTGTTCGCCTGACCACCTCGGTAGAGGTCACCGCATACATCCCCGGTGAGGGCCACAACCTGCAGGAGCACTCGATGGTGCTCGTTCGCGGCGGTCGTGTGAAGGACCTCCCGGGTGTGCGTTACAAGATCATCCGCGGCTCGCTCGACACCCAGGGTGTCAAGAACCGCAAGCAGGCTCGCAGCCGCTACGGAGCCAAGAAGGAGAAGAGCTGATATGCCACGCAAGGGCCCAGCACCCAAGCGGCCGCTGATCAACGACCCGGTCTACGGATCGCCGTTGGTCACGCAGCTCGTCAACAAGATCCTTCTCGACGGCAAGAAGTCGACCGCAGAGCGCATCGTCTACCAGGCGCTCGAGCAGGCTCGCGAGAAGACCGGCACCGACCCCGTCGTCACGCTCAAGCGTGCACTCGACAACGTCAAGCCGGCCCTCGAGGTTCGCAGCCGACGCGTCGGCGGTGCCACCTACCAGGTGCCCGTCGAGGTTCGTCCCGGCCGCTCCACCACGCTGGCACTGCGCTGGCTGGTCACGTTCTCGCGCGCTCGTCGCGAGAAGACCATGGTCGAGCGTCTGGCGAACGAGTTGCTCGACGCCAGCAACGGCCTCGGTGCCGCTGTGAAGCGCCGCGAAGACACTCACAAGATGGCCGAAGCCAACAAGGCGTTCGCCCACTACCGCTGGTGATCTCCTCGCTCGGGCGGTGTTCGGAACTTTCCGATGCCGCCGGAGCGTTGATCAGCTCAGGCAATACCTCTTCCAACACCAAGGCGGGTTAACTCGTGGCACAGGACGTGCTGACCGACCTCAACAAGGTCCGCAACATCGGCATCATGGCCCACATCGATGCCGGCAAGACCACCACTACCGAACGCATCCTCTTCTACACCGGTATCTCCTACAAGATCGGTGAAGTTCACGATGGCGCAGCCACCATGGACTGGATGGAGCAGGAGCAGGAGCGTGGCATCACGATCACCTCTGCTGCCACGACGTGCTTCTGGAACGACAACCAGATCAACATCATCGACACCCCCGGTCACGTCGACTTCACCGTCGAGGTGGAGCGCTCGCTCCGCGTCCTCGACGGCGCTGTCGCAGTGTTCGACGGCAAAGAAGGTGTCGAGCCGCAGTCCGAGCAGGTGTGGCGTCAGGCCGACAAGTACGACGTGCCGCGTATCTGCTTCGTCAACAAGATGGACAAGCTCGGCGCGGACTTCTACTACACCGTGCAGACCATCATCGATCGTCTCGGTGCCAAGCCGCTGGTCATCCAGCTGCCCATCGGTGCAGAGAACGAGTTCGAGGGCGTCATCGACCTCGTGCAGATGAAGGCTCTCGTGTGGAGTGGCGAGACCAAGCTCGGCGAGAAGTACGAGATCCAGGAGATCCCGGAAAACCTCAAGGAGCGCGCAGACGAGTACCGCACGCAGCTGCTCGAGACCGTGGCCGAGTCCGACGAAGCGCTTCTGGAGAAGCACTTCGGCGGCGAAGAGCTCACGATCGACGAGATCAAGGGCGCCATCCGCAAGATGACGGTCAACAGCGAGCTGTACCCGATCCTGTGTGGATCCGCGTTCAAGAACAAGGGCGTTCAGCCCATGCTCGACGCGGTCATCGACTACCTCCCGTCTCCCCTCGACGTTGCCGAGACCATCGGACACGCCGTCGGCGACGAGGAGAAGGAGATCACTCGCAAGCCGTCCGCAGACGAGCCGTTCGCGGCTCTCGCGTTCAAGATCGCGACGCACCCCTTCTTCGGCAAGCTGACCTACGTCCGGGTGTACTCGGGCAAGGTCGACTCCGGCGCTCAGGTCATCAACTCGACCAAGGGCAAGAAGGAGCGTCTGGGCAAGCTGTTCCAGATGCACTCCAACAAGGAGAACGCGATCGCGACCGCGTCTGCCGGTCACATCTACGCCGTCATCGGCCTCAAGGACACCACGACGGGTGACACGCTCTGCGATCCGCAGAACCAGATCATCCTCGAGTCCATGAGCTTCCCGGACCCGGTCATCCAGGTCTCGATCGAGCCCAAGACCAAGTCCGACCAGGAGAAGCTGGGAACAGCCATCCAGAAGCTCGCCGAAGAGGACCCCACGTTCTCGGTGAAGCTGGACGAGGACACCGGCCAGACCGTCATCGGCGGCATGGGCGAGCTCCACCTCGACATCCTCGTCGACCGTATGCGTCGCGAGTTCAAGGTCGAGGCCAACGTCGGCAAGCCGCAGGTTGCGTACCGCGAGACCATCCGCAAGACGGTCGAGAAGCACGACTACACGCACAAGAAGCAGACCGGTGGCTCCGGCCAGTTCGCGAAGGTCATCATCAAGCTCGAGCCTTTCGAGGGCGAAGACGGCGCGACGTACGAGTTCGAGAACAAGGTCAGCGGTGGTCGTGTGCCCAGGGAGTACATCCCCTCGGTCGACGCCGGTGCACAGGACGCCATGCAGTACGGTGTTCTCGCCGGATACCCCCTGGTCAACGTCAAGGTCACACTGCTCGACGGTGCGTACCACGACGTCGACTCGTCGGAAATGGCCTTCAAGGTCGCCGGCTCACAAGCGTTCAAGGAAGCCGCCCGCAAGGCCAGCCCCGTCATCCTCGAACCCGTCATGGCCGTCGAGGTCATCACGCCCGAGGATTACATGGGTGAGGTCATCGGCGACCTGAACTCCCGCCGTGGTCAGATCCAGGCCATGGAGGAACGCAGCGGTGCCCGTATCGTCAAGGCACTGGTTCCGCTGTCGGAGATGTTCGGCTACATCGGAGACCTTCGGTCGAAGACGCAGGGCCGCGCTAACTACTCCATGGTCTTCGATTCGTACGCAGAAGTTCCCGCGAACGTAGCGAAGGAAATCATCGCGAAGGTCAACGGAGAGTAATTCTCTTCGTTTGCTGGACCACGCTCGACCTGTAATAAGTAACAACACATACGCGTGCGTGCCCCGTCGGGGCCCGCACAGATCAGTCCAGGAGGACACACAGTGGCGAAGGCGAAGTTCGATCGGACGAAGCCGCACGTCAACATCGGCACCATCGGTCACGTTGACCACGGTAAGACGACGCTGACGGCTGCAATCACCAAGGTTCTGCACGACAAGTTCCCGGACCTGAACGAGGCCTCGGCTTTCGATCAGATCGACAAGGCTCCGGAGGAGAAGGCTCGTGGTATCACGATCAACATCTCCCACGTCGAGT
This sequence comes from Rhodococcus sp. Leaf233, assembly GCF_001426165.1. Taxonomy (NCBI): domain Bacteria; kingdom Bacillati; phylum Actinomycetota; class Actinomycetes; order Mycobacteriales; family Nocardiaceae; genus Rhodococcus; species Rhodococcus sp. Leaf233. Next base: position 889,875 of record NZ_LMRO01000001.1, read on the forward strand.
ACCAGACCGACAAGCGCCACTACGCGCACGTCGATGCACCGGGTCACGCCGACTACATCAAGAACATGATCACCGGCGCGGCACAGATGGACGGCGCAATCCTGGTCGTGGCAGCTACCGATGGCCCGATGCCGCAGACCCGCGAGCACGTGCTCCTGGCCCGCCAGGTCGGCGTGCCGTACATCCTGGTCGCACTGAACAAGGCCGACATGGTCGACGACGACGAGATCATCGAGCTCGTCGAGATGGAGGTCCGCGAGCTCCTCGCTTCGCAGGAGTTCGACGAGGACGCACCGGTCATCAAGGTCTCCGCACTCAAGGCACTCGAGGGTGACGAGAAGTGGGGCGAGTCGGTTCTGGAGCTCATGCAGGCCGTCGACGACTCGGTTCCGGACCCCGTCCGTGAGACCGACAAGCCGTTCCTCATGCCCGTCGAGGACGTCTTCACCATTACCGGCCGTGGCACCGTGGTCACCGGACGTATCGAGCGCGGCTCGGTCAACGTCAACGAAGAGGTCGAGATCGTCGGCATCCGCCCCGGCTCGACCAAGACCACCGTCACCGGAATCGAAATGTTCCGCAAGCTGCTCGACTCGGGCCAGGCAGGCGACAACGTCGGCCTCCTCGTTCGTGGCATCAAGCGCGAAGACGTCGAGCGTGGACAGGTCATCATCAAGCCCGGCACCACGACTCCCCACACGGAGTTCGAGGGCAACGCCTACATCCTCTCGAAGGACGAGGGCGGCCGCCACACGCCGTTCTTCAACAACTACCGCCCGCAGTTCTACTTCCGTACCACGGACGTTACGGGCGTTGTGACCCTCCCCGAGGGCACCGAGATGGTCATGCCCGGTGACAACACCGAGATGTCCGTCACGCTGATCCAGCCGGTCGCCATGGACGTCGGCCTGCGTTTCGCAATCCGTGAGGGCGGTCGTACCGTCGGAGCCGGTCGCGTCACGAAGATCATCAAGTGATCTAGCTTCACCCAGCTCTACGAAAGCGGCACCCACCTTCTGGTGGGTGCCGCTTTTGCGTGTGCACGCGACCTCCTCAATGTGCGACCTCCTCAATGTGCGGCCTCCTTTTGTGGCACTCCCGTTGGACGGCCCTCCCGTCGGGATCAATGTGGGTTTCAGTCGCTCAGACTGCAACAAAGTCGCATTGATCCGGCGGGTAGAGGGGAGTACACGACCGAAAAATGGGACGCATCGGACGCGGCTGTCCCGTAACGTCGCTGCGGTGCTACTGACCGTGACTGCAAATGCCACAACCGATTTCCCGGACGCCTCCGATATCGGGTATTTGTTGCACAAGCACCCCGATCGCGTACAGACTCGCAACCTGCCCATGGGCCAGACCACGGTGTTGTATCCCGAGGTCTCGGCAAAGCGGACAACCCTTGCAGTACTGCTCGACGCCACAGACGGCAAGAGTCCGGCCGCATCAGGGCTTGCTGTGGCGTTGTCTCGCCTGTTCAAGCAGACGCTGGCAGGCGTCTGTACCACAAGACCCGAATTGGTCTCTGCAGCAATCGATTTGATCGTCACGATGCCGGCCGCGCCGTCGCGCGGTGCGACTGATCTTGCGCCTCGGCTGTTTGGTCCCCTCGGATGGAATGTCGAGGCCACTCCGATCCCACTGGATTCGACGCAGCCGAACTGGGGCGACTCCGAGTTCGTGGATCTGGTACTCACCGGCACCTTCACCCTGTCGGCTGCGCTGCGGCACCTGTACGTACTGCTGCCAGTGCTCGACGACACCAAGCACTATTGGGTCGGTGAGGACGAGGCGGACAAACTCGTTCGGGCAGCGGGTGATTGGCTCGGCGATCACCCGGAGTCGTCGTTGATCGCCGCCCGATATCTTGCGCACCGCCGGGAGCTCGTCGAGTCCGCACTCGATCGTCTGGTCCCCGATGCACCCGAAGAGGTTGTCAGCCCACGGGATCCGACGTTGGCCGAGCAGCGACTACACGCGGTGCTGGCTGCACTCGGTGATGCCGGTGCAAAGTCGGTCATCGACATGGGTTGCGGCGAGGGTCGTCTGTTGCGTGAGTTGCTGGCACACAACACAATCGAGAGGATACTCGGTGCCGACGTGAGTGATCGTGCGTTGGCGAAGGCGCAGCGCAGGCTCCGGCTCGACGAGATGTCGGATCGGCAGCGTGGACGCATCGAACTGCTCCAGTCGTCGGCGACCTATCGCGACGTGCGGTTGCAGGGATTCGACGCGATGGTGCTCATGGAGGTCATCGAGCACATCGATCTCGAACGCCTTCCGGCGTTGGTGCGCTCGGTATTTAGAGAGGCCCGTCCGAGGTCGGTGCTCGTCACCACGCCGAACTCGGAATACAACGTGCTGTATCCGGGCCTCGACGCCGGGGCTTTTCGGCACGTCGATCACCGTTTCGAGTTCACCTGCGCCCAATTCGAGCAGTGGGCGACGTCGGTGGCGGACGCACACGCCTACACGGTTCGCTTCGACCGCATCGGACCCGTCGACGACGTGCTCGGTGGCCCTACCCAGATAGCGATATTCACCAGAGAGGAGCAGTCCCAGTGAGTACCTACGAGATTCCGGACCTGTCCCTCGTCGTCCTCGTCGGCATCAGTGGATCAGGGAAGTCATCCTTCGCTGCAGACCGGTTCGGCCCGTACGAAACCGTGTCGAGTGATGCCTGTCGAGGGATGGTCAGCAACGACCCCAACCTGCAGAGCGCCACGAAGGACGCGTTCGCGCTCCTGGAATTTCTCGTCGCAACCAGGCTGCGGGCCGGTCTGCTCACCGTCGTCGACGCCACCAACGTGCAACCGGCGGCTCGCAAGGCCCTGATCGCACTGGCTCGTGAGCACGATGTCCTTCCGGTTGCCGTCGTGCTCGACGTGCCGGAACCGGTCTGCGCACAGCGCAACGCGGACCGCAGCGACAGGACGTTCGGCCGAGACGTGCTGCGCCGCCAGCAGTCCCAGTTGCAGCGCTCGATGCGAGGGCTGTCCAAAGAAGGCTTTCGCTCGGTTCATGTCCTCGACGGTGTCGACGCGGTGGCGTCGGCGACGTTCGTTCGTACCCCGCTGCGTAGCGACCGCCGGGAGCTTTCCGGGCCTTTCGATGTGATCGGCGACATTCACGGATGTCTGTCGGAGCTCGAAAGCCTGCTCACGACTTTGGGTTACACGCTCGAGCGCGACGCAGACGGTAGGGCAGTCGGTGCAACGCCGCCGGAGGGTCGAACGGCGGTGTTCGTCGGGGACTACGTCGACCGTGGGCCGAATTCGGTCGGTGTGCTGCGGCTCGTGATGGGGATGGTGCGAAGCGGCGCAGCACTGGCAGTTCCGGGCAATCACGAGAACAAGCTCGTCAAGGCGCTGCGAGGTCGGAAAGTCACTGCCTCACACGGTTTGGCCGAGACACTCGAGCAGCTCGACGGCGAGACCGACGAGTTCCGCCGCGAGGTGCTCGAATTCTGTGATGGTCTCGTCGCACACCTGGTGCTCGACGGCGGAAGACTCGTCGTTGCGCACGCGGGGTTGATCGAGAAGTACCACAACCGCGCGTCGGGCCGAGTACGTAGCTTCGCCCTGTACGGCGACACCACCGGCGAGACCGACGAATTCGGGCTGCCGGTGAGGTATCCGTGGGCTCAGGACTATCGCGGGTCGGCGACTGTGCTGTACGGACACACTCCGGTGCCGGAGGTGCAGTGGGAGAACAACACTGCGTGTCTGGACACGGGGTGTGTCTTCGGCGGCAAGTTGACGGCACTGCGGTATCCGGAGCGGGAGGTTGTCTCGGTGCCGGCGGAGCAGGTCTGGTACGAGCCGACCCGGCCGCTGGGTGGGTTCGTTCGGGAGTCGTCGTCGCTGGATCTGTCGGACGTCATCGGACCGACCGGAGTGGAGACTGCGCTGCGTGGGCGTGTGTCGATTCGGCCGGAGAATGCCGCGGGCGCATTGGAAGTGATGAGCCGGTTCGCCTTGGCTCCGCAGTGGCTGCACTACCTTCCGCCGACGATGGCACCGAGTCGTACCTCGGAACGAGAGGGTTATCTCGAGTACCCGACGGAGGCATTCGACGCGTATCGGGCGCTCGGTGCGTCGACGGTGATCTGCGAGGAGAAGCACATGGGCTCGCGGGTGGTCGTCGTGGTGTGTCGCGATGCCGACACCGCTCGGGCGAAGTTCGACGCTCCCGACGGTGTCCTCGGCACCGCGTACACGCGGACCGGTCGGCCGGTGTTCGACGAGACCGTGACCGGGGTGCTGATCGCTGGGGTGGCCGACGCTCTGGAGGGGGCCGGCGTGTGGGACGAATTGTCCTCGCACTGGCTGGTTCTCGACTGCGAACTGATGCCGTGGTCCGCCAAGGCGGAGGGCCTGATCAAGTCCGAGTATGCGGCACCTGCGGCCGTGTCCCGGGCGAATCTCGAGGCCGAGGAGTCGGTGCTCGCTCGGGCGGCCTCGCGCGGCCTGGCCGTGTCCGAACTGCAGGAACGGAACGTGATTCGGCAGCGCAACCTCGCCGAGTTCACTGCTGCGTATCGGCGGTACAGCTGGCCGACGGATGGACTGGCAGGCGTCAGTCTCGCCCCGTTCCAGCTGTTGGCCTCCGACGCCGGCACGTATGCGGACCGCCCGCACGAATGGCACCTTGCACTGGCCGATCGACTGGTGGCCACTGCGCCGAAGCTGTTCACGACGACGCGTCGGATCGAGGTCGATCTGTCGTCGTCGGATTCGGTTGCGGCAGGGGTGACATGGTGGGAGGAGTTGACGGCACAGGGCGGTGAGGGAATGGTCGTCAAACCGGCGGCCAACATGCCGCGCGGAAAGATGCAGCCCGGCATGAAGGTTCGTGGCCGGGAGTACCTGCGGCTGATCTACGGTGCGGATTACACCGACCCTAATCGACTCACTGCACTGCGTAACCGAAACGTGGGACACAAGCAGTCGATGGCGCTACGCGAATACGCGCTCGGCATGGAGGCGTTGGACCGATCGGTGCGTGGTGAACCGTTGTATCGCATCCACCAGGCCGTGTTCGCGGTACTCGCACTGGAATCGGAGCCGGTGGACCCGCGGTTGTAGGTGCCTGCGGCAGTGGTGTGGCTATGCGCCATCTGGGGCACATAGCCACACCACTGCGGCGAAGCCGCACTCAGGCCCGCGGCGACGAGAACGGTGTGATTCCGGCACCGATGGGTGCTGCGATTGCCGCACTCACCGCTATCGATGCCCAGAAGGTGGTCGAGTCCAGCATCACGCCTCCGGCAAGTCCGCAGACCGCGACGACGATGCCACATCCGATCAGCAGTGCTGATCCAACAGCGGCGTGGAGCAGGCCGATTCGATCGGGTGCACGACGGGCGTTGAGCCAGATCATCGTCCCAGTCATCGCGAACACCAGAGGGACGTAGAAGTAGAGGGAACTGTCGCCGAGTTTCGAGGCGAACGCGGCAATCACCAGTACTGCTCCGAATGCCACCGGGACAGAGAGGGGCATTCCGCCGGACCATCGCTCGAATCTGCTACGCGTCGATGCCGTCATGGATTCACCGTAACGTGACGTCAGGTCCGTTTGTCGATGTGCAGTTGGACGCGTGTCGCCACATTCGCGCCGCCCAGAGACCGTGCCACGAACGCAGCGCGAGACTCGGCTTCGGCAATGAAGCCGACTACGTCGAAATCGGCTGCAGCATAGACCGATATGGTGATGGTGGGCATACCTCGGTCGTCGATGGCAGTTCCCCTGGCCCGTCTGACACCAGGGAACTGCGCCAACTCCGCCGCCACGCCCGACGCGATCGCACTCAGGTCCACATGCGCCGAGAAGTGTGGCTCCTCGATGACGCTCGCCGTTCCGGTCGTGCGTGGTGAGAAGTTGCCGATCAACAACACCAGCGCCGCGACGACGGCCACCGCGACGACGATTGCCAGAGTCGGTACCCACCAACCCTGCTGCGGCAGTTCGGCAATACGAGCACGCTCGAAACGAGAGAGCGTCTCCCGTGCCCACGGAACGTCGTAGTGCCACGCAAGTGCGAAGCCTCCACCGGCGAGGAGAGTGGCTCCCGCGATCACGGCAACGAGTCGATCCACCCCTGCGACAAAGGTTTTCACTACGACACCCGTGTCGGTTGCGACACCGAGTGCAGCACCGTCAGACGCCGCCCACCCGCGGCGACGGACAGTACCGGACCGAGGGCAGCGCGCACGGCAGCGTCGGCACTGTCCGGAGAAACAGCTCGATCTCGCTGCACCCGGACCTCGATCTTCCTGCGTGTGACGACGGTATGCGCGTCCACGACTCCGCGGGTGGACTGCGCTGCAGCACTGCACAATCGAGCGATGTCGGTCGGCGTGGCCCAGACGGTGGGCGTCGGGCCGCCCAATCCCGAATGAGTTCTCGTCCGAGGTTTGACGCCCGCGAAGACGAAGAGTGCACCGACGACGATCGATCCGACGGCGGGCGCGATCATCCACCCCTGCCAGTGCAGTTGCGAAACCCAGTGCACGGCATCGGCGATCCATGGACTGCCGTCCAGGTGTCCCTGAGCGATGAAGAATTCGCGGCCGGCTACGAACGCCACGGCGAGGAGGGCGAACCCGAACACCAGCGCCACCGGCATCGCCGCGGGACCGGCCGTGGGTGGTCGAGGTGAAACCACCGCTGCAGCAACATCATCGGCAGCAACACCGTTCGTGGGACCGCGCGCCGTACGGTCCAGCGCGGTATCCGACACCAGCACGTTCACCCGATGCACGTGCACGCCGGTCATCGTCGCCAGTGCGGCCTCGACGGTGCGGTGAACCGACTCGGTCACGTCGGTGATCTGCGAGGGCCAGCGCACTCCGATGTAGAGGTTGACCGAGACTGTGTCTTCTCCGAGGGTGACGTCGGCTCGGGGAAGTTCGCGGCCGGTCAAACGCGACATGCCGCCGGTGGTGCGGGTGACCCGAGGGTCCTTCGATGCCGCCGCGATGGCCGTTCTCGACAGCGCACGGTGTTTGATCTCCAGACTTCCGCGCGACTCGTCGCGGGCACTGTGGTGTTGCACTCCACAACTGTAGTGACGCGGTGCACCTCGGCCGGATCGGCGGCGCAATTCTTCCTGGCATACTGCGGTTGTGTCGGAAATCGTTCGGGTGACCACGTCGGATATTGCCTCGGCCGAGGCGTTGCTGGAGCCGGTCATGCGCCGGACGCCGGTGGTCGCGTCACGGATTCTGTCCGACCTGACCGGTCACGAGGTGCGCCTCAAATGCGAGAACCTGCAGCGCACCGGATCGTTCAAGCCGCGCGGGGCGTACAACCGCATCGCCCGACTCGACGCCGACCAGCGAGCCCGAGGCGTGGTGGCGGCCAGCGCAGGCAACCACGCTCAAGGTGTCGCGTGGGCCGCGTCGCAGGTGGGGATCACCTCGACGGTGTTCATGCCGGTCGGAGTGTCGCTGCCCAAACTCGTCGCCACCAAGGCGTACGGCGCGACGGTTCATCTGGTGGGCAATACCGTCGACGAGGCTCTGACGTCGGCACGGGAATTCGCCGACCGTACCGGTGCCACGCTCATCCACCCGTTCGACCACCTCGATATCGTCGCCGGGCAGGCGACGCTCGGAACCGAACTGCTGCAGCAGATGCCGGATGTCGGCACCATCGTGATCCCCACCGGCGGCGGGGGACTGTTGGCGGGGGTCGCTGCTGCGGTGAAGCTGACGAAACCGGACGTCAGAGTAATCGGCGTGCAGGCCGAGGGCGCGGCCGCGTGGCCGGCGTCGTTGGAGGCGGGCCACCCGATCGCGCTGACGTCGATGTCGACGATGGCCGACGGCATCGCTGTCGGTCTCCCCGGGTCGGTGCCGTTCGATCATGTGCAGGGCTGGGTCGACGACGTCGTCACCGTCAGTGAGGACGCGCTGTCCCGTGCCTTGGTGCTGTGCATCGAACGAGCGAAGCTCATCGTCGAACCGGCCGGTGCCGCTGCGGTGGCAGCGCTGATGACGCACTCGGCCGAGGAATTGGGCCTGACCGGTTCGGTGTGCGCGGTGCTCTCCGGCGGAAACATCGATCCGCTGCTGCTCACACATGTCATCACCCACGGACTTCGGGCCGGCGGACGTTATCTGGCAGTGCGGGTGACGATTTCGGACAAGCCCGGCGGGCTCACCGGCGTCCTGGGGGTCGTGCGCGACGCCGGTGCGAGTGTCGTCGACGTCGTGCATTCCCGCACCGGCGGACGCTTGGGCCTCGAGGAAGTCGACGTCATGTTGACCGTCGAGACACGCGGACCCGATCACCGCGGCACGGTGCTCGACGCCCTGGGCGCAGCGGGATATGCGGTGCAGGTCGAGAACTGACGGCCGGGTTCACACAGGTCGCACTGGTACCTTGATCAGCGACCTGGACCAGGACATCGGTGGGAGAAGTTTGCATGGCACGGCTCGTCGCGATCGTTTCCGCACTGGTGGGAATCCTGCTGACGATCTCGATACCGCTGTTGCCGATCGAACAACAACAGTCGTCGTTGACCTGGCCGCAGAGCGACACCGTCGGCAATGTCGAGGCTCCGCTCGTCGGCTACACCCCGATCAGCGTCGACGCGACCGTTCCCTGTGCAGCCGCGGCCGGTCTCTCCGACGGCGGCCTGTTGCTGTCCACTTCGCCCAAGGGATCGCCCGACGCCTATCGCTACGGTCTCGTCGCCGAGGTGACCGGCGGCGAGACGTCGCAACTGAAGGTGACGCTGCGCGATTCGGTCCTGCTCGAGAAGCCGGTCGCGGAACTGAGCCCATCGACTGCGGGCGACTGCTTGCTGACGATCACCTCGAACGGCACCGCGACCACTGTCGGACTGACCGGTGACGACACCGTCTCCCGTGAGGGCGACGTGCGGCCCCAGCTGGTCGGAGTGTTCAGTGATCTGCAGGGCAACGTTCCCGGTCTGCAGCTGCAGGCCGAGCTGGACAGTAGGTTTTCTTCCACGCCCAGCGCGCTGAAGTGGTTCGCGATGATCGTCGGAGTGCTCGCCACGGGAATATCGCTGGTGGCCCTGCACCGCCTCGATCTGTCCGACGGCCGTCGCGCCCGCCGGTTCCTGCCGCGTCGCTGGTGGAGCTTCGGGCCGGCCGACGCGGTGGTGATCGGGACGCTGCTGGTGTGGCACGTCATCGGCGCGAACACCTCCGACGACGGCTATCAACTGGGCATGGCACGCACGGCCGATCACGCCGGGTACATGGCCAACTACTTCCGTTACTTCGGGGTGCCCGAAACACCGTTCGGCACACCGTTGTACGACATGTTCACCCTCCTCTCGCACGTGTCGACGGCCAGTGTGTGGATGCGGATCCCGACGTTGATCTGCGGCGTCGTCGTCTGGCTCGTCCTCAGTCGTGAGGTGATCCCGCGGTTCGGTGCCGCTGCCCGCGCGTCGAAAACTGCGTTGTGGACCGGCGGGCTGGTGATGCTGGCGTTCTGGTTGCCGTACAACAACGGTCTGCGCCCGGAGCCGTTCGTGGCTCTGGGCGTGTTGCTGACGTGGTGTTCGGTGGAGCGGTCCATCGCGACACGGCGACTGCTGCCTGCGGCGGCGGCGATTCTGATCGCCGCGTTGACGGTCACGTGCGCACCGTCGGGCTTCATCTGTTTCGCGCCACTGATTGCCGGTGCCCGGCCGGTGATTCAGATCGTCGTCGCCCGCGCCCGCGCGTTCGGCACCACTACACTCGGCGCGGCAACACTGCTCGCCCCGCTGGTGGCGTCGGGCACCGTGGTACTCGTCTTCGCGTTCGGGAATCAGACCGTGGCCGGCATGCTCGAGATGCAGCGGGTGCACACTGCGGCCGGGCCGAGCCAGGCGTGGTTCGAGGAGTACCTGCGCTACCAGTGGCTGATGAACATGGACATCGACGGCTCGCTGGCGCGTCGGTTCGGGGTGTTCGTCATGGTCGTCTCGCTGATCGCGGTGGTGATCGCGATGCTGCGCAAGGGCGGCAAGATTCCCGGCACCGCCACCGGACCCGCTCGACGCATCGTCGGCATCACCGTCGGGGCCATGGCGTTGATGATGATCACCCCCACCAAATGGACGCATCACTTCGGCGTGTTCGCCGGGCTCGCGGCCTCGGTTGCGGTGCTCGCGGCCGTGGCAACCGGCGCAGCGGTGCTCCGTTCGCGGCGCAACCGGTTGCTGTTCGCAGCGGCCGTGTCGTTCCTGACGGCGGTCGCCTTCACCGGAACCAACGGCTACTGGTACGTCTCGGCGTGGGGAGTTCCGTTCTGGGACAAGCCGATTCTCGTGGCCGGTCTCGGCATCTCGACGATGTTCCTCGGCCTGACGGTACTGCTGTTGGTCGCCGCCGTGTGGTTCCATCTGCGTGCGCCGTACGTCCGCGCCGACAAGCCGATGGCGCGATGGTGGTCGGTGCCACCGATCGCCTTGGCCGCAGGTCTGATGGTGCTGCTGGCCGTGGCATCGATGGTCAAGGGCGCGGTGGCTCAGTGGCCGTCGTACTCGGTCGCGAAATCGAACCTGTCGGCGCTGGCCGGCAACACGTGTGGACTTGCGAACGACGTGCTGCTCGAGACGAACCCGAATGCCGATGTGCTGCAACCGGTCAGCGGCGACGCCTTCGCTGCTCTCGGGGCCGAGAACGACGGTTTCACCCCGGACGGGGTTGCGCGGGACCTCACCGCAGACAAGGAATCCTCGGCGTCGGGCACCTCGAACACCGTCGACACCGAGGATCAGCAACAGCCGACGTCGACCACCGGAGCCGGAACCGGGGGCAGTGCACTGCCGTACGGCCTCGACCCTGCGACCGTGCCGGTACTGGGGTCGTTCGGATCGGACACTCCCGCCACCCTGACCACCGGCTGGTACGCGCTGCCCGCCGACCCCGGTCAGCTCGTCTCCATTGCCGCGGCCGGACGCATCCGCTCGGTGAACTCCGACGGCATCGTCACCTACGGCCAGAACCTCGAACTCGAGTACGGAGTGGACGGCCGGGCGCAGGGGCGGGTGACGCCCATCGACATCGGCCCGACGCCGTCGTGGCGCAACCTGCGGGTGCCGATGGACCTGATTCCCGCCGGCAGCAACATGATTCGTTTAATACTGAGTGACACCGACCGTGACCCCGACCAGTGGCTCGCGGTCACCCCGCCGCGGGTGCCGCGTACCCAGACGTTGAACGAGGTGGTCGGGCGCGAGAATCCGGTGCTGTTGGACTGGGAGGTGGGCTTCAACTTTCCGTGTCAGCATCCGTTCGATCACCGACTCGGGGTTGCCGAAGTTCCGCAGTACCGGGTGTTGCCGGACCGCAGCGGTGCCGTCATCACCAACGCATGGCAGGACCATTTCGGTGGCGGCCCGCTCGGATGGATCGATGTCGTTGCCTCGGCCCGCACCATCCCGTCGTACCTGGACGGGGACTGGGATCGCGACTGGGGATCGATCGAGCAGTACACACCGTACGACCGATCGGCTCAGCCGGCGAAGATCACAGCCACCGAGATCCAGCGTTCCGGCCTGTGGACGCCCGGTCCCATCAAAACCGGTTAATCTCTACGCGTTCGGAAGTCCTTATACCGACAGTGGAAGAAACGGGGAGAGGGCCATGGCGAACGCTATAGAAGTAGAGAACCTGGTACTTCGGTACGGGAAGAACGTCGCGCTCGACGGGATCGATTTCACGGTTCCCGAGGGCACGGTGCTCGGTGTGCTCGGCCCCAACGGTGCGGGCAAGACGACGGCGGTGCGGATCCTGGCCACTCTGCTGCAGGCAACGTCCGGTTCGGCGCGGGTGTTCGGGCTCGATGTAGCGAAGCAAGCCAACGAGGTTCGGGGGACGATCGGCCTGACGGGCCAGTTCGCGGCCGTGGACGAGTATCTGACCGGGTACGAAAATCTGGAGATGGTCGGCAGACTGTTCGGGCTGCGCAAGGCCGAAGCGAGGAAACGCGCCGACGAGCTGCTGAGCAGATTCGACCTCGAATACGCACGCGACCGCACCGCCAAGCAGTACTCCGGAGGCATGCGTCGCCGACTCGACATCGCGGCCAGTCTGATCGGCAGGCCACGGGTGGTGTTCCTCGACGAACCCACCACCGGTCTCGACCCCCGCAGCCGAATCACGATGTGGGAGTTCATCGCAGATCTCGTCCGTGACGGAACGACGATCCTGTTGACGACGCAGTACCTCGAGGAGGCGGACCGGCTCGCCGATTCGATCATCGTCCTCAACAAGGGCAAGATCATCGCGCGCGGCACCGCCGACGAGCTGAAGGCCCAAACGGGCGGCGAGCGAATCGAATTCGTACTCACGGACCGATCTCAGGCCGATCGCGCCAAGGAGATCCTGACCCCGATCGGCGTCGAGCCGCCCACCCTGGACGAACAGGTGGGACGGATCGTCATGCCGGTCAACGGTGGATCGAAGGATCTGTCCACGGCGTTGAGCCGTCTGGAAGCTGCAGGGATCGGGGTGGTCGACGTCGGTCTGCGACGGCCGAACCTCGACGATGTGTTCCTGTCTCTGACCGGTCAGACCACCGGCGAGCCCGAGGCTGCGGAGGAAGAGAAATGAGCAACGTTCTCCTGGATTCGGCGATCATCACCAAGCGAAACCTGATCAAGCTCAAGCGAGTTCCCGATCTGCTGTTCTTCGCAACGCTGTCACCGATCATGTTCGTGCTGTTGTTCGCCTATGTCTTCGGCAGTGCCATCGACGTACCCGGTATCGACTACAAGAGCTTCCTGATGGGCGGCATCTTCGTTCAGACGATGATCTTCGGTGCGTCCATCACCGGATCCTCACTGGCCGAGGATCTGCAGAAGGGCGTCATGGACCGCTTCCGGTCGCTGCCGATGGCGCGATCTGCCGTCGTCATCGGGCGGACGGCCGCCGACGTCGGCAACAACGTCGTCACCATCACGATCATGTCCATCACCGGACTTATCGTGGGCTGGCGCATCACGTCGTCGTTCTTCGACGCTCTGCTCGGTTACGTGCTGTTGCTGTTGTTCGCGTACTCGATTTCGTGGGTGATGGCTCTGGTGGGACTGATCGTGCGCTCCCCGGAGATCTTCAACAACGCGTCGTTCATCGTGATCTTCCCGCTCACGTTCATCGCGAACACCTTCGTGCCGATCGACAACTTCCCGAGCGTGCTCAAGACCATCGCGGAATGGAACCCCATCTCGTCGGTGACCCTGGCCGTGCGTGAGCAGTTCGGCAACACCAATCCGATGGCCCCACCGCCCGAGGTGTGGCCGCTGCAGAACCCGGTCCTGTACACGTTGATCTGGGTCGTGGTGATGCTCGTGGTGTTCGTGCCGCTGTCGGTCCGCAAGTACCAGAAGACGATGACTGCCTGAGATCGTCCGAAACGACAACACCCCCGGCCGCTGAGCGACCGGGGGTGTTGTTCGAGAAAAGACTCGAATCAGGTGTGGTACGGCTCTGCGCTGACCAGCGTGACCTTCATGGTCTTGCCGTTGGGCAGGGTGTACTCGCGGGTGTCGCCGACCTTCGCGTCGATGAGCGATCCACCCAGCGGGGACGCGGGGGAGTACACCTCGAGCTTGCTGTCGCGGGCACCCTCTTCGCGGGTGGCGATCAGGAAGGTCTCGGTGTCGGACTCGTCGCCGTCGTAGTAGACCTTGACGACGGATCCGGGCAGAGCCACGCCCGACTGGGTGGGCGCCTCGCCGACCTTCGCGTTGTTGAGCAGTTCCTGCAGCTGACGAATGCGTGCTTCCTGCTGGCCCTGCTCCTCGCGCGCAGCGTGGTAGCCGCCGTTCTCCTTCAGATCGCCCTCTTCGCGACGCTCGTTGATCTCGGCGGCGATGACGGGGCGATTGGAAATGAGCTGGTCGAGTTCGCTCTTGAGCCTGTCGTGTGATTCCTGGGTAAGCCAGGTCACCTGGGTCTCGGTCATCTCGATCACTCCCTCGTAGTCGGAATCTCGAGTTCGATTCCGGTTTCTAGGCGGTAGGGCACGCAACGAAGAGGGGACTCCAATGGATGGATCCCCTTGGTCGGCCCGCATCCTGGAGCCGTCGACATCGTTGACGCAGGTAACCCTGCCCGCAATGCAGCAATACACGGCACCTGTGCGGCAGCCGTGTACGACCCGAGCTTACCACGAACAGGCTCTTCGCCTATCGGGCTCGTAAATACTCGGGAACATCGAGGCTGCAGCCGTACACGTCTCCGACGGCGGGTGGGGACGACGTCGTCACGTCGGTGGTGAGCTCCACCGTGGTCGAGGAGGACTCCGGTGGGATGTACACCTCGCGCCGTCCCGTCTCGGAACCGTCGCGAGAACGAGCGCGGACGATGCACACCGCCGGCTGCTCCGGGTTCTCTCGGGTGACGCTGAATCGGATCGACATCGTGCTCTCGTCGACGATGTCGAACGAAAGCTGGCTGCCTTCGACGGGCTTGACCGAGAATTTCGTGTACGCGTAGTAGGCCACGCCGAGCCCGACCAGCAGGACCAGTGCCACCAGTGCGATCTTCGTCGCACGTTTCGGAGCTCGCCGAATGCCGCTCGGACCGGAACCCGACGGGTATCTACCTGCGGGAAGTGCGTTGGTCATGTCAGCTCTCGGAGTGAAATCGGGGGTGCCGCTGGGGGCATGTCGGCGTCAGGTGGAACTATAGGGCAGGCAAGAACAAGGCGAATCCGAGGTGAGGAAGAACGTGTCCGGACTGCGGCTCATGGCAGTGCATGCCCATCCCGACGACGAGTCCAGCAAAGGTGCTGCGACCACGGCCCGCTATGCGGCCGAAGGGCACGACGTTCTGGTCGTCACGCTCACCGGCGGCGAGCGAGGGGACATCCTCAATCCGGCGATGGACATTCCGGGCGTCCACCAACGGATCAGGGAGGTTCGACGCGAGGAGATGGCCGAGGCCGCGCGCATCCTCGGGGTACAGCAGACGTGGCTCGGATTCGAGGACTCGGGACTCCCCGAGGGCGATCCGCTGCCGCCGCTGCCCGAGGGCTGCTTCGCGCTGGTGCCTTTGGAGGTGTCCACCGAGGCGTTGGTGAAGGTGGTTCGAGACTTCAAGCCCCACGTCATCACCACCTACGACGAACGCGGTGGCTACCCGCATCCCGATCACATCCGCTGCCACGAGGTCTCGATGGCCGCGTGGGAAGCCGCGGGCGATCCCGAGCGTTTCCCCGATGCGGGTGAGCCGTGGACTCCGCTCAAGCTCTACTACTCGCACGGTTTCCTGCGTAAGCGCATGCAGCTCTTCCACGACTGGTTCATCGATCGCGGCGAGGAAAGCCCGTTCGTCGACTGGCTGAAGCGGTGGGACGGTCAGCGCGACGAGATCATGGAGCGCATCACCACGCAGGTCGACGTGGGCAACTGGTTCGAGCAGCGCGACGACGCACTGCGAGCCCATGCGACGCAGATCGATCCCAACGGAGCGTTCTTCGCGGTGCCGGTGGACGTCCAACGCAAGTTGTGGCCCACCGAGGAGTTCGAGCTCGCCCGCACCCGCGTGACCACGTCACTGCCCGAGACCGATCTGTTCGCGGGAATAGAAGAGACCGAACAATGATCGTGTCGATCCTCGCCCAGCAGCCCACGGGGCCCGAGTTCGGCAAGTCGTCGCCGATCGGTCTGGTGATCCTCGTGGCGTTGCTGGTCGGAACGGCGCTGCTGATCTGGTCCATGAACAAGAAGATCAAGCGTCTGCCCACGACGTTCGAGAAAGAAGATCCCACGCTGGATCAGGCGCTCGACGAGGGCACCGATCGTGGGGGCATCACGCCGAGCCCACAACCGGACACCAGCCGTCCGAAACCCGCTGTCTCCGACAAACCAGCTGTCTCCGACGAACCCTGATGCTCGACGCGAACACGCTGGGCGAATCCACCAGTCCGTATCTGCGTCAGCACGCGGACAATCCGGTGCACTGGCAGCAGTGGGGACCGCAGGCACTGCAGTCCGCGCGTGATCGCGACGTCCCGATCCTGTTGTCCATCGGGTACTCGGCGTGCCACTGGTGTCATGTCATGGCACACGAATCGTTCGAGGACGAGGCCACCGCGGCCCTGATGAACGAGCACTTCGTGTGCATCAAGGTCGATCGGGAAGAACGCCCCGACCTCGATGCGGTGTACATGAACGCCACTGTCGCGATGACCGGTCAGGGCGGTTGGCCGATGACCTGTTTCCTCACACCCGAGACCGAACCGTTCTACTGCGGGACGTACTACCCACCGGCCCCGCGCCAGGGGATGCCCTCCTTCGAACAATTACTGACCGCAATCGCCGATACCTGGTCCACCCGGCGACAGGAGGTGTTCGACGCGTCCGCGGCCATCGTCACCGAACTACGCAAACAGAGCTCCGGAATTCCGGCCGGCGGACGACCGATAGACGCCGATTTTCTGGCCGCGTCCGTCGCGGCGGTCTGCGCCGACGAGGACACCACGTACGGCGGCTTCGGCCGGGCACCGAAGTTTCCACCGGGTGCACTGCTCGAGGGTCTGCTCCGGCACTACGAGCGCACCGGCAACGGTGAGGTACTCGACGTGGTTCGACGTACCGCGGCGGCAATGGCGCGTGGAGGCATGTACGACCAACTCGCCGGCGGCTTCGCACGGTATTCGGTCGACGCCGAATGGATCGTTCCGCACTTCGAGAAGATGCTCTACGACAATGCGCTGCTGCTGCGGTTCTACGCGCACGCCGCCCGGGTCGACGATGATCCGCTGGTGCGTCGGGTGGCGTCGGATACCGCACGATTCCTGCTCGGTGAATTGCGCACGGCCAACGGCTGTTTCGCGTCGGCGCTCGATGCCGACACCGAAGGAGTCGAAGGTCTGACCTACGTGTGGACGCCCGAGCAGCTGGTCGACACCCTCGGTTTCGAAGACGGTGTATGGGCTGCGGGCCTGTTCGCGGTGAATTCCGCCGGCACGTTCGAGGCCGGTATGTCCGTGCTGCAACTGCCCGCCGAGCCCGAGGACTACGACCGGTTCGCCCGCATCCGGAACGCGTTGTCGGCGGCTCGAGCGTCGCGGCCGCAACCCGGTCGAGACGACAAGGTGGTCACCGCGTGGAACGCACTGGCCATCACCGCATTGGCCGAGGCTGGAACCGGCGCGTACGAACCGACCTGGGTCGACGCGGCCGTCGAATGCGGCGAGCAACTGTTCGCCACTCACGTCGAATCGGGACGTGTCCGGCGGGCGTCCCTCGGTAGCGCAGTGGGTGAGGCCACCGGAGTGCTCGAGGACTACGCCTGCCTCGCCGTGGCCGCGGCCACGCTGTTCCAGGCCACCGGCGACGCGGTCTGGACCCGGCGGATGACGACGATCCTCGACGCTGCGATCGAGCACTTCGCCGATCCCGACGACGCCGGCAGCTGGTTCGACACGGCCGACGATGCCGAGACCCTGGTGACCCGGCCGCGGGATCCGATCGACGGTGCGACTCCGTCGGGAGCGTCGACGATGGCTGAGGCGCTGCTCACCGCGGCCGCCCTCGTCGATCACGAATCGTCCGCACGGTACGCAGAATTGGCCGCTGCCTCGCTCGCACGAGCAGCGGCCATCCTCGAACGCGCCCCGAGGTCGGGTGGTCACTGGCTGGCCGTGGCCGAGGCGTCGGTGCGCGGCCCGATTCAGGTCGCCGTGTCGCTCGCACCGGGCGGTGAGTTGCTCGCCGCCGCGCGATCGCTGGCACCCGGAGGTTCCGTGGTGGTCGCAGGATCGGCCGACTCGTCTGCGCTGCTGACGGGCCGACCGCCCGTCGACGGGCAGGAAACGGCGTACGTGTGTCGCGGATTCGTCTGCGACCGGCCTGTGACGTCGGTCGAGGATCTGGCGGCCGCACTGCGGAAGTGACGTCGCCGACGCGGTGTTCCGAGCCTTCCGACGCGTCGTCAGAACAGGACGAGCCACACTGCCACGAGGTGGCAAATTGCCGCCAACACCGTTGCTGCGTGGAAGAACTCGTGATGGCCGAATGTCGTGGGCCACGGATTCGGCCACTTGGTGGCGTAGAGGATCGCCCCGACGCTGTAGAAGATGCCGCCGACCAATAGCAGCAGGAACGGTGCGAAGCCGACGTGCTCGATCAGGGTGGGAGCGACCGGCACGATGGCCCAGCCGAGCACGAGATACAGCGGTACCCCGACCCAGCGGGGAGCGGTGGGCCACAGCATCTTCAGAGCCACCCCGCAGATCGCTCCGATCCACACGACGATCAACAGAGTTCGTCCTGTCGCGGCCGGCAGACCCAGTACGGCGAACGGGGTGTAGCTACCGGCGATGAACAGGAAGATCATGGAGTGGTCGGCGCGTTTCATCCAGATCTGCGACGCGGTGGTCTTCCAGTGCACGCGGTGATAGGTGGCGCTGACGCCGAACACCCCGCACACGGTGATCGAATAGATTCCCGTCGCGATGCCTGCGCTGACCGACACCAGGCTGAACGCCATGGTGACGAGGGTGATCGCGCACACCACCGCGACGCCGAAGGCGTACAGGTGAATCCAGCCACGCATGCGTGGTTTGACGGGTATCTCGTCCAGTCCGAACATCGTCATGAAAGATGACCTCCCGTTCCGCCGTAGTGAACCTACGCAACCGTAGGTTCGGACGCTACTGTACCGGCCGCCCGCTCGAAGACGTCGGCGTAAGGTGATCCTCCGTGGTGATGAGAGCAGCGGTGACGAAGTAGTGGTGATCATTCCGCAGAAGGTGCGCGGCGTTCTCTACAACGTGTACGAGCGGCGTTTGTTGAGTCAGCTCGAGGGTGTGCAGCACCCGCGGCACGTCGCGGTGATGTGTGACGGCAACCGGCGGTGGGCACGGGAGAACGGGTTCACCGACGTCGCGCACGGCCACCGCATGGGGGCGCTCAAGATCGCCGAGATGCTCGGCTGGTGCGACGCTGCCGGAATCGAGATGGCCACCATCTATCTGCTCTCGACCGAGAACCTCCGACGGGATGCCGACGAACTCGATTCGCTGCTCGACATCATCACCGACGTCGTCGAGGAGATCTGCGGACCCGAGATGAACTGGGGCGTCAAACTCGTCGGCACTCTCGATCTGCTGCCTGCATCGACCTCACGTCGGCTCAAAGAGGCGGCTGCGCGCACCGAGGGCCGAACCGGAACGCACGTCAATGTCGCCGTCGGATACGGCGGTCGTCAGGAAATCGCCGACGCCGTGCAGTCGCTGGTCACCGAGAAGATCGCCGAGGGCATCACCGGGGACGAGTTGGTGGCCTCGATCAACGTCGACGGTATCGACAGTCACCTGTACACCTCGGGGCAGCCCGATCCGGATCTCGTCATCCGCACCTCGGGAGAGCAACGCCTGTCCGGTTTCCTGCTGTGGCAGAGCGCATATTCGGAGATCTGGTTCACCGAGGCCTATTGGCCGGAATTTCGTCGCGTCGACTTCTTGCGCGCACTCCGCGACTTCGCCGCACGGCACCGCCGGTTCGGTATCTGACGTGCACGGCTGGACCGTCTGGTCATTCCGCAGGCTCCACTCCAGCTCGTAGCCTGCTACGAACTTCCACTCACGACCTGGACCTACAACTTTCGCAGGCGCAGCCGGTTGATCGCGTGGTCGTTGTCCTTGCGCAGCACCATGGTTGCTCGCGGACGCGTCGGCAGAATGTTCTCCACCAGGTTCGGCAGGTTGATCGAATGCCACAGATCCTCGGCCGCGATCTGCGCGTGATCGTCGGACAATCCTGCATAGTGATGGAAATGGGAGGACGGGTCGGTGAACGAGGTCTTGCGTAGCGCCAGAAATCGTTTGACGTACCAGCTCTCGATGTCCTCGATCCGAGCGTCGACGTAGATCGAGAAGTCGAACAGATCCGAGACCATCAGCCTAGGTCCGGTCTGGAGTACGTTGAGCCCCTCCACGATCAGGATGTCGGGCTGGCGAACCATGTGGTACTGGCCTTTGACGATGTCGTACGACACGTGCGAATAGACCGGCGCGCCCACCTCTTCGGTTCCGGACTTGACCTCGGTGACGAACCTGAGCAGCTTGCGTCGGTCGTAACTTTCGGGAAAGCCCTTGCGGTGCAAGATCCCTCGGCGCATGAGCTCGGCCGTCGGATACAGGAAACCGTCCGTGGTGACGAGGTCCACGCGGGGATGGTGATCCCACCGGGCCAGGAGTGCTTGCAGCACACGGGCAGTGGTGGATTTACCGACCGCGACGCTGCCCGCTACGCCGATGACGAACGGAACCTGTCGATCGGGATGTTTCTCACCGAGGAACGTGGCCGTCGCCGCGAACAACCGCTGGCGCGCGGCCACCTGGAGATGAATCAGTCGGGCCAGCGGCAGATAGACCTCGGCCACCTCGTCCAGATCGATCTGCTCACCGAGACCGCGCAGGCCGACCAGTTCTTCCTCGGTGAGTACCAGCGGTGTGGATTGACGCAGCGTGCGCCACTGCACACGGTCGAACTCGACGTACGGACTGGACTCGCTCACGCACGCCACCTGAGCATCGGAGCTGCTGAGGATTCGGCGGTGCTCCTGTCGGGCGCGAGTCGCATGGTTCCAGATTGTGCTCGGTGCCTGTCCACCGCGCACGGGCGGGGTCGTTCGCCGTACTAGGGTTCGGATATGGATGCTGCTTCCCTGGTTCGCGAATACCTGTTGCTGGGCCTGAGTTTCGACCGACTCGAAGACGGTTTCGTCGACGCGTACACCGGTGATCCCGAACTGCGTCGAATCACCGAGAACGCCCCGGTGCCGGAGCCGCGTGAGCTCGTCCGTCGAGCGCAGACACTGCGCGCCGAGCTCGGCAACGTCGAACTGACAGCGGAACGCCGGACGTTTCTCGACGTCCACCTGCGGGCGTTGGAATGCTCCGCGCGCAAGTTCGCAGGCGAGAACATCGGCTTCGTCGACGAGGTCCACGCCTACTTCGACGTTCGAATCGCACCGGGGGATCAGGACCAGTACCTGCAGGCGCATCGCAAGATGGACGAGGTGCTCCCCGGACCCGGCTCGCTGAGCGAACGGTTGATCGCCCACCGCCGCGCCGACGTCATTCCAGCGGATCGACTGCAGGACTGCGTCGAGGCGTTCTCGTCCGCGCTGCGCGACCGTGTCCGCGCCGAATACTCGTTGCCCGAGAACGAGAAGGTGACGTACGAGGTAGTCGGCGACAAGCCGTGGTCCGGCTTCAACTACTACCTCGGCAACTTTCAGTCCACCGTCGCGATCAACTCAGACATCGAACAGCAGATGGCCAACCTGCCCCACCTGATCGCGCACGAGTCCTACCCCGGCCACCACACCGAGCACTGCCGCAAGGAGACGGGGCTCGTCGGTGCAGGACAACTCGAGCAGACATTGTTCGTGGTCAACACCCCGCAGTGCCTGATGGCCGAGGGGCTCGCCGACCACGCTCTCGGGGCGATCGTCGGCGAAGGCTGGGGCGCGTGGGCGCAAGAAATCTACGCCGACCTCGGACTGCGATTCGACGGCGACAAGGCCGAGCGACTCTCGGCGGCGTCGAGCCAACTGCTGGGGGTTCGCCAGGACGCCGCGCTGTTGCTGCACGATCAGCACAAGAGCGAGGACGATGTGGCCGCCTACCTGGAGCGATGGTCGCTTGCCTCGCCGCAGCGCGCACGGCACAGTCTGCGCTTTCTGTCCTCGCCGCTGTGGCGGGCGTACATCAGCACCTACGTCGAGGGCTACAAGCTTCTCGCCGGCTGGTTGGACCAGGGTGAGACCGCCAGTGAGCGGGCACAGCTGTTCGGCAGACTGCTCGACGAGCCACTGACACCGGGCGCAGTACGCGTCTCGTAAACTGGCCCAGGTCCGTTGTTTATTGATGCCCCCTTACTCTGCTGTCCCTTGGAGACTCCTGTTATGACTGACGTCAACAACCTGTCACTGGCCGAGCTCGATCCCGAGGTCGCCGCGGCGATGGCAGGTGAACTGGGACGTCAGCGCGACACCCTCGAGATGATCGCCTCGGAGAACTTCGTGCCCCGCGCGGTTCTGCAGGCCCAGGGCAGCGTCCTGACCAACAAGTACGCCGAGGGCTACCCCGGACGCCGCTACTACGGCGGCTGCGAGCACGTCGACATCGTCGAGGACCTCGCCCGCAATCGCGCCAAGGAACTCTTCGGTGCAGAGTTCGCCAACGTGCAGCCGCACGCCGGTGCGCAGGCCAACGCCGCGGTACTGATGGCACTGATCAACCCGGGCGACAAGATCATGGGCCTCGACCTGGCCCACGGCGGCCACCTCACCCACGGCATGAAGCTCAACTTCTCGGGCAAGCTCTACGAGGTCGAGTCCTACGGGGTGTCGAAAGAAGATCACCGCATCGACATGGACGAGGTGCGCAAGCAGGCCATCGCCGCCAAGCCCCAGGTGCTGATCGCCGGCTGGTCGGCCTACCCGCGCCACCAGGACTTCGCTGCGTTCCGTTCCATCGCCGACGAAGTGGGCGCACTGCTCTGGGTCGACATGGCGCACTTCGCCGGACTCGTCGCCGCAGGCGTGCACCCCTCACCCGTGCCTTACGCAGACGTCGTGTCCTCGACGGTGCACAAGACCCTCGGCGGACCGCGCTCCGGCATCATCCTCGCCAAGAAGGAATGGGCCAAGAAGCTCAACTCCGCCGTGTTCCCCGGCCAGCAGGGTGGGCCGCTGATGCACGCCATCGCCGCGAAGGCCGTCGCCTTCAAGATCGCTGCGACGCCCGAGTTCAAGGAACGTCAGGAACGCACCCTCCTCGGCGCGTCGCTGCTCGCCGAGCGGCTCACCGGCGCCGACGTCGCCGACAAGGGCGTCTCCGTCCTCACCGGCGGCACCGACGTGCACCTCGTCCTCGTCGACCTCCGCAACTCCGAGCTCGACGGCCAGCAGGCAGAAGACCTCCTGCACGAGGTCGGCATCACCGTCAACCGCAATGCCGTGCCCTTCGACCCACGCCCGCCCATGGTCACCTCCGGCCTGCGCATCGGCACCGGCGCACTCGCCACCCGCGGATTCGGCGAAGCCGAGTTCACCGAGGTCGCCGACATCATCGCAACCGCCCTGGCCACCGGGCAGGCCACCGACGCCCTGAAAGAACGCGTCGTGAAACTGGCACAGAGCAAGCCGTTGTACGAGGGCCTCGAAGACTGGGGATTGCTGGGCTGACCCTGGCTTTCCTGCCCACCCCGGTCGCGTCAATGGACCATTGCATCGTTCGGACGTCTGCAGTGGTTCTTTCACGCTGGCCCCCGGTCGGATCAATGTGGCTATCAGTCGATCTGAGTGCAACAAAGCCACATTGATCCGAAGGGGGAGGGCGGTCTCGGCACCGAACGTCCCGCCGACCTGGGGCGAATCGGCCGTAACGCGTTGTTCACCGACACGCCAGACTTCCAGCGAGCCGATACCGGATTTCGGCGGTACCGTCGGCAGTAACAGGCAGCGGGGAAGCTGCCTGTGCGGGAGGTTCTGATACGTGACTGAGCTAGTGAGCGCGAGAGGGCCGGTACCCGGTCCTCGTGTCACCTGACACATCGGACCCGACCGGCCGAGCGACAGAGTTTGCGCGGTGCCGCGCAAACGTAGGAGCCCCACGTGACCACTTCACGCTCCGTTTCCGCCCCTCTTCGGACATTCGTGCTCGATACCTCGGTCCTGCTGTCGGATCCGTGGGCAGTCATCCGGTTCGCCGAGCACAATGTGGTACTTCCGTTGATCGTGATCAGCGAGTTGGAGGGCAAACGCCACCATCACGAACTGGGATGGTTCGCGCGGGAATCCTTGCGCATGCTCGACGACCTTCGCGTAGAATTCGGCCGACTCGATCAGCCGGTCCCCATCGGAACGTCCGGCGGCACACTGCAAGTCGAGCTCAATCACACCGATCCGTCGGTGCTTCCCGTCGGATTCCGTACCGACTCCAACGATTCTCGAATCCTCGCCTGCGCCCTGAATCTGGCGGCCGAGGGCAAAGATGTGGTGTTGGTCAGCAAAGATATCCCGCTGCGCGTCAAGGCCGGTGCTGTCGGGCTTCCCGCCGACGAGTACCACGCTCACGACGTCGTGCCGTCCGGTTGGACCGGTATGACCGAGCTCGAGGTGCCCTCCGATGCCGTGGACACCCTGTTCAACGACGGTGTCATCGATCTCGTCGAGGCCCGAGACTTGCCGTGTCACACCGGAGTTCGACTGCTTGCCGGACGGCAGAGTGCACTGGGACGCGTCACGCCCGACAAGCAGCTGCAGCTCGTGCGCGGCGAGCGTGAGGCGTTCGGCCTGCACGGTCGTTCGGCGGAACAGCGTGTGGCGCTCGATCTTCTGCTCGACGAGAGCATCGGCATCGTCTCGCTCGGCGGCAAGGCCGGCACCGGTAAGTCCGCACTGGCTCTCACTGCCGGACTCGAGGCCGTCCTCGAACGTCGCTCACATCGGAAAGTTGTTGTCTTCCGGCCTCTATACGCCGTCGGTGGGCAGGAACTCGGCTACCTCCCCGGCAGTGAGAGTGAGAAGATGGGCCCGTGGGGCCAGGCTGTCTTCGACACCCTCGAAGGACTCGCGAGCCCCGAGGTGATGGAAGAAGTCATCGCCCGCGGAATGCTGGAAGTGTTGCCGCTGACGCACATTCGTGGCCGATCGCTCCACGATTCGTTCGTGATCGTCGACGAGGCGCAGTCACTCGAGCGCAATGTGCTGCTCACGGTCCTGTCCCGACTGGGGTCGGGCTCACGTGTCGTGCTCACCCACGACGTCGCGCAACGAGACAACCTGCGGGTCGGACGACACGACGGCGTCGCTGCCGTCATCGAAAAGCTCAAGGGGCACCCGCTTTTCGCGCACATCACCCTCACTCGCAGTGAACGTTCACCGATCGCTGCACTGGTGACCGAAATGCTCGAGGAATTCGGTCCGTCAGGGGCCTGACGCCCCTCGTGAGTGGAACTTCGTAGCCTGCTACGAAGTTCCACTCACATGGGTCACCGGCCGAGTGCAGCCCGTAGTACTGCTCGCACAACACCTCTCAGGAAATCGACGTTGTCGAAATAGTCGCGCCACACAGCTACTCTGCCGTCGCGCAGCTCGAATGTTCCGCACACCCAGAACTCGACGCGGAGCCGACGCCAGATCAGGACGTCGGTGCGCTCGGTGAGTACGACATCTCCGTCGGCCGCGATGTTGTGCACGACGACGTCGAAGCCGTAACCCGGCTTGGCCAGCAGCGTCAGAAATCTGCCGACGTTCGAGGTTCCGCGTACCTTCGGAAGCCCGACGTTGTGCCACACGATTTTCTCGTCGAGAAGCGTCAGCGCGCGATCGGTCTCGCGAAGCCTCAACGCGTCGAACAGGTTTTGCACGATATCGGTTGCTTGTCGGGTATCAGTCACTTGGTGAACCGTCCTAATCCATCGCCGTCGAAGAACTCGAGTGTGACCGTGTTCCCCTCGAATGTCGCCTGAGAAATCGTTCCGTCCGGTGCGTTCTCACCGGTCGGCTCGAACGCGAAGGTATCACCGTCCCAGTGCGACAACTCGTAGGAAGTCGAGTTCGGTCCGAGGGTCAACACCAGCCTCCCGTCGACCTCCGCGACGGTCGCCGGCCCCCAGTAGGTGTTCTGGTACACCCCGGTGTACGACGTGAGCGGTTGTGGCGCAGCGGCATTCGGCGGAGCGGTCTTCCCCGCGAGCTCGCCCTCCGGCTCGCTCATACCGGCGAAAGCATTCTTGTACAGCGTTCGCCAGTCCTCGCGTACCTCGCCGAACTGCACGAGGTCGGCGAATTCGGCCGTGACCGTTTCTGCGATGCCGAGTGGCGCGGCGTTGGTCAGTACGACGATGGCGACGTCGAGCGACGGGATCCAGAGAAAGTTCGTGCCCGCCCCGAGCGCGAACGCACCGGAATGGCTGACGGTCGTGCGGCCGGCTGCACTGGTGGAGACGTTGAATCCGTACCCGTAGTAGCCCGCGCGCGAATCCGCCGTCGTCGACGGGCTCGAGACGATCTGCGCGCTGTTGGCAGGAAGGAGGGCGTCGGGATCGACGATCTGCTTCCCGTCGTGGGTGCCGTCGGCGATGAGCATCGTCAGCCACCTGGCGAGATCGTTCACCGAGGAGCTGACGCCACCGGCCGGCGTCTGCGGATCGGGTTCGCGTTGGTATCGGGCCTGATACTCGCCGTCCACGAGGACGTGAGGTACCGCTCGGTCGGCGCGGCCGATGTAGTCGGAGTACGACGAGCTGGTCGAGGTCATGCCGAGCGGACCGTAGATCGTGTCCTCGCTGAGGGTGTCCCAGTCCTTGCCCGAGGCGGCAGCGACGGCCTCGGCCGCGGCTGTGATCCCGAAGTTGGTGTAGTAATACGTGGAACGGAACGGATCGAGGGGCACCTCCCGAAGGCGCTCGAGGATCTGTCTCCGGTCGTAGCCGAGGTCTTCGAGTAGATCGCCCTCGTGCTCTGGGAGTCCGCTTCGATGCGCGTAGAAGTCGCCGACCGTGATGTTCTGAGTCACCCACGGATCGTCCAGCGCAAACCACGGCAGCTCGGAGACCACCGGCGTCGACCAGTCGATCACACCCGCTCCCACCTGTGACGCGACCACCGTCGCACCCACCGACTTGGACAGCGAGGCCAGCTGGAACACGGTGCGCCGTCGATCGGGTCGTCCTTGCCCATTTCGCGAACGCCGAAGCCTTTCGAGTAGACGACGTCGGAACCGTGCACGACGGCAATGGCCATACCCGGAATGTTCGACGACGCCATCAGTTCGTCGGCGATACCGTCGAGCTTGCCGACCGCATCGTCGACGCGACCGGCCGGAACGTCGACGCCGGCAACCTGGCCGGGCGACAGATCCTCGGTCGGCACCGGCTCGGACGCCGGTGGACTGTCTGCGGTGGGTGCGTCTTCGGAGCACCCTGCCAACAGAACCAGAGGGCACACGACAGAAAGACACAGAAAATTTCGACCCGACCGCATCATGAGGAGTCCTCACGTCGATGATTGGATGCACCTGAGGATAGACCCGCAACGACCTGGCGTTAGGAGAATTCACAGAGGTCAGGGGCGCGACGTCGGACGCTCGGCGGCAGGCGCTACGGTTACCGCATGTCTACGAACCTGTCCGACGGTGATCTGCTGGTCCGTTTGGAGCCCGCGGTCGAAGAGAATCTACGACGCCATATCGAGGCAGCGAGTGATTGGCACCCCCATGAGCTCGCGCCGTTCGACGACGGCAAGAACTTCGCGTTCCTCGGCGGCGAGGATTGGTCGCCCGAGCAGTCGCACCTGAGCGACGTCGAAATTCTGTCCGCCACGGTGGGCGTATTGGTGGCCGACAACCTCCCCGCCTACCACCGGGAACTGGCCCACGCCCTCACCGGCCTCGGTGCCTGGTGGAAGTGGACGGGCCGCTGGACGTCGGAAGAGAACCGACAGTCGATCGTGCTGCGCAACTTCCTGGTGCTCACCCGCGCTGTCGATCCGGTCGCCCTCGAGCGAGTGCGGATGGAACACATGACCCTCGGATTCGACGCGCCCAGCCAGCGGCTGCTCGACATCCTGGCGCACTTCGCAATCGAAGAAGCTGCCGCCGCCCTGCGTAACCGCAACACCATCGCTTTGGGCAAGGATCCGGTGCTGGCCACCATCCTCGGCAGAATCGCCGACGACGACGAGCTGCAGTCGGCATTCTTCGCCAGCATCCTCGACGAGGCATTCGCTGTCGTACCCGATCAGGCTGCTCGCGCAGTGGCCGACCGTATCAACGGCTTCAAGATCCCCGAGATCGAGCTTCCGGACCGCGGCAGCAGCATCGCCGCCCTCGCCGAAGCCGGCATCTACGACGCCGACCAGGAACGCGACAAGGTGTTCAAGCCGTTGCTCGCAGGCTGGAAGATCTTCGACCGCACCGATCTGGGCGAGGACGGCCTGAAGGCACGCGAAGAACTCGCGCACCTGGCCTGAGGTTTCGGCCCCTTTCGAAAGCGACCCGCCCCCGGTCGGATCAATGCGACTTTGTTGCAGTCTGAGTGACTGAAACCCACATTGATCCAACCGGGGGCGGGCGCGTTCAAGGGTGCAGTGGGTCCTGCGGGTCCTGCGGATAGAGCAGCGAAACTAGTCCTTGACCTTCGCCATGGCCAGGACGTCGAGGCGCTTGTCCAGTTCTGCTTCGCTGAGCTTGTCGCCGATCAGTCCGCGGTCGATGACGGTCTGACGGATCGTCTTCTTTTCCTTCAATGCCTGCTTGGCGACTGCGGCCGCTTCCTCGTAGCCGATTGCGGAGTTCAGCGGCGTCACGATGGACGGCGAGGACTCGGCGAGGGTCTTGAGGTGCTCGACGTTGGCTTCGAGGCCGACGACGCACTTGTCGGCGAACAGCACCGAGACGTTGGCGAGCAACTTGAAGGATTCGAGAACGTTGCGGGCCATCATCGGGATGTAGACGTTGAGCTCGAAGGCACCCGATGCGCCGCCGAAGGCCACTGCCGCGTCGTTACCGATGACCTGCGCGGCGACCTGCGTGACAGCCTCGGGCAGAACGGGATTCACCTTGCCGGGCATGATCGAGCTGCCGGGCTGCAGGTCGGGGAGTGCGATCTCGCCGAGTCCGGTGAGCGGTCCCGATCCCATCCAGCGAATGTCGTTGGCGATCTTGGTCAGTGACACTGCGATGGTGCGCAGTGCACCGGATGCCTCGACCAGTCCGTCGCGAGCGGCCTGCGCCTCGAACGAATCCTTGGCGGCGGTGAGGGCGTCGATGCCCGTCGACTTCACCAGAGCAGCAACGACTTTCGGGCCGAAGCCGTCGGGTGCGTTGAGGCCGGTGCCGACGGCGGTGCCGCCGATGGGCAGTTCACCCAGACGCGGCAGGGTGGCTTCGACGCGCTCGATGCCGGCCTCGATCTGCCGGGCGTAGCCGCCGAATTCCTGACCGAGAGTGACGGGGACAGCATCCATCAGGTGGGTGCGACCGGACTTGACGACGTGCTTCCACTCGGTGGCCTTGGTCACCAGAGCCTCGTGCAGGTGCCGCAGCGCGGGCACCAGGGAGGTGACGGCTGCTTCGGTGGCGGCGACGTGCGTGGCCGTCGGGAACGTGTCGTTGGACGACTGCGACATGTTCACGTGGTCGTTGGGGTGCACCTCGACGCCGTTGGCCTTGGCGATCGACGCGATGACCTCGTTGGCGTTCATGTTGGAGCTGGTGCCCGAGCCGGTCTGGAAGACGTCGATCGGGAACTGATCGTCGTGCTTGCCCTCGGCGATTTCGTTGGCTGCCGCGATGATCGCGTCGGCCAATGTGCCGTCGAGCAGACCGAGATCCTTGTTGACCTGCGCGCAGGCTGCCTTGAGCAGGCCCATCGCGCGGATCTGGGTGCGCTCGAGCGGGCGGCCCGAGATGGGGAAGTTCTCCACCGCACGCTGCGTCTGGGCGCGCCAGAGCGCGTCGATGGGGACGCGAACCTCTCCCATGGTGTCGTGTTCGATCCGGAACTGCTGTTCGTCTGTCTGCGTCATGAGCCTTACTTTGCCAGTCGTGGTTTCGGGGATCAGAAGGACGGTGCCTGGCCGGATTCGTCGGCGTCGAAGTCCACCGAGGAGTACTCGCGCAGCTTCTCGAGGCGGTGGTAGGCGTCGATCATGCGCACGGTGCCGGACTTGGAGCGCATGACGATGGACTGGGTGTGTGCTCCGCCGCCCGCGTAGCGGACGCCGCGCAGCAGGTCGCCGTCGGTGACGCCGGTGGCGGTGAAGAAGACGTTCTCACCCGAGACGAGGTCCTTGGTGTCGAGGACGCGATCGAGGTCGTGGCCGGCGTCGATGGCCTTCTGCTTCTCGGTGTCGTCCGTGGGTGCCAGACGGCCCAGGATCGCGCCGTCCATGCAGCGCATCGCGGCGGCCGCGATGATGCCCTCGGGCGTTCCGCCGGTGCCGATGAGCATGTCGGTGCCGGAGTCGGGACGAGCGGCGGCGATGGCGCCGGCGACGTCACCGTCGGAGATCAACCGGATGCGTGATCCGGCGTCGCGCACCTGCTGGATCAGTTCGGCATGCCGGGGGCGATCGAGGATGCACACCGTCACGTCGGAGGCGGAACCCTTCTTGATCTTGGCGATGCGGGCGATGTTCTCGGCGACGGGGACGGTGATGTCGATGACGTCGGCGTAATCGGGTCCGACGGCGATCTTCTCCATGTAGAACACGGCCGAGGGGTCGAACATCGCGCCGCGTTCGGCGACTGCGAGTACCGAGATGGCGTTGGGCATGCCCTTGGCCATCAGGGTGGTTCCGTCGACGGGGTCGACGGCGAAGTCCACCTCGGGTCCGTTTCCGTTGCCGACCTGCTCGCCGTTGTAGAGCATCGGCGCTTCGTCCTTCTCGCCTTCGCCGATGACGACGACGCCGCGCATGGAGACCGAGCTGACCAACTGACGCATCGCGTCGACGGCTGCTCCGTCGCCACCTTCCTTGTCGCCCCGACCGACCCAGCGACCCGAGGCGAGCGCACCGGCCTCGGTGACGCGGACGAGTTCGAGTGCGAGGTTGCGATCTGGCGCCATGGCGCGAGTGGACTCGGTGCTGGCCGTCATCGGTTTGTAGCCTCCTGGTTGGTGGGGTGTTACCCAGGCAGGATTATCTCACTTCTGTGATGCCCGCGGTGGGGTCGGGTCGACTGTGAGGTACGCGCCGACCGAGCACTGCCGCACAGAGGGGATACTGGAGATGTGGCAAACAGCAAACCTCGGATTCTCAACAACAACCGCGACATGGTCTGGTCGCTGATTCCGCTGGTCATTGCGTGTTTGTTGATCGCAGGCGTGGCCAGTCAGTGCTCGTTGAGCCCGGGTGGACCCAAGCAGGGACCCATTCCCAACTTCGACGTGAACTCGGCACTGCAGTACGACGCGGCCGAAATCGGTTTCCCGGTGCGCAATCCGGTCGTTCCCGAGGAATGGACGCCCAATTCGGGCAGCCGCGCGACCATTTCCGGTGACAGCGGTGGAGCGGCGTCGACTGTCGGATACATCACCGGATCGGGTGCGTACCTGCAACTGACTCAGACGGCCGCGTCCGAGGAACTGGTGGTGCCGTTCGTGGCCGGGGAGACGGTGTACGCGTCGGGCGCGCAGAACGTCTCGGGTCGAGACTGGGTCGTGTACGGCGAGGAAGGCTCGCGCACCTACTGGGTCTCGGACTTCGGCGACGTGCGAATCCTGTTGGGCGGCACGGCGAACACCGAGGAATTCACCACTCTCGCGGCTGCGGTCGAGGCCACCGAACCGCTCGCGCCCTAGCTGTCGTTCTCGGTGCTCGCCAGCGCGGTCTCGATGCGCTTGCGTGCGCCCGCCAGTTGTTCTTCGCAGCGCGTCGCCAGTTGTTCGCCGCGCTCCCACAGGGCCAGGGAAGCGTCGAGGTCGAGCCCGCCCTGCTCGAGGATCTTCACCACGCCGACCAGCTCGTCGCGGGCTTCCTCGTAGCCCAGTTCGGACACCGGCTTGTCTTCGTTCTCGCTCATCGAATCTCCCTCTGTCATTTCACTCGGCCCATTACTGCGGCGGTGACGGCACCGTCGGCCACCCGCACCCTGATCTGTGTGCCCGGCGGAGCGTCCTCGACCGAACGCAATACCTCGGGATCGGCACCCGGCACCACCCGCTGTACGACGGCATAGCCCCGGGCAAGTGTGGCAGCAGGCCCCAGCGTCGACAGTCTCGCCCGCAGATGTTCGACGAGCGTGTCCTGGGTGGTCAGCTCGCGCTGCACGTCGCGGCGAGCTGCCTCGGCGAGTCGCCGAACTTCCTCGCGACGCTGTTCGAGGGCCGCCAATGGATCGGCCAACACGGGTCGATGCCGCAGCATCTCCAGCCCGCGCGCCTCCCGTTCCACCCAATTGCGGAGCGCTGCAGCGCTTCTGGCCTTCAGCTCCGCGACCAACGCTTGTTCGGCGATGGCGTCGGGCACCACGAGCTTGGCGGCATCGGTGGGGGTGGCGGCGCGCAGGTCGGCGACGTGATCGCTGAGGGGACTGTCGGGTTCGTGTCCGATGGCGCTGACGATCGGCGTCGTCGCCCGTGAGATGGCTCGGCACAGTGCCTCGTCGGAGAACGGCAACAGGTCCTCGACGCTACCGCCGCCGCGGGCGAGAACGATGACGTCGACGCGCGGGTCGTCGTTCAGATCCTTCAACGCGTCCAGGATTGCCGGCACCGCTTGTGGACCCTGAACCGGAGTGTTCCGTACCTCGAATCGCACTGCGGGCCAACGCCTCTGCGCGACGGTGAGGACGTCCTTCTCGGCTGCGCTGGCGCGAGCGGTGATGAGCCCGATGGTGCCGGGCAGGAACGGCAGCGGACGCTTGAGTCGCGGGTCGAACAGTCCTTCGGCCGCCAGCAGAGCCCGGAGCCGTTCGATGCGGGCCAGTAGTTCGCCGACACCCACAGCGCGAATATCGGTGGCGCGCAGCGAAATGGTGCCGCGGCCGGTAAAGAACGACAGCTTGCCGTAGAGGATGACGCGCGCGCCTTCGGTCAGCGGAACGGGCGAACGATCCAGCAGCTGCGGCGAGCAGGTCACCGACAACGACATGTCCGCCGACGGATCACGCAGAGTCAGAAATGCCGTGCGCGTGCCAGGGCGGGCGTTGATCTGCGTCAGCTGACCCTCGACCCAGATGCTGCCGAGTTTGTCGATCCACCCGGCGACCTTCATCGCGACGGTGCGCACCGGCCATGGTTGTTCGGCGGTGCTCGCACCGGATGGGGCGGGGCCGGACTGAGTGGGGGGAGTGCTCACTTCGCCTTGGCGGTGGTGATTCGGTTGGCGAGCATGGTCTGGAACGGTGCGCGAGCCGACGTCGCGTTCTCGTAGTCGAGCAGGGTTTCCAGATCCTCGATGGACAGCGTGCGCAGCCGTGCGCGCAACTGAGCCAGGGCAAGGGTGTCGAAGTCGATCATCTCGACGATTTCGGGCTTCGTCGCAGCTGCTGCGGGCTTCGCCGACGTGTCCTGCACCGGTTCGTCCAGCGGAGGCGTCGAGTACAGAGCAAATCGTCCGTTCGCGGCGATGGGCTCGGCCACCGGTGCGTCGGGAACATCGACGTCATCGGTGACTGCTGCGGAGTCGAACCTCGACGTGGCCGGGAACGCGTCGTCCTCGTCCTCGTCGAAACTCGCCCACGACGGCTGCTCCTCGCGCGGAGTTCCGATCACCGGCAGAGCCGAAATGACCAGATCGCCCTTGATGGCGAGGGCTGTCACCTGCTGCTGCAGCCGCATGCCGCGCGCCAACGCCTCGCTGACGACGGTCATCGGCAACATCAACGCGGAACCGGGAAGCTTGCGGGCCTCTTCCACGACGGTCACGGCGACGCCTGCAGCCACCCGCGCCGCAAAGGGGAGTCGAGTCATGCACACCAGACTGCCCGAAGTCGTCGTCTTTGGGTAGCCGACAGGCCAGGGCCTGCGGAATGACCCGGTTGCTGCGATACACGTATCCTGGGAGGTATGTCTTCGGCCGTTCCTTTGAATCTTGGTATCGCACACTCCGCCGGCTCGCACACGACCGCGCATGCCGGGGGTAAGCGAGTGCTTCTCGCCGAGCCGCGCGGCTACTGCGCGGGCGTGGATCGCGCCGTCGAGACCGTCGAGAAGGCACTCGAACAGCACGGTGCGCCGGTGTACGTGCGCAAGGAGATCGTGCACAACAAGCACGTGGTCGAGACGCTGTCCGATCGCGGTGCGGTGTTCGTCGAGGAGACCGACGAGGTGCCCGAGGGTTCGCTGCTGGTGTTCTCGGCGCACGGTGTCTCGCCTGCGGTGCACACTTCTGCCGCCGAGCGGAACCTGCGGACGATCGACGCGACCTGCCCGCTGGTGACCAAGGTGCACCAGGAAGCCAAGCGGTTCGCCCGAGACGACTACGACATTCTGCTCATCGGCCACGAGGGCCACGAGGAGGTCGAGGGCACCGCAGGTGAGGCGCCCGAGCACATCCAGCTCGTGGACGGCCCGGAGTCGGTGGACAGCGTCACGGTGCGCGACGAGAACAAGGTGATCTGGCTTTCGCAGACCACGCTGAGCGTCGACGAGACCATGATGACGGTCGCGAAGCTGCGGGAGCGCTTCCCGACCTTGCAGGATCCGCCGAGCGACGACATCTGCTACGCCACGCAGAACCGTCAGGTCGCGGTGAAGGCGATGGCACCGGAGTGCGATCTGGTGATCGTCGTCGGCTCGAA
Source organism: Rhodococcus sp. Leaf233 (assembly GCF_001426165.1). NCBI lineage: Bacteria > Bacillati > Actinomycetota > Actinomycetes > Mycobacteriales > Nocardiaceae > Rhodococcus > Rhodococcus sp. Leaf233. The sequence goes on from NZ_LMRO01000001.1 coordinate 924,129, forward strand.
GAACTCGTCGAACTCGGTGCGCCTGGTCGAGGTCGCCCTCGGTGCCGGCGCACGGGCCAGCTACCTGGTGGACTACGCGAAAGAGATTGACCTGGCGTGGCTCGACGGTGTCGAGACCATCGGCATCACGTCGGGAGCGTCCGTGCCGGAGATCCTGGTTCAGGGCGTCATCGACCTGTTCGCCGAGCACGGATACGCGGACGTGCAGCCCGTCACCACCGCGAACGAGACCCTGGTCTTCTCCTTGCCCCGCGAGCTGCGCCCCGCACGCTGACCGGTCCATGACCGGCCGGTGTCGGTGGGGTCAGTCGTCGGCGTGGCGGTCGCGGTACCGAACCTGCGGCACCGGATGCGGAGGAATGTCGTCACGGCGCACGTTCGGCGGCGCGTCGTTCACAACCGGTTCGACTGTGTGCCGAGCGCTGCTGGAGTACGGATCGACGGCGTCCCGCGGCGGCTGAACCCGAGGTGAACGCTCCCGGCGAGGTTCCGTCGAATACGGTGTCTCGGACGGCTTGGGCCGCGATGGGCGCGCTACGCCGGGTGGGGGCGTGCGATCCTGCGGGTACTGGGCGTGGGAGCGGGAGGGCCGCTGGTACTCGGGCTGCGGACTCGCCTGGCGTGCGTATCCGGGCGTCGCCCCGGGGGGTGTTGCCGACCTTCGTGGCGCGGCACCGGAGTCGGTTGCGGCGCGAGAGGTTCCTCGACGGCCCACGTACGGCTCGGGCACGATGTCGGTGGCCTCGACCGCGGACACGTCGTCACGGTCCGCCGCAGCTCGACGGCTACGAGCGCGTGACGGACGGTCTTCCTGCGCTCGCCGCTGTGCCCGGGTGAGTGTGTCGTCCTCGGAGGTCGGGCTCCGGCGAGCGGAGTCTCCGGCCTTGGTGCTTCGACGAGGGGCGTCTTCCGATTTCGTGCGACGCCGAGCGGTGTCGGCGGTCTTCGTGCTGCGTCGAACTGCGGGCGCGTGCGTGTTCTGCCGCTTCAGCACGATGCGTACGGCGCCGAGGCCGACGGCCACGAGGGTGCCGAGCAGCATCAATGGAAAACGGTTGACCAGCGGAATCGCCACGTTCAGGATGATGTCCTTGAGGCTGGTGCCCGCGTTGTCGGTGAAGTACTGGTACGACAGCGGCACTGCCACGAACAGAATCAACGGGGCTTGGACCATCGCGGTGAACAGTCCGCGGTAGCGGACCAGCAATACCGCTGCGATGCAGCCGAGGATGTAGAGGAACGCGAACGCACCGGTCAGCTCGGTTCCACGCGCGGCGTCGATGAGAAATCCGAGAAAGGTCAGCCCTGCGGCGATCGCAACGGCACCCCACGCTGGTACGCCGGGCAGGGTCGCGAGGATGGATCGGTGATCCAGCGGTACCCCGGATCGGGCACGTTGGGAGGTAGACACCCCTCGAGGTTAGCCGTAGTTCAGCCCACTGCATCGCTGACATGACCGAAGTCGTGCCGGTAGCGGGACGAATCGGACAGCTTGGGACGCTCGTCCACGCGTGCGATCTCCACCGGTTCGGCGTCGAACAGCTCGAGCTCGTGCAGCTTGCGTGCGGTGACACCCACCCTGCTGTCGACCGACCCGACGGTGGAGTTGAAGGACTCCACGGCCTTGCCGAGGTGGGCTCCGAGCTTGTCGAGATGTGTCGAGACGATTCCGATGCGGCCGTACAGTTCGCGGCCCAGCTGGTGGATCCGCGCCGCGTCCTCGGCGATCGACTCCTGCTTCCAGGTGTACGCGACGGTGCGCAGCAGAGCGACCAGAGTGGTCGGGGTGGCAAGAATCACGTTCCGACCGAAGGCGTACTCCAGCAGGCTCGTATCCGACGTCAACGCAGCGTCGAGAAACGGGTCGCCGGGAACGAACAGGACGACGAACTCCGGCGTCGGCTCGAACGCCTCCCAGTAGGCCTTGTCGGCCAGTTGATCGATGTGGGTGCGCAACTGCTTGGCGTGGCGGCGCAGATGTTTGTCGCGAGCACCGGGTTCTTCGTCCTGCGCGGCGTCGAGGTAGGCCGCGAACGGCACCTTGGCGTCGACGACGATCTGCCGATCGCCGGCGAGGCGAACGATCATGTCGGGTCGAAAGCCGTCCTTGCTCACCTGAGTGTCGAAGTCGCAGTGCTTGACCATTCCGGCGAGTTCGACGACCCGTTCGAGCTGGATCTCGCCCCACCGACCTCGGATCTGCGGTGCGCGCAGTGCGGTGACCAGTTGTCCGGTCTGCATGGAGAGCTGCATCGACGCGCGATGCATTCCGGTGACCTGTTCCGACAGCCCCGCGTACGCCCTGATGCGGTGGTGCTCGACTTCTCGCACGTGCTCGGCCAGGGCGTCGACGGCGTCGTGCAGTGGCTCCACCAGATGGGACACCTGTTGGCCGATGACAGTCGAATTGCGCCGCGCGGAATCCTCGTTCACCGCGCTCAGCGACTGGCGAAGCAGCGCCTCGTTCTGGCGTAGAGCCGCCAGCTGTGCCTCCGCTCGTACGGCCCGATCACCCACCCGAGAGGCATGCAACAGCCACCCCACCACGCCGCCGATGGCGAGGGCGACGAGCAGGCCGAGCGCGGTGAGAATGTTCATGGTGCCGATGATGCAGCACGCCACCGACAAGTTCGGGCGAGACGAGCTGTGGGTCGATGCTCACGCCCGACAGGCCGACGAGCCTCGAATAGTTTGTCGGTGGTTGCCGATAGCGTCGTCGACATGAGAATCCTGCACACCTCGGACTGGCACATAGGTCGCACCTTTCACGGTGTCGACCTGTTGGCCGATCAGGGCGCAGTGCTCGAGTCCATCGCGGAACTGGTTGCCGCACAGTCGATCGACGTGGTAGTCGTCCCGGGTGACATCTACGACCGCGCCGTGCCGAGCGCGGATGCCGTAGTGGTCTGCAATCGCGGACTCGAAGCGATCAGAGCCGCCGGAGCCGTCATCGTCGCGACGTCGGGTAACCACGATTCGCCCGCTCGGTTGGGTGCCGGAGCTGCGTTCGCCTCGGCCGGTGGACTGCATCTGATGACCAAGGTCGGCAACGTCGCAACCCCGGTGGTCGTCGACGACGAGCACGGATCGGTTGCGTTCTACGGCATTCCGTACCTCGAGCCCGAGACCACCCGAGTCGAACTCGACGTTCCGGCGGCACGGACGCACGCCGAGGTGCTCGATGCTGCCATGGACCTGGTGCGCGCCGACCTCGCAGCGAGAGACGAAGCAGGGCAACATGTTCGGTCCGTCGTCCTCGCGCATGCGTTCATCGTCGGCGGCGAAGCGACAGGTTCGGAGCGATCGATTTCGTCCGGGGGAATCGAAACCGCACCGGCATCGGCATTCGACGGCGTCGACTACGTGGCCCTGGGTCATCTGCATTCTCCGCAGACACTCACCGAGCGGGTCCGCTACTCCGGCTCCCCGTTGCCCTACTCGTTCGGCGAACGCTCGCACCGTAAGGCCGTGTGGATTCTCGAACTCGACGCCGACGGGCTCGGCAGCGTCGATCGAGTGGACTTACCGGTGGTTCGCGGTCTCGCCCGCATCGAGGGCACGGTCGAGGAATTGACCACTCACGCAGCCTTTTCCGAATACGAGGACCACTACGTCTCGGCGGTGCTGACCGACGAGGTACGTCCCATCGATGCAATGCGGTTGCTGCAACAGCGTTTTCGGCACGCGATCCATCTCGAGTGGCGTCGACCCGAAGACGACGGGGGGCTTCGGTATCGCGATCGTGTCCGCGGCCGCAGCGACCTCGAGATTGCGACGTCGTTCCTGACGGACATGCGTAGCGCGCCCACCGCAGCCGAGTCCGCACTCTTCGAGCGCGCACTTGCTTCCGTGCAGCGCGAGGCCGAATCCACGCGCACACCGGCGAGCACCGTCGACCGCGGCGCTGCATGAGGCTGCACTCACTCGAGATCACCGCCTTCGGCCCCTTCGCGGGAACGGAGACGGTCGATTTCGACGCGCTGGGAGCCGACGGGTTGTTTCTGTTGCACGGCCAGACCGGAGCCGGGAAGACGACAGTGCTCGACGCCGTTGCCTTTGCGCTCTACGGCACCGTTCCCGGAGCGCGGCGGGAGGGCAAGAGGCTGCTGTCCGACCACGCCGCGACAGGTGCCGTCCCGCAGGTGACCCTCGAAGCAACGCTCGGTGGGCGACGAATCAGGATCGTGCGCAGTCCGGAGTTTCTGCGCCCCAAGCTCAGGACTGCAGGCACCACCAAGCAGCATGCCAAGGCGAGTCTCACGTGGCTCGATGGGCGTGGGCAGAACCTGACGCGGCTCAACGAGATCGGCGACGCGGTCAACGGGTTGCTCGGAATGAGTGCCGATCAGTTCTTTCAAGTGGTGTTGTTGCCGCAGGGCGAGTTCGCGAAGTTTCTGCGAGCAGACAGCGACGAGCGAGGAAACCTACTCGAAAGACTTTTCGACACAGGCAGATTCGGCGACGTGGAGGAATGGTTCGCTGAGCGGCGTCGAGAATTGGCCGCCGGTCTTGCCGACGCCGACCAGGCCATCGACATCATGCTGGGCAGAGTGTCCCAGGCCGCGGGCGTACCCGAGCCGTCCACCGACGACGCCGCGCCCGGTGAGCAGGCCCAGGATCCGCTCGAATGGGCGGCACGAGTTCTGGACGGTGCACGGCAGAACAGAACTCTCGCTCAGGGTCGTGCGGTGCTGGTCGACGCGGCGGCCGGGCGTGCGTCCGCCGCGCTGGCCGAGGCCACCAGCGCCCTGGACCTGCAGCGCCGACGCGCCATCGCCGAAGAGCAACTCGCGCAGTACCGGGACGGCGAAGCCGCCCGAGCAGCGCGACGCTCGGAACTGGCCGACTCTGCTGCTGCGGGTCCCATCGCCGACGCTGTCGCCGATCTTCGCCTTGCCGCCACCACCGCAGATGCGGCCACCACAGCGCTGACCGCCGCGGAACAGGCACTGCCGACGTCCGCAGAGGGCAGGCGCTTCCACGACGCACTGCAGTGGCCGCCGCTACGAACCGATCCGGCCGACGAGCGAGCAGTGGTTGCCGAGTTCGTGCGAGCATGGACCACCGATGTCGCACGGCTGCAGTCGCTGCTCGGAACAGCCCGTGAGGCCGACCGGCTGGACGCCGAGCTCGCAGAACAGCGCGCACAGCGTGCCGAGACCGTTGCTGCCATCGAACGCACGGCGACGAAACAGGCGACACTTCCCGAGACCCTCGCCGCTGTGGAAGCGCGGGTGGCGCGCGCAGCTGCGGCCGCTGCCGAGCTTCCGGGACTGGACGAGCGGTGCGCCCGCGCTCAGGCGGCCGCCGAGTCGGCCCTCGAATTGGTGCGGACCCGAGCTGTTCTCGTCGAGGCAGAACGCGTCAGGGACCGTGCTGCAACCGCGCGCAACAGCGCCTGGGAGCATTTGCTCGAGCTGCGCGAACGCCGCATCGACGGCATGGCCGCAGAGCTGGCTGCTCGCCTCGAGCCCGGTGCGCCGTGTGTCGTCTGCGGGTCGGCCGAGCATCCGAATCCGGCAGCTGCCGCCACGTCGACGGTCACGAAAGCGCAGGAGGACAAGGCCGCTGCCGCGGAGCGAAAATGCGCTGCCGAGCTGGAACGGTCGATCGCGGCCGTCGCCGACGCCAGTCGTGCGGTCGATCTGCTGCACGACCGGACGGGCGGAGCCTCCGCCGCGGAGCTTGCTCACACCCTCGATGCGGCGACGACTGCCGTCCGAGACGCCCGAGCGAGGGCCGCCGACCTCGACCCGGCGACAACCGAGCTGCGCCGGCTGCGCGCCGAGTCGGATGCGCTGGCGGTCACGCTGCAGGATCTCGTCGCCAGGCGCAGCGCGCTCGACGAACGCATCGCAGCCACCGAGCGATCGGTGGCGCAGATGCGAGCGTCGGTAGCCGAGGAAATTGCCGAAGGCACATCGTTGACCGAGCGAATTGCCCAGTGCGAGAAGCTGATCGACGGTGCCCGCCGACTGCAGGAAGCACGAATCGCCTGGCTCGACGCCAGCGAGCAGCATGCCGCGCTGCGTGGCGAACTGGATCGACGGGTATCGGCATCGAACTTCGATTCCGTCGATGCAGCAGCAGATGCCGTTCTCACCAAGGACCGCGTCGAGCAGATCGAGACCGAGCTTCGTCTGGCAGAGGAGCGTCGCGCACACGCCGAACACGTGCTGCTCGAACCCGGCATCGTCGCCCAGAGCGGGCAACCGCCGATCGACCTGGATCCGCTGCGTGCCCGGTTCGCCGAATTGGACGGCGAGGCGAAGGTTGCCGCGGGGGAGGTGGCCGAGTGTCGCCGACGCGCGGACGAGCTAGAGCGGTTGGTCGCCGAACTGTTCGTCGCGGCTGCGGCCATCGCGCCGCAACGCGCCGAGTTCGACGAGCTCGCCAACCTGGCGGATGTGGTCGCCGGGCGTGGGCAGAATGCACGCAAGATGTCGCTGCGGTCCTACGTGCTTGCGTCCCGTCTCGAGGACGTCGCCGAGTCGGCATCGGCACGCTTGCGTCGGATGTCCTCGGGTCGATACGAATTCGTGCACTCCGACGAGGCCGGCCTTCGCGGAAAGCGGGGTGGACTCGGTCTCGACATCCGCGACGACTACACCGGTGTGGTGCGTTCGGCCAAGACGCTCTCGGGCGGCGAGGCGTTTCTGGCGTCGCTCTCGCTCGCGCTGGGTCTCGCCGATGTCGTGGCCGCCGAATCCGGCGGGGTCGTTCTCGACACCATGTTCATCGACGAGGGGTTCGGCACTCTGGATGCGGACACGCTGGAATCGGTGATGGCCGTGCTCGACGAATTACGTGCGGGCGGCCGCGTCGTCGGAGTCGTCAGTCACGTCGACGAAATGCGTCAGCGCATTCCGAGCCGCCTCTACGTCAAGCGTGGACGCGCGGGCTCGACACTGCAGGTCGTTGCGTCCTGATCGGAGCTACTTCTTCTCCGTCGTAGCCTTCTCGTCCTCGTCCTCGTCCTCGTCCTCGTCCTTGAGGCCGGCCTGTTCGTCGGTCAGTCCCTCGGGTGCGGGGATCTGATCCTCGAGCTCGTCCTGATCGGGCTCGTTCGATCGCTCGTCGATCTGTTCGGAGACGTAGCGAATCAGCACAGCAGCCACCGCCGCGGCGGGAACGGCGAGGAACGCGCCGATGATCCCGAACAGCGAGCTGCCTCCGGTGACGGCCAGCAGCACGATCGCTGGATGCAGATTCATGCTGCGGCTCTGCAGGATCGGCTGCAGCACGTTGCCTTCGAGCTGCTGCACCGCGAGGATGATCGCGAGCACGATCAACGCGGTCGTCAGACCGTTGGCCACCAATGCGACGAGCACAGCGAGAGCGCCCGCGACGAACGCACCGACGATGGGGATGAAGCCACCGAGGAACGTCAGGGTGGCGAGCACCAATGCCAGCGGGACACCGAGGATCACCAATCCGAGCCCGATGAAGAACGCGTCGATGAAGCTGACGATGGCCTGGGTCCGGATGAAACCGCCCAGCGTCACCCACATGCGGGAGAGGACTTCGCCGAGGTGGCGTCCCGCGCGGCCGCCGGAGAATCCGTGCAGCCACGGCAGGAACTTCGGGCCGTCCTTGACGAAGAAGAACGACAGCACGAGCACCAGGGCAAGGGTCACGAGGATGGAACCGGCTGCCGAGACGCCGCTGAACACGCCGGTCGCGATGACGTCGCCGCTGTCTTGCAGCCGCGAGACGATGGCCGATACCGCATTGTCGATCTGATCGTCGCCGATGTTGAGCGGAGGTCCCTTGAGCCAGTCCTGCACCTGACCGATGCCGCCCGACGCCTGATCGACCAACTCGGGAGCCTGCTCGGCCACCGACGGAATGATCAGAGTGATGACCCCGCCGATCACGACGAAGAACACCACGAGCGACACTGACGATGCCAGCGCAGGCGGAAAACCAAGGCGCATCATCAATTTCGCAGGTGGCCACAGAACCGTGGCCACGATCACCGCGAGTAGAACCGGTAGCAGAATCACCCAGAGATGACCGATCAGCCAACCGAACACCCACGCGCCGGCCGCGATGGAGATCAGGATGAGCGACCATTTCGCCAGCCAGAGGCCACCGGTTCCGATGAGGTCCCCGCGATCTCGTCCGGACTTCGCGGGCTTCGCAGTACTGCCGGGAACTGCCGATTCGGTCACGGTGGGTCCTCACATTCGGCGGGTGGCGGTTCGTGAAGAACCTTAACGTCCCACTCCGACGCGGTGTCGGTCAGAGCGCCTCGTGGGCCAACAGCCACTTCTTCGTCGGCAGTCCCCAACGGAATCCGCCGACTGCACCGCCGATCCGAACCACTCGGTGGCACGGTACGAACAGGGCGGCGGCATTGCGCGCGCACGCCGACGCGGCACCGCGAATCGCCGTCGGCCGTCCCGACAGTTCCGCGAACGCGGAGTACGTCACCGGCGCTCCGGGTTCGACAGTGCGCAGCACGTCCCAGGCGTGCATCAGGAATTCGCCCGATCGTTGTGCGACGTCGATGTCGTCGATGCGGTCGACGTCGCCGCGGTGGTAGGAGTCGACAGCTGCGGTGACGGCACCGAGGTCGGCCGCCGAGCGGACATCGGTGGGTCGCAACGTCGGATGGATCAACACTCGGAGTTCCTCGACGTCGGCGGTCCAGCCCGACGCCAGCACACGCTGATCGGCGTCGACGATGGTGGTGAACGGACCGATAGGGGTGTCCTGCGTTGCGGAGGTGGTCATCATGCCTGCCTTCTTTCCAGTGCGGTGATCCACAGGTGCATCGAGACGTACGAACGCCACGGTGCCCAGCGTTGGGAGTTCTTCAAAGAAATGTCCAGCGCCTGCGCGCCTTGGCGGACAACGAGATCGGTGTCGAGCAGAACGTCTGGGTCGCCCAGCAGTCGCATGACGACATAGCGGGCCGTCCACGGCCCGATTCCTTTGAGCGCGAGCAGTTCTCGTTCCAGATCGGGACCCTCCCGCGCGGGGTGCAATGTCACCGTTCCCGACGCGATGGCGTCGGCGACGCGGATGACGGTCTGGACCCGAGCCGCCGGGCCGGTGAGGACCTCGTGGCCGCGTTCGGCGATGACGGCAGCGTCGGGGAACAGCCGTCCGACTCGTCCGTCGCCGAAATCCAGTGGTGCCCCGAGCGCGTCGACGAGCCTGGCGGTGTGGGTGGCCGCTGCCTTCAGCGAGATCTGTTGCCCGATGACGGTGCGCAGCAACATCTCCGCCCCGTCGACGACCCCGAGGGCCCTGATGCCCGGATGGGCCTCGACGCTCGGCGCGAGCTGGGGGTCGGCGCGTAGGGCTTCGTCGACGGCAAGCGGATCGGCGTCGAGATCGAGCAGGTGTCGAATCCTGGCCACGGCCGGAGCGAGATCGCGCATGTCCTGCAGAGTCAGTGCGGCGCTGACGAATCCGTCCAGGATGCGCAGTGCCACCAGTCCGGCAGCGTGCGGTAACTGCAGTGAACGCACGTATTCGCCGTCGTCGGAAAACGATTCGATGCCCTCGACCACATGGCCTCGCAGGAACCACTCGACCCAGCCGCGGTCCAGCGGCGGGCGGTAGGGCAGTCGCAACGTGACGGTGCCACCCGCAGTAGGTACGGCCGAGCGGTGCGCTTCTCGCCGCAGGGTCGTCGGATCGACGGCGAAGACCTCTTTGACGGTGTCGTTGAACTGGCGGACGCTCGAGAAGCCGGCGGCGAAGGCAATGTCGGCCATCGACATGTCGGTGGTCTGGATCAACGTGCGGGCGGTATGCGCGCGATGGGCGCGAGCCAACGCGAGCGGCCCGGCACCCACTTCTGCCGTCAGAACGCGAGTCAGTTGGCGGCTCGAGTAGCCGAGGGTGCTGGCGAGGCCGTCGACGCCCCCGCGCTCGACGGCTCCGTCGGAGATCAGCCGCATCGCACGAGAACTGAGATCCGAGTGGATGTTCCATCGTGGGGAACCGGGGGTGGCGTCGGGCTGGCAACGGCGGCAGGCGCGGTAGCCGGATTGTTGGGCCGCTGCTGCCGTGGCCAAAAACGAGACGTTGCCGGGCTTGGGGGTGCGCGCCGGGCAGGAAGGTCGACAGTAGATGCCGGTGGTGGAGACGGCGGTGAAGAACTGGCCGTCGAACCGCGCGTCACGCGAGGAGACCGCGCGATAACACCGATCGAAGTCCAGTTCTTGCACCTGCCGTTCGCTGCTCATGCTCCTACTGTGTCAGCGCGATCCCGCCAGTGCTAGCGGAAATCGGACGCGGCTGCGGTCGTGCGCGTTTTGCGTACCTGGAGGGGCGCAAAACGCGCACGACGGCGAAGCCCTAACAGCAGCGAGCTCCCGGATTTCGGTCCGCCTCCGCGTGCCGGTCTTTCCAGTACTGCCGCACGGTCGGTGGCTCCTGGCCCGGGTGGTGCCGGGCCAGATGCGCGACGTAGCGGTCGTAATCGTGATCACCCATCACCGAGGTAATCCACCACCACAGCCCGCGCATCTAGTGCGCCGACCCGGGGCGTCGGACGGTGCCCGCATCGATCAGTTCGTCCCACTCGGCCTGGATCTGCTTCTCGGCGGGGGTGAGGACGAATCCGGCAGGACCGAAGATCTTCGATGGCACCTCCGGCTCCTCGTTGTCCGGCAGATCAGCTCCGCGAACGGCTCTGACGCACACGATGACTCCGGCGATGACGACGACCAGGACGAGTACCGCGAAGATGATCGAGAGGGTGCCCTGGATGAACGTGTTGCGAATGACCGCGTCGATGGCCTCGGGGGTCTTTGCGCTGCCGAAGCTGCTCAGGCCCTGCTCCTTTGCGTCACGGAACTGCGAATGCTGCGTCCAGTAACCGATGGCCGGGGTGGAGGAGAAGATCTTCTGGTACGAGGCCGTCATCGTGACGATGAGGTCCCAGGCGAGCGGAATGCCAGGGATCCAGGCCCATTTGTAGAGACCTCGTTTGACGACGATCACCATGACCACCGTCAGGGCGATGGCGGCGAGCAACTGATTGGCAATACCGAACAGCGGGAACAGGGTGTTGATGCCGCCGAGGGGGTCGGTGACTCCCATGAGAAGGATTGCGCCCCAGGCTGCGACGACGATCAGCGAGCAGATCCATGCACCGGGACGCCACGACGGGTCCTTGAACTTCTTGGCCGAGGCTCCGGGCAGGTTGCCGATGCTGTCGGAGAGCATGAAGCGTGCGACGCGGGTGCCGGCATCGACCGTGGTGAGGATGAACAGTGCCTCGAACATGATCGCGAAGTGGTACCAGAACGACTTGAGCGATTCGCCGCCGAACACCTGATGCAGAACCTCGGACATGCCGAACGCGAGGGTCGGTGCGCCGCCGGTGCGAGAGATGATCGATTCCTCGCCCACATCGGTTGCCGCCTGACTCAATTCGGCCGCCGAGATGTCTCCGCCGCTCAATCCCAACCCGTTGACGTACGTCGCCGCAGTCTCCGGGGTGCCGCCGGTCAGAGTGGCCGGAGCGTTGAGTGCAAAGTAGATGTGCTGATCGAGAACACATGCGGTGATCAGAGCCATGATGGCGACGAACGACTCGGTGAGCATGCCGCCGTAGCCGATCATGCGCATCTGCTTTTCCTTCTCGAGCAACTTCGGCGTGGTGCCGGAGGAGATCAGAGCGTGGAAACCCGAGAGCGCACCGCAGGCGATGGTGATGAACAGGAACGGGAACAGTGATCCTGCGAATGCCGGTCCGTTGCCTTCGGTGGCGAAGGTGGTCATGGCGGGCATCTGAATCTCGGGGCGGGCGATGAGAATTCCGACGGCCAACAGGGCGATGGTGCCGACCTTCATGAACGTCGAAAGATAGTCACGCGGTGCGAGCAGCAACCACACCGGCAGGATGCAGGCGAGCAGGCCGTAGCCGATGAGCAGCCAGGCGACCGTCACCTTGGACAGGGTGAACCAGTCTGTGCCCCATTCGGTTTCGGCGACCCAGCCGCCGGCGACGATAGCGAGCAGCAGCAGCACGACGCCGATGAGCGAGACCTCGGTGACGTTTCCCGGCCGCAGGTAGCGCAGATACACACCCATGAACAGGGCGATGGGGATGGTCAGCGCGATGGAGAAGACGCCCCACGGACTTTCGGCGAGCGCGTTGACGACGACGAGAGCAAGAACCGCGATCAGGATGATCATGATGACGAACACCGCGATCAGCGCGGCGGTTCCGCCGACTACTCCGAGTTCGTCACGGGCCATCTGGCCGAGGCTGCGGCCGTTGCGGCGCGTCGAGATCCACAGCACCAGGAAATCCTGGACGGCTCCGGCGAACACGACGCCGATGATGATCCACATGGTGCCGGGCAGGTAGCCCATCTGGGCCGCCAGAACCGGTCCGACGAGGGGGCCCGCTCCCGCGATCGCGGCGAAGTGATGGCCGAACAACACCCGACGGTCCGTCGGCATGTAGTCCTTGCCGTTCTCCAAGATCTCGGCGGGCGTGGCTCGGTCGTCGCGAGGAAAGACGATCTTGCGTTCGATCAGTCTGGCGTAGAAGCGAAACGCGAAGATGTAGGTACACACCGCGGCGATGACGAACCAGACTGCGTTGGGATTCTCGCCGCGGACGATGGCGATGATCGTCCAGGCGACGCCGCCGAGCAGGCCGATCACGACGAGCATCAGACGCTTGATCGGCGTCATGGGATGGGAATCGACGACTCCGACAGGTGGTAGGTCGGGGTCTGTCTTCAGCAATTCGACGTGTGGATCGTCGGCCGCTTTCAGTGACATGTGTGGGGTCTCCATGGTCGCAGGTGTGACTGCGATCACCCTATGCGTGACGCACTTGCACGTCCTCGAATCGACACTTCGCGGTGCGCCCGGCGGTCACTCGTGTGCGCCGAGTGGCGGCGGCCTGGAACCGGATGGTGCTGGGCTGCGTCGTACCGGGTGTCATCACTTCATTCATTCGGGGGGAACACCACATGTCGGGACCGTACGAGCAAACTCATCAGCAGAACTTTCCCGCGGCGCAGCCCTTTGCGCCGGTGCTGCCGGCGTCGAACGCAGGGTGGGCAGTGGTGGCAGTCATCTTCTTCTGGCCACTGGCCATCCCCGCGTTCAATCATGCGTTGAAAGTCCATCCACTGTGGTCGATGGGTGATGTCCAGGGCGCGCAGTACTCGTCGCAGCGCGCGGCGTTCTTCGGCAAGCTGTCCCTCATCATCTTCGGCGTCTTCATCGTTCTCTACCTGGCGTTCATCGGCTTGGTCGTTTCGAACATGTGACGGGTCGACGGCGGTGTGCTGATCACCCGCGGGTGACCGAAATTCCGCCGTCGACGTAGAGCGTGGTTCCGTGCACCATCGCGGCATCGTCCGAGACCAGGAACAGCACACCGTCGGCAATGTTCTGCGGCGACAGCACTGTGCCTGCCGGGGTTCCGGCCGTCATGGCGTCGAGTACCTGGCGTGCATCCTCGTTGCCCGGGGTCAGAGTGGCTCCGGGCGCGAGGGCGTTCACTCGCACACCGTGTGAGCCGAACTCAGCGGCCCAACTGCGAGTGAGCTGCTCGTCGGCGGCTTTGGTGGCGGAGTACATCGCAGCGAACGGACTGCCCATCGTGGCCATCCACGACCCGATGTTCACGATGACTCCGCTGCCGCGCTCGGCCATGGCCGGTGCGAGCTCACCGACGAGCACGTGCGGTGCTCGGACGTTGACGGCGAGCATGGCGTCGAGCTGGTCGTCCGGAAGATCGGCTGTCGCGGTGGCCGGATAGATACCGGCGTTGTTGACGAGAATGTCGACGCGGCCGCCGAGGGCGTCGGTAGTGCGGGCGGCGAACTCGCGAAGTTCGTCGTAGCTGCCGGAGAGATCGACGTCGACGAATGCCGCTGTGCCGCGGGCTTCCGAGATGCGGGCCGCCAGGGCTTTGCCGCGCTCGGCGTCGCGGCCGCTGACGACCACCGATGCCCCGTGGGCGGCGAGGGTGAGCGCGATGGCAGCACCGATCCCACTGGTCGATCCGGTGACGACGGCGGTGCGTCCATGGAGTTGTGTGGAACTGGAAGATGTCATGACGCCATGTCTACGGTCGCGGAATCGGGCGGACCAGGCGTCGTTCGACCTAGGTCTGTCATGACCAGGTTGGCCATCGCTCGCGTGGCTACTGTGGATTTCGTGAACAACGACAGGTCGGCGCTGAGCGCGTTTCTGCGTGATCGACGCGACCGCATCACTCCAGCCGAGGCGGGAGTACCGACCTATCCCGGTGCGCGACGGGTCCCGGGCCTGCGGCGAGAAGAGCTCGCAGCGCTGGCCGGAGTGAGTCCGGATTACTACAGCAAGCTCGAACAGGGTCGCCAGGCCAACGTCTCACCCGAGGTGCTGCGGGCAATTGCTCGGGCGTTGAAACTCGACCGGGTGGAGTCCGCGCATCTGCTCGATCTCGCATCTCCGGCTGTGCCGGTCGGCAGCGCCCCGGAGCGACCGGATCCGGGATTACTCCAGGTGATGCGGGCGCTCGATCACGTGCCGGTGTTACTGCTCGGGCGCTCGGGAACCATCCTGGCCAGCAATGCGCTGGTTCGTGCGGTGTTGAGTCTGCAGTCGTCCGCAGAGGATTCGCTGTTCCACTATTTGTTCCGCAATCCCATTGCGCGCGAGCGAATCGTCAATTGGTCGCAGTTCGCGGCGGCCTCGGTTGCGGCACTGCGCCGCGAGCTTGCCCGACGGCCAGGGGATTCGGAGTTGAATGCGCTGATCGACGAATTGCGTTCGTCCGAGCCGTGTTTCGAGCAATGGTGGAGCGATCACGAGGTCGCCGAATTCGCAGGTGCAACCAAGATCATTCAGCACCCGGCGGCGGGCACCCTGCAATTCGGGATCGAGTTTCTGACCTCGCCGAGCGCACAGGATCAAAGTCTGATCGTCTATACCGTCGAGGAAGAATCGAGCACCGCGAAAGTCCTGCCGATCCTGGCGAGCTGGGACCCGAATTCGGCGATCACCTCTTGACCTGAACAACGCTTCAGGTTCTAGCGTCGCAGCCATGGACACATTGGGGCTCGGCTCAATCGGCATTTCCATCGACGTGTCATCGTCGTATCTCGATGAGGCACGCGCGTTGGAATCACTCGGATTCACCTCGTTCTGGCTGCCGGGCGGGCAGCTCGATCGGCTCGGCAGGCTGGCCGATCTGATCCACGCGACCGAGACCGCCACCGTCGTTCCGGGGATCGTGCCGGTCGATGTGTACTCACCTGCACAGACCGGAACACTGTTCGACGAGCTCTCGGACACCGGTCGATTCGTCCTCGGTCTCGGTGGGCCGCAGAGTGCTCGACCTCTCGCTGAGTTGCATAGGTACCTCGACGAACTCGCGGTACCAGCGGATCAGACGCTGCTCGCGGCGCTCGGGCCGAAGAAGTTGGAGATGGCTCGCGACCGCGCGGCCGGCGCGATCGGGTTGCTCGTGACGCCCGAGTGGACGTCGCACGCGCGCGGTGCGCTCGGTGTGTCGACGTTGGTGGTCGACCAGTTCGTCGTGGTCGAGTCTGATCCGGATCGAGCACGCGCTGCAGCTCGGGAGCCGCTGAGCTTCCTCGCAACCGTTCCCGGCTATCGGCAGAACTTCCTCCGCATGGGGTTCACCGACGCGGATGTCGAGGATCTCAGCGACCGTCTGGTCGACGACCTGGTGGTGTGGGGGAGTGTCGACGACATCGCCGAGCGGGTGGCCGCTCACCACGCTGCCGGCGCGGATCACGTAGTTCTGGCGCCACTCGGCGCATCGAGTATCGACGCTGGCCGGGCACTGTCCGAGTTGGCCGTGCCGTCAAAGTAGACTCCATAGACCGTGAGCCTCACCCTCGGAATCGTCGGACTGCCCAACGTCGGCAAGTCCACTCTCTTCAATGCACTGACCAACAACGATGTGCTGGCCGCGAACTATCCGTTCGCGACCATCGAGCCCAACGTCGGCGTGGTCGCGCTGCCCGACCCTCGGCTCGAGAAGCTTGCCGAGGTGTTCGGTTCGGAGAAGCTCGTGCCCGCGCTGGTGTCGTTCGTCGACATCGCCGGCATCGTCAAGGGTGCGTCCGAGGGCGCAGGCCTGGGCAACAAGTTCCTCGCCAACATTCGTGAGGCCGACGCCATCTGCCAGGTCGTTCGCGTTTTTGCCGACGACGACGTGGTGCACGTCGACGGTCGCGTCGACCCCACCGCGGATATCGAGGTCATCGAGACCGAACTCGCGATCGCCGATCTGCAGACCCTCGAGAAGGCGATCCCGCGCCTCGAGAAAGAGGTGCGGATCAAGAAGGACCGCAAGCCGGCGCTCGATGCGGCTCTGGCCGCGCAGGCCGTTCTGAACGACGGCAAGACGCTGTTCTCGGCGAAGGCCAAGCTGGACTTCGAGTTGTTGGGTGAATTCCAGCTGCTCACAACCAAGCCGTTCTTGTACGTGTTCAACGCCGACGAGTCGGTGCTGACCGACGACGCGAAGATCGGCGAGCTCGCCCGCCTCGTCGCGCCCGCCGACGCGGTGTTCCTCGACGCGAAGATCGAGTCGGAATTGCTCGAACTCGACAAGGAATCGGCAGCCGAGTTGCTCGAATCCGTCGGTCAGACCGAGCCCGGTCTCGACGCGTTGGCGCGCGCCGGCTTCCACACCCTGGGCTTGCAGACCTACCTCACCGCAGGCCCGAAAGAGGCCCGCGCGTGGACAATTCACCAGGGCGACACCGCACCCCAGGCCGCAGGCGTCATTCACACCGACTTCGAGCGCGGCTTCATCAAGGCCGAAATCGTGTCCTTCGACGACCTCGTCGCCGCAGGTTCGATGGCCTCGGCCAAAGCCGCGGGCAAGGTGCGCATCGAGGGCAAGGACTACGTGATGTCCGACGGCGACGTGGTGGAGTTCCGCTTCAACGTCTGACGGCCGTCGATCCGCAGATCGCCTACGGTCCGGGTGACCAATAGCCGCCACCGTTCGCGCCGTCGGAGACGCAGAACATGTCGAATCCGTCCGGCGAGACCGCAATCCCTCTCGCTGCGGGGTCGCATTCCGACCCTGGCTCCGCATTGCCGTCGATGATCGGTGCCGACTGCACCCAATGCGCGCGAGTCGACCCTGCATAGGTGCACTTCAGGAACGTGCCATCGGCGGAGGTTCCGTGATTGTCGACGCCCGGATCGCATGGTCCGTCCACCTCGGGCAGTGAGGCGGAGGGGGCCTCGGTCGCGTCCACAGTGGTCTCGACCGGAGTCGGTGGCTCCGTAGTGGGAGGAACCGTGAAGAGTGCGGTAGCCGGTAAGGAGTACGGAAAAATTGTCTCGACGGATGCTGGCGTGCTTTGGCGTGAGAGATCCGAAACCGTATACGACAGTAGCGACCGCGAGCAGTTCGATCACTCCGATTGCCAAGCCCGCGATGGCAATTCCACGAACGGAAAGTCATTTGGTGCGAACGCTACAGACATCGGTGTCGGCCAGGTGGCAGTTGTCGTCTGCGCGCACGATCGACCGTCGGCTACGCTCCGAAGCAGTCGAACAGGAGGACATGGATGGGCCTGGAATACCTCGAGTCGTTGGTGCATCGAACCGCCACAGCGGGGGAGCCTTTCGAGCGTGGAGCCGACGAATCGGAACTCGGATACCTATCGGCACTGGCCGCAAGGCCAGGCACGAAGTCGATCTGCGAGGTCGGGTTCAATGCGGGCTTCTCGAGTTGGGCGTTCCTCGAGGCTTCTCCCGACGTGACCGTCGTATCCTTCGATCTGGCCGCATACGCGTACAGCGATGCCGCGAAAGCCCATGTCGACGAACACTTCCCGGGCCGACACACCCTGATCCAGGGAGATTCGCACACCACCATCAAGGCTTATGCCGAGCAACACCCGGACGCGCGCTTCGATGTCATCTTCATCGACGGTGACCATTCTGTGGAAGGTGCCCGCGCAGACCTCGACGATCTTCGTGCGCTCGCCACCCCGGAATCGGTTGTCATCATGGACGACATCACGCCGTGGCTCTGGTTCGGCGAAGGTCCGACGCAGGCCTGGCAAGAGGCAGTCGACGCGGGTCGGATCCTGCACACCAACTACTTTCGCGACGGCGAACCCGTCGACGCGGTGACTCCTCCCGCCGCGCGTGCCTGGGCCGAGGGCCGTTACCCCTTCTGAAAACGGACGGGGTGTCGACCAGCGTTCATCGTCGACTGTCGGACACGGCCTGCCGAACCATGTCGGCGGCGGCGTCGGGTGTCGCTGCGAACTGAACGTTGTCGAACCGGTGCAGGTAGGCGTCGTAGATGCCGGATACCTTCCTGTTCGCGTTGTCCATCGCCACGACGCGCTTGCCCATCATCGCGGCCAATACGGCCGCATGCAGCCTATCGGTGAGCACGACGGGCGCCAGATTCAGAATGCGCTGCGCCACACGGAGGTTGAGCTTCGCTGTCTGCTCGTACGAGCGAACGAGAGCGGGGTACAGCAGGCGATTCGCTTTGGGGAAGTTGTATGCGATTCGGGTCGGCAGCGTCACCACCGTCGAGATCGCCAGATCCCTTCCGTGCAGACCCCAGTCGTACTGGACGGACGACGCGTCGACGTTCACCGAAGCATGACCGAGGCTTTCGGAATCGTCGCGCACGAGTTTCACGACGTCCACTGCAGAGCCTTCGGCGCTGTGTGCGATCTCGGCACCGAAAGCCATGTCCGGACAGTATTCGACGCGGTTGTTCGGGAAATGGGCGAGCGCCAGCTCGTACGAACGCTGTTCACGCAGCATGAGGGTGAGGTCCGGGTGCTGTGCGTAGAGGGCCGCGGTCCTGTGCATGGCGTCGGCGTCGGAGTAGTCGATGCTTTGGGGCAGGCACACGATCTTGTTGCGAGGAAACCGCGCAACGATTGCTTCACGAAATTTCTGGTCCATCGGCCAGCGGTCACCGAAATTTCCTCCGCCCTGCAGAAACAGGGTCCCATCACCGACTCGTTGTTCGAGCAGATCGTGGTTGTGGGTGAACGGATCGGACACGTAGTCGACGTGCACGTCCAACCGCTTCAGGTACTCGACCTCACCGGCGTAGATGAGCGAGTCACCGGCATTGAAGTGATTCGGAAAGTCCAAGTGAGCCACCCGATCTCCGGGTTTGGCATGCTGCCGCAGGACGGCCATGGTCTCTTCGCGTATCGCGTCGACTATCTCGTATGTCATCGGGGACTCCGTCGCAGGCCGCGGCCGAGCGCGGCCACCCGAATTCGGAGTGCGCCGTAGTGGATTCCGATGTAGTGGGCCCACAGACCGCTGGGCATCGGTCGTAGTACCTTCGGCAACCACGGATTGCGAATTGTCGCGAGATACAAGATCGCCGCAGTGTGCGCGGGAATCCGGGCAAGTGACGACGGATGAGGGCAGCCCGCAGCACGGTGCTTGGTCGACAGTTGGTACGACGTGCGTCCGTACGCGCGGCCTTGCAAGAACGATCGACGAACCGTAGTTCTGATGCGGTAGGCGACCGACGCATCCGCGGCATGTCCGAGAGTGAATCCTGCTTGCTGAAGCCTCCATGAGTAGTCGACGTCTTCGGCACCGCCCACGAGGTCTTCGTCGAAGCCTCCGACCTCGTCGAAGACGCGCCTCCACAGCGCGAAATTGCTTCCCGGGGCATACGGCAGGTAGGCGGTGGGAAACAGGGTGCCGTTCGGCGGGTTGTCTCGCCACGCCGTCACCTCGGGCGGATTGAGGGAATCGTGTTCGATTGCGCCGCCCACGGCGTCGTAGCTGTCGAGTGCGCGCACCATGGAAGTCAGCCACGTCGGAGAAGCGACGTCGTCGTGGTCGACGAAGGCGATGATGTCGCCCCGCGCGGCTTCCACGCCAAGGTTGCGGGCGTAGGAGACGCCACGCTTGGCGGAGGCGTCGACGATGCGCATCGTCAGAGGTAGAGACAGTTCTTCGAGATGTGAGCGGAGGCCGTCGGTCGAGCCGTTGTCGCTGACGATGAGCTCGACATCGCCTGTGTAGTCCTGCGCAGCAAGCGCGTGGAGCTGCTCGTTCAGTTCGGGCAAACCGTTGTACACGGGGAGGACGATGGAAACCAGACTGATAGGCACGTTGTGACCCTACAACGAAATCCGGGTGCTGTTTGGTTAGGCATCCCAACCGTAGGAGTGGGGATCACATAGCTCGAAGGGTTGTGTGGCACCGCCATTTACACACACAGTTCGACTGTCACCTCGGACCGATATGGCTACGACTTTCCGCGCAGTCTCTTCTCCAACGGCGTCGGAAACGACGGGACCACCGCGGTACCGTCGAGCAGGGCGGTGATCCGGTCAGCCTCTGCTGCAACCTCTTTCGACGCCGCAGGCCCGACGTCCTCGAGTACTTCCGTGACCACCGAACCATTGGAATCCACGGCCCATCCGCCGACGATGCGCCCCTCCCACCAGATGGTCGGACCGATATTTCCGAAGGTATCGAACAGCGGGGCCTTGTGTTCGCCGAGATACCAGTGTCGGTGCTTCCACCCCATCGGCGTGGGGTCCAGGGCGGGAAGCAGCATCGCCCGAGGCGGGGGATCCTGGAACACTGTGTCGGTCAACATGATTCCGTCACCCTCGGCCAGTTCGACGGCCACGGTGTCGAGTTCGGCGACCGCTCCACGGGTCTGCGTCTTGTTCCATCCCGTCCACCATTGCAGGTCGTCCAAGGTCGCCGGTCCGAACACGTCGAGCCAGCGCCGGGCCACATCGGCTCGGGCGGAGGGCTCGTCCAACTCGGGAATCCCGTTGGGCCACCACTGATCGATCGGTGCCCAGGCATGTCGGCGCGACGTCCACGCGCCGCGCGGCTCGACCCGCACCAGCTTCCCCTCCGCGGCCATCATCACCAAGACTTCGGAGGTGACATAGCGTTTGACGTCGTACACCTTGTCCGTGGTCGGCAGCAGAGCGGTCTTGAGTCCGGGTACTGCTGCGGACAGCTCCGCCCCGGTCGCCGTACCCATCGAGCGCAAGACGGCATCGGTCTCGGCTTCGGTTGCTGCGAGCCAGGATTCGACGTCGTCGATCACCGGTTCGGTCGGCAGCGTCGACACCTGCTTGATCAACCGGGTTCGCATCGTGCGGGCAACTCCGAGGCTGGCGGCAGCGTGGATCATCGGAACGTCGTCGTGCGCGACGACGAACATCGTGCGACGCATCGCCATCAAGCGAACCAAGCTACGGCGTTCGTACATCGCGTCACGAACGTCCGACAGTCCCAGCGATCGAGCGCGCGCAAGCACGGAGAGATACACGGTCGCGGGATCGGTGGCATGCAGTGCGAGCAACGACGACACCACGGATTCCGCACTCGGGGCGTCGGACAAGTGCTGCGCCACGAGCCGCTGTCGCCGCTGGACGTCGGTGATCTTCACGGGCTCAGTGTGACTGCTCGCGTGGCGCGGGACCGACGAAACCGGTGAGAAGCGCGTCGGCGATATCGGTCATTCCGTGCGCGCGGGCATCGTCGGCGGCACCGATGTGGTCGTACTCGACGCGCTCGAACGACACCGTCCAGCTGCCCGTGCTGTGATCGTCCAGCACTGCGTATCGGGCGTGTGGAGACCCCGATTCCATGACGTGGGGGTAGGGCTGATCGTCGTCGTACGCGGGCGCGCCGACGCTGCCCGGATTCACGACGAGCGTGCCGCTGGGGAGTGTCCACTGGCGCTGCAGATGGGTGTGGCCGCAGGCGATGACAGATCGGTCCGTGAAACCTGCTGCCCTTTCGATGATTTCGACCTCGGTTGCCTCGCGAGAGCCGTGAGGGTCCACCGAGTGCAGGAAGTACTGCTGATCATCGGTGGGTGTTCCGTGTACTGCGAGGATTCCGTTACCCAGCTCCAGCGAGAACGGGAGCGAACCCAGCCAACGTCGATGCTCGTCGTCGAGTCGATCGTGGGCATGCCGATCCCAACTGCCCATTGAATCGGGCTCCTGCTCGAGGAGGTAGCGATCGTGATTGCCGGCGATGGTGGGGAAACCCAGTGCCATCAATCGATCCGCAGTTCGGCGCGGATGCAGTCCGCCGGAGAGCAGATCGCCGAGGTTCACCACGGAATCGACGCGTTGCCGTTCGATGTCTTCGAGGACGGCGTCGAGCGCCGCGATGTTGCCGTGAATATCGGCAATGAGAGCTACTCGCACAAGCACAGGATCGCAGCGTGGGCATTCGACTGCAACACGGCAACCCTCGTCGAGCGTTGGAGACTTCGCCCTCGTATCTCCGTCTTCGATGGGTGGTTTCTCCATAGACCCTTGCCTGATGGTTCCCTAGTGTGGTCCAAGTCACTTCCGTTCGATGGAAAGCCGAGCCCATGCCTGCAATCACGACGAAGCCCGAGATCGAAACCAGGGTGGTCAAGAAGGTCGCTCGACGCATCATTCCGTTCCTCGGGGTGGCCTACTTCGTCAACTATCTCGATCGCACCAACATCGGGCTGGCCAAGCTCACGATGAGCGACGAGCTGGGGCTCACCGAGACGATGTTCGGATTGGCGTCCGGGCTGTTCTTCATCGGCTATTTGCTGTTCGAGGTGCCGAGCAACCTGGCCCTGCACAAGTTCGGCGCGCGCCGCTGGATTGCACGCATCATGGTCTCGTGGGGAATCGTGGCCGCCGCCATGGCATTCGTACCCACAGCGGGCTGGCTGTACGGACTCCGCATCGTTCTCGGCATCGCCGAGGCCGGCTTCTTCCCCGGTGTCCTGCTGTACATGACGATGTGGTTCCCGCGGGCCTATCGAGTTCGGCTGATGGGCCTGTTCATGTTGGCTCTGCCGGTCTCCTCGGCGCTGGGTGCGCCTCTGTCGAGCGCGATCATTCAGTACTGGGACGGACTGTTCGGACTCTCCGGTTGGCGCGTGATGTTCTTGTTCGAGGGCCTCCCGGCAATCGTTCTCGGGGTGATCACCTGGTTCTACCTGACCGATCGGCCGTCGCAGGCCACATGGCTGGACGACGACGAGAAGAGTTGGTTGACAGCGGAATTGGAGTCCGAGGGGTCGTCGAAGAGCGCGCACATCACCGGCTCGGTCAAGCGGGCTCTCACCGACGCACGGGTATGGATGCTCGGACTGGTGTACTTCGGGATCACCTACGGCCTGTATTCGCTGAGCTTCTTCCTACCCAGCATCGTCGCCGGTTTCAAGAAGACGTTCGATGCCAACTTCTCCCTCGTGACAACTGGGCTGATCGTCGCGGTTCCGTTCGCGGTGGGTGCCCTCGCCATGGTGTTGTGGAGCAGGCATTCGGACCGGACGGGTGAGCGCACCTGGCATGTCGCGATCCCCACGTTGATCGGCGCGGTCTCCATACCATTTGCGCTGTACATGGATTCGCCGTTCACCACGATGATCGCCGTGACGGTCAACGCAGTCGGAGTGTTCTGCGCGCTGCCGGTGTTCTGGTACCTGCCCAGTGCATTCCTCACCGGGGCAGGCGCGGCCGCGGGCATTGCGATCATCAACTCGGTGGGCAACCTGTCCGGCTTCGGCGCGCCGTACGTGACGGGCTGGCTACTCGACGCGACAGGGAACGCCCGCGCCGGACTGTGGGTCGTCGGCGGCGTCATGATGGTGGCCGTCGGGCTGGTGCTCGCGCTGCACCGTCGCACGGTGGGTGACAGCACGAGCAGTGATGCGGGAGCGCCGGTCTCGCACTGACGACCGAGTGGATCCGGAGCGGCAAGTCGTCTCGACGCCGAGCGGATCGGCTATCGATCCGCGACCCGTCGCCCGTCGACCCGGATCGTGGGGAGCCACGTCGCCAAGGTGCGCCCGAGGGTGGCGACCATGCGCGGTCCGAAGACACACAAGGTGCGTTCCCACGGGTGACCGAAGGTCCCCTCGGTGAATTCGTCGCGGGCGAAGATGTAGTAGTCGCCGTCCGGGTAGACGGGTACCCGCCACTCGGCGTTCTCGGCCGCATCGGCGTGCGCTTGGGCATCGAAGTTGTAGCAGGGGTGTTGCCAGTCCAGGACCACAAACGTGGGGTCATCCGCAAATTCGGTGACGAAGCAGCGCAGGGCTTCCGCATTGACTGCGTCGACTCTCGCAGACCACGAGGCCATCGTGCGTACGGTGTCTGCGTCGAGGTCGAATGTCATCGACGGGGCAGGCTCAGCAATGGCCGGCCACGAGTCAGGTTTGGTCCCGGGCCGAAACCCGAACTTTTTGTCGAACAGCGACCAATGCTCCGATGTCACGCTTCGGTCGAGTTCGGTCCACCCGATGGGCAACGCAGAGCCGAAGTCCATGGTCAGCTTGCTAGTCATAGGTCCATCGTCCCAGGGCTTGGGAGGCTGCGATCTCAGGGTGCGAATACCTTGCCCGGGTTCAGGATTCCGTGCGGATCGAGTGCTTTTTTCACTGCGCGGTGCATGTCCAGCACAACTGGGTCCAGCTCCTGTGCCAGTCCGTCCATCTTGAGCAGTCCCACGCCGTGTTCGCCGGTGACAGTGCCTCCGAGTTCCAGTGCAGCGTCGATGATCTCGGCGAAGGCGGCCTGCGCGCGCTCGCGCGCCGGGATGTCGTCGTGCGGGGTGATGAGCAACGGATGCAGGTTTCCGTCGCCCGCATGGGCGATGTTGGCGATCGTCGTCTCGTATCGTAGGCCGATCTGTTCGATACGCGACAGCATGTCGGGCACATGCTTCTTCGGCACACAGACGTCCTCGGTCAATACCGGTCCGAGTCGCTCCATCGCGGGATACGCCAACCGCCGAGCAGAGAACAGGGCGTCGGCCTCCTCCTGATCGGTCGATACCGCAGACCAGGTGGCTCCGGCCTCGTCGAAGCACGTCAGCATCTTCTCGGCCTGCTGGTCTCCGATGAGCCCTGGATCGTCGATCCGACCGAGCAACACCACATTGGCCTCGACCGACAGGCCCATGTTCTTCCAGGCGTCGACGGCGATGAGGCACTGCTTGTCGATCAGCTCGAGCGCGGACGGCGTCAATCCGGCGGCGGCCACTGCGGCCACGGCACGTCCGGCATCGACGATGCTGTCGAAGTAGCCGGCGACGGTGCGTTGTGGATCCTGCAGCGGGCGCAACTTGACCGTGATCTCGGTGATGATTCCGAGAGTTCCTTCGGATCCGACCATCAGACCCGCAAGATCGTATCCAGCAACGCCTTTCGCGGTCTTACGCCCGAGTCGTACCAATTCTCCGGTACCGGTGACGATCTGCATTCCCATGACGTAGTCGCGGGTGACGCCGTACTTGACGCAGCACAGCCCACCGGCGTTGGTGGCCACGTTGCCGCCGATCGTCGACCACGGCGCACTGGCTGGATCCGGCGGATACCACAGGCCCTGCTCTGCGACGGCTGCTCTGAGGTGATCGTTGACGACTCCGGGTTCGACGACGGCATAACGCTCGAGTACGTCGATCTCCTTGATGGTGTCCATCCCGTCGAGCGCGAGCACGACGCAGCCTTCGGTGGCGTTGGCTCCGCCGGACAAGCCGGTGCCCGCCCCGCGAGTGACGATCGGCGTTCCGTGGGCGAGACAGGCTCGTACGACGGTCTGCACCTCCTCGGCGGTACGAGGACGCACGACGGCAACGGGCAGCGAATACGGGGCCCACTCCGCCTCGTCGTGCTGGTAGGAGGCGATGACGTCCGGGTCGACCACGATGCGATCGGTGGGCAAGGCCTCGGACAGTTGTTCGACGAGGGTCATGTTCTCGACTCTAGCTGTGAGCTGGGTCTCGGCCAATGTAGGTTCTCTCTATGTCCGCGGAGAAGTCATGGATGGAACTTCTGCTCGACGACGCGTCGATCGATCGTCTCGAGGAGCACCGGAAGGCATTTCCAGGTGCCGAAGCGCACGCAGCTCTCCGGCTACGCGCCCTGCTGGATCAGCGACGTCAACGCAGCACGGAGTTGGCGGCACTCAACGACATCGCGGTGCGACTGACGACGGTGCGCGACAACCGTGCTCTTCTCCAAGAGGTCGTCGATCAGGCACGCAGGCTTCTCGGTGTCGACCTCGCCTACATGGGGTCCGTACAGGGAGACGAGTTCGTCATCGACGTCACCAGCGGAGCCCTGACTCCTAGGCTCGTCGGTCTTCGGCTCGAACAGGATGCAGGGCTCGTCGGACTCATCGTGCGCAGTGCGTCGCCGTCGTGGACCCCCGACTACCAGAGCGAGCCGGCGTTCCAGCACATTACTGGTGCGGACAGCGCGGCCCGCTCGGAGAACATGCGCGGTCTGCTCGGCGTGCCGTTGCGGGTGGGCGATCGAGTGATCGGCGCACTGTTTGCATGCAAGCGCCAGGAACGCGACTTCGCAGACAGTGAGATCGCCCTGCTCTCGGCGCTGGCCGCGCACGCGGCCATCGCCATCGAGAACGTTCGGACCATCGACCGGCTCGAGACGCTGAATGCCGAATTATCCGAACGCACAGCCGAACTCGAACAGACACTGCAGTGGGACCGAACGTTGACCCAGGTGGTCCTGCGCGGCGGCGGCGTACGAACACTGGTGCGCGAGATTGCTGTATTGACCGAGCGTCCGGCGTACTTCGTTCCGGATGCCGCTGCGGTTCCCGCGGCACTGGCGGTCCACTCGGCGGAGGTCGACGAACTGCTACGCATGTGTGGCGACGGCAAGGACACCGTGTCGACGCCGTCGATGACGGCTCATCGGGTGGCCGCAGCCGGTCAATTCCTCGGCGCGCTGATCTCGATCGGACCGGACGATGCCAGGACGCGTCTGCTGCTCGACCGAGCCGCGCCTGCAGTTGCCCTGTCACTTGCCGAGGAGCGAGCCGCCGCCGATTCCGCGCGGCGCGCCCAGGATGCGTTCCTGGTGGACCTGCTCTCGCACCCGGCGTCCACTCCGGATGCCGAACGGCGACAACTCCATTTGGCCGGACTTGCCCCCGACATGTCCTACTGTGTAGCCGTCGCGCAGGGTGCGTCGAGAACCAAGCTCGGCCGATTCCCGACAGGATCTGTTGTCGCGGAGCAAGGTTCGAGCCTGATCGTGGTGGTGCCCGCGCGCGATTCGGCGACGGTCACACCGATGTTCCTCGCCGGCACCACCGTCGGAATCTCTGAGCCGAGCACCGGACCCGAGGCGCTGGCAAAGGGCTATCGGGAAGCTCGGCAGACCGTCGACGTGTTGGTCACCCTCGGCCGCGAGGGGGAAGCATGTTCGGCGCGGGGGCTGGGAATCTATCGAATTCTGCTCAGCCACTTGGCGCGTGAACATCTCGACGAACTCACGCAGGAAAAGTTGGGTCCGCTGTTGGCCGAGCAGAACAAGCGCGGGGTTCCGCTGATGGAGACACTCTCGACCTATCTGGCGCGTGGACGCCATCATTCGGCAACCGCGTCGGCTCTCGGGGTGCATGTCAACACGCTCTATCAACGACTCGACGCCATCGACCGTCTGATCGGAACGCACTGGCGCGACCCGGACAATGCTCTCGATCTTCAGGTCCTTATGCGGCTGCGCAGATCGGCCGACCTGCTGGGTCTGTGACGTCGATCGGGCTCTTCGGATCGGGGCCAGGCTCGCGGTGAGTCGGATAGCGTCGGGTCATGGCAGTCGACTTTTCGTGGTCTCAGTTTCTGTGGATAGTCTTCGTTTTCGTCGGCGTGCCGTCGACCTTCTGGGCGCTCCTTCTGTGGGCTCTGTTCTCGAGACTGAGAGAGGGGCCGGGGAAGGGATCTATGGGGCTGTGGGCCACCGGATCGATTGCTGTCGCAGCGGGTTTCGTCGCGTGTGCAGGGTGGCTGAGCTGGTCTGCCGACTACCGGGGCGAGTTCCGTGGACCGGGTCTCCCGGCCCCGAACGCGTTCCCGTCCTGGCAAGTAGCCGCGTGCGGGGCGACGGTGGTGTTGCTGTGCCTGCTTGCCGCGCATCTGTCGCGATGGGCGAATACCGGCGGACACGTCGCTGCGCTGGGTACGACCGCTGGGTTCTCGACGGCGTTCTGCATCGACGCGAGCACCGACGTCACCGGGCAGTCAGGTGTGGGCGTCATCCTGTGCATGCTGGGCTGGGGTACCAGCTTGACACTGCTGATACTCGTTCGGAACGTGGTCGGTGGGCGAAAGCGGCCGGCAGTCGAGCCGTAACTGACGTCAGATCTCGATTCCCGTTGCCTCGACCACATTCGCCCACAATGCATCTCGCACCCGCGCGGAATCTCCGCGCCAGGAGGGATAGTGCGTCGGCCGCGGCGCTCGGTCGTGCCAGAATGTGCCGGTGCTGGTCAACGCGGGATCGGCGGCCACGAGCCAGACGATGGTGTCGGCACCGTCGTCGGCGCTGCGCAGAATGGGCTTCATCACCGAATCGAACAGTGGCATGGAGCCGGTGACGCCCGGCGTGGACGCCCAGCCCGGGTGCATGCTGTGCACCACCGGATCGTCCTCGAGTGAAAAGCGTTCGGCCAGTTGCTCGGCCACCACCACCTGCATTCGTTTCGTTCTGGCGTACGCCGTCATGCCGGAGTACTTGCCGTTCTCGTACTCGAAGTCCGGGTTCTGCAGCGGCACCGCATACATGCCGCCGCTCGATACGAACACCACCCGCGATCCGGCGTCGAACAATTCTCTCAGTCCCACCGTCAGTGCTACCGGTCCGAGAACATGGGTGGCGAAAGCGGATTCGTGTCCCTGTGCCGACAACCGCCGCTCGTCCGGCATCACCCCGGCGCAGTGCACGAGTGCATGCACCGATGTCAGTTCGGACGCCAATGCCGCGATCAGGGCCGCCACCGAATCGAGATCGCTGATATCGCACTCACGCACCACGAGAGAGGCGTCGGGCACTTCGGTTCGGATGGCAGCAGCGGCGGCGTCGAGTCGCTCGGCCGATCGTCCGACCAGGTGCACCCGCGCTCCGAGGCGGGCGAGCTGCTTCGCGGTAGCTGCTCCCAACCCCGAGGATGCGCCGGTCACCACCATGTCGATGGGGGAGGCGAACGGTAACGGATCGGCGGCCCAGAATCGCCGACGCACCCTGGCACCGATTCGGGAGTAGCCGGGAACGACGGCTCTGTCGAGAATCGTGTCCACCGTGCGGCTCAGCAATGACATGCTGCGGCAGTACCCCAGGGAGTCGGGATGTATGCGCGTCGGCAGCGACTGCTCGATGCCATGATGAGTCCATGGCGCACACCACGGTCTCAGACGTCACCCGCGACATCCTCGCCGAACTGCCCGCCCATCGACGCGAGACGTTCGAGCTCCGCCTCGAACAGTGGTTTCCCGATCTGCACGACGCCGTCACGGCTGTCTACCCCGACCCTGATGCAGTGGCTGCCACGCTCGTGGAGATCGCCACCCGTGCGTACGCGGAACGGTCCGAGGATCTGCACAGACTCGATCAGCGTCGACTGCTCGAACCCGATTGGTTTCAGCAGCCGGACATGTTCGGCTACGCCTGCTATGTGGACCGTTACGGCGAGACGCTGCGCGGAGTCGGTGAACGACTGGATCATCTGACCGATCTGGGTGTCACCTACCTGCATCTGATGCCGTTGCTTCGACCGCGGCCGGGCGACAACGACGGCGGCTACGCAGTGATGGACTATCGCGCGGTGCGAGAAGATCTGGGCACCAACGAGGATCTGCGTACTCTCGCCGAGACTTTGCGCGGACGTGGTATCAGCATGGTGGTCGACCTGGTCCTCAATCACGTTGCTCGCGAACATGAATGGGCTGTCAAGGCGCGAGCCGGCGATCCCGTGTACCGCGACTATTTCTTGATCTACCCCGATCGGACGACCCCGAATTCCTACGAGCGCACCCTCCCCGAGGTATTTCCGGACTTCGCGCCGGGCAGCTTCACGTTCGACGACGAACTCGGCGAGTGGGTGTGGACCACGTTCAACGAGTGGCAGTGGGATCTGAACTGGGCCAATCCGGCTGTGCTGGAGGAGTTCGCGAGCATCGTGCTGCACCTGGCCAATCTCGGGGTGGAAGTGCTCCGCCTCGATGCGATCGCATTTCTGTGGAAGCGGCTCGGCACCAATTGCCAGAACCAGCCCGAAGTGCATGCGGTCACCCAGGCTCTCCGAGCGACCGCTCGCCTTGCCGCTCCGGCAACGCTCTTCAAGGCCGAAGCAATCGTCGGCCCACGCGATCTGTTGCCGTATCTGGGGCAGGGCAGACACACCGGGCGAGTATCGGACATCGCCTACCACAACTCGCTGATGGTGCAGGTCTGGTCGATGTTGGCGACGGGCAGTACGGCTTTGGCGCGTCATGCCCTGGCGTCGTTACCGCCCACGCCACCGAGTGGCACCTGGGTGACCTACGTGCGATGCCACGACGACATCGGCTGGGCCATCGACGACGGTGACGCAGCGTCGCTCGGACTGTCGGGTGCAGGCCATCGGCATTTTCTGGCCGACTGGTACTCCGGCGAGTTCGATGGTTCCTGGGCCGAAGGGCTTGTGTTCCAGTACAATCCGGACACCGGGGATCGCCGGATCAGTGGAACCGCAGCCGCGCTCACCGGTCTGGGCCCGGCCCGCCTGGATCCCGACGGCGCGTTCGGGCGAATCTTTCTGTCGCACGCCATCATTGCCGGATGGGGCGGCATTCCCGTCGTGTGGAGCGGTGACGAGCTCGGCTCCCCGGGAGACCCGAACTGGGCAGACGAACCAGCTCATGCCGAGGACAACAGATGGGTGCATCGACCCCGCGTCACCGACGCCGACCGCGCCGGCCGATTTCAGCAGGGGAGCGACGCCCAACGAGTGTTCGACGGCATCGCTCGCATCGCGAAGGTGCGCTCCGGTCTACCGATGTTGCACGCCGAGGCGCCGGTCGACGTCCAGACCGAATCCGACGACGGCCTGCTCGTGGTGCGCAGACGTCATCCCAGCGGCACCCTGGTGGGGCTCTACAACGTCACTTCTCAGCACCGCCCGTTCGCCCATGCGCAGTTGATCGAGCTCGGCATCCCGGCCCCCACCGAGGTGCTCTCGCAGCACGACCTGGCGGTCGACGGGAACGGATCGTTATGGCTGCCGCCGTACGCGGCCTGGTGGATCGTCGACAGCCCGTCGCGCTAGAGGACGCATTACCGTGACCGAGCTGTTACCCTCCCCGGGACGGTGGGGCTGGATACGAACAAGGGGACAATCTCGATGCGCGGTCGGTTACGAAGTACGGTGCTCGCTCTGGTAGCGGTCATGGTCGCCACGATGGCAACGGTGCTGATGGGGACCGGTGTGGCGAAAGCCGACTCCGAGCTGGTCTACGTCTACTCGCCGTCGATGGACAAGAACATCCCGATCAAGGTGCTCCGAGCTGCCGGTGGCGGCCCTGCACCCACGCTGTATCTGCTCGACGGGCTGCGTGCGCCCGAGGACAACAGCGGTTGGCTCATCGAAACAGACGTCGAGAGCTTCTTCGCCGACAAGCACGTCAACGTGGTCATTCCGTTCGGCGGCGGCGGAACCTTCTACTCGGACTGGCAGCGCGACGACCCCAAGCTCGGACGGGTGAAGTGGGAAACGTTCCTGACCCAGGAATTGCCGCCCTTCATGGCCGATCGTTTCGGTAGCGACAACGTCAACAACGCCGTGGCCGGCCTGTCGATGAGCGGCACCTCGGCACTGAACCTGGCGGCTCACCGGCCGGACTTCTACAAGGCGGTGGCGTCGTTCAGTGGCTACCCGACGGCCAGCAGCCCCGGATTCGCTCAGGGCATCTCGGTCGCCGTCGGCGAGATGGGCGGCAACGCGCGCAACATGTGGGGTACCTGGCCGTCGGCAGACTGGATCCGCAACGATCCGTCGCTCAATGTCGGCGCGTTGCGCAACACGGCAGTCTTCGTCTCCTCGGGTAGCGGCTCACCGGCGACGGACCCGGTGTTCAACCCGGCCAGCAGCCGCTTCGACCCCGTCAAGTTCGCGCAGATGGTGCCGCTCGAAACCGCCGCAGGCATGAGCAGTCGGGCATTCGTTCCGTTGTTGCAGGCCGCAGGCGGTCGACCCAACGTCAAGATCACCGGCACCGGCGTGCACTGGTGGAACCACTGGCAGCAGCATCTGCACGAGGCGTGGTTCGAGACCATTGCCCCGGCAGTCGGCGGTTGATCGGCAGCGAGTAATCGATAGTCCGACCCGGGTGATTCTCGCTACGATTCCGACATGAATGCACCCGTCATCGCCGTGGACTACACGGTTCTCGACTGTCCCGATCCGGCAACGCTCGCCCGGTTCTACAGCACGATCCTCGGCTGGGAACCGGTGCGCGACGACGGAGATTGGGTGGTCGTCCACGGTCCGGGCGAACTGCGGTTGGCCTTCCAGAAGGCCCCCGACTTCACTCCGGTCGACTGGCCGAACGACGGCATCAAGATTCACCTCGATTTCGTCGTCGACGAGATGGAACAGGCCCGCGACTTCGTCGTCGAGGCCGGAGCGACGTTGATCGACGACGCGCACGAGTCGTTCTGGGTGTACCGAGACCCGGTCGGCCACATCTTCTGTCTCTGCAAGCGAGACTGATCTGCGTTACGCGACCTGCGCGGCGGGCAGAGCTCGGCCGAGCCGCTGATCCTCTTGCTCGCCGAGCCAGCGGGCGAGAACCTGGCATCCGGTGAGGCCGTCTGCGTACGGCTCCGACGCGTAGGCGATGTGCCGACCGCCACCCGAGTTGGTCCACACCCATCGTCTCCAGCCGAGCGAGGTGGGTAGGTACCCGGACACCTCGGTGGCCGCGGTGCGGAGGCGTCGAACATCCTTCGCCCACTGGGCCGGTCGTAGGCGAGTGCGAGTCGCGTTCTGAAAGCTGTTGCTGCGCACGAGTAGCCAGAGCTCGCGCAACCAGGTCTTGGGCGTGCGGAACGACATCCAGCGCGTCAGGTCGGCGATGTCGCGAACGAGGCTGTCGTCGCTGGCGTTGCAGATCATGTCCGACGCGAGAGCTATCCAATGGGTGGGAATCGACTCCGGCAGAGCCGGCCCGGTTCCGGCAACCCCGCGACCGGTGCAGCCGGGCACCGCACCGGTCGGCTGCTGTGGATCCGAGACCAGACCGGCCGCGACGATGCGGCTGCCGTCGACGATTCCGTCGTGAACGAGGCCCAGTACTTCGCGAACGACCGTGGCTCCCTGCGAATATCCGATCAGAGCGAGAGGCCCAGTGGTGTTCTCGATCGCGCGACGCAGGCGACGAACTCCGAGTTCGGTGCTGTGCCGGTAGCTCAGTCCCCCGAACGCAACGGGCCCGTACGACGCCGGGTAGCCCACCCAGCGGCCGACGAAACGGTCGTCGAGTGCGCCGACGACACACGACAGGAGACCGGTGACGCGGGTCCGATGGTCGGCCGGACGCGATTCGCCGGTGCCGCCGACCGCGAGTACGGTTACCTGCTCCTGGTTCATGGTTACCGAGTGTGGCCGACGAACCTGAGCCGAACGCCCGACAAATGCTGAGAACTGTCTGGCATTGACGCGTTCAACTCAGCGCGGCACGTACGTCGTCGAGGCCATCGCGCAGAAGTATCTCGTAGCGATCCGGATCCGGTACGGCCGCTCGGTTGGACGTCACGCTGATCGCGACGGTGTCGCCGATACCGTGCACGCCGTGCGTGAGGCTCATGGCAGGGGAGAGGGCAGGGAACCCTGCCGTGAATCGAACGGGCCCGCCGCCGAGCGTGAGGTCCGCTGCACCGCGCGAAACACTGGAGACAACAGTGTTGCCCGTGACGGTCGGCGGCACCGCAGTCGGATCGAACTGAGCGACTCCCCACGCCGCCAGGAATGCCGGGACGTGGCGTTCTGTCTCGTTCTGAGATGCGCGGGCTGTCAACGACACCGGGTGACCTGCTCGCGCTCTGCGCTCGGCCAGGTCTGCGGCCACGAGTCGGCTGCGAGTCCGCAGGTCCGGTTCAGCCGAAAACAAGCCGACGCCGACGTTGCCGAAGTTGTTGCGTGCGCCCACTGCAGCCGTCCGTGCGACGGTGACCTCGGCTGCGAGATCGGCCGAAGCATCGTCCGAATCGCCGAGGAACCGTTGGAGTGCAACGGAAATGGCGGTCAGAGCAGTGACGGTGATCGAGGTGTCGGCGAACTGGAGAGCCGACTTGGGCAGCACGATCGTTCGCAGATCCGTCCGGTCCGTAGGCGCAACGTCGAGAGTCGTCAACGCGCGAGAACGTGCAGGAGGAGGGACCGAACCGGACGCGGTGTGTTCCTCCAATCGCAGTGCGTCGCGTCGCGCCCGAATGCCGGCGCGAGCCATGCGCACTACTCGCACAGGCAGAGTCAGAGCGGCGACGGCGGCGGTCAGGGGTGCGGGTGCCGCAGTCGGTGTAACGGGCCGAGAGGGCACGGAATGTGTACCGAACAGCTCGCGAGCAGTTCGGGCGGCCAGTGTTCCGTCCGCGGCTGCGTGCGACAGTTGCAGAACAGCAACAAGACTCGGCCCGTCACACGCAGGAGCACCCGATACGTTCGGATACAGGTGCAGATGCCATACCGTGTGTCGCGGGTCGACCTGACGCTCGAACGACGACGCGACGGCGTCGAGACACTCCTGCCACGTCCGGGGTTCGGGGTGAACGCTGATCGTGTCCGTGGCGGGGTCCATCGCAGTCCAGTGCGGACGCTCGAGACCGAACGGAACCTCTGTGATTCGCAGACTCAGCACCTCGATGGCTGCACTGCGAACGCGCAGCCGCCGCACCGTGGACTCCAGAGGTTCGCACGCTCCCTCGAAGCAGTACAGCAGAAACTGGTCACTGGGGACCTTCGACGCCATCCAGTACGCCTGCGCATCGACCGGGTGGAGACGCGCAGAGCCCGACAACAGAGTTTCGGCGATCGCACAGGGCACACCGGAAGCTTAGGGCGTGCATCGCCGGTCGACGGTCTCGAAACAGACCGGTTTCGTTCTGTGAGCTGTCACGACGTTCGGCCCAGGACTTCTGCATCGGCCTCGGCGTTTTCGGCGTGAATCGACGCTAGCCTGATCCAATGCACCACCGCGCCCCGATAACACGACGCCCGCGCCGCCGCGGGCGGGTGTCGTGACACCGCGGGTCGCGTCGGGATATCGAGCAGGGCTTCGCTTTTCGACCAACGCGGCAGCATCGGCCGACTACGCCACCGATATCTCCTACACCGAATACGGGTCGTCCGCCTGCACTCTCGGAACAGCCGCGGACAACACCGTCTTTCTCGCCCCGGCATACACCGTCGACGGCGTCGGAATTCTGCAGTCCTCCGATTTCGGACAATCCTGGCGAGCATCGGTGCCGGACGGCACGGTGAACACCGGCCGCCGAGCGCACATGTACTTCGACGATGCCGACGACCGGCTGTTTCTCACCGCCGGTCGCGTCGACTCGACACCGACGCGCATGTTTCGATCGGGCTTCGACCTCGGAATCAGCGACGACCGAGGTCAAACGTGGCGCTTCCGGAGGGTGGCATCCAAGGCGAGGACAGGTGCCAAGGTATTCGCCGGACCTCGGGTGTCCCAACCGGACGCGTCTCCCTCGTCTGCTCGCGTGACGTACCTGTCCGCTCCCACGCCGTTCGCCCTCCGGGTGCGACCGCTGATCAATGCCACTCGCCAGGTGATCTGGCGTTCGTACGACGGCGGGATCAAATGGGAGGTAGCCGGCGGGTTCGACATCGACCCGAAAAACATTCCGGGACTTCCCGGTACGGACTACGTCGCATTCGGCACCGGTATCGTCGGCCCGGACGGCACGGTCTACATCGGCGGCCGATACGGCCGTCGTTTCGCGGTCGCGGTCAGCCGCGACGAGGGTTTGACCTGGGATGTCCGCATAGTCCCCGGATCGGCGCTCGCCAAATATCACAACCCGTTGCACCTTCTGCTGCTCGCTTCCCGGTACCTACTGCCAGAGTCGGTCGCTGTCGACTGCGACGGCGCCCTGTACGCCCTGTGGCCGGACCGGGACGGATTGCTGCACGCTTCGTGGTCTTCCGACGGCGCGAACAGCTGGTCGAGACCCGTCGTGGTGTCCGCTCCTGGAGTGCGAGGTGCGCGGTTCGGTGCGATCACCGCCACCGGATCGGGGCGCGTCGGAATTTCGTATTACGGGCGTGAGGCCGGCCGCGCGTTCCACGGGTTCATCGCGCAGAGTCGCGACTTCCGCACTGCAGGACCGGTTTTCGTCGGTGGAAAGTACAACGAACCCGATGCTCCGCTGTTTCCGTACGGGTTCCGTCGAGGTTTCCCCGGCTCCGTTTTCAGGCGATCTCTCGACGAGATGGTGCGGGTCCGGTTCGCGCCCAACGGAGATCTCGTGACCGGAGCGGTCATGCAGATGCGCGGGCGGAACCGCTTGCGTCCCTGGGCCGCACGCGCGCGGCGCACCGAGATGCAGGCGGTTCTGGGTCGGCTCGGCCGCATCGATCGCTCCTGATGCAGCGAAAAGCCGTGCAGCGCAGAGCTGCACGGCTTTTCGATCGTTCGATTGGACCTGAGTCAGGCGACGTTCACCAGGCCGACCGTCGGGAAGAAGAAGCAACTCTTGTCCGAGCCGTCGATTGCCTTGTGGTTCACGGTGCCGAACACCGCGGCCAGAACGGTTCCCGATCCGGTTTGCACGGGGACAGCGCGTGCACCGGCAGCGGGCAACGCATTGAGTGCGTTGACCACGAGGGGCCGGGCCATGTCCTTCAACTCCGCCGGAATTCCGGAGTTGTCGAGGATCGACTGGGCCATGGTGGTGACCAGGCCGCCGAAGTCTGCGAAGCCGCCCTGCAGGGTGTTGACGTTGAACCACGCCACCTGCATGCCGGACTTGTCGGCCGAGTCGTTGACGATGCCGGCCGGAACGAATGCGAACATCGTCTCGCCCTTGTTCACCGCGTTGAGTTCGGGAACAGGGATCGAGGGCAGGCCGGGCAGAGTGGCGATCGGCGGCACGGTCAGCCGGGGCCACGGTCCGCCGGCACCACCGGCGACGCCCGGCACGATTCCGAGCGGCGCGCCCGGTGTGGCGGCGCAGTTGATCGCAGCGGTCGGGTAGAAGAACGGCGTGATGCCGAAGTCGGTGAGAGCCTTGTTGGCCGCGTCGAGGGCCGCGAAGGGGTCTGCGGAGGTGTTCTCGGCGACCGGGGTGCGTGAGTCGGCGATGGCATTCGCTGCGGCGAGCGAAGCACCGTCTTGCCCCTGCAATGCGGCGATCGCCCGGGCGAGCGGATCGGCGGGAGCCGGATCCGCTGCCGCAGTGGCGGGAACGGCGAGCAATGCCGCGCAGGAGAGCGCGAGCGCGCCCGCCAGACGGCTGAGGCGACGAGACATGTGTGACTCCTGTGACTTATGTGGCTGATGTTGCGTGTGCGCTGATATCACCACACATCATCTTGGCGTCACAAGCTCAGCTGTAGACCGTTGTGCAATCGAGACGGACTCGCGCACCCTGCGTCAGCCGACGTCGATGCCGAAATCGAGCACGATGCCCTCCAGGCCGGACGCGTAGCCCTGACCGATTGCGCGAAACTTCCATTCGGCACCGCGGCGGTACAACTCGCCGAAGACCATCGCAGTCTCGGTCGACGCGTCCTCGCTCAGATCGAAGCGCGCGAGTTCGCGGCCGTCGGACTTGTCGACCACACGAATGAAGGCGTTGACGACCTGACCGAAGTTCTGCCCCAGCGCGTCCGCGTTGTGAATCGATACCGGAAATGCAATGGAATCCACCTCGGGTGTCAGTGCTGCAAGGTCCACGTCGATGCTCTCGTCGTCTCCTTCGCCCTCGCCGGTGCGGTTGTCTCCGGTGTGCTCGATCGCGCCGTCGGGGGAGCGCAGGTTGTTGTAGAAGACGAAGTAGTTGTCGTTGAGCGCCTTCTTGTCGGTACCGAGGCCGATCGCGCTCGCGTCGAGGTCGAAGTCTCCGCCGGTGGTGGAGCGAACGTCCCAGCCCAGACCGACGGTGACCGCGGTCAAGTTCGGTGCTTCCTTCGTCAGCGAGACATTTCCGCCCTTGGCGAGTGTTACGCCCATATCCAACCACTCCTTCACGCGTCGTTCGTGCTTCGTCCTCCCCACCCTATTCATGACTGCGGGCGCGGTGCTCGAGTTGCATGTGTGAACGACGAGCCACGCGGGTGGGGTGTGAGCAGTGGGGCTGGCGGTGCACATGTGTTTGTGATGGGATACGACAAAACATCGAAAAGTAGCAGTGACGGCGCGTTTCGTTACGTAGGCGCGCCGTGGCAATCGAACGGCATGGGAGATTTTGTGCAGGTTTCGCGACGTGAACTGTTCAAGTACGCCGCGGCCGGCTCCGCAGCCGCCGTCGGCCTGGCTGCGTGGGGTTCGGCCACCGCTCATGCCGACGCGGGGCTGGGAACGCTCGTCGACTACGCGGGAGGCGTGCCGTCGGCGTCGGCCATCAAGAGCGCAGGCCATCTCGGAGCTGTCCGCTACGTCTCGGATCGGCGTCCCGACGCGACCTGGATGGTCGGCAAGCCGATGACCGCGTCGGAGGCGCAGTCCCTCACCGATGCCGGCCTAGAGGTGGTCTCGAACTACCAGTTCGGTAAGGGTGCCACCGCGGATTGGCGAGGTGGGTACGTTGCGGGCGTCAAGCATGCGAAACGTGGACTCGAGCTCCATCTGGCGGCCGGTGGCCCGTCCGATCGGCCGATCTACGCATCGATCGACGACAACCCGACAGCCGTCGAGTTCGCCACCCTCATCGCGCCGTACATCTTGGGCTGGCAGTCGGTGATCGGAGCGGAGAACACCGGTATCTACGCAAATTCTCCGACCATCGAATTGGCGTCCGTCGCAGGACTGGGCCAGTGGTATTGGCAGCACAATTGGGGGACCCCGAAGGGGTTCGTACATCCCGAAGCGCACATTCACCAGATTCGTATCGACAAGGACACGGTGGGTGGAGTGAAAGTGGATATCAACAATGTCTTGAAGTCCGATTACGGCCAGTGGTCGAAATCCGGTGCCGACATCGTCTGAATACCATCCGTGTAATTCGGTGGTCTTTTCTCCGGCCAATAAGCACGAAAACAATTCGCCCCCGGCTTCGAGGAAGCCGGGGGCGAATTGCTGTGGTCTCGTGAGCTACGGAACGTAGACCGTGCCGATCGTCGGCAGGAAGTTGCAGCTGCGCGGCGGCGCTGCGGCGTCTTCCTTGGACTGAGTGGTGATCGATCCGGACACCACGGACAGCACGCGACCGGGGCCGGTGTCGGCGATTGCCGACAACGTCGCGGGGCCGTCGGCGTTGATCTTGGCTGCGCCGGTCAAGTCCTGGGTTCCCGATCGGCGGTTGTCGATGTTGAGCCACGTCACGGTGAGCGGAGCAGACTGCTGCGCGGCGAGAGGCGCGGTGCCGAGGGCGGTGAACACGAAACCGGCCTGGCCTGCAGCCGGTCCGGGGGGCGGCAACGTGGCCGGTCCGGGAACGGCCAAGGCGGTTCCGACGGAATCTGCGGTGTCGGAGATGCAGCCCTTGCCCAGGGTCGGGTACAGGAACTGTGCGATGACGGGGCCGTCGGCGGGCAGTTCGGGCCCGCCGCCGCCGGATCCGTCCAGGAAGGTGATGACCGATTCCAGCAGCGACTTGACCTGGTCCGGAAGCTGCGCGGTTTCGAGAAGGGCGCGAGCCTGGCCGAGGAGATCTGCTGCGGGAGCGGCACCCACATCGGCCGGTCCTGCAGCTGCACCGACGATGGCAGGCGCGAAGGACGCGAGTGCCTCGATGTCGGAGAGGTTGGGCAGGGGTTCACCGGCAGCGGGCAGGAACTGGGCGATCAGCGCTGCGGGATCGGCCGGAGCAGCCGGCAGATCTGCCGGAGCCATGGGCACCAGAGGCTGAGCGGATGCGCTGGTCGGCACAACGAGTGCGGCGGCTGCGGCCACAGCCAGAGCTGTGACGACGCGACGCGTTCCGCGAGTACGAAGCACGGTGATATTCCCCATTCTGATCATGACGCAGGTCCACGGCGACAGCCGGTGCCCGAGGGGTCACTCTATGTAGAGCGATCCCGGATGTACAGCCGTAGTAGGTCCAGTCCTCCCCGGCTGAACTCTATCGAGGATTCTATGGGCCACGCGCTGCGAATTCTCCGCAGAATCGAACAATAGCGTGTTACACGAGTTACCAGTGTGAAAGGTGATGTAAATGTTACGAGCGGATCGGCACGGTTAGGGTGGGTATCGATCGCCCTATAAGCTCGGCTGTCGATAAACGGCATCGATACCGAACGGAACCACACGCACCGTGAACCGACTTGTTCGGCTGGCCCCCGTTCTGCTGGCAGTTTCGGTGATCAGCCGATTCGTCTGGGCGTTCGTCACCCCCAACGGTATGAACCTCGTCGACCTGCACGTCTACGTCGAAGGCTCCGCTGCGCTGCTCGGCGACAACCTGTACGACTACACGTACTCGGTGCAGACCCCGGACTTCCCACTGCCGTTCACGTATCCACCGTTCGCTGCCCTGGTGTTCTTCCCGCTGCACTATCTGCCGTTCACGGTGGTCGGCATCGTCTGGCAGGCCGCGACGATGATCGCGCTGTTCGCAGTGGTCCGGCTCGCCCTGTCGATGGTTCTCGGCGACGACCGGGCCGCCGAGAACCACTGGGTGAGAATCGCCATGCTGTGGACCGCGCTGGGGCTGTGGTCCGAGCCCGTACGCACCACCCTCGACTACGGCCAGGTCAACGTGTTCCTGGTGCTGCTCGCGCTACTCGCAGTACGCAGCTCGCGCTGGTGGGTGGCGGGCGGACTCGTGGGCTTCGCCGCGGGCATCAAGCTGACCCCGGCCATCACGGGCCTGTACTTCCTCGCCACTCGGCGGTGGAAGGCCGCGGCGTTCTCGGCGGTGGCATTCGCACTCAGTGTCGCGGTCAGCTACGCGGTGCTGGGGCGTCAGGCGGCCACGTACTTCACCACGTTGCTCGGCGATGCCGACCGCATCGGACCCGTCGGCTCGGTCTGGAATCAGTCTCTGCGTGGAGCTCTGAGCCGGATCGTGGGCGAGGACGTCGGCCAGGGACCGCTGTGGATCGCCGCCGCAGTGATCGCCGTGGGCCTCGCTGTGCTGGCATGGCGAGCACTCGATCGCCGCGACCACCTGGGAACCCTGGTCATCGTCCAACTCCTGGGCCTGTTGGTGTCGCCGATTTCGTGGTCGCACCACTGGATCTGGGTGATTCCGATGGTGATCTGGCTGCTGCACGGGCCGTTGCGCGATATCGCCGGAGCCAAGATCGTTGCCGGCTACTGGCTGGTGACGGTCACGGTGGGGGTGCCCTGGTTGCTGAGCTTCTTCCAGGAATCGATCTGGACCATTCCCCGTCCCGGCCTCGAGGCCTGGGCCGGTGCCGTCGACGTGATCGGATCGGCCCTGTTCCTCGGCTGGGTCGCCTATGCGGGACGCATCAATTCGCGATCAGTGCATCGATCCGACGCGCCAGATCCACGTCCTTCTGCGTGAGACCGCCGGCGCTGTGCGTGGACAGCGTGAACGTGAGCGTCCGCCACCTGATGTCGATGTCGGGGTGATGGTCCGCCGCCTCCGCGGCGTCGGCCACGCGGTTCACCACCTCGATCGCGGCGGGAAACGACGTCAGCTCGACGGTGCGAGTCAGAGATTTCTCCGCCACCGTCCAGTGGGTGAGCTGTGCGTCCTCGATATCGCGGTCGGTCAGCAATTCGGTCATAGAAAGATGGTGGCATGTCCGGTACCCCTACCGCTGTGGTTGTCGCGGCCGCGTTGATCGACGACGGTCGTCTGCTGCTCGCGCAACGAACGCGTCCGCCGGAGTTGGCCGGTCGGTGGGAGCTGCCCGGCGGCAAGGTCGAGCCGGGGGAGTCCGAGGACGTCGCACTGGCTCGCGAACTACGCGAGGAACTGGGGGTCGAGTGTTCGATCGGTGCCGCGCTCAGTGGAGACGTCGAACTTCCCGGTGGCATGGTGTTGCGGGCCTACCGAGCCTCGATCGTCTCGGGAACCCCTGCGCCGCTGGAGCATTCGGCTCTACGGTGGGTCGATGCCGCGACGCTGCCGACGGTGGATCTGGTCGATGCGGACCGACTGTGGCTGCCGGACCTACAGGAAATTCTGCTCACTTCGCCCGAGCGGTCTTCAGACCTTTCTTGAGGTCTTTCTTGGTCGCGCCCGCGGATTCCAACTTCTTCATTCGCATGATCACGACGGGGCATTTGATGCAGCGAACTTTCTTGCGGCAGCATTTTTTCTTGGGCTTCATCCCCGAGACATCTGCGGCCTTTATCTTGCCCATGAGCACCAAGACTAATGGGTGGCGCAGGTCACAGACCTGAGGGTGGCGCGGGGCACTGCCGGACTACGGGTAAACTCGATCAGTCGCGAGAACCTCGCGGTGCAGCGCGCTTCTCTAGCGACATAAGCCCGCTAGCGAACAAGAGCCCGCATTCGACTCCAGGAGAATTTTTCGCGTGAGCGCCCCAAGCAGTGCAGACAACATCGACAGCACCACTACTTTTCGCAACGTCGCCATCGTTGCACACGTCGACCATGGCAAGACCACCCTGGTCGACGCCATGCTTCGGCAGTCCGGCGCGTTCGAGGAACGTGCCGAAGCGATCGACCGCGTCATGGACTCGGGTGACCTCGAAAAAGAAAAAGGCATCACGATCCTGGCCAAGAACACGGCCGTTCACAAGCGCAATGCCGACGGCACCATCACCGTCATCAACGTGATCGACACCCCCGGCCACGCCGACTTCGGCGGAGAGGTCGAGCGCGGCCTGTCCATGGTCGACGGCGTCGTCCTTCTCGTCGACGCATCCGAGGGCCCGCTGCCGCAGACCCGCTTCGTGCTGCGCAAGGCGCTCGCCGCGTCGTTGCCGGTGATCCTGGTCGTCAACAAGACCGACCGTCCCGACGCGCGTATCGAAGAGGTCGTCTCGGAGAGCCACGATCTGCTGCTCGACCTCGCGTCCGATCTCGACGACGAAGCGTCCGAGGCAGCCGAGCTCGCCCTCGACCTCCCCGTTCTCTACGCCTCCGGCCGTGAGGGCAAGGCCTCGAAGGTCCAGCCCCAGAACGGACACGCTCCCGACGCCGAGAACCTCGACGAGCTGTTCGAGGTTCTGCTCAGCTACGTCCCCGCGCCCAAGGGCAACGTCGACGCGCCGCTGCAGGCACACGTCACCAACCTCGACGCGTCGGCCTTCCTCGGCCGCCTCGCCCTGGTTCGTATCCACAACGGCCAGCTCTCCAAGGGCCAGACCGTCAGCTGGATGCGTGAGGTCGACGGCGAGCCCGTCGTCCAGAAGGCAAAGATCACCGAGCTGCTCAACACCATCGGCGTCGAGCGCGTTCCCGGCGAGAAGGGTGTCGCAGGAGACATCGTCGCCGTCGCTGGCTTCCCGGACATCATGATCGGCGACACCCTCGCCGATCTGGAGAACCCGGTCGCGCTGCCTCGCATCACCGTCGACCAGCCGGCCATCTCGGTCACCATCGGCACCAACACGAGCCCGCTCGTCGGACGCGTCAGCGGCCACAAGCTCACCTCGCGCATGGTCAAGAGCCGCCTCGACCAGGAGCTCATCGGTAACGTCTCGCTCAAGGTCCTCGACATCGGTCGCCCCGATGCCTGGGAGGTCCAGGGT
The DNA here is from genome assembly GCF_001426165.1 of Rhodococcus sp. Leaf233. Classification (NCBI taxonomy): domain Bacteria; kingdom Bacillati; phylum Actinomycetota; class Actinomycetes; order Mycobacteriales; family Nocardiaceae; genus Rhodococcus; species Rhodococcus sp. Leaf233. The sequence goes on from NZ_LMRO01000001.1 coordinate 967,746, forward strand.
CGTGGAGAGCTCGCGCTCGCCATCCTCGTCGAGCAGATGCGTCGTGAAGGCTTCGAGCTCACCGTCGGCAAGCCCCAGGTGGTCACCCAGCAGGTCGACGGCAAGCTGCACGAGCCCTTCGAAGAGCTGATGGTCGACACACCGGAGGAATACCTCGGTGCAGTGACTCAGCTGCTCGCCGCACGCAAGGGCAAGATGGTCCAGATGACGAACCACGGCGCAGGCTGGGTTCGCATGGAATTCATCGTTCCCTCGCGTGGCCTGATCGGTTTCCGCACCGAGTTCCTCACGGACACTCGCGGCACCGGCATCGCCAACGCCGTCTTCCACGGTTACGCGCCGTGGGCCGGCGAGATCCGCGCCCGCCACACCGGCTCGCTCGTCTCGGACCGTCACGGCACCGTGACCCCGTTCGCGATGATCCAGCTGGCCGACCGCGGCACGTTCTTCGTCGAGCCGGGCGCAGACACGTACGAGGGCATGGTCGTGGGCATCAACCCGCGTCAGGAAGACCTCGACATCAACGTCACTCGCGAGAAGAAGCTGACCAACATGCGTCAGTCCTCCGCCGACGTCATGGAGACCCTGGCCAAGCCGAAGAAGCTGGACCTGGAAATGGCCATGGAGTTCTGTGCAGGCGACGAGTGCGTCGAGGTGACCCCGGAGGTCGTCCGCGTCCGCAAGGTGCACCTCGATTCCAACGAGCGCGCCCGTGAGCGTTCGCGCAGCAAGACGCGCGACAAGGCTGCTCTGTAAGACAGATCCTGTACGGCAGAAGCGACGTGTCACCATCGTGGGACGTCGCTTCTGCCGTACCTGTAGCCGATCACGAAGGAGATCCTCGTTGCGTAACGTACTGATGCCGGTGGTTCTGGCCTCCGCCACTGCCCTGGTACTCACCGCATGCACCGCGGATCCACCGCCACCGATCGAGAGCGTCGAAACTCCGGTCACCACGACGACCGTGCCGTCGAAGACTGGCGACCCCGTAGTCGTGGCGATCGACGACGTGGGCATCGGGTTCAACCCACATCTGCTGGCCGACCAGTCGCCCGCCACCGCTGCGGTCAGTTCGCTCGTGCTGCCCAGCCCGTTCCGCCCCACCCTGAACCCCGACACCGGCGTGACCACGTGGGAGCCGGACCTGTCGCTGTTGATCTCCGCCGAAGTGACATCTCAGTCTCCGTTCACCATCCGGTACCAGCTACGCAACGAGGCCCAGTGGTCCGACAGCGCACCCATCGCGGCCGAGGACTTCCGGTACCTCTGGCAGCAGATGATCACGCAGCCGGGCGTCGTCGATCCGGCCGGCTACGCACTGATCAGCGATGTTGCCTCTTCGGGCGGCGGCAAGACCGTCGACGTCACCCTCGAGTCGCCGTATCCGGCGTGGCAGCGATTGTTCGCCGACCTCGTGCCCTCCCACTTGCTCAAGGATTCGCCCGGCGGCTTCGAGGGTGGCCTCACCGACAACGTGCCGGTCTCCGGTTCGCGGTTCAACATCAAGACCGTCGACCAGGGCCGGGACGAGATTCTGCTGGAACGCAACGATCGATTCTGGGACCAACCCGCCTCGCCCGACCAGATCCTCATTCGGCGCGGAGGCACCCCCGCACAGTTGGCCGATTCGTTGCGGTCGAGTGATGCGCAGATCGCACAGGTTCGGGGTGGGTCTGCGACGCGCGCGCAACTCTCGGCAATTCCCGGGGTCCGCACCGACACGATCCACCAATCACGAGTGTTGTCGATGACCGTGAACGGCCGAGCACCGAACATGTCGGAGTCGCTTGTGCGGCAGGGGATCATGGGTCTGCTGGACCCGAACCTGCTGGCCACGGTCGGGGCCGGAGGAGGGGCGACGGATCGCCGAGCAGCAGCGCAGTTGTCGTCGCCATCGGACCCCGGTTACACCGCGACCGCACCCGCCCCGATCGGCAGAACCGCGGCCCTCGACCTGCTTCGCCGCGCCGGCTTCGTTCCGACACCCGACGCGATCGTGACGTCGACGCCGAGCGCGAGTGCATCCACGACCTCTGCTGCGCCACCGACCACCAGCGCGCCGACCACGAGCGCGCCGGCTCCCGGAGTGCCCCGACTCGCAGACGCCGGCGGTACCGCGCTGCGATTCGTCATCGGCGCCGTCGAGAACGACGACATCGCACTGGCCGTGGCCGGCACCGCCGCGGACGAGCTCGTCAGTGCGGGTATCGACGCGACCGTCACTCCGCTGCCCGCGGACGAGTTGTACTCGACGGCGCTGACCGAAGGCGACGTCGACGCCGTGGTCGGGTGGACCAGTGCGGGCGTGGACCCGGCAACGGCCCTGGCCTCGCGCTTCGGCTGTGTTGTCGAGCCGGCTCCGGGGAGCAGCGGCAGCGTGGACGCCCCGCGCAATCTGTCCGGTCTGTGTGTTCCGGAATTGCAGCCGACGATCGACCGCGCCCTGATAACCGGCGTCGACGCGACGATCGTTGCCGAGGAGATCGAACCCAAGCTGTGGTCTCTGGCGTCGACGCTGCCGATCATGCAGGACCAGTCCGTGGTGGCTGCGGTGCCGGGTATCACCGGCGTCTCGCTGACCGGGCCGGTGGAGGTCGGCATCTTCGCCGATGCCGCGAAGTGGATCCGGACGGTCCGGTGAACACCGTGCGCTTGCCTCGGGTGATCATCTTCGACGTGAACGAGACCCTGTCCGATATGGCTCCCATGGCGGCGCGATTCGCCGACGTCGGAGCGCCCGAGCACCTGTTCCCGACGTGGTTCGCAGGAGTGCTGCGGGACGGGTTCGCGCTCGCGGTCGCAGGTACCGCTCGGCCGTTCGCCGAGGTCGGTTCCGGTGTGCTCGAGGCGTTGCTGTCCGATGCCGCGATCGATCGCCGGTTGGACGATGCAGTGGACCACATCATGGCCGGTTTCGCCGAGCTCGAGGTGCATCCCGATGTGGTCGCCGGAGTGAATGCGCTTGCAGCGCTTGGTATTCGGATGATCACCCTCAGTAACGGGTCCGCGTCGCTCGCGCAGTCTCTGCTCGAACGAGCCGGCGTGCGGAGTGCTTTCGAGTTGCTGCTGTCGGTCGAGGACGCCGGACGGTGGAAGCCGCACGCCGATGCCTACCGCTACGCGTTGGAGCAGTGCGGTGTCGAACCCGGCGACGCGATGCTGGTGGCCGTGCACCCCTGGGATATCGACGGTGCGCACCGGGCAGGCCTGTCGACGGCGTGGCTCGATCGCGAGAACCGTCCCTATCCCGACCATTTCGTGCCTGCCGATGTGACAGCGCAGTCGTTACCGGATGTGGCGCGAATGCTCGGCGTGCGACGCGGCGAGCAATGAACGGCTGCCCGACCCAGAGACCGAGACAAACGATGACACAGCGAGTAGCGAGCGACGAGGCATGACGGAACAGGTTGTGACAGAGCAGGTTGTGACAGAACAAGCGATGACGCAGCCGCAGCGGTTGCTGCTGGTCCATGCGCACCCGGACGACGAGAGCATCACCACCGGCGGGACCATCGCCCATTACGTGCGCGCGGGCGTGGACGTCACCGTGCTCACGTGCTCGCTCGGTGAAGAGGGTGAAGTGATCGGCGATACGTGGGCCGATCTCGTGGTCGACCGAGCCGATCAGCTCGGTGGCTACCGAATTCTGGAGCTACATCGCGCACTCGCGGCGTTGGGCTGCAACCCGCCCCGCTTCCTCGGTGGTGCCGGCCGCTGGCGAGATTCTGGAATGGCCGGAACCCCGGCTGCTCTCAAACCGCGCGCATTCGTCAACGCAGACCGGCAGGAGGCGCTCGGGGCGCTCGTGTCGGTGATCCGCGAACTCAGGCCTCAGGTCGTCGTCGGTTACGACCCCGAGGGTGGCTACGGACACCCCGATCATCAGCAGGTCCACTCCCTGGTGACCGAGGCGGTCGAGGTCTGTGGAACGGACGCCCATCCCGCGGCCGGAGCTCCGTGGGAGGTGGCGAAGTTCTACTGGACCGTCACCGGCCGCGATCAACTGGACGCGGGACTCCGGGCGATCGCCGATATCCCCGAGGGGTGGCGCATGCCCCTCGACGGCGAGTTGCCGAGTGTGGCCGAGGACATGATCACTACCAGCATCGACGTTCGCGGTGTGCTCGACGCGAAGACCGACGCGTTGCGTGCGCACGCCACGCAGGTGACGGTTGCGCCCTCGGGTACCGAGTACGCACTCTCCAACGACATCGTTCAGCCGATCCTGCTCGACGAGCAGTACGTACTCGTGCGGGGCGTGCTCGGCTCCGACGGGGCGGGCAGGGAGAACGACTTGTTCGCGGGCGTACTAGGCTGTGTTCCGAATCACTGATCTCATGACAACAGGGGCGGAACACACATGTACAACTGGGTAGTGCAGGACGCAATCGTCGCGTTCGTCGATTCTCTCAAGCCGCAGTTCGGCGCACAGGCAGATCTGTACCAGTACGTTCTGGGTCAGATCGCCATGGGTGCGAGCAACTTGCTCACCTCGCTGGGCTATCCGCCGGTTTCCTGAGTGCCGGTGCCCGGTTTTCGACTGCGGTGCACTGAAACGACCCGGGCCAAGGCAGTATTGGGCGCATGATCTCGAAGGCCGCATCCAATACTGTCGCCCTGGTGTCGTGGGCGACGGTCGCAGTACTGGTGTTCGACGGCTTCCTGTCCGGAATCCTGTCGGTCTTCTTCCTCCCGACCTACGTGGGGTCGGTGCAGTTTCCCATCAGCGCGTTGCTCGGGGGCATCGCGAACGTCGCTCTAGTTCTGGCCGCGCGTAAGGTCGCCGAACGGCCGATCTGGGTGGCGTCGCCGCTGATCGGATGGCTCGTCGCAGTAGTGCTGTGCATGTTCGGCGGCCCCGGCAACGATGTTCTGCTGCTGGCCGACTGGCGCACGATGCTGCTCATCGTGGCCGGTGCCGGGCCGGCCGGTGTGCTGCTGTTCATGTTCAGAATGAAAGCCATCACAGCAAGCGTGCGTGCCGACCCGCATTCCGGAGCACGTCCTCGATCATCGTCGGAGTCAGCAGTCCGGTGAACGTGTTTCGCTGACTGACGTGGTAGCTGGCGAACACGGTGATCGTGCCCAGATCGAGCTGCACGCCGTGACCGAATTTCGGTGCAGGCCTGGGTATTTCCCACCCGTTCGCGGCGAGAATCGGTAGCAGCGACTGCCAACCGAACGCCCCGAGCACGAGAATCGACTTCAGTCGCGGACGCAGCAAGCGCAATTCGTCGTCGAGCCAGGGGCGGCACCGATCGCGCTCGGCGGGAGTCGGCTTGTTCTGCGGCGGAGCGCAGTGCACGGGGGCTGCGATACGAACTCCGTTGAGCGTCAGCCCGTCGCCGATGTGCGTCGCGGTCGGTTGGCTGGCGAGCCCGACGGCATGCATGGCTCGGTACAGCACGTCTCCGCTGCGGTCCCCGGTGAACATCCGTCCGGTGCGATTGCCGCCGTGGGCGGCCGGGGCGAGCCCGACGATCAACATCGACGCATCGGCCGGGCCGAAGCTGGGAACGGCTCGCCCCCAATATGTTTCGTTGGCGAACGCGGCGCGCTTCTCGGCAGCGACCTGTTCGCGCCACTGCACCAGCCGTGGACAGGCGCGACACTGGGACACCGCCAGGTCGAGCTGCGCGATGGTCTGCGGGCGCTCTTTCTTCATCGGCTCCTTCTTTATCGGCTACGTTTTCACGTGCTGGGTCGAAGCCAGATGTCTCCGGCACCCGGTGTGACGGCGTCGATCATGGCCCACGCGTTCTCGATGGGTATGTCGACCACCTCGTAGCGTCCGACGCCCGCCGGTGTCGCTGCCACGACGGTGGCCACGCCGGCGCGACGTTGGAAGAACGTCTGGCGCACCGTCCAACCGATGATGCCGCCGGCTTCGAGGCTGTGCCGGGTGCGGTCGAGCGATCCGTGCTGGGTGATCAGCCAGCCGGGCAGGACGGCGTGCCCGAGGCCGCGGTAGCGGTCTTGAGCAAGTCCGACGGCGGCCACGAACAGCACGGCCACGGCGATCCACGCGAGGATCGGGATCGGTGCGCCGAGAGACTGCGCAATTCCCAGTCCGGCCGCGACGACGAGCAGCGGTAGAACGGCCCGGGTGTAGCGGCGTCGCCGCGCGGCAGGTCCGTGCTGCAGAAGCGGGCGGTCGGCAGTGCCGTGCATGCCTGCGTCGCCGAGCACCGTGGTCATCATGCGCAGCGCCTCGGCCCGCGGAGCCTGGGGGAGCAGCAGCGACGATTCCTTCTTCTCGGCGCTCACTCCGGTCATGATGGCGTCGAGTCGAGCCCCGCCGACCGACCTCAGTAGTAGTGGTAGCGACAGAGAAGTGCCGCGCAGTCTCTTGCGGTCGAGGGTCGACTGACGGGTGCGGAGCAGCCCGTGGCTGACGTGCAGGGTGCGACCCTGGTCGGTGACGGTCAGGTTGCCGTAGGTGATCAGGTATCGAACGCAGGCGAAGATGCTGGACACCACGAGGAGCACAATCAGTGCGAGGACGACGAACAGGGCGATGCCGAACCGTTGCGCCGATTCGACGCCGTTCGAGATCACCGACGTCTCCGCCAACGTTTGTCCGATGCCGTACTGGAACAGCACGCCCACTGCCGCGGCGATGGTGACGATGCCGGTGATGGAGAATGGCGCGAACCGCACCCACGAGAATTGCCAATGTGCAATCTCGACCCCGGGATCGGCTGCGGCAACGGGCATTCCGTCGCTCGGCGTTGTTCGGCCCGACACTCGCTGCAGCAGTTCGCCGCGAAGCTCCGGCACCAGAGACGTGTCGAGAGCGTTGAGCTCGAAAGCCTCGCCTTTGCCCGCCTGCTGGCCGGTCCCGATGCGGAGAATGGACAGGCCGAGCACCCGGTGCAGTACGTTCGCTTCCACGTCGACCGACCGAATCCTGTTGCGCGGAATGGACAGTACTTTCTTCTGCAGTACGCCGGTGCGCAGTTGTACGTGCACCGGCCCGATCCGGTAGCTGGTGGTGAACCAGCGCGCAATCGCGAACACGACGACGACCGCGAGGATGCCCAGACTCCAGTAGTGATTACCGCTCTGACTGCCGACGAAGAACGAGATCAGCAGTACCGGCAGGATCTTGATGCCCTCGTTCACCGGATGCACCAACAACATTCGCTTGTCCAGGCGCAACCACGGCTGCTCCTCCTCGACTGCCAGCAACTCCGCCTGATCGGTCATGTGGCATCTCCGACGGTGCGGCCGGCGATATCGGTCAGTCGCGTGACGGTCTCGTCCGCAACGGCCTGATCGAGTGCGGTGATCTTCACCGCGCCCGCCGACGATGCCGTCGTCACGGTGACCGTCGCCAACCCGAGCAGGCGATCGAGTGGTCCGCGCTCGGTGTCGACGGTCTGCACCCGCGAGATGGGGGCGATGCGTCGTTCTTGGCTGAGCCAACCGGTGCGGGTGTACACGGCGGTGTCGCTGATCTCCCAGCGGTGCACCCGGTAGCGCCACTGCGGCACGATCGCGAGGTGCAGTGCGGTCAGCACGACCGATACGACGAGGACGGTGACGTGCAGCCACGACGTCCGGTTCGAGTCGACGAAAAACCAGACGATCTGAGCGATGAAGACCGGTAGCCACAGCAGTCCGGCGCTCAGGGTCCAGAGCAGACGCGCACGGGGAGAAGGCTGCCACTGTGGGTCTGTCATCGTTGTCACGGTACAAACCTAGCGCTGCCCCGTCGTGCGCGTTGTGCGCCCTTCCGGGTACGCAAAACGCGCACAAGGGCCGCAGGCCCACCCGCGGGTGGCACGTGCGTACCAAGAAGGCGCATGATCGACTGGTGACTTCGCAGCCTGATACCGCTCCAGCCGCCTCCGCCATGCGCCGCGTTCTGCGTCGCGCCCGCGACGGGGTGTCGCTGAACGTCGACGAGGCAACCGTCTTGCTGCACGCTCGCGGTGACGACCTCGTGGATCTGATGACGTCGGCGTCCCGGGTACGGGATGCCGGGTTGGAGTCGGCGGGCCGTCCGAAGACCGTGTCGTATTCGCGCAAGGTGTTCGTGCCCATCACGCGGTTGTGCCGCGACAAGTGCCACTACTGCACGTTCGTCACGGTGCCGGGCAAGCTCAATGCGGCCGGGCACGGGATGTTCATGGATCCCGACGAGATCATCGACGTCGCCCGCAAGGGGGCCGAGTTGGGCTGCAAGGAGGCGCTGTTCACGCTCGGCGACAGGCCGGAGGAGCGGTGGCCCGAGGCCAAGGCGTGGCTGGACTCACGCGGCTACGACTCGACTCTGGACTACGTGCGCGCGATGTCGATCCGGGTGCTCGAGGAGACCGGCCTGCTGCCGCATCTCAATCCCGGAGTGATGTCATGGCAGGAACTCTCGCGCCTCAAGCCGGTGGCCCCCTCGATGGGCATGATGCTCGAGACCACCTCGCGTCGGCTGTTCGAGGAGAAGGGGCAGGCGCATTACGGCAGTCCCGACAAAGATCCCGAGGTTCGGCTGCGCACGCTGACCGACGCGGGCCGGCTCAACATTCCCTTCACGACGGGCATCCTCGTCGGTATCGGTGAGACGTTGCGGGACAGGGCCGAGTCCATCATGGCAATTCGTAAGGTGCACAAGTCTTTCGGTCATGTGCAAGAGATCATCGTGCAGAACTTCCTGGCCAAGTCCGATACCGCGATGCGGTCGGTGCCCGACGCCGGTCTCGAAGAATTCCTGGCGACCATCGCGGTGACGCGCATGGTGGTCGGTCCGTCGATGCGAATTCAGGCCCCGCCGAACCTCGTCGCAGCGGAGGAGACCGCCGCGTTGCTCGGCGCAGGCGTCGACGATTGGGGCGGTGTCTCGCCGCTGACTCCCGACCACGTCAATCCCGAGCGGCCCTGGCCGAACCTCGACACTCTCGCCGAGTTGTCGGCGGCCGCCGGTTACACGCTCGTGGAACGTACTGCCGCGCAGCCGCAGTACGTGTTGGCCGGTGCACCGTGGATCGACCCGCGAATCTCGGCACACGTGCGGGCAGTGGCCGACCCGGAGACCGGGATGGCACGCGAGGGCGTCAACCCGACCGGTCTGCCGTGGCAGGAGCCGGACGAGGAATGGGAGTCCTCGGGACGCGTGGATCTGAACACCGAGATCGACACCCAGGGCCGCAACACCGAGACGCGCTCGGATCTGGCGAATGCGTTCGGCGACTGGGATTCCATTCGTGAGCAGGTGCGCGATCTGACCGGTCTCGAACGAGTCGACCGCGACCTGGTGTCGGCATTGACAGCAGCGGAGAAGGACCCGGCCGGTCTGTCGGACGAGCAGTACCTCGCACTGGCGACGGCCGAAGGCCCCGGCATGGACGCCGTTGCCGCGCTCGCCGACGATCTGCGTAAGCAGGTCAACGGGGACACCGTCACCTACGTGGTGAACCGGAACATCAACTTCACCAACATCTGCTACACCGGATGCCGTTTCTGTGCGTTCGCGCAGCGCAAGGGTGACGCCGACGCGTTCACGCTGTCCACCGCCGAAGTCGCCGACCGTGCGTGGGAAGCGCACGTCGTCGGGGCCACCGAGGTGTGCATGCAGGGCGGCATCGACCCCGAACTGCCGGTGACGGGATACGCCGATCTGGTCCGTGCGGTCAAGGCGAAAGTGCCGTCGATGCACGTGCACGCGTTCTCGCCGATGGAGATCGTCAACGGGGCCTCCCGCGGCGGCCAGTCGATCCGCGAGTGGCTCACCGAGCTGCGGGCCGCCGGCCTGGACTCGATTCCGGGTACCGCCGCAGAGATTCTCGACGACGAGGTGCGGTGGGTGCTCACCAAGGGCAAGCTGCCCGCAGCCGAGTGGATCGAAGTGATCACCACCGCGCACGAGGTGGGCCTGCGATCGAGCTCGACGATGATGTACGGCCACGTCGACAATCCGTCGCACTGGGTCGGGCATCTGAACGTGCTCAAGAAGATCCAGGATAAGACGGGCGGGTTCACCGAGTTCGTGCCGCTGCCGTTCGTGCACCAGTCGTCGCCGCTGTATCTGGCGGGTGCCTCGCGGCCCGGCCCGACCAATCGGGACAACCGCGCGGTGCATGCTCTGGCCAGGATCATGCTGCACGGCCGTATCGACAACATTCAGACCTCATGGGTGAAATTGGGAATCACGGGTACACAGGCGATGCTGAACGGAGGCGCGAACGATCTGGGCGGGACCCTGATGGAAGAGACGATCTCGCGCATGGCGGGTTCGCAGAACGGTTCGGAGAAGACCGTCGCGGAACTGCACGAGATCGCCGACGGCATCGGACGACCGGTTCGTCAGCGCACCACCACGTACGGCCCGGCACCGGCGGTGTCGGTCGCCGGCCTGATCTGACCTACAGGTCTTTACCCGAAACGGAGTTTGCCCGACATGGACGACCGTCGAGTCGCCGCGGTACTGAGCAGTGCCGTCGCCATCATTCATCCCGTGCTCGACATCCTGGCCACGCGTGACCCGATCGGACTGAAAGGACGGACGTTCCGCGAGTCCTCCGTGGACGATTCGACTCTCGACAACGTCATCGACTTCCTGGCCAAGGCGTTCGACACCACCGACTTCCCGGGCACCGCCGGCTGGGAAAAGCTCGACAGTGATGCTCGTTCGCAGTGGTGGGTCAATCGCATCGGAGCTCTCAACACTGTCGCCGTCGCCTTCCCCGGCGTCTTCGGCATCCTGGTCAACCGTTTGCCGATCCAGGATCTGCTCGGGTTCGCCAACCAGGCGATGGTGCTCGTCGCCGTGGCTCGCGAATCCGGAGTGACCGACCGCGAGACGCACGTGGCGCTGCTCGGGTCGGTGCTGTGCAAGCGTGACCTGACATCCTTGGCCGACAGTGCTCCTGCGAAGGAGGAAGAATCGCCGAAATCCGGCCCGTTCGCACTGGTGCGCGGAATGTGGCAGATCGCCAACGTGCTGCGTGACGTGGCAGGCGAGTTGGAGAAGCGCCCGCATCCACGCGGGTTCTATCGGGTACTCGGAGCCATCCCGCTCGTCGGTGGCGTCGCCGGATATCTCGGTGAGCGGGGCGCACTGTCGCGCGCTGCCAAGCAGGGACGCAAGTGGCTCGCCGCCCACAAGACGGCGTCGGCTTCGGTGGCCCAGCCCGCGAAGCAGCTCCGGCGATAGCAGGCCGGAGCAGGTGAGGTCACCCTGGTCGGATTGCCCCAGGTTCGGACCGCGATACTAGGATGCTGAGGGCGCGAGAGCGCCCACGATCTATACAAGGAGGGGAGAGCAGCAGTGACCTACTCGATTGCAGAACCGTGCGTAGATGTACTGGACAAAGCGTGCATCGAAGAGTGCCCGGTGGATTGCATCTACGAGGGTAACCGAATGCTGTACATCCACCCCGACGAATGCGTCGACTGCGGAGCCTGCGAACCCGTGTGCCCCGTCGAGGCCATCTTCTACGAAGACGACGTGCCCGAGCAGTGGAGTGCATACGTCAGCGCCAACGTCGATTTCTTCGACGATCTCGGATCTCCGGGTGGCGCAGCGAAACTCGGCAAGACCGACTACGACCCGCCGTTCATCAAGGCTCTGCCTCCCATGGGCGAGAACTGACGCCTTGGCACGCAGAGCGGTGGCAGCGACGCTGCCCGACTTTCCGTGGGACTCGCTGACCGCTGCCAAGGAGAAGGCGTCGGCGCACCCGGACGGCATCGTGAATCTGTCCGTCGGCACGCCCGTCGACCCGGTCGCCGAGGTGATTCGGGTCGCGTTGAACTCGGTGGCCGACGAGCCCGGGTACCCGACGACCGTCGGTACCGTTGCGCTTCGGGAGGCCGCGGTGGCGTCGCTCGAACGTCGCTACTCGATCACCGGTATCTCGACCGACGCGGTGCTTCCGGCCATCGGCACCAAGGAAATGATCGCCTGGTTGCCGAGTCTGCTGGGTCTGGGTGCCGATGATCTGGTCGTCATCCCCGAATTGGCATATCCCACATACGAAGTGGGTGCTCTGCTCGCCGGTGCACGAATTCTTCGTGCAGACGGACTGAATCGTCTCGGCCCCGAACGCGCCTTGCTGATCTTCGTCAACTCGCCGTCGAACCCGACCGGCAAGGTGCTCGGAGTCGAGCACCTGCGCAAGGTCGTCGAGTGGGCCCGCGAGCGCGACGCCATCGTCGTCTCCGACGAGTGCTACCTGGGGCTGACCTGGGAAGCCGATGCGGTCTCGGTGCTCGATCCGCGCGTCTGCGACGGCGATCACACCAATCTGCTTGCTGTGCACTCACTTTCGAAGACCTCGAATCTGGCCAGCTACCGCGCCGGTTTCGTCACCGGCGACGCTTCCCTGATCGCCGAATTGCTCGAGGTTCGCAAGCACGCAGGGATGATGGTGCCGCTCCCCATTCAGGCCGCCATGACCGCGGCTCTGGCCGACGACGAGCACGAGAACATCCAGCGAGAGCGATACCGCGCCCGGCGAACGACTTTGAAGTCTGCCGTCGAGGCAGCCGGCTTCCGCGTCGACCACTCGGAGGCCGGGCTCTACCTGTGGGCCACCCGCGACGAGCCGTGCCGCGACACCGTCGACTGGCTCGCCGAACGCGGCATCCTCGCCGCACCGGGAGAGTTCTACGGACCGAACGGTGGCAAACACGTCCGCATCGCACTGACTGCGACGGACGAACGCATCGAGGCTGCGGCGGCTCGCCTGCGCGGTTAGCCGAGCTTCCTGATGCGCTGAGTGTCGTGGTGCGCTGAGTGTCCACTATTCGGCCCGATCGACGGGATCCCGGTTCTCGATACGAATAGTGGACACCGAGCTCAGTTGGCCCCTGATCGGGGCGGGTGTTCTCATGTACCCATGACCCTCAGCCTGCTGCTCAGCTTCGCCGGTGTGTGCTTTCTGCTGGCGATTCTGCCCGGGCCGGATTCGTTTCTGGTGCTCCGCTACAGCATCGGCGGCCTCAAGCCAGGCGTCGCTGCAGCGATGGGTGTCGCGATCGGCGGACTGTTCTGGGCCGTGCTGGTCGCCGTCGGGCTGGCGGCGATCGTCGAGCAATCCGCGACGGCATACCGCGTCGTCAAAGTTCTCGGTGGGTTGTACCTGCTGTATCTGGGCGTGAAGGCTTTCCGGGCGCGACGTAAGAACAAGGTGGACGGCGAGCCGCTCCTGCCCGTTGCTGCGTCCGCGTGGTCGGCGTTCGGTGCCGGAGTTCTCTCGTGCGCGCTCAACCCGAAGGTCGGACTGTTCTACCTAGCGGTGGTGCCGCAATTTCTCACTGTGGTCACGTTCACCGGTGCCATGACGCTCGGTCTGGTCGAGGTGGTTGTCGCTGCCGTGGTGATGGGAGTGTTCTCCGTTCTCGCCTCACGCGCTGTGACGCTGCTGCGTAAACCGGCCGTGACCGACTGGCTGGACCGCATCAGCGCTGGATTCCTCGTCGCCCTCGGAATCGGAACGGTGGCGTCTTCGGCCTAGTTGCGGTGGGCCGTCAGTCGAGGTCCGGCTCGCCGACGTCCCATCCGCCGCGCCTGATGCGCAGGATGTAGACCAATTCGTTGCTGCCGAAGGCTTCGACGGTGGTGAACCGCTTCGGTTCGGCGTTGACCTCGGGGTTGCGCGCGTGCGCCTCCTCGTAGAGCTGAGTCGCTCGGAGGTCGGCCAACTCCACTCGCGTCCAGAAATCGTCGGACTGCACCGAGTAGACCAGTCGCGGCGCCCCGTCACTGACGTGCGCGAGGTCGATGTCCTCGTCGTCGGAGTCCTCGTCCTCGAGGTCCAGGTCGAGGTCGTCTTCGGAATCGACGTCCTGTTCGGCGTCGGTTCCGATCAGATAGACACCCGCCTGCAGGTCACCGGCGGCGACCGTCATGTACTCGGCGTAGTCGCCGGTGTCGATTCCGTCCACGTCCATGTCTGTACGGTAGCCATGTGCTGCTTCGTTCACTGAACCCACTCGCCGTTGCGCGGGGAGACGATATTCCCGACGCCGTCACCATCGACGGCATCTCGCTCTCTCGTGCCGACATCCTGGGAGCGGCGACTTCCGTTGCCGAGCGCATCGGCCGGGCAGATCGGCTCGCCATCCACGCGACGCCGTCGGTGAAAACGGTGCTCGCCGTCGTCGGTGCGTTGATTGCCGGCGTCACCGTTGTTCCCGTCCCACCGGATGCAGGCTCGGCCGAACGTGAGCACATCCTCCGCGATTCGGGTGCGCAGGCGTGGCTCGGCGAAGCGCCGCCGGACACCGCGGGTCTGACGGTTCTGCCGGTGCGTCAGCACGCACGGTCGTGGCACAGCTACCCCGAGCCGCAGCCGTCGTCGATCGCGTTCGTGCTCTACACCTCCGGCACCACAGGCCCACCGAAAGGTGTGCTGATTTCTCGCAGCGCCATCGCGGCCGGGCTCGACGCGTTGGCGCAGGCCTGGAGCTGGACGTGGAAAGACACTCTGGTGCACGGTCTTCCGCTGTTTCACGTGCACGGACTGATTCTCGGGTTGCTCGGCCCACTGCGAGTCGGCAGCCCGTTGATCCACACCGGCAAACCGACTCCCGAGCTCTATGCGGCAGCGCGGGGTTCTCTGTATTTCGGGGTGCCGACCGTATGGTCGCGCGTTGCAGCGGATGAGACGTCCGCCCGCGCTCTGGCCCACGCCCGACTATTGGTGTCCGGCAGTGCGCCGCTCCCGGTTCCGGTGTTCGAGAAGCTGCGTGAGTTCACCGGTCAGGCTCCCATCGAGCGGTACGGCATGAGCGAAACCCTCATCACCATCAGCACCCGCGCCGACGGTGAGCGTCGACCGGGGTCGGTGGGACTGCCCGTCGCAGGCGTCGAAACCCGACTGCTGGGCGAGAAAGGCGACATCCTGCCGCACGACGGCGAATCCATCGGCGCATTGCAGATCCGCTGCCCCATGTTGTTCGACGGCTACCTGAACAATCCCGAGGCGACGGCGAAGACCTACACCGAGGACGGGTGGTTCGACACCGGGGACGTCGCGCTCATCGAGCCCGACGGGTTCCACCGCATCGTCGGGCGAGCCTCGACCGACCTGATCAAGTCCGGCGGCTATCGCGTCGGCGCGGGGGAGATCGAGACCGTGTTGCTGGGGCACCCGAGCGTGGACGAGGTGGCCGTCGTCGGCCTGCCGGACGACGATCTGGGTCAACGCATCGTGGCGTTCGTCGTCGGTACCGAGGTCGAGGATCGAGTGCTCATCGACCTGGTGGCCACCGAACTGTCGATCCACAAGCGGCCCCGGGAGATTCGCGTCGTCGACTCGCTGCCGCGCAATGCGATGGGCAAGGTGCAGAAGAAGCTCCTCGGCTGACTCCGCGTTGTGAGCGCGGGTCGGGTGCAACGCGCTAGCTTCGAGTCATGAACCTGGACGGCGCACGCATTCTCGTATTCGGTGCCAGTGGTGGGCTCGGCGGTCCGATCGTCGAGCAACTCGCCCAGGCCGGCGCGCGGCTTACCATCAGCGGACGGAGTCTCGAGTCCGCGGAGCATCACACGGTGAATGCCGATCTGACGCTGCCGGATTCGGCTCGCTCGGTAGTCGCGGAGGCCGTCGAACACCACGGCGGTCTCGACGGGATCGTGATCGCCGCCGGTGTGGTGGCCTTCGGTTCGGTCGCCGAGGTGGACGACGACACCGTCGACGAGCTGCTGTTGCTCAACTACCTGGCACCGCTGCGCATCATGCGTGAAGCGCTGACCACTCTGGATCAGGGTGGATTTGTGCTCAACATCAGTGCGGTGGTCGCAGACAAGCCGATGCCCAATATGGGTGCCTACTCGGCGAGCAAGGCCGCGGCGAGTGCGCTGCTGAACAGTGTTCGCACAGAAGCACGGAAGTCGAAGATCCGTATCGTCGACGTGCGGCCTCCGCACACCGAGACGGGGCTGGCGACGCGGCCGATCGCCGGGCAGGCACCGAAACTGCCGCAGGGCCTGACGCCGGAGGCAGTGGCCTCACGGATCGTTGCCGCGATCACCGACGACGAAACCGACGTCGGCGCAGACCAGTTCTCTTAGGCTATTGTCGGCACCGTGACCGAGACACATGTGACCGACGCGGGCAGAAGGCTCGTGCGTCGTCGCACCATCGATCTGTGCCTGGTCTGCACTTCTTCCTGTTCGTAACTGTCGATCGAACCCAGCCCCGACGAGTTCCACACGCTCCTCGGGTCGTTCCGGCAACCTCTTTCTACGAACAGGATCACTCATGACCACATCTGTCTCCCATCTCGGCGGCGTCATCGCTGCCACCGACGACGCAGTACGCGCCGACGCGAAGAACGCTCACGCTGTATTCCGTGCCTCCGCCACCGCGCACGATGCCGTCGCCAGCACCGTCACACTCGGCAAGTTCAGCGTCGAGGTCGACGAGCCGCCGGCCCTCGGCGGAGAGAACACGGCCGCCAATCCCGTGGAGTACTACCTCGCGTCGCTGCTGTCCTGCCAGGTGGTCACCTACCGCGTCTGGGCCGAGAAGCTCGGTATCATCGTCGACGACATCAAGGCGAAGGCCGAGGGCGACCTCGACGTACGTGGCTTCTTCGGGTTCGACGACGACGTGCGGCCGGGATTCGGTGAGGTGCGCGTCGTCGTGACGGTCACCGGGCCCGAGACCCGTGAGCGGTACGAGGAATTGCAGCAGGCCGTGGACGATCACTGCCCGGTACTGGATCTCACGCGTAACCCCACGCCGATCCACACCGTCCTCGAAACGGCCTGACGTCATGAGCGAGCGAACATTCGGCCTGCGTACCAGAGCAATTCACGCCGGCGCGCGGCCCGACTCGGCAACCGGTTCGCGTGCGGTGCCGATCTATCAAACGGCGAGCTACGTGTTCGAGGATTCTGCTGACGCAGGGGATCTGTTCGCTCTGCAGAAGTACGGCAACGTCTACAGCCGCATCGGTAACCCGACGGTCGCCGCCTTCGAGGAGCGCATCGCGAGCCTCGAAGGCGGCATCGGGGCGGTCGCGTTCGCCAGCGGGCTCGCGGCCGAGTTCGCGGTGTTCGCCGCGCTGGCCGGCACCGGTGATCACATCGTCGCGGCAGCCGGACTCTACGGCGGAACCGTGACGCAACTCGACGTCACACTGCGGCGCTTCGGCGTCGAGACCACCTTCGTTCCCGGCACGGACCCGGCCGATTATGCGGCGGCGGTAACAGATTCGACCAAGTTGATCTACGCGGAGGTCATCGGTAACCCCTCCGGTGAAATCGCCGATCTCGAGGGTCTCGCCGCGGTCGCGCACGATCATGGGATCCCGCTGGTGGTCGACGCGACGATGGCGACACCGTGGTTGAGCCGGCCGATCGAGTTCGGAGCCGACATCGTCATTCACTCGGCAACGAAGTTTCTCGGCGGTCACGGCTCCACGCTCGGCGGCGTCGTGGTGGAGTCCGGTCGATTCGATTGGGGCCGAGGCAAGTTCCCGCAGATGACCGAGCCGGTGGCCTCGTACGGGGGCCTGTCGTGGTGGGGCAACTTCGGGGAGTACGGATTTCTCACCAAATTGCGCAGTGAGCAACTGCGCGACATCGGTGCAGCACTGGCTCCGCACTCTGCCTTCACGCTGATCCAGGGCGTCGAGACGTTGCCGCAGCGCATGGACGCGCACGTGGCCAATGCGCGCGTCGTCGCCGAGTGGCTCGAGTCGGACCCACGCATCGAGTACGTGAGATGGGCTGGATTGCAGAGTCATTCGCACCACGATCGCGCCGCGAAATATCTGCCCTCGGGTCCGGGCGCGGTGTTCGCATTCGGCATCGAAGGTGGTCGCGACGCCGGCCGAACGTTCGTCGAGAGCGTCCAGGTGGCCAGTCACGTCGCGAACATCGGCGACGTACGCACCCTGGTCATCCACCCGGCCAGCACCACCCACCGACAGCTCAGCGATGATCAACTGGCCGGCGCGGGGGTGGGGCCCGAACTCATTCGGATCAGTGTCGGCCTCGAAGACGGCGAGGACCTGCTGTGGGATCTCGATCAGGCCTTGACGCTGGCAACCGGGAAGGCGCGGTCATGAGCGAACGAACCTGGCAGGGACCCTCCGCTCAGGACCGTCAGCGGATCCTGCGTGAGACGAAAACCGTCGCGATCGTCGGTGCGTCCAAGAACCCGTCGCGAGCAAGCTATTTCGTCAATCGGTATCTGTCCTCGACAAGCAACTACGAAATATTTCTCGTCAATCCGACGGTCTCGGACATCGAAGGAACGACCGTCTATTCGACTCTCGCGGATCTACCGAAAAGTCCGGACCTGGTCGACGTCTTTCGCAAGTACGACGATCTCCCGGATGTGTTGAGCGAAACCATTGCTGCGCAGGCGAAGACGATCTGGTTGCAGCTCGGGTTGTGGCACGAGCAGGTTGCCCACGACGCCGAGGCGGCGGGATTGAACGTCGTCATGGACCGGTGCCTCAAGATCGAACACGCCCGCTTCCACGGCGGGCTGCACTTGGCCGGATTCGACACGGGAGTGATCGATTCGCGTCGACCGCGGGGTTAGGGGTCAGGCCTTCAGTAGGCGACCGCTGATTATCGCGGCCAACGATCGTGGCGCGAGACGCACACTGCCGGCGCTGATCTTGTTGGACAGACCGGACACGACGCTGGCAGGGGTACGGCGAGAGTCCAAGGCGCGCATGGCCGTCGAGACCACCTGCTCGGAGGTCTGGAAGTTGCCCACTGCGGCATCCTCGGATCCGACGACGTCGAAGAACTCGGTGCGCGTCGGGCCGGGGGAGAGAGCGAGGATCTTCAGCGGTGACGTGCGGTACTCGTAGGCGAGCGCCTCGGTGAAGTTCAGTACGAACGCCTTCGTCGCCCCGTATACCGCCATGTTCGGAGTGGGCTGATACGCAGCGGTACTCGCGATGTTGATCAACGCGCCGGTCAGATTCGGCAGAAACGCATGTGTCAGATCCACCAGCGCGCTGACGTTCAATGCGATTTCCGACGCCACCCGCGCCGGATCCTCGTCGCGAAAGCGCCCGTGGGTCCCGAATCCTGCATTGTTGACCAGCGTGGTGGGTGTTACCCCTTTGTCGGCCAACGCCTTTCGTAGTGACTCGCCGATGCCCGGCACGCCCAGGTCCATGGCGACGGCGGTCGCGGTGACGCCATGGTCTGCTTCGATGCGGCGGGCAAGTGTCTCGAGTCGGTCCGCCCGTCGTGCCACGAGGACGACGTTCTCGCCGCGTGCGGCAAAGCGATGTGCGAATTCCTCGCCGAGGCCGGAGCTCGCCCCGGTGATGAGTGCTGTGGATGTCATGCGAGCAAATGTAGGCACTGTCAGCATTGTTGTCAACGCCAACATCGCCTAGGGTGAGTCCATGGCAACGGAGCGCTACCACCACGGTGATCTGCGCGCGGTGCTCCTGGAGGAGGCCGAGCAGAGCATCGCCCGCGACGGCGTGGATGCGCTGTCGCTGCGGCAGTTGGCCCGAGACGTGGGTGTCAGTCACGCAGCCCCCGCGCGCCACTTCCGCGACAAGCAAGCACTGCTGGATGCGTTGGCGCTGCACGGCTTTCAGGAAATGAATCGCCGAATGGTCGACGCGGCCACCGGGCCGGGAGAGCTGCTGGCCAAGTTTCGTGGTGTCGCCCGCGCCTACCTGGGCTTTGCCGTCGAACATCCACAGCTACTGGACGTCATGTACAGCACCAAGCATCACCCCGAGGCCAGCGAACAACTCAAAGACGTTGCGCACAAAAGCATGGCGGCGACGGAATCCTTGCTGCACGCTGCGATGGACGCGGGAGTCATCACCGAAGCATCGCCTGCCGTCCTCGCCCGCGTCGCGTTCGCGAGCGTCCACGGACTCGCCGTGCTCGCCGCCGGCGACCTCCTCGACGGCATGCCTGCCGATGACCTGCTCGACGCCACGGTCGACACCCTGCTCCGCGGATTCACCTGACCGGGTCATTCCGCGGGCTCCACTCCTGTGTCGCTAAGTTGTCGGTATGACCGAATACGACCTGCAACGCTTCGTCGACGCCCAGGATCCCGTCTGGAACGTCGTGGTCAAGGAGTTGAAGGCAGGTCGGAAGCAGACGCACTGGATGTGGTTCGTGTTTCCGCAGTTGGCCGGCCTGGGCCGCAGTGCCACCGCTCAGCACTTCGGCATCGCAGACCTGACCGAGGCCGAGCTGTACCTGTCCCACGAAGTTCTCGGGCCACGCCTGAAGAAAGCCGCGCAGCTCACTGTTGCGGTCGAGGGCAGCACGGTCGACAAGATCTTCGGTTACCCGGACAATCTGAAGCTGCACTCGTCCATGACGCTTTTCGCAGAAGCTACCAAGGGGCAGTCCGTTTTCGTCGAAGTGTTGCAGAAGTATTTCTCCGGCGAATTCGATGGCGCAACACTCGACTTGCTCGACGAGCGATACCGCTAGCATCGCATCCATGACCACTCCACTCGCCGGATCCATTGCCTTCGTCCATGCCACCTGGCACCTGGACATCGTCGATCGTGCGCGGGTGGGTTTCTCCGCCGAACTCGAGCAGTTGGGCCATGCCGACACCGCGGTCGATGTCTTCGAGGTGCCCGGAGCATTCGAGATCCCGCTGCACGCGCAGCGGCTCGCCAGAACCGGAAAGTATGCGGCGATCGTCGCCGCAGCGCTCGTCGTGGACGGCGGAATCTACCGACACGACTTCGTCGAAACGGCGGTGATCGACGGGCTGATGCGGGTGCAGCTCGACACCGACGTCCCCGTGTTCTCGGTGGTCCTGACTCCACATCACTTTCACGAACACGCTGATCACAACGCCTTCTTCACCGCGCACCTCGAAACCAAGGGTGCCGAGGCCGCGCGCGCCGTGGTCAAGACACTGGCTTCGCTCGGAACCATCGGCTGACGCTGCCGCAGGCAGACCGGTGGTCGACGTGCGATCCGTGCTCGCGGAGCTCGAACGGCGTGAACCCATTTTCCACCGCCGTGAGTACGGCATCACGCGTGAAGATTTCGATCGTCTGACCGATGTCGATTTCTGGGAGGTCGGTGCGTCCGGTACCCGATACGACCGTGACGAGGTCTGGGCCGTTCTCGAAAAGCGCTATCGAGAGGACCCGTTCGGCGACCGCGGTATCGACTGGGAATCCAGTGAATTCGAGGTCCGTGAGATCGCCTCGGACACGTACCTGTTGACGTACTCGCTGCTGCAGATGGACAGACGCACCCGGCGAGCGACACTCTGGCAGCGACAGGCAGGGGAGTGGACGATTCTGTATCACCAGGGGACCGTCGTGCAGTAGGTCATTCCTCATAGCATGTACCACCGACAGGTGCCGGTTCGCGAATCCTTATGCACAGCAATAGTTTTCGATTGCACCATCATTGCGTATCGAACACACGTTCGATACACTTATCTCCATGACCACGGAGATCTGGCAACTGAGCGAGAGCGAACTCCTCGCCGACGCTGCTGATGTCTCCCACAAGATCCAACTGCTCGAAGCACGGCGCATCGCTCTCGTCGCCGACATCGACACCCGCGTGAGCCGAGAGAAGCTCGGCTTCCCCGGACCCGCAGGGTGGCTGACCTCCACCACCCTCCTCACCCCGAGCAAAGCGAACAAGATCGTCGCCCTCGGCCGCGGCATGAAGAACTTCCCCGACATCGCCGACGCCGTGAACACCGGCAGCATGACCATCGACCACGCCGCCTTGATCCTCACCTTCGCCGAAACCCCACCGAAAAACCTCCCCCAAGAGGGCCGCGATCTCGCTCGTAAAGCCATGATCACCGCCGCAACCGGGCCCGGGGCACGCACCGACCGCATCCGAGAAGCGATCACCAAACTCGAGGACACTTACGGCGGCAACAAGCCACCACCGGAAGACACCGACCGCAACGAACTCTTCGCCTCGAAAACCCTCAACGGACGTCTCGTGGCGAAGATGGATTTCGATGCGATCACCNCTACGGCGGCAACAAGCCACCACCGGAAGACACCGACCGCAACGAACTCTTCGCCTCGAAAACCCTCAACGGACGTCTCGTGGCGAAGATGGATTTCGATGCGATCACCGGAGAAAAGCTGCTCACCGCGCTTTCACCGTTGACCGAACCCCGCCCTGCCGCCGACGGCACCCAAGACGAACGCAGTCCCGCACGGCGACGCGCCGACGCCTTCGGACACATCCTCGACCGATACCTCGCCTCCAGTAACCGCCCCACCGAAGGCGGTGAACGCCCGCACCTGAACCTGCACATCCGGTTGCAGGACCTCACCGACCTCCGCGACAGTGCCGACGACATAACAGACGACGAAACCTCACGCGCAGCAACAGAATCCGAAACCGACGCAGCAGATCCGGTCGACATCAACACTGGCAATCCCATCGACACCGACGCGGCGGATGAACTCCAGACCGGCAGCGCTGCCGGACCGAGCCAGGATCGCGGCGCGTATCGCGACTTGTTCGGTGACGGCACGTCGGTCGGGTGGCTACCGTGGATGGGACCCCTCTCCCGCAACACCTCTCGCCAACTCGCCTGCGATTGCCTTCTCACCGCCATCGTCATGGACGAGAACGGCAACCCACTCAACCTCGCCCGCACCGCCCGTACCGTCACCGCGAAACAGAAACGCGCCTTGACGGCCCGCGATCACGGCTGTGCGTTCCCCGGCTGCGGAAAACCCGCCGCCTGGACCGAAGGTCACCACATCTGGCACTGGGCCGATGGTGGCCCCACCGACATGAACAACCTCGTCCTCCTGTGCGGATTTCATCACCGACTCATCCACCACTCCGATTGGGAAGTGTTCATCGGCAGCGATCAACACCCCTGGTTCGTACCCCCGGCATCCGTCGACCCGTACCGAGAACCCCGGCAATCTCACGCCCGAGCCGGCCCCCACATCGCATAGGTCCGCGCACACACGCACCAGCCCCACACAAATACACCAGCCCCGCACCGAAAACACGGTGCGGGGCTGGAAGAGATTGTCCGACTGATCGATTGGAGTCGATCAGGCTCTCAGTCGTTGGCGTGCAACGCTGCGTTCAGCTCGACGCCGGTGCCCTTCCACGGCACAACCTCGACCGCACCCGAGAGCGAGTTACGACGGAACAGGAGGTTGGACTTGCCGCTCAGCGTCGCCGCCTTCACCACGGTTCCATCCGGTCCACTGACCTTCGTTCCGGCGGTGATGTACAGCCCCGCCTCGACGACGCAGTCGTCACCGAGTGAAATGCCGAGTCCGGAGTTGGCACCGAGCAGGCAGCTCTTGCCGACGGAGATGACGTTCTTGCCGCCACCGGACAGCGTGCCCATGATCGACGCACCGCCGCCCACGTCGGAACCGTCACCCACCACGACGCCCGCGGAGATGCGTCCCTCGACCATCGAGTTACCGAGCGTGCCTGCATTGAAGTTGACGAAGCCCTCGTGCATGACCGTCGTTCCACTGGCCAGATGAGCACCGAGGCGCACACGGTCGGCGTCGGCGATGCGGACGCCGGTGGGAACGACGTAATCGACCAGGCGCGGGAACTTGTCCACGCCGTAGACGGTTACCTGGCCGCGGGCACGTAGCTTCGCACGCACAGTCTCGAAGCCCTCGACCGCTGCGGGTCCGAAGTTGGTCCAGACGACGTTGGCGAGCAGTCCGAACAGTCCGTCGAGATTCTGACCGTGCGGCTCGACCAGGCGATGCGACAGCAGATGCAGTCGTAGGTACGCGTCGTGGGCGTCGATCGGAGCATCGTCCAGAGATGCGATGTTGGTGCGCACTGCGACGACCTCGACGCCGCGCGCCTCGTCCGCACCGACCAGCGCGGCCAGCTCCGCGGGGATGTCGGATCCTTCGAGCCGAGTCGTGCCGGCCTCGAGATCGGACCCGAGCTCCGGGCTCGGAAACCAGGTGTCGAGAACTACGCCCGATGTCGTGATGTTGGCAATACCTACTGCTGTTGCTCCCTGTGCACTCACGGCTCGAAGAATACGCGGTGGTGCGTCGTGCGTGGTTCGGTGACTGGGCGCCGCAGGTTCCCAGGTGATTTCCGGGCACACCGACCGGCGGTAGTCGCCGGTTCGGTCACGACGGCGGTTCGTTATCCGTTCGGCTGACGAGCGTGACCACATCGGGATTCGCGGAGACCGGCCCGGGGCCCGTGGGCTGACAGAGTGACGACAATGACCACCCGCAGGATTTCGCTCGGAAGAGGAGCAGTGTCGATGATGGCCGACGGGATGTCGTTCACCGGGTTGGTGGCAACCTTCGCTTCGACCATCATTCTCGGAGTCGCTTTCGGCTTGGTTGTCGCCGAGGCGTGGTAAAAATGCCCATCGGCTGACAGGGGGTCGCCGTAGGCGGGGGATTCCATGAGATCGAGCAGGTCAATAGCTATGCGTTCGATAATCTCGGTGGTCGCTGCATCACTCCTCGCGGTGACCGGCGTGGTAGCCGGTTCCGGTACCGCAGCCGCCGCACCCAACTGCGCCGGCGTCGGCGGGAAGTCGGCAGAGGTCGCGAAAATTCCTGGGGCTGCGCTGGAGGGCCTTGCCGTCGATGGGTCGGGCCGCGCGTATGTCACCGATATCGTCTCGGGCCGGGTGTACCGCATCGACGCACCTGGACAGCCCGCGTATCCCATTGCGAAGGTTCCCAGCGGCGGCGGCGGAGCTCTGGCGTGGATGCCCGACGGGACGCTCCTGGTCGGCTACGGTGCCGATCCCCGTGTATTCGTCGGAGACGTCGTCAAGGCCGCCGGCATCGTTCGACTCGACATCGACACCCTTGCCGCCACTCCCTTTGCGAAGGGACTCAGTGCTGCCAATGGACTCGCCGTTGCTGCGGACGGAACCGTCTACGCCACCAACGACTTCGGTTCGCTCATCGGCCGAATCAGCCCCGACGGTTCTGTCGACCCGAGCTGGGCGCGCTTGCCGAGCGCCAACGGCGCGGTGCTCGATGCCGCTGGGAAATATCTCTACGTCTCTCGGACTTTCGTGAACGCGGGCGTCAGTCGAATTCCGATTGCAAATCCGTCGGCACCGGAAGACCTGCTCGATCTGAAGGGGCTCGACTCGTTGGCTGCCCCGGACGGTCTCACTCTCGACGCCGCCGGCCGTCCGGTGGTACCGCTCAATGCAGGCGGTTCCGTCGTCCGCATCGATGCTCCGGGGGTCACCTGCGTGATCGGGACCGGTACTCGGTTGACCAGTGTCGTCTCCTACGGTCGCTCCGAGCAGGGGTTTTCGAGCGGAAGATTGTTCGGCGCAGGCTTCGACGGCGTGGTCCGCGAGATTCCGGGGCCCAAAGCCTAGGGTTGTCGCCGTGACGCTCGATTTGCATGCCGACCCGATAGACCTCACCGCGGCGCTGGTGGACATCCCCAGTGTCAGTGAGGACGAGGCGCGTATCGCCGACGAGGTGGAGCAGGCACTTCGCGAGCAGACCACAGGCTTCGAGATAATTCGGAGCGGCAACGCCGTCCTGGCCAGAACCAACCGCGGGCTGGGTTCACGGGTGATGCTTGCCGGCCATCTCGACACCGTGCCGATTGCCGACAACGTCCCGTCGCGGCGCGAGCACGAGAGCGCCGAGGGAGACATCCTGCACGGCTGCGGGACCGTCGACATGAAGTCGGGCGATGCGGTGTTTCTTCACCTCGCCGCAACGATCGACAACCCGGCACACGACCTGACTCTGGTGTTCTACGACTGCGAGGAGATTGCTGCCTCACGCAACGGTCTCGGTCGCATCGAACGTGAGCTACCCGAATGGCTGAACGCCGATGTCGCGATTCTGGGCGAACCGTCCGGCGGGTTCATCGAAGCCGGTTGCCAAGGCACACTGCGTGTTCGGCTGACGGCGTCGGGAACCCGAGCGCACAGTGCCCGATCCTGGTTGGGCGACAACGCCATTCACAAGTTCGGTGCGGTGCTCAATCGGCTGGCGGCCTACCACGCTCGCAGCGTCGATATCGATGGATGTGTATATCGCGAAGGGCTGCAAGCAGTTCGGATCGCCGGCGGGGTGGCGGGCAATGTTGTCCCCGATGCCGCCGAGCTCGATGTCAATTTCCGTTTCGCACCGGACCGCAGTGTCGACGAGGCCGTCGAGCATGTCCGTGAGGTGGTCGACGGACTCGATCTCGGGTTCGAGGTGACCGACTCGTCACCGGGTGCGCTGCCCGGGCTGAACCAGCCTGCTGCCGCTGCCCTCATCGAGGCAGCGGGAGGACAGTTCCGGGCCAAGTACGGCTGGACCGACGTCTCCCGGTTCTCCGCCCTCGGCATACCCGCAGTCAACTACGGACCGGGCGATCCCAACCTCGCCCACAAGCGCGACGAGCGCGTCCCGGTCGAACAGATCACGCACGTGACACAGGTTCTACGGAGCTACCTCTCCGCCGGATAGCCTGAACGCCATGAACAGCGTCGACGACCCAGGTAGTTACGAACAGATCGGCAGCGAAAAGCCCGCCAAACACAAGGGATCCGTCGTACTTCGCCGCGGTCGAAACACCGAGACGTCCACGTCGGACCAACGATTGCTCGACGAACGCGGATCCGGCAATTGGATCCACTCGGACACCTGGCGCGTGCTGCGCATTCAGAGCGAATTCGTCGAAGGTTTCGGTGCTCTGGCCGAGGTGCCGCGAGCGGTGACGGTGTTCGGTTCGGCGCGCACACCCGTCGACCATCCCGAATACGAGCGGGCGCGTGAACTCGGAGCTGCCCTGGCGCGTGAAGGCTTCGCCGTGATCACCGGCGGCGGTCCCGGTGTGATGGAGGGCGCGAACCGCGGCGCGAGCGAGGCCGACGGGTACTCCATCGGACTGGGCATCGAGCTGCCGTTCGAGCAGGGCCTCAACGACTGGGTCGATCTCGGTGTCAACTTTCGATACTTCTTCGTACGCAAGACCATGTTCGTCAAGTACTCCCAAGCGTTCGTGTGCCTGCCCGGAGGCTTCGGTACTCTCGACGAACTCTTCGAGGCGCTCACACTCGTGCAGACCGCGAAGGTCACACGATTCCCGATCGTGTTGCTGGGCAAGGACTTCTGGTCGGGATTGCTCGACTGGATCAAGACCACTCTCGTGAAAGAAGGCAAGGTGTCCGAGAAGGACCTCGACCTCATCCATTGCACCGACAGCGTCGACGAGGCCGTCCGCATCGTCCGGGAGGCCCAGCAGTGAGCGTGCAGTCGGTCGGCGTTTCGGGGATCAGCGTGTGTGTCTACTGCGCATCGGGACCGGTCGACGCGTCGTTCATCGATCTGGCGCGTGAGGTCGGTACCGAGATCGGTCGACGTGGTTGGCAGCTGGTGTCGGGCGGCGGCAACGTCTCGATGATGGGCGCGGTGGCCGCGGCGACACGCGCAGCCGGAGGCAACACCGTCGGTGTCATCCCGAAAGCGCTCGTGCACCGCGAGGTCGCCGACGTCGATGCCGACGAGTTGATCGTCACCGACACGATGCGTGAGCGGAAGAAGATCATGGAGGACCGAGCCGACGCGTTCATCACGTTGCCCGGCGGCATCGGAACGCTCGAAGAACTGTTCGAGACGTGGACGGCCGGCTATCTGGGCATGCACAGCAAGCCGATGGTGATGCTCGATCCGTTCGGGCACTTCGACGGCCTGATGCAGTGGATCGACGGTCTGAGCTCCACCGGGTTCGTGCAGCAACGAGCCCTCGACGCGCTCGTGCGCACCACTTCTGTCGACGAGGCCCTGGACGTGTGCGGCGCGTTGTGAAAGTTCACCAACCGAGCCCGCCTGACGAAGTGCTGGAAGTTGTTACTCTCTAGTAGGGTTAGTTATCTCACATCGTCTCAAAGGGGAGCTCATGGCTGTCGATGCCCGTCAGAAAATCGGAGTGACCGACCTCGCGGTCGCGTTGCCGAAAATGGTGACGGAGGTGCCGAGCCTGCTCAAGGGGCTGGCGGGCTTCACCCGCAAGCCGGACCACAAGGTCTCCATCGGACTGATTTTCCAGGACGCGGCAGCCAAGAACAGCACTCGACCGTTCGTCCGTTTCGAGGGTGAGTCGATCTCCTACAAGGATGCGAACGCGCTGGTCAATCAGTACGCCGCAGTGTTCACCGACCGGGGGGTCGTACGCGGCGACGTCGTCGGTGTGCTGAGCAAGAACCGCCCCGAGGCGCTGTTCGCGGCGCTGGCTGCCGTGAAGCTCGGTGCCACCGCAGGCATGCTCAACTACAACCAGCGCGGCGACGTGCTCGAGCACAGCCTCGGAATTCTCGAAGCGAAGGTGCTGGTCCTCGACGAGAACGCGCAGGAAGCGCTGGATTCTCTGGACAACGAGCCCAAGGTCGGGTCGGTGTTGCCGCTGAAGGAGCTCGGCGAGTTGGCCGCGAAGGCGTCGACGGCCAACCCGTCGGTCACCGCGGAGATCCAGGCCAAGGAGAAGGCGTTCTACATCTTCACCTCGGGAACGACGGGCATGCCCAAGGCCAGCCTGATGAGCCACTTCCGTTGGCTCAAGTCGATGTCGGGCCTGGGCAACATGGGCGTGCGACTGCGCGGCGACGACGTCATCTACTGCTGTCTTCCGCTCTATCACAACAACGCGCTGACGGTGACGCTGTCCTCGGTGCTCGCCGGCGGCGCGACGATGGCCATCGGTAAGCAGTTCTCGGTGAGCAACTTCTGGGAAGACATTCGCGTCAACAAGGCCACGGCGTTCACCTACATCGGCGAGCTCTGCCGGTACCTGCTCACGCAGCCGAAGAAGGATTCCGACCGGGACAACTCGGTCAAGCTGATCGTCGGCAACGGACTGCGACCGGAGATCTGGGAGGAGTTCACCGAGCGTTTCGGTATCTCCCGCGTCGCGGAGTTCTACGGTGCCAGCGAATGCAACATCGCCTTCATCAACGCACTGAACATGAAGAAGACTGCCGGAATCTGCCCGTTGCCGTATGCCGTGGTGCAGTACGACGAAGAGTCGGGCAAGGCCAAGCGCGGCCACGACGGCAAGCTCCGCAAGGTCGGCAACGGTGAAGTGGGCCTGCTGCTGTCCAAGATCACCGACCGGGCACCGTTCGACGGGTATTCCGACGACAAGGCCACCGAGAAGAAGATGGTGCGCGACGGATTCAAAGACGGTGACGCGTGGTTCGACACCGGCGACCTCGTTCGCAAGCAGGGCTGGATGCACGTCGCATTCGTCGACCGACTGGGAGACACTTTCCGCTGGAAGGGCGAGAACGTCGCCACGACCCAGGTCGAGGGTGCACTCGGTAGCCACCCGGCAGTGGACGGTGCCGTCGTCTACGGCGTCGATATCGAGGGTGCCGACGGCAAGGCCGGTATGGCTGCGGTGACCCTGCGCGACGGTGAGTCCTTCGACGGCAAGTCGTTCGCCGAGCACCTCTACGACAAGCTGCCGACGTACGCGGTGCCGCTGTTCGTGCGCATCGTCGACAGCCTCGAGCAGACCTCGACGTTCAAGAGCCAGAAGGTCGCTCTACGCAAGCTGGGGTTCCAGGAAGACGGTGACAGCGAACTCCACGTGCTGCGCGGCAAGTCCGGTGGCTACGAGAAGTTCTACGACGGCTACGTCGACGAGGTTGCCGCCGGCAAGGCCCCTAAGGGGTAACCAGCAAGCTCGAGGCGAGGGTGGCCTCGAGCCATCGTGCGTAGCGGTCGGTCGTCCAACCCGACCGCTCGCACAACATTCGGTGCATTTCGGGGCTGGTCAGGGCCCAGATGGTGGTTCCTGCCGTTTCGAGGTCAACGGCCAGATCTCCACGTGCCCCGATCCACTCGGCGATCTGCATCATCGCCGATCTGCGTTGTCGGTCCTGGATATCGCGTCGTAGTGCTGCGATGTCCTCGTCGACGGCAGCCGCGCTGAGCAAGATGTCGTCGACCGCTCTGATTCGCGCGACCTGTTCGGCGATTCCTGACGCGAACATGCGGAGCTGCGTGCGTTGATCGAGTTCGTCGCGCACGGCCGATGCTGATGAGCGCTGCATGATCGGCGTCGGGTCGGTGTCTCCGCCGATGTCCAGATCCACCATTTCTCTGAGCAGCGTGCGCTTGTTCTTGAAGACGTGGAAGACGGTGTCCGCCGAGACACCTGCCGCGGCGGCGATCGACGGGACCGAGGTTGTGCCGTATCCGTGGGCGAGGAAGAGTCCGCGCGCGGCCTCGATGATGCGGAGTCGGGTGCCTTCGGCCTGCTGTTGCCGCACGGCGGAGTTGTAGGTCCTCTTGACGTTTTCGGTCATCGGGTCGAGTATATGCATATTGATCCGAGTGCCACTTGAACGAATCGGGGCGTCATGGATATCCAACAGGCGAAAGATCGAGTGGGACGGGTCTTCGAGGACGGATTCGGGCGGGGTGATCTCTCGACGGTGGATGCAGCACTCGCGCCGAGCGCTGTCGACCAGCACGCTTTCGGACAGGACGAACCGGATATGGCGGCACACCTCAAAGGCGCGATCGCGATGTTCCGTTCTGCGATGCCCGACCTGCGCGTGACGATCGGTGATCTCTTCGGGGAAGGAGACCGAATCGCCGCGCGGGTCGAGATGGAGGGAACCCACACGGGCTCGCCTCTGTTCGGCGTGCCATCCTCGGGGCTGCCCGTTGCGCTCGAACAGTTCCACGTCATCGAGCTCGACGCCGACGGACGTGGTGCCCGGCACTGGGCGAATGTGGGTGCCGACACCATCGCGCTCGGGCACCTCCGCCGAAATGCCACTATGGATGAATGAGCACTCTGTGCGGTAAGCCGGTCGCCGACGATCGAGCTCTGGTCATGGCGATCGTCAATCGCACCCCCGACTCGTTCTACGACGGGGGTGCGAATTTCTCCGACGATGCAGCGATGGCGTCCGTGAACAGGGCTGTCGCCGAGGGTGCCGACATGGTCGATATCGGCGGCGTCAAAGCAGGCCCCGGTGACCTTGTCGACGCGGCGGAGGAGATCCGCCGCGTCGTGCCGTTCGTCGAAGCGATCCGGGATGCGTATCCGGATCTGCTGATCAGTGTCGACACCTGGCGTAGCGAGGTTGCTCGCCTGGCCTGCGGTGTGGGAGCCGATCTGATCAACGACACCTGGGCCGGAGCCGATCCCGAGTTGGTGCGCGTCGCCGCTGCCGAGGGAGTCGGGATCGTCTGCTCGCACACCGGCGGTGCCGTTCCGCGGACCCGTCCGCACCGGGTTCGGTACACCGACGTCGTGGCCGATGTGATCGCGGAAGTCACCGCAGCTGCCGACAATGCCGTCGCGGAGGGGGTGAGGAGAGATTCGATTCTGATCGATCCGACCCACGATTTCGGGAAAAACACCTATCACGGGCTCGAGTTGTTGCGTCGCGTGGACGTTCTTGTAAACACCGGGTGGCCTGTGCTCATGGCGCTGAGCAACAAGGACTTCGTAGGCGAGACTCTAGGGGTAGAGCTCGCCGACCGGTTGGAGGGAACATTGGCAGCGACAGCATTGGCCGCAGCAGGCGGAGCCCGGATGTTCCGGGTGCACGAGGTTGCGTCGACCAGAAGAGTCGTCGACATGGTGGCAGCGATCCAGGGACGACGAACCCCGGCGCGGACGGTCAGGGGGCTGGCATGACACTGGCCGATCGAACGGACGTGACCCGAATGTGGTCCGAGACCAACAGCTGGGACACCCCCGAATGGACCATCGCCGAGCTCGAGGCCGCCAAGGCGGGCCGCACGGTGTCCGTGGTGCTTCCGGCGCTGAACGAGGAACAGACGGTGGCTGCCGTCATCGACACCATCCACCCGTTGCTCGGTGGCCTCGTCGACGAACTGATCGTGCTCGACTCGGGCTCGACCGACGAGACGGCAGTGCGCGCGAGAGCGGCCGGTGCCCGTGTCATCAGTCGCGAGGAGGCAGTACCGGGGCTCGATCCGGTACCGGGCAAGGGCGAGGTGCTGTGGCGATCGGTCGCGGCGTCGACGGGTGACCTCATCGCCTTCGTCGATTCCGATCTGATCAATCCCGATCCGGCCTTCGTCCCGAAATTGCTCGGCCCTCTGCTGATGGGCGACGGCATTCATCTCGTCAAGGGTTACTACCGACGTCCACTTCGCGTCAGTGGCACCGAGGACGCCAACGGCGGTGGACGCGTCACCGAGTTGGTGGCTCGACCCTTGCTCGCGGCGCTGCGCCCGGAGCTGACCGGCGTGATTCAGCCGCTGGGCGGGGAGTACGCGGGCACTCGCGAGTTGTTGTCGGCGGTGCCGTTCGCGCCCGGTTACGGGGTGGAGATCGGCCTGCTTCTCGACACATACGACCGGCTCGGTCTGCAGGCCATCGGACAGGTGAACCTGGGAGTGCGAAAGCATCGCAATCGGCCGCTGGTCGAACTCGGGGCGATGAGTCGGCAGATCGTCGGAACGATGCTCAACCGGTGCGGCATGGTCGATTCCGGTGCCGGACTGATGCAGTTCCGCGTGGCCGGGGATTCGTTCGAGCCGTTCTCGACCGAAGTCTCGTTGGCCGATCGACCGGCGATGAACTCGCTGATCTGACCGACCACCAGGTGCGTCCAGCCGACGTGTCGGACAGCCGTGACAAGATCGTGGCATGTTGACGCTGTTGATCTACATCATCGTCATTGCAGTCGTCGCTGCGGCGTTGTTCTTCATCGCCGCAGCGGTGTTCGGTCGCGGTGAAGAGCTGGGGCCGTTGCCCGAGGGAACCACCGCAACAGTGCTGCCGGCCGAAGGAGTCACCGGTGCCGATGTGCGCGCGTTGAAGTTCCAGCAGACGTTGCGGGGTTACAAGCCCAGCGAAGTCGACTGGGCTCTCGAGCGCCTGGGCGGCGAGATAGACATGCTGCGGTCACGGCTGTCCGCGGCGCAGGAGTCGGGTTCTCGATCCCCGCTGTCGGGGCAGCCCGGCAATGCCGGCCTCACAGACAGTGCGGGCCTCACGGATAGTTCGGGCGTCACAGGCACGGTCGAGTCGGACGAACGGTGAGCGCAGTCGCGGGGCCGGACGGCAAGCTGCGCTGCCCGTGGGGTGCCACCGACGACGAGCTGTATCGCGCCTATCACGACACGGAGTGGGGGCAGCCGCTGCACGGCCGCAATGAGCTCTACGAGCGCCTGTGTCTGGAAGCGTTCCAATCGGGCCTGGCGTGGATCACGATCCTGCGCAAGCGGGAAAGCTTCCGCACTGCTTTCGCCGGATTCGATCCCGAGGCAGTGGCCCGCTTCGACGACGCCGATGTGGAGCGATTGATGAGCGACGCGTCGATCGTGCGGAATCGGCTCAAGATCGAGGCGGCGGTGAGCAACGCTCGCGCGATCGTCGACCTCGACGACACCGATCTCGACACTCTGCTGTGGTCTTTCGCGCCGGAGCCCAGGTCACAGCGGCTCACGGAGTTCACCGACGTGCCCGCGTCGACACCCGAATCGACGGCGTTGGCCAAAGAGCTCAAACGCCGCGGGCTACGGTTCGTCGGTCCGACTACCGCCTACGCATTGATGCAGGCCACCGGAATGGTCGACGATCACCTGTCGAGGTGTTGGGTGCAGGTCACGAATACCGACTCAGGTTCCCCCCATCGACGGCGATAGGGAAGAATGGCACAGGACACTCCGTCGCCCCGCGACGAATTTATCTTTTAGGCCGAGGCGCCGAGCAGGTGGGCGCAGATCTGGAGGGAGCAGAGGATGGCGGCGATGAAGCCCCGGACCGGGGACGGTCCCCTCGAAGCAACCAAAGAGGGACGAGGAATCGTCATGCGTGTCCCGCTCGAGGGGGGCGGCCGTTTGGTCGTCGAATTGACCCCCGACGAGGCCGCGGCACTCGGTGACGAACTGAAGGGCGTCACCGGCTGATCGCCACGTCGATCGATCATCGCTCAGCCCCGCTCGCCGCACCGGCCAGCGGGGCTTTGTGTTGTGTTCAGCGGTGTTGTGATCAGCGGTGTTGTGATCGGCAGGTCGTTTCCGGGGGAGTGCCGAAGAATCTGTCTCGATACGAAAGAGGTGTTCGATGCTGACCGACGTCGTCGAATTGCTGGTCTGCCCACAGTGCCGCGTCCGTGAGGTCGAGTCGGGCCTGGGTCTCGGTGAGACCGATCGAAGTCTGTGGTGCGATCGTGGTCATTTGTTCGACGTGGCCCGGCAGGGGTACGTCAGCCTGTTGACAGGCGACGGCGGCAAGTTCACCGGTGATTCGGCCGAGATGGTCACAGCCCGTGAGAAGTTCCTCGGTGCCGGTCATTTCGAGCCCATCGCGGCGGCGGTGTCGGCGGCTGTTCCGCCCGAGTCGGACGTGGTCCTCGATGTCGGGGTCGGCACCGGGTATTACCTCGCAGGTGTCCTGGACGCGCGTCCGGCCGCGCTGGGGGTCGGGGTGGACGTGTCCAAGTTCGCGGCACGCCGAGCCGCGCGGTCGCATCCCCGGCTCGGTTGCGTCGTCGCGGACATCTGGAGCGGGCTACCGATTCGGGCGGGTGCCGTGTCTGCGGTGACGTGTGTGTTCTCGCCGCGCAATGCCGGTGAACTGCATCGAGTTCTCGGCGACGACGGCACGTTGGTGGTCGTCACGCCGACGTCGCGGCATCAGCGTGAGCTGCGCGGGCCGCTGGGGCTGATCGGCGTCGAAGAGGACAAGACCCGTCGGCTCGGTGAGTCGCTGTCGGGTCTGTTCGGGTCGGTGGCCGAGACCCCGCTCGAGTACTCGATGATGCTCTCGCACAACGACATCGAGGAACTCATCGGTATGGGGCCGTCGATTCGGCACGGTGACCCCGACGCGCGGTCCGTGGCGTTGAAGGATTTGCCCGACACCGTCCCGGTCACCGCGTCGGTGACGGTGTCGACCTACCGAAAGATCTCTCAGCCCCGACGCGCCAGCGCGTCGTTGTAGACGGCGAGGGTCTGTTTCGCGATCGAGGCCCACGAGAATTCGGCAACGGCCCGCTCGCGGCCGGCCTTGCCCATCGCGGTCGCCAGTGCGGGGTCCAGGGCAACCTCGTTGACGGTGTCGGCGAGGGTTCGCTCGAAGACGTCGGGCTCGTACGAGTTGTAGTGCACCAGCCGTCCGGTGCGGCCGTCGTCGACGACCTCGGGGATGCCGCCGACGTCCGACGCCACGACCGCGGTTTCGCAGGCCATCGCCTCGAGGTTGACGATGCCGAGTGGCTCGTACACCGATGGGCAGACGAATACTGCTGCGGCGGAGAGGATCTGGCGAATCTTGTCGGTGGGGAGCATGTCCTTGACCCAGAAGACCCCGCTGCGTTGCTCGGCCAGCAACGCCACTGCGCGTTCGGTTTCTGCGGCGATCTCCGGAGTGTCGGGCGCGCCCGCGCACAGGACGAGCTGAATCGACGGATCGAAATGGTGTGCCGCGGCGATGAGGTGACCCACGCCCTTCTGTCGAGTGATGCGGCCGACGAACGCGACGATCGGCTTGCTGGGATCCACCCCGATCTCGTCGAGAGTCGACGTGCCGTGATCTGCGTACCACCGCTCGGTGTCGATCCCGTTGCGCACCACGTGGACTCGACTCGGGTCGAGGCGCGGATAAGCGTCGAGCACGTCCTTGGCCATGCCCTCGCTGACGGCGATGACGGCGTCGGCGTATTCCACCGCGTTCTTTTCCGACCATGACGAGATGCGGTAACCGCCGCCCAGCTGCTCGGCCTTCCACGGTCGCCGCGGCTCGAGCGAGTGCGCGGTGAGAATGTGCGGAACGCCGTACAGCTCGGCCGCGAGGTGGCCGGCGAGCCCGGTGTACCAGGTGTGCGAATGCACCACGTCCGCTCCCGCTGCCGCGTTGGCCATCCGCAGTTCCGCCGACAACGTCGTCAGTGCTGCGTTGGCTCCGGCGAGTGCCGGATCGGGATCGTGCACCTGTGCGGTGTCGCGCGGAGCTCCCATGCAGTGGATGTCCACCTCGCACAGCGACTTCAGCTGCGCGGTCAACTCCGTGACATGAACTCCTGCGCCACCGTAGATCTCCGGCGGGTATTCCTTGGTCATCATCGCTACTCGCACGTGAACGAACCTACATTCCCCGGCAGTTGTGCGTGTACTGGTAGCAAGGTTCTCTCGGTGCGGATAGGTTGGGTGGGTGAGGACACAACCGCACGTACTAGGGATTGTGCTTGCCGGCGGAGAGGGTAAGCGCCTTTACCCGATGACCGCGGACCGAGCCAAGCCAGCCGTTCCCTTCGGGGGCGCCTACCGACTCATCGACTTCGTGTTGAGCAATCTCGTGAATGCCGGTTACCTCCGGCTCTGCGTGCTGACTCAGTACAAGTCCCATTCCCTGGACCGCCACATCTCGCAGACGTGGCGACTGTCCGGTTTCGCCGGGGAGTACATCACTCCGGTCCCGGCACAGCAGCGTCTCGGCCCCCGGTGGTACACCGGCAGCGCCGACGCCATCTTCCAGTCGCTGAACCTGGTGTACGACGAGGACCCCGAGTACATCGTGGTCTTCGGTGCCGACCACGTGTACCGAATGGATCCGGAGCAGATGGTGCAGCAGCACATCGACTCCGGCGCGGGCGTCACCGTCGCAGGTATCCGGGTTCCGCGCAGCGAGGCATTCGCGTTCGGCTGCATCGACTCGGACGAGAACGGCAAGATCACCCAGTTCCTGGAGAAGCCGGCGCAGCCGCCCGGTACGCCCGACGACCCGGACGTCACGTATGCGTCGATGGGCAACTACGTGTTCACCACCAAGGTGCTCGTCGATGCCATCAAGGCGGACTCCGAGAACTCCGACTCCGACCACGACATGGGCGGCGACATCATCCCGGCGCTCGTCGAAGCAGGCGTGGCCTCGGTCTACGACTTCAACGACAACGTCGTTCCCGGTGCCACCGAACGCGATCGCGGCTACTGGCGAGACGTCGGCACCATCGACGCTTTCTACGACGCCCACATGGACCTCGTGTCGGTGCATCCCATCTTCAACCTCTACAACCGCCGCTGGCCCATCCGCGGATCGGCCGAGAATCTGCCGCCCGCCAAGTTCGTGCAAGGCGGCCTCGCTCAGGAATCCGTCGTCGGTGCCGGCTGCATTCTCAGCGCCGCCACCGTCCGCAACTCGGTACTGAGCTCGAACGTCATGATCGACAGCGGCGCGACCGTCGAAGGCAGCGTCCTGATGCCCGGAGTCCGGATCGGCAAGGGTGCCGTCGTTCGGCACGCGATCCTGGACAAGAACGTCGTCGTCGGTGACGGCGAAATCGTCGGAGTCGATCTCGAACGCGACCGGGAACGCTTCAACGTCAGTGCCGGGGGAGTCGTCTCCGTCGGCAAGGGCGTCTGGATCTAGAGCAGAGCCTGCGGCATGTGAGTGGAAATTCGTAGCGTGCTACGAATTTCCACTCACATGGTCATGCCCGCGACGCGCAGATCAACCCGTCGCCCAGAGGGAGCAGCACCGTCGTCAGGCGCTCGTCCTCGGCGATGGCACGCGCGGCCGAGCGAACGGCCACCGCAGTCGCGTCGCGCTGAGTCGGGTCGGCAACCCGGCCACCCAGCAATGCGTTGTGCAGCACCAGAACTCCGCCGGGGCGTAGCAACCGCACGCTCTCGGCGACGAAGTGCGGATGGTCCGCAGGGCTGGCGTCGATGAAGACCAGATCGTAGGTGTCGTCGGCCAATCGGGGGAGCACGTCCAACGCCCAGCCGTTGATCAGCCGAGTGCGGGACGGCGCAATTCCCCCTGCCCGGAATGCTTCTCGCGCTGCCCGCTGGTGCTCGGGCTCGGTGTCGATGGTGGTCAGCACACCGTCCGCACGCATACCGTCGAGCAACCACAGGCCACTGATTCCCGCGCCCGTTCCGATTTCGACGACCGTCTTCGCGCCGAGCATCTGAGTGAAGATGCTCAGGATGGCACCGACGGACGGCGGCACCGGAGCGGCACCGAGGTCGACGGCTCGCTCTCTGGCTGCGATCAGAACCTCGTCCTCCTGAGCGGAGTCTTCGGCATAAGCGAGCATCTTCTCGGCGTTGGTCGGCACGTCCCGAGGTTATCGTGCCCGGGGCTCGATCTCACGCACACATTCTCAGGTGGGCCTCAGGTGATTCATACCGGACCCACACGCGGGTCGGTCAGGCTATGGAGGAATCGCAGGTCCGTCTCGATTGCGAAGTGTGAGCTGGAACATCCGAGGGTAGTCGTCGGTTGCATCAGAAGGACGTACGCAGTCCTGAGCAGGAGGATCCAACTATTTACAAGATCAACGGCGATCGCGACATCGCTCGTCTACCCGAGTCCGTGCCCACCCCCGACGACCTCAGCGGCACCGCAGTGTTCGATGCGACCGGCGAGAACTCCACCATGCCGTCCTGGGACGAGCTCGTTCGCGAACACGGCGACCGCGTCTACCGACTCGCGTACCGCCTCTCCGGCAATGCCCAGGACGCCGAGGACCTGACTCAGGACACCTTCATCCGCGTGTTCCGCTCCCTGTCGAACTACCAGCCGGGAACGTTCGAGGGCTGGCTGCACCGCATCACGACCAACCTGTTCCTCGACATGGTTCGTCGCCGCAGCCGTATCCGCATGGAAGCACTGCCCGAGGACTACGACCGTGTTCCGTCGGACCGGCCCAACCCCGAGCAGATCTACCACGACGCTCGCCTCGACCCGGATCTGCAGTCTGCGCTCGATTCGCTGGCACCCGAGTTTCGCGCCGCAATCGTGTTGTGCGACATCGAAGGACTGTCGTACGAAGAGATCGGTGCGACACTGGGCGTCAAGCTCGGAACGGTTCGTAGTCGCATTCACCGTGGCCGTCACGCGCTACGGGAGTACCTTCGAGTGCACGGGAAGGTCGACTCGGGTCACGCAAGTGTCCACTAGCTACGAGGAGGGTTGGATGACGCAGGCACGCAAGCCTCGGCAATTCAGCTCCACCGAACATCTGGCCAGTGAAGCCGTCGCAGCCTACGTCGATGGTGAACTACGAATGCCCGCTCACCTCCGCGCCGCTCACCACCTCTCCGAATGCCCGGAATGCTCGGCCGAGGTCGAGGCGCAGCAGCAGGCGCGTCGTGCGCTGCGCGGAGCAGGCGAGATGTCGATGCCACATTCGCTCCTCGGTTTGCTGAGCCAGATTCCGTCCTGTGCAGGCGAAGACGGGCCCGCTCGATCCAAGCGGTCGTTCATTGCGTCCGTCGAGGCCGTGCGCCGTCGTCGACGCTGACCGCCGCGTTTTCTGCCCGACGAGTCCTCACCTGCATCGAGCTGCCCCGACCGCTCGAGTGATACTGAACTCTCACACCGACGTATGCGAGGGGTAACCGGACGCGTGACATCGAATTCGACCAGCACCGAGACCACAGGCACAGCAGACGAAGGTCCACGGTTGCCGCCGCGTCCGGTCCATCGACCCACCGTCGATCCGGTGTCGGCCTCGGTGTTCGGACGTCCCGATGACGTCGGCGGTTCGTTCTCCCCACGTCGCCCCGACGAACAACTGCCTTCCCGGCTGTCGGTCCGGCCGCCGGACCCCGTCCTGGCCGAGGCCTTCGGACGTCCCGACGACGCCACCGAGTCATTGCAGCGCGACCCTGACGCCGTCGACGAGTCCGACGCCGGCCCCCAGGTTCCGGCCGATCCGTGGCGTGATCCCGCGTCCCGAGTGTCGCTGGGCGGCGCGGCCCTCGACACCCCACCACCTCCTGTACTCCCTCCTGGAACCAAGCTCGGCGTGCGCGACGTCTTGTTCGGGCGATCGGTATCCGTGCGGGCGCTCGTCGTACTCGGTGTCGTTGCCCTCGTCATCGGCTTGGTCGGTGGACTGTTCGGCCGCCTGACCGCCGAAGTGACCGGCGCACTGACCAGCCAGAAAGTGACACTGACCCAGTCCAGTGGCGACGACGTCCCACGCGGCCAGATCAGCAAGGTGGCCGACGCGGTCCTGCCGTCGGTCGTCTCCATTCAGGTGACCCTCGGCGAGACCGGAGGCACCGGCTCGGGCGTCGTGATCGACGCCGACGAGGGCTACATCGTCACGAACAACCACGTGATCTCGCTCGCCGCATCCGACGAAGACAAGTCGACTCTCGAAGTCACCTTCTCCGACGGCACCAAAGTGCCCGGACGCATCGTCGGCCGCGACACCAAGACCGACCTCGCCGTACTCAAGACGGACGTCGGCAACCTCACCGAGGCTCAGCTCGGGCGCTCCGACGACGTCCGCGTCGGCCAGGACGTCATCGCCGTCGGGTCGCCGCTCGGCCTGAACAAGACGGTCACCTCGGGCATCGTCAGTGCGCTCGACCGCCCCGTCGCGCTGTCGGGGGAGGGCACCGACACCAACGCCGTCATCGACGCGGTACAGACCGACGCAGCCATCAACCCGGGTAACTCCGGTGGCCCCCTCATCGACTTCGAAGGTCGCGTCATCGGCATCAACTCCGCCATCCGAAGCGAGAGCGGCGGATCGGTGGGACTGGGCTTCGCGATACCCGTCGACGAGGTCACCGAAGTAGCGCAGGCCCTGATTCGGGACGGCGTCATGCGGCACCCGGATTTCGGGATCAACGCGCGTTCGGTGATCAACGAAACCTCGGCCGGCGCAGAAGTTGCCAACGTCCGGGCCGGTGGGCCGGCCCAGCAAGCCGGAATCGTCGAAGGGGACGTCATCACCAAGGTCGGCGACCGCTCGGTGGGGGACGCGGACGAGCTCGTCGTCGCGGTGCAGGAAACCACGATCGGCCAGGCGGTGCCGGTGCAACTCGTCCGCTCCGGACGGCTGGTGGACCTGTCCGTCACGCCGGTTTCCGACTGACGACGTAGGCTGGCACCCGTGTTCGGCAACATCGGTTGGGGAGAGCTCGTCATTCTCCTCGTAGCAGCTCTGGTCATCCTCGGCCCGGATCGTCTCCCCGGTGCCATCAGCTGGGTGTCCAAATCCCTCCGCCAGGTCAAGGACTACGCCAACGGCGCGAGCCAACAACTCAAGGACGAGCTCGGCACCGACTTCGAGGACCTGCGTAAGCCCCTCGCCGACCTCAACCAACTCCGCGGCATGACACCCCGAGCCGTGATCACCAAACACCTGCTCGACGGCGACGACTCGGTCTTCAAGAACCCGCTGGACGACACCTTCAAGGGCAAGCCCTTCGAGACGAAGCCGAAGAACGTCGGCGGGCCCACCCCGCAGAACGGCGTGTCCTCGGGCAGTACATCCGGGGGAGCCGTGTCGATGAGCAAGAACGAACCGAAACTCGCGGCGGGCGATACCCCGCCCATCGACGCGGACGCCACGTAGGCATAGCCCCAACCGGCCCGACGAACCACCCAGTCTGCAGGCTGCGCCCGCCCGACCGCTGCGCCCCCCCGTCGGATGAATGTGGGATTCAGTCGCTCTGAGTGCAACAAAGGCGCATTGATCCGCGGCGGGGCGGGGCGGCGGGAGCGGGCGGGCCAGTGGCTAGAGCACCTTGTTCAGGAAGTCCTGGGTGCGTGGGTTCTGCGGGTTCCCGAACAGCTCGTCGGGTGTTCCCTCTTCGACGATGACGCCCTCGGCCATGAAGATCACTCGATCCGCGACCTCACGCGCGAAGCCCATTTCGTGGGTGACGACCACCATCGTCATACCGCCCTTGGCGAGGTCGCGCAGTACCTGCAGAACTTCGCCGACCATTTCGGGGTCCAGGGCGCTGGTGGCTTCGTCGAACAGCATGATCGACGGGTTCATGGCCAGTGCCCGCGCGATGGCCACGCGTTGCTTCTGCCCACCGGATAGGTTGGCGGGCTTGTAGTCGGCACGCTCGGACAGTCCTACCTGTTCGAGCAGCTGCAGGGCCGCGTCCTTGGCCTGCGACTTCGTCATTTTCTTGGTTTCGACGGGTGCGAGCATGACGTTCTCGAGGGCTGTCATGTGCGGGAAGAGGTTGAAGTGCTGGAACACCATGCCGATGTTCTGGCGCACCTTGTCCAGGTCCACGTTCTTCGCCGTCAGGTCGGTTCCGTCGACGACGACCGATCCGGCGGTGATGTCTTCCAGCTTGTTCAGGCAGCGTAGGAACGTGCTCTTGCCGGAGCCGGACGGTCCGATCACGCAGACCACTTCACCGTTGGCGATCTCGGCGTCGATGCCCTTGAGAACCGTGTTGTCGCCGAACGCCTTCTGCAGGGCCTTGATCGAGATCTTCGTTCCCGGACCTTTGTCGACCGGCAGGTCCTTGGTCAGTTCGGTGCTCATTTGTTGATCCTCTTCTCGAGCCGGTTCGACAGCTTGGTGAGAGCCATGATGATGATGAAGTACAGGACGCCGACGATGAGCCACATGTTGAACGACTCGAAGTTGCGAGCGATGATCAGACGACCGGTCTGCGTCAGCTCGGCGAGGCCGATGACCGAGAGCAGCGATGTGTCCTTGAGTGTGATGACGAACTGATTGATGTACGACGGGATCATCGTGCGAATTGCCTGTGGCATCACCACTTTTCGCATCGACTTGAGGTAGCTGATGCCGAGGCTGCGGGACGCCTCCATCTGGCCCTTGTCGACGGCGAGGATGCCGCCGCGGACGATCTCGGCCATGTACGCACCGGCGTTGAGCGAGAGTGTGATGATGCCTGCGGTGAACGCCGACATCTGGAAGTTCAGTGCCGCGGGTACGCCGAAGTAGATGAAGAATGCCTGCACCAGAAGTGGTGTGCCACGGAAGATGTCGACGTAGGTGGTTCCGATGCCGCGGAGCACGATGTTGGTCGAGACGCGGAACAGGCCGAAGATGCCGCCGAGTACCAACGCGATGGCGATGGAGATGACGGTCAGCACGATCGTGAGCCACAGACCCTTGAGCAGCAACTGCCAGCTGCTGGCGATCAGGCCGGGGATGGAGGTGTCGGCGGTGGACGCGTCGGCGTTGAGGTAGGTGTCGAGAATTTCGTCGTACTGGCCGTTGGCGCGCAGGTTTTCGAGGCCGGTGTTGAACTGGTCGAGCAATTGGGCGTTGGTGCCCTTGGCGACGGCGAATCCGTAACTGGCACCGGCTTCTTTCTCGGTGACCGTCTTGAAGCCGTTGCCCTGGGTGATGCCGTAGGCGAGCACCGGGTAGTCCTCGAAGGCCGCTGCGGAGTTTCCGGTGCGCACTTCCTCGAACATGGTCGCGGAGTCGTCGAAGCTGCGGATGGTGAAGCCGTACTGATCGGCGATCGACGTCGCGAACGTCGCACCCTCGGTGCCGTTCTTGACCGCGACCGACTTACCGCGCAGGTCTTCGTAGCCCTTGATCTCGTCGTTCGAATCCAGAATCGCCATCTGGACACCGGAATCGAAGTACGGATCGGAGAAGTCGAAGGTGGCCTTGCGCTCGTCGGTGATCGACATGCCGGCGATCATTCCGTTGAACTGGCCGCTGGTGACGCCCTGGAGTGCGGTGTCGAATCCGACCTGCTCGACGGTGTAGTCGAAGCCTTGGTCGACGGCGATGGCCGCGAGCAGGTCCATGTCGATTCCGACGAGTTTGCCTGTCTCGTCCTGGAATTCGAAGGGCGCGAACGTGGTGTCTGTCGCGATCGAATAATTCTGGGCAGGCGGGGCAGGTTGGGCCGACGCCAGCGCGGGACCGAGTACGGATCCCAGCAGGGTCATCAGCAGTGCGATCAGTACCGGAACGACGACCGGCCTGACCCGATGCGGCTTCTTCATGAAGGCCACTCTCTATCGACAGTAGGATTGAAGGCAAATCATAAGGCTCCAACCCTGTTCCCCGCGTCGTTTGTCGGGTATAAGCGCCTGCCTTACAGTTTCCGAGTTGTGTCGATTCCCAGCGACATTCCCACCAGTCCGCGCTCGCGCACGGCAAGTTTTCCGGCGACCGCCTCGAGTGCTTGTGCCGCAGGCGAATTCGGGTGGCCCAATACGATCGGAGTGCCGGCGTCGC
Organism: Rhodococcus sp. Leaf233; assembly: GCF_001426165.1. Lineage (NCBI taxonomy): Bacteria > Bacillati > Actinomycetota > Actinomycetes > Mycobacteriales > Nocardiaceae > Rhodococcus > Rhodococcus sp. Leaf233. The sequence continues at coordinate 1,011,599 of NZ_LMRO01000001.1, forward strand.
CGCCTTCACGGACGGCGGTGTCGAGCGGAATCTGGCCCAGCAGAGGCACCTTGGCACCCACGGCCTTGGTGAGGCGATCCGATACGTCCTGTCCGCCACCGGATCCGAAGATATCCATCCGGGTACCGTCGGGCAGCTCGAGCCACGACATGTTCTCCACGACGCCCGCGACGCGCTGACGCGTCTGCAGTGCGATCGCTCCGGCGCGCTCGGCGACCTCGGCAGCGGCTTGCTGAGGGGTGGTGACCACGAGGATCTCTGCGTTCGGAATTAGTTGTGCGACAGAGATTGCCACGTCGCCGGTGCCGGGCGGAAGATCGAGGAGGAGCACGTCCAGGTCGCCCCAGAACACGTCGGCGAGGAATTGCTGCAAGGCCCGGTGCAGCATGGGTCCGCGCCAGACGACCGGGGTGTTGCCCTCGGTGAACTGAGCGATCGAGATGAACTTCACGCCATGCGCCTGCGGCGGCATGATCATCTTCTCCACCTGCGTGGGTCGCGCGTCGTTGCCGAGCATGCGGGGAACGGAATGGCCGTAGATGTCGGCGTCGAGCACACCCACCGACAGGCCGCGGGCGGACAGGGACGCGGCAAGGTTGACCGTCACGCTGGACTTACCCACGCCGCCCTTGCCCGACGCCACCGCGTACACGCGCGTCAGCGATCCGGGTTGCGCGAAGGGAATGACCGGCTCGGCGGAATCGCCGCGCAGGGACTTGCGCAGTGCGGTGCGTTGCTCGTCGTTCATCACGTCGAGTTCGACCGTCACGGTGCCCACACCCTCGACGTCGGCGACGGCGTTCTTCACGCGATCGCTGATCTCGGTCTTCATCGGGCAACCGGAGGTCGTCAAGTAGATGCCGACGCCGACGGCTCCGTCGGCGGCGATGTCGATGCTCTTGACCATGCCGAGGTCGGTGATGGGTTTACGGATCTCGGGGTCGATGACCTTCGTCAGCGCGGTCCGAACGTCGGATTCGGTCAGTACAGCCATTGCTTCATGCTAGGCGGTGCGCCGACTCCCGATGAACAGCAGGGCAGCTCGATCTAGTGCTGCGTTGAATTCAGTGAATCCGCGGCAGCTGGTCCGAGGAGGGCACGATGCCGGTGGCGTAACCGGCCGACCATGCGAGCACGTTCGCCACGTAGGCCATCGAATTGTTGTAGCGCAGGATTGCTCGGGTGGTCGAGGCCAGGTCGCGGGCGTTGGTGCCGTCGTCGCACAGGTACATACCGGTGGCCAGGGCCGCGTCGTACAGGTTCTGTGGGTCGGAGACTCCGTCGCCGTTGCCGTCGGCGTGGTAGAGGTTCCACGTAGAGGGCAGGAATTGCATCGGGCCGACTGCGCGGTCGTACTGGGTGTCGCCGTCGAGCGCGCCGCCGTCGGTGTCACGAATCACCTGATTGCCGGCGAGGGTGCCGTTGAGAACCGGCCCGAGAATGGGCTCGTGCAGTTCGCCCGAGTCGTCGACCTTGCCGTTGTTGGCGTGGGTGGACTCGACGCGGCCGATGCCGGCGATGACGGTCCAGCTGATGCCGCAGCCGGGCTGCTGCTGGGCCAGGATGCGCTCGGCGTTCTTGTAGGCGGAGACGTTGACGACCGGGATCGCGATGGGGCTGACAGCAAGGTTGGTGGGCAGCTCGGGTGTGGGCGGGATCTCGGGAGCCGGGGCGGGCGCGGGGACCGGGGCGGGTGTCGGCAGCTCGGCCTGAGCCACCGGCTGCGCCTGCTGGTCCTGGGCGATCGGCTGCGGGGTCTCGACCACGGAGTTCGATTCCTGTGCGGCCGGGGCCGTCTTGGCGGTGACGAACGGGATGTATTCGGTGGCTCCGGCGCTGGTCGCGGCCGTGACGAGTCCTGCGGGGACGAGGCCTGCCAGAGCAATCACCGAGTTCCGTCGAACCTTGGAATTCGATGCTTTTCTGTGACGACCCACGCGCGCTGTACCTCCTGATTTCCCCGGATGATCTCCGGGGCCCGACCTGATGACCGGGATCGAGGGTACCTGATTCGAGACTGTTCCGTTATCGGGCCGTTACCAGGCGCGGAGCGGTGCGCGGTCTATTGCGGGTCGGTCTCGCCCGACGCGTCGTCGGCCAGGCGCGCGGCCGCTTTCTTGCGCGCCTTCTTCGGTGCGTTGGCGGGTTGACCCGTCGCTTGTTCCAGCAACGCCCTGATGTCGTCGAGTTCGCGGCGCAAATAGTCACGGGTGGCGACTTCACCGACGGCGATACGCAGAGCTGCGAGCTCCCGCGCGAGGAACTCGGTGTCGGCCTTGGTCTGCTGAGCCCGCGACCGATCCTCTTCGAGAGAGACGCGGTCGCGGTCGTCCTGCCGATTCTGGGCGAGCAGGATCAACGGCGCGGCGTACGCGGCCTGCGTCGAGAAGGCGAGGTTGAGCAGGATGAAGGGATACGGGTCCCACTGCAGATTGACGGCCACGACGTTGAGGAAGATCCAGACGATGACGATGCCGGTCTGAATCGCCAGATAGCGTCCGGTGCCCAAGAACCTGGCGGCTTTCTCACCCGACTTGCCGAGATCGAAGTCGAAGTTGACGTTGAACAGCCGCGAACCGCGCGGCGTGTCCATTCTCTGGCGTGCTGTTTCTTTCACTGTCCGGCCACTTCCTGATCTCGCCAGTCCTCGGGCAGCAGGTGATCGAGGACGTCGTCCACGGTCACGGCCCCGACCAGGTGATCCTCGTCGTCGACCACCGGGCCGCAGACGAGGTTGTACGTCGCGAAGTACCGCGTCACCGCGGTCAGGCTGTCCTCGGGGGACAGCCGCGGGAGTGCGCTGTCCACGACTCCGCCCACCAGGCTCGCCGGGGGTTCTCGCAACAGTTGCTGCAGGTGAACACAGCCCAGATATGGGCCGGTCGGTGTTGCGGTCGGCGGCCGCACCACGAACACGAGTGAGGCCAGCGCAGGCGTCAGGTCGGGGTTGCGTACCCGAGCGAGGGCCTCGGCCACCGTCGTCGACGCGGTGAGGATCACGGGCTCGGGCGTCATCAGACCGCCGGCGGTGTCGGGGGAGTGCTCGAGCAGGCGGCGCACCGGCGCGGAGTCCTCTGGATCCATCAGTCGCAGAAGCGATTCCGCTTCGGTCTCGGGCAGCTCGCCGAGGAGGTCGGCAGCGTCGTCGGGGTCCATGGCCTCGAGCACGTCGGCACCACGGTCGACTCCGAGGTAGTGCATCAGCTCCACCTGATCGTCGTCGGGCAATTCCTGGACGACGTCGGCGAGGCGCTCGTCGTCCAATGCCCGCGCCACCTCCATGCGGCGCTTGACGGGGAGCTCGCGCATGGCATTCGCCACGTCGGCGGCGCGCAGGTCCTCGAACTGCATCAACAGCTGCGCCACACCCTGGTCGGGCATCGACAGTTCGTTCTGCGTGAGCCCCTGCACGTGTTGCCAGTCGACGACGTGGATGGCACCGCGCCGCGCAAGGCGTTGGCGCTGCTTACGCACCGCCACGCGTGCGACCTTCCAGTCTCGAGTTCGGGTGAGCTCGATGCCGAGATCGACGACGACGGAATCGGTGTCGTGCAACTCGTCGAGTTCGGGATCGTCGACGCGGACCTTGGAGTCGAGGATCTGCGCGAACACCAGAATCTCGTTCGCGCGCTGAGTGAATCGGCGCAGACTGACGTTGCCGGTGGTGAGCTGGACGGAGTTGGGCTCGATGCTGGTCACTCGTAGCATCGGGACGAAAATTCTTCGGCGCGTTGCCAATTCGACCACGAGTCCGAGGACTCGCGGCTGTGCCCTGCCCACGCGCATGGAGACCACCACGTCGCGCACTCGCCCGATCGATTCGCCGTCGGGGCCCAGGACGCCGAGGCCGGCGAGCCTGGCCGCGAATACCTTGCTCAGTGCTGCCATGATGGCAAGGTTAGAGGCAGGGCAATACAGCGGGTGAATCAGACAGGGGTAGTGCTTTCGATGGGTGCTTCGGGATTGCGTCGATCGGTACTGGCCGTTCCGGGCAGTTCGGACAAGATGATCGCCAAGGCCAAGGGCCTGCCTGCCGACGCGATCTTCCTCGATCTCGAAGATGCCGTCGCGCCGATCGCCAAGGTCGAGGCCCGCGCACGCATCGTCGACGCGTTGAACTCCGACGGGTGGGGCGATCAGCTCAAGGTCGTGCGCGTGAACGACTGGACGACGCAGTGGACGTACGGAGACGTCATCGACGTCGTCTCCGGGGCGGGTGGAAATCTCGACGCCATCCTGTTGCCGAAGGTCGAGGGTGGCGCGCACGTACAGGCGTTGGATCTGTTGCTCACTCAGCTCGAGAAGGAGCACGGTCTCGACGTCGGGGCCATCGGCATCGAGCCGCAGATCGAGAGCGCACGCAGCCTGCGCAACATCGACGAGATCGCAACCGCGAGCCCCCGGGTGCAGACGTTGGTGTTCGGGCCGGCCGACCTGATGGCGAGCGTCAACATGCGCACCCTCGTCGTCGGGGAACAGCCGGTGGGATACGACACCGGCGACGCCTATCACCACATTCTGATGACGATCCTGCTGGCGGCTCGGACGCACGGATTGCAGGCGATCGACGGCCCGTACCTGCAGATTCGTGATCTCGACGCGTTTCGCCGGGCCGCGGGACGGACGGCCGGCCTCGGGTTCGACGGCAAGTGGGTGCTGCACCCGACGCAGATCGAGGCGGCCAACGAGATCTTCGCGCCACGACAGGACGATTACGACAAGGCCGAGATGATTCTCGACGCCTACGAGTTCCATACCTCGGCGGCGGGCGGCGCTCGCGGTGCGGTGATGCTCGGCGACGAGATGATCGACGAGGCGAGCCGCAAGATGGCGCTGGTCGTCTCGGCGAAGGGCCGCGCGGCCGGTCTGACACGCACGACGACGTTCGAGCCGCCGATCTCCTGATCGAGGCGGTTGTCCGAGAGCCGAACAATGGGTGTGACGGTGCCGGAGCGGAGCCTGCAGAAGCGACCGGAAAAGTCCGTTTCGGGGCACAATGGAGTCATGACCAATCCCCTCTCACAGCCGGGCCGCCCAGGGCAAGGACTGCCGACGCCGCCGTCCGGTTGGCCCATCGGTTCCTACCCCACCTACGCCGAGGCGCAGCGCGCCGTCGACTTCCTCTCCGACGAGGAATTCTCGGTACAGGACGTCACCATCGTCGGCGTCGATCTGATGCAGGTCGAACGCGTCCTCGGCCGCCTCACCTGGCCCAAAGTTATTGGTGGAGGCATTGTTTCGGGAGCGTGGCTCGGGGTTTTCCTCGGCCTGGTCCTCGGCATCTTCAGCGAGAACATCTTCGGAGCTCTGCTCATCGGCGTCGGCGGCGGCATCATCTTCGGTTTGATCTCGGCGTCCATTCCGTACGCGGCCACCAAGGGGCAGCGCGATTTCGCGTCGAGCATGCAGTTGGTCGCCGGACGTTACGACGTCATCTGCGAGCCTCGGACGGCGGAGAAAGCACGAGACCTGCTCGCCAAACTGTCGATTTGATCACACCGGTTGGACGACCAGGCAACCGACAGGTAACGGAATAGCCCCAAATCGCCCTCGAGGCCAGTGAGTTCGGTTACGTTTCTCTCGTGCACGGCAGTGCCGACACAAGGGCTGCGCGAGTAACCGAACGTACGGAGGCGGGACAGTGCCGAGACATCGTGGTCGTAGGCGTGGGAAAGCAACGAGGATAGGGGTGTTGGTGGCAGCGGCTCTGGTGACGAGTCCGTTGCTCGCAGCGTGTGGTTCGTCGGACAGTTCGGTTCCGGTTCTGAGCTTCTACACTGCCGCAGACGGCGCAGAGCAGTACGCCGCTGCGGCACAGGTGTGTTCGGACGCCTCCAACGGCCGGTACCGGGTGGAGCAGCGGACGCTGCCCAAGAGTGCCAACGATCAGCGCCTGCAGCTCGCGAGGCGTCTCGCCGGAAACGACAAGACGTTGGATCTGATGACGCTCGACGTGGTCTGGACCGCCGAATTCGCCGAGGCCGGATGGGCATTGCCCGTCCCGGACGACCTCTCGGCGAAGCTGCGCGACGGGTCGACCCTGGAAGGTCCGCTCGCCACTGCGGAATGGCAGGACCAGCTCTACGCCGTTCCGCTCAACTCCAACACCCAGTTGCTCTGGTACCGGCCCGACGAGGTGCCGGGCGGCACCCCGCCGCAGACGTGGGATCAGCTGATCGACGTGGCCGAGGCCAACGCGGCCGCCGGTAAGCCCGCTCAGATCGGTGTGCAGGCCAAGCAGTACGAGGGCTTCATGGTCTGGTTCAATTCGCTGCTCGAGAGCGCGGGTGGGTCGGTGGTCGCCGAAGACGGAACGACGGTGACCCTCAACGACACTCCCGAGCACCGCGCCGCCACCGAGAAGGCCCTCGAGATCATCAAGCGGGTGGCCACGGCCGACGGCCGCGATCCTTCGGTCTCGCAGAGCGACGAGGCGACAGCGCGACTCGGCATGGAGTCGGGACGGATGGCCTTCCAGGTCAACTACCCGTTCGTGCTTCCCGGCCTGAAGGAGAACGCCGTCGCCGGGGCAGTGTCGTTCCTCGATCTGGCGAATGTGCCTGCCGATCAGCAGGATGCACGCATCGCCGAGGTCTTCCGCAGTGCTCCGTACCCCGAGGTGAACGCGGGGGAGCCCGCCAAGGTCACCATCGGCGGCTTCAACATCGGCGTCGCGAAGACCACTCAGCACGAGGACCTCGCCTGGGAAGCCGTCGAGTGCCTCACCAACCAGGAGAATCAGCGCAACAACGCCGTCAACGGCGGCGTGCCCCCGGTGCTGAAGTCGCTGTACTCCGATCCGGAGTTCCAGGCCGTCTATCCCGCATGGGAAGGGGTGCTCGGTTCCATCGAGTCCGCGGCAGTGCGGCCCGTTTCGCCTGCCTACCAGAGCATTTCGATTCTGTTGACCGATGCCCTCAACCCGCCGCAGAACATCGATCCGGTTGCCGACGTGGACAAGCTCGCAGAACTGGTCAGCAAGGCCGTCAATTCCGAAGGGTTGATTCCATGAGCGATCCCACCCAATCGCAGCCGCAGCCCGCCGATCGGCAGGCGGCTCTGAAGAACATCTCCGACGGTAAGAAAGCCGAACGACGCCTGGGATTGCTCCTCGTCGCACCCGCGGCGATCCTGATGCTCGCGGTCACCGGCTACCCGATCGTCTACGCCTTCTGGCTCAGTCTGCAGAAGTACAACCTCGCGTTCCCCGAGGATCGCCAATTCGTCGGCATCTCCAACTACGTGACCGTGCTGTCCGACGGCTACTGGTGGACGGCATTCGGCGTCACCGCCGGCATCACGATCATCTCGGTGATCATCGAGTTCATCCTCGGTCTGGCAGTGGCTCTGGTCATGCACCGCACCATCTTCGGCCGCGGACTCGTCCGCACCGTGGTGCTCATTCCGTACGGCATCGTGACCGTCGCCGCCGCGTACAGCTGGTACTACGCCTGGACCCCGGGCACCGGTTATCTCGCCAACCTGTTGCCCGACGGCAGCGCGCCACTCACCGAGCAGTTCCCGTCGCTCGCGATCGTGGTTCTGGCCGAGGTGTGGAAGACGACCCCGTTCATGGCTCTGCTGCTGCTGGCAGGCCTGGCTCTGGTGCCCGACGATCTGCTCAAGGCCGCCGAGGTGGACGGAGCGGGTGGTTGGACGCGGCTGATGCGGATCACCATTCCGTTGATGAAGCCGGCAATTCTCGTCGCGGTGCTCTTCCGCACGCTCGACGCGTTCCGCATCTTCGACAACATCTACGTCCTCACCCGAGGGAGCAACGAGACAGGATCGGTGTCGATTCTCGGTTACAACAACCTGTTCGGCGCGTTCAACCTCGGACTCGGGTCGGCGATCAGCATCCTGATCTTCTTCTGCGTCGCGATCATCGCGTTCGTGTTCATCAAGTTGTTCGGTGCCTCGGCACCGGGATCCGACGACGGAGGCCGCAAGTAATGACCACTGTTACGCCTCGCAAGAAGGTCGGTTGGACGGTCGTCAACGTCCTCGTCCTCCTCTACGCGCTCGTTCCGTTGGCGTGGATCATCAGCCTGTCGTTCAAATCGACGGCCACGATCGCCGACGGAAAGTTCATCCCGCAGTCGTTCACTCTGGAGAACTACAAGGGCATCTTCTCCACCAACCAGTTCACCTCGGCGCTGGTGAACTCCATCGGAATCGGGTTGATCACCACTGTGATCGCCGTCGTGATCGGCACCATGGCCGCGTATGCCGTTGCCCGGCTGGACTTTCCGGGCAAGAAGCTCCTGGTCGGTGCGGCTCTGCTGATCGCGATGTTCCCCCAGATCTCGTTGGTGACACCGCTGTTCGACATCTCGCGCTCGCTCGGGCTGTTCGACACCTGGCCGGGTCTGATTATCCCGTACATCACCTTCGCGTTGCCATTGGCGATCTACACCCTCTCCGCGTTCTTCCGCGAGATCCCGTGGGAGCTGGAGAAGGCAGCGAAGATGGACGGAGCGACGCCCGCACAGGCTTTCCGCAAGGTCATCGCCCCGCTGGCAGCACCCGGCATCGTCACCGCGTCGATCCTGGTGTTCATCTTCGCCTGGAACGACCTCCTGCTCGCCATCTCGCTGACGGCGACGGAACGTTCGGTCACCGTCCCGGCGGCCATCTCGCAGTTCACCGGTAGCTCTCAGTTCGAGGAGCCCACGGGATCGATCGCGGCAGCCGCCGTCGTCATCACGATCCCGATCATCATTTTTGTGCTCTTCTTCCAACGACGTATCGTGGCGGGCTTGACGTCCGGCGCAGTGAAGGGATAACCGTCATGGCCGAAATCGTTCTCGACAAAGTCACCAAGCTCTACCCGGACGGCGCCGCTGCCGTCAGCGACGTCGACATCACCATCGCCGACGGCGAATTCATCATCCTCGTCGGACCGTCCGGCTGCGGAAAGTCCACCACGCTCAACATGATCGCCGGGCTGGAGGACATCTCGTCCGGTGAGCTGCGGATCGCGGGGGAGCGCGTCAACGAGAAGGCGCCGAAGGATCGCGACATCGCGATGGTGTTCCAGTCCTACGCGCTGTACCCGCACATGACGGTCCGGCAGAACATCGCCTTCCCGCTGACGCTCGCCAAGCTCTCCAAGACCGAGATCAACGACAAGGTCGAAGAGGCTGCCAAGATCCTAGATCTCAGTCAGCACCTCGACCGGAAGCCCGCCAACCTCTCCGGTGGTCAGCGACAGCGAGTTGCGATGGGACGCGCCATCGTTCGCACCCCCAAGGCCTTCCTGATGGACGAGCCGCTGTCCAACCTCGACGCCAAGCTGCGAGTCCAGACGCGCGCCGAGATCTCGCGGCTGCAGAAGCGTCTGGGCACCACCACCGTCTACGTCACGCACGATCAGACCGAGGCCATGACCCTCGGCGACCGCGTCGTGGTGTTGCGCGGCGGGCTGGTGCAGCAGATCGGTTCTCCGCAGGAGCTCTACGACAAGCCGCGAAACCTGTTCGTGGGCGGCTTCATAGGATCGCCCTCGATGAATTTCGTTCCGGGACAGCTCACCTCGAACGGAGTGTCCACGGCCCTCGGCGACATCGAGATCCCGCTCGAGCGAATGGACGCGATCAAGGCCAAGAACCCGGGCCGCGAGGTGGTCGTCGGTATCCGTCCCGAGCACTTCGAGGACGCGGCACTGATCGACGGCTACCAGAAGATGAGCGGTGCCACCTTCACCGCAACCGTCGACGTGCTCGAGTCCATGGGCAGCGACAAGTACGTCTACTTCACGCTGAAGGGTGCCAAGGTCGAGTCCAGCGAACTCCAGGAGCTGGCCGCCGATGCCGGTATCGCCGATCTCGGTGGCGCACAGGTGGTCGCGCGTCTGGCAGCCGAATCCAAGGCCGCCGAGGGTGGTCAGGTGGAACTGTGGTTCGACCCGGGCAAGATCTCGGTGTTCGACCAGGCGTCGGGTGCGAACCTGACGTTGTAGAGCGCTACGCCCATGTGAGCGGAACTTCGTAGCCCACTACGAAGTTCCACTCACATGCCGCAGGCTCTACAGTGGCACGTTCGACGTGGTGTTCGGTTCGGACTCGGCAACCCGCACCGATTGCCGCGCTGCCGGGGTGCTTCTGATGGCCAGGGCTGCCGCAGCGACGACGGCGCAGGCCACGGCACCGGCGACGAAGGCTGCGGTGTACGCGCTCTCGCGGGCCACGTTTGTGCCGTCGATGGTGAACATCGCCAGCACGGTGGACAGCGACGCACTCGCGATCGACGTGCCGACGGTGCGCACGATCGAGTTGACGCTGTTGGCCACGCCGGTGTCCGCCGCGCTGACCTCGGCCATGAGCAGGTTGGGCAGGGCCGCGAACGCGAGGCTGACGAACGTGTTGATGACGATGCCCGCGGTGATGAGCTGCCACGTGTGATCGTGGGCCACCGCGACGAACGCAAATCCGAGAACGCCGATCACCGCGCCGCCGACGAGAACTCGGCGCGGCCCGAACGATCTGATGAGGCGACCGCTGATCACCGCGGCCACCACTCCTACCGCTGCACCGGGTAGCAGGTACACGACACTGGCTTCCAGAACGTTGGCCGTGAATCCGTAGCCGGCGACGGCACGTGGGGTCTGCACGAAGTAGGAGCAGGCCAGGAAGTTGGCGAACATTCCGACGCCGACGAACAGGGTGGCGACGTTGGTGGCCAGCAGTGGCCCGTGAGTGAGCATGCGGGGTGCGACGAGCGGGGCATCGATGCGCTTCTCGAAGATCCACCAGACGGTTCCCAGCAGCACGCCCGCGACAGCGCATCCGATGGTGGCCACCGAACCCCAGCCCCACGTCCGGCCCTGGGTGAGGGCCAGGAACAGCAGCAGGAGTGTGCCCGCCAGAAGTACGGCACCCCACCAGTCGACCGACCCGCTGCCGCTGCGCGGTCGGGCCGGGACACCGAACCACGCGATGCCGAGTGCAACCACGACGATGGCGACGGTGAGCCAGAAGACGCGGTGGTAGTCGGCACCGTTGGCCGTGAGCAGCCCCGTCAGCACCAATCCGAATCCGCCGCCCACGCCGAGAGTGCCGGACAGGATCGACATCGAGCCGACGAGTGCGCGCGGTGGCATCTCGTCGCGCAACACCGCCAGGGCGATGGGGAACAGGGCGTACGAGACGCCCTGCAGAATGCGGCCGACCAGCAGCCAGGTCAGTGAATCGGTCAACGCTGCCAGCAGCGACCCGGCCAGCACGACGGTCAGGACGCCGATGAGCACGGGGCGTTTGCCGTGCAGGTCGGCGAGTCGGCCGATGACGGGGGTGGCGATGACCGCGGCCAACAGGTTCGCCGTCAGCACCCACCCGGCAGCGGTGGTGCTGACGCCCAGTTGGGTGCCGATGGTGCCCACGATGGGAACGACCATCGTCTGCAGGACGGCGAGGGTCATGACGATGAAACAGAGTCCTGGCAGCAGCGTGCGGCGGGTGGACATGGAAGAGCTACCTCGTTACCTATGACAACCGAAAATACGAACCGATCGAACTAAAATGTTGAACGCATCTAATTAATTATCGGGTACCGGTTTCCCCGGTGTGAGCCGAGGTGCCTCGGAGGAGCTACTGCGTCCGGTTGGGCTTCCCCAGGGCCTTCTGCCGGAGTTCACTGACGATCTCGTCGTTCCAGACGTGCTCGCGCACCAGCCGATAGCGCTCACGGCTCATCCACAGATAGGCCTCGGCATCGGTGCGGTCTTCGAGAATCTCGGCCGCCCGGACCATGCGGACCACCGGCAGGTACTCCTCACCGAACCAGCGTCGTGCGACCGTTCCGCGGTCGACGAACTCCCCGAGTTCCTGCATCAGCCGAAATCCCCAGGCCTCCACCGACTCGCTCAGTTGCGCGTAATCGAACGGGTCGGTGACCTGTACCGCCTCGCGTGCGCGTCCCACCAGGGGCACGCGACTCAGGAAGATGCGGCGATGATCCTTGATCAACAGATCGCCGCGCCGGGTGATGCCCTCGGGGGAGATACGCGTGATGATCTCGGTGACGACGGCGTCGATCGTCGTGCGATGCATCGCGAACGCAATCGACACCCGGTGGTGCCCGTCGACGACGAAGTGCATGCCGCCGATGCGGTACACCTGGATCGGCGGCATCGCTTCACCGCGGCGCTGCGCCGCCGCCAACCGCTGCCAGCGTTCCCTGATCCGCGCCGAGGTCGGCCTGAAGAACCTGTCGAAGTCCCGGGTGCGGTCGACACTTCCGACGATGGTCTCGACGCGAATGACCTGCAGACCCAGGTGCCGTTCACCGACCTTGCCGAGGGCAGCGACCACCTCGTCGAACGGCAGGATGGTGTTGACGTCGTCGGGTTGACGCCGCAGCCACCCGACGAGTCTCGCCACGTCGGCGCGTCGACGCTGGCGGGTGAAGTCGTTCTCCGCGTCGGCGGCCGGAAATCCGGTGTCACGTGCCATGTCTGCGCCTCACGATCCTCGGTGCTTCGACGTGCTGTCGCTGCCCACCCGGTTCGACGTCGAGCAGGGTGTATCCGACGGTGTTGATCACCGCCGCCCCGTGCAGGGCCAGATCGTCCGGGGTGTGGCCGTGTGGATGAATGTGGCCGTGCAACAACAACTGTGGGGAGAGCCGACGCGTCACCTCGTCCAGGCAGTCGAAGCCGACGTGTGCCGGGTCGGTGTCGTCGCCGACTCCGAGGGGTGGGCTGTGAGTGAGCAGAATGTCCACCGGCCGTACGTCCTTGCGGACGTTGCGATTCCACGCGAATGTTCGAGTGAGGGTGCGTGAGCGTCTGCGCTGCTGACGTTGCGTCCATTGATTGGGTCCGCCGTTGTAGCGGATCGACCCGCCGAGACCGGCGATACGCAGACCGGCAGCGGACACGATCCGCCGGTCGACGTTGATCGCACCCACCGGCCCCGGCCAGGTGGCAGGCAGCCCGGCGCGCATCCAGCCGGCCTTCCCGGCCGAATAACCCGTCAGGTCCGCGTCGTGATTGCCGGGCACGAACACGCACGGAGCGTTCAACGCATCGGTCAGATACTCGAGGTAATCGAACGGAAGGTCGCCCGCGCCGAGAATCAGATCGACGCCAAGCGACTTCACCTGCGGACTCCACAGAGATTCGATCGTTTCGTCGGACACAGCGAGAACGGATACCACGGGTACGACGGTACCCACCTCGTCCGCGGTGGCACCTCCGAACGGACTTCTCGGGCACCGGTGGTGTTGGATGGGTCTCGTGAGCGAGAGTGTCATTACCGCGGTACGCGCACACCTGGTGACCGAGATCGGCGACGACAACCCGTCGTCCGCGTCCGTGACGTTCCTCGGCCTGGAGTCACTGGACGTGCTGCGATTCGGAGCGGACTCCGAGGTGGTGCGGTACGTCAGCCTCGGCTGCTCGCGTCATCCCATGGCAGACCCGAACGACATGGTCGCCGATCCGTCCCGTGGCCCTCGCGCCGAACTGGTACTGACCCTTCGCGGTGGCGCAGGCGTGGCGTCGGGCGTCCACAAGAGCTTGGCCGTGCTCGCGGCCTCGCCTGCGGTGGAGGGCGTCGTGCTGGTGGAGGACGCCCTGCTCGATCTCGGTGAGCCGCTGTGGACCAACGCGCCGTTCACGGCCGTGCTGCTCGGGCCGAGCGACATTGCGGACCTGCCGCTGCCGGAGCCTTTCGATCCGGTTCATTTCTTCGCCGCGGTGCCGTTGACCGGAACCGAGGCCGCCTGGGTGCGGTTACGCGGGGCGGATGCGTTGCGCGAGGCCTGGAAGGAAGCGGGGATCGACGTTCGAGACCCCAACCGGTCCGCAGCCAGCCTCTGATCGGGCTCCTGCGCACAGGGTGTCAACTTTCGGTTGCTACCCGTTTCTGTCGGAGTTCGTCCCTGGCGTGGGAATCTACAGCCAGTTGTTCTTGTGGAACGTTCGCCACAGACCGACGCACACGCAGGCGACGATCGCGACGATCGTGTGATACCCATAGGTCCAGTGCAGCTCGGGCATATTGTCGAAGTTCATGCCGTAGATGCCGGCCACCATGGTCGGCACCGCCGCGATCGCCACCCAGGACGAGATCTTGCGCATGTCGAGGTTCTGCTGCATCGTCACCCGAGCCAGGGCGGCGTCGACGAGCGAGCTGAGTACCTCGTCGTATTCGGAGATACGTTCGGCGACAGTGGTGTGATGGTCCTGCACGTCGCGCAGGTACCGCCGGACGGATTTCGGAACACTGGGCTCCTGGACCAGCCGTGCGAGAGGCGTCGACAGTGGGGTCACCGACCGGCGCAGTTCCACGACCTCCCGCTTGAGCAGATAGATGTTCTCGATCGGCACGTGATGATGCGGAGAGAACACCTCCTCCTCCATGCCGTCGACGTCCCTCTCGATCGAGTCGGTGACGGCCAGGTACTCGTCGACGACGTGGTCGGCAACCGCGTGCAGCACCGCCGACGGGCCGAGCGCGAGCTGCTCCGGATTGTCCTCGAGGCGCTGGCGCACGCCGGCCAATCCGGAGTGTTCGCCGTGTCGGACGGTGATGACGAAATCTCGACCGACCATCACCATGATCTCGCCGCTCTCGACGATCTCGTTCGCCGTCGTCACCGACTCGTGTTCGACGTACTTGACCGTGCGCAGGACGAGGAATGCGACGTCGTCGTATCGCTCGAGCTTGGGCCGCTGATGCGCGTGCACGGTGTCCTCGACCATCAACTCGTGCAGGTCGTAACACTGAGCGATCGCGTTCATCTGACGGTCGTCCGGCGCATGCAGGCCCACCCAGACGAACCCCTCGCCGCGGGCTCGTACTTCGGCGATCGCGGAAGTGTGAGTGAACCGGCCGGGTAGCCGTGAGCCGTCGACGTAGACAGCGCAGTCGACGATGGCGCGCGCCGTCGGCACCGGTATCCGTGGACTCGAATCGGGAACGGCCTTGTTTCCTCGTCGGTGCAGCGAGGGCAGTGAGGGACGCGGTGGAAGGGACGGCATGGCGGGCAATCGTACGCCAGGAAAACGACAGAACAGTGGGCCCGGAACATCACGGCGGTACGCCTGGGACACTGTTCTGGTGCTCATCGATCTCCACACCCACTCGACAGCGTCCGACGGTACCGACAGCCCGGCCGAGCTGGTTCGCGCTGCGTCGGCAGCGGGCCTGTCGGTGGTGGCGCTCACCGATCACGACACCACGGCCGGATGGGACGAGGCCGCTGCCGCATCGCCTGCCGGCCTGACGCTCGTGCGCGGCATGGAACTGTCGTGCACCGGTCGTGGGGAGGACGGCACGCCCGTCCCGGTGCACCTGCTGGCGTACCTGTTCGACCCCGAGAACGAGGCATTCGCCGCCGAGCGTGCACGACTGCGCGGTGAGCGGGTGACCCGGCTGCGGGCCATCGCCGAGAACATGGCCGCGGACGGCCTGCCCATCGATCCCGACGCGGTTCTCGCCTCGGCCGGGGAGGCCGCCGGTCGTCCCCATCTGGGCCAGGCTCTGATCGAGGCTGGCTACGTCTCGGACATGGACGCGGCGTTCGCCGGTCCGCTGGCAACGGGTGGCAAGTATTACGTGGGCAAGGTCGACACTCCACTCGACGTCGCCGTCGAGATGATCGCCGCCGCAGGCGGCGTCAGCGTGCTCGCGCATGCCCGGGCCCGCAAGCGCGGACGCATCCTGGATCTGGACCACATCCGAGAACTCACCCCGCTCGGGCTCGGCGGTGTGGAAGTCCACCACATGGACCACTCGCCGGAGGACACCGTGGTGATGGCCGAGTTGGCCGCGGAGTTGGACCTCATCGTCACCGGGTCCTCGGATTATCACGGCACCAACAAGACCGTGAAGCTGGGCGAGTACACCACCGACCCGGAGCAGTACGACCGACTGATCGCGGCGGCCCGGTCATGAACTTCGACGTGACGCTGTACCTGACGGTTCTGATCACGCTGTTCGTGATCATGGATCCACCGGGCGCGATTCCGGTGTTCTTGTCCCTGGTGGGACGCAAGAGCAAGGAAGTGCGCAACAAGGCCGCATGGCAGGCACCCGCGGTCTCGCTCACCGTCATCTCGGTGTTCGCGATCGGCGGCCAGGCCATTCTGAGCTACCTGCACATCGGCATTCCGGCACTGCAGGGCGCGGGTGGACTTCTGCTCCTGCTCATCGCGCTGTCGTTGCTCACCGGTAAGGGCGCGGGCGGCGACGCGGCGGCCGAGGACGTCAACGTCGCACTCGTGCCGCTGGGAACGCCGTTGATGGCGGGCCCCGGAGCCATCGCCGCGGTGATCGTCTACGTCAGTCAGGCCGACGGCAACGCGAGCTCGTTGCTCGCAATTGCCTTGGGCATCATCACGATTCACGTCCTGTTCTTCGTGATTCTACGATTCTCCACCGTCCTCATCCGGCTGCTCGGCGAAGGCGGCATTTCGCTGCTGGCGCGCATCGCAGGCCTGTTGCTCGCCGCCATCGCAGTGCAGTTGATCGCGGACTCCGTCCGCGGATTCGTGGCCGGAGCATGAGCGGGGCCGGAGCGGGCGCCGGACTGCGCTTCCTGCGCGGGCTGAGCGGCATCGTCACCGCCGGACTGCTGGTGCTGGCGATCGGCGTCGGCGTCACCCAATATCTCGGTCAGTCCCGCGGCTACCCGGGACCGGGCGCGCTGTCGGTCACCGTGCACATCGTTGCCGCTGTCGTCGCCATCGCAGCGCAGCGGATCGCCGATCACCGACGCGGATTCACCGCATTCCTCGGAGCGATCGTGGTCTTCGTGGTCACCGGTCTCGTCCTGTGGACCCAATGGTGGCAGTAGTTCACGCTGGTTTCTGACTCTGTGGTCAGGTCGGTGGGCGGTATGGCACACTTGGGCCGTTACAGCGATGCGGCTACAGCCCATCGTTGACTGTGCAGGCACACCCGCCGCACGTGCGAGACGCGCTTTTCGGCAGTCGGCAGCCAGTACTGGCGCCCTCCGGTAGTCCGCGACCCTTTCGAGCATCAATCACTTCGTAGACACGTGTTGCCTCGTCGAGGCCGACAGTGCGAGGAGCTTTCACCGTGACGGCAGTCGAAGACACCACAGGAACACCATCGGCAGTTGCGGCCGCGATCACCGACGACGAGATCTTCGCCGGGCATCTCGGCGGCAAGCTTTCGGTCCAGTTGGCCGCGCCGCTCGAGACCCAGCGCGATCTCTCGATCGCCTACACCCCGGGAGTGGCCCAGGTCAGCCGTGCCATCGCCGCCGACCCGGCGCTGGCCAAGCGCTACACCTGGACCGACCGACTGGTCGCCGTCATCTCCGACGGTTCCGCGGTGCTCGGCCTCGGCGACATCGGTCCTCGCGCGTCGTTGCCGGTGATGGAGGGCAAGGCAGCGCTGTTCAAGAAGTTCGCCGGCCTCGATTCCATCCCGATCGTGCTCGATACCCACGATGTCGACGAGATCGTCGAGACGATCGTGCGCATGCGACACAGTTTCGGAGCCGTCAACCTCGAAGACATCTCCGCCCCGCGGTGTTTCGAGGTGGAACGACGCGTCGTCGAGGCACTGGACTGCCCCGTGATGCACGACGACCAACACGGCACCGCCATCGTCGTCCTTGCGGCGCTGACGGGTGCCGCACGGGTACAGGGCCGGGAACTGGCCGGGCTTCGAGTGGTCGTCTCGGGTGCAGGCGCTGCAGGCGTTGCGTGCGCGAACATGTTGCTCGCCGCCGGCATCTCCGACGTCGTGGTCCTCGATTCCAAGGGCGTCGTCTCGGCGGACCGCGGTGACCTCGCCGGTGTCAAGGCCGACCTTGCCGCACGGACCAACCCTCGTGGACTGAGCGGGGGACCGGGCGATGCGCTGGCCGGAGCCGACGTGTTCCTGGGACTGTCCGCAGGCAAGGTGGACGAGAGCGTCATCGCCTCGATGGCCCCCGAGTCCATCGTGTTCGCGCTCTCGAACCCGGATCCGGAGATCCACCCGGAGGTGGCCAGGAAGTACGCGGCCATCGTCGCGACCGGACGCAGCGATTTCCCCAATCAGATCAACAACGTTCTGGCCTTCCCCGGTGTGTTCAAGGGCGCGCTCGACGCCGGTGCACGCCGTATCACCGAAGGCATGAAGCTCGCCGCTGCCGAGGCAATCCTCTCGGTTCTCGGCGACGAGTTGGCCGCGGACAGAATCGTCCCGAGCCCACTCGATCCTCGCGTCGCCCCGGCCGTTGCGGACGCAGTTGCGGCAGCAGCGCGAGCCGAGGGCGTCGCGTAGGAAAACAGAAAAAAGCACCCCGAACCCCGCCCTAACCGGGCCGGTGGTTCGGGGTGCTTTTAGTTTGCGTGAGTCGTCGTCAGACTTTTGCCAGTCCGGTCGGCATGCGCCGGAGGCGACCGGTTCCCGGCACCGACGTCCACACCGCAAGGGCGAGAAGGCCGTCGACGACGAGTGTGAGCAGCGCGACGAGGATCGCCCCGACAAGAACCCGGCCGTAGTCGTAGAGCGCGAGACCGTCGAAGATGTAGCGACCGAGCCCGCCCAGGTTGACGTAGGCCGCAACGGTCGCGGTGGCGATGATCTGCAGGGTGGTGTTCCGTAGTCCGCCGAGGATCAGTGGGAGTGCATTGGGGATCTCTACCCGCAGCAGCACCTGTGATTCGGTCATCCCCATTGCACGGGCGGCGTCGACCACGTGGGCGTCGACGTTGGCTATTCCCGAGTAGGTGCCCGCCAGCAGCGGCGGTATCCCGAGCAGGACCAGCGCGATGATCGGCGGGATCAGACCCAATCCGATCACCAGGACCAGGAACACCAACACACCCAGAGTCGGCAGTGAGCGCAGAGCGTTGACCAGTCCGACGACCACCGCTTCGCCGCGGCGCAGGTGACCGATGATCAGTCCGATGGGAATCGCGACAGCGGCCGAAAGCACAACGGCCAACAGCGAATACCACATGTGCTCGAGCAGTCGAGCGCCGATTCCCGTCGGCCCGGCCCAGTTGGCACCGTCGAGGATGTACGAGAACGCTTCGGAGAACAGATTCATGCGCGCGCCTTCCTCGTCGACGAGCTGCCCTGCCGGGTCCACGGCGTGAGTCGACGGCCCACCAGGTACAGGGCGGCGTCGAAGATCAACGCCAAGAACACGATCGAGATGATGCCGGCGAAGATCTGATCGGGATAGTCACGTTGGTAGCCCTGGGTGAACAGCTGGCCGAGACCACCGATACCGATCACCGAACCCACCGAGACCAACGAGATGTTGGTGACCGTGACAACTCGAATATTGGCGATGAGCACCGGCAAGGACAGGGGGAGCTCGACGGTCACCGCCCGTCGTAACGACGAAAAGCCCATGGCCTGAGCCGAATCGACGACGGCGAACGGAACCGAATCGAGTGCCTCCGGAACCGCGCGAACGAGCAGAGCCGTGGAGTACACCGTCAGTGCGATCACCACGTTCAGCGGATCGAGCACAGGCAGTCCCACGACCGCAGGAATGGTGACGAACAGTGCCAGTGACGGCAACGTGAACGCAATGCTGGCCACCGTCAACGTGATTCGGCGGACCCACCGCGTATTGCGAATCAGGGTGCCGACCGGAACGGCGATGAGCAGTCCGATGAGCAGGGGCACGAGCGACAGATACAGATGTGTCTTCGTGTACCCGAGTACAACGCCGAAGTTGTCGAACAGCCAGGTCACTGTGCGTCGTTCCCGGTCGCGCCGAAGTGGTGGCGATTGCGCTCCTCGTCCTCCGACTTGCGCTGTACGGCCAGGTTTTCGAGAATCTCCGCACCGTCGACGCTACCCACGGCGGCACCGGTCGAATCGACGGCGACGCCGATTCCCGACGGAGACGAGATCGCCGAGTCGAGCGCCTGCCGTAGATCGCCGCCCTCGAGGAACAGCGACCCACCGGCCGCGGTGCTCTCGTCCAGGCTGCCGCCGCCGCGTACCTTCTCGACGCCGGTGGCGTCGATCCAGCCGAGGGGACGACGCTGGGAGTCCACGACCAGAACCCACTGCCCCTGGTCGAGTCGCAGGGTGCTCATTTCGTCCTCGGTCGCGGTATGGATCGGATGCATCGTCACCGACTGCGCGGAGCGGAAAGACAGGCCTCGGTAGCCGCGGTCGCGGCCGACGAACGACGCCACGAACGACGTCGCCGGTGCCGCGAGCACGGTCTCGGGCTTGTCGTATTGCTGCAGACGACCCTGCGGTCCGAAGACTGCGATGTGGTCGCCCAGCCGCACGGCCTCGTCGATGTCGTGCGTGACGAACACGATCGTCTTCTTCAGATCGGCCTGCAGCCTGAGCATCTCGGTCTGCAGATCCTCACGCACCACCGGATCGACGGCGCTGAAGGGTTCGTCCATCAACAGAATCGGTGGGTCCGCGGCGAGCGCGCGGGCCACCCCGACGCGCTGTTGCTGCCCGCCGGACAGCTGCGCCGGGTAGCGGGACGCGAGAGCCGGATCCAGGCCCACTCGTTCCAGTACCTCGAGCGCCGCCTTGCGGGCCGCGCGCCGGGACTGACCGTTCAACACCGGAACCGTCGCAACATTGTCGACGACGGAACGGTGGGGCAGCAGCCCGGCACTCTGGATGACGTAGCCGATTCCTCGGCGCAGCTTCACCGCGTCGGTGTCGGCGATGCTGCGGCCGTCGACCGTGATGACACCCGAGGTGGGCGCGATCATCCGGTTGATCATGCGCATCGACGTCGTCTTGCCGCAGCCGGACGGCCCCACGAACACGGTGAACGAGTGTGGCTGGATCACTAGGTCCAACGAGTCGACTGCCGTGGTGCCGTCCGGGTACGTCTTGGTGATGTTCTCGAAGGTGATCATCAGCTGACCGGCTGGTCCAGACCCTTGTCCTTGACCCACGCCGTTGCCGCCGCAGCCGGTTCGACCTTCTGGTCGCCGGACACCGACGTGTTCAGTGCGATGAGCTCTTCGGTGGTGATCTGCGCCGAGACGGCGTCGAGAACCTGAGTGAGCTTGTCGGACTGCTTGGACGTCCGCAGCACCGGGATGACGTTCTGAGCGGCGAAATTGTTCTCCGGGTCTTCGAGAACCACGAGATCGTTCTGCGCGATGGCAGGCGAGGTGGTGAAGATGTCCGCCGCGACGACCTGGCCCGACACGAGTGCCTCGACCGTGGCTGGTCCGCCGCCGTCGGAGATGGGCACGTAGTTACCGGGGGAGATGTCCAGGCCGTACTTCGCTTTCAGGCCCGGCAGTCCGCCGACGCGCTCCTGGAATTCCGGCGTGCCCGCGAACGTCACCTCCGAAGAGAACGGTGCGAGATCGCCGACGGTCTTGAGATTGCGCTCGGTTGCGGTCGCGCGGGTGACGACGACGGCATCCTTGTCCTCGCCGGGTGCCTGGGCCGTCACCGAGAGGTCGTCGCCGAGTGCGGCGGGCAGTGCCGCCAGCACGTCCTCGGACGAGGTGGCCGTGGCAGATTCGTCCAAGTACTGGAGCAGGTTGCCCGTGTAGTCGGGAATCAGGTCGATCGAGCCGTCGCGGACGGCGGGAATGTACGCCTCGCGGCTACCGATGTTGAGCTTGGTGCTCACCTCGAAACCGTTGGCGCGCAATGCTTCTGCGTAGATGTTCGCGACGGTCTCGGACTCCGGGAAGTTGGCCGAGCCGACGATGATCGAGTTCGTGTCGTCGTTGCTCTCGCCGCCTCCGCTCGAGAGCGGATCCGAATTTCCGCCGCAGGCGGTCAGTGCGGTGACCGACAGGGCGAGCGCGGCAACGGCCGCCACTGCCTTCGGGGCGGAGAACGCGCGCGTGATTCGGGAGGTGGTCATGGTGTCCTTCCATCGGTTCGGGCACAGACGAAGCCCCAACTCCGACGGGTGCCGCCCGATCACCGGGGACACCGCCGAACCAGGACTCGGGCTGCTCGGGATGGTAGTCGACATCGCCGTGCCCATAAGGTTGGTTCGACTACCCTCTCGTTCGCATCTGTGCCCCGCGGTCGGGATCGGTAAACCCCACGGGCAGTGAACAGGAGAAAATGAGAGTGCGTTCGTCGATTCTGGCAGCGGCCCTCGCGGTCACTATTGCAGGTTCCGTCGGTGGGTGCAGTGCGGCCGACCGGGCCGAACCTGGGCACATGCCCGTCGTCGTCGGAGCCGGGAATTCCGACCTCTCCCGGTTGCTCGCACAGATCTACGCAGGAGGACTCCGGTCGACGGGAGCCGAGGTCTCCGTCGCCGAGAACCTGGGGGATCGGACGGCGTACCTCGCGGCGCTGGACCGCGGCGAGGTATCGATGATCCCCGACCTGACCGGGGACCTGTTGCGCACCTTCGACACCCTGGCCGGGGCAACCGAAACAGAGGACGTGTTCACCGAGCTGAACCGATCGCTGCCCGCCGGACTGTCGGTGGGAGACTACGCAACCGCCGAGGATCGATTGGCCCTTGCTCTCGCTCCAGACGCGATCTTGGACGAGGGCGCGACGGTGACCGAATTTCTTCGTCGGGACGACGTGACAGTCGGAACGGTCGAGGGGGAGGTCGATCCGATGGACGTGAGGATGGAGGGTGTGGGCAGTCCCAGCTTCACCGGGGCCCGTTTCTCCGAGTTCATGGTGTACCCGGATGCGCAGTTCGCCGTCGACGACCTGAATTCCGGTGCGGTGGATGCTCTCGCGATTCGGACTGCGTCGTTCGGTCCGCTGGCCAAGGATCTGACGACTCTGCCCGACGACGATCACGTGTATCCGGCGCAGAACGTCGTTCCGCTGTACCGCACCGGTGTGCTGGACGAGAGCGCGGTGAAGTCGTTCTCGGTGGTGGCGGGGGAGCTGACGACAGCGGACCTCGCCGACATGATCGGCGAGGTCCGCGGGGGTGCTGCGTCAGGCGATGTCGCCGGCCGCTGGCTCGGCGAGCACAGCCTCTGACACGTCGGACTTCTGCTTTGCTCTGAGCTTGCGGCCCAGATAGGAACCCATGTGCTGGACGGCTTCGGCTGCTTCCCGCAGGATCGACGCCTGCAGATGCGCCACGTGCCAGAGCCTCTTGTACTCGATGTACTCGAGTTCGACGCCGGACAGGCGCAGCTTGTCCGCGAACGCGGTGATCTGCGGATAGAGCACCTCGTCCGTCCCGACGTGCATGACGACCGGAGGCAGCTCATCGAGGTTGCCCTGGAGCGGCGCGAAGCCTTGATCCAGCGGGTCGCCCGCCCCGAGATACGCGTCGGCCGAGGAGTTCGACCACCCGGTGTTGACCACCAGGTCGCGCGGCTTGACCGCGTCGCGTGCGCCCGGATCGACCCACGGTGAGATCAATCCGAGTGCTGCCGGCCTCGCGCCGTCGTCCACCAGCCGCCTCGCCGTCGCGACGGTCAACCCGCCGCCTGCCGAATCACCGGCGATGGCGATGCGATCCGGGGTGAAGCCGTGCGAACGCACCAGTTCTCGGAACGCCGCCACGGCGTCGTCGAGCGCGGCCGGGTACGGGTTCTCCGGGGCCAGTCGGTAGTCGAGTACGTACACGGCGCTGGCCGACTCTCGGGCCAGATGGGCGGCGAGCGATCGGTGGGTGTTGATCGAACCGATCGTGAACGCGCCCCCGTGGAGGTACAGGATGGCGGTGTCGCGTTCGGTGGCTCCGACGGTGATGCGCTCGGCTCGCCTGCCCGCGAGCGTCAGCTTCTGCGCGACGGTCCCGTGCGGGAGCGTCTGCACGGGAGCCGCGGCCTCGAGGACCGCCCGCTGCGCCCGGAAGGACAGACGCGGATTCAGCGCGAGGCGATAGAAGGGCTTGAGCGCCGCCGCAACGATCGGCAGTGGAACGTAGAAGGCTTTCACGACGCGGCCCGCCTACTTCTTCGACCGTGGCATGGCCCGATTGGACACCGCAGCGATCAGGCCCTGGTACCGCGAGCCGGTGATGCGTTGCAGCAGATCGAGCGCGATGGCGTCGGAACCGATGAGCACGCGACCCCGGCCCTTCTCGACGCCCTTGAGAATGGTCTTGGCCGCGTCGATCGGGGTGGTCTTCGCCAACTTGCTGTCGAAGAACTTCGCCACGTCGGCCTGGTCGAAATTCTCGGCGACGGTGGCGTTGCGGGCGATGGCAGTCTTGATGCCGCCGGGGTGCACCACGGTCACCTTCACCGGAGCCTTCGCGATCAACATCTCCATGCGCAGCGACTCGCTGAATCCGCGGACGGCGAACTTCGCAGCGTTGTACGCGGACTGGGACGGCATCGCCAACAGGCCGAACAGGCTGGAGATGTTGACGATGTGGCCGTCGCCGGAGGCCTTGATGTGCGGCAGAAATGCCTTGGTGCCGTTGACGACGCCCCAGAAATCGACGTCGACGATGCGCTCGATGTCCTTGAACGAGGAGTTCTCCACGTCACCGTGGTATGCGATGCCCGCGTTGTTGTAGATCTGGTTGACCTTGCCGAAATGCGCGACGACGGCCTCGGCGTAGTCCAGCACGGTCTCGCGCTGCGAGACGTCGAGGAAATCGGACTTCACCTCGGCTCCGAGTGCCTCGACGCGGCGCACCGTCTCGTCGAGTCCGGCGGTGTCGACGTCGGACAGTGCGAGCTTGGCTCCGCGTCCGGCCAGCTCGAGGGCCAGGGCCCGGCCGATTCCCGAACCCGCGCCGGTGACGACGGCCACCTTGCCTGTGAATGTGCTCATCGTGCGGACACCTTGTCTGTGTTGTTGCCGGCGGCCGTGCTCGCCGACGCGGAGGTCAGATCTGCGGTTGCGACGCTACGGTACGCATCGAGATCGAAATGCTTGGTCTGACGACGGAACTCGAACGTGAACCCGGGCCACAGGGTGGTGTTGTTTCCGTGCTTGTCCAGATACCAGCTGGCGCAGCCACCGTTCATCCAGACGCTCTTGGCGAGCTGGTCCTGCAGAGTCACGTTGTACTCGTCCTGCACGTCCTTGCGCACTTCGATGGTCCCGATGTCGTGCTTGTCGATGGTGTTCAAGGCGTCGACCAGGTAGTTGATCTGCGACTCGATCATGAAGACCATCGAGGTGTGCCCGAGGCCTGTGTTTGGGCCGACGAGGAAGAACATGTTCGGGAAGTTCGCCACCGCGGCGCCCTTGTAGCCCTGCTGTCCGCCGTCGTCGAACGTCTGCGCCAGCGTCCGGCCGTCCTTGCCGACGATGGCTTGGTATGCAGGCGAATCGGTGACGTGGAAGCCGGTGGCGACGACGAGTGCGTCGATCGGGCGCTCGGTGCCGTCCTTGGTGACGATCGATCCCTTCCGGATCTCGGCGATGCCGTCGGTCACGAGGTCGACGTTGCTCTGCGCGAGAGCGGGGTAGTACGCGTTGGAGATCAACATGCGCTTGCAGCCGATGCGGAAGTTCGGAGTCACCTTCGCGCGCAGCGCCTTGTCCTTGATCTGCGTGCGCAGATGATTCTCCGACGCCCACTGCAGCGGCTTCATGAACGCGGGGTTCTTCGCCAGCCCGACGACCTGGGTCTCACGCATCGCGTAGATGCCGGCGCGGGCGAGGCGCTGGAAGCCGGGCACATGCTTGAAGGCGAAGCGCTCGAGCTTGGTGTACGGGCGATCGGCGCGAGGGAGGATCCACGGCGCGGTGCGCTGGTAGACGTCGAGGTGCTCGACCTGGCCTGCAATGGCGGGAACGATCTGGATCGCCGACGCGCCGGTCCCGATGACGGCGACGCGCTTACCGGCGAGCGAGACGTCGTGGTTCCACTGAGCGGAGTGGAAGACGTCGCCCTCGAAATCGTGAATTCCCTTGATATCGGGCAGGTTCGGCTCACACAGTGCGCCGACGGCCGAGACGACGATCTTGGCGGTGTAGTTGCCGGTGGTCGTCTCGACGTCCCAGCGGCTGGTGGAGGCGTTCCATCGCGCCGACGTCACGTCCGTGCCGAAGACGTGCTTGTCCATGACGCCGTACTTGCGCGCAACTCCGGCGATGTACTTCTGGATCTCGGGCTGGGTGGAGAACGAACGAGTCCACTCCGGGTTCAGCGCGAACGAGTACGAGTACAGATGCGAGGGCACGTCGCAGGCTGCACCGGGGTAGGTGTTGTCGCGCCAGGTACCGCCCACATCGTGGCCGCGTTCGACGACGACGAAATTCTTCTTGCCTGCCTTGGTCAGCTTGATCGCTGCTCCGAGCCCGGCGAAACCACTGCCGATGATCAGCGTATCGACGTGACGCGGCGACGTTGCGCGGTCCGAAGTATCTGTTACGGGAAGACTCATGTAGAGCAGACTAGAAGCTTACTGAGTGTGAGTCAATAGTTATTGACTACTATTCAATAGGATGATTGCATGGCGGATGTGAACCGCGCTGGAGTATCGACGACGAAAAGGACCAGACTCAGTCCGCAGCAACGACGAGCGCAGCTGATCGAGCTCGGCACCGAGATGCTCGCCGATCGGCCACTCGAACAGATCTCCGTCGAGGACATCGCCGATCAGGCCGGAGTCTCCCGAGGTCTACTGTTCCACTACTTCGCGTCCAAGCAGGACTTTCACCTCGAAATAGTCCGCGAGGCGTCGCGGTCGATGATCGAACGGACCGCACCCGACCCCGACCTCGAACCCTTCGAGATTCTGCGCGACTCCATCGCCAACTACGTCGACTACGTCAGCGAGAAACGCGACACCTTCATCTCCCTGCTCCGCGGCACGGCAAGCGGAGACCCCCAGATGCGCGAGGTGTTCGAGCAGACCCGCACCACCATGGCCGATCGCACTCTCGTCCAACTCGCTCAACTCGACGTCGATGTCACCCCCACCATCGACCTCGCCGTCCGCGGGTGGATCGCCTTCGTCGAAGAAGCCACCATCACCTGGCTCAGAAATCCACAGATCACCCGCGACGAGTTGATCGACCTGAACGTCAACGCCCTGCCTGCTGTCGCCCTGGCCCCGGGCATGATCTCCGCGCTCCTGGGAGCCGACGCCGACGCCTGAGCCCCGCCCCAGTGTGCGTCCCCCCGGTTCGACGTCCTCCCCGGTTGCAGGTCCTCCCCAGTTGGGATCAATGTCCCTTTGTTGCAGTCTGACCGACTGAATCCCGCATTCATCCGAAGTGCGGCCGAGGCCACAGCCGAATGAATGCGGCTTTGTTGCAGTCTGACCGACTGAATCCCACATTGATCCCAACCCGGGTGCGCCCAGAAACGGCGAAAGCGGCCCACTCCCGAAGGAGTGGGCCGCTTGTCGCTGTCGGAGATCTAGTCTTCGCCGACCTTGTTGAAGGCCTCGTCGATGATTTCGAGTTGCTCGACGGCGTGCACCTTGCTCGAGCCCGAGGACGGTGCGGACATGGCGCGACGGGAGATGCGCTTGATGCCGACCAGCTTTTCGGGCATGAGTTCGGGCAATGCGAGACCGAAGAACGGCCAGGCACCCTGGTTCGCAGGCTCTTCCTGAACCCAGCGGAATTCCGTTGCGTTCGGGTAGCTCTCGAGTGCTTCCCGGATTCGACGCGTCGGCACGGGGTAGAGCTGCTCGATGCGGACGATGGCGACGTCGTCGCGGTTGTCCTTCTGCTTGCGAGCGAGGAGCTCGTAGTAGAGCTTGCCGCTGACCATCAGCACGCGCTTGACCTTGCTGCGGTCGCCGGTGCCGGTGTCGTAGGTGGGCTCGTCGAACACCGAGTGGAACTTGCCGTCGGTGAAGTCCTCGATGTTGCTCACTGCTGCCTTGTTGCGCAGCATCGACTTCGGGGTGAAGACGATCAGCGGGCGACGGATTCCGTCACGCGCATGCCTACGCAGCAGGTGGAAGTAGTTCGCGGGGGTCGAGGGGAGTGCGACGGTCATCGATCCTTCGGCGCACAGCGTCAGGAAGCGTTCGATGCGTCCGGACGTGTGGTCCGGGCCCTGACCCTCGTGGCCGTGCGGGAGCAGCAGCACGACGTCGGAGAGTTGTCCCCACTTGGCTTCACCGGACGAGATGAACTCGTCGATGATGGACTGGGCACCGTTGACGAAGTCGCCGAACTGCGCTTCCCACATCACCAGCGCGTCCGGGTTGCCCACGGAGTAGCCGTACTCGAAGCCGACGGCCGCGAACTCGCTCAGTGCGGAGTCGTAGACCATGAACTTGCCGGGGTTGTCGCTGCCGATGTTCTGCAGCGGCGTGTACTCGGAACCGGTCTTGCGGTCGATGATCACCGAGTGCCGCTGCGTGAACGTGCCGCGGCGGGTGTCCTGGCCCGAGAAACGAATGTTGCGTCCCTCGTCCACGAGCGAGCCGAGTGCGAGCAGTTCGCCGAAGGCCCAGTCGACCTTGCCCTCGTACGCCATTTCCCGACGCTTCTCGAGCACCGGCTTGACGCGGGGGTGCACGTTGAATCCCTCGGGGATGTCGAGGTGCGCATCACCGATGCGGTGCAGGACGGCCTTGTCGACGGCGGTGGTGAGCTTGGTCGGCAACTGCTGGTCGAGTTCGACCGATTCGCTGGGCTCCGGGGTGTACTTCTCGAGTTCGCGTACCTCGTTGAAGACGCGTTCGAGCTGACCCTGGTAGTCGCGGAGCGCGTCCTCGGCTTCCTTGAGCGAGATGTCGCCACGGCCGATGAGCGATTCGGTGTAGCTCTTGCGGACGCTGCGCTTGGTGTCGATCACGTCGTACATCGCCGGCTGGGTCATCGAGGGGTCGTCGCCCTCGTTGTGTCCGCGACGGCGGTAGCAGATCATGTCGATGACGACGTCCTTGTGGAACTTCTGACGGAAGTCCACTGCCAGCTGAGCCACCCAGGCACATGCCTCGGGGTCGTCGCCGTTGACGTGGAAGATCGGCGCGGCGATCATCTTGGCCACGTCGGTGCAGTACTCGGACGAGCGCGAGAACTCAGGCGAGGTGGTGAAGCCGACCTGGTTGTTGACGACGATGTGCACGGTTCCGCCGGTGCGGTAGCCACGCAGATCGGACAGGTTCAGCGTTTCCGCGACGACGCCCTGGCCTGCGAAGGCCGCATCGCCGTGCAGCATCAGCGGCAGCACGGAGTAACCGCCCTGGCCGGTGCCCTTGTCCAGGAGGTCCTGCTTGGCCCGGACGAGGCCTTCGAGAACGGGGTCGACGGCTTCGAGGTGCGACGGGTTCGCCGTGAGCGAGACCTTGATGTCGTTGTCGCCGAACATCTGGATGTACGTGCCCTCGGCGCCGAGGTGGTACTTCACGTCACCGGAGCCGTGTGCGGCAGCCGGGTTCATGTTGCCCTCGAACTCGGTGAAGATCTTCGAGTAGGGCTTGCCGACGATGTTGGCCAGCACGTTCAGGCGACCGCGGTGCGGCATGCCGATGACGACCTCGTCGAGGGCGTACTCGGCGCTCTGGTCGATGACGGAGTCCATCATCGGGATGACCGACTCGGCACCTTCGAGCGAGAAGCGCTTCTGTCCGACGTACTTGGTCTGCAGGAACGTCTCGAAGGCCTCGGCTGCGTTGAGCTTGCTGAGGATGTACTTCTGTTGCGCCACAGTCGGTTTGACGTGCTTGGCTTCGACGCGTTCCTGCAGCCACGAGACCTGCTCGGTCTCGAGGATGTGGGTGTACTCGACGCCGACGTGGCGGCAGTACGAGTCGCGCAGGACGCTGAGCACGTCGCGCAGCTTCATCTTGTCCTTGCCGTGGAATCCGCCGACCTTGAACTCGCGGTCGAGATCCCACAGCGTCAGGTCGTGGCTGATCACGTCGAGGTCCGGATGCATCCGGAACTTGTCCTTGGTGAACTGCAACGGGTCGGTGTCGGCCATCAGGTGACCGCGGTTGCGGTACGCCGCGATGAGCTCGAGCACGCGGGTGTTCTTGTCGACGGTGCCCTCGGGCAGATCCTTGCGCCAGCGGATCGGCTCGTACGGGATCTTGAGCGAATGGAACAGCTCGTCGTAGAACTCGTCGCTGATCAGCAGATTGTGGATCGTCTTGAGGAAGTCGCCCGACTCCGCACCCTGAATGATGCGGTGGTCGTACGTCGAGGTCAGCGTCATGAGCTTGCCGACGCCGAACTCGGCGAGACGCTCGTCGCTGGCACCCTGGAACTCCGCCGGGTACTCCATGGCACCGGCACCGATGATGGCACCCTGGCCGTTCATCAGGCGCGGGACGGAGTGGACGGTGCCGATTCCGCCGGGGTTGGTCAGCGAGATCGTGACGCCCTGGAAGTCCTCGCCGGTGAGCTTGCCGTCGCGGGCACGCCGGACGATGTCCTCGTACGCGTTGTAGAACTGCGTGAACGTGAAGTCCTGCGTGTTCTTGATGGCCGCGACGACGAGGGAACGGTTGCCGTCCTTGCCGGGAAGGTCGATCGCCAGACCGAGGTTGATCGACGCCGGAGTGACGGCGTTGGGCTTGCCGTCGACCTCGGCGAAGTGGCGGTTCATGTTCGGGAACGCCTTGACGGCCTGCACGATGGCGTAGCCGAGCAGGTGCGTGAACGAGATCTTGCCGCCGCGGGTACGCGCGAGGTGGTTGTTGATGACGAGGCGATTGTCGACCATGAGCTTGGCCGGGATGGCTCGCACGCTGGTAGCTGTCGGAATCTGCAGCGAGGCGGACATGTTCTTGGCAACCGCCGCAGCTGCGCCGCGCAGAATCTTGCTCGACTCTTCACCGAATTCGGCAGCGGCGGGCTTGGCCGGGGCTGCCTTCTTCTCGGCCGGCTTGGCCGGGGCCGACTTCGCCGGAGCAGGCTTGGATTCAGCAGCCTTGGGAGCTGCGGCCTTCGCGGGGGCTTCGGTCTTCTTGGGAGCTTCGGTCTTCGGGGCTTCGGTCTTCGCGGCCGAGGCGGCGGGCTTCGCAGGAGGCGCGGGTGCTGCGGGAGGAGCGGACTTGGCCGAGCTGCCGTTCGAGGCCGAGCCGTTGGAACCGGACTTACCGTTGGAGATGGGGTTCTCGTCGATCACGGCTTCGGGGTCGTAATCGGTGAGGAACTCGTGCCAGCTCGCGTCGACGGAGGACGGGTCCTGCTTGAACCGCTGGTACATCTCGTCGACCAGCCATTGATTTTGTCCGAATTGGGTAGTAGAGCTGCTGCTCACGGCAGTAGTTCGCCTCGTTTCTGTCTTCGTTCCCGATCAGCGCGCGTACGACTCCAGGCTAGACCTCCGGTCGAGATCGCGTGCGTCCGGGACGTAGCTGTGATATGTACTCACCGGTAACCATCGGCCTCGTTGTCGATGACCCCGTTGACTATCGAATTATTCCCCCGGTTCGTTTCGGCTGCAGCCCACAATGTGGCGTAGAAGCCGTCCCGTTTGCGAAGTTCGGAATGTCGTCCGACTTCCACGATACGACCACCGTCGACGACCACGATCAAATCCGCTCGTGCGGCGGTGGCCAATCGGTGCGCGACGACCACTGCGGTGCGGGTCCGCGCAACGGCGTTGCTGGCTTCGAGGACCTTGCGTTCGGTGGCCGGATCTAGGGTTGCGGTCGCTTCGTCGAGCAGGAGTAGATCGGGATCCACCAGTTCGGCGCGGGCCAGTGCGATCAGCTGTCGCTGGCCGGCCGACAACCCTTGGCCGCGTTCGCCGACAGGTTGCTGCATACCGCCGCGAAGTGCAGCGATGGTGTCGAGGGCCCCGACCGAGCGTGCCGCGTTCTCGATGTCGGCCCGGCTGGCGTCGGGCCTGCCGTACGCGATGTTCGACGCGATGGTTCCGGTGAACAGGTGGGCTTCCTGCGGTACGACGCCCAGCCGGTGGCGGTAGTCGGACAACCGGTAGTCGCGGAGGTCGTGGCCACCTACGCGTACCGATCCCGAGGTCGGGTCGTAGAACCGAGCGAGCAGCTTCACGACGGTGGATTTGCCTGCTCCGGTGCGGCCGACCAATGCGACGGTGGTGCCGGCCGGGATGCTGAGAGATACCTCACTGAGCGCGTCGGAGTGAGCTCCGGCATACCGAAAGCTGACGTCGACGAGGTCGATGTCGGCGTGCAGGCGATTGCCGACGACTGCACCGGACCCGGTCGCTGTCGCTGTTTCGATCGAACTCGTCGTGCGTAGGAGGTCTCCGATTCGGCCGACGCCGACGCGGGCCTGCTGGTAGCCGTCGAACACTTGCGAGAGTTGCTGGATCGGGCCGAAGAGGAGTCCGAGGTACAACACGAACGCCACCAGGGTGCCCGCGGTGGCGGTGCCCGTGGCGATCTGATGCGCACCGACGAAGACGACGACGGCCAGCGCGACATCCGAGAGCAGCGTGATGAACGGGAAGAACACCGAGATCGCGGTCTGCGATCGCATCCGGCTCGCTCGGTAGCGGTTGCTGCGTTCGGCGAAGCGAGAGGCTGCGTACTCCTCACGTCGGTATGCCTGCGCTGCGCGCAGTCCGGTGACGTTCTCCTGGAAATCGGCGTTGACGATGGAGATGCGTTCGCGCGAGGTCGAGTACGCAGCCGAGGAGATGCGTCGGAAGACGACGGTTGCAACGGCGAGTGGCGGCACGACCGCCAGGGCCACCAGCCCGAGTGTCGTATCCGTGACGAGCAGTGCGATCGCGATGCCGACGACGGTCAGCACGCTGACCACGGCCGTGGACGCGCCGGTCTGGATGAACGACGACAGCGCATCGACGTCGGTGGTCATTCGCGTCATGATGCGCCCGGACAGCTCGCGCTCGTAGTAGTCCAGCCCGAGTCTCTGAATGTGCGCGTAGCTGCGTACTCGCAATCCGAACAGCACCCGCTCGCCGGCTCGTGCGGTGAGCACGGTCGTCGCGCAGACCACGAACCAGCTGGCAGCAGCCAGGGCGACGCCTATCGATGTTGCGATCCACAGGGTGTCGGAGTCACCGCGGGCCACGCCGCTGTCCACTGCGTACCGGACGAGTGAGGGAAAGGCGATCGAGGCGATCGAGTCCAGCGCCAGCAGCACCACGACACCTGCCAGCAGCAGCCGGACAGGACTCAGCAGTCGTGAGAGCCGGAATTCCGGGTCGGGTCGACGCAACTGTTGTCCCGATCCGCCTGGTTCCTCCGTTGCCGGCGGTAGGGCTGCCACCGCGTCGGAGATGGCCTGCGTCGGTGCCAACGAGCCGAATGCGCCGGCCATCGCTGCGCCGTGTGTGCCTCCGCCTCCGGCACCTGCGGGCGGCATCGCGGCACCGGGGTTCGATGCGGCTTCCAGAGCATCGTCCGGCCAGAGCATCGCCGCCGACGGTTCCGTGCGCGCTTCTGGTGCGGCGTCGCTGTGTTCGTTCTCGTCTCCGCCGGCGAGGAGAGCGCGGAACAGTGGGCAGCGCTCGTCGAGTTCGTCGACTGTGCCGGTGTCGATGATGCGTCCACCGTCGAGGACGGCTACTCGGTCGGCCAACGTCAGTGTCGATCGGCGGTGTGCGAGGACGAGGGTCGCCCGGGTACGCACGCCGCGCAGTGCGTCGAAGATGGCGGCCTCGGTCTCGGCGTCGACGGCGGAGGTGGCGTCGTCGAGGACGAGAATCCGCGGCTCGACCAACAGGGCGCGAGCCAGGGCGATGCGTTGGCGTTGCCCGCCCGAAAGGGTGAGGCCGCGTTCGCCGACGAGACTGTCGTAGCCCTCGGGCAGAGCGTCGATGAAGGTCGAGGCCTGAGCCAGCCGAGCCGCGTGTTCGATCTCCTCCGCGCTTGCCTCGGGCCTGCCGAGCGCGATGTTGGCGGCGATGGTGTCGGAGAACAGAAACGGCTCGTCGAAGACCAACGACACCGCTTCGCGCAGTGACGCGGAATCCAGGTCGTCGATGTCGATGGACGTGTCCCCGGAGGTCACCGCGATCCGGCCGCGAGTAGGGCGATAGAAGCGGGGGAGCAGCAGGGAGAGCGCGGTCTTTCCCGAGCCCGCGTGTCCCACGACGGCCACCGTCTCCCCGGGGGCGATGCTCAGGTCGAGGTCGCTGAGAACGTTGCGCTCTGCCTCGAATCCGAACGTGACGCCGGTGAGGTGGACGCCGAGGGGGCCGTCGGGCAGTGCGATGGGGTGCGCCGGTTCCGGTGCGGTCGGCTCGGTGTCGACCACTTCGTAGACGCGCTCGACGGCCGCGCGGGAGAGCTGCGCCATGATCACCACCGACGACACGGTTCGGGTGACGGCGGACAGCGTGGCCACGTAGGTGGCGAAGGCGAGAAAGGTGCCGATGGTGATGTGGCCGTGCAGTGCCAACCAGCCGCCGAGAGCGATGACGCCGACCAGTCCGAGCTGAGGAATGGTTGACATGGTCGGTGCGAACCGTGAATTGATGCGGGCCGAGCGCATGCGTTCGGCGAACAGCCTGCGCCCGAGAGCTTCGATGCGATCCACCGCACGCGCTTCCTGCCCGAAGCCCTTGACCACCCGGACTCCGGTGACGGTCTCCTCCACGTGCTGGGCCAGATCGGCGGCGCGCTGTTGTGCGGACCAGGTGGCAGCGAAGAGGGTGGGTCGCATTCGGTAGACGACGACGCTGACCGCGGGAACGATGACGACCGCGACAAGGGTGAGCAGCGGTGAGAGGTAGGCCATCACGACCAGGGCCAGGACGAACTGCAGAATTGCCCCGGCCGACAGCGGCACCATGGCGAGCAGACCCTGCACCAACTGCAGGTCGGTGATCGATCTCGACACGACCTGGCCGGTTCGGATTTCGTCCTGCTTACGACCGTCGAGCCGCTGCAGCGACGCCAGCAGGTCCATCCGCAGGTCGTGTTGAACATCGATCGACAGGCGACCGGCGAGCATGCGCCGACCGAACTGGCAGGCGAATCGCAGAGCACCCAGCAGTGCGATGGCTATCGCGACTCCGGCGATCACGTCGTTCTTGCCTGCGCTGGCGTCGTCGATCGCGAGGCGCGTCAGCAGCGGAAACGAGATGTCGATGAGGGCGGCGATCATCGTCACGCCCAGTGCGCCGAGTGCCGTCCGCCGGTGCAACATGCACTGCGCGAGCAGACGTCTGATCCAGCCACGCCGTGTGATCGACGACGCGGTGATCGACGACGCGGTGGTCGGCCGGGAGTCGGTGGGTACGCCGGACGAGCCGGGGTCGGTTTCCAGCAGACGGGTACTGCCCGTATTGCTGCCCGACCCTGCTCGATCCTTCACGTATTCGCTGTGTGCCATCGATTCACACGGTAGACCCGGCTACCGACAGCAGGATCGGGCGAACATCCTCACCGATGCGGTGGTCAGTCGATGTCCCGGGTACGGGCGAGGAACCAACCGCCACCGGTGAGGATCACGGCCCACAGGGCAAGTCCGAGCGGAGCCCACGGCCACGACGCGAGGTCGCCCGCATCGTCCAATTGTGTCGCGGCCATCGTCGGCAATGTCAGGTTCGACGGCAGCGCGGTTGCCACCGGTCCGAAACCGACTCCGAACAGAATCAGGGACAGCAGTCCTTCACCGAACGGCAGCCAGGCGACGAGCACGATGGCGGCCCAGGTCGGGGATTTGAGCAGCAACCCCAGCCCGGCTCCGATGAGCGACCACAGCACCACGGCGAGCAAGCACGACGCGACGACGCCGATGAAAGCGCCGTCGAGGACGATTTTTCGTTGGCTGAAGATCAGCAGACACACCAGGCTCGCCAGGAGCACGACGAGGCCGTACCCCAGGCCGAACAGGGCGGTGACGATGAGTTTGGCGGCAACGACGCCGTCCCTGCCGCGGGCCGTCAGGAAGCTGGTGGTGATGGTCTTGTGTCGAAACTCGGTTCCGGCGTTGACTGCGCCGAAGATGCCGGCGAACAGGATGGCGGCACCGGCGGCGACGTACAGGCCGATGGAGGCGACTCCGCCGGCGATCTGAAGATCTTCCTCGAACTCGCCCAGCTGGTTCGCGATCACCGAGGTGATGACGGACGCGAACACGCCGACAACGATCGGTGCGATCGCCAGCGCCCACCAGAACTTCAGTGTGGTGACCTTGCGGATCTCTGATGTCAACAGCGCGTTCATCGCGAACCCCCGGTCCAGTTCTGCGGTGGTCCGTAGTTCTGTCGCGGCGGTGAGTACCCCTGGTTGTATCCAGGCGGCGGCCCGTAACCAGGCGGCGGCCTGTATCCCGGAGGCGGTCCGTATGCAGTGGGTTGGACGGGTGCTGCGGTGTACTGACCGGTGGTCATGGAGAGAAACACCTGCTCGAGGTCGACGTGTTCGCTGGTGGTGCCGAAGACCGTGACCCCAGCGTCGGTCGCGATGCGCGTGACAGTTGCAGCGTCGGCACCCGCGACGCCGATGCGGCCGTCGGGCAGCAGTTGGGTGTCGGTGAGTCCGGTGGACGCCAATGCCAGAGCCAGTTTCGCCGGGTCGGACGCGGCGACGAGCACGCGGCTCGGGCGGGTGGATCGCAGCTGAGCGATGGATCCCTGGTACATCAGGGTGCCGGCGCTGACGATGACGAGAGTGTCGACGGTCTGCTCGATCTCGCGCAGGATGTGGCTCGATACCAGGACGGTTCTCCCCGATGCCGCGAACGCTTTGAGGAAGTCTCGAAGCCAGGCGATCCCCTCGGGATCGAGGCCGTTCGCGGGTTCGTCGAGTACGAGGATCTCGGGATCGCCGAGTAGAGCTGTTGCCAACGTCAGTCGCTGACGCATGCCGAGAGAGAACCCGCCTGCTGCGCGGTGCGCGGCGTCGCCCAGACCTACGAGGTTCAGGACGTCGAGGGCGCGGCTGTCGGGTACCCCGATCGCCGCGGTGTAGATCTTCAGGTGGTGCTCGGCGCTGCGTTTGGGGTGCAAACTCAGCGAGTCGAGAACGGCCCCGACGGTACGGGCCGGGTGGGTCGCCGTACGAAACGGAACGCCGTTGACGAGGCCGACGCCCGAAGTCGGGGCGACGAGGCCGAGCAGCATCCGCAGTGTCGTGGACTTGCCGGAGCCGTTCGGCCCGAGAAAGCCGGTGACGGTTCCGCGTGGAACGACGAAGCTCAGGTCCGAGACCGCGCGAACGGTACCGAATTGTTTCGTCAGAGCCTGCGCTTCCAGCGCCGGAGCCGAGTAGCTGGTCATCTGTGCGGTGTCCCCCTGGCCGTCGGTGCACCTCGTGTGCCGGTTGCTTGGCGGCAACCGGTACACGAGGTTACGGGGTGGGACCGACGGGCGGGATGACCCCGGTTTCAGCGATGCAACGCCGCAGCGATCTCCCGGTACGTCTCGAGCGGGTCGGCGTCGTCGGGCAGCGCGTGCAGCGTCACGTGCGACGCGCCGGCGGTGAGGTGTTCGTCGAGTCGAGCAGCGATGGCGTCGGCATCGCCGTGTGCGACGAGGGCATCGATCAGTCGGTCACTGCCGCCGTCGCCGATTTCCTCGTCCGAGTAGCCGAGCCGGTTCAGATTGTTGGTGTAGTTGCGCAGATGCAGGTAGGGGTTGTTCACCGGTGGCCGACCGATCGCGCGTGCCTTCTCCGGATCGGTCTCGAGCACCACCTTGTGCTCGGGAGCGAGAATCTTGTTCGGCCCCACTGCTTCTCGGGCTTCACGGGTGTGTTCGGGAGTGGTCAGATAGGGGTGCGCGCCTGCGGTACGGCTCGCGGCCAGCGCGAGCACCTTGGGGCCGAGCGCGGCGAGGACCCGACGCTCCATCGGGACTCCGGCCTCGTCGAGGTCGTCGAGGTAGCTCACCAACGCGTCGTACGGCTTCCGGTATTCCTGGGTGGCCTCGGGGTGACCGGCACCGATGCCCAGGACGAACCGTCCGGGGTGCTTGCTCTCGATGCGGTGATACGACGCGGCGACATCGGCGGCTGCATCGGACCAGATGTTGACGATGCCGGTGGCGACGACGATGGTGTCCGTGGCGTCGAGGATCTCCTCGGTGGTCGTCAGGTCCGCGGGCGGGGATCCTCCGAGCCAGATGGTCCCGTAGCCGAAGGACTCGATGGCGCGGGACAACTCCGGCGTGAACGCCGAGTGGAGTCGCCAGACGCCGTACTTGCCGAGTTCAGGTGTGGAAGTCATATTCGAAGTCAACGCAGCAGCCTCTCGAAGATTCCGGGCATTCTCACTCGTCCGGGTCGATGATGCGATTTTCCGGGAACCGTGCGGGCGGCGGACCGAAGGCATCACGGGCGTTCTTGATGACGCCTTTGCCGACCACTCGGTTGCCCGCGCCGCCGATCGCCGCGCCGATTCCTGCGGGGAGCATCTTGCCGACCAGCAGTGCGCTGCGTTTGGCCAGGTATTTGGTGACGAACTTCTTCACCAGCGATTTGTTCATGCTGGACATCGAGCCGCCCGGAATGCGTGAGGTGATGAGCGGGCCCCAGTTCTTGGCTGTCTTGCCCACGGTTCGTTGAACGATCTGCATGCCCGATTCGCCCAGTGCCACCGACAGCACCAGAGCGCGTCGCTGCTGGTGATTCTCGACGGGAATGCCGTGCACGGATGCGACCGACAGCGTCAGCAGAGCCGACGACTCGATGAAGAAGGCGGTCTCGGCGCCGACCGCGGCGAGCGATGCGACCGTACCGATTCCGGGGACCGCCGCTGCGCCTCCCACTGCCGATCCGCTGCCGGTGACCGCCAGCAGGAATCGCTTCTCGAGCCGTTCGATGATCTGGGCCGGGGTGTCGTACGGGTGTGCTCGACGCACGTGCGCGACGTATTTGTCGACGGCGGGTCCCTGTAGGCGGCTGGCGTTGTCCAGGATGTTGACCAGGGCCCGTTCGAGCTTGCCTCCGCTCGAGATCTCGACCTGAGCGTCGTCC
The DNA here is from genome assembly GCF_001426165.1 of Rhodococcus sp. Leaf233. Taxonomy (NCBI): domain Bacteria; kingdom Bacillati; phylum Actinomycetota; class Actinomycetes; order Mycobacteriales; family Nocardiaceae; genus Rhodococcus; species Rhodococcus sp. Leaf233. The sequence goes on from NZ_LMRO01000001.1 coordinate 1,050,240, forward strand.
TTCTTGCCTGCCATCGATACCTCTTTCGGTTGCGAGCGTCGGTGACGCTGGTCGGGGGAGTTACCCGCGAATTCCTCGTTGCACACGTTCGGGGCAATTTAGACTGGTGGCGTGCAGATTCCTGCGAGCGAGGTGGTGTCCGGTGGCGCGCGCCGCGTCGGGGTGCAGGCGTGTTCGAGACTCTGTCGAGCGGCGTTGCCGGTGACGATCCGCGCGGCCGACGAGGAAGGTATGGCGTCATGACGACACACGTTTGGCCCACTCTGAAGTACGAGAACGCACGCGACGCGATTCGATTCATCGTCGACGTGTTGGGATTCGAGGAGCGCGCGGTTCACGGCGAAGGCGACCGCGTCGATCATGCGGAACTGCGCTGGCCCGACGGCGGCGGGGTGATGCTGGGCAGTGTTCGCGATGGGAGTGCCATCGGCGAATTGCCGCCGGGTGTCGGGTCGATCTACATCGTCACCGACGACCCCGACGGCATCCACGATCGCGTCGTCGCGGCGGGCGGCACCGTCACGCAGGGCCTGCGCGAGGAGGACTACGGCAGCCGCGGCTTCACCTGCCGCGACGCCGAGGGGGTCTACTGGAGCTTCGGTACCTACGCCGGGGCATAGCCGTCACTGTTACACCCAGTGCTCGTGCGGGACCAGTTCGTTCGGCTTCGGCGGCTGCGGCGCGGTGCCGTCGCCGAAGGGCGATCCGCCGAGTGATTCACGTCCGTGCGGTTCGAGCCAGCCGGCCAGATCGGGCCCCTTCGGCACGATGCCCGACGGATTGATGTCGATGTGCACCTCGTAGTAGTGCCGCTTGATGTGATCGAAGTCGACGGTGTCACCGAATCCGGGGGTCTGGAACAGGTCGCGTGCGTAGTTCCACAGCACCGGCATCTCGGTGAGCTTGCTGCGGTTGCACTTGAAGTGGCCGTGATAGACGGGATCGAAACGAACGAGGGTGGTGAACAGTCGCACGTCGGCCTCGGTGATGTGCTCGCCGACGAGATACCGCCGGGTGGACAGCCGTTCGACGAGCCAGTCGAGGCGAGCGAACAGGCGGTCGTACGCCTTCTCGTATGCCTCTTGCGAGCCGGCGAATCCGCAGCGGTAGACGCCGTTGTTCACATCCTTGAACACCAGATCGGCCACCTCGTCGATCTCGCCGCGGAGCGCCTCCGGGTACAGATCGGGCGCGCCCTCGCGGTGGTACTGCGTCCACTCGGTGCTGAGGTCGAGGGTGATCTGTGGGTAGTCGTTGGTGACGACCTGGCCGGTGGGAACGTCGACGATCGCCGGCACGGTGATGCCTCGTTCGTAGTCCGGGAACCGTGCGAAGTAGGCGTCCTGCAGCCGAGGGATCTGTAGAACCGAGTCGACGCCGCCCGGCTCCTCCTGGAAGTTCCAGCTGCGCGGGTCGTGGGTCGGACCCGGAATGCCAAGGGACAGAACATCTTCGAGTCCGAGGAGTCGACGCACGATGATGGATCGATGGGCCCACGGGCAGGCCCGCGCCGCGATCAACCGGTAACGCCCGGGCTCCACCGGGTATCCGTCCCGGCCGTCGGCGGTGATGCGCGTCGGGATGTAGTTGGTATCGCGCTTGAATTCCTCGCCCGGCTTCACGTAGGTGGCGTCCTCGGCCATGATCGAACTCCTCACATCGGTCGGTTTCACGAACGCTACCCAGTCCGGACCGGATTCAAGCGCCTAGGTTCGACGCACGGCGGTGTGGCAGGCACCGATCTCCACGTAGTCGAGCCGGGCGGCAAGGCGTCGAGCGGTCGTGTTCTCCGGTCGCGCGCGCCACTGCGGTATCAGGCCGTCGTCGATGGCATCGTTGGTCGCGAGCCTCCCGACGACCGCGGCGTATCCGTGTCGTCGGTGGTCCGGGTCGGTGAGAACGCGCATGTCGGCCAGGATCATGTTTTCTTCCGAGTACCCCGCCGAGGCCAGGGATCGCGCCGAATCCGCGGGTCGGTCGTCTCCGAGCAAAGTGAACCAGTGCCGCGACACCGGCTCGCCGAATGCCTCCGTCACGTCGGCCTCGCTGCAGTGCTCCGCCAGAGCGCGGGCGTGCTCCGCGTCGTGGGAGATCAGCGGATCGTGGACGTCGATGGTGTGGCCGATCTCGGATCCGTAGGCCAGCGTGTGGGAGTCGATCTCGTACTGCTCGACGCGATCGCCCAGCAGCGTCGACAACCACGTCCGACCGGTGTCTGCCTGGCCCTCGACGCCGCGTGCGGCGTCCACGGCCCAGGAAGGACCGACGATCAGAGTGGTCTGCGCCAGTCGGAGTACGACGATGTTCTCGGTGTCGGTCCGATGTTCGACGCGGTCCGCGGTGGTGTCGAGGGCACGGTCGTCCAACGACAGCCGTCGGCACCAGGCGAGTCGGACGATGTCGAGTCGGTGGGGATCGAATCGGTCGGCATCGTAGGCAGGCAATTCCACGGTTCGACAGTAGCGACGGCACTTGAACCGACGGGCTGCGGCAGCTGTGGCGGCATTTCTGTTTCACCGTCCCAAAGCAATCTTTCGAACTTTTTCGCCCCCGGTGTTTCGCTCAGCGCCGATAGATGGCAGACTCGGTTTTGAGATTAGAGCTTCGACGTGAAGATCTAGCTCGCTTACAGAAGGTTTACAGAATGACGCAGGGCAGTGTGAAGTGGTTCAACGGCGAAAAGGGCTTCGGCTTCATCGAGCAGGATGGTGGCGGACCGGACGTTTTCGTTCATTACTCGGAGATTCAGGGTAGCGGCTTCAAGTCGCTCGACGAGGGCCAGCGCGTGGAGTTCGAGGTGGGCCAGGGTCAGAAGGGCCCCCAGGCTACCGGCGTCCGCGCCATCTGATTCAAGCTTCGTAACCCGATTTCTCCTGGTGGACTGAAACTCTAGACTTTTTCAGCACCAGAAACTCGGTGATAAGGCCGGATACACGGAAGTAATTCCGAGTATCCGGCCTTCGTCTGTTCGCTGAGGGCATCGACCGCGGTCGGTGCCCATTCTGCGTCGAAAGACGCCTTTGTCCCCTGGTGGGCGCATTGTCCGGGTTGCTCCGAGGCTACCGCCGGCCCTATATTCCAGTTGGAATAATTCGTGCGGGATAGGTGACAGGGGGATCGATGCGAGCCGGAACCGTCAATCCGCTGGGCGTCTCGATTCTGGCTCTGCTCTCGGAGGGCCCGATGCATCCCTACGAGATGTATCAATTGCTGCTCTCCCGCAAGGAAGATCGAATCGTCAAGATTCGCCCGGGTTCGCTCTATCACGCGGTCGCACGTCTGCACGAGCAGGAACTGGTCGACGAGGTCGGAACCGACCGGGGTGGCAACCGTCCGGAGCGCACCACCTATCGGATCACCTCGGCCGGACGGCACGTGCTGACCGATCGGCTGACCGAAATTCTGAGAACCCCGGTGCGGGAATACCCGCAGTTCGTCCTCGGCCTGTCCGAAATGCACAACCTACCCGCATCCGACGCGACCGCCCTGTTGCGGGAGCGAATCGTGGACCTGACCGCGGACATCGACGAACTGTCGGGCTATCAACAGCTCGCAGCAGATCGCCAGATATCCGAAATCTATTGGGCCGGAATCGATTACATTCACCACATGCTGCGCGCAGAAGTGCAGTGGCTGACGCGCTACCTTGATCGGATCGACAGCGGCGAGCTCGACTGGCCGCATCACATCTCCGCACATCACACGAACCCGACTTCGGGGATAGGGAGCGCTACATGAATTCCGTCGAGACTGCCCCGTCGCAGCACGAGATCAGACCGTGGCCGGCGCTGTGGGCACTGTGCTTGGGCTTCTTCATGATCCTGGTGGACACGACGATCGTCGCGGTCGCGCAACCTGCGATCCTCACCGGGCTGAACACCGACATCAACAACGTCATCTGGGTCACCAGCGCGTATCTCCTCGCCTACGCCGTTCCACTGCTGGTCACGGGCCGATTGGGCGACAAGTTCGGTCCTCGGAATCTGTACATCGCCGGCCTGGTGCTGTTCACCCTCGCGTCCGTGTGGTGTGGACTGTCGGGATCGATTGAGATGCTCATCGCTGCCCGCGCGGTTCAGGGCCTCGGCGCGGCGATGATCACCCCGCAGACGATGGCGGTGATCACTCGCGTGTTCCCGGCGGAAAAGCGCGGAACGGCGATGGGGGCATGGGGTGCCGTTGCAGGCGTCGCAACGCTCGTCGGGCCGATTCTCGGCGGTGTGCTGGTCGACTCGCTCGGCTGGGAATGGATCTTCTTCATCAACGTGCCGGTGGGCATTCTCGCAATTGCGTTGGCGCTGAAGTTCGTTCCGGTGTTACCGACCCACGATCACAAGTTCGATCTAGTAGGCGTTGCGCTCAGCGCCGTCGGACTCTTCTGCATCGTTTTCGGTATCCAGGAGGGTCAGAAGTACGACTGGGGTACCGGCGTGTGGATTCTCATCGGTGTCGGTCTGCTCGTCTTCGCGGGGTTCGTCTACTGGCAGTCCGTGAATACCAGCGAGCCGCTGGTGCCCTTGGCCCTGTTCCGCGACCGCAACTTCTCGCTGTCCAATATCGGTATCGCCGCAATGGGTTTCGCGATGTCCGGCATGATGCTGCCGATCATGTTCTACGCGCAGAGCGTCACCGGTCTGACGCCCACCCGGTCGGCACTGCTGTTCGTTCCGATGGCGCTGCTGACCGGACTGCTCGCACCCAATATCGGCAAGCTCGTCGACAAGACGCATCCGCGGTACATCGCCGGATCGGGACTGTTCATCCTCGCCGCGTCGCTGCTGTGGTTCGCCTACGAGATGACGCCGACGACGGCCATCTGGAAGTTGCTGCTCCCCGTCGCTGCAATGGGTGTGGCGAATGCGTTGATCTGGTCTCCGTTGGCAGCGACGGCCACTCGTAATCTTCCGATGAGCCAGGCGGGCGCGGGTTCGGGAATTTACAACACCACCCGCATGATCGGGTCCGTGCTCGGCAGCGCGGGCATCGGCGCGCTCATTCAATCGCGCTTGGCCGCCGAACTACCTACCGGTGGATCGGCTTCGGGGGCAAACGAATTCGCGGGCCGAGTGCCCGAGATGCTGCGTGACGGCTTCACCACCGCCATGGCGCAGTCGCTGATCCTCCCCGCCGTCGTGCTCCTGGTCGGCATGGTCGCGGTCTGCTTCTACGCCCGTCCCGCGTTCAAGAAACCCATGTGAGTGGAACCTCGACCCCTGCTACGAAGTTCCACTCACATGCGGCGAAGCCGCTCTACAGCCCCAGATCCCGGCCGATCAGTTCCTTCATGATTTCGTTCGATCCGGCCCAGATCTTGGTCACGCGAGCGTCTTTCCACGCGCGGGCGGCGCGGTATTCGTTCATGAATCCGTAGCCGCCGTGCAGCTGGACGCAGTGGTCGAGAATTTCGTTCTGCACCTGCGAGCTCCACCATTTGGCCTTGGCTGCGTCGATGGCCGTCAGCTCGCCCTGGCCGTGGGCGACGATGCAGTTGTCGATGTATGCCTGCGCCACATCGAGTTTGGTGACGAGCTCGGCGAGCAGGAACTTGTTCCACTGCAGCGAGCCGATCTGCTGACCGAATGCCTTGCGGTCCTTGGCGTACTGCAGCGTCTCTTCGAGAATGGGCCGTACGTGTCCGAGGTTGGCCACCGAGCAGCTGATGCGTTCCTGGGGGAGCAGCTGCATCATGTGGATGAAGCCGCCGTCGAATTCGCCGATCATGTTGGCGCTGGGTACTCGCACGTTCTCGAAGAACAGTTCCGCGGTGTCGGATTCGGGCTGGCCGACCTTGTCGAGTTTGCGGCCGCGGGTGAATCCTTCGGTTCCGTTCTCGACGGCGAACAGCGTGATGCCCTTCGCCTTCTTCTCGGGCGTGGTGCGCGTGGCGACGATGACGAGGTCGGCGGAATTACCGTTGGTGATGAACGTCTTCGAGCCGTTGATGATGAAGTCGTCGCCGTCCTTGACGGCGGTGGTCTTCAGCGCGGCGAGGTCCGAGCCGCCGGAAGGTTCCGTCATGGCGATGGCGGTGAGGATCTCGCCGCTGCAGAACCCGGGCAGCCAGCGCTTCTTCTGCTCCTCGGTGGTGAGCTTGACGAGGTAGGGCGCGACGATGTCGACGTGGATACCGAAGCACGACGCCACCGCGGCACTCGAGCGGGCGAGTTCCTCACCGAGGACGGCGTTGAATCGGTAGTCCTCGGCTCCGCTGCCGCCGTATTCCTCGGGTACTTCGAGGCCGAGGAATCCGTTGCGTCCTGCTTCGAGCCAGATTTCACGGTCGATGTATCGCTGTTCGACCAGCTTCTCCTCCACCGGCGTGATGGTCCTGGTGACGAACTCGCGTACCGATGCGCGGAAGTCGTCGTGGTCGGACTCGAACAGGCTGCGCTTCACTTACTTGTTCCTCTCGGTAACGGCTAATACGCGAACAATACTCGTTGGTAACAACGCCCCGGAACGCGTGTGGCACTATGCGAGGATGGCTGACGCACCTACCTCGCTCGTTCGATCGACCACTGCGGCCGGTGCCGAGGTCGCTGTCCTGACCTTCGATCACGGCCCCCTCAACCTGTTCGATCAGGCGATGTTCGACGCGGTGGCCGCGAATGTCGCCGATCTGGCCGCGAATCCGCCGCGTGCGGTGCTGCTGCGTGCCGAGGGCAAGGTCAACTCCGCGGGCGTCGACGTGCACGTGTTCGAGGGATTGTCTGCTGCCGAAGGCGCCGATCTGTGGCGTGGTTTGTTCGCCGGCATCATTCATCCGCTCGAGGCGTTGCCGTGCCCGGTGATCTACGCCGCGCACGGTTTGACGCTCACCGCGGCGTTCGAGATCTCGCTGGCCTGCGACATCGTTCTCGCCGGGCCCAAGGCCAAGTTCGGTCTGGTCGAGACCGTCGTCGGGTTGACGCCGTCGATGGGCGGACCGCAGCGTCTGGCCGAGCGGGCAGGGTCGGGTCGGGCACGTGAATTCGTCATGACCGGAGATCTCTACGACGCCCAGACGTTGAAGGAGTGGGGCGTGGTCAACCAGATCCACGACGACGTCGATGCCGCGGCGCTCGCGTTGACACACCGACTGGCCGACGGCCCTACCGTCGCCCATGCGGCGACGAAACAGATTGTGGCCGCGTGGCGTTCGGGCGGTGTGGCGCACGCGGACGACATCACGTCGGAGGTCTCGGGCGCATTGTTCGAGACCGAGGATCTGCGCGGTGCGGTGACGAGCTTCCTCGAGGTCGGCCCTGGTAAGGCGACGTACACCGGCAAGTAGAATCGTATGAGTGAGTAATGATCAACTGGCCGAACTGCACCTCCACATCGAAGGGTCGCTCGAGCCTCCGCTGATCTTCGATCTTGCCGAGCGCAACGCAATCACGCTGCCGTACAACGATATCGACGAATTGCAGGCGAAGTACGAGTTCACCGACCTGCAGTCCTTCCTCGATCTGTACTACGCGAACATGGCCGTGTTACGCACCGCCGAGGACTTCGCCGATCTGGCGCGCGCGTACTTCCGCCGCACCGCGCAGGCCGGGGTGACGCATGCGGAGATCTTCTTCGATCCACAGGCGCACACCGAGCGCGGTGTACCGCTCCAGGCCGTCGTCGAGGGATTGGCCGACGCCTGCGCGACCAGTGAGCGCGAATTCGGCGTCACCAGCGGGTTGATCGCGTCGATTCTGCGAGACAAGCCGGTGCTGCACGCCAACCAATTGCTCGACGACCTGTTGGCGATGAAGGCACCGATCATCGGCCTCGGTCTCGACTCCGCCGAGGTCGGCTACCCGCCGTCGCTGTTCGTCGACGTGTTCGCGAAGGCACGCGCCGAGGGCCTGCACGTGGTCGCCCACGCCGGTGAGGAAGGCCCGCCCGACTACATCTGGCAGGCGCTGGATCTGCTGAAGGTCGAGCGCATCGATCACGGCGTGCGATGCCTGGAAGACGAGGCGTTGGTGAATCGACTTGTCGAGGAACAGATTCCGCTCACCGTCTGCCCGTTGTCCAACGTTCGGCTCAAGGTGATCGACGACGTCGCGCAGTTGCCGCTACGGCAGATGCTCGACTGTGGGTTGTCGGTGTCGATCAATTCCGACGACCCCGCTTATTTCGGCGGGTACGTCGACGACAACTTCTCCGCGCTGGAAGAGGGCATGGGTCTGACCGCGGACGAGCGCACACAGTTGGCGGAGAATTCGGTTCGCGCCAGCTTCGCGACAACCTGAATCAGTTCGCCGTCACCGAAATCTTCGGGTAGCCGGTTGCTCCGTCGGGGACGGTGTCTGCAGTCTTGTTGGTCTGCAGCTCCCCGGCGGAGTTGGTAGCCCGGGCGCGGATCGCGTGCTGGCCCGCCGGCAGGTCGAGCTCGATCATCCACTGCCGCCACGTGTCCTTGGAGTACTCCTCCGACAGGGTTGCCGGCACCCAATTGCCCTCGTCCACTTGTACTTCCACGGCCTCGATGCCGGTGTGCTGATCCCAGGCGACGCCCGCGAACACGGTCTTTCCCGCGGACACGGAGCTGCCCGAGCGCGGGGTGTCGATGCGGGCAGCGGTCTTGATCGGACCGAGTACGCCCCAGCCGCGGTCGGTCCAGTATGCCGTCACCTTGTCGAATCGGGTGATCTCGATGTCGGTGACCCACTTGGTGGCCGAGACGTATCCGTACAGTCCGGGCACGACCAGTCGGGCCGGGTAACCGTGCTCCACGGGTAGCGGGGCGCCGTTCATCCCGACGGCCAACAGTGCGTCCCGGCCGTCGAGCAGCACCTCGAGGGGAGTGCCCGCGGTGAAGGCGTCGCTGCTGGACGACAGGGCCATGTCGGCGTCGGGGGAGATACCCGCTTCTTCGAGGATGTCCTTCAGTGGGTAGCCGATCCACGTCGCGTTGCCGACGAGGTCGCCGCCGACGATGTTGGACACGCACGTCAACGTGACTGTTTTCTCCACCGCCTGACGCTGCGCCAGATCGGCGAACGTCAACTCGATCTCGCGGTCCACCATGCCGTGGATCCGCAGCGACCACGTATCCGACGCGACGCGTGGCACGACCAACGCGGTGTCGATGCGGTAGAAGTCCTCGTTCGGGGTGATGTACGACGCGAGGCCGTCGATCTTCAGGTCCGCCCCCGCCGGTATCGGCGTTTGCGGCGTCGGGGTCGGGAGCATGAAGCCGAGTCGATCGGCGGTGACCGCTCGCGCCGAGGTGAGCATTCGTCCGGCCGTCCCTGCGACGACTCCGAGTACTGCGGCACCGGCGGCGAGGGTCAGAAAACTGCGTCGGTTCATTCCGTCGGTCGCCGGGGTGGCGGATCCGATGAGGGCGTGCAGCACGACGATGCCGACGATGACGCCGCCGATGGTCGGGACTGCGTAGAACACCGTCGCGTCGGGTCGGGTCACCGCGGCGAGGACGCCGATTACGCCCAGGGCGGCGAACACCGCGGCCCCGATCGGTTTGCGAGCGATTCCTGCCGCGGCGGCGATAGCACCGATGACCACGGCCATGCCGATGAACAGGGCGAGCTTGTCGGAGGTGCCGAACGTGTCGATGGCCCATTCACGGACCGGTGCCGGACTGTTGTCGACCGCCGAGGATCCGACGGCCGTCAGTGGTGACGAGTTCGGTCCGATGGGGACGGCGATCAATTCGCCGACGCCGAGGACGACTCCGGCGGCGATGATGCCGGACAGCGCGCGTTTTCCTGTGCTCACCGAGTCCAATGTAAGCGAACTCGTCGTGCGCGGTATTTCGTAGCAGGGTACGAGATACCGCTCACGACAGCAGGTGGTCCAGATAGTCGTTGCGGAACAGCTGCGTCGGGTCCAGTGAATCTCGGATGCGCAGGAAGTCGTCGAAGTGTTCGTAGGAATCACGCAGTTCGGCGCTGCCGAGAGAGTGCAGTTTGCCCCAGTGCGGTCGACCTCCGACGCTGCGGCAGATGGCTTCGACAGCGTCGAAGTACTCGCGGTGATCACGCCGGTGGTACTGGTGCACGGCGATGTACGCCGTCGGACGCCCGGATGCCGTGGACAGCCAGATGTCGTCGGCGGCCGCGAACCGCACCTCGACGGGGAACGCGATGGAGATCGCCGAACGCTCGAGCCAGCGATCCACCTCGCGCAGCACCCAGGCGATCTCGGAGACGGGCACGGCGTATTCCATCTCGACGAACTTGACCGTCCGCGACGACGCGAACACCCGGTACGAGCGGTCGGTGTACTCGCGAGCCGACAGTGCTCGGGCCGAGACCGCGTTCACCCTGGGAATCAACGCAGGCACTCGCGTCACCACTCGGTTGAGGCCCTCGAAGACCGTGTTGGACAGCAGTTCGTCGTCGAGATATGAGCGCACCTTGCCCAGCGGACGCAGATCGGTGTCACCGGGCAGGCGGGTGTTGCGTTTGGTGAGCACCCGATCGGTGTGCGGAAACCAATAGAACTCGAAATGGTCGACGCCGGCGACGGTGGCATCGAGATCACGCAGCGTCGCCGTCAGCGTCGACGGCGTCTCGACGGCCTGCAGCGCGAACGCCGCGACGCAGTTCAACGTCACACGCGTGATGACGCCGAGAGCGCCGAGACCGATGCGGGCCGCGTCGAACAGTTCTGTGTTCTCGTCTCGGGAGCACTGCACCGACTGTCCGTCTGCGGTCACCAGCTCCAGCGCGTGCACCTGGGTGGCGATGCCGCCGAATCCGGCACCGGTTCCGTGAGTGCCCGTCGAGATGGCCCCGGCGACGGACTGCTCGTCGATGTCGCCCAGATTGGTCATCGCCAGCCCGAGCTCCCACAACCGCGCCGACAACTCCCGGAGTCGAGTGCCGGCCAGCACCGTCACCTGGGCAGATCCGTCGTCGGCGCGTTCGACGGATTCGATACCGCTCAGCGCGTCCAAGACGATCTGGATACCGTCGGTGACGGCAATGGGAGTGAAGGAATGCCCTGCCCCGACGCAGCGCACCGGCAGAGACCGTTCGGCGGCATCGCGCAGAATCGCACGCAGCTCCTCGACCGACGAGGGCTCGGCTCGACGTGCCGGGAATGCATGTTGATTGCCCGCCCAGTTCTGCCACGACCGCTCGATCATCGAAACACTATCTCGCAGCGCGCTCCCCTGGGGCAATCCAAGGCACAGATGTCGACCGCGACCTAGTATCGGGTCATGCAATCGAGGCTGCCCGCCGACGTGCGCCGCGCACAACTGGTGCAGTCGGCAATCGACGTCGCCGAGCGGGTCGGTATCGAGTCGCTCACCGTTCGGGCGCTGTCGGAATATGCCGACGTCACCAAAGGCATCGTGCAATACCACTTCGAGACCAAGCAGGATCTGGTGATCGCGATGGGCGAGCACCTCATCGTCGACGTCACCGAGATACTGCACGCCGCGTTGGACAGCGCGGTCGGAACACACGAACTACCCGGTGTTCGGGGGCTGCGCGAGCTGGTGCACAGCGGGCTGAGCGCGGTGTGGCTGCTTATTGAGAAATCGCACGGTCGTCAGCTGTTGGCGTACGAGATCAAGACGTATCTGTTGCGGCATCGCGCACTGGGTTCGGCCACGGCCGCCGAGATCGCCAGCGGGCAGTATCGAATCCGGGATTCCGAGGCGCAGCTGTTCTTCGAGAATTGTTCCGACCACACCGGCACGCGGTGGCTCGAACCGGTGGAGTCGATCGCCCGCTTCGGGATGGCGACTCTCGACGGTTTGGTGCTGCGGTGGTTGGTCGACGGCGACGATCTCGAAGTGTTGGCCCAGATCGACGACCTGTCCGGGTTGATCGCCGCGAAGGCAGAAGATCGCTGAGTGGAAAACCGCTCGACGGGACTTCTCGGCTGCGGAGTGTTTGACTGTGTCGGCCCGGCAACGACGACGAAGGAATGTGCCGAATGAGTTCGATCGCCGGTGACATCACCACCGCTACGACCCCGCTGTCCCGCATTGCCGCAGCCACCGAGGGTCTCGAATCTCCTACGGCAGCAGTCGATCTGACAGCTCTCGATGCCAATGCTGCAGCACTGCGTGCCCGCGCGAACGGTGTACCGATCAGGATCGCCAGCAAGTCGGTGCGGTGCCGAGCCGTGTTGAATCGGGTCCTCGCGGCGCAGGGTGTATCCGGAGTGATGGCCTATTCGCTGCGCGAAGCGATCTGGTTGGCGCGGGCCGGCGTCGACGACATTCTGATGGGGTACCCGACGGTCGATCGAACGGCGCTCGCCGAGGTGGTCAACGACCGCGTGCTGTCGGGACGCATCACCTTGATGGTCGACGACGTCGCGCAACTGGACCTCGTCCGAGACGCCGCGCGGAGCGACCTACTCAAGCCCCGCGTCTGTATCGACGTGGACGCATCGTTGCGGGTGGGGCCGCTGCACATCGGGGTCAGGCGCTCTCCGCTTCGGGATCCGGAGCAGGTGGCGCAGTTCGCCCGTCAGGCTCGCTCGCGGGGGTTCCGGGTGGTGGGGTTGATGTTCTACGAGGCACAGATCGCCGGTGTTCCCGACGCCAACGTCGCTGTCGAGCTGATGAAGTCGCTGTCGTCTCGTGAGATCGGTGCGCGGAGAACAGCAGTGGTGGACGCCGTGACCGCGGCGATCGGGCCGCTCGAGATCGTCAACAGCGGTGGTACCGGGTCGATCGATTTCTCTGCCGCGGATCCGGCCGTCACCGAGGTCACCGCGGGCTCGGGTCTGTTCGCGCCGACCCTGTTCGATCGGTATCGCGCGTTCTCGGCCGAACCCTCGCTGTTCTTCGCACTGCCGGTGGTGCGCAAGCCGACTCCGCGGATCGCCACCGCGTTCGGCGGCGGCTACATCGCGTCGGGCCCGGCATCCTGGTCGCGATCACCCCGACCTGTCGGCTGGTCCAGGAGGGCAGCGGGCGTTGTCACGTCGGGCCTGAAACTGCTGCGCAACGAGGGCGCGGGAGAGGTGCAGACCCCGGTGAGCGGGGCCGAGGAGGTGCGCATCGGCGATCGAATCTGGTTCCGCCACGCCAAGGCCGGGGAGTTGTGCGAGCGGTTCGACACCCTGTCTCTGGTTCATTCCGACGGATCGGTCGACGCCGTTCCCACCTACCGCGGCGAGGGTATGGCGTTCGGCTGACGTGCGTTCTCGCACAGCCGCATGAACGTGCCGAGCGTGACGAGTCCGTCCGGGGTCGACGGTAGATAATGGGTCAGCGCGCGCGAGCGCACCAGGATCGCGGCCCACTGACCGCGGGAGATGGCGACGTTGAGTCTGTTGCGCGACAACAGAAATCCCATTCCGCGGGGCACGTCCTCGATGGCCGACGCGGCCATGGAGATGAGGACCACCGGTGCCTGACGGCCCTGGAATTTGTCGACGGTTCCCACCGACACCTCGTCGAGTCCGGCGGCTGCGAGTTGCTCGACGATGACGGCGACCTGTGCGTTGTAGGCCGCCACCACCAGAAAGTCGGACTGCTGCATCGGGCGCGGGTCGCTGCCGTGTGCGGGGTCCACCCACGGCCGACCCAGCAACGACCGGACCCGCGTGACGATCTCGTCGGCTTCCTCGATCGAGTCGGTGGAATTGCCGTGGTGGTCCAGAAGGACGACGTGCAGGCCCGGTTCCAGACCCGACAGCGAACGTGACTGTGTCACATCCTTGTTCGATTCGAGCTTGCCCTCGTACGACAGCATCGACACCGGCGCGCACAGATCCGGATGCATCCGCCACGTCGTCGCCAGGAAGTAGCCGCGGTCGGCGGGCAGGGTGGCGTGCCCGGTCGTCAGCCATCCCAGGGCCGATTCGTCGACGGGCTCGGGGTGGGTGCCCTGACTGACCTGGGGGAGCTGCGCCGGGTCGCCGAGAAGCAGCAGATTGCGCGCCGATACCGAGACCGCGATGGTGTTGGCGAGGGAGAACTGACCGGCCTCGTCGACGACGAGTAGATCGAGGGAGCCGGGTGGAATTCGGCCGGGGTTGGAGAAATCCCAAGCAGTGCCGCCGATGACGCAGCCCTCGTCGGCCTCGGTGACGAAGTGCGAGTATCCGGCGATGTCCACGACGGTGTGCGCGGTCGGGGCCTTCTTGCCCACCTTCGAGGCGTCGACCCCGGCCCCGACGATGGTGTCGAGCAGGTTGTTCACCACGTGATGCGACTGGCCGACCACCCCGATCCGCCAATGATGTGTGTTCACCAGGTGTTCGATGACACGCGCCGCCGTGTAGGTCTTCCCGGTGCCGGGCGGGCCCTGCACCGCGACGTACGAATTGTCGAGATCGAGCAGCGCGGCCGTGATCGCATGCGCGTAGTCGTTGTCGTGGACCACGGAAAGGCCAGCGCCGGAACGAGTTCGGGGCGTCGAGCGCGTCAGCAGATCGGCGACAGCCGTACGCGGTAGTTCCGGCAACCCGCCGAGAACCTCGGTCGCGACGGAGACGATCGCCTGCTCGAGATGCTTGGTGTTCGGCGGCGGCTCGGGCGCGGTGGCAACTGGGAAATCGGTGTACTCCTCCACGCCCTTGCGTAGATTCTCTTGTACGACAACCACATCCAGGGTTCCCTCGTACCCGGTCTGCACGATCTCGACCGATGTGGTGGCCCGGTGCGTCGGTTGCTGCTTCGTCAAACCCTCCGGGGCCGGGTTCTCGTACAGCAGCTTCACCTTCGAGCCGGACAGCACGCCGTTGCTCAGGTGCCCGACCAGTTTGACCTGACGACGCAGCACCCGTTGTCCGGGTGCAGTTTTCATCCAGTCGTGCACCAGCTCGGCGCGCTCGACCTTCAATACGTCCGCGGCGTCGGCCCATTCGTCGAGCGGATGGGTCAGGCGGTCGTAGTGGCCCCACCAGAACGGCTTGTTCTCTCGTCGGTGATATCCGATGGCACCGGCGAACAATCCGAGCGCGTGCTGCGTCGGCGTGCGATCCCACGGCAGTCCGGCGTGCTCGGCCAGTTCGAGTTCGAGTGGGGTCGCGGTGCGGTCGACGACGTCCTCGAGGTCCAGCTGCTGCGGGGACCGCGGTGCCACCCCGGCGTCCGATGCCCGATCGAGCAGCCAATCACGCAGTCGCAGTGTCGATTCGCAGTCGGTGCGGTTGTACTCGGCAATGTCGGCGAGCAGAATTGCCGCCTCGGCGTCCTTGCCTCGATCGCGCAGTTCGCACCAGTGCGCGTATTCGACGATCGACGCCGCCGCGTCGGTGACGTCTCCGTCACGGGCCGCGGGCATGTACAGCGGTTCGAGTTTCTTGATGCTGTACGAGCGGGCACCGATCCGAACAGCCGACCGTACGACGGGGTAGAGATCCACGAGAACGTTCTCCCGCAGCAGATCGTCGACGGCGTCCTCGCCCACTCCGTACCGGCCGGCCAGCCGCAGCAGAGCCGTCTTCTCGTACGGCGCATAGTGATACACGTGCATCTTCGGATACTCGGCTCGGCGGGCGGCGACATAGTCGAGGAAGTCGATGAGCGCACGACGTTCCTGCGCACGGTCGTGAGCCCAGAACGGCAGGAAGTCGCCGTCCGCGGTGTAGACGCCGAACAGGTACTCGAGACCCCAGTCGGACGAACCGGACTCCGCGTACAGCGGATCTCCCTCGAAGTCGAAGAAGATGTCCCCGTCGTCGGGCTCGGGAATGACCCCCAGTGCCTCGGCGTCGAGGATCTCGAATTCGGCTGCCCCGCTGCGCTCTTGGCGCACCTGCAAGGCTGCCTGCGCCCGCAGGTTCTCCAGTGTCCGGGAGGACATGCCGTCCACCGGGGTACTCGACTCGGCGAGCTCGTCGATCGACGAGATCCCTGCGTCCAGTAGCCGGTCCCTGGTGCTGCCGCGCATGCCGGCGACGAGCACCAGATCGCGATGCTGCTCCACCTCGGCGGTGCAGGCATCGCACTGCCCGCATCCCGAATACCGCGGATCGAACCACTCGACGACGGTGCCCTCGGAGTGATGCTCGTCGAGAATGTGCTGCAGGTGTGCTCGCGACTGCCGGTAGACCGGAAGAATGTCGGCCAGTGCGTGCGCGGAGTCGCTGCCGTCGCCGAGCATCAGATGGACCTGCTCGCTCGGAGTGATACCCCCGGCCTGCAGGGCGTCGGCGTACGCGGCCAACTGCAGCAGCGCCGGCACCTTCGCGTGTCTCGACAGTTTCGTGTCGTAGACGGTGTAACGAGAACCGTCGGCTACCAAGAAGTCGCAGAAGCCGAGAAATCGTCCGTCGAAGAAGGCGGCCTGATAGAGCACCGGCGTGCGTGAGGTCAGGGCGGTGAAGGTCGCCCACGCCGCGTCCGCCAGTTCCTGTGCGGTACGGCCCGGTCGGTCCATGGTCAGGACGCCACCGGGAAAACGCTGCTCGAACGCCTCGAGTTGGCGTCGTTCGTGCTCGAATCCGAGCGTGGACGTGCGGTCGAGCATCGGATCGGCTGCGACGCTCTGCCGGGGGGTCAGGCCGGTGACAGCGTCCAGTCGTCGGAGCAGGCCGAATTCGCAGGACGCCGCCGCAGCGAGGTCGCTGGCGCTGTAGACGACCTGATCGCCGAGGAGGAACACAAGCGTCCACCCTAGCGACCCACGACAGCGGCACCGGTCACGTTGCGCGCGGAAGCCGGCGGGAACAGGCAAAATGATTCAATGCCTTTTTTCGACGGAGCCACCGGTGCTGTCCACTATCGAACCTGGACCGTCGCCGACGCTCGATTCGGTCTCGTTTTCCTGCACGGTCTCGGCCAGAACAGCGCCCACTACCACCGCTTCGCGCGGCTGCTGAACGAGCGTGGGGTGGACGTGTGGGCGGTCGATCACGTGGGGCACGGCCTGACCGAGGGTGAACTGACCGACGCAGCACAGATCCCCGGTCTCGCACAGAACGCGCTGCAGTTGATCGACATCGCCGAGGCCGAGCACCCCGAGCTGTCGTTCGCCCTGATGGGCCACTCGCTCGGTGCCGCGACGGCCATCGCAGCGCTGGGTGCGCATCCGGAGGCCGTCCGCTGCGCAATCCTGTGCGGCACGCCCAAGTCCGTCACCGGTTCTGCCGACGACCTGTCCGACAACGTCATCCCGTTGCTGGCCGTGCACGGCGTCGACGATCGTCTGGCACCGGTCGATGCCGTGCGTGAATGGATCGGACGCGTTCCGCAGGCGAGCCTGCGCGAGTTCGAGGACGGCGGACACGATCTTCTGCACGAAAAGATTCACCAGGCCGTGACCACGGTGGTCGCCGAATTCCTCGACGACCACATGCACTGACGACCATATGCACTGACGATCACATGCACTGACGATCACATGCTGTACGACGAAGGGCCCGACGCGATTGCTCGCGTCGGGCCCTTCGGCACTCGTGCTGGGAGATCTACGAGTAGATGGCCTCGATGTCGCTGCCACGTTCGGTGTGGATGATGTTGCGCTTGAGCTTCATCGTCGGAGTCAGCTCGCCGGTCTCGACGGTGAAGTCGTTCTCGAGGATCGTGTACTTCTTGATCTGCTCGGGGTTGGAGACCTTCTTGTTGGCCTCGGCCACTGCCTTGTCGATTTCGGCGACGAGGTCGGCGTTCTTCGACAGCTCCGAGAACGGGATGTCGGCAGCGAGGTTGTGGCGTTCGAGCCAGCCCGGAATTGCTTCGGGGTCGAGGGTGATGAGCGCACCGATGAACGGCTTTGCGTCACCGACGACGAGGCACTGGCTGATGATCGCGTTGGCGCGCAGCGCGTCCTCGAGCACCGCGGGGGCGACGTTCTTGCCGCCTGCGGTGACGATGATTTCCTTCTTGCGGCCGGTGATCGAGACGAAGCCTTCCTGGTCGATCGAGCCGAGGTCGCCGGTGTGGAACCAGCCGTCGACGATCGCTTCGGCAGTGGCCTTCTCGTTGTGCCAGTAGCCGCTGAACACCACCGGCCCCTTGAGCAGCAGTTCGCCGTCTTCGGCGACCTTGACCGCATGGCCGTCGATGGGCTTGCCGACGGTGCCCACGCGCTGTTCCTTGGTGGTGTTGACGGTGACGGCCGCGCTGGTCTCGGTCAGTCCGTAGCCCTCGTAGACCGGTACCCCTGCGCCGCGGAAGAAGTGGCCGAGGCGAGCGCCGAGGGGGCCGCCGCCCGAGACCGCACGATCGCAGTTGCCGCCGAGCGCAGCCCGCAACTTGGAGTAGACGAGCTTGTCGAAGACGGTGTGCTTGAGGTTGAGGACCAGGCCTGCGCCGCCCTTCTCCTGGGCCTCGCTCCACTCGATGGCCGTCGCGGCGGCCTTGTCGAAGATGCTGCCCTTGCCGCCGTCGTGCGCCTTCTGCTTGGCCGAGTTGTAGACCTTCTCGAACACGCGTGGCACCGACAGAATGAAGTTCGGCTTGAAGACGGCGAACTGATCCACCAGGGTCGATACGTCCGAGGTGTGGCCGACGGTCACCTTCGACTCGAACGAGCCGAACGACACCGCGCGGGCGAACACGTGCGCCATCGGCAGGAACATCAAGGTGCGGTTGCCCTCGCGCATGGAGTCGTGCAGCGCGATCTGGGTGGCCTGGACCTCGGCGTAGAAGTTCGCGTGTGTCAGCTGCACACCCTTGGGGCGGCCGGTGGTGCCCGAGGTGTAGATCAGTGTCGCGGGGGAGGCGGCAGTGACCTGGTGTCGACGGGTGTGCACGTCCTCGTCGCTGATTCCCGCGCCTCGGGTGGTCAGTTCGTCGATGGCTCCGCCGTCGATCTGGAGTACCTCACGCAAGTCGGCGGCCCCGTCGGTGACGTCCTTCAGGTTCGAGACGTGCGACGCGGTCTCGACGATCAGCAGCTTGGTCGCGGAGTCCTCGAGGATCCACTGCGCCTGATCTGCAGACGAGGTCTCGTAGATCGCGACGGTGCATCCGCCGGCGGTCCAGATGGCGTAGTCCAGGACGACCCACTCGTAGCGGGTCGCGCTGAGAATGGCGACGCGGTCGCCGAGTTCGACGCCCGACGCGATCAGGCCCTTGGCCACCGCGGTGACCTCTTTGGCGAACTGACCCGCGGTGACATCGGTCCAGGTGCCGTTCACCAGGCGCTGGAACGGGACGAAGTTCGGTGCTTCCTTCTGGTACCGGAAGACGGTGTCGGCCATGGATGCGTCGTCGGGAATGGTGAATGACGCCGGCACAGAATATTCGCGCACTGCTGGACCCCTTACGGATAAATAGCGTGGTAGTTGTGCATTTCATCACACCCGAGTCCGTAACGCACCACCGAGGTTGTCCGCTTTGTGAATTTTCGGTCGTTTTTCGGGGGAGGTGAGTGTGACTCGGGGTACAACATAACGGTGTCCGGTCGTGTGTCTCCGTCGGGTCGCCCTTGCAGGGCCGTGTGTGCGTGCCCCCATCACCGCTGTTTTCGTCACCTGATCAGCGCAGAAGGAGTCGCGGGGGCCGGGCAGGTACTAAACTCGGGTGTATATGAGCACTTCAGAATCTGATCAGGATGCCGCCGTGACGTCTGACGAGACGAGTTCCTCCCCTCCCGTCCACGCAGGTGAGTCTTCTTCGACAGCGGATGACGACATCACTTTTGCCGATCTCGGAATAGACGAGCGGGTCCTGAAGGCCCTGCGCGACGTCGGATACGAGAGCCCGTCGCCCATCCAGGCGGCCACCATCCCGCCGTTGATGGCGGGCAATGACGTCGTCGGCCTTGCGCAGACCGGAACGGGTAAGACCGCTGCGTTCGCAGTGCCGATCCTGTCCCGTCTCGACGTCTCGCGTCGGACGCCGCAGGCGCTGGTGCTGGCACCGACCCGCGAGCTCGCGCTGCAGGTGGCCGAGGCGTTCGGCAAGTACGCCACCCACATCCCGGGTCTGCACATTCTGCCCATCTACGGCGGCCAGGCCTACGGGATCCAGCTGTCCGGCCTGCGCAAGGGTGCGCAGATCATCGTCGGCACCCCGGGTCGCGTCATCGACCACCTCGAGAAGGGCACGCTCGACCTGTCCGGGCTCGAGTACCTCGTGCTCGACGAGGCCGACGAGATGCTCAAGATGGGGTTCCAGGAGGACGTGGAGCGCATCCTCTCCGACACTCCCGAGTACAAGCAGGTCGCGTTGTTCTCGGCCACGATGCCGGCCGCGATTCGCAAGATCTCCAAGCAGTACCTGCACGATCCAGTGGAGATCACCGTCAAGACCAAGACGTCGACGGCACCGAACATCACGCAGCGCTACGTGCAGGTGGCGCATCAGCGCAAGCTCGAGGCGCTCACTCGAATCTTCGAGGTCGAAGAGTTCGAGGCCATGATCATGTTCGTGCGTACCAAGCAGGCCACCGAAGAGCTCGCCGAGAAGTTGCGCGCCCGGGGCTTCTCCGCCGCCGCGATCAACGGCGACATCGTGCAGGCACAGCGTGAGCGCACCATCGGCCAGCTCAAGAACGGCCAGATCGACATTCTGGTGGCCACCGACGTGGCGGCTCGTGGTCTCGACGTCGACCGCATCTCGCACGTCATCAACTACGACATCCCGCACGACACCGAGTCCTACGTGCACCGCATCGGTCGTACCGGCCGCGCGGGTCGCGCCGGTCAGGCTCTGCTGTTCGTCGCGCCCCGGGAGCGTCACCTGCTCAAGGCCATCGAGCGCGCGACGCGGCAGCCCATCACCGAGATGCAGCTCCCCAGCGTCGACGACGTCAATGCGCAACGTGTGACGAAGTTCAAGGACTCCATCACCGAGAGCCTCGGCAACGAGAATCTGGCGCTGTTCCGTCGTCTCATCGAGGACTACGAGCGCGAGCACGACGTGCCTTTGGTCGACATCGCGGCAGCGCTGGCCATCCAGTCGCGCGACGGCGAGGCCTTCCTGCTCAAGCCCGAGCCGCCCGCCCCGCCGCGGGCACCCCGCGAGCCTCGTGAGCCGCGGCCACCGCGGACGTTCGACGAGGATGCGGCCAGCTCGCACCACCGCAAGACCGGCCAGGAAATGGCGACGTACCGGATCAGCGTCGGTAAGCGTCATCACGTTGCTCCCGGTGCGATCGTCGGTGCCATCGCCAACGAAGGCGGTCTGCGTCGAAGCGACTTCGGGCACATCAGCATTCGTCCCGACCATTCGCTGGTCGAGTTGCCCGCCGACCTCGCCGACGAGACAGTCGAGGCGCTGCGCCGCACCCGCATCAGCGGCGTGTTGATTCAGCTGCAGCCCGACTCCGGTCCTCCCGGACGTAGTGGCGGTCCGCGCGGCGGCGGAAAGTTCAAGGGCAAGCGCTAGCACCACGTGCGCGGAACTTCGTAGCCTGCTACGAAGTTCCGCGCACGACCCGCCGGCTCGAGCGTTTGGTGGCTCGGGCCCCGGGTATCCGCACGTGCATGACCAACGTCACTCTGCGTGTCAACGGAACCGATCGTGAGATCGACTGCGACACTCGATCCACTCTGCTCGACGCACTTCGCGAGAACCTGGATCTCGTCGGGGCCAAGAAGGGGTGCGACCACGGTCAGTGTGGTGCCTGCACCGTCCTGGTCGACGGCCGGCGAATCAACAGTTGCCTCACGTTTGCTGTCGCGCAGGTCGGGCGCGAGATCACCACCGTCGAGGGACTGTCCGACGGCGACATTCTGCATCCCGTGCAGCAGGCTTTCGTCGATCGTGACGCGTTCCAGTGCGGGTACTGCACGTCCGGGCAGATCTGCTCGGCGGTCGCGGTGATCGAGGAGGCGAAACAGGGCTGGCCCAGTGCGGTCACCGAGGACCTCGAGGCCACCGATGTCGAACTCGATTCCGGCGAAGTGCGCGAGCGCATGAGCGGCAACCTGTGCCGCTGCGGTGCGTACGCGAACATCGTTCCCGCAGTGCAGGACGCGTCATGAAAACATTCGAGTACCGAACCGCCACTGCGATCGACGACGCTCTCGAACGCCTGGCGGGGGACGAGAACGCGATGTTGCTCGGTGGCGGCACCAATCTGGTCGATCTGATGAAGCTGGGTGTGGCCGCACCATCGGCGTTGATCGATGTGACGCGACTGCCGTTGCACGACATCGACGTCGCCGACGACGGAGCGTTGCGGATCGGCTCCGGGGTGTCCAACAGCGATCTCGCGGTGCATCCGGTTGTCCGCCAGCGGTATCCGGTGCTCTCGCGGGCAGTGCTGTCCGGGGCCTCGGGCCAGCTACGCAACATGGCCACCACCGGCGGAAACCTGTTCCAGCGCACTCGATGCGTCTACTTCATGGACGCATCCAAGCCGTGCAACAAGCGCGAACCCGGTTCGGGCTGTCCGGCACGTAACGGCGAGCATCGAAACCTCGCCATCCTCGGAGCCTCGTCGTCGTGCGTGGCGACGCATCCGTCCGACATGGCCGTCGCGCTGTCGGCTCTCGACGCGCGCATCGTCGTCCGCGGAGTCGACGGTGAACGGAAACTCGAGATGGACGAGTTCTACCGATTGCCCGGCGATGATCCGACGCGAGACAACACTGTCGCCCGAGACGAGATCGTCACCGCCATCGAAATTCCGAAGGCTGCCGACGGCACTGTCTCGACGTATCGGAAGGTACGGGACAGGCAGTCGTACGCGTTCGCGGTCGCGTCGATCGGCGCTGTGCTCGACGTCGAGGACGGAATCGTACGTGGGGTGTCGATTGCGCTGGGCGGCGTTGCGCACCGACCGTGGCGGGCCCGAACCGCCGAACATGCATTGCTTGGAACCGCTCCCGACGAGGCGTCGTTCCGGGCTGCGATCACCGAGGAGCTGCACGCAGCAGAGCCGTTGCGAGACAACGCCTTCAAAGTTCCGCTGGTCACGAACCTGGTGACGCGCACTCTGGTGGAATTGGCAGAGCTGGGCACACACGAAGAGTTGGGAGATCGGTCATGACGGCATCGATCGGCCAGTCGATTCAGCGCACCGAGTCCGTCGACAAGGTCACCGGCCGAGCGCGCTACGCCGCCGAGCAGCCGCCGATCGCCGGCCAGGTGTACGCCTGGTACGTGCCCGCGACGGTTCCCGTCGGGACGGTCGAGAACGTCGAACTCGCTGACGGGGGCCCGTCGGTGCACGCGCTCCTGTGGCACGGCAACGCCGAGAAGCTAGGCGACGTGGAAGATGCGGAACTGCATGTGCTGCAATCGAATTCCGTTGCTTACCGCGGCCAGATCGTGGCCGTCGTTCTGGCCGACACCCTCCAGGATGCACGCGCGGCTGCCGCCCGAGTGCAGGTGCGTTACGCCGACGTTCGCTCACCCGACAACACCCTGAGCGCCGATCACAGCTCGCTGTATGCGCCCGAGTCCGTCAACGCTGGGTTCCCCACCGACGTCACGGTCGGTGATCCGGACGCTGCATTGACGACGGCCGAGCACGTCGTCGACAACTGGTACTCGACGGCTCCGATGCACAACAGTCCGATGGAACCGCATGCCACCACGGCGCAATGGTCCGATGGTGTGCTGACGGTCTGGGATTCGACGCAGGCACCGTCGGGCGTTCAGGGGGATCTTGCCACGGCGTTCGGACTGGAACCCGCGAATGTTCGCGTGATTGCCGAGAACGTCGGCGGAGGCTTCGGAGCGAAGGGCAGTACTCGGCCCAACGCAGTTCTCGCTGCCATGGCGGCGCGAGCAACCGGCAAGACCGTCAAGCTGGTTCTACCGAGGCAGGCCCTGTTCGATGTCGTCGGATACCGCACCCCGACCCTCAATCACGTTCGCCTCGGTGCGGATTCGAGTGGCAGGCTGCAGGCCATCGCTCACGATTCCTTCCAACAGACGAGCACGATCTTCGAGTTCTGTGAGCAGACGTCGGAATCGACCCGGCACATCTATGCCTCGCCCAACCGCGCCACAACGCATCGGCTCGCGTCGCTGGATGTCGGCACCCCGCGCTGGATGCGAGCCCCGGGTGAGGCACCCGGCATGTTTGCCGTCGAGACGGCGATCGACGAATTGGCAACGGCCACCGGAATCGATCCGATCGAGCTCCGGATCCGCAACGAACCCGACGTCGATCCCGCGAGTGGGAATCCGTTCAGCTCCCGCAGTGTGGTGCAGTGCCTGCGCGAGGGTGCCGAGAAATTCGGCTGGGATCGTCGAGACTCCACGCCGGGCCGACGCCGAGCAGGCAATACTCTGCTCGGAATGGGCGTCGCCACAGCGAGTTACCCGGTGCTGATCTCGCCGAGTACCGCGGCGGCTCGCGTCGAGCAGGACGGCACGATCACGGTGTCCGTCGCTGCATCCGACATCGGAACCGGCGCTCGGACCGTGCTGCGGCAGATTGCCGCCGATGCGCTCGAGGTCGACGCGGATGCCGTCACACTGGAACTGGGCGACAGCGCTCTGCCCAAGGCCCCCGGTGCCGGTGGATCCTCGGGCACCTCCTCCTGGGGTTGGGCGGTCACCAAGGTCTGTAACGCGTTGCGGGACCAGGGACCGTTGCAGCCGGGTAACTCCGCCGAGGCCGATACATCCGACGACGTCGAAGCCCAGAAAGAGCTGGCGCGCATGGCGTTCGGTGCCCAGTTCGCCGAGGTGGCAGTCGACGTCGACACCGGTGAAGTGCGCGTGCGCCGGATGCTGGGGGTGTTCGGCATCGGCAAGGTGATGAATCCACGGCTGGCCCGGTCGCAGCTCATCGGCGGCATGACGTTCGGACTCGGAATGGCGTTGATGGAGAGCGGCGTCGTCGATCACGAATTCGGCGGCTTCGCCAACCACGACCTCGCCGAGTACCACATCCCGGCCTGTGCGGACGTCACCGATCTCGAGGCCGTGTGGATCGAGGAGGTCGACACCGAGATCGCACCGATGGGCGGTAAGGGAATCGGTGAGATCGGTGCGGTGGGCTCCTCGGCAGCCATCGGCAACGCGGTCTACAACGCCACCGGCGTCCGAGTCCGCGACCTCCCGATCACCCTGGACAAGGTGCTACCGCACCTCTAGAACGGGCGCAGCCCCTCTACGCCAAGATTCGCTGCAGGAACTGTCGGGTGCGGGGCTCGGTCGGGTTCGCGAGAACCTGCTCGGGTGTCCCGCGTTCGACGACGACGCCGTTCTCGAGGAACAACACCTGATCGGCCACCTGCTGGGCGAAGCGGATCTCGTGGGTGACGATCACCATCGTCCATCCTTCGGCGGCAAGGCCTTTGATGACGCCCAGTACTTCGCCGACCAGTTCGGGGTCGAGTGCGGAGGTCGGCTCGTCGAACAGCATCAGTTTGGGGCGCAAGGCGAGGGCCCGGGCGATTCCGACGCGTTGCTGTTGGCCACCGGAAAGCTGGAACGGGTACTGATCGGACTTGGCGTCGAGACCGATCTGGTCGAGGATCGCGTGTGCGTCGCGAGTGGCGTCGTCCTTGGACCGCTTCTGGACGATCACCGGTCCCTCGATGATGTTCTGCAGCACGGTCTTGTGGGGAAACAGATTGTGGCTCTGGAACACCATGCCGCTCTGCGCGCGGAAGTGGCGCAGTCGCGCGGCGTCCACGGGCTCGGCGAAGTCGACCGACACGTCGCCGATGCGGATCAGGCCGGCATCGGCTCGGTCGAGAGCATTGAGCGTTCGCAGCACTGTGGTCTTGCCGGAGCCGGACGGCCCGATGATGACGGTGACGGTGCCCGACGGCACGGTGAACGAGACGTCCTTCAGTACCTCGATCGGTCCGAACGATTTCTTCAGTGCGGATACTTCCAGCAGGTCTGTCATTTCGCCACGTACCTGTCGAGTCGGACTTCGAGTTTGCCTTGGAAGAACGAGAGAATTATGCAGATCACCCAGTAGTACAGGGCGGCAACGGAGTACAGCGTGAAGAAGTCGAACGTCGGAGCCGCCGCCAGCTGCGCGACGCGCAGCAGTTCGGTCACCAGGATGGTCGATGCCAGCGAGGTGTCCTTGACCAGCGAGATCAATGTGTTCGACAGCGGCGGCACGGCGGTACGCAGTGCCTGCGGAAGCACGATGCGCTGCAACGTGGTTCGGTATCCCATGCCGATCGTC
The DNA here is from genome assembly GCF_001426165.1 of Rhodococcus sp. Leaf233. NCBI lineage: Bacteria > Bacillati > Actinomycetota > Actinomycetes > Mycobacteriales > Nocardiaceae > Rhodococcus > Rhodococcus sp. Leaf233. The sequence continues at coordinate 1,076,162 of NZ_LMRO01000001.1, forward strand.
TGCGCGGCCTCCCACTGGCCCTTGGGCACGCTCAGTATCGCAGCGCGAATGACTTCGGCTGCGTAGCCGCCGACATTGAGCGAGAACGCCACGACCGCCGCCGGAAACGGCGAGATCACGATGCCGAACTGCGGCAGGCCGTAGAAGATGATGAACAGCTGCAGCAGTAGGGGAGTGCCGCGAATGATCGAGACGTAGAACCGGGCCACTGCGGCGAGGGGCTTGATCGACGAGATCCGGGCGAGTGCCACGGCCAGCGCGATGACCAGTCCCACAACGAAACTGACGGCGGTCAGCGGGATCGTCATGGTGACCGTCGCCTTCAGCATCGGCCACAGGTTGTCGAGTACCAACTGCATCTTCGACGTCGCAGTGGTTCCTGCGTCCTCGCTCACCGGTGCCGCGGTGTCGGCGGTCGGTGCCGCGACGTCGCTGCCGAAGTACTTCTTCGAGATCTCGGCGATGGTGCCGTTGTCACGGAGGGTGTCGATGGCCGCGTCGACCTCCTCCATCAGGCCGCTGTTCTTGCGGGCCACGAAGGACTGCAGCGTCGTGTCGCCCGTGTTTCCGGAGACCCGCACTCCCGTGTCGCCGGTCTGCTGCAGGTATTCGGCGATGGCGAGCGAGTCGTTGACGGTGGCGTCCACCCGGCCGTCCTTGACGAGCGCGACCGCTTGGACGAATCCCTCGACCGCCTCGACGTTCGCGCCCGCGTCGGCAGCGACCTCGGCCCAGTTGCTCGTCGACGATTGGGCGGTGGTCTTGCCGGCCAGATCGGCCGTCGAGGTGATCGTGGTGTTGTTCGCGGCGGTGAGAATCTGGCCTTCGGACACCGTGTAGGGCTTGGACAGGTCGTAGGTCGACTGCCGGGCGGGGGTGATCGACACCTGGTTCGCGATCAGGTCGAAGCGTTGCGATTGCAGCCCGGCGAAGATCGAGTCGAAGGGGGTTTGCACGAAGTCGACGCGGACGCCCAGTTCGTCGCCGACCGCGTTGATGACGTCGATGTCGTAGCCGGTGAGTTGGCCGTCCCCGCCCTGATAACTGAACGGGCTGTACGTGCCCTCGGTGCCGACGACGAGTACACCGTCGTCGCGCACTCGGTCCAGGAGGGATTGCGACGACGAACTACACCCGGACAATCCGAGTATGCCGATCAGAATCGCGACCAGAACCAGAGTGGATCTGCGCACCATCTAGGCCTGCTTTCGCTGTAATGACGAGTGGAGAAAAACCTACCCGTCGATCTCCAGTTCCGCTGACACGACGACGGTGTTGTTCATCGGCAATGCGGCCGCTCCCAGCGCAGTCCGCGCATGCGCACCGACCTCGGGTCCGAAGATCGCCAACACCAGATCGGAGAACCCGTTGACGACGGTGGTGGTCTGAGTGAAGCCGTGATCGGCGTTGACCGAGCCGGTGACGGTCAGCCACGCGCTGATTCGATCGAGATCTCCGATGGCACGGGCGAGGCTGCCCAATACCGCGAGGGCGGTGTCACGCGCGGCGTCGGTGGCGGCGTCGAGGTCGACTTCGGACGGCACTGCACCGAACGGACCGGCGAGGGTTCCGTCCGGTGCGAGCGGCGAATGACCCGAGACGAAGACGCGGCTGCCGCGCACGCGAACCCAATCGAAGGAGAACTCGAATCCCGGTGGTGCGCTCGGTTCACCGGGCAGCTCGAAGCCGAGTTCGGCGATGCGACGTTCGATCTCCATGAACGAAAATCCTGTCAGACCGCAACGCCGTTGATGGTGCGAACCGTCCATCGGGTGCCGTCGTGTTCGAGTGTGGACACACCGGCGTTGAGTATGCGGGGTGAGTGTCGTCGACGGATGGCGTCGAAGATGGCTCGTATGACGCCACCGTGGGCCACGGCGATCACCGCGGAGTCGGGGTAGCGCGAGGCGATCTCGTCGACGGCTCGCACGCCCCGGACGATCAGATTCGATCGTGGCTCGAGGCCCGGGTATCGCCCGTCCGGCCAATGCGAGTACGCGTCCCAGTCGGTGAATCCCTCGGCGTCACCGAAGTGACGCTCGGCCAGATCCGGGAATTCGGCGGTTCGGTTCAGGCCCAGATGGGTCCCGATGATGTCGGCGGTTTCCGCGGCCCGGACCAGCGGCGAACTGACCAGGTGATCCCACGTACGGAACTCCAGTTCGTAGCCCGCCTCGCGGGCCTGAGCTCGTCCGGTGTCGTTGAGAGGGATGTCCGAAGAGCCCTGCAGGCGGCCGTGCAAATTCCAGTTCGTTTCACCGTGCCGAACCAGCGCCAGAAAAGTCATAGTGAGCGGAGAATATCCCAGAGTTACCAGGGAGTACGGTCGATACCGAGATAAGCGAACGAGCACGGAGGATTGTCGATGAATCTTGCCCTGACAGAAGAAGAGGCCGCGTTCCGCGACGAGATGCGGACGTTCTTCACCACGAAGATCCCCGCCGAGATTCGCGAGAAGAACGCGACGGGTCAGGAGTTGAGCAAGGACGAAGTGGTCACGACCATGCGAATCCTGAACGAGAACGGACTGGCAGTACCGCACTGGCCTGCGGAGTTCGGTGGCCGCGATTGGTCTGCGGTCCAGCGTCACATCTGGCTCGACGAAATGCAGCTGGCCTCGGTACCCGAGCCGCTGGCGTTCAACGCGTCGATGGTGGGCCCGGTCATTGCGACGTTCGGGTCGCAGGAGATCAAGGAGAAGTTCCTGCCGAAGACGGCGAACCTCGACATCTGGTGGTGTCAGGGGTTCTCCGAGCCCGAGGCCGGTTCGGATCTCGCCTCGCTGCGTACCACCGCCATTCGGGACGGTGACGACTACATCGTCAACGGCCAGAAGACGTGGACCACTCTCGGCCAGTACGCCGACTGGATCTTCGCGTTGGTACGCACCAACCCCGATGCACCGAAGAAGCAGGCCGGAATTTCGTTCCTGCTCATTGATCTGAACACCCCCGGCATCGAGATGCGTCCCATCAAGCTGGTCGACGGCAGCGTCGAGGTCAACGAGGTGTTCTTCGACAACGTCCGCGTCCCGGCCGAGAACCTCGTGGGCGAGGAGAACCAGGGCTGGAGCTACGCGAAGTTCCTGCTCGGCAACGAGCGCACCGGCGTCGCCCGCGCCGGACACACCAAAGTTCGACTGGGACAGGCGAAGAAGCACGCCGCGCAGACGAAGGTCGGCACCGGGACGCTGCTCGAGGATCCACTGTTCGCGGCCAAGCTGGCCGAGGTGGAGAACGAACTGCTCGCCCTCGAGCTCACCCAGTTGCGGATGGTCTCGAGCTCGGACGACGGCAAGCCGAACCCGGCATCGTCGATTCTGAAGCTGCGGGGTTCCGAATTGCAGCAAACCACAACAGAATTGCTGATGGACATCGCCGGGCCGGACTCCTTGCCCTACGAGGCAGGCGAGGACATCGAGAGCGACGGTTGGGCACAGCGGTCGGTACCGAACTACCTCAACTATCGCAAGGTCTCGATCTACGGCGGCTCGAACGAGGTTCAGCGCACCATCATCGCGTCGGCGATTCTCGGACTGTAAGGGAGCATCTGAAGACATGGATTTCGAACTCAACGAAGAGCAGAAACTGCTGCGCGACACCACCCGTGAGGTTCTTTCGCGCGCCTACGACACCGAGAAGCGCAACAAGATCGTGGCCGGTGAGCTGGGGTGGAGCACCGACGTCTGGAAGCAACTGGCCGAGGTCGGTCTGCTGGGTCTGACGTTCAGCGAGGACGACGGCGGGATGGACGCCGGTCCCGTGGAGATCATGGCGGTCATGACCGAGGTCGGACGACGGCTCGCGCCGGAGCCCATTCTCGACGCCGTTCTCGTGCCCGGCGGGCTCATCTCCGAGCTCGGCTCAGCCGATCAGCGCAAGCGACTTCTGCCACCCGTGGCCGAGGGCTCGTCGATGTTGGCGTTCGCGCACAACGAATCCGGCAGCCGCTGGCCGAACGTCGAGGTTGCCACCACGGCGACCGAGGACGGTGGATCGTGGTCGATCAGCGGCGTCAAGAACCCGGTTCCGCACGGCGGCAGCGCTGACGTCATCGTCGTCAGTGCCGTGCTTCCCGGCGGTGGAACCGGATTGTTCGTCGTCGACGGCGACGCGACCGGGCTGACCCGCAAGTCGTACGCCACCCACGACGGTCAGCGCGCCGCGCAGATCGAATTCTCCGACGTTGCTGCAGAACCGCTGGGTTCGGCCGAGAACGCAGCCGCGGCGATCACCGGTGCCGAGGTGCGCGCACAGGCCGCGCTGTGCGCCGAGGCAGTGGGAGCAATGGAGGAGGCGCTGCGGCTGACCACCGATTACCTCAAGCAGCGCAAGCAGTTCGGGGTTCCGCTGGCCAAGTTCCAGGCGCTCACCTTCCGCGCGGCGGACATGTACGTGCTGCTCGAGCTGGCCCGCAGCATGAGCCTGTACGCCACCATGTCGTTGGCGGACGGCAATGTCGACACGACCATCGCCTCGCGCGCCAAACTGCAGATCTCTCGTTCCGGTCGCAAGATCGGCCAGGAGGCAATTCAGTTGCACGGCGGAATCGGCGTCACGGCCGAATATCCCGTCGGGCACTACACCAGTCGGCTCGTGGCCATCGAGCACACTCTCGGTGGGGCCGACGAGCACCTGCGCATCCTGTCGGACAAGGTCGGCGATCACGACCTCATCGGAATCTGATCCGGTAGAAGAACACGGGCCCGGCCACCTCGTCCAGGTGGTCGGGCCCGTTGTCGTCTGTCGGACGCGTCAGCTACCCGAATCCGCCTGCACCACAAGGTCGGCCACAGCCGCGGGGTTCGAGACCAGGATGGCGTGCGAGCCCGGCACCTCGGTCACCCGGGCCCCGGCCCGCTGCGCCATGAACCGTTCGGCAGAGGTTGGGATGATCTGATCCTGCTGGGGGATCAGCGCCCACGACGGCGTATGCGCCCAGGACGGCGCACCGCTCGGTTCGAGCAAGGCACCGGCGGCGATGGTCTTCTGATGTGCCGCCATGCGGGCGGCCTGCTCCTCGGTGACGTCGGGGGCGAAGAACGGACGGAAGAGCGCGGGCGTGATGTACGAGTCGACGTTCTTGCCGATCAGGTTGGACGAATCGTCGACGATAGACAGCCCGATCACCGGTGGGACCAGAGCCGTCACGGGGAATCGGAACGGGTCGAGTTCGAGGGCGACGGGTTCGCCTTCGACCGGCATGAACGCCGCGACGTAGACCAGAGCCTCCACGTTGTCCGCGTGCACGTTGCTGATCACCGTGCCGCCGTAGGAATGGCCGACCAGCACCACGGGCCCGTCGATGTTCTCGACGACGTCGGTCACCGAGGCCGCATCGATCGCCGGGCCGCGCAGTGAGTTCTCGGCGGTGACGACGGGGTAGCCGCGGCCGCGTAGGTCGGCCGCGACACCGTCCCAGCTGGTGCTGTCGGCGAAGGCACCGTGCACGAGGACAACGGTCGGCAGGCCCTGCGCAGCGGCCGGAGCCACGCCGATCCCGAGCATCGTGCCCACGGTCAGTGCCGCGGCTGCGAGCAGGGAGGTCCACTTGGAAGACGTCATGTTCTCAACCTGCCACACGCCAGGAGTTTCCACGGTGTTCACCGTCCGGATTCGACCAGCTTTTTCTCAGTGAACGCTCGTATGCTTGGCTTGTGGCAGTGGCGTTCGCCCGACCGGGTGATCGTGAAACGGTAGGTCCGATCGTGAGCGAGAGTTCGATGAAGTCTCGGATGGCCGAGTACCCACGTCCCCATCACTGCTTGTTGCACATCAGCGACACGCATCTCGTCGACGGCGGCGGTCGCTTGTACGGCGGCGTGGACAGTGAGTTGCGGCTCGAACAGGTGATGACCGATGTTCGGAACTCGGGGGTGCGGCCCGATGCGTTGGTGTTCACCGGTGATCTGACGGACAAGGGCGAGGCGGGCGCCTACGAGAAGCTCCGCGCTCTGGTCGAGCCGGTGGCCGAGGAGCTCGGCGCGCAGATCGTCTGGGCGATGGGCAATCACGACGACCGCGCGACGTTCCGTCGGACCCTGCTCGACGCCGAACCGAGCGGGCAGTCCATCGATCGCGTGCACGACGTCGACGGGCTTCGCATCGTCACCCTGGATACGACCGTCCCCGGAAAGCATCACGGTGAGCTCGCCGACGAGCAATTGGCTTGGCTCGCAAACACTCTCGCAACCCCTGCCGAGTTCGGCACGATCCTGGCGATGCATCACCCGCCGGTACCGACCGTGCTCGATCTCGCAGTTCTGGTCGAGCTCATCGATCAGCCGCGCCTGGCGGACGTGCTGCGCGGCAGCGACGTGCGATCGATACTCGCTGGACATCTGCACTATTCGACGACAGCGACGTTCGCGGGCATTCCCGTCTCGGTCGCGTCGGCCACGTGCTACACCCAGGATCTCAATGTCCCCGCCGGCGGGTTGCGCGGTCGCGACGGAGCCCAGGGCTACAACCTGGTTCACCTCTACGACGACACCGTCGTCCATTCGGTGGTACCGACGGGCTCGTACGACACTGTGGGAGAGGCAGTGTCGGCAGAGGAGACCGCGCGTCGGCTCGACGCAGCGGGAGTGACCATTGCCGACAGCGCCCGTCGAAAGTTGTTCAGCGACGCCTAGTTCTGGGTGCGTTCCCAGGGGGCGACGATGGGGAAGTACTTGTCCAGGAACTGCGTCACGGTGCGCGTGCGCAGATCGAGGTCGACCTCCGGGAAGCTGCCGTCGTTGAGGCAGAAGAAGTCGACCGATCTTTTGGGCAGCAGCTTCTCCATCAACTCGAGACCCGCGACGGACGTGGTGTCGATGTACCGAACCTTCGCATCCTTCTGGACCACGGCGCGTCCGCTCATCAGCGCGTAGTAGTGGTACAGCGAATTCGTGACCGAGATGTTCGTACTCGCGCGGAATGCACTGGCAGCGGTGGAGGCGAACTCGTCGGGGAACTCGTTCTCCATTTCCTGCATCACGCTGCGGCGCAACGGCGTTGCCGCATGCTCGAGGTGCCGGGTGGTCGTCATCCCGAAGCGGTCCTGCAGGATCCGTCGGTTCACGCGTGCCGCGTTCTCGAAGCCGCTGCGGTCGGCGTCGCTGTAGCCCAATCCGATTCGCGTCGTCGCCTCGATGAACATGCTTATTCCGCCGGGGGAGAAGAACATCGACGGGCTGACGGGGCGACCGAAGAACATGTCGTCGTTCGAGTACAGGAAGTGCTCGGACAACCCGGGGATGTGGTGCAGCTGGCATTCGACGGCCTGCGAATTGTGCGTCGGCAGTACGGAGGTGTCGACGAAGAACGCCTCGCTCGGCACGAACGTCACCTTGGGATGGTCGGCGAGCCACGCCGGCCTCGGGGAGTCGGTGGCGACGAAGATGCGCCTGATCCACGGTGCGTACAGGTGAATCGACCGCAGTGCGTACTTCAGCTCGTCGATCTGCCGGTACCGGGCGGCCGAATCGTCGCCTTCGCCGACGACGTAGTTCGCCATCCGGCGGGCGCGTTGAGCCTGGAATTCCGCGGACGAACCGTCGACCCACGAGAACACGATGTCGATGTCGAAATTGATGTCCGACGCGTGGTCGGCGAACATGTTCTCGATGGTCGGCCAGGTTCGGCCGAAGCGCTCGACGGTGCCGCGGACGGCCTCGTCGGGCCGGATGTTGCGGCGAGTGAGCGAGTTCTCGATCGGCAGCACGATCTCGGACGGTGAGAACGACCACAGCTCGATCTGCACCGCGGTCGATGCGCCGTAGTAGAGCCCGCTGAACGGCTCGACACGTGGGCGGTAGAGCCGCACGATGCGCGCGTTCGACGACGGCGACAAGGTGCCATCGGCTACCAGTACCGCTTTTCCGCGGGCGTCGACGGTCTTGGAGTAGAAGGGCTCGGCGCGGCAGGCATGCACCAGGGCCGTGGTCAGTGCCTCGCGAGCGGCCAGTTCTATGGCGATGACGGGACGCTCGTCGTTGCCGCGCACCAGTAGGTACTTGATCCGCGCGGCGTCGAGCACGGCGCGCACGAACAGCAGATCTTCGACCATCGCCTGGTGCGGGGTGGTCGAGGTGATGGTCAGTGCGTAGCGGCCGTCGTGGCTGACGACGTCGGACCGTTCGCTCAAGCGCGCGGCGGCAGCGTCGGATTCTCGGGTGACGGCATCGTTGGTCTCGTGCTCCGGTGGAACGAGGTAGATATCGTGCGGGGCAGAAGACGAGGTGATGACGTTCCTTCCGGAGTGTTCGCGCTGGCCGAGGAACCCCGGTGCCGTCTCAGTCTAGTGCAGGTGCGGTGCCTTTCGGACGCGCTGCGGTAGAACCCTGCTCGCTGCGACCAGGCCCAGTGCGATACCGACGACGTCGGCGAGTGCGTCGGCGGCCGATCCGGAGCGACCGAGCGGCAGGATCGCCTGCAGGAACTCCGATACCACTGCGAACGCCGACACCCACAGTGCGGTCTTCACCCAGCCGATGCCGGCGAGTCGGGAGGTGTAGGCGAGAGCAGCGAACAGGATGCAATGAATGATCTTGTCGCTGTGCTGAAAGCTGGACGGCACCCCGGACGCGGGGGTGAAGAGAACGATCAGCGCGACGACGAACGTGACGGCCAGGGGAATTCGGTACGTCGACTGCGAGATCACTGCGAAGAGTTTACCGGCGCTGCAGCACCACCACTGTGTCGATTCGCTCGTCGCCGTCCGGCGTCGTCCGGGTGCGGTGTTCGGCGTGAATCACCTCGAACCCGTCGCCCGCCGCAGCGACGACCGGTTCCGGTGCGAACAGTCGGTGCTTGGCCGGGTGCTGCGAGGCGTGGCTGTCGCTGGGACTGTGACCGACGATCAGTAGACGGCCCTTCGGCGCGACCGCCGCGGCGAACCTGCGGGTGGTCAGTTCCAATTCGTCCGGCGGCACCTGCAAGAAGTGCACCGACACCAGATCGAACGCCGCGGCCGGGGGAGTCCAGTCCAGTACGTCTTCCTGACGCCAATCCACCGCGAGCGTCTGTGACCCGAGTGCCTGCTGTGCGGCGCGAGCGCGGCCGAGAGCCACATCGGAGATGTCGACGCCGGTCACGTTCCATCCTTCGCCGGCCAGCCAGAGTGAGTCGGCACCTTCACCGCAGCCGATGTCCAGGGCGCGGCCCGGAATCAGCTCGGACGCTTCCTGTACCAACACGGCGTTGGGATTTCCGCTCCAGATGGCGGTGCGTTGGTTGTAGAGGTTGTCCCAGAACGATTCGTCGAAGGCACCGTTCTCGAAATCCGGTTCCGGGTGGGTCGGGTCGGCTGGATGAGTGTTCGCAGGTGTGTGGTCGGCCATGGTTCGAGACTGCCCGCTGTCGTCCCCGAGCGCAAACGAATTTGCTCATTCGGCAAAAATTGGCCTTGGGTAAAGTAGTCCGTCATGACCGAACCGGAACGCGAAGTACTGACGTGGGAGACCTTCGGAGACGCCTCGCGCGACCTGACGAAGAAGATCGTGGGCGACGGGTTCGTTCCGGACATCGTCATCGCGATCGCCCGCGGCGGACTCATCCCTGCCGGTGCCATCTCCTACGCCATGGGCGTCAAGGCTGCCGGCACCCTCAACGTCGAGTTCTACTCCGATATCGAAGAGACTTTGCCCGATCCTGTTGTGCTCGAACCACTTCTGGATACCGACGCGATCGTCGGCAAGAAGCTGCTCGTGGTCGACGACGTCGCCGATTCCGGCCGCACCCTGGCGCTGGTGATCGATCTACTGAAGGCGCACACGGCCGACGTGCGGTCGGCCGTGATCTACACCAAGCCCAGAACCATTGTGCAGCCGGACTACTCGTGGCGAGAGACCGACAAGTGGATCAATTTCCCATGGTCCACGTTGCCGGTCATCACCTGAGTTATTCGGTGGAGACGTCGATCAGCACTTTGCCGACGGTTCCGTTCTCCACGGCGTCGTGAGCAGCCGCGGTCTCGCTCAGCGGGAAGCGGTGCAGAGGGAGTCCGGTGGCTTCGCCCACCTCCAGCACACCTGCTGCCGCCGCTGCGCTGACGTCCGCCTCGGCGTTGCGCAGAGCCTCGTCGCCCACGGTGTAGAGCAGCACGAACTGGTAGCGAGTGTTGAGCACCATGTTCGGCCGGACGTCGAGGGTGATGGTGTCGCCGCCGTTGTTGGCGTAGACGGCTACGGATGCTCGGTTCGCTCCCACGGCCGCGTTGAGTGCGGCGTTCTGTGCGGGAGCGACCTCGACCACCAGATCGATTCCGCCGGGCACCAATTCGCGGATGTCAGCGGCGGCGTCTCCGGTCTTGTAGTTCACCACGTGGTGCGCGCCGGCAGCGGTGGCCAGTGCGCCCTTCTCCGGTCCGCTGACGGTCGTCACCACGGTCGCGCCTGCCCAGCGGGCCAATTGGATCGCGGCATGGCCGACGGCACCGGCGCCACCGGCGACGAGAACCGACTTGCCCTCCAACGCCCCGGGATGCAAGCGAGACGGGCCGTCCTCCGACACCGTCAATGCGCGGTGTGCCGTCATCGCGGGTACGCCGAGGCTCGCGCCGACGTCGAAGCTGACGCCGTCGGGCAGAGCCACCACACGGGACGCGGGAAGGTTGGTGAACTTCTGCGCCGTTCCGGTCGGGCGCTGATGCTGGGCCAGGTACACCCAGACGCGATCTCCTACGGCCAGCCCCTCGACATCAGGGCCCACGGCGTCGATCACTCCGGCACCGTCCTGGTTCGGAACCACCTCGTCGAACGCCAGCTTCTCGCCCGGTCCGGAACCGGTCCTGTTCTTCCAGTCCGTCGGATTGACGCCCGAGACCACGACGCGCACGCGCACTTCGCCTGCGGCCGGCTCGGTCACCTCGCGATCTTTCGGTTCGAGGACGGACGAATCGCCGGTGCGGGTGTACACAATTGCTGGAGAAGTCATACCGGGTTCAACGCGCCTGGAGGGCGCCGATGTTCCCTTCGCGGCAATCGGGGTATGCATGACTGGCTATCAGTGCTCGACGAAAGAGGCGTACTCGATGAACCACAACGACCTGCTGACCGACGCATTCGGTCGAATAAAGGAACTCGTTCACTCGGTGTTGGACGACCTCCCCGCTGCCGCGTTGACCTATCGGCCCGACGCCGATGCCAACAGCATCGCGTGGTTGCTGTGGCACCTGACGCGTGTGCAGGACGACCACATCGCGGGTGTGGCCGGGAGCGAACAGGTCTGGACGTCGGACTCGTGGTTCGAGCGTTTCGGATTGCCGTTCGACAAGTCCGACATCGGGTACGGCCAATCGTCCTCCGACGTGGCTCAGGTCACCTCGAGCGCCGAGTTGTTGCGCGAATACCACGACGCCGTGCACTCGAAAACCGTTGCGTACCTGAGCGGTATCTCGACCGACGATCTGGACCGAATCGTCGACGAGAACTGGGATCCGCCGGTCACGTTGGGTGCGCGCCTGGTGTCCGTGGTCTCCGACGACCTTCAGCATGCCGGGCAGGCGTCGTACGTTCTCGGCCTGTACACCCGGCAGGCCTAGCCGTCAGGCGTAACGCTTCTGCAGGTTCTCCAGCGTCTTTCGGATGTTGCGACGCTGGAACTGCGGGAACGTCTTGCCGCTGGTGACGATCTTGTCGAACACGAGCGCCAGGGCATCGGGCCATTTCGTTCTGTCGTCGGTCCAGGTTTCGGTGACCTTTGTGCCGCCCGCGACCGGCTCGAAGTCGTATCGCCAGGTTGCGTTCGCGCCCTTGATCTTCGGAGCGCTCTTGCCAATGGCGTGGACGCGGAACTCGAAGGTCTTGCCCGGGTCGGCTGCGGTCACGGTGCAGCGAGTGATCCACTTCGCCCTGCCGCGCTTGTTGGTTCCGTCGAATACCATTCCCACGTAGGCGCTCTCGCGAGGATCGTGCACGGTGGCACCGGTATTTTCGGGACTCCACCGGCCCATCTTGGTGGGGTCGCTGATCGCAGCGTAGAGGGTGTCGGCGTCGGCGTTGACTACGACGCTGTCGGACACCGTGAACTCGCGGCTCATGAGGATGCGCCGTTCTTCAGGCCTGGATGAATACGAGTGAGCATGGGCACCAACAATGTTCGCGGAGTGATCTGGGCGAAGATCGATCCGATGCGGTTGGCGGGCCCGGGAATCGACACCATCCGTCCCTTGGTCATGTCGTCGACGGCGGTCTTGGCCACCGTTTCTGCCGACACCCACATGATCGATGGCAGTGCCTTCTCGGCGTCGTCTTTCGCGAAGCCCGCGGCCTCGCCGAAACCGGTTTGCACCGGTCCCGGGCACAGCGCGGTGGCGGTCACGCCGGTTCCGCGCAGTTCTCCGGTCAGAGACTGGGTGTAGGAGAGAACGAACGCCTTGCATGCGCCGTATCCGGCCTGGCCGGGAAGCGGCTGGAACGCGGCGGTGGAGGCCACGTTCAGCAGAGCGCCGCGTCGTCGCTCGGTCATGCCGGGGAGGAATCGAGTGCAGAGATCGGCGACGGCAACCACGTCGACCTCGATCATGTTCATCTCTGCTTCGGGGTCGGATTCGACGACCGGGCCGAGCGTCGACAGCCCGGCGTTGTTCACCAGGATGTCCGGTATCAGTCCGAGTTCGGTGATGCGCCCGAGCAATTCGGCGCGGGCGGCGCGATGGGACAGGTCTGCTGCGAGCACCTCGGCGCGAACTCCCCGCGAGCGGAGCTCGTCCGCAAGCTCGTCGAGCTTGTCGGCGCGGCGGGCGACGAGGGTGACTCCGTGACCTCGGGAGGCGAGTTCGCGAGCGATGGCGGCACCGATTCCGGAAGACGCTCCGGTCACGACGGCAGTCCGGTCGGGTGCGGGGCGAGGAAGGCTCATGCCCCCACCGTAGCGAACGCCCGCTGTGCAGCGCATTTGAATCCGGATGAGAGGTTAGCCTAGGGTTACTTTAAAGTCCCTTTGCTTGTCGAAAGGTAATCATGTTCTCTGTTTCACCGACCGGTCGACGGACTGCGCGCCGCGCAACCCTGCTGTCCGCGCTCACGGTGTCGGCCCTTGTGGTCGGTGCGTGTTCGAGTACCGATACCGCTGAGGAACCACAGGCGGGCAGCGACTTCGCGGCCGTCACCATCGATTCGGCGCTGGGTCAGGCCGTCATCACCGAGAAGCCGGAGCGCATCGTGACGCTCGGCCAGGGCTCGGCCGAAACGGCGATCGCGTTGGGTACCGTCCCGGTGGGCGTCGAGGAGTATTCCTGGGGTGCCGACGACACCGGCTACCTCCCGTGGGTGCACGACGCGGTCACCGAATTGGGTGCCGAGCTTCCTCAGCAGTTCACGGGCGGAACCGAATTGAACATCGAGGCCGTCGCGGCTCTCGAACCGGATCTGATTCTGGCACCGTGGTCCGGCGTCACGCAGGATCAGTTCGACAAGCTCAGTGCCTTCGCCCCGGTGGTCGCCTACGAGGAGAAGCCGTGGACCACGACGTGGCAGGACCAGATCACCGTCATCGGCAAGGCCATGGGCGAGGAGCAGAAGGCGGCCGAGGAGATCGACAAGATCGAAAACCGCTTCGCCGACGCCGCGGCCCAGCACCCCGAGTATTCGGACGTGAGCTTTTCGTATATCTACAACACCGGTCCCGGGACACTCGGAGTGTTCCTCGCCGACGAGCAGCGCGTCGCGATGGTGCGCGGTCTCGGGCTGCAGGTCGATCCGGTGGTGAACACGCTCGACGAGACCGAGGGCACCGACTCGTCGGTGATCGGCTTGGAGAACGCGAATCTGTTGAACGACTCCGATCTGATCTTCACCTTCTACTCAGATCCGCAGAACCGCACCGACACCGAGAATCAGCCTGCGTACAAGCAGATTCCGGCCGTGTCCCGTGGGTCGGTCGTTGCGCCGACGGATCAGTCCTTCGTCACCGGGTCGTCGATCATCAACCCGCTGACAGTGCCGTGGGCACTCGAGCGCTACGTGCCGATGATCGACGAGGCGGTCGCGAAGCTAGACGCGAAGTAGGTCACCGGTCGCTCGATCGGAGCGGAGACGAACAGGATCGGCTTCACGCAGGTCGTGTTACATGCGCAGGAAGCACGCAGTGTCTGATCGAAACGCCGAGCTCGACAATCTCTTCCGGCCCCGCACCGTGTTCTCGGTGCGGGGCTGGTGTGCGTTCGAGAGGTCAGGCGATGTGGGGGCCGGCTCGGGCGTGGGATTGTCTCGGTTGTCGGTAGGGGTCGACGGTGGACGGGGGTACGAACCACGGGTGCTGATCGCTGCCGATGAACACGTCCCAGTCACTGTGGTGGATGAGTCGGTGGTGGAATCCGCACAGGAGGACGAGGTTGTTCATGTCGGTGGGGCCGCCGTCGGCCCAGTGCCAGATGTGGTGGCCTTCGGTCCAGGCTGCGGGTTTGCCGCAGCCGGGGAACGCGCACCCGTGATCGCGGGCGGTGAGGGCGCGTTTCTGTTTCGCGGTGACGGTGCGGGCGGTGCGGGCGAGGTTGAGTGGGTTGCCGTTCTCGTCCATGACGATGGCGGTGAGAAGACAGTCGCAGGCGAGTTGGCGGGAGGTGTTGCGCGAGAGTGGTCCCATCCAGGGCAGCCACCCGACCGACGTGCCGTCACCGAACAAGTCGCGATACGCGCCGCGATCCGGGCTCGGTCCGGCAGCGCTGTCGGTCTCGAGTTCATTCGCCGCGTCCGACTCGGTCGGGTCGGATCGTATTGGGTCGGAGTGGATCGGGTTGCCGGCGTCGATGTCCACCGGGTCGGCTGGATCGGCGTTGTCGGATTCTGCTGCAGCGCGGGTGGTTTCGTCGTCGGTGATGTCGTCGCTGTTCTGACCGCTCAGGCTGTGGAGGTCCTGCAACCGGATGTGCAGGTTGATGTGTGGCTTCTCACCGCCCTCGGTGGGGCGATCCTTGGTAGCGAGGTAGTGGTCGAGGATCTGCCCGAATGCGTCGGCGCGTCGCCTCGCAGGACTGCGTTCGTCGGGGGTGCCGTCGGCTGCGGGCCGAGGTTCGGTCAGCGGTGAGAGTGCGGTGAAGAGCTTTTCCGCGGTGACGGCATCGAAGTCGGCCTTGAGGCACAGGCGTTGGTTGAGCATCTTCGATGCGAACAGTTCGTTGCGGTCGGTGTCCTCAGGGGGCGGCTTGTCGCTGCCGTAGGTGTCTTCGAGTTTGGTGATCGCTTCACGGATCTTGTCGGTGCGTGCCCCAGGCCCGGTGGCGGCGGTGATCATCGCGGTGCGGGCGATATCGCGACCCTCTTGCGGGAGGTTCTTCGGTGGTGTTTCGGCGAAGGTGAGGATCAGGGCGGCGTGGTCGACGGTCATGACGCCGGTGTTCACGGCGTCGGCGATGTCGGGGAAGTTCTTCAGTCCGCGGGCGAGGGCCACGATCTTGGTGGCTTTGCTCGGGGTGAGGAGGGTGGTCGAAGTCAGCCACCCTGCGGGTCCGGGGAAGCCGAGCTTCTCCCGGCTGACGCGGGTGTCGATGTCGGCGACGAGGGCGATGCGCCGTGCTTCGAGCAGTTGGATCTTGTGGGAGACATCAGCAGCGTCGGCGAGGAGTTCGCTTTCGCTCAGTTGCCAGATCTCCGTGGTCATGGAGATAAGTGTATCGAACGGGTGTTCGATGCGCAATGATGGTGCAATCGAAAACTATTGCTGTGCATAAGGATTCGATAATCCGAACCTGTCGGTGGCGCATGGTAAAGGCTCGATCTCTCCGGCGACCGCACAAGACCGCGATACTTCGACGAGAAGTACACCCGAGCATCGGTGCATGTGGACCGGACCCATCGACCCCGAACGTTGCCCGAGTACCGAGCCGGGGTGAGACGTCAAATTCTGCGGCGGTGTGATCTCGCGATGACGATTCGGTGCAGAGCGCAATGCCCCCAAGAGTCCGCTCGGTATCGCCGACGGCGACGCCCGAACCTGCGCTCGAGCGATCTGCCAATTCTGCTGCTCTACTCAGTTGTTCGGGGATCCTCTGTGCGCGGCGGACTGAATGCACTGTCGGCTGCGACAGGTGGAACACGCTCGGTCCTCGTGGCAGCGTCTCAGCCGGCGTGGTGGGCGTCGCGCAGTCGGTGCCCACGACGCCGCGCGAGGCAGGGCTGATCTCACTGCCGCCGAGCCTCCTCCCGAGTCGATACTCGCGATAGTCGAGGGCGCGTCAGTACACCTCGCGTTGACGTTCCTGTTCCAGCACCTGCTCGAGGTCGTTCAATCGGTTCATCGACGACACCTGTCGCACGGTGCGGTGGTTCAGTGCCAGCATCTCGCGGTGTCGGTGGACGAAGGCCCAGTAGCCGGCGGTGAAGGGGCAGGCGTCGTCACCCAGCCTCTTTTTCGGATTGAATTCGCATGTGCCGCAGTAGTCGGTCATGCGGTTCAGGTACGCCCCACCCGAGGCGTAGGGCTTGGTGGCGATCAGTCCACCGTCCGCGTGCTGGCTCATGCCGATGACGTTCACCGGCATCACCCAGGCGAATCCGTCGACGAAAGCCGTGGCGAACCACTCGGTCAACGCTCGTGGGTCCCAGGCATGTTGCAGCGCAAAGTTTCCCAGGATCATCAGCCGCGGAATGTGGTGCACCCAGCCGCGGTCGCGTACGCCGTCGACGGTACTGGAGAGGCACTTCGCGACCACCGCATCGCCGTCCAACTCGAGAAGCCAATCCGGTAGTGGCTCATGGGCTTCGAGTTTGTTCCGTTCGAGGTACTCCGGCCCCATATGCCAGTAGAGGTGCCACACGTATTCGCGCCAGCCGAGGATCTGCCGAACGAAACCCTCCACGCTCGCCAGCGGGGTGCCGTCGCGATGGGCGTCCTCGGCGGCGTGCGCCACGTCCAACGGTTGCAGCAGACCGAGGTTGAGCGGGACCGACAACAGCGAGTGCGACATCGTCCAGTCGTCGGCCATCACCGCGTCCTCGTATTTGCCGAAGTCGTCCAAGCGGTAATTGACGAAGTGCGACAACGCTTCCGACGCCTCGGAAGCAGTCACCGCAAACACGCGAGGCCCGTCCACACCGACGGTGTCCAGCTCCCACGAATCGAGATCGGCACGCACCTCGTCGTCGATGGCATCCTCGGTCGGCCACCACGGTTCTTCCACGCCCAGGGTCAGCCGACCCTTCGGGGGTGGCGACTGATTCTCGGCGTCGAGGTTCCATTTGCCAGAGACCGGGTCGGCACCGTCCATCAGCACATCGAATCTTTTGCGCTGCTCGCGGTAGAACGTCTCCATGCGAAAGGTTCCGCGCTCGGCCGCCCAGTCGGCGAACTCGGCCCGGGGGAGCGCGAACATCGGCGTCGGCAGAATTTCCGAGACCAGACCCTCCTCGTGCAAGGCAGCGACGAACTTCTCCGCCGCATGCGAGGTGGGCTCGAACACCACCACGGGCTTGCCGTACTCGGCCAGGGCTTCGCGATACGTCTCGGTCTGCAGGTAGGTGACGCGATCACCCAGCTCGTCGGCCAGATGACGCATCCCGGACAACACCAAATGGAGCTTCTGTCGGTGGTATCGCCGGCGTCGAAACACGCGCCGGGACTCGATCATCAGCACGTCCCGCTCGGCATGCTCGTCCACGGAGTGGAAGTGCGGGCCGAGCTGATCACCGAACAACCACAGAGCGTCCATTCTCGGAGTGTTCTCCCGCAGCGACGACGGCAAACCAGCGTCCGCAGCATGGCCGGCCGGTGAACACTGTGGCCGACCCAGGCGCGCCTTACTTGACCACCGACGATCCATCGCATGGACTGACCCGATGCCCGCTGATTCTGCGCTGTCCAGAAGAACGTTTCTTCGCTCGTCGTCGGTGGCCGTTGCCGTGGCCGGAGTCGTCACGACACTGCCCGCGGTCGCCCACGCCCAGGGCAGCGACCGAGGCTTTCTGCACGGGGTGGCATCGGGAGATCCGTTGCCCGACGCGATCATTCTGTGGACCCGCATCACCCCCACGCCCGACGCCACCCCGGGCTCCGGCGTCGGCCCGCAGGTATCGGTCACCTGGCGCATCGCCCGGAACGTAGACATGAGTGGCGTCGTCGCCTCCGGAACCGTCTCCACCGGCCCCGATACCGATCACACCGTGAAAGTCGACGTCGACGGCCTCAGCGCAGACACCACGTACTTCTACGATTTCCGCACGAACGACGCGGCGTCGGCCGTCGGGACCACGCACACCGCCCCGGCCAACGATGCCGACATCGATGCGATGCGTTTCGGCGTCGTCTCGTGCTCCAACTGGGAATCGGGCTACTTCGGTGCCTATCGCCACCTGGCAGCCAGGGGAGACCTCGACGCCATCGTCCATCTCGGCGACTACATCTACGAGTACGAGACGGGCGGCTTTCCGGGGCGCGACGGCGTCGTCCGGCAGCATTCGCCCACCCACGAGATCGTCACCCTTGCCGACTACCGCCAGCGGCACGGTCAGTACAAGTCCGACCCGGATCTGCAAGCAGCGCACGTCGACGTTCCGTGGATCTGCACGTGGGACGACCACGAGTCGGCCAACGACGCGTACGACGGCGGCGCCGAGAACCACACGCCGGCCACCGAGGGCGATTGGTACACGCGCAAGGCCAATTCGGAGAAGGCCTACTACGAGTGGATGCCGGTCCGGGCAGCAGGCACTGCCACCAACCGTCACCTGTACCGCAGGCTGCGGTTCGGCAACTTGCTCGAACTCTCGATGCTGGATCTGCGCACCTACCGCTCGCAGCAGGTGTTGCCGTTCAACGGCCCCGAGGTCGATTCACCGAACCGCACCATCACCGGTGCCGAGCAGATGCAGTGGCTCACCGACGGCATCGTGTCGTCGCCGACGCAGTGGAAGATCGTCGGCAACCCGGTGATGATCACGCCCACTCTGATCCCACCGCTCGATCGAGACGCAGCCAAGGCCGTCACCTCGCTCCTCGGAATCCCGGAGGGCGGCTTGCCCTACAACGCAGATCCCTGGGACGGATACACGGCCGACCGCCGCAAGCTGCTCGGTGCGATCGTCGATGCAGGCGTGGACAACACCGTCTTCATCACCGGCGACATCCACTCCGCTTGGGCCTGCGAGGTACCCCTCGACGCAGCGCACTATGCAACGACGGAACCGGCTGCCACCGAGCTCGTCGTCACCTCGGTGAGCTCGGCCAACATCGACGATCTGACGCACACTCCGCCGCACACGCTGGGCCGGGTCGCCGAGGAAGCGTTCAAGGCGCTCAACCAGCACGTGAAGTTCGTCGATCTCGACAGTCACGGTTTCGGCGTCTTCGAGGTCACCAAGACGGCGGCTCGGATGGACCACTGGTTCCTCACCGCCAAGGAGGATCCGCGGACCGGCGTGTACTGGGGAGCGGGCTACACCGTCGACTCCGGCACCCAGCGGCTTCGGGCGGCGGCACCGCCACTGGGCTGACCCGCCATACTGGACGGCGTGGCTGTACCGAAAATCGTCCTGTTCTACGTGTTCACTCCGCTGCCAGATCCCGAGGCGATCCGGCTGTGGCAGCAGACGCTGGCCGCGTCCAACAACCTGACCGGACGCATCCTCATCTCCGAACACGGCATCAACGCGACGGTGGGCGGCGACGTCGACGACGTCAAGAGGTACGTCCGCGGCACCCGCAGCTATCCGGCCTTCAAGTCGGCCGACATCAAGTGGTCCGACGGCCTCGGCAACGACTTTCCGCGATTGAGCGTGCGAGTGCGCGACGAGATCGTCACGTTCGGAGCCCCAGGGGAACTGAAGGTCGACGCCAATGGCGTGGTCGGCGGTGGCGCTCATCTGAGCCCGCAGCAGGTGCACGAGCTCGTCGATTCCCGCGGTGACGACGTGGTTTTCTTCGACGGCCGCAACGCGTTCGAGGCGCAGATCGGCAAGTTCAAGAACGCGGTGGTGCCCGACGTCGAGACAACGAAGGACTTCGTGTCCCAGCTCGATTCCGGTGCCTACGACCATCTGAAGAAGTCGCCGGTGGTCACGTACTGCACCGGGGGAGTGCGGTGTGAGGTCTTGTCCTCGTTGATGGTGGCTCGCGGGTTCGAGGAGGTCTATCAGCTCGACGGCGGAATCGTCCGGTACGCAGAGACTTTCGGCGACGACGCGCTCTGGGAGGGCTCGCTCTTCGTCTTCGACAAGCGGATGGCACAGAACTTCTCCGACCACACCGCCGTCATCGGTCGCTGCAGTGCCTGCGGCAACCCGACGTCGCGGTACCAGGACTTCGACGGTGATGCCGGCCGTGGGCTTCGGTTGATCTGTCTCGACTGCGCCTGAGTGATGCTGCCTTTTCGAGACGGTCTCGCGCCTCTGAGACTGCTTCTACCGCATGGTGATCCGTCCGCCACCATCGTCGAATATCTCGAACGTGAGATGCCCGACGACGATTGGCGTCGGGCAATCGGCGACGCCGAACTGGTGGACGAGAAGAGTCGGCCCATAACTTTCGACACTCGCTACCGCGCCGGTAGCCAGGTGTACTTCTATCGTGTTCCGGCGCACGAGGTTCCGGTGCCGTTCGAGATCGGCATCCTGCACGAGGACGAAGATCTGCTGGTGGTCGACAAGCCACATTTCCTCGCCACCATCCCGCGTGGTCGGCACGTCACCGAAACCGCGACCGTGCGGCTGCGCAAGCAGTTCGACTGCCCCGACCTCACGCCCGCGCATCGACTCGATCGCGCCACCGCTGGAGTGCTGCTCTTCACCAAGACCAAGCATGCCCGACGGCCGTATCAGGAACTCTTCTCCTCACGCAACGTCACCAAGGAATACGAGGCCGTCGCAGGATTCGATGCAGCACTGCGGTTTCCGCGCGTCGTGCAGAGCCGAATCCTCAAGGAACACGGGGTCATGACGGCGTACGAGGAGCCGGGGGAGCCGAACAGTGAGACCCGCATCGAGCTCATCGACACTCTCGGCGACCTCGCCCGCTATCGGCTCTTTCCCAAGACGGGTAAGACCCATCAGCTGCGAATCCATCTGTCGTCGTTGGGGATTCCCATCGTCAACGATCCGTACTATCCGGTGTACACATCGACTCCCGCCGACGACTTCACTCGGCCGTTGCAGCTCCTGGCCCGGGCACTGGACTTCATCGACCCGCTCACCGGCGAACAGCGGCGATTCGCCAGCGCCCGAGAACTCCAGCTCTGACGCCCAGGAATCGTTCGTTCGGACGATGGTGACAATTCGGGCGCGAGGTTAGCGTGTCGAGCAGATATGTCCGATGGAAGAACAGAGGAGAACTGCGTGAAGCGTCGTATTGCTGTTGTGTTGGGAGCTGCCGTCATCGCCATAGCGTCGCCAGCGGTTGCCGTGGCCGATACCGGAAGCGCGAGCACCGGTAGCGCGAACGGAGTGTCGAGCTTGTTCTCGGATCTGTCCCGGTTGTGGGAGGCCTGCTCGGTGACCATCTTCACCGGACAGTGCACCGGAATCGTCGCAACGGACGTGACCTACTGGTAGCGCACGCCCTGCACTGAACCCCCAACCGACAAACCCCCTGAACCATCAAACGCGCGCGCGTTCGCCGGACGCTCGCGGAATAGGTAACCATTCCGCTCGCATCCAGCAAACGCGCGCGCGTGTGCGTGGAGCCTGAGCCCTACTTCGCCAGCGACCGCGCCATTCCGCGTTCGACGGCGGCGACCAGCTGCGGTCGTAGTTCGGCGGCGGGGACGATGTGGTGCACCGATCCGACGCTCTGTGCGCGTTGAATGTTGTGGATGGCCTCGAATTCGGCTGCCACTTCACCCAGTTTGGCGTTGCGGGCGTTCGCTCGCACGGTGGCCAGCTCGACGCGCAGAGCCGAGCGGGTGGCGTCGTCCTCGGCTGCGTTCAGTCGTGCTTCGAGCTCCTTGACGTCGGCGTCCGCTGCGGTGCGGGCGTTGACGTCGCGGGTGAACACCACTGCGGCTGCCGGGGCACCGCCGAGTACGGAGGCGAAGGAGCCTTCGACGGCGAGGACTTCCATGTTGTCGTTGAGTGCTCCGGAGAACACCACGAACGCGCCGCCGTGGTAGCGCGAGACGACACAGAACACGACCGGTCCGTCGAAGTTGACGATGGCGCGGCCGATTTCGGCGCCGTATTCGAGCTGGATGTTGCGCAGCGATTCCGGTGATCCGTCGAAGCCGGAGAGGTTGGCCAGCACCACGATCGGCCGGCTTCCGCTGGCGGCGTTGATGGCGCGGGCCGTCTTCTTCGACGAGTTCGGGAACAGCGTTCCCGAGGTCCACTGATCGGGGCCGTCGGACGGGAACCAGCCCTTGCGGGGGATGGCTCGCGATTCGATACCGATCACACTCACCGGGATTCCGGCGAGGTGGGCGTCGAACACCACCGAGGTGTCGGCGTCGGCCATGTCGGCCCACCGCTCGAGCACCGAGTGATCCTGGTCGACCACGGCGCGCATCACGGTGCGAATGTCGAACGGCTTCTTGCGGTCCGGGTTGGTGACCGAGGAGAAGATGTCGCCGACGGTGGTGAAGTCGCTCGACGGGTGCACGTGCGGGTAGGTGCGTACGTCGCGCTCGGTCGGGTCGGCGGTGGCTGCACGGCGTGGGAAGCGTTCTCCCGGTGCGGCATACGCGTGATCGTAGTGAGCGAACAGGATGTCGCATGCGGCCCGCAGGTTCGGTGCCCAGTACTGTGCCTGGCCGTTGGGGCCCATGACGCGGTCGTAGCCACCGATACCGAAGTTGTCCTCGGCCGAGACGCCGCCGGAGTAGTCCAGGGACTGTTTTCCGGTGAGCACCATCGCACTGTCGGGGGTCATCACCAGGATGCCCTTGGTGTGGGTGAGCATCGTGGCTTCGGCGTTCCAGTACGGCTGCGCGCCGACGTTGATGCCTGCGACGACGATGTTGATCTCTCCCCCGGCCTGGGTGAAGGTGATGATGCGGCGCAGTCCGCGCGAGACCCAGTCCATGTTCTCGGTGCCCGATTCCATGGAAATCGTTGCGCCGGAGGACAATGCGAACCATTCGACGGGGGCACCGAGTTGTTCGGCGAGGTCGATGGCCGCAACGATCCGCGAGCATTCCGCCTCGGCGACGGTGCCGAGCGCCTTGGTGGGGTCACCGAAGAGTGCGACGCGGGTGATGCCCTCGGGGTACTTGGCGGTCGGGGTGGTGGCCACACCGACGATGACGCCCGCGGAGTTGCGGCCGTAGGGACGATCGACCGGGGCGAGCACGCCGTCGGCGTCGAAGTCGTACTCGGTGAACGTGCCGCCGTTGCTGCTGAGCAACGGAATCAGCTCGTACGGGTACACGGTGCCGCGGGCCTGGGACCGCTGCACCTTCTGGGTGTACTCGTCGAGTGGGCGCATCGGCTCGGTCGGCGGCGGGGTCACCTTGGCGACGATGCCGGCACCGGACCGGTACGACAGGCGCAACGCGACCTCGCGCGGCGTCGCGCCCGGTGTTTCGGCCAGGCGAGCGATGAGGGTGATCTCTTCGAGGCCTGCACCGATCGTCAGCGGTGCGATGTGCCGGGCGATGGTGGCGATGCGGTCGGCGGGCACGTTCAGTACCGGCCAGACGTAGAGCACGACGCGGTTGGCGTCGAGACGTTTCTTGCCGCGTCCGGCCTGTGCGCGGCGGATGCCGTCGAGGCAGGCTGCGACGGTGCGTTCGATCTCCGGTACGGCGACGATGTTTCCGGCGTCGTCCAATTGTGTTGTGATGCCGCGGATCTCGGCGAGGGCGACGAGTCGCTCGTCCGACGGGTTGGCCTTCGACGTCAGGTGGAACAGGTAGGTGCCGGCGCTGGCGGGCAGGCGAACTCCGTCGAAGTTCTTCAGTCGCCACAGGTCGAGTCGCTGACCGGTGAGTGGGTGCATGTCCCGGATGATGGTGTCCTCGGCGAGGGGCTCGGATCCCTCGACCGTGGTGCGGCGGTACGTCATCTTTCGCGTGACCGCGCCGAACACGGTGACCGTGACCCGGCGCCAGCGGCCGGAGCCGGAGTGGGCGGCCAGAACTTCCTGCAGTCGGGCCGAGAGCACGTCGCCGTCGGCGGGGGCGTCGGGCCACGACAGGTATAGATCGACGGCAAGGTTTTCCGGCGACGGGCCGGCGATGTCCTCGACGGCGTCGAGAGTCGTTGCGAGGGAGTCGAAGTCCGTCGCGGTCGAGATCAGATGCAGTCGTTCGCCCGAGAGCTCGAAGTTGCCGGTGACGAAGTGCTTACCGTCGCGGTCGAAGGCTTTGACATCCTCGAGGGTGCGAATTTCGTAGTACTGACGGGTGATCACCTCGAGCAGAGCACCGGGATCGGTGATCCGTTGTGCCAGAAGCTCGATCAGTGGTTCCGGTGTCGCCACGAGAGCGGCTACACGAGCCGAGTAGTCGGCTGCGTCGGGGTTCTCGGCCAGGTACTGCAGGCTGCCACGGACACCGTCGTAGACCTTCTCGCGGGCGATCCGGATCTGCGGTTCGTCGAACAACCGGAAGCGCAGGTTGCGGGCGACGTCGCCGATGACGGGGTAGCGGGCCTGGGTGGCACCGATGAGGCGCTCGAGTACCTCGGCCATGGCCGGGGTGGCCTCGGGCTGGGCGGAGGAGTCGCTGAGCCAGTGGCCGAGGAGGGCCGCGATCACCGGAACCTGGTTCTCCATGCGCTGCAGGGCGAGGAAGACACGGTAGACGGCCTCTTCGAGAGCCGGGGTTCGGCCCTCGTCGATGGCAGCGTCGTAGTGCGCGAGCGCGCGAGTGAGCTTGGCGCGGAACGACTCCGGCAGACCCTGGACGTCCGCGTCGAGCGAGTGCAGGAACGAGTGGAAGTGCTCGCGGGGGGAGTGGACTCGCTCGTCGTTGTTCTCCTCGTCCATCGTCGGACGGTTGCGGGAGAGCTCGCAAATGTCGGCGAAGGTGTTCAGCAACGCCAGTTCGGCGGTGACCAGCTCCGAATCGTCGCGTGGCACCTCGGCACGCAGAGTCTCGTAGGTGGACAACAGGTTTCGAGCCCGGGCACCGCTGACGTCGAAGCCGGTGATGAGGGCTGCGAGTTCGTCGAGCCGGTCCAGTGCGCGACGCTGCGGCGAACGCTGCGCGGCATCGTCGACGCCCCGGAACATCACGCGTGGTGCCTGCTCGGAGACCTTCTGTTCCCCGGCCTGATCGACGCGCAGCAGTGCAGCTCCCGCGTCGACCTGTCCGTTGACCGAGGCCAGGACCTCACGCACGGTGCCCGCGTACGGGGACCGGACGGCAGTTTCCATCTTCATCGATTCGAGGACGACGAGGGTCTGTCCTGCTTCGACCTCGTCGCCGACGGCGACCGGGACGGCGACGACGACAGCGGGTGCAGGCGCACGGACCAGCCCGGCCTCGTCCTGGGAGATCTGATGGCTGATGCCGTCGACCTCGACGAGGAAGTGGGCGGCTCCGGCGACAGTGACCACCTGGTAGCGGCGGTCACCGATGACGAGGCGGCTTTCGTAGGTGCCGAGGCGTTCGACGTCGACCTGCAGTTCGCCGATGCCGTCGCTTTCGATGCTGTAGCGGTGCGTGCCGGTTTGGCCGACCTCGAGCTTGTAGGCCTGGCCCTGGTAGTTCAGCTCGACGGTGCGGCCGATGGCGTGTGTCGCGCGTGGGCGGCCGCCGCGAGCGGAGTTGAGGAACGAGGTGCGTTCGCGGCCTTCCTCGGCGTCGTAGGCATCGATCGCTGCGGCGATGATGGCGATGTCGGCGACGGCGGTCGGCCCCACCTGGGAACCGGCTTCGGTGCGGTCGAGCCAGCCGGTGTCGGCGGAGGCGGAGATGACTTCCTCGCGGTCGAGCAGGCTCAACAGGAACGACTTGGTGGTGGTGCCGCCGTCGATGACGACCGTGGTCTCGCGCAGTGCGTTGCGCAGTCTCGCCAGCGCTTCGCTGCGGTCGCGGCCCCAGGCGATGACCTTGGCGACCATGGAGTCGTAGTCGGGTGGGATGACGTCGCCCTGGGCGATGCCGGTGTCGACGCGGATGCCGGTGCCGAGGGGGAACTTGAGCAGCTCGACGGTGCCGGGGGCCGGTGCGAAGCCGTTGTCGGCGTCCTCGGCGTTGAGGCGGGCCTCGACGGCGTGACCGAACTCGGGCGGGCAGTCGCCAGGCAGTGCCTGGCCGTCGGCGACGAGGATCTGCAGCTTCACCAGGTCGATGCCGGTGGTGTATTCGGTGATCGGGTGCTCGACCTGCAGGCGGGTGTTGACCTCGAGGAACGTGAAGATCTTCTGCTCGGGCTGGTAGAGGTACTCCACGGTGCCCGCGCCCTGATATCCGGCGGCCTTGACCAGCTCGGCCGACGCGGCGCGCAGCTGATCTGACTGTTCCTTGGTCAGCAGCGGGGAGCTGGACTCCTCGATGACCTTCTGGTTGCGGCGCTGAATCGAGCAGTCGCGCACACCGGGGGCCCACACGTTGCCGTGACTGTCGGCAATGACCTGGACCTCGACGTGCCGGGCATCGGTGACCAGACGCTCGAGGAATACGACGGGGTCGCCGAACGAGCGCTCGGCCTCACCCTGGGTGCGTTCGAGGGACAGTTCGAGTTCGTCCTCGTGGAAGACCTTGCGGATGCCGCGGCCACCGCCGCCCGAGCGGGCCTTGATGATCAACGGGTAACCGATCGCCGCGGCGTGGCGACGGGCGTCGGCGCGGGTCTCGACGGGGCCGCCGGACCACGGTGCGACGGGAACGCCGACCTTTTCGGCGAGAATCTTGGCCTCGACCTTGTCACCCAGCAGGCGCATCGCGTCCGCGGACGGGCCGATGAAGGTGATGTTCAGGCGGGCGACCAGGTCGGCGAACGTCGGGTCCTCGGCGACGAAGCCCCAGCCGACCCATACGGCGTCGGCCCCGGATTCCACCAGTGCCGCTTCCAGCACGCCGTAATCGAGGTAGGCCGAACCGCTCGCCGGCTTACGCAGCGTGACCGCTTCGTCGGCCAGGCGGACGAACATGGCCCGCTTCTCGGCCTCGGTGTGCAGCGCTACGGTGCGGATGCCGTAATCGTGTTCGGCGTTGAGCTCTCGGACGGCTCGGATCAGCCGTACTGCTGCCTCGCCTCGGTTGACTACTGCAATCCGCTTGAACAACGTATCTCTCTTCGCTCGGTGTAGGCGCACATCGCGTCGGTGCACTCGATGGGAGGTGGGTCCGGCTGGGCATGTCCGTTTGATGGTTGTCGGGTCGTTGCGCAGGCTCCGGTCCTGCGCCCATGCAGCACTCCGGTCGACTTATTCTAGCGGCAACCGGGCCCTGTGCCGTGCCAACGGCGTTCGGGGTGAGTGTGATTGATCACGAACGAGCCAATTCAATTCTGTGACAACACATTCCGTACTGGACATTTTCTTTGCTCTGCCTCACATCGGATTCGTACTCACGAGTAGCGTTGTCGGGACGCATAATTCGTGATTCCTCATCATCTCTGGCTACCGGCGAGTACATTACCGACGGGTACAGGTCGACGAAGGCGGTTTCGGACGAGCAGCAGGTTGCCGAGGAGGCGTTCATCCGGTGTGTCCGACGCTCTTGTCCGGTATCCGCAACGCGTTGACCCACAGCCTCGTCGCAGTGGCGAGCAGCGCCTCGTAGTCGGCGTCGGGATTGCCGTCCTCGGCGTCGACGACGAAGTGGTTGAACGCGAGACGACTGATCATCGACGACAACGCGCGGGAGGCGAGCAGGGGATCGAGGTCGGTATCCGCCACGCCGCGTTTCTGCAGGCTCTCGATACTGCGTGCATTGCGTCGAACGAACGCGTCGGCGCGTTCGCGGCGCAGGCGGCGAAAGTCGGGATCGATGTTGGAGACCTGCTCGAGCAGTGCCATCAGCTTGGCGTTGCGCCGATATGCCTCGAAGTACGCCCGATTGCTGGCTGCGATCACGGCAGCGGGATCGTCGTGCGGGTCCACCCGTTCCGTGCCGGGGTGCAGCATGTCGTCCCTGGCCTGTTCGAGCACCGCGGCCAGAATCTCTTCCTTGCTGGTGAAATACGTGTAGAAGGTCCCAGCCGAGCAGTGCGCGGCTCTGGTGATGTCGATCAGCCGGGAGTCGAGGTAGCCGCTGTCCTCGAACACGCGTCGGGCGGCTGCCACCAGTGCGGATCGTGTCCGTAGCCCGCGCTGGGTCGATGGCCGGCGAGTCGGCTGCTCCCCTTCGGACACCGGTGCGGCAGGCATTCAGTCTTTATACGTCATCGCTCACCGCCGTCGGGGCGAACCAGCCGGGTGAACCGCACGCCGCTGTCGAACTGGCGTGAGTGCAGATGCTCGAACCGTCGTGCGATCGGCTGCTCGGGTCCGGTCTCGGGCGCGAACAGCCCGATGCCTCGGCCGAGCACGACGGGATAGACCTTGAGAAACAGCTCGTCCACCTCGTCGACGAGCTGCCCCGCGAGGTGGCCGCCGCCGCAGAGCCACACGTCGGCGTCGCTGTCCTCGGCTTTGAGTTCTCGAACCAGGTCGATCGGGTTCCGGCCGACGATCGGCTCGGTCGCGTCCGTCGCGGCAGGCAACGTATGGGAGAGCACGTACTGCCGCAGATGGGGGTACGGGCTGGTGATGCCGATGTCGAGCGCGGGTTGCAGGGTCGCCCGGCCCATCACCACGGTGTCGAACCGCGCCGGCGGGGCATCGATGCCGAGTGCGGTGCGGACGTGCACCGGCAGCGTCTCGGGCAGCTCGGTCACGATGGCCTCGAGGTGATCACCCTCGGTCGCGAAGCAGTCGTAGGTGCCGTCGGGCGCGGCGATGAATCCGTCGAGTGTGACGGCGATGTAGTAGACCAGCTTGGGCATGCGACGCTCCTGCGATCGGCGGCCGGTGCGTGTCCGGACGGGCCGCGTTTTCTGTTGTTGTTCCAAGCAACCAAGTCGGTCTTTGTGACCGAGCACTAGAACGCATTCTGTGTGCTCGGACCCCGGTGAACAACTGCTTTTCAACGGCTACTGTGACGCGGGTGCGTAAGCACTGTCCCCTGGCGGGACGGCCATTCGAGCATTTGTGGGGAAACTGTGACGGCTGCAGCGGCTACCGGTCGTGAATACGACGACGAGCTCAAGAGCAGGGTTGCGCGCCTGTTGCGCTTCCTGCGCGAGATAGTCGAGGCGCGGTCGAATCCGGTCCTGAGGTTCGACGATCATGTCCAGGTCGAGTGGCTGTACTCCAGTGAGATTTCGGTTCGTCTCGACCCGAAGGCCGGCCAGGGCGGGGTCGTACTTCGGGCACCGCGCATCGCCGTCGACGACCCGCCCGAGCCACCGGCGCTTCTGACGGGTTGGCTCGATCCCCAGGTCGTCGGTGACAGTCGCTACCGCGAGATCGAGCTCGCCGACGCGTCGACGGCGGCATCACGTCGTCGCGGCGAGGCGCAGGAGTCCGACGCCGATTTCGATATTCGCAAGGCCTACGAGATCAAGAAGGCTTTCGAGCAGTACTCGGAGTCCTGGAAGCAGTGGGCTCAGGAAGATCGAGACCGGCGGCCCAAGGCAGCGCTGTACCAGGCATTGCAACTGATGATGCAAGAGCTCGCCTCGCGCCCCGAGTCGATCGAACTGGTGGTGGCGTCGGGTCTGCTGACGTCGAGCAACCCCGACCCCCAGCGCAGCGTGCGTACTCACCTCCTCACCCAGTCGGCCGGAATCGAACGTGATGTGCGGACCGGCGACCTGTTGGTTCGACTGGTCGCCGGTAGTACCCCGCGTCTCGAGGACGGCCAGCTGCTCACCGGATCGAAGGACTTCGATACCTCCGGCTCGGTGGCTCTCGCCGAGAAGCTGCACGGCAACGTCGACTCGCCCCTCGGTGAGGGCGTCGAAGAATTCTTGCGTGAGTGGGCGACGCGAGTTTCCCGTCACGAGATCGAGGTGCTCGATCGCCTCGGGCCCCCGGGAGCTCTCGCGTACATCGACGACGATCGAACGCTGACGGTCTCGCCCGCACTCGTGCTCCGAACCCGCGACTCGTTCGCGCTGGTCGAGTACTACGAGCAGATGATCGCCGATCTCGACGCCGCCGACTCACCGGTTCCGCTGGGCCTCGCGCAGCTGGTCGACGCG
Organism: Rhodococcus sp. Leaf233; assembly: GCF_001426165.1. Classification (NCBI taxonomy): domain Bacteria; kingdom Bacillati; phylum Actinomycetota; class Actinomycetes; order Mycobacteriales; family Nocardiaceae; genus Rhodococcus; species Rhodococcus sp. Leaf233. The sequence continues at coordinate 1,106,205 of NZ_LMRO01000001.1, forward strand.
ATCGAGCCGGCCGATCGGATGGCATGGCTCGAACGGACCGGAGCCGGCGCGTCGGCGGCGCTGGCCGAAGATCCTCTGTTTCCGCTGCCGGCCAACGCCGAGCAGTCGCAGATCATCGAACGGCTCGGACGCGACAGCGGTGTGGTCGTCGAAGGGCCGCCCGGGACGGGGAAGACCCACACCATCGCGAACCTGATGTCCGGGCTGCTGGCGCGAGGTCAGCGGGTTCTGGTCACTAGTGAAAAGTCACAAGCTTTGCGAGTCCTGCGCGACAAGCTGCCGCCCGAGTTGCAGGAGCTCTGCGTCTCGATCACCGACCTCTCCCGTGGTGGTTCGGACGAGCTGAATCGCAGCGTCGCCAAGATCGCCGAGCGTAAGACCTCGTTCGACGAAGCCAGTGAGCAGCAGAAGATCGACGCGCTCACCACCCGCCGCGCGGCCGCGCTCGCTCGTCGGACGGAACTGCTGAACCGTGTCAGCGCCCTTCGCGAATCCGAAACTGTTGTGCACGAATATGTTTCGGATGGTTACGACGGCACGGTGGCGTCGATCGTACGTAAGGTCAAAGCAGCCGAAGGCGCCCACGAGTGGCTGCCCGGGCCGTTGCTCGCCGACCGGCCACCGTTCGACGGTGCCCAGGTCGACCAACTCCGAGCGCTGATTGCGACCTCCGACGGAGCCCGCGAGCAACGATCGCGCCAGGTGCTGCCGCGTCCCGAAACGATGCTGCCGAATTCGGCCGAACTCGCAGCGCTGTGCCGGCGTGTGCATACGCCGATAGACGCTGTCCCGCCGCTGGCTGCCGACCTCATCACGTTGCTGGGCGGCGTCGAACCTGCCGTCTCGTCCGACATCCGTTCTCTCTGCGAGGAATTGGCGGCTCGCGTGCGAGTGGTCGCGGAGCTCGATGCCACGTATGCGCGGGTGACCGACTCCGTGCTGTCCGGCGAAGCGTCTCACCTGTGGTCGCGGGTCAGCGGAATCGACGACCTCGTTGCCACTGCCGCAGCGTCCGACCGGTACATCGGCGCGCACGACGTGCAGTGCTCGTCCACGTCTGCTGCGACTCTGCAGGCTATGGATGCGCTCGCAGCTGCGCTGGAATCGGGAATCGAATGGAAGCCGCGATTTCGGCGTAGCGAGGAGCAGAAGACCGTCGAAGCTCTCGGCATCGTCGCCACCGTCGACGGGCAACCGGCGACGAGTGCGATGGCCGCTCGGCTTGTCGCGGAACATATTCGGGCTCTCGACACCGTGCAGACGGCGGCGGTGTTGCTGGCCGACCTGGCGATCGTCGTCCCCCTCGACGGCCCTCGATCGATTCGCGTCAACACCGTTGCGCAGATCGCCGATCGGCTCCGTTCCGTAGCGGCAGTGGTTGCCGCTCGTGACGCGCTGGTACACCGGCTCTACACGGTGTCGCCTGCTGCGCCGTGGATTCGAAGCCTCGCCGAAGCTCAGGAGATAGCCGGAGCCGCTGCGGCCATCTCCGCGCGCGTCGACATCGACATCGCCCGCGCCGAGCTGGACGCTCTGCAGTTCGCGGTGGCCACTCGTATCGACGCGGGACCGTCCCCCGAAGGTCTGAACCTGGTGACGGCCCTCGGCGCTGCCGATCCTGCGGAATTGGCGGGCGCGGTCTCCGCCTACGCTCAGGCCTGCGCGGAGCAGGAGAATCAGCTGCTGCTCGAGTCGATGTCGGCCACACTGTCGGCAGTCGCGCCGGCCCTGTTCGAGTTGGTCAAGGACACCGCGGCAGACCCGGAATGGGACGAGCTCAGTTGGCAGCTGTCCAAGGCGTGGGCGTGGCGTCGCGCGCGCGAATGGGTCGGTGAGCAGCACCACGGGGGTCTCGAGCAGCAGCTGGAAGCGGAGTTGGCCGCCGCGGATGTCGACATCGCCTATCTCACGACGCGTCTCGCTGCCGCGAGTGCCTGGCTCAACAGCCTGCAGCGGATGACGGCCGTCGAGGTTCGCGCACTGCAGACTTACCGCGAGCACATTTCCAGTATCGGTTCGGGTGCCGGCAAGTACGCCGAAACCTACCGCAGCGCAGCACGATCGGCGATGCGAGAGGCACAGAGCGCGGTGCCCGCATGGGTCATGCCGCTCTCCCAGGTGCTCGCGTCGATTCCGCCGGTGCCGGGTAGCTTCGACGTCGTCATCGTCGACGAGGCCAGCCAGGCCGACATCACGAGCCTGTTCCTGCTGTACCTCGCGCCTCGGGTGATCGTGGTGGGAGACGACCGGCAGTGCGCGCCCGCCGATGTCCCTCAGGCCGGCACGCTCGAGGACGTGTTCGACCGCCTCGATGTATATCTCCCGGACCTACCGGAGCACGTGCGGGCGACGCTGACACCGCGGTCGAGTCTGTTCTCGATGCTGCGCACCCGGTTCGGTCAGGTGGTACGACTACGAGAGCACTTCCGTTCGATGCCGGAGATCATCAATTGGTCGAGTCAGCAGTTCTACGGAGACTCGCCACTGGTGCCGGTGCGGCAGTTCGGTGCCGATCGCCTGCCGCCGCTTCGGCACACGTACGTTCGCGGGGCGACGGTCACCGGAAAGAACGCCTCGCTCGTCAACCGGACCGAGGCCATTGCCATCGCCGAGCAGATATCCGAGTGCCTCGCCGATACGGCGTACGACGACTCGACCTTCGGAGTCGTTGTGCTTCAGGGGCAGTCGCAGGTCGACGAGATTCGCAACGAGCTGATCAAACGTATCGGCATCGAACAGTGGGAACAACGCCGCTTGCGAGTGGGCACCCCACCGGACTTCCAGGGCGACGAGCGCAACGTCGTGTTCCTGTCGATGGTGGTAGCACCGGATCAGAACTTCGCCACCCTGACCTCGAACCAGTACAAGCGTCGGTTCAACGTGGCCGCGTCGCGGGCGCAGGATCAGTTGTGGCTGTTCCATTCGGTCACCGTCGATCGCCTCAAACGAGCAGACCTGCGTAACTCTCTGCTCGGCTACGTCACGTCGGTCTCACCCGCTCCCGCCGATCCGATGCCCCAGAACGTCTCGCGCGAGATCAGGAAAGCCCCGTTCGAGACGCTGCTGGAACAGCAGCTGTTCAACGACCTCGTCGAGCGTGGCTTCCACGTCAATCCCGGTGTCGAAGTGAACAATCGGCGTATCGCGCTCGTCGTCACGGGGGAGTCCTCTCGCCTCGCCGTCGAATGCGACGTCGATTCGTTCTCGACCACCCCCGCGCAACGATCGGCGGATCTGCAACGCGAGCAGGAACTCAAGCGATGCGGGTGGACGTTCTGGCGCGTGCGGGAATCGGAGTACCACCTCGATCGTGACGGTGCTCTCGACAGTCTGTGGTTCACCCTCGCGCGATTGGGAATCAAGCCCGGTGCCGTTGGTGCGGAAGGCGGAACGGCGTTCGAGGAGACCTGGACACCGGTACCGCTCGAGTCCTCGCAGTTCGACGATTCCGGGGCTTTCGAGGCTGCGACACGAACGAACGCACCCGTTCGGCATGATTCGGTGCTGTCTCTGTGGACGATGCCCCGCCTCGACATACCTAGCGACAACACCGCCGACACCGACACCACGAACGGAACCGGCACATCCAGACGGTCGGGGTCGACCAACGGAACCGGTGCTGCGAACGGTTCGAGCACGATCGACGCGACCGGAGGTCCGCGCGCGTCCACACCCCCGACAGCACCGAAAGAGCGTGCCGCAGATGCGGACTCGGACGGACCGGGTGCATCCGATTCGGTCGACAGCTCCGAAGAAGTGCGGGGCGCGGTCGACGGTGTCGAATCGAGTGGTGGCGTCGAGGAGTCCGAGAGCTCGGTCGACGAGGTGGTCGCCGAGCACCAACTGCCTCTCAACGGACTGCGGGGATACACCACGCGCCGCAGCCCGTAGGTGTAGCCCGCAGCAGTCGCGGCGCGTCAGCGTGTAGCTCGTTACCGTCGTAGTCTGGTTCGCGGTATTCGCGCACGTTCGAGCAAAGAGGGTCTCCGCCGATGGCAGATCGACAGACGCAGGGGCGGCACGACGACAGGGCTGCGCCGGCCCGGCCCGCACGGACACTTCGTCGGCGAACCATGCTGCCGGCCACGATTGTTGCCGTATGTGCGGTGCTGTTCGGGCTGCCCATGTGGACCGTGCTGTTCGCGGGGGGCGCAGTGGCCGCCGGTGGTTCGGCTGCTCGGCGCGGCACTGGTGATCGCTGCCGCGCTCGCCTTGCCCACCGCGATGTATCTCGGTCACCGGCCCGGCATCGAGGGGGACAGGAAGGACGCCTGGGCGCGTCTCGGCGACGTCCTGCTGGGTCTCGCCTGGATCGCGTTCGTATGGTCGGCGCTCTCACTGTTGCTCAGGCTCGGGCTGTGGGCGGCCGGTGTCGACGATCCATTGCGGTCGCGAATCACGGCGGCGGCGACGGCGACAGTGATCGTCGGCCTTGCCCTCTGGGGCCATTACGAGGCCATGCGGACCCCGCGCGTTCGGCACACGAGCGTCAGCATTGCCCGGCTCGGTGCCCGATTCGACGGCCTGCGAGTCGTCCTGGTCACCGACACCCACTTCGGTCCGGTGAACCGAACCGTGTGGTCGAGGCGACTGACCGACGCCGTCAACGCGCTCGAACCGGACGTGCTCGCGCACGTCGGCGACATTGCCGACGGTTCCGTGTCCACGCGCAGGCAACAGGCTGCGCCGCTGGAATCGATGCGCGCGTCCGCCGCCCGCGTCTACGTCACCGGTAATCACGAGTATTTCGGTGAGGCGCAGGAGTGGCTGGACCACATGCAGAGCATCGGGTGGAACGCGCTGCACAATCGTCATGTCGTGCTGCATCGAGGTGACGATGCCTTGGTCATCGCCGGTGTTGACGACGCCACGGCAGCAGGGTCGGGTGCCCCCGGCCACGGTGCCGATCTGGCTGGGGCACTGGCCGGGGCCGATCCGTCGATCCCGGTGTTGCTGCTGGCCCACCAGCCGAAACAGATCGGCGACGCCGTCCGAGCGGGCGTCGATCTGCAGGTGTCCGGCCACACCCACGGCGGTCAGATCTGGCCGTTCGCGGCATTGGTTCGACTGGACCAGCCGGTGGTGCACGGATTGAGCAGGCATGGAGCGCGTACGCAGCTCTACACCAGTCGGGGGTCGGGATTCTGGGGGCCGCCGTTCCGGGTGTTCGCACCGAGTGAGATCTCGGTCCTGACGTTGGTGGCAGGCTGACGCGTCGGCACCTGGCAGTATCGGACGGGTGAGGCACACGGGAGAGATCCAGGTAGTCGCAACCGATCTCGACGGCACGCTACTTCGTTCGGATCGAACGGTGTCGGCGCGGACGGCAGATGCGATGGCCGCGGCCGAAGCCGCAGGCATCCGGGTGGTGTGGGCGACGGCGCGGGCGCGGCACTCCATCGCCGAGCTTGCGGCGTCGTGCGGGTTCACCGGTACGGCAGTGGGAGCGAACGGTGCGGTGGTGCTGGACCTTGCCGATGGCAGCCCGGTCATCGTCGCGACCAGGTCGGTGCCGACGGAGACGGTCGCGGCTGTCACCTCCGCTGTCCGATCTCTGGTTCCCGGCGTGGCGTTCGCAACCGTGGGAGCCACTCGTTTCGTCGCCGAGTCGCGATACGCGGAGCTGTGCGTCTTCGCCGACCATCACCGCCACCCGCACGAGATGGAGCTGTCGGAGGACGGTTTGTCGGCCGACATCGAGCCGACAGTCAAAATTGTTGCACGACACAGTGATACGCCGAGCGAGGAATTGTACGCGTTGGTGGCCGAGGCAGGTCTCGTCGGTGTGGAGCTGACGCACTCCGGGGCACCGTACATCGAGATGTCCGCCGCCGGGGTATCCAAGGCCACTGCTCTGGCGGAGTTGTGCGAACAGTGGGGCGTAGCTCAGGACGACGTGGCAGCGGTGGGAGATGCGCGCAACGACCTTCCCATGCTGGCGTGGGCCGGTACCGCGCTGTGTCCATCGAATGCTGCGGAGCCGGTGCGCGCTGTGGCCGATCGTGTACTGCATTCGCACGACGACGATGCGGTTGCTCGCTATCTCGAAGAACTCACCGAGCGTCGAGTGCAGCGGTAGTCGTTCGCGATACTGTTCTCGGTCGACCGGCCCTCGACCCACCTGGGTCCGACATCACGGATCGCGTTGTCTCCGAACAACAGTGCCCTGCTGTGTGGAGTCGTCGAGGTAGGTTCGGCGGACGCCGGTAGCCTCGGTCGTGCCGAATCGACCACCACGAAGGGCCTGCAGTGAACGACTCTCCCACGACCCGACCGTCCGAACCCACCACGATCGCCGAGTATCTCGACGCTCATGCACTGCAGGTGTTGCCGCTGGACGGCGCTGCGGCGGCCGATCTCGGCATCACGGTGCCGGTTCCCGCGGGGTGGCAGACGCTCGATCCGGCACAGTTTCCCGGTGCGACCCAAGTGACGGTCGAGCCGAACCTGGTGGAGAACGGTTTCGCGCCGAATGCTGTCTTGCTGGTCGGGAAGCTCTCTCGCTCCATCGACCCGGAAGCGTTGATGGCGTTGGGTTTCGGTGACGGGCGCGCGATGCCCGGGTGGGTCGAGCGGGAGGCGAGTACGGCGTCGTGGGTCGGGTGGCCGTCACGGTTCATTCGGGGCACCTACGTCGCCCAAGGGCTCGAGGCTGCGGTGACGACGCGCTACGCAGTGGTCGGCGAGGGAGCTCAGTACTTGGTCCAGTTGACCGTGACGACGCTCGAGTCTCAGCTGGATGCGCTCGCATTCGACGTCTCCGCGATCAACGACGGACTGACGCTTCCCGCGGCATAACTCATTCGGGTTTTCTATGGCAGGGCCTCGTTATCGCGATTGTAGAACCGGCAGGCTTTCGTTTGACTGGTGACGAACCATTCGAGCGAAAGGTGAAACACCATGCGAGTACTTGTGATCGGCGGAGCGTCGGGAATCGGTAGGGCGGTTGCTACCGAGATCATCGACAGCGGAGGAAGCGTCGTGCTCGCCGGGCGTCGGCCGGATGTCGTGGAACGGGTTGTGTCTGCGCTGGGTGATCGAGCCAGCGCCCTGACTGTGGATCTGAGCGACGAGGAATCCATCGCCGCAGCTGCTGCAACTGTCGGAGCGATCGATCACGTCGTGAGTCTGGCCGCCGATCATGCCAACGGACCCATAGGTGAGCTCGACGTCGCCGATATCCGAAAAGCGTTCGACGCAAAAGTGATCGGGCCGATCCTGTTGGCCAAGCATTTCGGTGGGCACATCTCCGAAGGTGGCTCGCTGCTGTTCTTTTCGGGGGTTGCCGCATGGAAGCCGGCGCCAGGGCTGTCGATCATGTCCACGACGAACGGTGCCGTGTCGTTTCTCGTCGAGGCTTTGGCGGTAGAACTGGCACCGATTCGAGTGAACGCCGTGTCGCCGGGAATCGTGGACTCCGGAGCATGGGACGCCATGGGCGACGGCAAGCAATCGTTCTTCGAGGAGACGGCGCGAGCGAATCCTGCCGGACGCGTCGGTCGACCGGCCGATGTGGTCGCCACCGTGCTGTACGCCCTCACCGCCACCTTCGTCACCGGCACAACACTGCATGTCGACGGCGGTGGGCGTCTGAGCTGAACGAGCCGAACACTGGAGCCGGGTTGCTCGTCGAACCCATGTCGTCACTCAGGCGTCATAGTCCGCGTGTTTTCGGCATGCCGTGGCGAGCGAGGTCGGTGAGAAACCGTTGCACCAGGGCGTCGGTAGGGGAGCCGATCATGGCCACCACTGTCCGGCGAAGTGGCGGGCGCAGCGGTTTGACGACTCCGTCGAACCTCGGCGGCAGCGCTGTACTCGGGACGAGTGCGATGCCCAGCCCCGCCCGAGCGAGTTGTGCTGCTGTGCTGGCACTTCGAGTGCGGGTGGCAACGGTCAGAACCACCTCGCTCGATGCGGCCTCGGCGTCGATCCAGGCGGCGAGCCCGTTGGTCGGGTGGTAGTGCACCACGGGCCGATCGAGCAGATCGGCCCACGACAGGTCGGGCCGGTCGGTTAGGTCGAGGCCCTCGGGGACCACCGCGACCACGTCCTCGGTACCGATCTTGACCACCTCCCCGACGAAGCGCGTCGACTCGGGGCCCACTGCCACGTCGCAATCGCCTCGCGCAACGGCGTCGGCCATCACGTCGGCGCTGCTGTATTCGGTCAATTCGATGTCGACGTCGCGGTATTTACGTGCCCAGGTGCGAAGTGTGGGAGCCAGTACGGGAACGGTCATCGTTTCGACGCAGCCCAACCGGAGGCGACCTTCCGAGCCTTCCGCGCAGGCTCTGCCGGTGCGGATGACCCGTTCGGCGGACGCCAGCGCCGCCCTGGCGTCATCGAGGACGGCAAGGCCCGTGGGGGTGGGGCGGACGCCACGGGGGAGTCGCTGCAGTAGTGGGGTACCGATCTCGTTCTCCAAGGCGGCCAACTGATGTGACAGTGCCGGCTGAGACAGGTGTAGTCGGGTCGACGCCGCGGTGACCGAGCCGCAGTCGACGACGGCAACGAAGCATTCCAAGGCGCGCAGAGTCGGCACCTCACGAGGGTAGGCGATACTGCTCTGCACTACCGCCCGGACAGGATCGAGCGGCGGTGTTTCGTGACACCTGGGTCTGCTGCACCGATCCGGCTAGGGTCGTAGGAATGTCGATCAGAACCGGCCGCGTTCGGCACCTGTCGGTGGTGCCGGATATCCCCGAAGCCGACGAGCCGGCCGAACCCAGCGCAACGGAGGGTGCCGCGCGTGGCCTGGCGAATCTGGTGCTGAGGGTGAGTATCGATCACACGCGGCCGTCGATCTGGCGACGAGTGCGCGTGCGATCGGATCTGTTGTTGTCGGAGTTGCATTCGGTACTGCAGATCGCCGTGGGCTGGGAAGACCGACACCTGCACGCATTCAGTGTCAGAACCGCGGGGGCGACCCGACGGTTCGAAATGCAGGAGACCCTCGACGACGAACCGGACGACGACGCCTCCAGTGAGGAGCGGGTACGCGTCGACGAGGTGTTGACGAACCCGGGATCCGTCATGACGTACGAATACGATTTCGGTGACGGGTGGACCCACACAGTCGAGCTGGAACACGAGGACTCCGATATCGACGACCTTCGTTCGATCTGTCTCGACGGTGCCCGCGCGTGTCCTCCCGAGTCCTCGGGCGGTCCGTCGCGCTATACCCAGGCGCTGGACATCGCGGCAGACTCGTCCGACCCCGAACACTCCGAACTTCTCTCCCAGTGGGGTCCGACGTTCGACCCGGCCCGTTTCGAGGTCGATGCAGTCAACCGCGTGCTGCAATCGGCAGATGTCGGTAGGTCGACGCTCGCCGAAGCTGTGGCGGCCGCACCGGCCATCGGGCGACTGTTCGACCGAGTACGACCCACCCACGTGCCGTCACTGATGGCGTTGCTGCCCCGGTGCGAGCTCACCGTCGAGAGCTCGGTGGACCTGCCGGTTGCCGAGATCGCGATGGCCAAGCTCACCTGGTTTCTCCGAAAAGTCGGCGACGGCGGCGCTGTCCTCACCGATGCCGGCTACCTCAAGCCCGCTTTCGTGGCAGCGATCCGCGACGAGCTCGATTGGGGTCTGGGGTGGGTTGGGTCGAGCAGCCGCGAGATCGACCACCATCAGGTCACCGACTTGCGCGAGGCGGTCCGACACCTCGGGTTGACCCGCATCGCGAAGGGGCGGCTGCTGCGCACGAAGCTCGGCGAATCACTGGCAGACGACCCGATCGGCATGTGGCGCCATGCGGCCTCGCGGCTTCCGCTGGGGAGGGAGACGTACGAGACCGATGCCGCGACGCTGTTCCTGATCTCCCTGGCCGCATCGGCCTCAGCAGCCCACCGTAACGAGATGCTGATCGAGACGGTCTCGGAATTAGGCTGGGCCAGTGAGGATTCCGGTGTTTTCGACGCCAAGTTCGCTGCTCAGACGACCATGAGCTTTCTCGACCTCATCGGTGCCCATGGCCCGAGCTTCTACTTTCGGGAAGCCGTATCGGACTCACCGAGTTGGTCCCGTCGATTTGCGCGCGACGCTTTGTCCAGTTGACCGCCGATTCCGAGGCGTTCGGTGCCGTCTCGGCCGGCTCGACGCGTCTCCAGCGCCCTGACCTGCCGATTTGCGTGTGTGGGGTTGGTGGCGTAACTTTTGTCGAGTCAGAGCGACGGACACCGACCCGGTCTTCACGGACTGGGTGAACGAGGTTGGACGTGTGGCTCGGCAGGTTTTATCCCCCAAGAGTCGGGCCTTGTGTCCGAGACCAAGCTGGGATAGGCTGGAACAGTTGCCCTTGAGGCCTACNACCTGCCGATTTGCGTGTGTGGGGTTGGTGGCGTAACTTTTGTCGAGTCAGAGCGACGGACACCGACCCGGTCTTCACGGACTGGGTGAACGAGGTTGGACGTGTGGCTCGGCAGGTTTTATCCCCCAAGAGTCGGGCCTTGTGTCCGAGACCAAGCTGGGATAGGCTGGAACAGTTGCCCTTGAGGCYTACGRATCGTGTGTTCGTGGGGTTCGAGTGTGTGCGTGTTCTTTGAGAACTCAACAGTGTGTCGATGAATGTCAGTGCCGAATTTTATTTGGTGAAAGCATTCGATGTATCAGCCATCCGCTTGTGGTGGTTGTTGTCGGGTNTTTGAGAACTCAACAGTGTGTCGATGAATGTCAGTGCCGAATTTTATTTGGTGAAAGCATTCGATGTATCAGCCATCCGCTTGTGGTGGTTGTTGTCGGGTGTTGTTTGAAAATGCTAGTTGAGTTTTTTTGCTAGTGATTTGACTTGATGTCTTTGACTGATTCACGGTCTTTCGGGACTGTTGTTTCGCAGGTCTTTTACGGAGAGTTTGATCCTGGCTCAGGACGAACGCTGGCGGCGTGCTTAACACATGCAAGTCGAGCGGTAAGGCCTTTCGGGGTACACGAGCGGCGAACGGGTGAGTAACANTGATCCTGGCTCAGGACGAACGCTGGCGGCGTGCTTAACACATGCAAGTCGAGCGGTAAGGCCTTTCGGGGTACACGAGCGGCGAACGGGTGAGTAACACGTGGGTGATCTGCCCTGCACTCTGGGATAAGCTTGGGAAACTGGGTCTAATACCGGATATGACCACAGCATGCATGTGTTGTGGTGGAAAGATTTATCGGTGCAGGATGGGCCCGCGGCCTATCAGCTTGTTGGTGGGGTAATGGCCTACCAAGGCGACGACGGGTAGCCGACCTGAGATCGGGGTACACGAGCGGCGAACGGGTGAGTAACACGTGGGTGATCTGCCCTGCACTCTGGGAT